>NZ_JBLXFE010000005.1:0-157403 GCF_048262375.1 Roseovarius sp.
GGTCCCTGCAAACCCCTTTGGCACATAAAGAAAAAGGCCCCGCGAGGGACCTGTTTTCGGTTTTGCACTGTGCAAGTGGCGGAGAGGAAGGGATTCGAACCCTCGAGACGGTTCCCCGCCTACACACTTTCCAGGCGTGCGCCTTCGACCACTCGGCCACCGCTCCATCGGGCGGGTTCTAGCCGCAGGAGGGCGGGGTTTGCAAGGGGGAGATTGCACCCCACTGCGGGAAAAGCTGGGGTTGTCTCTCAAGGGACGATTAATGCAAGGTTCTGTCGGGAATTTGTTACCACTGCCGCTTTTTGGCATTTTGATGACGGATCGCTTTTGTAACGCTGATGTGCGGGCAAAAGACATAAGCAGGAGCAGCCGTGACGGAGCATGACTTCATAATCATCGGCTCAGGCTCTGCCGGGTCTATTCTGGCAGACCGTCTGAGCGCAAACGGTCGCTACCGTGTATTGATTCTAGAGGCAGGTGGTCGAGGACGTAGCCCATGGATCGCCCTGCCCCTTGGCTATGGCAAAACCTTTTTCGACGACCGGGTAAACTGGAAATACGAGTCCGAGCCGGAAGAAGCACTGGACGGGCGACGAGGCTATTGGCCCCGCGGCAAAACCGTGGGCGGATCAGGCGCGATCAACGCATTGGTTTATGCGCGCGGATTACCGCATGATTTCGATGATTGGGAGGCCGCAGGCGCCACCGACTGGGGATGGAAAACTGTGCGCCAGACCTATGAGGCCCTAGAGACACAGGTTGCACCAGATGGAACACGACGTGGTAGCGGGCCGATTACGGTTCAGGATGTGTCGGACCAAATCCATCCGGTCAATCGTCATTATTTCGCAGCAATAGACGAGTTGGGATTGCCGCGCACGGAGGACATAAACGATCCCTCCGGGGAAGGTGGGGCCGTCTATCGGATCAACACAGCTGGCGGTTTGCGAAATTCCTCGGCCCGAGCCTGTCTCAGACCAGCACTGAAGCGCAGCACAGTGACACTGGTGACCCATGCCCTGGTCGAGCGGATCGAGTTCGACGGCACGCGCGCGGTAGCGGTGCATTATCGGCGGGGCACGCAGGCCCATGTGGCGCGCGCCGGGCGCGAGATCATTCTGAGTGCGGGGGCGGTCACTTCGCCACGCCTGCTGCAACTGTCGGGGATCGGCCCGGTGGATCTGTTGCGCAGGCATGGCATCACGCCTCTGCTGGATGCGCCGCATGTTGGCGGAAATTTGCAGGACCATCTGGGGATCAATTACTATTTTCGCGCGACGGAACGCACGCTCAACAACGATCTGGCACCGTTCTTTGGCAAAGTGCGTGCAGCGTTGCGCTTTGCGTTTACGCGGCGCGGGCCCTTGGCGCTGTCGGTCAATCAATGCGGTGGGTTCTTTCGATCCCGCCCCGGTCAAAATCGACCTGATCAGCAACTCTACTTCAACCCAGTCACCTATACGACCACGCCTGAGGGCACGCGCTCTGTGGTGCGGCCAGACCCTTTTCCAGGGTTCATCATCTGTTTTCAACCATCGCGCCCGACCAGCCGGGGCCGGATAGATATCAGCGGCCCTGATCCAGAGGCCCCACCGCTGATCCAACCCAATTCGCTGGCATCCGAAGAAGACCGTGCACAAGTCGTGGCCGGAGGGCGGCTCTGTCAGAATCTGATATCCACAAACGCCCTGAGCGGGCTGGTTGAAAGCGCGATGTACGAGGATCTTCGTACAATGGACGATGCAGCAATCCTCGCTGATTTTCGCAAACGCTGTGGCACGGTGTTTCATCCAGTGGGAACCTGCCGGATGGGAGAGAGCGCAGAGCAATCGGTGGTCGATCCGCGCCTCAGGGTGCATGGGACCACGGGGCTGCGGGTGGTCGATGCCTCGGTCTTTCCCAATATCACCTCTGGGAACACCAATGCGCCCACGATGATGTTGGCGTGGCGGGCGGCGGATCTGATCCTCGAGGACGCCTGATCCTCACCCGAAAACACAACAGGGCGGAGAAATGCCAGATTTTAACGTGTAAAGACTGGTTTCGACGATTGTCACGTCTCGGGAAATTCCCGATACTCTGGCCGAAAGCACACCAAGGACAGGCCATACGGTGACCCCAAAAGATCACGATACGCAGCACAGCGCAAACACATCGGAATTACAGCGCATCCGCACCGTGGCTCAGATCATTATCGCCTTTGCGGTGGTCTTGTTTCTGTTGGTACAAGCCAGATTTCTGCTGATTTCACTGGCCACTGCGATCATCCTATTCAGTCTGACCTCGGATGCGATCAATTCCATCGCGCGGCTGCGGCTGGGGCCGGTGCGGATTCCCAACTGGCTGGCAAGCATTGTGGCCCTCTTGCTGATCTCTGCGGCGCTGCTGAGCCTCTCGGCGGTGATCCTGTCGCAGCTCAACACAGTGCTCTCGACCACGCTGGCCTATACAGACCGGGCCCCGCAGGCGATCTCGGCCATGGTGGCTTGGCTGGGGCCGGATGCTGAAAAGGCGGTGTTCAACGCGGTCTCGACTCTGGACGTGGCAGGCTATCTGCGCACCCTTGCCGGGCAGGCTGGTGGCATCATGCAGGGCACGGTTCTGGTGATCCTCTTTGTAGGCTTTCTCTTTGCCGAACGGATCTGGTTCACCACTAAGCTCGAGAGCCTCTTTGGGGACGCCAAACAGGCCGAACGGGTGGGACGGATTGTCAATTCGATCATCCACCGAGTGAACTATTACCTGCTGGTCAAGACCCTCGTCAGCGTGGTCACGGGACTGATGGTATATGGCGTCGCGCGCTTCTTTGCGCTTGATCTTGCGGGGGCCTTGGGCATTTTGACTTTCGTGCTCAATTACATCCCCTCAATCGGGTCGATTGTGGCGACGGTGCTTGTGGCATTGGTGGCCTATGTACAGCTGGCCGATGGCACCATGGCGCTGGTGATTTTCCTGCTGGTGGGGATGATCCAGTTCACGAACGGCAATGTCATCGATCCGATGTTGATGGGGCGTGCGTTACGGGTATCGTCCTTTGGCATTATCATCAGCCTCGCGTTCTGGGCGGCGGTGTGGGGAATACCGGGAATGTTTCTGGCGGTTCCGATCATGGTCGCGCTGATGATCGTGTGCAGCCATGTTCCGGGCTTCCGGGCCATCGCCGTGCTTTTGTCACGCGAAGGTTTGCCTGAAACCGACCGGGATCTTGATGCTCCGGCGCGGCGTCGGGGCTGACACTTAGGACTGCTGCAAAGCAGACCCTGACGCATGTCTTTTCGGAAATCCCGAAACCACCTTTCAGCGCCTAAAAAAACCGGACCACCATTCCGGCAAATTCCTTGCCCCAAGGCGCAACGCGCCGCATTGCTCTGGGGAAAGGAGTCCATGTCATGCCCATAACCCACCTGAAAACTGCCCCCGGCGAGCCCGAACAGACCGCTCAAGATGTGGCTGATACTGTTCAGATCATGCTGACGCGGTTGCGGACCGGCGGTGCGCAGGTGGCGCTGGAATATGCCCGGCAACTGGACGGCTGGCAGGGGGCCATCACCGTCACTCGTGCCGAAATTGATGCAGCATCCGCGCGCGTGCCGCAGTCGCTCAAGGACGACATCATTTGGGCGCATGACAATATCTCACGCTTTGCCGCCGCCCAACGCGCCACGGCGCAGGACATGGAGATTGAACTGCGTCCTGGCCTGCGTGCGGGTCAGCGCCAGATCCCGCTTCAGGCGGCGGGATGCTATGTGCCCGGCGGCCGCTATAGCCATATTGCGTCTGCGCTTATGACCATTGCCACGGCCCGCGAGGCGGGGGTGGCGGACATTACTGCCTGTTCCCCGCCCTGCGGCGATCAAGGCATTCCTGATGCGATGCTCTTTGCCATGGATCTGGCCGGGGCCACGCGTATTCTGACCATTGGCGGGGTGCAGGGCATCGCCGCCATGGCCTTTGGTCTTTTTGGCGCGCCGGCGGCTGATATTCTCGTTGGCCCCGGCAACGCCTATGTCGCCGAGGCCAAGCGGCAACTGTTTGGTCCCATCGGCATCGACATGTTCGCAGGCCCCACCGACAGCCTGATCCTTGCCGATGACACAGCTGACCCCGAAACCGTTGCCGCCGATCTGGTCGGACAGGCTGAACACGGGGCCAATTCTCCGGTATGGCTCGCCACGACGCATCTGCCCTTGGCCAAAGCGGTGATTGCCCATGTGCCCGCCCTCATCGCCAGCCTGCCAGAGCCTAACCGCAGCGCCGCCACTGCCGCGTGGCGCGATCTGGCGGAGGTGGTGCTCTGCGACACGATTGAGGATATGGCGCAATATGCTGATACAAAGGCCCCAGAACACCTGCACGTTCAGGCCCGAGATCTGCCATGGTGGCGCGACCGCCTGTGCGCCTATGGCTCGCTCTTTCTAGGCGAGAACACGACCGTTGCCTTTGGTGACAAGGCGGCCGGTCCCAACCACGTCTTGCCCACGTCCGGGGCTGCGCGCTATACAGGGGGGCTTTCGGTGCACAAGTTCCTGAAGACCGTTACCTGGCAAGAGGTGGACGATCGCGCGCTTCCCGATCTGGCGCGCGTCACTGCCAGCCTGAGCCGCGCCGAACGGATGGAAGGGCACGCCCGCAGCGCCGATATCCGCATGCCCCCCGCACCCGCTGCGGCAACCTCAACAGGCTAAAGACCCAAATATGAAAACCGTTGGCATTCTGGGGGGCATGGGCCCCGAAGCGACCATCCTCCTGATGCAAAAACTGCTTGGCGCAGTGCCCGCACGCGACGACAGCGATCATATCCCCCTCATTGTGCACCAGAACCCACAGGTGCCCAGTCGCATCAAAGCACTGATTGAGGGGACCGGAGAAGACCCCGGACCGACCCTGGCCCGGATGGCGCGCGATCTGCACGCAGCCGGGGCGGAGGCGCTTGCCATGCCGTGCAATACCGCCCATCACTACTCACCCGTCGTAGTGGCTGCCACGCCCTTGCCCTTTCTCAACATGCTCGACCTGACGGCGGCCTCATTGGCTGCGCAGGGCGCAGACCGCGTGGGTCTTTTGGCATCACCGGCCACTCGTCTGGCAGGGGTGTTTGACGCGCCATTCGCCGCGCATGGGCTAACGCCGCTGTTTTTGAACGACGACAGCCGCCTTCTCGGGATCATCCGTGCCGTAAAGGCAGGTGAGGCCGCAGCCGTCCTAAAACCCCGCCTCGCACAAGAGGCGCAGGCACTCTTGGTCCAAGGGGCGGATCACCTGTTGGTCGCCTGTACGGAATTGTCCCTTATGACGGACGCCTTGCCGGACGAGGTGCCCTATACCGACAGCCTTGATTGCCTCACACAAGCGATTGCAGCCTTTGCACTCAACTGAGCGTGCCCGTGCGACTGTTTCAGCCATCCAGATGTAGATAAACCCGTCGGTTCTGTCGGCCTTTCTTCTCGAACTTACCCAGTCTGAGACGGCCGATTTCGCCGGTTCGCGCCACATGAGTACCGCCGCAGGGCTGCAGATCGACTTGATCCGTCCCCTGCCCGATCCGCACCAGACGCACGCGCCCCGATCCCATAGGCGGAGCCACGGACATGGTCTTGACCAGCCCCGGATTGGCGCGCAGCATGTCATCGGTGATCCAGTCCTCGGTCACAGGCAGGTCGCGATCAACCAACTGGTTGAGATAGTCCTCAAGCATGTCTCGGTCGGTCGGGGCCTCAGGCATATCAAAATCGAGACGACCACGCCCCTCGGAAATAGCCCCACCCGAAACCGGCAGGGGGATCACCACCGACAACAGGTGAAGGGCTGTGTGCATCCGCATAAAGCGATGCCGCCGGGGCCAGTCAATCACCTGTTGCAATGTGGTGCCGATGGGCGGTAAGGCCTGCGGCTCGGACGCCACCAGCGCGATTTGGTCGCCTTCGGTCTTGACTGCCGTCGCAATCGGCAGGGCGCGCCCCTGCCACATCAACCGACCGCTGTCGCCCGGTTGCCCGCCACCGGTGGGATAAAAGAGGCTCTGATCCAGCACCACACCGCCTTCGGGTGTGTGGGCTATTACAACCGCGTTGGCCTCGGTCCGATAGGCGTCTTGCCGAAACAGGAGTACGCTCATCGCCCGTCTCCGCCGCCGTCGCCGTCGACATCGCCGTCGGTCAGGCCAGCCGGAGCGTTGCTGGTCTGGGCTTCGGGGTTCACCGGGCGCCCTTGGGGCATGCTGGCCGCATTGCGAAACCAGACATCCTGTTGCGGGAAGGGAATTTCGATGCCCTCTTCGGCAAAACGACGGGCAATTTCATGGTTCATGTCCGATTTGACGCTCGAGACCCAATTCACATCCCGCAGGATCGCGCGGATCTCGAAATCGAGCGAGCTGGCGCCAAAATTCTGGAACAGGATCGTTGGCGGCGGCTGCATCAAAACCATCGGATGCGCCTCGGCCACCTCTCGCAGGATCTTTTCGACACGGCGGGTATCGGTCCCATAGGCCACACCAACAGGCACAATGACCCGGCCAACGGTGTTGCCGCGCGTGTAATTCGTGACTGTTCCGCTCACAAAATCGGCATTTGGAACGATAACATCGGTCCGGTCAAAGGTCTCAATCCGGGTGGACCGCACCGAGATTGAGCGCACATAGCCATGCTGGCCGCCCACCTCAATCCAGTCACCTTCGGAAATCGGTCGCTCAATCAACAATATGATGCCAGCGACAAAGTTGGAGACGATGTTTTGCAAGCCAAAACCGATGCCGACCGAGAGTGCACCCGCGACAATCGCCAACGAACTCAGATCAATTCCCGCACTTGTAACCGCGATCAGCGCAGCGAGGAAAATTCCGACATAGCCAACCCCCGACACGATCGCATTCCGTCCCCCCATATCGAGCCGGGTTTTGGGCAGGATCGAATTCTTGAGCGTGCCCTGAATGAGCCGTGTGATGAGATATCCCACGGTAAATACCACCGCGAGCGTGAGAAACCCGGTCGGTGATATGGTGATTCCGCCAAAGCTGACCCCTTGGGTAAAATGCAGCCATGCTTCGTGCAATTGCGCGGGTCGAGCGCCCCAGATGAGAGCAAAGATTGGCACCGAGGCCAGCACGAAAACAAAGCCCAGAAGCACGGGAAAGAGCGAATCCTCTGCACTCTTCGCATTGCCCCGCAGCATGATGTAGACTTCGGTCAAAACGCGCTGCAACAACAAGAGCGCCGCAATCATCATCAGCGACAAAAGTGCGGGCAGCATCATCGCCTCGGCGGCGGACATATAGCCAATGGCCGAGAGAAGCGGTGCAAAGATCGCCAGCGCCCAAAGCGCCCGCGCCAGAATCCGCACCAGCTTGCTGCGGAAGGTCTGTTCGGTTTCGGACTCGTCCGATTGCGGACGGCTGTGGCGCATCAGCAGTTTGGCCAGCCTCAACAAGAGCAAAGAAGCCAGCACCATCATCGGAAAAATCAGGACATTCCGCGCCTCTTCGGACCAACCAAACCCATCCGCCAAATCACGAACGTAGGCAAAACCCGCCACCACCAGCCCCAGCATGGCGCCACAGAGCCGTCCCGAGTAACGTTCGGCGCTCTCAAGCGACAGCAGCGGCAATTGCAGATCATCGCGCGGAAATATGCGCAACGCCAGCCAGCGCGCCAACAGAAAGATGAACACGGCAGAGGGGACAGAACTCACCACCAAGTTGCCTTTGGGCCCCAAAACTCCGGCAATGGTGGCCGCAGAAACCAGCGCCATGACACCAAGATAGGGCAACAGCCATTCACCCAGAGATATCGCAAAGGCTACAAGCTGGCGGCCAGCAGTGGGTGCGCTCGTCAGCACACGCGCAGACAGTCGCGTCGTCCAGAAACGCCCCCGCGACATCAGCACGAGGCCTAGAAAACTCAGCAAAAACACGCCCGGAAGATTGTCGGTAAAACGGCCGCGGCGAAAAGCACTCTGCCAATTTTTCACGGTCTCGCCGCGCACGGTTTCAGCCGCTCGGTAGAGTGTCTTGACGGCTTCTGGCCAGTGTAGCGGATTAACCGGCGACGGTCCCAGCCGCAACAACGCCTCGGTCTGGCGGTCCCGGATCGCGCCATCTATGCTGGCAACCAACACCTCTGCGCGACTACGGGCGACATCCGCGAGCTTTACAGGGGCTTCCAACCGCGTAAGACGGCGTTGCAGCTCGTCACGCTCTGCCGTGATGTTTTCGGGTTCCTCACCGCTCTCGGGGGTTGGCCCCAAGGCAGCAATCTGATCGCGGACCGTTCGGATCGCTGCCGCGTTGCTGTCCTGCGCGATCACAAATTTCTGCCGCCAGTCATTGATCTCGCCGCGCAGGCTTTCCAGTTCCTCGGTCGTCGTCTCGCCTTTGGCAATTGTCTCATCCGCGCTGGCCGCAAGTTCCCCCCAAGCGACGTAGTCCAATGCATCGGGCGAATGCTGCCCCTGCGCCAGCACCGTTGACGGGTGTAGAACAACACCCCCAAACGCGAGACAAACAATCAGACAGAGTTGCCGCAGGACACGTGTCACTCTGCGAAAACTCCCGGAATCGAGCGCGGCGCCTGATCCAGCCATTCGGGCGCGGGCAGGTTATTGGCACGCAGGAATTCGGGATTGAACAGCTTGGACTGATAGCGCGTGCCATAATCGCAAAGGATCGTCACGATGGTATGGCCCGGCCCCATTTCGCGGGCCATCCGCATGGCCCCCGCGATATTGACGCCTGTCGACGCACCCATGCACAGCCCCTCGTGCTGCAAGAGGTCGAACACGATGGGCAGCGCCTCGGAATCGGGCACCTGACAGGCGAAATCTGGGGCAAACCCTTCGAGATTGGCGGTAATACGCACCTGACCGATGCCTTCGGCGATGGACGAGCCTTCGCTCGCCAATTCGCCCGTAGTATAGTAGGAATAGAGCTTGGCGCCCATTGGATCAGCGATACCGACCTTGACGCCCTTAGGCTGCAACGCCATGCCAACGCCCGCCAGCGTGCCGCCCGACCCCACCGCGCAGATAAACCCGTCGACCTTGCCGCCGGTCTGATCCCATATCTCGGGTCCCGTAGTTTCGATATGGGATTGACGGTTTGCGACGTTGTCGAATTGATTGGCCCAGATCACGCCATTGGGTTCGGTTTTCGCCAGTTCCGCTGCCAAACGCTCGGAATAGCGTACAAAGTTATTCGGATTTGAATAGGGCGCGGCGGGCACCTGAACCAGATCGGCCCCGGCAAGGCGCAGCATGTCCTTTTTTTCCTGGCTTTGGGTTTCCGGAATGACGATCACTGTCTTGAACCCAAGCGATGCCCCGACGAGGGCAAGACCGATACCGGTATTGCCAGCCGTGCCTTCGACAATCGTGCCGCCGGGTTTCAGATCACCGCGCGCGATCGCGTCACGGATGATAAAAAGCGCGGCACGGTCCTTGACCGATTGGCCGGGATTTAGAAACTCGCATTTGCCCAAGATTTCACAGCCGGTTTCCTCGCTGGCACGACGTAGACGAATAAGGGGCGTGTTCCCCACGGCTGCGGCCAGATCCTGTGCAATGCGCATCTCTTATGCTCCTGTGGTCAGAGTGTAATTTCGGTTTAGGCGCTAGAGATATGGAACTCAAGCAGATGCGCGCAGCCTTGCACGTTCACGCTCAAGCCAGAGCAGACTGAGAACGAGCGGCCCATTATTGGCCTCGCCGGTTTGAACCAGCGTCATCGCGCGCGCAAAATCAATCACATGGGTTCGAATATCCTCATGTTCGGTGGCCAACCCGCCCTGCCTCTTATCGGTATCGGGCAAATCGCAAATTCCAAGGAAAAGATGGAACACCTCTGTTGAGTATCCGGGCGTGCAGTAATGGGATGAAATCGGCTCTAACTCTTGCAAATTCAGCCCTGCCTCTTCCCGGCATTCACGGAGCGCAGCCGCCTCCGGGGTCTCCCCGCCGTCGATCCGCCCAGCCACCGGTTCCAGCATCCATGGCAGCGGATCACCGCGGCCATAGGGGCCCATGCGGAATTGTTCCACCAACAAGACCCGGTCACGGATCGGATCATACGGCAGCACCAAGGCGGCGTCGGAGGCCACGAACACCTCGCGCCGGATCGTGGCGCTGAGCGTGCCGTCAAAACGCGGGTGGCGCAACGTATAGGCGCGGGACAGAAAAAACCCGGCATAGGTGATTTCGCAACCGACTTCCTCTACCGTGTGGGCCCCTGTCGCGCTGCGCAGATCGGCAGGCACGGACGTGGTGGCCGCGACCCGCGCCCCGGCACGCGACAGGATCATGGGTAAACGGCTGGCGAAATCCCCAATCGGAACCTGGTCCTTGAGGCATATGATCTCTTGCACTGCATGACTCAGAATCCGCGCATATCGCCTGCCCCAAGCCTCGGAATCCCAGGCAAGGCACCCCGGCTGCCCGGGAAAAACCTGCGCTGCACAGGGCCTGCCACCACACGATACGGTAAGGGGCTGCGCCGACCCCAAGCCAAGAGCCCCGGCCACGAATACCAGAGTTTTGACCATCCGGGGGTCGTCCACCAGCAAGCCATCGACGGCCCCCGTCCCCGGCGCCAGCCCCGCCAAGGGCAAGGGGACGTCAGCGCAAGTGATCTGCACCCCTTCGGCCCGCGCCTCAGCAGCAACGGCAACACAAGAAAAGGCATGAAGAACGCAGAGGTTGGCCAAGGGACCATAGACAAAGACCGGGGGCATCACGACCACCGACGCGAAATCCACTCCGATATGACTCCGACCACAATCCCACCCGTGACAAGCAACCCTATCAGCGGGCCGTTGATCATCACGCTGCCATAGTCGACGATCAATTCAAACATTGAGGTCAGCCCCTCGATCACCCCATCATAGCGATTTTCGAGCGCCCGTTTCAGCATTTCATTCAGGCTCTGGAGGAAAAGCGCCCAAAACACCAACGCGCCCGTTCCGGTCAGCCCCGCGCTGAACCCTTCAGCATAACCGAAACCCAACCTTGTGCCGGTTACCCGCCAGCCACAAATCGCCCCAAGCACGACGTTAACTTCGTTGAACCATCCGAAATTCGTATCCGCAGGCATGAGCGGTCTAAACATCTCTGATCCGAACCATCCCAAGACCCCAAGGCCGATCGCTGCGGCCAGCCGTCCGGCAGTGGGCATGTGATCTGTAACTGGCATCTATCCGGGCCTTGCGATGGTAATCTGCGTCACATCGCAACTACCCCCTTTAAAGGCCCCCGCGCAAGAGGTCAGGTAGAAATTCCACATCCGGCGAAACCGCTCGTCAAAGCCCATCTCGGCGATTTGATCCCATTTATCGTTAAAGCTCTGATGCCAGAGGCGCAGGGTCTGACTATAGCTTTGGCCAAATTCAATTGACCGCGCAACGCTCAGCCCGGCGCGTTCGATCTCGGCTCGCAAGACCGTAGGACTCGGCAGCATGCCTCCTGGAAAGATGTATTTCTGGATGAAATCAACATCGGTTCGATAGCTTTCCCACCGCATATCCCCGACCGTGATGATCTGGAGCGTGGCCCGCGCACCAAGGTTCAGACGTTCACGCAAGCTATCAAAGAAAACTGGCCAATAACGTTCCCCTACCGCTTCAAACATCTCGATACTGGCAATTCCGTCATAGGTGCCCCGCTCGTCGCGGTAGTCCTGCAATTTCAGCGAGACCCGATCAGACAGCCCGGCCTGAGCGATCCGCTCGCTCGCGTATTTCAACTGTTCTGCGCTGATTGTAAGACCGGTCACGCGCAAGCCACGCTCCTTGGCGGCATATTCGGCAAACCCGCCCCACCCACAACCTATTTCCAGAACATGATCGCCGGGCTTGACACCCATCTGATCAACCATACTGGCGTATTTGGCGATTTGTGCCTGTTCATGACTGTTTTGACCCGGCTGAAAGAGCGCACTGGAATAGGTCATCGTGTCGTCCAGCCAGAGGCTATAAAACTCATTTCCCAAATCGTAATGATAGCTGATATTGCGCCGCGCTTGGGTCTTGGAATTGCGCTTGAACCAGAACCGGATGCGCTCGTAAATTTGCGCCACACGTTGACCGGGATAGCCACTGTAGATCCCGTCATTGTCATCGTTGAGCAGGTCCATAAAGGCCTGAAGATCGGGCGTTGACCAATCCCCATCAAGATAGGCCTCACAAAACCCCAGATACCCCTCGCGCACCAGCCGCGCAAAGACGTCCGCGTCATGTATATCAAGCTCCGCCACCGGTCCGGGACGTCGCCCCTCGGCGCGAAACACACGACCATCGGGCAGGCGGATATCGAGCCGACCGGATTCGATATGACGGGCAACGTCAAAGCAGCGGGCGAAATAGCGTGGCAGGCCAGTCTGGCCATTGGTATCGGTCAGAAACATGCGATCTGTCCCTTTGTCTTGAGATATTGCAGCAAGCGTCGTGCCAGCGGTTAGGGCGTTCATCTATCAAAACCCCCTGTTTTCATAAGCGTTGAGCGCGCGCTGCCGACCTCGGGCAAGATCCACCAGCCGGGCCGGATAGGGGCATTTGGGGTCCAATCCCCAACTGCGGGGAATGGCGTCGAAATAGGCAAGGGCCGAGGCAGGCGGCCGCGATTGCCCCTCGGCGATCCAGCGACGGGTATAGATGCCATCAGGATCAAACTTCTCAAGCTGAGTTTCAGGATTGAATACCCGAAAATACGGCGCGGCATCCGGTCCACAACCCGCCACCCATTGCCATCCCATGGCATTGCTGGCCGGATCCCAGTCCGTCAGGCAATCAGCGAACCACTCAAGGCCAATCTTCCAATGGGTCATCAGATGCTTGGTGAGGTACGAGGCAACGATCATGCGTGCACGGTTGTGCATCTTGCCCGTCACATACATCTCGCGCATGGCGGCATCGACAAAGGGTTCGCCGGTGCGGCCCTGCTTCCATGCAATCACCTCTGGATGATCCGCGTCAGTGGCCCACGGAAACGCATCCCAATCGGAACGCCAATTGCCCGTCAGGATGTGGGGCGTGTGATACATCAGATGATACGCAAACTCGCGCCAGACCAACTCTTTGAGCCAATGCTCGGCCCCGGTAGCCCCCTGATGCAATGCCCTCTGCCCGGCATGCCAGCATTGCCGCGGCGAGATTTCCCCGTAAGTGAGGTTTTCAGACAGGTTGGATGTGGCATCTACCGCCGGGACATTTCGCGCATCCTTGTAATCCGCGATAGCACCATCGGCAAAGGCGTGCAGCCGCTCCGTCGCGGCGGCCTCGCCAATGCGTTGGTAGGGCAGGCAGACCTCAGCGCCGCGCACCATGCCTGCGCCCATCCTCCAGTCATCGAGACGGTCACTGGTGGGCCAGCTGTCCGGGGCGGGAATGTGCGCCGGTGCCTTGATCGGCGCGGCCACCTCTCGATCCTTCACCGCGCGCCACATCGGGCTGTAGACGCGGTAACAGCCGCCGGTCTTGGTCTCGACCGTCCACGGCTCAAACATCAGATGTCCAGCATGGCTTTGGGCCTTGATGCCCTCCTCTCGCAGCGCGGCTTTCACCACCTTGTCGCGTGCAATCGCGTCAGGCTCGTAGAGCCGTGACCAATGCACCGCCCCTGCCCCGGTCTCTGTGACAAGCGCACGCAATTCCCCAAGCGCGTCACCCCGGCGCAGGATCAGGCGACTGCCTCGCTCGTCTAGGCTGCGCTCCAGTGATGCCAGTGACAATCCAAGACGCCACTTCGGGGCCGCGCCCAGCCGATCAACACTTTCATCATGGATGAAAACGACAATTACCGGCCCGCCGTCCGCCAAAGCCGCGCAGAGCGCCGGATGGTCCGCCAGACGCAAATCGCGCCTGAGCCATACGATAGAAGGTGTTTTGTCCGTCATCCCCTGCCTCGATCTTTGCTGGGTATACGGGCCGTCCGCGCGGACGGATCAAAGAATATCATCCAGTGCGGTCAAGAGTTTGTCCACCTCGGCGCGGGTCGTGTAATGCACAAAGCTGAGTCGCAAAACACCGCGCCCGGCATCCACACCCATCGCCGCCAGAGGCCGCACCGCATAGAAATCGCCACCGCCGGCCATAATGCCATGTTCGGCCAGTTCCGCCGCCGCCCCTTCCCCGCACCGATTCAGCGCGACCGCCACGGTCGGAGCCTTTTGCGTGGCATCGGTCGGACCTAATAGGCGCGCGGAATTGCGATCCTTGAGAAAATCCAGAAGCGGCTGCAAAAGCGCTGTCTCATGCGACCGCATGAGATCATGCACACCCGCCGCGCGCGCGACAGGATCACCTGACAATCCATGATGTGCTGCCAGATCGTCGATATAATCTGCCATTCCGGCGCTTGCTGCGACTTGGGCATGATCGGGGCCTGCGGGCGTAAAGCGCTTATAGAGCGTGTCCGCGTTGAAATAATGCGCCTGATTGGGCAGCAAATTACCCAACTCGCGCCGGATCACCATGACGCCCTGATGCGGGCCATAGGTTTTATAGGCGGAAAAGAGATAGATATCCGGCCCCATGCCCCCCACGTCGGGCAGGCCGTGCGGAGCATAGCTGACGCCATCGACACAGACAAAGGCCCCTGCCGCATGCGCAAGCGCCGTGATCTCGACCACCGGGTTGATCGCACCCACCACGTTCGAGCAATGCGGGAAACACACCAGCCGCACCCGGTCATCGAGCAGGTTTTCGAGATCCGCTGGATCAAGCAAGCCGGTCTCGGGATTGATCTTCCATTCGCGGACCTCAAAACCCGCATCCGCCAACCGCCGCCACGGCCCGGAATTAGCCTCGTGATCCTGATTGGTCACGACGATAGCATCGCCCGGCTCCATCCATTGCCGAAAAGCCTGCGCCAGAACATAGGTGTTCTGCGTGGTCGAGGGGCCGAAACTCAGCTCATCGGTGGCCACACCCATCATCGCTGCCAGACGCGCCCGCGCCTCGTCCATCTCCGCGCCTGCCAGACGGCTCGCCTCGTAAGGTGCATAGGGCTGCACCTTACGCTGCCTGTAATACCGCTCCAGCCGGGCGATCACAGGCGCACAGGTATAAGAGCCGCCCGCATTCTCAAAGAACGCCTGCCCTTCAAGGCTCGGCTCGGCAAAGGCCGGAAATTGTGCGCGCACGAAATCGATGTCGAGTGTCATCTGTGTCCCCCTCGTTTTTTCCGCTACAAAACAACAAAGCCCCCCGACGCGCAAGCGCCGGAGGACGGCCCGTGGAACATTAGTCTTAGGTTGTTCACAGGATTGTTCTCTCGCTCTGTAAGCCGCGAAAGATCGCCCAGCACATCACCAGCAGCACCAAGGTAAAAGGCAACCCGGTCGAGATCACTGCCGACTGAAGCGCTGCCAGCCCACCGCCGATCAACAGAACGATGGCAACAGCACCTTCAAAAGTGCACCAGAACACGCGTTGCGCGGACGGTGCGATCACCTTGCGGCCCTCCATCGCCGTGCCAGCTAGAGAGCTGGAAAAATGGCTCATGGGCTCGGACACCCCAAAGAACATGAGACCAATGCCCATGCTCGCCGCAAGATCCGGCAGGGCCACACACTTGGCGCGGCCGTCAGCCTCACAGGGTCAAGGGCAGATCACAAAGGGCGAAATTTGCGCGCTCTCGCGGCCCCAACAAACTCAAACTTAGCGCCATTACCCATCAGGACACACCGACGAAGCACAACCTGACCATCGAATTCAATACACGTTACCGACATTCAATGTGTCGCTTAAGGATGATTCCTTTCAGGATCGCCCGGTGTGTTTCGCCGTGAAATCCATTTCAGTTTCTCTGCGCAGGGTGTCAATCACATTGAAGCCCGATCCGAAACAGACCCAATTCATCCCGACGCGGGTCGTAAATTGTACTTTGAGCGCCGTATTCCCCGCTCGATACTTGGCACATGACATGGGAAACTGTCGCGAGGGGGAAAAGGCCAGTTTCAGAGCCATGAAATGACCCCGCTCACCCGATATGGAACAGGGGAAAGTCATAGATGAGTATCAAGCCACCATTTACCGATCTTGAGATCAAAACCGCACCACAGGGCTTTTATGAGGGCTATAGCCTGCCCATTGCACTGATTTCCAAAACCTCAATGGCACTGCTGGTGGTCTGGGCCTTGATCTGGCCGCTCAACGCCAATGCAACACTGTCCAGCCTCAACTGGTCGTTGCTGGAGGGCTTCAATACCTTCTATATTCTTGCAACGGGCATGTTCGCATTTTTTCTCTTCATCGTGGCGCTGCTGCCTGCCACAGGAAAACGGATGATGGGGCGCGAAGGTGAAAAGCCGGAGTTCTCTAATTTCTCGTGGTTCTCGATGATGTTTGGCGCAGGCTTGGGTGTGGGGCTTATGGTCTTTGCCACAGCTGAGCCATTGGGCCTCTGGGGATCGAACCCGGAGACCGTCTCTGGCAATGTGGTTGGAAACACGGCCGACGGTGTAACGGCCGCCTATCGTTATACCTTTGCGCATTACGGCTTTCATGCGTGGGCGATCTACGTCGTAACCGGCCTCAGCCTTGCCTATTATGCCTATACGCGCGACATGCCTCTGACGATCCGGTCGGCACTGACACCGCTTCTCGGGCGCACAGCCAATGGGCTGTTGGGTGATCTGGTGGATATTCTGGGCGTAGTGGCCACCATTCTGGGCGTCTCGGTCACGATCGGCTTTGGCGTGTCCCAATTCGTGGACGGCGTCTATGCGGTCACCGGCATGAACTGGCTTATGAATGCCACGGGAGAAACACCGAAACCCTCGACCGTTGGCCTGATTGCGGCCCTTCTAGTGATTATGGGCATGTCGATCCTGTCGGCGGTCTCCGGTGTGGGGCGCGGCATCAAGTATCTGTCCAACATCAATCTCGTGCTGTCGATGTTGCTTTTGCTCGTCTTCATCGTCTTTGGCTCTTTTGCTTTTGCGATGACCAAATATGCGACTGCGCTCGCAGATTACATCCTGCACTTCGTATCGCTGTCCTTCAACGCCTATGGACCGCTTTCGGTTGACTCCTTTGCAGCCGCCTTGCCAGCGGATGCAGCCCCTCTGGCAAGCGATCTTTTTGGCGGCGCGACTAATGCCTGGGGCAGCTTTGAAGGCTTTACCGGCGGGCTGGCCGGGCCTGCGGCAGATCTGCCAGAAGCCACCAAAATTGCCGCTTACGAGGCGGGTGCCCAAGGGCGGCTCTTTGGTTGGCAGGCAGGTTGGACGACGTTCTATTGGGCGTGGTGGATTGCCTTCTCTCCCTTCGTCGGCCTCTTTCTGGCGCGCATTTCCAAGGGCCGCACGGTGCGGGAGTTCATCCTTGGTTGTGTCATCGCACCGGCACTGGTCTGCTTTGCCTGGATGACCATTCTCGGGGCCACTGCGATCGACCTAGAGCTCAGCGGCGTGGCGCAAGGGGCCATCATCGGGGCGTCCAACACCAACAAGCTCTTTGTCACGCTCGGCTTTATGATCGATGGAGGGTTGCTTACGGGTGTCACCATTATGTGCGTGGTGCTGATCATGACCTTCCTCGTGACCTCAGCGGACTCGGGCATCCTTGTGATGAACACGATCATGTCGGGTGGTCAGGCGGAAACCGGCGTCAAGCATCGGATCATCTGGGGCATAATCCTGACGCTGGTGATCGGCGCGCTGATCATTGCGGGCAATTCCGGCGCTGCCGCTGATCCGTTCGAGGCGCTGAAAAACGCCATGATCATCGGCGCCCTGCCCTTTGCCATGGTGATGGTGCTGATGGTCGTGGCGCTGGCCAAGGCGCTCTATCGAGACAACCTGCGCGAAAAGCATGCGGTGGTCGCCGGTCAACCGGCAGAATAATCTCCCAATAGACTGAACAAGATGACGCCGCGCCCTCGCGCGGCGTTATTGCTTTTGCGAGATGCCGTCCCGATAATGAGCCAAGACATAAAGCCGGATCGCCGTGGCCAGACCCGTTTCGATCCCGCGCCCTGCATCAATCTCTGCTGCCAGAACGTTCAGCGCCACGGCTTTTTCCTCAGCAATCTCGCGAAAGGCCTGCCAGAACGCATCCTCGAGTGACACGCTGGTACGGTGACCACGCAGGGTCAACGAGCGTTTGATGGGGCGCGCGCTCATCGGAGAGGGAGATTGGGGGCGCTGCCCCCGTCCCGGATAGGATCCGGGACTCCCCCGAGATATTTATGGCCAGATGAAACCGCCATCACTCTTGGTCCCGGCGATGCTGGTCGAGCGCGCTGCGCGCCTTGTCCGCGTCGGCCTGCTCCCGCATCTTTTGCGCCTTGGTGCGCCCAAAGCGCGCCGCATTCTCATCGGCGCGGGCCTTTTGCGCGGCCCGCGCCCTTTGCTTGCGCACCCGGTTCAGATTGACCGGGCCCGCGCTCATTTCGGGCCGATCATGTCTTCGGGGCGCACCACGCGGTCAAAGGTCTCGCCATCGACAAAGCCAAGGGCAATCGCCTCTTCACGCAGCGTCGTGCCGTTCTTATGCGCGGTCTTGGCGACCTTGGTGGCATTGTCATAGCCAATGGTGGGCGCCAGAGCTGTCACCAGCATCAGACTTTCCTGCATCAGCTTTTCGATGCGCGGCCCATTGGCCTCGATCCCGTTCAGCATCCTCTCGGTAAAGCTATCGGCGGCATCACCCAGAAGCTGCATGGATTGCAACAGGTTATAGGCCATCATCGGGTTGTAGACATTGAGTTCGAAATGGCCTTGGGAGCCGGCAAACTTGATCGCGGCATCGTTGCCCATGACATGCGCGGCCACTTGGGTCAGCGCCTCGGCCTGGGTGGGGTTGACCTTGCCGGGCATGATCGACGATCCCGGCTCGTTCTCGGGCAGAATGAGCTCACCCAAACCCGAGCGCGGGCCGGAGCCGAGGAAACGGATGTCATTGGCGATCTTGTAACAAGAGCCCGCGACCGTGGCCAAGGCCCCGGACATGAACACCATTGCATCATGCGCCGCCAGAGCCTCGAACTTGTTGGGCGCGGTGACAAAGGGCAGACCGGTGATCTCGGCCATATTGGCGGCGACGGTCGTATCCCAGCCCTTGGCGGTGTTCAGACCGGTGCCGACGGCGGTGCCGCCCTGTGCCAGTTCATAAATACCGGGCAGGCAGGCATTGATCCGGGAGATGCCCTGCCGGACTTGATGCGCATAACCTGAGAATTCCTGTCCCAGCGTGAGCGGCGTGGCATCCTGCGTGTGGGTGCGGCCAATCTTGATGACGTCTTTGAACTCTGCCGACTTGCCCTCAAGCCCGGTCAGCAGCTTGGCAAGACCCGGCAAAAGCACATCGCGCGCCGTCATGGCGGCGGCGATATGCATGGCAGTCGGGAAAGTATCGTTCGAAGATTGGCCCATGTTCACATGGTCATTGGGATGCACCGGGTCCTTGGAGCCGATCACGCCGCCCAGAATTTCAATCGCGCGGTTGGCGATGACCTCATTGGCGTTCATGTTGGACTGGGTGCCCGATCCGGTCTGCCAGACCACGAGCGGGAAGTTATCATCAAACTTGCCCTCGATCACCTCTTGCGCTGCATGGATAATGGCATCGGCCAAACGCGCTTCAAGCTTGCCGCTGGCCTTGTTGGCAACCGCACAGGCCTGTTTGATCACGCCAAGCGCACGCACGATGGCGATAGGTTGTTTCTCCCAACCGATCGGGAAATTCAGGAGCGAACGCTGCGTCTGCGCCCCCCAGTATTTGTCGGCTGGCACCTCAAGGGGCCCAAAGCTGTCGGTCTCGGTGCGGGTGGCGGTCATGGCAAAGCCTTTCGTGACAAGATTGACCTGTTCATACCGCAGCTGAGCAAAATATCAATACTGTATACGACGGAATACAAAGGATCGCACACACCTAAACCGGCCTCAGTTTACTTACGGAAACTGTCGAGGCTGACCACCTCTGCCTTGTTCGGGCTTGGATCATCATCCGTCGGGTCGGTGTCGTCGAGATCCTCGTCATCCTCGTCGACCTCTTGCGTCTCGAACCGCAGGCCAAATTCCACCGATGGGTCTACGAAAGTCTGAATCGCGTCATAGGGCACATAGAGCCGCTCTGGCGCATCACCGAAATTGAGGGTGACGGCAAACCCGTCATCGGTCACCCTGAGATCGTCATACCAATGCTGCATCACAACCGTCATTTCAGACGGGTAGCGTTGCTTGAGCCAATCCGCGAGCTTTGCATCGGGATGTTTGGTGTCGAAGGTGATAAAGAAATGATGCGCCCCCGGCAAACCCTCAGCCTGCACCTTGGTCAATACCTCTTGGATAAGGCCACGCATGGCACGGTGCATCAGGTTTCCATAGTCGATTGATCGAGACATCTTTTACCTCGGGGAATTGCTGCACTCCAGCATAGGGGATTCTAAGCAAAACAAAAGACCTGCAATGCGTGGCTCAGATCAAAACATAAACGGCCCCGGCAAGGGCCGCCATGATCGACAGAACCAACAGCATCGACAGGCGAAACCCCAGTAAAAGCACAGCTGCAAGCCCGACAAACGAGGCATCCAGCAACGAGAACGTGCCGAAATCCGGGCGCGGCCCGAATCCGGTCATCGTCACCCGATCAAAGAACACATGCAGCGCAAACCACACTGAGAGGTTCAGGATCACTCCCACGACCGCCGCCGATATCCCAGCCAGAGCCCCCTTGAGTCGGGGGCGGGCAAGAATGCGTTCGAGATAGGGCGCGCCGGTGAAAATCCACAGAAAACAGGGAATGAACGTGACCCAGAGCGTGAGCAATGCGGCGATCACCGCCATCCCTGCCCCACCCTGCGCAAAGCCAGCCAGAAGGCCCACAAACTCGGTCACAAGGATCAACGGCCCCGGCGTGGTCTCGGCCAGTCCGAGCGCGTCAATCATCTCCGCGGTGGAGAGCCAGCCCTTGGTCGCCACCACTGTTTCGGTCATATAGGCCAGCACTGCATAAGCACCGCCAAACGTAACCACAGCCAGCTTGCTGAAGAAAAGCGCGAGATCGGCGAGGAAAGCGGCCTCTAGCCCCCAGGCCAAGAGCACAGGCGCTGCCCAGAGGGTGCCCCATGTCAGGGCGGTTGCGAGGGTTTGGGCAAGTGGCACCGGGGCTGCGGTCACAAGACCTGCCTCAGATGCGGTTGCACGCTGCGACCATCCCCCCCAAAGCGCCGCCGCCGCGATGATCAAGGGGAAAGGCACCGACAAAAAGAACATCGCGACAAAGCCCAACCCCGCCAAAACCCAACTGTCTGCGCGTTTGAGCGCGCGGCGTGCCAGATTAAGCAGCGCCTGCAGCACGATCACCACCACCGCCGCCTTAACGCCCAAAAACACCGCCTGCACCAGCGGCAGATCCCCGTAGATGGCATAGCCGAGCCCCAGTGCGAGGATCACCATGGCCCCCGGCAGCACAAAGAGCAGCCCCGCGATCATGCCCCCCAAGACCCCGCGCAGCCGCCAACCCGCATAAGTGCAAAGCTGCATCGCCTCTGGCCCCGGCAATAGCATGCAAAACGACAACGCGCCTAGAAATTGCTGCTCATTCAACCAGCCACGCCGTTCGACCAACTCATCATGCATCATCGAGATTTGCGCGGCAGGCCCGCCAAAGCTAAGCAGGCCGATGCGGCCAAAGCTGTGAAACAGATCGGAAAGGGTCGGCGCGCTCATACACCTTTGTCGCCTGACACGAGGAGTCACGCAAGATATAGTTTTACGACGTAATTTCCATGACTTACACAGAAAATTTAAGGTAAAAGTGCAGGCTTCTGTTGCCAGGTGCCTGCGAACCCCGCCTTACGCGGCTAAGCGCAAGGGCTTAAGTTTCGGTTTGGTTACTGCTTACGCAGCAACGGCCACCGGAGCACGGTTGTCATTTGCAACTGTACGTTTCGGACCGATAACGGTGGTACCTCACCGGGACAAAGCATAACCCCTTTAGACGTTCGTCGATCCTGTTTCGACCCCATGATCCCCAAATGAAGGATATTTGGTGGAGTCGCCGGGTACCGCCCCCGGGTCCGATCCGCTTATTACGAGCGCGTTTATGTCCATAGTCCGCTTGCGCGGACATCCCATACATAGGCGCTCTGATCCTGCTTGCAAAGGGGTGTCGGATCACCGCGGCAAAAGTTTTAGCCAGATGCCGTCGCGCCCGCGCACCGTCAGATGCGCAACGGGCATCGGCGGGCGTGCGGCCACGGGGCTGACCCGATAGGCCTGCACCAGCATCGCCAAAAGAAGCGGCCCTTCGATCATCGCGAAGCCCGCCCCGGTGCAAACGCGCTGACCGGCAGAAAACGGGATGAACGCCTCGCGCAGACAGGTCTTGCCATTCTCGGTGCCATAGCGGGCCGGGTCAAACCCATCGGGATTGTCCCAGAGCCGCTCATGCCGATGCAAATGCCACGGGCTGATCACAACCTGTGCGCCGGGGGTGATATCGCGATCCCGAAACCGCTCGGGACAGGTGGTCTCGCGCACCATCATCGGCACCGGCGGATAGAGGCGCAGCGTCTCGCGGAATACGTCACGGGTGATGCGCAGCCGCGACATGTCGGTGAAATCCGGCGCGTGGCTGCCAAAGACCGCCTCCGCTTCTGCCGCAACCTTGTCCTGCCAATCCGGGTAAAGCGCCAGAAGATACAGCGCCCAAGCCAAGGCCGAAGCGCTGGTTTCATGGCCCGCGAGAAAGAAAATCGCCACCTGATCGACCATTTCCTGCGTTCCAAACCGCTCTCCGGTTTCTGGATCGGCGGTGGTCATGATCTTGGTCGCCAAATCATCGGGTGCGGTGCCGGCTTCAATCTCGGCACGCCGACGGGTTGTCAATTCGGTGATGAGCGCCCGGATAGCGCTGGCGGTGGCCCGCGTCTGGCGACGGTGAAACCGGGGAACCCATTGCGGCAAAGGGATAAAAGCCGCGAGATTGAGCACCGGCTGTGTGCGCTGATGCGCCTTGAACTGCTCGAACACCTCCGCCGCTGTCGCGTTCTCGATAGGCAGGGAGAACAACGTGCGAAAGATCACATCGGCGGCGACATGGCTGGTGTGAAACTCGATCTCAATGGGCTCGTCATTGGCCAGAGCCGCAAGGCGCGCCACCGATCCCTGCCCGGCCTTGACCATCGCCGCAAAGGCATCGCGCAGCCGGCCCCCTTCAAAGGCCGGGTCGATGATGCGGCGCTGCCGTTTCCACGTCTCGCCATTGGTGACAAACACCGATTGCCCCAGCAAAGGGCGCAAGCCCTCAGAAACACGGGTGGATTTCGGAAAATCATCGGCGCGCGCGCGCAGCACCAGATCGATCAGCGCGGTATCGTTGCAGAGGTAGGATCGAAAGAACGGCGTACGAAATTCCGCCATCCAGGCCCGATAGAGCCGCGCAGGCTGCGCCGAAAGAATATCCGCCCGAAACAGTCGCAAATAACGCCAGAGTGATACACGATCAGACCGCGCGGGGGGTTTGGGCGGGATCATGGTGCAACGCTCGTGTAGCGCGACGTTGGTCGCTCGATCCGGCTTTTCGAGGCAGAGCGACCACGGAACCGCTCTGCCAGTGTCAGAGGTCCAGCTGTGATGCGGAAATAGTCGTAATCACCAGGTCGGTCAAACGCACAGAGGTATTGAAAATGCAGGCGAAAAAAGCGCCACCGCAAGGCGCGCCAGCGTTCCGGGCTCAGCGTCTGGGTAAAGGCCGCAGAAATCACCAGCGGCCACCGCTTTGCCGTCGGGGCGACGCCGGTGACACTGACCGGATCGCAGAGCGCAAATGCGCAGCCATCGCCGGGAGCGGTCACATCGACCCAAGTCAGCTCGTCCCGCGCACTGAGATAGGCCAGATCAGCGCGCAGCCGGTGCGCGCCCGGCAGAAACGACACCATCGGAACCACCTGCCCCAGACTGAGGAACGAGAGCGCAGGACCGTCCCCCGCCACATGCCCCCCCCGGATCAGATCCGCCAGAATTGACACGCCCAGATGTGCGCCCGAAGAGTGGCCAACGATCAGAACCTCATCGCTATCTCCTTGTAATACCTTTGCAATCTCAGCCGTAAATTCTGCCATCCGCGCCTCCAACTCTGGCGGGTTGGCCCCTAGATGCCCGGCGGAATAGGCGTAATCATGCATCAGGTAATAGGCAAAGAACCGGCCATCCTGACGCCGGAACCATTCAAGGATGACGGGCACGACGATCAGCCCTCCCCACGCCGCGACCGGATGCCAGAGGGCAAAGATCTGCCCAAGCCCCCAAGCCGCCAAAAGCGCGAGCCCAAGCTGCGCCAAGAGAAAGCCCACCGGATAAAGCGCTGCAATCACAGGACCTTTTCGCAATCGCATCAGGCGAAACAGCGCGCCGGTGCCGATGTAGATTGCCGCCGTGCGAACCAAAGTGGCATAGGTGGCGATGATACCTTGATTCATGCTGTTCTTGACGATGTCGGACCACACCAGCACCTCAAAGGCGCTGCGCACCTCAGCACCGTCGATCCGCGCCGCGACACCCCAGCCGAACCGCGCCTGAGCTTTGGCAGGCAAGACCTTGATTTCATAGCCGGAAACACTTGCCTGCGCTACGCTTTCCTTGCGATAGAGCTCGCGGTAGCGGCGCGGCGGGATGGGATCATAGCCCGGAATATAGAACACGCGCCTGCGGCGCACGGGGGCATTGCTGCTCATGTCCAACCTCTTGTTGGACAGAGCCTAGCGTGGAAATCTGGCAAGCGTAAGGAGTTATCCTAAGATTGCGAGCGCCGGAAAGGTTTCCAAGAGCCAGAAAGAAAATGCCGAGAACCCGCCGGTCAGCATCAAAAGACCGATGGTCCACAACAGGAGCCCCATCACCCGCTCGATCTGTTCCATATGGCGCTTCATCCAGCCCATAAGCCCTTGAAGACGCGGCAGGAATGCGGCGACCAGCAAGAACGGCACCCCCAAGCCGATGGCGTAGATCGCCAGCAGTATGGTGCCGCGCGCGACCGATCCTTCGGAGGCGGCCAGAGACAGGATCGCACCCAGTTGTGGGCCGATGCAGGGGGTCCAGCCAAAGGCGAAGGCCAAACCGAGCACATAAGCCCCAAAAGACGATCCGCCACGGTCGCCCGCGTCGATCCGTGCCTCGCGGTCGAGGAACTTGATCCGGTAAACGCCCACGAAATGCGCCCCGAATGCCATCACAAGAACGCCAGCTATCGTATTGAAATAGCTTTGGTATTGCAGGAACACGGTGCCAATCGCAGAGGCTGTGAAGCCCAAGAAAATAAACACCGTCGAGAGACCCAGCACAAAAAACAGCGCCGGGACGACCGCGCGGGCGCGGCTGCTGCCACTGTCAGAGAGGTCACTGAGGCTCACACCGCTCATATAGGCAAGGTAGGGCGGCACGATGGGCAGCACGCAAGGGCTTAAAAATGAAATGATTCCAGCGGCTAAGGCCACAAACATGGCGGGCAAAAGGGCCGCGTCTATGATTTCGATTCCAAACATGCGTCAGACATAACCCGCCCGGTGACCAACGTCACCCAGCAAAGAGTCACATCCTTGTGGACAGGCTGTAACACGCCCGCTATCTCAGAGCGCATGAAACCTGATGACACCCTTGATGCCTGCGGCCTTCTGTGCCCGTTGCCCGTTCTCAAGCTGCGCAAGCGCTTGAAATCAATGAATATTGGTGCGGTGATCGCGATGCAGGCCGATGACCCGGCCGCGGTGATCGACGTCCCGCATTTCTGCGCAGAATCAGGCAATGAATTGATTTCGGCAACCGATGCAGATGGTGTGCAAACCTACCTGATCCGCAAGACGGCCTGATCCCCGCCCCCGGCATGCAAACGCCGCGCTCAGTATTGAGGCGCGGCGTGTACAAAGTGTACGCTGCGTACGCGGTTTGCGTACGCAGGCGTTGGCTTAACCCAGAGACCACCAGCCGCGCCGTTTCGGCTTGGGCTCTTCCTGCGGTTTCGGGGTTTCAGCGACCGGTGCAGGTGTGGGTTCTGGGGCTGCTTCTGGCGAGGGTTCCGGGGTTGGCTCCGCAACAGGTGCCTCTGCCTCGACAACCGGCGCGGGCTCTGGCGTGACCTCAGCGGCGACTGGCGTGGCCTCGACCGGGGTCGGTTCTGGTGCGGCGTCGAGTGTCGCGGGTGCTGCCTCGGCGTCGGGTGCGGTCACAGCCGCCTCTGGCTCTTTCTTCTTGCGCGGAGTCGCGGCACGTTTTGGCCTCGGTTTGGGCTCTGCCTTGGCCTTGGGTGCTGCCGTCTCTGCTTCTGCCTCTGCCGATGCTTCAGGCGTCGCCGTCTCCGGCTCTTTCTTTTTGCGCGGCGCGCGGGTGCGCTTGGGCTTTGGCTTGTCCTCGGTTGTGGTTTCGACCGCCTCAGGCGTTGCCGCCTCATCCTCGGTTACCACGGCTTCGGCGGCGCTCACGGACTCGGGCGTTGCCTTGGGGGCTTCGCTGTCAGCCGCTTCTGCGCTTTCGCCCTCGTTGTCGCCTTCCTCGGGTCCTTCCCCGCCATTGCTGCCCGATTTGGGCTTGCGGCGGCGGCTGCGACGGCGACGGCTCTTCTTGGGCTTGTCGGCCCCATCTCCAGCGGATTCAGTGGCGGCTTTGCCGTCATTGTTCTGATCGCTGTCTGCCTCGACGTCCACGTCGATTTCATCCTCGACCTCGTCGTCGATGTCATCCATCAGCGCCGATGTGCCCGACACGAATTGCGCCATCGGCACCTCGGGCACGTTACGGGTGGCGGTCTTGAACTTCTCCATCGTGAAATCGGGGCTGACCAGACGCGGATCACCCTCGATGCGCACCGACAGACCATAGCGGCCCTCGATCTGGCCCACATGGTCGCGCTTTTGGTTCATCAGATAATTGGCGATCTCCACCGGGCATTTCACCAGCACTTCACGCGAGCGGCGGCGCACGCCCTCTTCCTCGATCTGACGCAGGATCGACAAGGCAAGACTATCGTCCGAGCGGATCAGACCCGTGCCATGGCAGGTCGGACATGGCTGTGTTGTCGCTTCGATCATGCCGGGGCGCAGACGCTGGCGTGACATCTCTAACAGGCCAAAGCCCGAAATGCGGCCCACCTGAATACGGGCGCGGTCGGTCTTGAGCTTGTCCTTGAGCCGCTTTTCAACAGACACGTTATTGCGGCGCTCGTCCATGTCGATAAAGTCGATGACGATCAGACCGGCCAGATCGCGCAGACGCAATTGCCGGGCCACTTCTTCGGCGGCCTCAAGATTGGTCTTGAGCGCGGTTTCCTCGATCGAGCCTTCCTTGGTGGCGCGACCGGAGTTGACGTCGATGGCGACAAGCGCCTCGGTCACGCCGATCACGATATAGCCGCCGGATTTGAGCTGAACCGTGGGGTTGAACATGCCCGACAGATAGCTCTCGACCTGAAAACGGGCAAAGAGCGGCTGTTGATCAACGTAGTGTTTTACGTTCTTGGCATGGGACGGCATGATCATTTTCATGAAGTCCTTGGCGATGCGGTAGCCGCGTTCGCCTTCGACCAGAACCTCGTCAATCTCGCGATTATAGAGATCGCGGATCGAGCGTTTGATCAGATCGCCCTCTTCGTAGATCTTGGCGGGCGCAATGGATTTCAGCGTGAGCTCGCGGATCTGTTCCCAGAGGCGTTGCAGATATTCGTAATCGCGCTTGATTTCGGCCTTGGTGCGTTTCGCCCCGGCGGTGCGCACAATCAGACCCGCGCCGCGCGGCACGTCGATCTCGGTGGCGATTTCCTTGAGTTTCTTGCGGTCCACGGCATTGGTGATCTTGCGGCTGATGCCGCCGCCACGCGCGGTGTTGGGCATAAGCACACAGTAGCGGCCCGCGAGGCTGAGATAGGTGGTCAGCGCCGCGCCTTTGTTGCCGCGCTCTTCCTTGACGACCTGCACCAGCATGATCTGGCGGACCTTGACGACTTCTTGGATCTTGTAGCGGCGGGCGCGGGGTTTGCGAACCGGGCGAATATCCTCGCTGTCGTCTTCATCGGCGACGGATTCGATCTCGTCATCCTGTGAAGCATGGTCGCGGGTGTCGGTTTCGGCCTCGTCGTCCCCGACTTCGTTGCCTGCGTCTGTGGCCTCGTTGCCTGCGTCAGTGGCGGCGCGCTCTTCGGGCTCTTCCACCGGGGTTTCGGCAACCCGTTCCATGGGCGACGTGCCTTCGGGCACGACAGCGTTGTTGGCTGTGGCGGCCTCTTCTTCGAGATCGATGGTTTCCATCCCCGAGATTTCAGAGGTGGTTACGGCATCGTCAGACTGGGTCTTTTCCGAGCGGTTGCGCGAGCGTGAGCGCGACCGCGAGCGGCCATTGCGGCCCTCATTGCGGTTGTCCCCACCACCGTTGCCGCCATTGCTGCGGCGCGGGCGGTCCTCGTCCTCGTCGCTCTGGGCATTGGCAAGGGCTTCTTCCTCGGCCATCAACGCTTCGCGGTCAGCGACCGGGATCTGGTAGTAATCGGGATGGATTTCCGAAAAGGCCAGAAAGCCGTGGCGATTGCCGCCGTAATCGACAAAGGCAGCCTGAAGCGAGGGTTCAACCCGCGTCACTTTGGCCAGATAAATATTGCCAGCTAGCTGGCGCTTGTTTTCAGACTCAAAATCGAATTCCTCGACCTTGTTTCCGTCGACCACCACAACCCGAGTTTCCTCGGCGTGGGTGGCATCAATGAGCATTTTCGTAGCCATGTTTTCCGTTTGCATCGCGGCGCGGCCGCCTGCCCCGGTGGGGCGGCGCGTTGCGGCAGATGTCTGATAAGGGCGATTGCGGACACGCGAAGGCTGGTGCCGCTTGCGGCCCCTGCCCTGACGTTGATATGCCTCGCGCGCTGCATCGCGGTTCTTCTTCTCCGGCCCCGGCTGGGGCCAATTCAGGGCCTGTCCACCGGTTTCAAGGGGTCAGGCTTGTATGTGGTCCCTGTAACGGGACCCAATCGGTCTGCTCAATCATGTCGGAGTGATCCTGACGGAGGACTGAAACAGCGAATCTCACTTGGCGCAGGGTGCATTGTCCCTTTTACCATACTGTCACAGTAAAGCGTCACAGGCGGCAATGACAATGGACAAAATGAAAATGCCCTGCCGCCTGCCTCAAAGATAATCAGAGCGTTGCAGGCTATATTTCGCCATTTTCTCATTCAGGGTGCGCCGTGGCAGGCATAATTCGTCCATTACGGCGGCAATCGAGCCCTTGTGGCGGCGCATGGTGTTGTCGATCAGCATGCGCTCGAACGCCTCGACATATTCCTTGAGCGGCTTGCCTTCGGTCGTCATCACCGGCTGCATATCCTGATGGTCGGACATAAGCAGCGAGGTGATGGTGCCGGACCCGCGCCGTGCCTGAAGCACCGCACGCTCGGCAACGTTAAAGAGCTGACGGACATTGCCGGGCCAAGGTGCCTGCAAGAGCTGCGTTGCCTCTTGCGCGCTGACCTGCGGGGCCTCACAGCCATAATCATCGGCGAATTGTTCGGAAAAGCGGGTAAACAGCGTCAGAATATCCTCGCCGCGTTGCCGCAACGGCGGCACGGTGATGCGCAGGCTGGCGAGGCGGTAAAACAGATCAGGGCGCAGCGCGTCTTCGCAGGTGTGGCCCTCGTCCTGCATGTTCGAGATGGCGACGACGCGGGTCTCGGGCGGCGTGCCTTCGGCGTTGATATGGGTCAACAGCTTGGCCTGCGCGGCCTCGCTCAAGGCCTCGACATCTTCGAGCACGAGGGTTCCGCCGCGCGCCTCTTCAAAGGCGGGCAATTGGGTGTCTTCGGGTTGCATCGGGCCAAAGAGGCGCTTGACCAGCCCGTCGTCGTCAAACGCGGCACAGGATACGGTGACAAATTTGCGGCCAGCGCGTGCGCCCACGGCGTGCAACGCATGCGCCACCAGCGTCTTGCCGGTGCCGGTCTCGCCTTCGATCAGCACATGACCATCGGCCTGCCCCAGATCGAGAATATCCTCGCGCAGCCGGTCCATGGTATTGCTGGTGCCGATAAGTTTCTTCATCAGCTGGCCACCGTCTGACAAATCCTTGCGCAGCGCGCGGGCATCGAGCGTCATACGCCGGGCATTGGTGGCCTTTTTCGCCAGTTCCGCCATACGGTCCGGATTGAATGGCTTTTCCAGAAAATCGAACGCGCCGATGCGCATGGCCTCGACCGCCATCGGCACATCACCGTGACCGGTGATCATGATCACCGGCAAAGAGCTGTCAGTGCCCATCAGTTTCTTGAGGAACTGCATCCCGTCCATACCGGGCATGCGCACGTCGGTGACCACGATGCCGGGATAATCCGAGCCCAGCGATTTCAGCGCCTCTTCTGCCGAGGGAAACGCCTCGGTGTCATAGCCCGAGAGGGCCAGCCATTGGCTGATCGACTGGCGCATGTCCTTTTCATCATCAACGATGGCGATTTTCATAGCTGCTGGCATTTCACATCACTCCGCTGCTCGGGTCTCATCGGCCAATATGGGGAGTTGCATTTCAAATACAGCCCCCCCGCCCGGCGCATTGCGCGCCACAAGACGTCCGCCAAGGTCGTTGACGATCCCCGAGGAAATGGCAAGCCCCAGCCCGACCCCGTCACCGGGCTGTTTGGTCGTATAGAAGGGCTCGAACAGGTTCTTGAAATCGCCGATCCCCTCCCCATTGTCGCGCACCGTCAGCACCGCCGTTTCCCCCGCCGCGAGCAGAATGTCGATGGTGGCATTGGGCACCGTGTTGGTGGCGTCAATGGCGTTGCGCAAAAGGTTGATGATGACCTGTTCGACACGCACCCGATCGCCCATGATCATCACCGGCTCATTGGGTAGGGTGCGGGTGATGGTGATCTTGCGCTGGCGCAATTGCGGCTCCATCATCGAGAGCGCCGAGGCCACCGCATCGGCCATGTTTACAGGGGAAAACACATCCCCCGACTGGCGCGCATAGGATTTGAGCTGCTTGGTGATCGCCCCCATCCGCTCGATCAGATCGTCGATCCGCTGAAAGGCCGAGAGCGCCTCGTCGGGGCGGTTGCGGGACAGCAGGAGCCGGGCCCCGGCAAGATAGGTTTTCATCGCCGCAAGCGGCTGGTTCAACTCGTGGCTGACCGCCGCCGACATCTCGCCCAACACTGCCAGTTTCGAGCTTTGCTGAATGGTCTGTTCGGCCTGCGCGAGGTTCTCTTGGGCGCGCCTGCGCTCGGCGATTTCCCGCTGGAGGCGGGCATTCAATGCGCGAAGCTCTGCCGACTCCCGCTGAAACAGCGCCATTCTGACCGCCGCCTTGCGGTTGAGAAAGTAAAACGCAAGCGCCAAAAGAATCGCGAATCCCATGATTTCGAGCGCGAGATAGCCATTCACCTTGTCGCGCACCGCCGCGTAGGTGGTGAAACTGGCGATCCGCCAACCGCGAAAGGCAACGCGCCCCTCGACGCGCATCACGGCCTCGCCACGCACATAGGCGTCTGGCGGCAATGCGGTCCAATCTGAGGTGGCCTGAATGGCGCGCTGGATGGCGCTGTTGACCGGTTCGCGGCGCAGTGCGTCGGCCTCTGTCAGCCCGCGCCAGCGTGGCTCGGTCGCAAGGATAATCTGACCTTCGGTGTCGGTGACCATGACCGCATCGGAAATTCCGGCCCAGGCGCGTTCGTATTTGCGCAGATCAACCTCGACCACGATCACGCCCAAGACACCGCTCGCGGTTTCGATCCGGCGCGAGTAGTAAAAGTTGAATTGCCCGGTTTCCTGCCGCAAAACATGGAAAATCGTATCGCGAGACCGGATCGCATCCACGAAATACGCCGCCGTCCGGTGGCTTTCTCCCAGACGCACGCGCTCGGTCGCCGCCACCGCCCGACCGTCCTTGTCCAAGAGCGTCAGTCCGGCCGCGCCGATCTCTTCGAGAAAGGAAATCAGGCGTTGGGTGGATTGCGCATAGTCCTGCGTATTGAGCGCCGCGATCAATGCGGGATCACGCGCCAGAAGCTGTGGCACGATCGCGTTTTGCCGGAGTTCCGACAGAAGGTTGCCGGAATAAAGCACGAGCCGCAATTCAGCCCGGTTGCGCGTGTTCTCGGTAAAGCGGTCAGTCAGCAACCGGTTGGTGGTCAGCACCATCGCCACCGCAATCACGATCAGCAGGAGCAAAACCAGCCGCGCGCGCCAGGATATGGTGCGCATCCGGTGCCGTGCGACGGGTTGAACGGTCATGCTCATGAGTTCAGAGTATGCCGCAAGACGCGGCACCTCAAGCTGTCACACATTCAGGCGTGGGCCAGTTGACCCATCAGGCCCGCAAAGAGCGCGGCCCCGTCCGTGCCCCCTTGCAGCGGCTCGGCCATCCGCTCGGGATGCGGCATCATCCCCAGAACGCGGCGGTTCCCGGACAATATCCCGGCAATATCGCGGGCCGAGCCATTGGGATTGTCGGTATAGGTGAAGGCCACGCGATCCTCAGCCTCAAGCCGGTCAAGCGTGGCGTCATCGGCATAATAATTGCCATCGTGATGGGCAATTGGCACGGTGATCGTGCTGCCCGCCGTGTAGTCATGGGTAAAGGCGCTGTTGGTGGTGGCCACCCGCAGGCCCACGGGCTTGCACACATATTTCAGCCCTGCATTGCGCAAGAGCGCCCCCGGCAGGATGCCGGTTTCGGTCAGGATCTGAAAGCCGTTGCAGATGCCCAGAACATATCCGCCCTTGTCGGCATGTGCGATCACCGACCGGCAGATCGGTGAATTGGCGGCAATGGCCCCGCAACGCAGGTAATCGCCATAGGAAAACCCGCCCGGCACACCGACCACATCGACGCCTTGCGGCAGGTCGGTATCCTTGTGCCAAACCATCGAAACGCGCGCGCCCGCACGCTCGAACGCCACGGCCAGGTCACGGTCACAGTTCGATCCCGGAAAGACGATCACCGCAGCATGCATCAGGCGATCTCCACCGAGTAGCTCTCGATCACGGTGTTCGCGAGCAGCTTTTCACACATCTCGGTGACGGTCGATTTGGCCTTGACCGCGTCGGTTTCCGCAAGATCGAGTTCGATCACCTTGCCCTGCCGGACGCCTTCGACCCCGTCAAAGCCCATGGAGCCCAGAGCGTGGCGCACCGCCTCGCCCTGCGGGTCAAGAACGCCGGATTTCAGCATGACATGCACGCGCGCTTTCATGTGGGTAACCTCTTTAGTTGATCAGTTTCGGACGCGCCATGGGGGTGCTGCCCTTGGGCATGACACCCAGACGGGTGGCCACCTCGGTATAAGCGTCGGTAAGACTGCCCAGATCGCGGCGGAACACGTCCTTGTCCAGCTTCTTGCCGGTCTCGATGTCCCACAGCCGGCAGCTGTCGGGGCTGATTTCGTCGGCCACGATCAGGCGCTGGAAATCGCCATCATAGACGCGACCGATTTCGATCTTGAAGTCAATCAGCTTGATGCCGACGCCATACATCACGCCCGCGAGGAAATCATTGACCCGCAACGCGAGGCTGAGGATATCGTCCATGTCCTGTTGGCTGGCCCAGCCAAAGGCCGCGATATGTTCCTCTGTCACCAGCGGATCGCCCAGTTTGTCATCCTTGAGGCAATATTCGACAATCGGGCGCGGCAGTTGCGTGCCCTCTTCGATGCCCAGACGCTTGGCCATGGTGCCCGCGGCATAGTTGCGCACGATCACTTCCAGCGGGATGATCTCGACTGCGCGCACCAGTTGTTCGCGCATATTGAGGCGCTTGATGAAATGCGTCGGCACGCCGATGGTGTTGAGACCAAGCATGAAATATTCCGAGAGCATGTTGTTGAGCACGCCCTTGCCTTCGATCACAGCCTTCTTTTCAGCGTTAAAGGCGGTGGCGTCATCCTTGAAATACTGGATGATCGTTCCCGGTTCGGGACCCTCATAGAGGGTTTTGGCCTTGCCTTCGTAAATTTTCTTGCGCCGCGCCATGGGAACTCCGTCGCTGAGGGTGGGGGGCGTGAGTCCCCCCATGCCGATGCGCTCTCATAGTGCATGGGCCATCACGTCGCAAGATGGCGTTGGCCCCTTGCCCTTTTGCCCGCCAGATTGCATATCGGGTGCAACGGCAACGCATGCAAGGGGACCGGCCCAATGACCACCTTTGACGATCGCGAAAGCGCATTCGAAAACAAATTCGCCCATGACGAGGAAATGGCGTTTCGCGCCGTGGCGCGGCGCAACAAGCTGCTCGGTCTCTGGGCTGCAGAGCTGATGGGCAAGACCGGCGAGGACGCCGACGCCTATGCCCGTGAGGTGGTGAAGGCCGATTTTGAAGAAGCCGGCCACGAGGATGTGGTGCGCAAGGTCGCCGCCGATCTGGGCGATATCGCCGACGCAGAGACCATCCGCTCCAAGATGGACGAGCTGCTGAAGGTCGCCAAAGGCCAGTTGGCCAACGAAGTCTGAGCGCTGTGATCTGACGACAAACGGGCGTGCCAAAGCGTGGCGCGCCCTTTTTCGTGGCGCTTCAATACATACGCGCCTCACCATTTACATGAAATTTATGCATTTGCGCGCACGCGCCGTTAATGGCACATCTGCGTGCTCAGTGATCACGGGATAGCCGATATGACAAACGCCCTCACCAAGATGCTCTCGACGCGCGACTGGATTCTCGCCGATGGGGCGACTGGCACCAATCTCTTCAACATGGGCCTGCAGTCGGGCGATGCGCCCGAGATGTGGAACGATCAGCATCCCGACCGGATCAAGCGGCTCTATACCGAGGCGGTGGATGCGGGCAGCGACCTGTTCCTCACCAATTCCTTTGGTGGCAATGCCGCGCGGCTGAAATTGCATGGCGCGCAGGGGCGCGCGCGCGAGCTGTCGCGCATCTCAGCCGAAATCGGCCGCGACGTGGCTGACCGCTACGACCGGCCGGTGATTGTCGCGGGCTCTGTGGGGCCAACGGGCGAGATCATGGCGCCAATGGGCGCGCTGACCCATGCGCTGGCGGTCGAGATTTTCCATGAACAGGCCGAGGGGCTCAAGGAAGGCGGGGCCGATGTGCTCTGGCTTGAAACCATCTCTGCCCCCGAAGAATACAAAGCCGCCGCCGAGGCGTTCAAGCTGGCCGATATGCCGTGGTGTGGCACCATGAGCTTTGACACCGCCGGGCGCACGATGATGGGCGTCACCTCATCCGATATGGCCACGATGGTGGACAAGCTGGGCAATCCGCCGCTGGCTTATGGTGCCAATTGCGGGGTGGGCGCATCCGATCTCTTGCGCACCATCCTTGGATTTGTCGCGCAAGGGTCGGACCGGCCAATCATCGCCAAGGGCAACGCAGGTATCCCGAAATACCACGACGGGCACATTCACTATGATGGCACGCCTGACTTGATGGCCGAATACGCGGTGCTGGCCCGCGACGCAGGCGCTACGATCATCGGCGGTTGCTGTGGTACCATGCCCGAGCACCTGTCCAAGATGCGTGCCGCATTGGAGAGCCGTCCGCGCGGGCCCCGCCCGACGCTGGATCAGATCACCGATGCATTGGGGGCATTTTCGTCTGGGGGTGATGGCACCGGCGACGATGCCGCCGCCCCGCGCCGGCCACGCCGCAGGCGGGCATGACAGGGCACGGATTCAGATTAACAGTTGTCGGTAAGTGATTGTAATATCAAAATAAAGACATCTGACTTCCGCGCGCCAGTGGCACCTCGAACAGATCGCAGCGCAACGCCGTTTGCGCCGCGTCCAGCCCCAATCGCCGCGCCGCCAGATCAAAGCGGCGCGCGATCATCCGGGCATAGACCCCCTCACCGCGCATCCGTTTGTGCCACTCGGCGCTATAGACGGCACCGCCGTGCATCTCGCGCAGCCGGTTCATCACCCGGTTTGCGCGCTCGGGGTAATGTGCCGCCAACCAGTCCTGAAACAGCGGCGCCACCTCACGCGGGAGGCGCAGCATGATCCAGCTTGCGGCCCCTGCCCCAGCCTCTTGTCCCGCCCTCAGAATCGCCTCGATCTCCGGGTCGGTCAGCCCCGGAATGACCGGCGAAACCATCAACCGCACCGGAATGCCCGCCTGCGCCAGCCGCCGGATGATCGCCAAACGGCGTGCAGGCGTTGGGGCACGCGGTTCAAGCCTGCGCGCCAGCGTCTCATCCAACGTGGTCACGGACACCCCAACCCGCACCAGCCCGCGCGCCGCCATATCGCCCAGAATATCCATATCGCGCTCAATCAGCGTGCCCTTGGTCACCACAGCCACCGGATGATTGAATCGGTGCAAAACCTCAAGGCAGGCGCGGGTGAGTCCAAACTGCCGTTCAATCGGCTGATAGGGATCGGTATTGGTGCCAATCGCCAGCGGCGCGACGCGGTAGCTGCGCGCGCGCAACTCCGCCTCCAGCCGCGCCGGGGCCTCTGATCGGGCGATCAGCCGGGTTTCGAAATCCAGCCCGGCTGAGAGCCCGAGGTAGGCATGACTGGGCCGCGCGAAACAATAGATGCACCCATGTTCACAGCCGCGATACGGATTGACCGAGCGGTCAAACGGCAGATCGGGAGAGCGGTTGTAGCTGATGATGCGGCGGGGCCGTTCCTCGGAGACCTGCGTGCGCAGCACCCGCTCTTCCTCCTCCGCGGGCCCCCAGCCATCTGCCTCATAGCGTACGGAAAACACCTCGAACCGGCCGGCGGCATTACTGGCCGCGCCGCGCGCCCGAGGACGCAGATCATGTGGCAGAGTCGGATCATGGGTCATGGCGCAAAATATGGAACATATCATGAACATATACAAGTGACGCAACGGCCTGATGCTCAAACGGGAAATTGATTTGCTCTGCATCTGATGGCCATGTTCACCTCGACCCTGTCGAAATTTCATGTCTGGGAGGGATCATGATTCGTAATATTCTTTTGGCCGGGGTGACAGCATTGCTGCCAACGCTCGGCTCTGCCGCCCCCATTGGGCCATTTTCCGATCTTGTTGTTTTTGGCGACAGTCTGAGCGATCCGGGCAATATTTTCGCCATCACTGGCGGCACGGTGCCCGATCCCACGCTCTATCCCAACGGTCAGTTCACCAATGGCAACACATGGGCCAGCCAACTGGGGGCGAATTTCGCCTCAGGGACCAATTTCGCCTTTGGCGGGGCGAGGGCCGTGGCGAACCCGGAGCCTTTGGGGGGAGACACGGATGACAACACCGATGCCATTCCCGATTTTGCAGCACAACGCGACCTGTTCGGCCTGACCGCCCCAAGCCTCGGGCCAAACCCCCTGGCGGCAGTGTGGTTCGGTGGCAACGACCTGCGCGCCGGTCTGGCCAATCCGGCCAGCCTTGGCGCGGTCATCTCGGCGGCGGTGACGGAGATCGTCACCGGGGTGGGTGATCTTTTCTCGCGCGGGTTGACCGACGTCCTCGTCTTTGGTCTGCCGAATCTGGGCCGCATCCCCGAGGTGACGTCGCTGGATGCATTTCTGGCCAGCATCGGGGCCGCACCAGCCGGAAGCGCCATCGCCGGCGCGACGGCGGCCACTCAGGGCTTCAATGCCGCACTCAGGTCCGGGCTCAGCACCCTGACGCCACTCGGCAACGTGCAGTTTCTTGATACGTTTGCCCTGTTCGAGGACATCCTTGCCGATGCGGATGCCCTGCGGTTCACCAATACCACCGATGCCTGCATCCTGACGCTGGTGCCTGCCACCGATTGCGCCACCGATCAGGGGTTTGTCTTTCACGACAGCATCCATCCCACCGACCGCGTCCACGCGCTGATCGCCAAAGAAGTCCGCGCCGCCGTTGTCCCGCTTCCGGCGGGGGGATTGTTGTTGCTGACGGCGCTCGGGGGGATTGTTCTTATGCGTCGTCGCGCCTGACTCTCGCGCCCCGGCGGTCGGCTCTTTGGGGTGCCCTGCCGGGGCGAAAGCCCGTTGTGTTGCGGAATTTCGAATATCTTCATGCCAATAATTCAGTCAAATCCCGCGCGAATCCCGGCTATAGGTCGGTTGCGGCGCGGGCAGCGTCGCAATTCGGAAAGTGGCCGCGCCGCAAATTGACGAAAGCTGCGCCAAGTTAACCCAGATGCGCGCGCGCAGAGAACTCAAGGATTTCCGCAATGTCCGACCAAGATGACGACATCATCCTCGCCGACCTCGACGACGACGAGCTTGTCCAGCAGATGTTCGACGACCTTTATGACGGTCTCAAGGAAGAGATCGAAGAAAGCGTCAACATCTTGCTCGAACGTGGCTGGGCGCCCTATCGCATCCTGACCGAGGCACTGGTCGGCGGCATGACCATCGTCGGCAAGGACTTCCGCGATGGCATCCTGTTCGTGCCCGAGGTGCTCTTGGCCGCCAATGCGATGAAGGGCGGAATGTTCATCCTCAAGCCGCTTCTGGCCGAAACCGGCGCGCCGCGCGTCGGCAAGATGGTGATCGGCACCGTCAAAGGCGACATTCACGACATCGGCAAGAACCTCGTCGGCATGATGATGGAAGGTGCCGGTTTTGAGGTGGTCGATCTGGGAATCAACAACGCGGTCGAAAAATATCTCGAGGCGCTGGACACTGAACAGCCCGACATTCTCGGCATGTCCGCCCTGCTGACCACCACCATGCCCTATATGAAGGTGGTGATCGACACGCTGGTGGAACAGGGCAAGCGCGATGATTACATCGTTCTGGTCGGCGGCGCGCCCCTGAACGAAGAATTCGGCAAGGCCATCGGTGCCGATGCCTATTGCCGCGACGCTGCCGTGGCGGTGGAAACCGCCAAGGATTTCATGGCGCGCAAGCACAACCGTCTGGCCGCGGGCTAAGCGTCCGACAGGCGTTGCAACGGCCCGCCCCGGTGCGGGCCGTTTGCATTTGAAAGGGGCCGACATGCAACTGAGCGACGCGCAACTCACCACTGAGGGGCTAGAGGCCGAAGGTCATGGTCGGATACTGCTGATCGCCTGCGGTGCACTGGCACATGAGATTCTTGCCCTCAAACGCGCCAATGGCTGGGACCACATGGACCTGCAATGCCTGCCTGCCAAACTGCATCTCTACCCCGAAAAGATCACCCAGGAGGTGGCCGCCGCCGTGACCGCGCATCGCGCGGACTATGCCCGGATTTTCGTCGTCTATGCCGATTGCGGCACCGGCGGATTGCTGCAGGCCAAATGCGCCGAACTGGGGGTCGAGATGGTGGCCGGGCCGCATTGCTACGCCTTCTATGAAGGGCTGGACCGCTTTGCCGCGCATGACGACGAAATCAGCGCCTTTTACCTCACCGACTTTCTGGTGCGCCAGTTCGACGCCTTTGTCTGGAAACCGATGGGCCTCGACCGTCACCCGGAATTGCGCGACATGATCTTTGGCAATTACACCAAGCTGGTGTATCAGGCCCAGACCGATGACGCGAGCCTGCGCGCCAAGGCGGAATCCTGCGCCGCGCGTCTGGGTCTGGCCTATGAATACCGCTTTACCGGTTACGGTGATCTGAAAACATCACTTGAAGAACAAGCCGTAAAGCTCTGAATTCGCTTTCATCTGGCGAAAAATACCTCGGGGGTCTGGGGGCAGAGCCCTCAGCCTGTGCACCCCTCACGCGGCCTCGGCAGCCACCCGTCTGATCCGTTCGACCATCGCACGCACGCCGTTGGAGCGCTGCGCCGACAGGTGTTCGTCCAATCCCAGCCGCGCCAGTTCCGCAGAGGCATCGACACGCCCCACCTCGGCCACCGGCAGCCCGTTATAGAGCGCGCGCAACACCGCAATCAGGCCGCGCACGATCATCGCATCGCTGTCCCCCTCAAAGCTGAATGCATCCGCCTCGATTCGCGGATGCAGCCAAACCTGACTGGCACAGCCGTCAACCTTGGTCGCAGGCACCTTGAGCGAGTCGTCCAGCGCCTGCATCGTCCGGCCCCGGTCGATGACATAGCGATAGCGGTCTTCCCACTCGTCGAGAAATTCGAAATCTTCGACAATCTCTTCAAAGGCGGCAGTGGCCATAACGCTCTCCCTGATCTCTGCCCCAGACCTAGGGCCGGGCCGGAAAAAGGTCCAGACCTCGCTTGCACCTTTTCAAGCCGGGGCGGATAGGATAGTCGAAAGGAAAAGGTGACAGGGGCGGATGGCATGCAACGGCGGGTCTTTCTTTCATTGGCGGCAGTGTCGGTTCTGGCGGGATGTGGCGGCTATCGCCAATCGCGCGCCAACCCGCGCAACTGGTTCGGGCGCAGCCGGTCGCGCCGCCGTACCGCCGAGCCAAAACCCGAAAACACCAATCCGCTGATCCCCGAGCGCGAAGACACGATTTTTCGCCGTAACCGGGAAAAGGTCTATGAGGGCACGCCTGTGGATCAGGTGACGCGCGTCGTGGTCGAACGCACCAGCGATGGCGGCATCATCCGGGTCGACGGTCTGAGCCTGCGTCAGGGTGCCTTTGACGTGCGTCTGATTTCCGACACCGAGAGCGAGCCGGTAAACGGCGTGTTGGAATACAAGCTGATGGCCGTGCAAACCGAGAACCAACCGCAGGGCTCGGAGCGCGCCCGCACCGTCATGGCGGCGGTGTTTGTCTCGTCCCAGAAACTTGCGCGCACGGATGTGATCCGGGTGATCGGTGCCCGCAACGAACAGGTGACCCGCCGCTGAGGCGGGGGCGGTCAGGCGCGCGTCAGAGATCGACCGTTTCGACGATGTTGCCCTTGACCGCCAGCGCCACCTCGCCATTGCACAGGCGCAACGCATCTGCGCCGAACACATCGCGCCGCCAGCCCCGCAACGCCAAAAGCTCACGCCCGCCTGCGGCGATGGCGTCAAGATCAGCCGCGCTTGCGATCAGCTTGGACGCCACGCCATAGCTCTCACTCTTGGCCTTGAGCAGCACCCGCAAGAGATCGGCCAGCGCCGGGTTGACCTGTGCACGCTCGTCCAGGACCTCGGCATGCGGCATCTGATCCGCCGGGCATTCCAGCCCCGCCTTGACCGCCGCCAGAATCCCGTCGGCAATCTCGCCCTTGCGCGCCTCGCGCAACAAGAGCCGCGACCGCCCCAGATCCTGATGCGTTACCGGCTTGGTCGAGGCCAGTTCCACCAGCGCGTCATCCTTATAGACCCGGCTGCGCGGCACATCGCGCGACTGGGCATATTCTTCACGGAATCGCGCCAGTTCACGCAGCAGCGACAGAAACTTTGGCGCGGTATTGCGCGTCTTGATGCGTTGCCATGCCTCGGCGGGATCGGTGCGATAGGTGGCGGGATCAGTCAGCACGCTGAGTTCCTCGGCCACCCATTTATCCCGGCCCGAGCTTGCCAGTTTCTTGGCGAGAACCTCATAGATCACCCGCAGATGCGTCACGTCAGCCAGCGCATAGACCTTTTGCGCCTCGGTCAGCGGGCGGCGCGACCAATCGGTGAATCGCGAGCTTTTGTCCACGGTCTGCTTGGCAATCCGCTTGACCAGCGTTTCATAGCCGACCTGATCGCCAAACCCACAGACCATCGCTGCGACTTGGGTGTCAAACATTGGCGCGGGAATCACCCCGGCATCGACATAGAAAATCTCCAGATCCTGCCGCGCGGCGTGAAATACCTTAACCACAGAGGTATCCCGGAAGAGCTCGTAGAGCGGCTCCATCGACATGCCCTCGCCGTCGATCGGATCCACCAGCACGGCGTTGTCATTGCCCTTGCCGGGCAGCGCCAGTTGCAGGAGGCACAGTTTGGAATAATAGGTGCGCTCGCGCAGGAATTCCGTGTCGACGGTCACATAGGGATGGCTGCGCGCCATGGTGCAAAAGGCGGCCAGCTCTTCAGTCGTGGTAATGGTTTTCATATGGGGTGATCTTTGCTCTTGTCGTTAATGCCCGGTTCTGTCCCCCGGAGCCAGCTATAGACCAGATCGGCCAGATTGCAAATGCCGGGCTCAGGGCAGGTAGAGCGGCGCACGGATGCCCGCCGCAAACCGACGCAGCACGGCCGGGTAGAGAATATGTTCCTGCGCCAGCACCCGCGCCGCCAGACTGTCGGGTGTGTCATCCGCCAGAACCGGCACCCGCGCCTGCCCCAGAATCGGCCCCTCATCCAGTTCGGCTGTCACTTCATGCACGGTGCAGCCCGCCTCATGCTCGCCCGCCTCAAGCGCGCGGGCATGGGTGTGAAGGCCGCGATATTTCGGCAAAAGCGACGGGTGGATGTTGATCATCCGTCCCTGCCACGGGGTTACGAATCCGGCCGTGAGCACGCGCATGAACCCCGCCAGACAAATGATGTCGATGTCATACGGCGCAAGTCGCGCAGCAATCTCTGCCTCAAAGGCGGCGCGGTCGCGGCCATGCGGGCGGTGGTCCACCACTTCGGTTGCTATCCCCTGTGCGGCCGCCCATTGAATCCCGCCCGCGTCAGCGCGGTTCGACAGGACCAGTGCAGGCCGCGCCGGATGATCCCCGGTCATGCTGGCCACCAGAGACCGCATGTTTGATCCCCCCCCGGAGAGAAAGATCGCGACCCGTTTGCTCACAGCATGCGGCCCTTGTAGCTCACGCCCTCGCCCGACGTGACGTGGCCCAAGGGGTAAACGGTTTCTCCCGCCGCGCGCAAGCTGTGCGCAATCGCCTCAGCCTGCGCCGCCTCGACCACGGCAATCATGCCAATGCCCGAGTTGAAGGTCTTGAGCAATTCCGCCTCGGCCATAGCGCCAGTCTCTGCCAGCCAGCGGAAAACCGGCGGCAGCGCCCATGCCCCAAGGTCGATCTCGGCGCCCAGCCCCTCGGGCAGAACGCGCGGCAGGTTCTCGGTCAACCCGCCGCCAGTGATATGCGCAAGGCCATGGACACCGCCCAGCTTGAGCGCCTCAAGCACGGGCCGGACATAGAGCCGCGTGGGCGTCAACAGCACCTCGCCAAGGCTGCCGTCAGCCCAGGGACAGGCGTCGTCCCATGTCAGCCCCGACATCTCGACGATCCGGCGCACGAGGCTGTAGCCATTGGAATGCACCCCGTCCGAGGCGAGGCCCAAGAGGACATCGCCCTCGACCACGCCAGCGGGCAGTTCGGTGCCGCGCTCCATGGCCCCTACGGCAAAGCCTGCAAGGTCAAAGTCGCCCTTGGGATACATCCCCGGCATTTCCGCTGTTTCACCCCCGATCAGCGCGCAGCCAGAGCCTTCGCAACCGCGTGCGATGCCTTCGATGATCCGCGTGGCCTGATCCAGCTCAAGCTTGCCCGTGGCGAAATAATCGAGGAAAAAGAGCGGCTCCGCCCCCTGACAGATCAGGTCGTTGACGCACATCGCCACCAGATCGACGCCCACGCCATCGACATGGCCGGTATCAATCGCAATCCGCAGCTTGGTGCCCACCCCATCGGTCGCCGCCACCAGCACCGGATCGGTAAAGCCTGCCGCCTTGAGGTCAAACAATCCGCCAAATCCACCCAGCCCTGACATGACGCCCGCGCGTTGCGTGCGCTTGGCTGCGGGCTTGATCCGCTCCACAAGCGCGTTGCCTGCGTCGATGTCGACGCCCGCATCGGCATAGGTGATCCCGTTCTGTTGCTCGGTCATGGCCTGTCCCCATCGCTAGATTGCGCACCCGTTAGCTGATTGGCAGGTGCTGTGCAATCTCAAAGCCTTGACCCCGCCCCTGCCCCGGCTTACGAACTGCCTCAGGTGGGGCCTGTAGCTCAATTGGTTAGAGCAGAGCGCTCATAACGCTTTGGTTGGGGGTTCGAGTCCCTCCGGGCCTACCAGACGCCAATCACGGCATTGATTATATTTGTAAATTCTCGATTGTGGACCATCGGAAAACGGACCGGGACCATTTTCGCGGCGAATCCCACCCCTGTCAGGATCAACGGTGAGGCGAGATCCTGCCTCGGTATATCCCTGCGCCAAGGCCAGCGTTTTATGGCCAGTCGTGGCCGTGATCGCGTGAGGCATTGCGAAAGCCCCGGCAAACCTCCGGGCAAATGCCTTGCGCAGGCCATGGCCGACGCAAAGCAAAAGCCATCTGTTTCCAGAGGAGGCACGAGCGACAGGCCGTCTCGTGCCTGACTGCGCACGTCTCGGTGGCTGAATTCAATTGCCTTTTGGCACAAATTGACTATATTGATGCCAAAGGAAGCACCCATGCAGTTCGTGACCATTCAGCCTATTGTGGCCCGTCCCGATCTTCCCATCATCACCGATGAGGAGGCCGCCGCCCTCGCGCGCGCAACCGTCAATCTGTTTCGCGCGTGGGGTCTCAGCGATGCAGAGGCCCGCATCCTGCTTGGCGACATGGCGCAACGTACTTGGGCACGCTGGAAGGTGGGCGATATTGGCCGCATCGACCGTGACCTGCGCGCCCGGATGTCAATCCTGATGGGGATTCACAAGGCGCTGCGCTATCTCTTTGCCGAGCCTGCGCGCGGCTATGCGTGGATTCGCACGCCCAATGCGGCATTCGAAGGTCATAGCGCGCTTGATGTCATGATGCGTGGAGAGATCACCGATCTGATCGACCTGCGCAGCTATCTGGATGCCGAGCGGGGGGGCTGGTGACAGAACCGGTCCGGCGTGTGATCTGGCCACGCACCGTCCGCATCATCCGCACCATTTATCCACCCATCGATCTCTTTGAGGATATCGCTGATCCGGCGGATTGGGAGGCGCTGGCCTCGGCCGAGGCCAAGTTCAATCCGCGCATCCGGGACAGCATCGGCGATCTGTCCAAGGTTCCCGCAGCGCGCCGGGTCACCGGCCCCGGTGCCAGTTGGGTCATGGCCCCGTTTGTGCATTGCTCACCGCTCCGGCCGGGACGGTTTTCGGACGGCAGCTTCGGCCTCTACTATGCGGGTGATCGCACCGAGGTGGCGATTGCCGAGACCATCCATCATCACGCCCGCTTTATGCGCGCCACGAATGAAGCGCCAGGCTGGACCTCGCAATTCCGCGAACTGATCGGCGCGATCAATGCCGATCTCGATGATGCGTCGGGCCGGGCTGACCTGTTGAAGCCGGACGACTATGGCCTCTCGCAAGCCTTTGGCGCGGCACGCCGCGCCGCCGGATCGAATGGCATCACCTGGCCCAGCGTCCGTTATCCCGGCGGTCACTGCATCGCGGTGTTCTGGCCCGATGTCATCCCCATTCCCGTGCAGGGCGGGCATTTTTCATATCACTGGAATGGCACCGCAGTTGATTACGTCAAGCAATTGGACACGGGCGAGGTGAAGGAGGTGCGGTGATATATTCAAACGCATTTGAGCGCCGATATAGCGCACCCCCCTTAACCGCGCGCGCCACGGAGCGCTATGCTTATACCGAAACAATCCTGATATAATACCAGGATTGTCTACATTTCTAGAATAATCAAAGCTGAAAGCCGCCTGTCAGCGCACCAGCAACCTTGCCTCGTGCCGCTTGAGCGAGCGCCGCGCTGCCTGATAGGCCTCGATCCCCTCGACCTCACGCAGTTCCGGGAAGAGATCATAAATCTCATCCCGTTGCGCCGCGCCCATGCTGTGCAGCACCTGAGCACCGGGCTGAAAGCTCTCGGTCCAAGTGCCATTGGACAGAACCACCTCATGCTGATCGCACATAAAGTGAATATAGGTCGCGGCTGTGGTCTTGATCTGCTCGACGCCTTCGATTTCGACCAGATGTTTTGCCGCCGCCAGCACCTCTCGTTCTTCGAAATAGAGCGCGGCACGATCCGAATTGAGCAGGATACGGTGCTGCGGGCTGATCAGCATGTCACGCTCTGGCAGACCATGCCCAAGCGCCCCGGCGCGGATCAGGATCGGCCGCAGATGCGGCGAGCGCATCAGCTCGCTGCCGCTCAGGTCGCGTTGGCCGATCCAGCGGATTTCCTGCAAGCCATTGTCGCGCGTGATCACCTTGTCGCCAACCCGCAATTCTTCCACCGGCATTTCACCACGCGGCGTGGCAATCGCTGTACCGGGGGTAAAGCAGGGGATCAGGTTCTCAATCTCGCTAAAGCTCAGCGACCCCGTGACCGCGCCATCCGCTCCAATGAAATTCACCGTTCCCGAGGTCGAGTCGCCGTCCTCATCGACAGTCTGGCCGACGATATCGAACCGGCCAAGCCCGCGCAGATCGAGCGTGTCGTAATCATCCTCGATCCCGTCCGCAGTGCTGTCACCGGTTCCGCCATCAATGACGTCCCCTGCCCCAACCGCAACGAACACATCGCGGTCAGCGCCACCGGTCAGGCTATCCGCGCCATCCCCGCCGCTGAGCGTGTCATTGCCGATGCCGCCAAAGATTGAATCGTTACCCTGTCCACCGATCAGCAGGTCATTTCCCGCCTCGCCCCACAACGTATCGTCGCCCTCGCCCCCGTCCAGCGTGTCGTTCCCCGGAAGCCCGTCGTCAATCACGCTCCCCCGCAGACCGAAATAGACATCCGTTACATTGATCCCATCCGACGTGCCGGAGCTGTCGGTATAGCGGATGACCAATTGCGCCACGGGTCCCGGGATCTCAACCATAAGACTGTGCGAGGGGTCGGAATCGGTGCTGGACCCGGCGCCAAACGCCTCTTCTCCACTGACCACGGTCACAGAAGACCCCGGAGTCAATGTGAGCGGAACAAGATTGTCATCCGCATCGAGTGCAAAAATCTGAACACCTTCGGTCCCATCCAGATCGTTGATCTGAAACGAAACATTCTCGACAGGCGAAGAGAATTCCAGCTTGAGATCGGTCGTGCCCGCGGCCCCAAGATCCGCCGAAAGAGAGCTGTTCGGATTGGCCGGATCGCCCCCGGCGGTCATCCCCGTCACAGTCTGCGAATTATCCGCGAATTGCGTATCGACGTTGTTGCTGCCATTCAACACCGAGAATGTGACATCCACCGTCCCGGTATTCTGCACAAACCCGGTGATTGGATCGCCCCCTTCTATCGGGTCGGCGTCATCGGGGTCGGGGGCCTCGCTCCATTGGAACACCTCGCGCCCGCTTGCCAAAGGATCGGACGTGTCCCCGACCAAAAGGTCGTTGCCAGCGCCCCCCTCAACGGAATCGTGGCCTGAGCCTGCATAGACCCGGTCATCCCCTTCTCCTGTGAGGATCGTATCATCCCCACCACGCCCATCGACCACATCGTCGTTGGATCCGTCGGCGGCATCGTTTGCGTCAATCCGATCCCCTTCGGGATCTGCTGAATAAACCAGGTCAATGCGGTTGGCAGAATTGTCGCCATCGACTCTATTAATCGCCATTTTCAATCTCCAGTGCCTCAAAGGCTAACTCTTGCAACCCAAGTTCAAACACGCATGCGCCATACCTGACGATGCAAGACAGGAGCGACCAGCACAGAACCAAAGGGGAAGCATTGCCCAAAAGGCATCACAACGCGGGGCAAGACGGCCCAAAACTTCCAATGATCGCGTTTTGGCAGCCCCTAGACTACAAAGGTGTAGCTCGGATAAACGCGTCGGTTTTGTGCGGTCGCCCCCGCGACCTACAGACTTGACCCCCCAGATGGGCTATTCAGACAATATCCGTTTGGATAGGAACGCCCAAGGGAATTTTGGCGTAAAAGTGCCAAAATTGAGACGTCAAGGTAAACGCCTGCCGTATTCTTGCCGCAAATCGCTCTGCTTTTGGTAAAGCACTGTTTCCCAAGTCGCACCATCCACATCTCGAAACATCATGAAATCGGCCAAAATTCAGCGGTATCGCGCCAGAACCACACGCATAGCGATAGTTTGTTTCAAATACTGCGACAGGTCAGCACTGGCGTCGCGCAAGCATCCTACATGTGGCAAAATAAAGGCAACACCAGCAAATTGGCAACATTTCTGACCAAAAGCCGCATTTATCATCCAAACAGAAACAATGTTGTCGAAAGATATCTCCGAATCTCGGAATAGCTGTGGAGAACCTCTGAAACTCGGGATGTCATGGCCCCGGCGGCATAGAAACCAGCCTCCCAATGATGGGATCCCTGAGCTGCCCCTAGTTTCCTAGACACCTGCCTCGTTCAGTTTCTGCTGTCTCGTTTCGAAGCCAACGGGCGATAGCATGCCATTGTTCATGTGCTTGGGTTTCAGGTTGTAGAACACCTCGAAGTAGTCGAACACGTCCCAACTTGAATCGGCGTGTGTTGGGTATGGCTGTCGATCCAACGCGCGCAATTGCACGCATAAATATGCAATAATAACAATCCATTAATGCGGAAGAATGGTGCCCAAGGTGGGATTCGAACCCACACACCCGTAAAGGCGGCGGATTTTGAATCCGCTGCGTCTACCGTTCCGCCACTTGGGCACTTTTTTCTCTCTAGCGAAGGGCGCTGTCCGCGTCCAGTAGCGAAACGGTATTTTCGATGGAATCTATCGTCTCCGCCTCTCTGCCCTTGACCTTGACATGAGGGCATGGTGTCTCGCGTCAAATCAGCAAAGAGACCCAAAGATGATCCGTGCCCTCTATGACTGGACGATCCGCATGGCAGAACACCGGCATGCGCTCTGGGCACTGGCGATTGTTTCCTTTGTGGAGAGTTCATTTTTTCCGATCCCACCCGATGTATTGATGATCCCTATGATCCTTGCACGTCCAAACCGCGCTTGGCTGATTGCTGCGGTGGCGCTCAGTTCCTCGGTGTTGGGGGGGCTCCTTGGCTATGCCATCGGGGCTTTTGCCTATCAGGAAATAGGTCTGCCAATCCTTGCGGCGCTTGGCAAAGGCGATGCGATGACAGCCTTCAGTGCGCGATTTAACGATTTCGGCTTTTGGGCCGTGCTGACAGCGGGGATCACCCCTTTTCCGTACAAGGTGATCACAATAATGTCGGGCTGGACCGGAATGCCGCTTGGCGTGTTCATCGCCACCTCCATCCTTGCGCGCGGCATCCGGTTCTTTGTGATGGCCGCGCTCTTGTGGAAATATGGTGCTCCGGTGCGGGATTTCATTGAGAGGCGTTTGGGGCTGCTGGCCTTTCTCTTTGTGGTCCTGCTCTTTGGCGGGTTTTACGCGGCGAGGTTCCTCTGATGACCCTGAAACAAAGACATCTCATTCTTCTGGCCGCCGGTGGCTCTGCCGCGCTCATGCTCGGAGCACTCGCTTTTCAGCATCTGGGCGGCATGGCTCCCTGCAAGCTCTGCATCTGGCAGCGCTGGCCACATGTGATTGCAATCGGGTTTGGGATAGTGGCACTCTTTGCCCTGCCCCGGTTGATGGCCTTGGGCGGCATGGTCGCAGCCCTTACCACTGCGGCAATCGCCGGTTACCACACCGGGGTCGAGCGAGGTTGGTGGCAAGGCCCAACCAGTTGCTCCTCGTCAGGAACAAGCGGTGTCAGCGCCGATGATCTTTTCAATCAGATTATGGCCGCTCCGCTGGTGCGCTGCGACGAAGTCCCATGGGAAATGTTCAGTCTCTCGATGGCGAGCTGGAATATGCTGGCATCTCTTGCCCTCGCGGCACTCTGGCTTATGGCGCTACGCACGCGGTGACTGTCTTCACGCCCCTGATTTCCAGGTGTTAAGCAACAGGCTGGTTTCAGATTGCGCGATCCCGTCAAATCGTCTGATCTGCGCCAAAACCTTGTCCAACTCCTCAAGCGTCGCGGTGCCAACCTCGACGATCACATCCCATCGACCGTTCGTGGTATGCGTTGCGCGCACGGCGCCCAACCCATTGAGTTGACGAATAATCCGGTCGGTGCCACGCCCCTCGATACCCAGCATCATGAGCCCACGCACAGGGTCACGCGCGGCATCCCCCCGCAACGCAACCGTGAACCCGACGATCTCACCACAGACTCGCAACCGCTCGATTCTCGCGCGCACTGTGGTCCGCGATATTCCCAGACCACTAGCCAAATCCGACAGCGAAGCCCGCGCATTATGCCTCAGCATCGAAATCAATCGCTGATCTGTATCGTCCATAATGCAAGTATCCTGATCCATTTCGTACAATCTAACCCCGATTTGTGCAAAATTGTCGCTTCAAATCAACTCAATTCGGCACCATCCTACGCTTTAACTGCAAAGTGGAGAGTGTTCTATGATCCCTCAGACCATCATCCTGATTGGCGCGCCGGTTGACAGTGGCAAAGACCGGCGTGGCTGCCTCATGGGCCCGGATGCCTATCGCACCGCAGGGCTCGCTGAGGCCCTGAATGACCTCGGCCATGTCGTGCGTGACACTGGCAATCTCGTTCCTGCCGCGACCACGACCGATGTTGCGATGCCGTCGCATGTGTACGCTCCGGCGGAAACGGCAGGCTGGACCGAGACCCTCATGCAAGCCGCATTCGAGGCGATGAAGGACGGTTTGCCGATCTTTCTGGGCGGCGATCACAGTCTCTCGCTCGGCTCAGTCGCCGGTGTGGCCAATCATGCTATGGCAACTGGCCGCCCGCAATTCGTGCTCTGGCTTGATGCTCATAGTGACTTTCACACGCCGCAAACCACCGCGTCCGGCAATCTGCACGGCACGCCTTTGGGTTATGTCACCGGTCGTGCCGGATTTCACGGGTTTCCGACGCTTACAAATCCGGTGCCTGAGGAAAACATCTGTATTCTGGGTCTGCGCTCGGTGGACCGCGCAGAGCGCGAGGCGCTTCAGGCCAGTCGCATCCGCTATCACGATATGCGCGTGATTGACGAGCAGGGCATTTCTCGCCCCCTTGCGGGTTTTCTCGACCGCGTAGCAGCAGCAGGCGGTGCGTTGCATGTGAGCCTTGATGTGGATTTCATCGATCCGATCTTTGCCCCTGCCGTGGGCACCACCGTGCCCGGTGGCGCCACCATCCGCGAGGCACATCTGGCGATGGAAATGATCTGCGACAGCGGTCTTATGACATCACTCGATCTGGTGGAACTGAACCCTTTTCTGGACGAGCGCGGACGCACCGCGCAAGTGATGGTCGATCTTGCCGCCTCGGCCCTCGGCCGCCGCGTCTTTGACCGCCCCACAATGGCATATAGCTGAGGATACCTGCGATGACGCTTGCCCCTTCCGATAAGGCGTTAGTGCCTTTTGTTTCCGTCGATAACATGATGAAACTGGTGCATCACATCGGCATAGACCCGATGTTACGCGGTCTTGCCACATATATCGAGGCGGACTTCAGGCGTTGGGAACTCTTTGACAAAACGCCTCGCATTGCCAGTCATTCCGCCGAAGGGGTGATCGAGCTTATGCCTACGTCCGATGGCGAGGTATACGGGTTCAAATACGTCAATGGCCACCCCAAGAACACTCATGAGGGCTTGCAGACCGTCACCGCCTTTGGCCTTTTGGCCAATGTCGGCAATGGCTATCCTGTCCTGCTCTCTGAGATGACGGTGCTTACAGCCCTGCGCACTGCGGCCACCTCTGCCATGGTGGCAAAATACCTCGCCCCCAAAGGCGCAGATACAATGGCAATGATCGGCAACGGCGCGCAATCAGAATTCCAAACCTTGGCAATGAAAGCGATCTGTGGACTGAAATCTGTACGCCTCTATGACATTGATCCCGCCGCCACCGCCAAGGCCGTGCGCAACCTGAGTGGCTTGGGTCTTGAGGTTGTTGCATGCTCTTCGGCCGAAGAGAGTATGGAAGGCGCACAAATCATCACCACCTGCACGGCAGACAAGCAATATGCCACGATTTTGACCGAAAACATGGTTGGCGCTGGCGTGCATATCAACGCCATCGGAGGTGATTGTCCGGGCAAGACCGAACTGGCGCCCGGTGTCCTGCAACGTTCGACGATCTTTGTCGAATACCCGGAACAGACGCGGATCGAGGGTGAGATCCAGCAACTTGCCCCCGATCATCCGGTGACCGAGATATGGCAGGTGATCAACGGCACAGCAAAAGGGCGCACCCGCCCGGATGAAATCACACTTTTTGACAGTGTTGGGTTTGCAATCGAAGACTTCTCTGCCCTGCGCTATGTGCGGGATCATATTGCGGGCACGGACCTTTTTCTGGATCTCGACCTTCTGGCAGACCCAGACGATCCACGCGATCTTTTTGGCATGCTGCAGCGCGCCGCCAGCTGAAACGTGGAGCGCTCAGCGCGGGAATGAAAGATCGCAAAGGGCCAGAGCTTATCGGTTTTTGCTGAAACACCGATAAGCTCCAAGAGTTTGGTTTGGGTCAATTTCGAGAAGAATGGTCTAAATCCCTCAGCGCCCCTTGAAGAGCCCCCCCAAAATACCACGCACAATGCGGCGCCCCGTGGTGCCCTTGAGCTCTTTCATCACGGCAGATGCAAGTGCGCCCCCAAAGCTGTCCGGCTCAGCAGCCCGTCGGCTGCGCCCCGAACTTGTTCCGCCGGAATAGCGTCGTGCCGTCTTGAATTCGCGCTCACGTTCGTCGGCAAGTTCTGCTGCGGCCGCCTCTTGTGCGATCCGCGCCTCTGCCTCTTCGGCCTCTTTCGCTGCGGCTTCGGCCCGTGCTGCCAGCATTTCATGGGCCGAATTGCGATCAACCGTCACCTCGTATTTCCCTGCCACCGGCGAGGCTGCAATCACCGCGCGTCGGGTTGCCGGGTCGCACGGGCCAAGCTGTGTCGCCGGGGGCCGGATCAGTGTGCGCTCCACCACCCCCGGCACGCCCTTGTTCTGCAGCATCGAGGTCACCGCCTCTCCTACACCGACATCACGGATCGCCTCGACAGTGTCAAAACGTGGATTGGGTCGATAGGTCTCTGCGGCACGGCTGAGCGCCTTTTGATCCCGCGCGGTAAAGGCACGCAGCGCATGCTGGAACCTGTTACCAAGCTGACCAAGAATATCCTCTGGAACATCATCAGGATTTTGGGTGATGAAATAGACCCCCACCCCTTTTGACCGAATGAGCCGCGCCACTTGCTCGACCTTGTCAACCAAGGCCTTGGGCGCATCATCAAAGAGCAAATGCGCCTCGTCAAAGAAGAATACCAGCTTTGGCTTCTCGACATCCCCGACTTCGGGCAAGGTCTCGAAAAGCTCGCTCAACAGCCAAAGAAGGAATGTCGCATAAAGACGGGGGGAATTGATCAGCCGATCAGCGGCGAGGATATTGACATAGCCGCGCCCTTCGGGGGTTAGCCGCATAAGGTCTTCGAGTGCCAACGCAGGCTCGCCAAAGAAATGCGCCCCGCCTTGATTTTCAAGAACCAAAAGGGCGCGCTGGATGGCCCCGACCGAGGACGCGCCCACATTGCCATAGCGCAACGAAAGCTCGGCACCGTTCTGGCCGACCCATGTCAGCAGAGCCTGCAGATCCTTGAGATCGAGCAGCGGCAAGCCCTCTTCATCCGCCACACGAAAAGCAATATTGAGCACGCCCTCCTGCGCATCGGACAAGCCCATCAGGCGCGACAACAAAAGCGGGCCCATTTCGGCCAATGTTGTGCGGACCGGATGCCCCTGTTCACCGAAGAGGTCCCAGAAGATCACCGGAAACGTATCGTATCTGAACGCGTCAAAGCCTATTTTCTGGGCACGTTCAGTGAAGGCTGTATGCAGTTTGTTGTCAGGGCTGCCAGCCACGGCCATGCCCGATACATCCCCTTTGATGTCCGACAGGATGACCGGCACACCGGCATCTGAAAACCCTTCGGCAAGAACCTGCAACGTCACGGTCTTACCCGTACCGGTCGCCCCCGCAACGAGGCCATGGCGATTGCCATATTTCAGCAAGAGTTCCTGAGGCGCTGCGTAATCCGCACCACCGCCCCCCACGAAAATCGAAGTCTGCACTCTCACACCCCCTGTCCAGAAAAAGTCACGAGGAGACCATACTTAATTAACCCTTTCATGCCAGTGTGAATTCATGCCCGGGGCCGATTGTCCTCTGCTTGCGGGTGACTTCCTCCCTGTCAGACTGGCCGCGCCCCTAAGGTGCGGCCTTTTTTCGCTATTTTGCGACCTTCCCTGTTGACGGGTGACAGCTTCTGCCCTAGCGTTTGGCGTAATAACTAAGTCGGCCAGTCCGACGGGGAGAAACGTAGAAAGAGGCCGCAAGGCCTCTTTCTTTTTGTGGCAAGCCCTGCAACGCAGCATAGCGGCCTTGCACGATCTCCGCCGCTCCGCGCCGGCACAAAGCTGCTGGCCATGTGGTCATTTTACAGTTTTGCTCCTGACACTCTCTGCGTGCCATGCTAAAGCGCGAAAGAGCAACAGAACGACATGGGGAAATGATGCCTAAACTTCTGACGAGCCTTTCCATTGCGGCGTTTCTGGCCTTGGGCAGCGCCCTGAGTGCGCAAGAAGCCACACAGCCCGCCCCTGCACCCGAGGCTGATGCGGCCCAGACGGAAAATGGCAATGTCGGGGTCGGCCTTGACACTGGACGCCCAGTTCAGGTGGACCCGTCTTACATAAAATCCACCCACGACGACTGGCAGATCAAATGCTTTCGGACAGGCGTTGAGGGACAAGAGGATCTTTGTCAAATGTACCAGTTGCTGACCGAAAGCGGCGGCAACCCAGTGGCGGAATTCAGCATATATCGTTTGCCCGAGGGTTCGCCGATCGTCGCTGGCGCGACCGTAGCAGCCCCCCTAGGCACATTGCTGACTGAGGAAATCAAGTTGTCCGTCGATAATGGCAACGCCAAAAGCTACGCCTATTCCTTTTGCACGATGGCCGGGTGTTTCGCACGCATTGGTCTGACGCAAGAAGACGTCAACGCGATGAAGCGCGGCGTCAAGGTCACGGTCGAGATCGTACCGGCGCAGGCCCCGGATCAAAAGGTTCGTATTGACGCCTCACTCAAGGGGTTCACCGCCGCTTTTGACCAAGCATCGGTGCTCCAGCAGTGAAATCAGGCACAGGCCGATAGAATGCGCCGCCCCTCGGGGCGGCGTTTTTTTTGCGGTCAGCTAAATCGCTTTAGCGTGAGCACGGCATTGAGTCCGCCAAAGGCAAAAGCATTGCTCAGTGCCACATCAACCCGCGCTTCGCGTGCCACATTAGGCACCACATCGAGCGCGCATTCCGGGTCGGGCTCTTCATATCCGATGGTGGGCGCGACAATCCCGTCGCGCAGCGCCATAATACAAGCCAGCAGTTCAACGGCGCCGGTACCGCCGATCAGATGCGCATGCATGGATTTGGTCGATGAAATCATCAACCGGTCGGCATGATGTCCAAAGACATCCGCAACTGCGGCGCTCTCGGTCTTGTCATTGGCGGCCGTACCCGTCCCATGAGCGTTGATATAGCCCACGTCCTCGCGGTTGACCCGTGCATCATTAAGCGCGCCGACGATGGCCCGCGCGGCCCCCTGTTTTGAGGGCATGACAATATCAGAAGCATCCGAAGTCATGGCAAATCCCGCAACTTCGGCAAGGATCTCTGCGCCGCGTTTGCGGGCATGCTCCAGCTCTTCAAAAACAAAGATTGCCGCCCCCTCGCCCTGCACCATACCGTTGCGATTGGCCGAGAACGGACGGCAGGCGTCACGCGACATAACGCGAAGCCCCTCCCATGCCTTGACGCCACCGAAACACAACATCGACTCGGAGCCGCCTGTAATCATCACCGGTGTGATCCCGCCATGTACCATCTGAAAGGCTTGCGCCATCGCATGGTTGGATGACGCGCAGGCCGTCGAGACTGTAAACGTCGGCCCCATGAGGTTGAATTCCATCGAGAGATGCGAGGCCGCCGCATTGTTCATCAGCTTGGGCACCACGAATGGATGCACGCGATTTTTGCCCTCTTCATAGACCGAGCGGTAATTTTCATCGAGCGTGGTCATTCCCCCGCCCGAATTGCCAAGGATCACCCCCGCCTTTGCGGCCAGCTCACCCGTGAACTCTAACCCAGCTTGCGCGATTGCCTGTCGCGCGGCAATCAGGGTGAATTGGGTGAAGCGGTCAAAAAGCGCCAACTGTTGCCGATTGAACTGCGCCTCAGGATCATAATTCTTGACCTGCCCCCCAATGCGTATCGAGAGGCGCTCTACATCCTGAAACTCCAGATCAGAAATCCCACAGCGCCCCTCACGCATTGCCTCAAGCGTGCTGGGAACACCGGCACCAAGCGGGTTGATCGTGCCCGCACCCGTAATGACAACACGTTTCACGATTGCTCCGCGACCAGCCGCTCAATACCCGCGATAATCGAGCGCACCGAAGATATGTCAAAATCGCTCTCAGTGGGGTTATTCGCATTAAAGGGAACCGAGATGTCGAAAGCCTCTTCAATGGCAAAAATACTCTCGACCAGCCCAAGACTATCGATACCCAAGTCTTCGGGCGTGCTGTCCAAGGTTACATCTGCGGGTTCCAGCACGGCCTGTTCGGCGATAATGGCGATGACACGGTCCTGAATGCTGCTCATGGCAAAGTCTCTCATTCTGTCGCCCAGGATCGGGCGGGTTGTCAGCTCTTGTGCGTCGGTTTTGTAACAGTTTTTTCACGATCGGCTACAGCGTCAAACAATCTTTTGCGGGAACATAGGTCTTTGAATACCGCAACCGCGAGTTCCATCTTTATAGCGGATAGATCGCCATCCTACGACGCGTCGCAATGCTTGATAGAACCATGGTTTCGCATCCAATGGCGCATTTTCGCCAATGATCTGCTGAGCTTTGTGACTGCATGCGGGTTTTGCACCGCACCATATCCCAAAACGCCGCGATCGGAGCCAAACTATGGCTACTGCAAAACCCCGCCGCCCGGGTCGAGCAAACACTGCAATCGCATCGCTCTCTATTTCCATTACACTATCAGATTATGCCCCAAGCGCGGTGCCGACCGGTTAAATGCCTTCGGCCATGTAACACCTCTTCTGTAGAACAGAATTTTATCCCTGAACCGCGTCGAGCAAAACACCAGCCTTTTCGAGAGCGTCCCAAATCCGCCCGTCGCGCCCATACACATCACCGCGGTACTGCGTCCGCCCCTGCGCCTGGGTGAACGCTGTGCGATAGATGATATGAATCGGAACATGCTGTTCAAGCTGGACATAGGTTTCGCGCCGCGTATCGAGGACCGACTGAAAATATTCCTTCGGATCACTCTCCTGCTTGGACAGAAGCGCATAGGCGAAATCGAATGGTTGGTGCAAACGGATGCACCCGTGGCTGAAATCGCGCTTTTCCAGATCGAACAAGGCCTTCTGTGGCGTATCGTGCAGGTAAATGTTGTATTTGTTCGGAAACATGAACTTTACCAGACCAAGCGCATTGCGCTCTGACGGTGGTTGCTTGATGGCGAACGGAAAATTGCGCGCGTTATAAGCCCCGAAATCAACCGCGCCCCGGCTGACTTCGCGACCGTTACGGTTATAGAGCTTAAGATGCGAAGCCGCGCCAGCATTGCGCTGCATCTGAGGCAAATATTCATTGACGGCGATCGAATACGGAACATGCCAGGTTGGATTGACCACCATATGTTCCATTTCATCCGAAAATTCCGGGCTGCGCCGACCGCTGCCATTCTTGCCAATCACAGCACGGGTCATAAATGTGACCTGATCATCGTCCAGAATACGCGCACTGAAATCGGTCAGGTTCACAAGGATGTGCCGTTGGCCACGGTCGTCCGTCAACCACCGCTCGCGCTCCATTGCAACGATTATGGATTTCAAACGCATGGATGCCGACATATTCAGAGCCGCCAGAGTGGACGGTCCCGCGACACCATCAGTCTCGAGCCCATGGTCCGCTTGAAACGCCTGAACGGCCTCTTGTAGACGCGCATCATAGGTCTGCGCGGCACTACGCGTGATATAGCCCATTGCGATCAACCGGTTACGCAGGGCAATAACCGCTTGACCTGCATCACCCGGTCGCAGTTTTTCTGCCGAAACGGTTGGCCCCCAACCGCCTTGGGATATCAGATTTTCCAGACGCAATTTTTCCCGGAGCAGTCGAGCGTATTCATTGCTGCGCGGCGGCAAATTCCGCATGACCTTGACAGGATCCCCAGACAGGACATCCAACATCAGCGCAGAGGTCTCTCGAAGAACGCTCTCACGCTTGATATCGCTATCGACGCGCGATGGAACAAGAATGCCAGACTGCACGTCGCGGGCATATTGCAGATAGGCATGGCTCAGCGCGATCTCAACAAGGCCCAGATCCCGCAAAGAGCGCGCCTTCGTCATCGCAGCCATCAACCCGTCAAGATCATAGCGCCCTGTCGGCAATCCGTGGACCTTGACCTGCGCCAACGCCCGCACAAGCGCTTGCCTGCGTGCGCGATGTTCTTCGTCTTGCCCGGTCCAGACCGGGCGGTATTCATTTCCCTGATAGAATGCAGCAAGATCACGATCTTCTGCCGCCGCTTCTGCGACAGCCTGACGAAATGCCATCACCTGCGCGACGGCTGGCATGGCAAATGCAAGCGTCGCCAAGACAGCTATCAAACCGAAAGAGACGGACCAACCCCCATATCCGGAACGCCTGCGGCTGAGCGCCAAGTTCATTGTACCACCTCTAGATCGCGAATTTCCATGTCAGGGCACTATAGTCAGGAAAACATGGCGCTCTCAATTTTTTACTAAGAAATGCATGTCACCTTGGAAAACTACAACGTGAGTGCGGCGAAAATGCTGCGGGGTATGCGCATTGCTGCCACATAGAAAAAATAATGCGCGAAAACCCGCCGAAACCACTTGAACGATCTTCGAAGCGTAAAAACAGGACTTGGTCATCGATTCTCATTGTGCAATAAACACCACACGTTTGGGGACGATAAGACAAAGTCGCGGGACAGCGACCATAGGTAGGCGACGGGACAGGCGATTGAAACAATGACAAAATTCAGTTCAACTGGCATTTCGCGGCGTGGCGTGTTGTTGGCGTTTGCCGCCACTGCAGTGGCTGCGGCTCCGACTTTCTCGAACGCAGCAGGCTTCCTGCGAGGCGCGGGTGATATCCGCCGAATTCGCCTCGTTTCACCCCGCACTGGCGAACGACTCGATACAATCTACTGGATCGAGGGCGATTACCTCAAAGAGGCAGTGCGCGAAATTTCACTCTTCATGCGCGATTGGCGGACCAATCAGGTGCGTGACATCGACATTCGAACCATCGACATTATGGCGGCCAGCCACAACCTACTGGACGCGACAGAGCCTTATACAATGCTCAGTGGCTACCGCAGCCCGCAAACCAATGCCATGCTGCGCAGCCGGTCGAGCGGTGTGGCACGCAACTCCCGTCATATGGTCGGCGAAGCTGCCGACCTGCGTTTGGGAAGCCGCTCTGTCAGCCAGATCTATCGTGCGGGCGTCGCCTGCGGTGGCGGCGGCGTCGGGCGTTACTCAGGCAGCAATTTCGTTCATATGGATTGCGGCCCAGTGCGGACCTGGGGACGCTGATCAGCGATCAAACAAAATGATGACCGGACCGGCCGAAGCGCCGGTCTTTTTTTGCAAGGTTCACATCAAGCAGCGCGCCGCATTCCTTCTTGGCATGCACTCAGAACCATCCGACGAAAAACGCCGGATGTGATCTGAAACGATAAGTTGGTCAGACTCTCAGGCGAACTTAGCGTTTCGCGCCGCCTGCAACTGAGAAAAATCATCGCCCGCATGATAGCTCGACCGCGTCAACGGCGAAGCTGACACCATCAGGAACCCCTTGCCATAGGCTGCCTTTTCATAGGCGGCAAACTCATCAGGATGCACAAAGCGATCGACCGCATGATGCTTGGGCGTGGGTTGCAGATATTGACCAATGGTCAAAAAATCTATCCCGGCGGCACGCATATCGTCCATCACCTGATGCACAGACTGCCGATCCTCGCCGAGACCCACCATGATGCCCGATTTGGTGAACATGGTAGGGTCCAATTCCTTTACTCTCTGCAAAAGGCGCAGCGAATGGAAATACCGCGCGCCCGGACGCACGGATGGGTAGAGCCCGGGCACGGTCTCCAGATTGTGATTGAAGACGTCGGGTTTGGCCGCCACTACGGCTTCCAGAACACTGTCGTCGCAATGCAGAAAGTCGGGCGTCAGAATCTCAATCGTCGTGCCGGGTGCCCGGTGCCGTATTGCTCTGATCGTCTGGGCAAAATGCTCTGCCCCACCATCCTCAAGGTCATCACGGTCGACACTGGTGACGACCACATGCTTCAGTCCCAGCTTTGAAACGGCATCCGCCACCCGTCCCGGCTCGAATGCATCAAGGGTCTGCGGCTTGCCGGTTGCCACGTTGCAAAATGTGCAGCCGCGCGTACAGATCTCGCCCATAATCATCATAGTGGCGTGCCCCTGACTCCAGCATTCGCCGGCGTTGGGGCACCCGGCCTCTTCGCAAACTGTTACCAGTTTATGCTCGCGCATAATTCGGTGGGTTTCGAAATAAGCTTTGCCGGTCGGGGCCTTGACACGGATCCAGTCTGGCTTGCGCGGCTGCGCATTGTCGGGACGATGCGCTTTTTCAGGATGACGTTGGTCGGGCAGTTTGAGATCGCGCACGAATTTTTCCCCGCGAATAGTTTGGTAACGCTTAGCTAGTATAAATCATAGCGATGGAGAGTGCCAGTACGCAGCGCCGCTTCCCGGCGCCTGCATCATGGGTAAAGAGTGACCATCGCGCTTAGTGAGTGTCCCTGTGAAGGTCGGCCTGCGTCAATTCTGACGCAGGCCGCGTTTCTGATACATCTGCGCGCGCAAGCGCAATGAGTCCCAGCCCCACCACCTCCAACACCTCGGCCAGCTTTTCGAACCAGACTTCGTCATGTGTGCTATGGCGGCGCACCAATACAATCTGGCGCGCAGGCTCTGGCGGGGCAAAACGGCGCAGTTGGATGCCCGGTGCAGCACCCACCTCGGTTGCAGCCGCAATTTCGGGCATGAGCGTCAGACCGAACCCCGCAGCCACCAACCGCGACAGCGTGCCAAGCGAAGAGGCTCCCATGTCAATCTGCGCATGCCCACGACCACGCCCGCAAACCTCCAACGCTTGATCGGTCAGGCAATGCCCGTCCTCAAGCAACAAGAGCGGGCTATGAGCCAGCGAGATGGGTCGCAATGCTTCGGCCCCCTGCCCCAATGCCGCCAACCGCACCTCTGTCCCGGCTAGTAGGAAACGATCCTCAAAGAGCAATCGCTCGCTCAAACCTTCGGCAGCAACCGGGCGGGCCAAGATCGCCGCGTCAAGCTGACCATGCTGAATATCCGCTATCAACTGATCTGTCTTGGCCTCGCGCACCTGCACGTCAAGCGAGATATCGCGACTGCGCAACGCCTCAAGCACTCCGGGCAGAATATAGGGCGCAATGGTCGGTATGATCCCGAGTGACAGCCGCCCGGCGAGCCCGCCTTGCCAACGGGCGGCCTCGCTGAGCGCCTGCATCTCATCCAAAACGCGGGCCGAATGCGCCAAGATCAACCGGCCAAACGGAGTGAGAACAACGTCGCGCGCACGCCGTTCCACCAGTTTTTGACCCAAGGTGTTTTCCAATTCCTTGATCTGAACCGAGAGCGCGGGTTGCGAGATATTGACCACCTCCGCCGCACGCCCAAAGTTGCGTTGCTCGGCGAGGGCCTTGAAATAGCTGAGTTGTCGCAGGGTGATGTTCATAACGTAGTGTTATCGCACCAAGCTCTTTCTGCAAGGTTGAATTATATCAAGCCGCCGATTTGCCAGCCCTCTAGCCAATCATGCCACCGGCATCGCCAAGCCCTTCGTAATGCCGCTTGAGCCGTTGCAAAGCGATCCGAAGCACGATCTTGCCCGAGCGTGCGGACCATCCCATTTTCTTCTCGGCGCGCTCCAGCCCTTCCATGTAACAGCAGCACCGCAGCACCACATCGCCTAACCCCGGCCCAAGCTCTCGCAGGGCGCCCATGACCCGCGCACGCGCGGTCTGGGCGTCATAGCACCTTGGTTCGGTCGGGCGCCCCTGCTTATCGACATGGCTAAGAAACTGGTCCCAATTCTGAGTAACTCGTGGTGCCATCTGGGCCAGTTCAAAGTCCTCGCGCAGCCGTTCCCCTGCGCGCACCAGATCCTGCGACAAAAAGCGGCCACCGTCCTTGTCACGCCTCCGCGCCAAGGCGATCAGTGGCGATTCCACCACCCCATAGCGCAGCCGCCGACCCGTCGCCTCTGACTCCGCGTGCAGGCTCTCTCGGCCAGGCAGCACGATTGGTCCATCTCCTAGGCCGCTGGCCTGATTTTCGGCTTCAGCCAGCATCAAGCTCAGCGCGTTGCGTCCTGTGGCGGTCACATGGTAGCATGCAATCCGCCCTGGGCGATCACAGGCGACCCATCCCTTGAGCGCCATGGCCTCGGCCACTTCCCGTTCAACCACCGCAGTCCGCGACGGCTGACCGCTGCCACCGTCGCGAAGCACAACAGCCTTATCCATCTCTGCCGAAACTGCCAGAAACGCCCCTGCCTCACAAAGGCGGCGCAAAACGCGCCGGGCCTCGGATTTCAAGCGGGATTCGGTCAACTGAAGCGCGTCGTCTTGCGCCGTAATGGTCAGAGATGTCATCGGAGCCTCCTTGGCAGGAGAACCGGGCGTCTTGTCGTGGCTCACTCGTTGACCAAGCCGCCGCAGCGCCTCATCAACCAGCAGATCGTCGCGCCGTGTTTCAAATGCGCGTATCTGGCGCATGACGGTCGAGGCATGTCTCCCCGCCCGCCGCGCCAACGCCCGTATGGGCGCGCCTGCTTCGGTATGAGCCAGATAGTGCAGCGCGGCTTCGGGCACCCAAGACGGGACCTCTTGCAAACTGGTCTTGAATGCATAGCCCTCGTGCATCGTCAGTCCCCCAAAATTTCAGCCATACGGCACCGGATTGCGGCCCGGTGTTTTACCCACAGAGTTATCCACAACTTAAGAGTGCAAAGATTACCGGTTCGTTAATTGTTTCCAGAAATGCAACCTTCATTGACAAATCGTAAACAAATCCAAATCCCTGCGCGCGGCGATCCAGACCCTGACGCAACAGCCCTCACAGCCATGCAATTAAGGAGGCACTCAATCAAAGGAGCCCCGCATGCAGGACGTACTTGGCACACTTAGGGCGCTGCGCCGCCCGCCTCTCTTGATCCGCGCCGCGCGCATTGGCCTAGAGGATTATCACCGAGAGGTGCATCTACGCCGGTTCATGCGCGATGGTGCCCTTCCCTCCAGCACAACGGCACTGAGCCGCCTGATCGAGACCGAGGCCACGCTGGAACAGGACCGGCACACTTGCGCCGCGGGGTATTCGCCCGCGCGCCATGTCGACATTCTGATCGCAATGATGGGCGAGGCGCGGTTGGCCTGCACGCCCCCCGCGCTGGTCGAAGCCTAATAGCAAAGCGCGCCGCGAAAACCGCGACGCGCTTTGACAGATTGGAATGTGGCCAGCTTAGCCGAAGGCGTCGGGCATCTCTGCCTTGCGCTTGGCAACATAGGCTGCAAGCGCCTCGGCAATGTCCGGATCGAGCGCGGGCTGCTGATAATCAGCAAGCATCTTTTTGACGCGCGCGTTGGCCAGAACCATCGTGTCGCGCTCACCTTCATCCGCCCACGTCTCGAACGGTTTGTAATCCAAAAGATCCGAGCGCCAGAAGGCCGATTTGAAATTCGCCTGCGTGTGGGCACAGCCCAGATAATGCCCACCCGGACCCACTTCGCGGATCGCATCCATCGCCTGCGCATCTTCGTCCATTGGAACCCCGCGCGCGAGATAATGCAGCGTGCCCAGTTGATCGGCATCCATCACGAATTTCTCGAAAGAGGATACTAGACCGCCTTCGAGCCAGCCGCAGGCGTGCAACATGAAGTTCACACCCGCCAGAAGCCCGACGTTCAGGCTGTTGGCGGTCTCATAGGCCGCCTGCGCATCCGGCAGTTTGGAGCCATTGAACGATCCTGACGACCGGAACGGCAACCCCAGACGGCGCGCCAATTGTCCCGCCCCATAGGTGATATGCGCGGCTTCAGGCGTGCCAAAGGTCGGCGCACCCGAGTTCATGTCGATCGAGGTCACAAAAGCGCCAAAGATCATCGGCGCTCCGGGGCGCACCAATTGGCTATAGGCAATACCGGCCAGAACCTCGGCCAGCACTTGCGTCAGGGTGCCCGCTACGCTGACCGGCGCCATGGCCCCGCCGACAATGAAGGGCGAGAGAATGCAGGCCTGATTATTGGCGGCATACACCTCGAGCGAGCCCATCATCACATCGTCAAACGTCATCGGAGAGTTGACGTTGATAAGGCTGGTCATCACCGTGTTCTGCTGCACGAAATCGGCACCGAACAGGATATTGCACATATCCACGCTGTCTTGCGCCCGGCTGGGTTCTGTCACAGAGCCCATAAATGGCTTGTCCGAGAGGGTCATATGCGCCAGCAGCATGTCGAGGTGCCGTTTGTTGACCGGAATGTCGGTCGGCTCACAGACTGTGCCACCAGAATGGTGCAGCCATTTCGACATATAGCCCAGCTTCACGAATTTGCGGAAATCCTCCATCGTGGCATACCGACGACCACCTTCCATGTCGCGCACAAAGGGCGGGCCGTAAACCGGGGCCAACACAAGGGATTTACCGCCAATCTCGACAGTGCGCTCTGGGTTGCGGGCGTGCTGGATGATACGTGAAGGCGCTGTTGCGCAGAGTTGACGTGCCAGACCGCGCGGAATGCGCACCCGCTCGCCTTGAACATCTGCACCGGCATTGCGCCACCGCTCCAGAGCGGCAGGGTTTTCAACGAAGTTGACCCCGACCTCTTCAAGAATGATTTCGGCATTGGCTTCGATGATTTCGAGCGCCTCTTCGGTCAAAACTTCGAAATTGGGGATATTACGCTCGATATAGCGTGCGGTTTCGACGCTCACGGCGGTGCGCTCGGCGCGACGTGCGGCACCACCGCCGCCCCGGGACCGCCTGCTGCTTACTGCTGCTTCTGACATGGATGCACCCTTTGATATGGTCAATTGCGATAGCCAATGCTCCCGCCATGCGGCAGGTCTCGTTCCGTCATACCTGTTTGCCTGCCCCCTGCAGGCGAGGATTCCGGCGATTGAGGGGAAAAAGCGACACGTCACATGCATCATTTTAACTCTTCAGGGCTTGCAGACGGGTCGCAGAAAAGTGAATGACATTTTAATTTCGCAAATCCCGAAGTAAGGGGCTGTTCTTCAATTTCGCAGCGCCCTGATCTTGGCTTTGAAAACTTTGCGATCAAACGAGCAAATGCGGCCAACTCGCGCGGAACGAAGGATAGACTTTGATATGAGAATACGTTTCGGCCTGCGGGCCACAGCTTGCGCCGTGTTGACCGCCTGTGCATTTGTCGGGCCTGCCTTTGCGACTAACGGGTATTTTGCGAACGGCTATGGTGGCCAATCCAAGAGCATGGCAGGCGCGGGCGTGGCCGTATCGACGGGTGTTTTGGGCATGGCCCAGAACCCGGCCACAGGCGTAAAGGTGGGCAATCAAGCGGGATTCTGCCTGACCACCTTCGCACCCAATCGCGAAGTGCAGATCGCCCCCGGCGGGCCACTGACGCCGGGCACTCATAAAAGCGAGAACGATGTATTCCTGATCCCCTGCGGCGGTGCAAACTGGAAGCTAAACGAGCGCTCGTCACTTGGTGCATTCGTGTTTGGCAACGGAGGGATGAACACCGAATACAACACCAATTTCTTTGCGGGATTGGGTGCGGGATCTTCTCCGCTCGGGGTCAATCTGGAACAGGCGTTCATCACACTGAGTTATGCCCGTCAGGTGAATGACCGTCTGACCTTGGGCATCTCACCAATCCTTGCTGTGCAACGGTTCAAGGCGCAGGGATTGCAGGCCTTCTCGGGCCTCTCGATCAGCCCGGGCGATGTCTCCAACCGTGGCCATGACTGGTCCACCGGCTTTGGCGTGAATCTCGGACTACTCTACGAGGCGAACCCGCAATGGACCTTTGGCGCAGCCTACCGCAATGAAATCCAGATGTCCCGATTCAGCAAGTATCGCGGCCTCTTTGCCGGGGGCGGCGAATTCGACGTGCCCGCGATGCTGACCCTTGGAGCGGCCTATACGCCAGCCTCCGCACCGCGTTGGACCGTGACCGGTGAGGTTCAGCGCATATTTTATGGCAATGTGACATCCATCGCCAACCCGAGCGCACCACCGGGCGGGCCGCTCGGTTCGACAAACGGCGTGGGTTTCGGCTGGAAAGATGTCGATGTTTTGCGGGTCGCGGCGATCTGGCGCAAGACGGACAAGCTGACGCTGCGCACCGGCGTCAGCTATTCGACCGACTTTATCGGCAACGATGGCGAGGTCGTGATCAACACCATTGCCCCCGCCACACCACAATGGCATCTTTCGGCTGGCGGCACCTACCGGATCACCGAACGATGGGCCTTTACCTTTTCCTATACCCACGCCTTTTCCAACAGCTTTAGCGGGACAAACCCGGCATTGACGGGCGTGGCGCAACCTGTACGCATCCAAATGCATCAGAACGAGATTGCCACTGGCCTCAGCTATCGTTGGTAGGCCGCGATGCTTTCTCTTGCGCAGAGGCGGGACGCCAATTACTAGGCAGCACATGAGCCAGATATCCCATGACCGCCTCCTGATCATCGACTTTGGCAGCCAGGTGACGCAGTTGATTGCGCGTCGCCTGCGCGAGCTGAATGTCTATTGTGAAATCCATCCCTATCAGAACGTGACCGACGCGTTCCTGAAAGAGATGTCGCCGCGCGCGATCATCTTTTCCGGGGGCCCCGACAGCGTGATGCGCGACGGAAGTCCGCGCCCGCCAAAGGCCGCCTATGATCTGGGCGTGCCGATCCTAGGGATCTGTTATGGCCAGCAGGTCATGATGCAGGATCTGGGCGGTCGTGTTGAGGCCGGAGAGCATGCCACCGCCGAATTCGGGCGTGCCTTTGTGACCGGGGCCGGGATCGAAAGCGAGTTCGTCGCAGGCTGGTTCTCTGATGGTGCCGGGCGCGAGCAGGTCTGGATGAGCCATGGCGACCATGTCTCTGAAATCGCTCCGGGATTCGAGGTTCTGGGCACCTCGCCGGGCGCGCCTTTTGCGATCACTGCCGACCATGCCCGGCGCTTTTACGCGGTGCAGTTCCACCCCGAGGTGCACCACACGCCGAACGGCGCGCGCCTCTACGAGAATTTCATCAAGCTTGCGGGCTTTGCCGGTGATTGGACGATGGGGGCCTACCGCGAAGAGGCGATTGCCAAGATCCGCGCACAGGTCGGCGACAAGCGGGTGATCTGCGGCCTTTCAGGCGGGGTCGACAGCTCTGTCGCTGCCGTGCTGATCCATGAAGCGATTGGCGATCAGCTCACTTGCGTTTTTGTCGATCACGGTCTTCTGCGGCAGAACGAAGCGCAAGAGGTCGTCGCAATGTTTCGCGACAACTATAACATTCCTCTCATCCACGCCGATGAATCAGAGCTGTTTCTAGGTGAACTTGATGGCGTAAGCGACCCAGAAACAAAGAGAAAAATAATTGGCCGCCTGTTCATTGACGTGTTTCAGAAACACGCCAATGAGATCGAGGGTGCCGAATTTCTGGCTCAGGGAACGCTCTATCCTGACGTCATCGAGAGCGTCTCATTCTCTGGTGGCCCGTCCGTGACGATCAAATCGCACCACAATGTTGGCGGTCTGCCCGAGAAGATGGGGCTGAAACTGGTCGAGCCATTGCGCGAACTTTTCAAGGATGAAGTGCGCGCTTTGGGGCGTGAATTGGGCCTGCCGGACAGTTTCATCGGACGGCATCCGTTTCCCGGTCCGGGCCTTGCGATCCGGTGTCCCGGAGAGATCACCCGAGAAAAGCTGGCGATCCTGCGCAAGGCGGATGCGGTATATATAGATCAAATCCGGAAACATGGGCTATATGATGATATCTGGCAGGCGTTTGTCGCTATCCTGCCGGTGCGTACCGTGGGGGTTATGGGCGACGGGCGCACCTATGACTTTGCATGCGCGCTGCGGGCGGTGACAAGTGTCGACGGGATGACAGCAGATTATTACCCGTTCAGTCACGAGTTTCTGGGCGAAACAGCCACAAGAATTATCAATGAAGTCAAAGGCATAAACCGTGTGACCTATGACATCACATCGAAACCACCGGGCACCATTGAATGGGAATGAGCGCGCCGCACCTCTAGGGGCGCTGCGCACAGCAAACGAGGTGCCTCAGACGGTCCCGGCGCGATGCTTGTGGCTAGGATCATGACACCCGGCCCGAAAAACCGCATCAAAGGTGATGCCGTGCGCCAGTGCGCGTGTGTACAAAGCGTACATTTTCACGTCCAGAATGTACGCAACCGCAGCGACAAAAGAATGCCGTCGCGGGCGGGTGACGGCCCCCACCGCCGAAAGGTCAAAGCTGGGTCAGAACCGCACGCCAGCCTTGTGTTGCGGATGGACTTCGGTCGGTCGGGATGCGAGGGTCCGGCCAAAAGAGACATGGCCCTGTCGCGCCGGTTTCGAATCAAGGTCGTCGAGGGCGCACATCATGAGACAGTCAGTGAAAGACCGAAGCCGGTCGGTGATTCGAACCGAGCCTTTCACGCGACGACAGACGGTTCAGACGACGGGACCCGCAGCCCCCAAAGCAGTGCTGTCACACGTTGCGTGGTGCGGCTGAATGGTGTCCGGTGTCACCCTGCCCCGTGATCCGGGGGCCGTGCTGCGCGCGGGGTTGTGGATGCTGGGGGCGGTCATCTCTTTCTCGTCGATGGCAGTCGCGGGACGCGCCGTCAGCTTTGAACTCGATACATTCGAGATCATGATGTACCGCAGCATCGTTGGGTTCATCATCGTGATCACGCTGGCACGCCTGACAGGGCAGACCGCGACCATCACCGCCCGCAGCCCCGGCACCCATCTGATCCGAAATCTGAGCCATTTCGCCGGTCAAAACCTGTGGTTCTACGCCATTACCGTGATCCCGTTGGCGCAGGTTTTTGCGTTGGAATTCACTGCGCCACTATGGGTGCTGGTTCTGTCACCGCTCCTCTTAGGGGAGCGGTTGACGCCGACCCGCGCAATGGCGGCGTTGATCGGATTTGTCGGCATCCTGATTGTCGCGCGGCCGAGCCCGGAGACATTCAGCATGGGCACCCTTGCAGCGGCAACCGCAGCGGTGGGGTTCGCGGGGTCCATCCTCATGACCAAGCGGCTCACCCGGACGGAAACCCTGACCTGCATCCTGTTCTGGATGACGCTGATTCAAATTGTGTTAGGGCTGATTTGCGCCGGGATTGACGGTGATATCGCGCTGCCTTCGCTGGCCTCTGCGCCGTGGCTCATTCTGATTGGCTGCGCCGGTCTGCTCGCGCATTTCTGTCTGACAACGGCGCTGTCTCTGGCCCCGGCCACATTGGTCACTCCGGTAGACTTTTTGCGACTGCCCGTGATCGCGATCATCGGTATTTTGATCTATGCCGAGCCTGTTGACGCATTTGTGATCGTTGGTGCGATGGTAATTTTCGGCGCAAATTACCTGAATCTTTGGAAAGAAACGCGCAAAAGCACCTGAAATTGCTATCTTTTCCCTCATAAGGTGTGTCCAGCACGCCACCAGTAACGATCAGTTTATCTGTGACGCGGCGTCAAAGATTGACCGGTTTCGCCGTAACGGTAATGTGACGCCAATAACTCTGGAGGAGAGGGACACATGAAGACAACCTGGCTCGCGGCGACATTGCTCGCCACAACCGCATCGATGGCTTTCGGTGGAGAAATCGAGCGTCGGGGTGATCCCTCGATGATCCTGTTCGAAAAGGGTAAAAACTATCTGGAGTTTTCCGCAGCCACCGTGAAGCCCTCGGTTTCAGGTGCGCCGCTGCCAACAATTCCGACCAGTGGCACAGGCAACATTCAAGAACGCTACCAGTCTTTTGCAGGCGGCTATAAGCGCGATGTGAACGACCGGCTTTCTCTGGCGCTTGTGATCGACGAGCCGGTCGGCGCGGCGGTGGATTACCGCACCCCCGGATCGTTTTTCGCCGGCTCAAACGCCGAAGTAAGCTCGGTCGCCTTTACCGGTTTGGCGAAATACAAGGCCACAGACCGCGTCAGCGTCTATGGCGGCCTGCGCTATATCGGCCTGTCGGGCAATATCACCGTGATCTCCCCCGCCACCTTGGGCAGCGCGATCCCCGCCCCCGGCCAACCCTATACGCTCAATGTGAACAAGGATTTCCAGTTCGGTTACCTCTTGGGGGCCGCCTATGAAATTCCTGACATCGCCCTGCGCGTGGCGTTGACCTACGAATCAAAAACCGAGCATGATTTCAAGGACAACACCGGCGCCCCTTTCAAGGTGGAAATCCCTCAGGCTTTCACGCTTCATGCGCAATCCGGCATCGCGGCCAACACGCTGCTGTTCGGTTCGGTCAAATGGCGTGAATGGTCGCAGTTCAGCGTGCAGCCGGGCGACTTCTTCTCGGTGGCGACAGGCGTTCCGGTCAACGTACCGATCGCAAGCGGTCCAAGCGATATCTGGACCTATGAGCTGGGTCTGGGCCGCAAGTTCAATGAGAACTGGAGTGGGGCCGTAATCCTTGGGTATGAAAAGGATGAGGGCGACATTGTCGGCAACCTGTCGGGCAAGGACGGCTATTTCAGCTATGGGCTGGCCGCGACCTATGAGACAGACAGTTGGAAATTTACGGCTGGCGTCAAATATTTCGACGTCGGTGATGCGAATTCCTCTGTCACCGCGTTCTCGGGCAACGATGCCATCGCGATTGGCACCAAGGTCGCCTTTAAGTTCTGAGCGACCCAAAGACACATTTTCAAACCCCGCCCCTTATCCGGGCGGGGTTTTGCATGATAGCGTTTGACCCTGCGCCGAACGCTTTGTACCAAGCCCCCGAGAGGGAGCGGTGATGATTTACAACTCTGCACAAGACTGGCGGGACGCCAGACACAAGCGGGTGCTGTTTTACGGCATGTCAGGCTTGGGCAAGACGCATCTGTCCAACATGCTGCGCGATGCCGGGGACTGGTTTCACTATTCGATAGATTACCGGATTGGCACCCGCTACATGGGCGAATTGATCGCTGACAATGCCAAGGCGCATGCGATGCAGGTGCCATTCCTGCGCGATCTGCTGCTGAGCGATTCAATCTACATCGGCTCGAACATCACCTTTCACAACCTCACCCCGGTCTCGACCTATCTGGGCAAGCCGGGCAATCCGGCCAAAGGCGGGCTGCCGATTGCGGAATATCGCGTCCGGCAGGAACAATTCCGGCAGGCCGAGATCCACGCGCTGATGGATACCGCGCATTTCATCCGCCGCGCCGGCACGCTCTATGGCTATCCGCATTTCATCTGTGACACCGGCGGGTCGATCTGTGAATGGGTCGATGGCACCGATCCTGACGATCCGATCCTGCGTGAATTGTCGGCGCACTGTCTGCTCATCTATATCGAGGGGTCCGAGGCGCATACCGCCGAGTTGATCCGCCGGTTCGACCGCGCGCCCAAGCCGATGGCCTATCAGCCGGAATTCCTCGATGCTGCATGGGCGGAATATCTGAGCGCGCATAATTGCCAAGAGAATGACGTCGACCCAGACAGTTTCATCCGCTGGACCTATGCCCGCGCCCTCGCCCACCGTCAGCCCCGCTATGAGGCGATGGTGAATTGGGGCGTCAGCGTCAGCGCCAACGAGGTGGCGGCGGTCAAGACCGCACAGGATTTCGAGGCACTGGTTGCCACCGCACTTGAGCGCCGTGCCGCCACGCCTATCTAAGGTCAGACAATCAAGGACCCCTGCCCATGCCCATCAAGATCCCCGCCGACCTGCCCGCCTATGCCGTGCTGACGCGCGAGGGCGTATCGGTGATGGACCCGGATCAGGCAGCACGGCAGGATATCAGGCCGCTGCGCATCGGCCTGCTCAATCTCATGCCCAAGAAGATTCAGACCGAGAACCAGTTTGCCCGGCTGATCGGTGCCACCCCCCTGCAAATCGACTTTGACCTGATCCGCATGAGCGAGCATCAGACCAAGAACACCGCCGCAGAGCATATGGAAAGCTTTTACCGGCCCTTCGACGAGGTGGCGGTCGCAGGGGACAAATACGACGGCCTCATCATCACCGGCGCGCCAATCGAACATCTGGAGTTTGACGCCGTGACCTATTGGGAGGAACTGGCGCGCGTCTTTGACTGGACGCAAACCAACGTGCATTCGACCTTTGGGGTCTGTTGGGGCGGGATGGCGATGATCAACCATTTCCACGGGGTCAAGAAACACATGCTGGATCATAAGGCGTTCGGCTGTTTCCGGCATCGCAACATGGTGCCTGCCTCGCCCTATCTGCGTGGCTTTTCCGACGATTGCGTGATCCCGGTGAGCCGCTGGACGGAAATGAAGCGCGCCGAGATCGAGGCGGTCACAGGCCTGACGATCCTCTTGGACAGTGACGAGGTCGGCCCCTGTCTGGTCGAGGATACCGTGCGCCGCGCGCTCTATATCTTTAACCACTTTGAATATGACAGCGACACGCTCAAGCAGGAATATGATCGCGACGTGGCCAATGGCACACCGATCAACGTACCGTGCAATTACTATCCAGGTGATGATCCCACACGCGCACCGCAGAACCGCTGGCGCAGCCATGCGCATCTGCTTTATGGCAACTGGATCAACCAGATCTATCAGACGACCCCGTTTGATATGAATTCCATTGGCCGTTAAATCCCTGATCCTGATTGTCTTTTGTCTGCTTGCCTTTTGCCTGCTTGCCGTTTGGGGCTGGGGTCAGTATCGGGCACGCGCGCAAGAGGCGCAGGCCGAGGCCGCATTTCCACCCGAGGGGCAGTTTGTCGAGGTGGCCGGGCACCGGGTCCACAGTGTCGTGATGGGCAACGGCCCCGATCTCGTGCTGATCCACGGTGCATCAGGCAATACCCGCGACATGACCTTTGATCTGGCGCCACGTCTGGCGCAGCGCTATCGGGTGATCGTGCTGGATCGCCCCGGTCTGGGCTATACCGCACGGATCAATCGCACCGGAGCAACGCTCATCGAGCAAGCCGCGCTCTTGCAGGAGGCGGCGGCGGTGTTGGGGGCCGAGCGGCCTATCGTTCTGGGTCACAGCTATGGCGGTTCGGTGGCGCTGGCCTGGGCGGTCACGCGGCCCGATCACATTGCCGCATTGGTCAATGTGGCGGGGGCGGCCAAGCCGTGGGATACGGGTCTGTCGACCTATTACCGGGTTCTGTCGCATCCGGTGTTGGGCCCGCTGATCATTCCGCTTCTGACGGCCTTTGTGCATGACGACCGCGTGGAACAGGCGGTGCAAGAGATTTTCACCCCGCAAGCACCGCCCGAGGGCTATCTGGATCACATCGGTGCGGGGCTGACCCTGCGCCGCCCGTCCTTGCGCGCCAACGCCCTGCAACGCGCCAATCTGCTGGCCGAGATCGAGGCGCTGCATGGGCGATATGGCGAAATTGCCGTGCCGGTCGAGATCGTGCATGGCAGTGTCGATACGACGGTGGGGGTTTCCATTCATTCCAAACCGCTTGCCGCGCAGATTGAGGGCGCGCGCCTGACCGTGTTGGAAGGGATCGGCCATATGCCGCATCACAGCGCCCCGGAGGCGGTGATCGCGGCCATCGACCGCGCCGCGCACCGCGCCGGATTGCACCCCGCCGATTGAGCCGCCATACTAGCGGAAACATACGCGAGAGGCCCCCATGGACCTGCCCTTTGACGGTGCGATCAGCGCCTTTTTCGAAACTGACGCCCCCAATGCGATCCGCAAGGAAATCCGCCGCGCGGATAAGGATGACATCCTTGGCGGTGATTTCCCCTATTCAGAGGGCCTGTCGAAGAAGGCCTATGAAAAGGATCTGGAAAAGCTGCAAACCGAGTTGGTCAAGCTGCAGCACTGGGCCAAGGAAAGCGGCGCGCGGATCGCGATCGTCTTTGAGGGGCGCGACGCCGCGGGCAAGGGCGGCACGATCAAGCGGTTTCGCGAATATCTTAATCCGCGCGGCGCGCGTGTGGTAGCGCTGAGCAAGCCGTCCGATGTCGAGGCGACGCAATGGTATTTTCAGCGCTATATCGACCATCTGCCCGCCGGGGGAGAAATCGTGTTCTATGACCGCAGTTGGTATAATCGCGCGGTGGTGGAAAAGGTCTTTGGCTTTTGCAGCGAGGCACAGCGCCAACATTTCTTTGCCCAAGTGCCGGATTTCGAACGGATGCTGGTGGATGAGGGAATTCACCTCTTTAAATTCTGGCTCAATGTGGGCCGCGCCGAACAGCTCCGCCGGTTTCTGGAGCGCGAGCAAGACCCGCTCAAGCAATGGAAACTGAGCTGGATCGACGTTGAGGGTCTCAAGAAATGGGACAGTTACACCGCCGCCATCGCCGAAACCCTGACCCGCAGTCACAGCAACCATGCGCCCTGGACGGTCGTGCGCTCGGATGACAAACGGCGCGCGCGGCTGGAGACGATCCGGCAGGTTCTGAGCCAGCTCGACTATGCCCACAAGGACGTGCACGCGGTGGGCAAGCCCGATCCGGGGATCGTCGGCGGTCCCGAAATCTGGCATGGCTAAACAGGGCTATCATCACGGCAATCTGCGGCAGGCGCTGGTGGAGGCCACGCTTGCGCTGATCGCGGAAAAGGGACCGCAGGGGTTTACCATGGCCGAGGCAGCCAAGCGCGCCGAGGTCTCGACCGCCGCCCCTTACCGGCATTTTTCGGGCCGAGAGGCGCTGATTGCCGAGGCGGCGCGGCAGGGGTTCGAGATTTTTGTCACCCGGATGGAAGCCGCGTTTGACGAGGGCCGCCCCAATCCGCTGGCGGCGTTTATGGCGACCGGGCGGGCCTATCTGGCCTTTGCCCGCTCGAATGCCGGGCATTATGTGGCGATGTTCGAATCTGGTCTGTCAGTGAATACCACCCCGGAACTGGCAGAGGTGGCGGGACGCGCACAAGGGGTTCTGACCCATGCCGCCGCCGCGCTCTCGGCGCATTTGCCGTCTGAGCATCGCCCGCCTGCGGCGATGTTCGCCGCGCATGTCTGGGCGCTGAGTCATGGTGTGGTCGAGCTTTTTACGCGGGGGGCGCCGGGGGCCCGGTCGTCCTATCCGCCCGAAGATCTGCTGGAATCGGGCATCTGCATCTATCTGCGTGGGCTGGGGCTGATCCCGCCCGACAACGAGCCCTGATCCCCAAAATCCGCGCGCGGCTCATGCTTGGGCATATGCGAAAGGGCCGCCCGATGGGCGGCCCTTTGACTGTTTGATCCGTAACGCGATCAGCGCTTGGAGAACTGGAAGCTGCGGCGTGCTTTGCGCTTACCGTATTTCTTGCGTTCCACGACGCGGCTGTCGCGGGTCAGGAACCCTGCCGCCTTGAGCGCACCGCGCAGGCTGGGATCATAGAGTTGCAGCGCCTTGGACACGCCGTGCTTGACCGCACCGGCCTGACCGGACAGACCGCCACCGGCAACGGTAGCCATCACGTCAAACTGGCCCTCAGTGCCCGACACGGTGAAGGGCTGCTTGAGGATCATCTGAAGCACGGGACGCGCGAAATATTCGTTCATCGGCTTGCCGTTGACGACGACCTTGCCCGAGCCGGGCTTGATCCAGACGCGGGCGACCGCATCCTTACGCTTGCCGGTTGCATAAGACCGGCCCAGCGAATCGCGCTGCGGCTCGCGCGGGGCTTTGATCTCCATCGGTGCTGCGCTGACGGTGCCAGCGACGGCTTCGAGACCTTCGAGGGATTTGATTTCGTCAGTCATCAGTATGCCACCCGCGTATTCTTGGAGTTCATGGATTTGACGTCCAGCACCTCGGGGCTCTGGGCCTCGTGGGGGTGCTCGCCGCCTGCATAGACGCGCAGGTTGGTCATCTGCGTACGCGACAGGCGATTGCCCGGCAGCATGCGCTTGACCGCCTGCATCACGACGCGCTCGGGGTATTTGCCCTCGAGGATCTCGCCGGTGGTGCGGGATTTGATGCCGCCCGGGTGGCCGGTGTGCCAGTAGTTAGGCTTGTTGCGCTTGTTGCCGGTCAGCTGCACCTTGTCGGCATTGATGACGATCACGTTGTCACCCATGTCCATGTGAGGGGTAAAGCTGGCCTTGTGCTTGCCGCGCAGGCGCATGGCGATGATCGAGGCAAGACGGCCCAGAACAACGCCCTCGGCGTCGATCAGGATCCATTTCTTGTCGATATCTGCCGGGGTAGCAGAGAATGTTTTCATATCAGGCAGAACCTTGTGCTTGGTCTTTGGTCTTGATCAGCTTTGGCCGCCCGACGGGCAGCGCTGATGCGATGGGCGGGTTATAATCAGTTCGATGCGCAGGTCAACCGCCATAAATTCAAATTACTCATTCAAAAACAATGATTTAAAAAATAGGTAATATATTACCCCAACTTTCCATGCGAATTTCTGTCCCTCACCGTTCCTGAAATACTCTCGGGGGGTCCGGGGGGCAGACAGCCCCCCGGCTGCGGCCTCATTTCGGCGGGATGGAATAGGTCAGGCTTGCGCGCGCCACCGGGGCGCTCAAGCCTTCGGAAAAGATCAGAACTTCGCCCACGGCCAGAACCCGGCCCAGTTTCAGGAGGCGGCACTCGGCGATAAGATCGACGCCCGCCGCCGGTTTCCGCATGAAATCAATGCTGCAATTGGTGGTCACGGCCAGTCCCTGCGGCCCGATCATCGCCAGAATCGCCAGATAGACCGAGACATCGGCCAGCGCAAAAATCGACGGCCCCGACACCGTGCCACCGGGGCGCAAATGCCGCTCAGCCACCAAGAGCCGCGTCCGGATACGCATATCCCCCACCTCTTCGATGGCGAAGTCGCCCGTGATCTGCGGGAATTCCCGGTCGAGGAAATCCATCAATTCTGCAGCAGTCATCTTGACGCTCATGCTTTGCTCCTTGGCCTGTTCCGGGTTAGAATGGCCCCAACGCACAAGGGGTTACAAGATGGCAATTCTCGACCGCATCGACGAGGGCGCAATCGCGCGGCTCACGCTCAATTCGCCCGGCAATCTCAACGCGCTGTCGGATGCGATGCTGGCGGCGCTTCAGGCCGAATTCGACCGGCTGGCGCAGGATCGCAGCATCCGCGTGGTCACGATCATGGGCGCAGGCAAGGCGTTTTGCGCCGGGCATGATCTCAAGGAAATGACCGCCGGACGGCAGGCCGAGGATGGCGGGCGCGCCTATTTCGCCGATCTTTTCGCCCGTTGCACGGCGGTGATGACCGCAATTCGCACCCTGCCCCAGCCCGTCATTGCCGCCCCGCACGGCATCGCCACGGCGGCGGGGTGCCAGTTGGTGGCCAGTTGCGATATGGCGGTGGCGGCGCATGGCACGCGGTTTGGCGTGAATGGCGTCAATATCGGCCTCTTCTGTTCCACTCCGATGGTGGCGCTCAGCCGCAATATCCCGCGCAAACAGGCGTTCGAGATGCTGACCACCGGCCAGTTCATCGACACCACCCGCGCCGCAGAGCTTGGCCTCATCAACCGCGCCGTGCCGCCCGAGGATCTCGTGGCAGAAACCACCGCGCTCGCGGAAACTGTCGCGGCCAAACTCGGCTCTGCCGTGCGGGTCGGCAAACGGGCGTTCTATGAGCAATTGGAAATGGGGCTGGATGCCGCCTATGCCCATACCGGCGCGGTGATGGTCGAAAACATGCTGCACCGCGACACCGCCGAAGGCATCGCCGCCTTTATCGACAAACGTGCACCGGATTGGAAGCAGTGACGCCCCTTTCCAAACCACACGCAATGACCTAGATCGCAGCCCATGGATAAAACATTGCATATCATCGGCGGCGGCATGGCCGGATCAGAGGCGGCGTGGCAAGCCGCCAATATGGGCGTCAACGTGGTCATTCACGAGATGCGCCCCAAGGTCAAAACCTTTGCGCATCGCACCGGCGATCTGGCCGAGATGGTATGTTCCAACTCGTTCCGCTCGGATGATGACGAACAAAATGCCGTGGGTCTGTTGCATTGGGAAATGCGCGCCGCGGGGGGGGTGATCATGGCCATGGCCCATGAAAACCGCCTGCCGGCGGGAGGGGCCCTAGCTGTGGACCGGGATCGCTTTGCCCAATCGGTCACGGCGCGGCTCTTGGATCACCCCAAGATCACCGTGCACCATGATGAAATAACACAGATTCCCGAGGACGGTCACTGGATCATCGCCACAGGTCCGCTGACCTCGGAAGGTTTGGGCAAGGCGATTGCCGCCGAGACCGGCGCAGAGGCGCTCGCGTTTTTCGACGCCATCGCGCCGATTGTCTATCACGAGAGCATCGACATGTCGCGCGCCTGGATGCAGTCGCGCTATGACAAGGGCGAGACCGAGGCAGAGCGTACCGCCTATCTCAACTGTCCGATGGACCGCGACCAATACGAGGCCTTCATCGACGCGCTGCTTGCGGCGGACAAGACCGAATTTCACGAGGGCGAAACGGCGGGGTATTTCGATGGCTGCCTGCCCATCGAGGTGATGGCGGAACGCGGTCGCGAAACCCTGCGCCATGGCCCGATGAAGCCGGTGGGCCTGACCAATCCGCATGCGCCCGATGTCAAACCGCATGCTGTGGTGCAACTGCGCCGCGACAATGCACTGGGCACGCTCCACAACATCGTCGGCTTTCAAACCAAGATGAAGTACGGCGCGCAAACTGCTGTTTTTAAAATGATTCCGGGTTTGGAAAATGCACAGTTTGCCCGCCTTGGCGGCATCCATCGCAACACGTTCCTCAATTCCCCCACGCTGCTTGATGCGCAGATGCGCCTGCGCTCGCGCCCGCACATTCGCTTTGCCGGGCAGATTACGGGTGTTGAGGGCTATGTCGAATCCGCCGCGATGGGCCTTTTGGCGGGGCGACTGGCCGCAGCGGAAATTCTGGGTCAGAGCCTGCCGCCTGTGCCGCAGGACAGCGCCATGGGCGCCCTCATTCATCACATCACCGGCGGGGCCGAGGCCAAAACCTTTCAGCCGATGAATGTGAATTTTGGCCTGTTTCGCCCGATTGACGGCTTCAAGGGTGGGCGGCGCGGGCGCGTTGACCGCTACAAGGGCTACACCGACCGTGCCAAGACGGCCTGGGGCGAATGGCTCAGCGCCCAAAACATGAGCATTGCCTCGTAACCCATTGAACAGATGCTCATAACGCGATTTGCCCCCTCGCCGACCGGCCCGCTGCATCTCGGGCATGCCTATTCCGCGATGCTGGCCCATGACCGGGCACGGGCCGAGGGTGGCCGCTTTCTGTTGCGCATTGACGATCTCGATCAGACGCGCTGTCGTCCGGAATGGGAGGCGCAGATTTTCGACGATCTCGCATGGCTCGGTCTCGACTGGCCGCGTCCCGTGCTGCGGCAGTCGACCCGCCTGCCACGCTATCGCGCCGCGCTGAAAACACTCTGGGACAGGGGTCTGCTCTACCCTTGCACCTGCACCCGCGCCGATATCCGCGCCGCCGCCTCTGCCCCGCAAGAGGGCGCGCCGCTCTTTGGTCCCGATGGGGTGATTTATCCCGGCACCTGTCGGCCCATGATCCCGCCGCAGGGCGCATTGCCGCAGAATTGCGCCTTGCGTCTCGACATGGCCCGCGCTTGCGAAACGCTCGACACGCCTTTGTTTTACTTGGAAAAAGGCCATACCGTCACACCGCAGGACCTACCGCACACTGTCGGCGACGTGGTGCTGGCGCGGCGCGAGATGGGCGCGTCTTATCACCTCTCTGTGGTGCTGGACGATGCCGATCAGGGCATCACCCATGTCATCCGGGGCGAGGATTTGCGTGAAGCGACCCAGATTCATGTGCTGTTGCAGCGCCTCTTGGGCCTGCCGACCCCCGCCTATCACCATCACGCCCTGATCCGCGATGACGCGGGCAAACGACTGGCGAAACGTGACGACGCGCGCGCCATCGCCACCTATCGCGCAGACGGGGTCAACCCACGGGACATCCGCGCGATGGTGGGGCTCTGAGCGTTCAGCGTTCCGAAAATACTCAATCCGCGCGGGCCATTGGCGCCATGATCTCGGCTTCTTCCCCGCCCCGCACCGCCGTATAAAAGCACGAGCGACGGTTGGTGTGGCAGGCCGGGCCGCTCTGGTGCACCAACACCAGCAGGCAATCGCGGTCGCAATCGACGCGCATCTCGACCAGTTCCTGCACATGGCCCGAGGTTTCGCCCTTGATCCAGAACGCTTGCCGCGAGCGGCTCCAATAGGTCACGCGCCCGGTCTCTAGCGTGCGCGCCACGGCGTCCGCGTTCATCCAAGCCATCATCAGCACCTCGCCGGTCCCGGCATCCTGGGCAATGGCGGGGATCAGCCCGTTGGCATCATACTTTAGTGTCGCCGGATCGAAGAACATGGCGGATTTCCTTTTGCATCTGCGCGTCACGCGCCTATTTATGGGGCAACACACGAAAGGAAAAGCCATGAGCGGCGAAACCGACCTGATCAAGCTCTATTCCGCGCGCATCTTGGAACTGGCCTCTGATATTCCGCATCACGGACGGCTTGCCGATCCGCAAGCCAGCGTCAAGCGCCGTGCGCCGCTTTGCGGCTCGACCGTGACCGTCGATATTCGCTGCGACGCGGGGCGGATCGTGGACTATGCCGCCGAGGTCAAGGCCTGTGCGCTTGGTCAAGCCGCTGCGAGTGTTGTCGGCGGCGTGATCATCGGCTGTGATCTGGCGCAGGTGACGGCGGCGCGCGACGCGCTGCGCGAGATGCTGAAATCCGACGGTCCGACCCCGCCTGCCCCCTTTGACGGGCTGGAGGTGCTGCGCCCGGCGCGGGATTACAAGAATCGCCACGCCTCGATCCTTTTGACGCTTGAAGCCGCCGTCGAAGCCATGGAGACGGTGCGCGCGCAGGCCTCCTGCGCCTGAGGCGCGATCCTGTCGCGGCACGGCGCACCCGGCCCTCTCGGAATAAAAAAACCGCCGCACGCTTGGACAAGCGGCGGCGGCAGAGGTGCGCAGGTCACAGGCCCCTGACATATTTCGGGAGGAATGAGGCAAACCCCGAAAACCGGTTGGGACAGGTGGATGTGGCGCATCCCCGACGTTGGGACAGAGGGAATGCAGCCAAGGTCAGGGACGGACCCACAGGCAGAAACTCAGGCAGAAACTCAGGCAGAAACTCAGGCAAACACAAACAAGCGGTCAGATGAGGCCGGGCAGATAGAGCGCACCGACCAGCGTCACCATCAGCGCAAGCGCGCCAATCGCATCGCCAACAATCGTATCCTGCGCACGGGTCGCAGTTGTCTTGATCTGGTGCAACATCCGGGGGCTCCTTCTGAAAACCTCTGTGTTGCTACTTTGTTCTCATATTGCGTTAACGAAGTAAAGAACTTTATGAGAACAAATGTGAACAAAAAACCTAACCAACTGAGATTAAACAAATTGCTTGGTCTTGCTCCATCAACCACAACAGCACCCGTGCCGCACGACCGCGATCAGACACAAGGTCCGGGTCATCCTGCAAGAGTTTGCGCGCGTCTGATTGCGCGATCGCCATCAGGGCGGATTGCGATTCGAGGTCCGCGACGCGGAACTTGGGCAGGCCCGATTGCGCCGTCCCGATCAGATCGCCCGCACCGCGCATTTCGAGATCAACCTCGGAAATCCGAAATCCGTCCTCGGTGTCGCGCATCGTCGTCAACCGCCGCTCGCCCCCCTCGCTGAGCGGGGCCTGATACAACAGCAAGCAGGTCGAGGCCGCCTGCCCCCGCCCGACGCGCCCGCGCAGCTGGTGCAACTGCGCCAGACCAAAGCTTTCGGCGCGCTCGATCACCATGATCGACGCATTGGGCACATCGACGCCCACCTCGATCACGGTGGTCGAGACAAGCACGCTGGTCTCGCCACGTTGAAAGGTGGCCATGGCGGCGTCCTTGTCTTCGGGCGGCATCTGACCATGCACCAGCCCGACGATCCCCTCGCCCAAGGCCGCGCGCAGCCGCTTGAACCGTTCCTCGGCGCTGCTGAGGTCCACCACCTCGCTTTCCTCGACCAGAGGGCAGACCCAATAGGCCTGTCGCCCCTCGGCCAAGGCGCGGCGCAGGTGATCCACCACCTCGTCGATCCGTCCCATACTGACCAATGCAGTCTTGATCGGCTGGCGGCCGGGCGGTTTTTCGTCCAGCACGCTAACATCCATATCGCCATATTGCGCCAGTGCGAGGCTGCGTGGAATCGGCGTGGCGGTCATCACCAGCACATCGGCCTGCGCCCCCTTTTGACCCAGTTCCAACCTCTGGCGGACGCCAAAGCGATGTTGCTCATCGATAATCGCGAGGCGCAGATCGGCGAATTCCACATCCTTTTGAAACACCGCATGGGTGCCGACAAGGATCTGAATATCGCCACGTTTGAGCGCGGCAAGCTTGGCGCGGCGCTCTGCCCCCTTATCGCGGCCTGTAAGGATTTCGAGCACGACATTCGCGCTCTCGGCCAGGGGCCTCAGCCCTTGCAAATGCTGGCGCGCGAGAATTTCCGTGGGGGCCATCATCACCCCCTGCCCGCCCGCCTCGACCGCGATCAAGAGCGCCTTGAACGCCACCAGCGTCTTGCCCGCGCCGACGTCGCCCTGAAGCAGCCGGTTCATTCGCAGCGGAGCGGCCATATCGGCGGCAATCTCGGCAATGGCGCGGGTTTGCGCGCCGGTCAGCGCATAGGGCAGCGCCTCCAGCACCCGTGCCTGCAAGCGCCCCGTGCCCACGGTCGCTCGCCCCTTGGCGCGGCGCAGTTTCGAGCGGGCAAGCGCCAGCGTCATCTGATGCGCCATAAGCTCGTCATAGGCGAGGCGTTCGCGCGCCGGATATGTGGGCGCAAGATCGCGGGCCTCTTCCGGGCTATGGGCGCGGCGAATGGCCTCTGCCCAATCGGGCCAACCGGCCTGCGCCTTTTGCACCGGGTCGATCCATTCGGCCAGATCCGGCAGGCGCATCAGCGCCGAATGCATCCCCTTGGCCATCACCCGCTGGGTGACCCCGGCGGTCAGGGGATAGACCGGCTCGAAATCGGGGATGTCACCCGCCTCTTCGGGGGGGAGCATGTGATCGGGGTGCACCATCTGGGCAATCCCGTCGAACAGTTCGGCCTTGCCCGAGACGACGCGCCGCGCGCCGGTGGGCAGCATGCGGCGCAGGTATTCATCGCGGGCGTGAAAGAAAATCAGATGAAAGCTGGTGGCGGCATCCTCGACCACCACGCGGTACGGCCCCCCTTTACGCGCAGGCGGGCGGTGCTGGCCCACCGTCACCTCAACCGTGACGATACCGGGCAGATCGGCCCCCTGCACCGTCGCGCGGCGGCGGCGATCCACCGCCCCATGCGGCAAGGTCAGGATCAGGTCACGCGGGCGTGTGATATCGAGCGCGACAAGGTTTTGCGCGGTCTTGGGGCCGATCCCCTCTAGGGTTTCCAGCCCGGCAAAGAGCGGAAAGAGGATTTCGGGCCGGGTGCTCATGCGCCCTCGATGAGGGCAAGCCAACCATCCTCGTCTACCGTTTCAATGCCCAGCTCTTGCGCCTTTTTCGCCTTGGACCCCGCACCGGGGCCCGCGATGAGCAGGTCTGTCTTGGCGCTGACCGAGCCTGCAACCTTGGCGCCTAGCGCCTCGGCGCGCGCCTTGGCCTCGGCGCGGGTCATCTTTTCCAGCGTGCCGGTGAACACCACGGTCTTGCCCGCCACCGGACTGCCCGAGGTGTCAGGGCGCGCGGCCTCTTCCACCGTCAGATGCTGGGTGAGCCGGTCAATGCTGTCACGTTCATGCGGCTCTGCAAAGGCCCCGACAAGGGCGCGCGCCATCACCGTGCCGACCCCGTCAATGCCAAGCAGGCGCTCCCATTCCGGCCCTTCGAATTCCTTCGCCGCGTCCATCGCCGCAATGAATTCATCCCAGGTGCCATAGTTGCGCGCAATGAGCGTGCTGGCCTGCTCGCCCACATGCCGGATGCCAAGCGCAAAGAGCAATCGGCCAAACGGGATTTTTCTTTTTTCTTCAATTGCTTCAAAGAGGTTCTTCGCGCTCTTTTCACCCCAGCCTTCGCGGTTAGCCAGCTTGGTAAAGTTCTTCCTGTCGCGTTCTTTGAGGGTAAATATGGCTGCGGGTTCCTTAACTGGCAGTTGATCGTCTTTATAGAACATCTCCACCTGCTTGGCCCCCAACCCCTCAATGTCAAACGCCGCGCGGGAGACGAAATGCTTGAGCTTTTCCACCGCCTGCGCCGGACAGATGAGGCCGCCGACACAACGGCGCACGGCGTCGCCCTCTTCGCGCACGGCGTCAGAGCCGCATTCGGGGCATGTGGTGGGAAAGACGAAGGCTGTGGCCTCCTCGGGCCGCTTGCCCAAATCCACATCCGCGATCTTGGGGATCACATCGCCCGCACGGTAGACCTGCACCCAGTCGCCGACGCGAATATCCTTGGCATTGCCGTTTTCATCGGGGCGAATGACCCCACCCTTGCTGTCGCGCCCGGCGATGTAATCCTCATTGTGCAGGGTCGCGTTGCTGACCACGACACCGCCGACCGTCACAGGGCTCAGTCGCGCCACCGGGCTCAGCGCGCCGGTGCGGCCCACCTGAATGTCGATCGCCTCGAGCCGGGTCCAGGCCAGTTCCGCAGGAAACTTATGCGCAATCGCCCATCGGGGCGTGGTCGAGCGAAAGCCAAGCCGCACTTGCAGGGCCAGATCATCAACCTTGTAGACCACGCCGTCGATATCATAACCCAGCGTCGCACGCGCCTGCTCGATCATCGCATATTGCGCAAGCAGGGCGTCAACGCCATCACAGAGCACGGTCAGGGGATTGGTCTGAAACCCAAGCGCCGCAAGCCGTTTGATGGCGCCCATCTGCGTGTCGGCCAACGGCGCGCTGAGATCCCCCCAGCTATAGGCAAAGAAGCGCAGCGGGCGCGCGGCGGTGATGGTCGCATCAAGCTGCCGGAGCGATCCGGCCGCAGCGTTGCGCGGATTGGCAAAGGGTTTGTCGGATTTGGCGGCCTGCCGGGCGTTGAGCGCTTTGAAATCAGCGTGGCTCATATAAACCTCGCCGCGCACTTCGAGGACATCCGGCGCGCCGGTGAGCGTGCCGGGAATATCGGCGATGGTGCGAGCGTTGGCGGTGACATTCTCGCCGGTTTCACCATCGCCGCGCGTCGCCGCCTGCACCAGTTTGCCCTGCTCATAGCGCAGGCTGAGGCTGAGCCCGTCGATCTTGGGCTCGGCGGTATAGGTCAGCAGGGCCACGTCGGCCCATCCCAGATAGCGGCGGATGCGGGTGTCAAACTCGGCCACATCGTCGGCCTCGAACGCATTGCCAAGGCTGAGCATGCGCACCTTGTGCGTGACCTTGGCAAACCCCTCGGATGGGGCCGCCCCCACCTGTTCCGACGGGCTATCGCTGCGCTTGAGCGCCGGAAATCTTGCCTCGATCAGCGCATTGCGCGCCTTGAGCGCATCATAGGCGGCGTCTGATATTTCAGGGGCGTCTTCGCCGTGATAGGCGCGATTGGCCTCAGCCAGGAGCGCCGCAAGGCGCGCCAGCTCTGCCCGCGCCTCTGCCTCGCTCAGGTCATCAACGGCAATCGTATCGGTCATCGGCCCCTCTCTGATCCCGCATGAGAGAGCGCCTTATGCCCACCTCATGCCTGACCAGAGTGATAGTGCCCGACCCGCCCAGCGTCCAGAGCCCGCGCGGCCCTCAGGCCCCAATCGCCAGAGAGCGCCCGCCCATCTCGCCCTGTTCAGGATCGCGCAGCACATAACCGCGCCCCCAGACTGTCTCGATGTAATTGGCACCCTCCGTCGCCTCTGACAGCTTCTTGCGCAGCTTGCAGATGAACACGTCGATGATTTTGAGTTCAGGTTCATCCATGCCGCCGTAAAGATGGTTGAGAAACATCTCCTTGGTCAGGGTCGTGCCCTTGCGCAGCGACAACAGCTCGAGCATCTGATATTCCTTGCCGGTCAGATGCACCGCCTTGCCCGCCGTATCCACAGTCTTGGCGTCGAGGTTGACATTGATCTTGCCAGTGCGGATCACCGATTGCGAATGTCCCTTGGAACGGCGGATGATCGCGTGAATGCGCGCCACCAGTTCGTCGCGGTGAAACGGCTTGGTCAGATAATCATCGGCACCAAACCCGAAACCCTTGATCTTGCTGGCGGTATCATCGGCGCCGGACAGAATGAGAATGGGCGTGGCTACCCGCGCAAGGCGAAGCTGGCGCAGCACCTCGTGGCCGTTCATATCCGGCAGGCACAGATCCAGCAGGATCAGATCATAATCATAGAGTTTGGCCAGATCGATGCCTTCTTCCCCCAGATCGGTGGTATAGACATTGAAATTGGCATGGATCAGCATCAATTCGATGCTCTTCGAGGTTGTTGGATCGTCCTCAACCAAAAGTACACGCATTTGAAACTCCAAGGGTCATTGCTTCGATACCCGCCACACTCAACAAAATTGGTTAACCACCCGTTACCATTGTTTTTGATAGGGCATCGCTCAACTTCTGGTTACCTGTAGACCCTGAGTGAGGTGACCTTGAGCGCACCCTCGCCGTGCAGGGCGACCGCCGCGATCCAGCTGTCAAACTCTTCCTCACTGAGGTCGTAAGTCTCGAGCGCATCGCGGCGCGAGATCAGCCCATAAGCCACCCCGCGCACCACGGCGAGTTTGCGCGAGGCAACCCAACGCCGCGTTTGTGGGGATGGCAAATCCGCCCGACTGAGAACCGAACCATCCGGCAGGTTAACGGCCCTTGGCCCTTCGACTTTCTTCAGATACATCACGCTCACCCTTTGTCTTGACGGGCCAAGAATGCCTGTCTCAGGCTTAATGGGGCGTGAAACCGGGTCTTGAGAGTGCTTAGGATTTTCCTATATTCTGAAAGACCCGAGCGGAGACCACCATGGCGCTGGATACGAACAAACCCCTGAATTCGCTTGGATTCCCCAAGTCACCCGCAGAGACCCGCGTGGTTGTTGCCATGTCGGGCGGCGTTGACAGCTCTGTTGTGGCCGCACATCTGGCCACCGAAGGCTATGATGTGGTGGGCGTCACCCTGCAACTTTATGATCATGGGGCCGCGCTGGCCAAGAAAGGCGCCTGCTGTGCGGGCGTGGATATTCACGACGCCCGCCGCGTGGCCGAGGACCTGGGTTTCCCGCATTATGTGCTGGATTACGAGAACATCTTTCGTGATGCAGTGATCGACGAATTTGCCGACAGCTATCTGGCCGGGGCGACGCCGGTGCCCTGCATCCGCTGCAACGAACGGGTTAAGTTCAAGGATCTCTTGGAAACCGCCCGTGATCTTGAGGCCGATTGCATGGCAACCGGGCATTATATTCAGCGCAAGATCGGTGCGCAGGGGCCGGAATTGCATTGCGCGACTGATTCGGCGCGCGATCAGTCGTATTTCCTGTTCTCCACCACGCCCGAGCAACTGGACTATCTGCGCTTTCCTTTGGGGCATCTGCCGTCCAAGGCGGCAACCCGGGAGCTTGCGGCCAAATACGGGCTTCAGGTTGCGGATAAACCCGACAGTCAGGACATCTGTTTCGTGCCCAACGGCAATTATGCCAGCGTGATCGAGAAATTGCGCCCCGGCGCGGCAGAACCGGGCGAAATCGTGCATGCCGACGGGCGCGTCCTTGGTCAGCACGAGGGGGTCATTCATTACACCATCGGTCAGCGCCGGGGCCTTGGCATCGGCGGGCTGGAAGAGCCGCTTTATGTCGTCCGCCTTGATGTCGATGCGCGCCGGGTGATCGTGGGGCCGAAGGAACTGCTTTCGACCCGCACTGTGCCGCTGCGCGAAATCAACTGGCTGGGCGATGTGCCCATGACCTCGCAAGCGGAATGGCGGATTTCGGTCAAGGTCCGTTCGACCCGCCCGCCGCGCGAAGCGGTGTTGCGGCCCATTTCCGCCACCGAGGCCGAGGTGGAGTTGCTGACACCGGAAGAAGGTGTGTCCCCGGGTCAGGCCTGCGTGTTCTATGAGACGGACAGCAGCCGCGTGCTGGGCGGCGGCTGGATCTGGCGGGGGCGGACGGTCTGATCTGCGGACAGGGCGGCGCCCTGCCGTCTTATGTGTTGAAGAGGAAATGCAACACGTCGCCGTCCTTGACGACATACCCCTTGCCCTCGGACCGCATCTTGCCTGCGTCCTTGGCCTTTTGCTCGCCGCCAAGGGTGACAAAATCGTCATAGGCGATGGTTTCCGCGCGGATGAAGCCGCGCTCGAAATCGCCGTGAATGACGCCTGCAGCCTTGGGCGCGGGGGTGCCCGCCGGAATGGTCCAGGCGCGCGCCTCTTTCGGGCCGACGGTGAAGTAGGTTTCCAGATGCAAGAGGCCATAGCCTGCGCGGATCAGCCGGTCGAGACCCGCCTCGTCGAGCCCCATTTCGGTAAGAAACATCTCGGCTTCTTCCGGCTCCAGCTTGGAGATTTCTTCCTCGATCTGGGCAGAGATCACCACCGAGGCCGCGCCCTGTTCTTCCGCCATTTTCGCCACGGCGTCGGAATGGGCATTGCCAGTGGCGGCATGGGCCTCATCGACGTTGCAGACATAAAGGATCGGCTTGGCGGTCAGCAATTGCAGCATTTTCCAGGCCTTGGCGTCTTCGGCATCGACCTGCACCGTGCGGGCGGGACGCCCCGCCTCGAGCGCGGCCTGCGCGAGGCCCAGCAGGCGCTCTGCCTGTGCTGCATCCTTGTCGCCGCCCTTGAGCTTGCGTTGCAGACCGGCGCGGCGCTTTTCCACCGACTCAAGATCGGCCAGCATCAGCTCGGTTTCAATCGTGTCGGCATCGGCCACCGGATCAACGCGGCCCTCGACATGGGTCACATCGCCATCCTCAAAGCAGCGCAGCACATGGGCAATCGCATCCGTTTCGCGGATATTGGCGAGAAACTGATTGCCCAAGCCCTCGCCCTTGGAGGCGCCTTTGACGAGGCCTGCGATATCGACAAAGGTCATGCGCGTCGGGATGGTCTGCTTCGACCCCGCAATCTCGGCCAGTTTGTCCAGCCGGGCGTCAGGCACGGCCACCTCGCCCACATTGGGCTCGATGGTACAAAATGGAAAATTCGCGGCCTGTGCGGCCGCTGTGCGGGTGAGCGCGTTAAAGAGCGTGGATTTGCCCACATTGGGCAGGCCCACGATTCCCATTTTAAAGCCCATCTCAGACCCTCCATGCCTTGAATTGCGCGCATCTACGGGTTTGCAAGGCCCAAGGTCAAGCCGGGCATTGATTTCCCGCGCGCTTTGCGCCAAACCCGCACGGACCCATTCGAAGGACACACCCCAAATGACACGCATCGACGCCAAGTTTGCAGAGTTGAAAGCCGCCGGGAAAAAGGCGTTTGTTTCCTACATCATGGCGGGAGATCCGGATTATGATCATTCACTGGCGGTCATGAAGGGCTTGCCGGAGGCGGGCGTCGACGTGATCGAGCTGGGCGTGCCCTTTACCGATCCGATGGCGGACGGACCAACGATCCAACTGGCGGGTCAACGGGCGCTGGCAGCGGGCATGACGCTGGAAAAGACGCTGGCCATGGCGCGGGAGTTTCGCAAGGGCGATGACACCACGCCCATCGTGCTGATGGGCTATTACAATCCGATCTACAATCGGGGCGTGGACAAGTTTCTGGTCGATGCCAAGGCCGCCGGGATTGACGGGCTGATCGTGGTGGACCTGCCCCCCGAAGAGGATGAAGAGCTGTGCATTCCGGCAAGCAAGGCGGGCATGAATTTCATCCGCCTCGCCACCCCCACCACCGATGACAAGCGCCTGCCCAAGGTTTTGGAGAACACATCCGGATTTGTCTATTACGTCTCGATCACGGGCATTACAGGCGCTGCGGCGGCAGAGGCGGCGGATGTCGCCCCCGAGGTGGCGCGGATCAAGGCGCAGACCGATCTGCCGGTGATCGTGGGCTTTGGCATTCGCACCCCCGAAACCGCCGAGATGATCGCAAGCGTGGCCGATGGCTGTGTTGTGGGCTCTGCGATTGTGGGCGAGATCGCCAAAGGGCAATCGGTGGCGGATGTCCTGAGCTTTGTGCAGGGGCTGGCGATGGGCGCTCACCGCGCCTGAGCGCGGAGAAGAGCGCGCCTCTGGCGGGCGTATGTGCCGCCAGAAAAACCGGGCGCGCGACGACTTGCGACGACACATGGTTAAGAAAAGGTAAACATACCGGAGACTTAGCCGAATACCACGAGGTGCGCGTGCTTGACTCGGCGCACGCTCTCACCTATAGGTTGTGACACGCTGGACGAGATGGGCAACGGCCCCGGGGGAAACCCCGGAGGCCGTTTTTTCGTGTCGGCCGGAGGGAGGGTTTTCCGAAACACACCAATCATGAGGCAAGAGCACGCATGGTTTTGATTACCCCCGATGAGGGGCCCACGGGCCTGACAACCTCGATCAACGCGCTGGAACAGCAGTTGGCGGACATGCGCGAGGAACTGGCAGAGATCTATCTGCGGATCCGGGCCGGGGAACTGGATGAGTTGAAGAATGCAACCAAGGCCACCGCCGAAATCCGGCAATGGCTCAAGATCGCGATAGAAGCGGAGGCGCAACTTGAAAAACGCAGAAGAGAAGACCGTGGCATTGTCCACGGATACGCGCTCGATTTCGACGATGCCCGACATCAGGTCGGGTGCCGACTGGATCGTCTCAAAAGGGCAAGCTGCCAGGGACGACTTCCTCGATGCCCTCAGTGACGGCGCATTGATGGCCCTGCCCTATCTCTTTGAGTTCTGGGCGCTGGAGCATCAACTGCCGCCCGAGGGTGACTGGCGGACATGGGTGATCATGGGCGGACGCGGTGCGGGCAAGACCCGCGCCGGCTCTGAATGGGTGCGCGCGCAGGTCGAAGGCGCGCGCCCCCGCGATGCGGGCCGCTGCCAGCGGATCGCGCTGGTGGGCGAGACCATAGATCAGGTGCGCGAGGTGATGGTGTTTGGCGAGAGCGGCATTCTGGCCTGCTCGCCCCCGGATCGCCGCCCCGAATGGCAGGCCACGCGCAAACGGCTGATCTGGCCCAACGGTGCGGTGGCACAGGCGTTTTCGGCGCATGATCCCGAGGGGCTGCGCGGACCACAGTGCGACGGGGCTTGGGTGGATGAGCTGGCCAAGTGGAAGCGGGCGCGCGAAACCTGGGACATGCTGCAATTCGGTCTGCGGCTGGGCGAGGCGCCGCGCGTTTGTGTGACCACGACACCGCGTAATGTGGGAGTGCTCAAGGATATCGTGGCGGTGCCCTCAACTGTGGTCACAAGCGCGCCCACCGAGGCCAATCGCGCCTATCTGGCCGAGAGCTTTCTTGATGAGGTACGGGCGCGCTATGCAGGCACGCGGCTGGGGCGGCAGGAACTGGAAGGCCTGTTGATCGACGAGGCCGAGGATGCGCTCTGGACACCGGCCATGCTCGACGGGTGCCGGGTGGATACCCTGCCCGAGTTCGACCGGGTGGTGGTGGCGGTCGACCCGCCAGTGACGGGCCATGCCGGGTCGGATGAATGCGGGATCATCGTGGCAGGGGCGATCACGCGCGGGCCGGTGCAGGATTGGCGGGTCTGGGTGCTGGCCGATGCCAGTGTCAGCGCCGCCAGCCCTGCCCGCTGGGCCCGCGCAGCGATCCGCGCGCGCGAACTCTGGGGGGCCGAACGGGTGGTGGCCGAGGTCAATCAGGGCGGCGATCTGGTGGAACAGGTGATCCGGCAGGTCGATCCATTGGTGCCGCTGCGCAAGGTGCACGCGAGCCGGGGCAAGCTGGCGCGGGCCGAGCCGGTGGCGGCCCTCTATGAGCAAGGCCGGGTGCATCATGCGCGGGGTCTGAGCGCGCTGGAGGATCAGATGTGCGCCATGACCGCGCGCGGGTTTGAGGGCCGCGGCAGCCCCGACCGCGTCGATGCGCTGGTCTGGGCGATCACCGATCTGATCGTGGAACCGGCCTCGAAATGGGTGCGCCCAAGGGTGCGGGGGGTATGAGACGAGGGCTGGTGTGGCGGTTTGCGCGTGGCGTGGGGGCGTCCGGGTCAATACGACCATCTGCCATCAGAACCGCGCACTCTTCTTTGTTGAGGGCATCCTTGCTGAGGTGAAGGCGACAACACGGGGACAGCCGCGACGCGCTCTGTTGGCAAACCCAGTATAACGACGGCACCCTCGCAATCAGCGAGGGTGCCAGACGGCCTTGCGTTTCGGTTCGGAACGTCGGTTTGAAATCCAGACGCTTCAAACCGACAGCTCAGATCATCTCGTATTCGTCCTCCAGCATGTCATCATTCGGGAACGCATCCGCTTCGAAATTGGTTTCGAGGCTAAGGGCCGCCAACAGGTCAGCCCCATCGGGTTCCTCCGCCTCTTCAGGCGCAGCGCTGTCGATCGTTTCCTCATAGGCGGCGATCAAAGCGTCTGCATCCTGAAATCCCTCTTCAGGCGCATCGACTCTGAACAACTCATTGGGAATTTCCAGAATGTCGCCGTTTTCATCGACTTCAAAGGACACATCATAGACAACGACCGATTCCAGCTGCGAGATGGCAAACTCCGGATCGTCTCCATATTGCTCTTGGTAGTAATTGACATAGTTCGCAAAGGTGCCCTCTTGCCCTTCGGGCAAGTCGTCCTCTCGCACAAACACCCCGTTCTCGATGCCGCCGTTCTCTCCGATTGCGACGCCAAAACCGACCTTGTCATAGGCCGGATCGTCCTCCGGCTCTTCGGGCTCTTCCGGCTGGTCGGACACCGCCTTGATCGAGCCACTCTCCGTCGTTGTAGACGTTGCCCGGATGCCGAACACATCGATCTCATCAAGGCTGTTGATATTCAACTCTATCGTCAGAGTTTCGCCATTGGATACGTAGGTTTCCTTTTCCTCACCCTCGGGCCCAAGCCCGGGACTGCTGAGTTGAACGGCCGTATCCCACTGCATGTGCTGACCATGAAGCTGGGCCCCATTCATATTGAGCGGCCCTTTCAGCCCCGCGCTGTCACCGGAAAAGTCATCATCTCCGAAGTAGATGGCGTTCACATCCATGGCCCCTTCATTGACGGTAATATCCGCCAGAAACGTGCCGGGATTGTCCGGGTCCTCATACAGCGTGACGGTGTAGGCGAGGCCATCCTCTTGGTATGTAAACATCTTGGTCATTGTGAAATACTCCGATCTAAGCTGACTTCACCGCACAATTTTACGGATTATGAATAAGTCTTGCCCCAATGGGGCGGCGCGCACATTTTTGCCATAAATTAAGCGCTATTTTGCCTCATCGGGAAAGATCTGAATTATCCGTTGGCCGAAACAAAGTGTTTCCATCAGGCCAACGCCGATGGTCAATCATCCAAAAGCGGGGGGACGGCGCGGGGCGCTCCGGCAGCGCTGGATCACTCCGGTGGAACATCGGTGGGGGACGCATCCCGAGGCTCGGGCTGTTTTTTCGACCCGCCGCGACGGTCCCGCCGCTTGGCCGTAGGGTGGGTATTTATGGCGCGTCAATGCGTAGGGTGCGCAGTTATGGAGCACCGATGAGACGGGGAAAATGTCGTGAATCGTGTTGGTTGGGGCAGGTTATGAGCGGCGCGTTTGTTTTTTTTGGTGGCATGGTGCGCGATGAATGCGCACCCTACGGGTGGCTGCGACTGACGGTTTGAGAGATTGGTGATTAGGTTAAGAATGTTCTCTACGCTCGTTTTGCAACATCATCCCAAACTTGGATCTTTGCCCGGTGAGGGATTCTAACAGCCTCTGCGAATGTGAACCCACTTGCATAGAGTTTGCAATTGCATACTGGTTCACCTTCCTGATGTGTTCAGCGCTTTCAATGACCTTCAATGGCACTTTCCCTAATCTGTCACGCAAAAGCACAAGAGCGACCTTTGGTGCGATCGGCATCCAAATTTCCATGTTTGGATTCGACAATCCATTTGAACCGCCATTACCAACGCGATACGCAATCATACTTGAGAGAATGAATGAATGCTTACTCTCACTTATGGCCCATCTGACTGAAAATTCTTCGAGCTCCGGCCAGATCCTATCAGACGAGCTTATCACAGCTTTCACGCGAACACTTCTCCCAATAGCCTTGAGCTTTTCGGGGTCATCTAGGATTTTGAGAATATCACATCTGTATTGGCTGTCTTTGTTGCCGTTTTCCACGCTAAGTAACGTAGCTTCTGCAATCTCTAAGCCTATCTTGTGATCGCTATAGCTCTTGGTAAAATCTGGTGTCCTTTTAACCAACTCAAAAACAATACGTCTAAGACTATCAAGTGCGTTGCCAGAAAACACTGGCACCTCTCCCCTATCGAAGGCCGACAAGACGTCGGGAAGCATCGAACCAAGGTAATTATCTATCTTTCCGTAGAATTCCTTCTCAACTACATCAGAAAGGCCGCGACCATCCAAGATCGAGTAGTAGTTCGGAACTACAAACGCTTTTTCAGTTGGTGTTAATTCAGGAGCCGTAAAGCGATCAGTTTTCTTCCTTGAGAACCAAATCTCATTTCCACGACAACAGAAGGCTTTCTGTAAAACCTTTGGAACGAAATGATGTGCTTTGCTACGCTTGACCATTATTCCGCTAACCCCATCTAGGCCGCGCCATGGGCGCGACCGTTTTTCACTCAAAACGCGCCACTGGAGCGTTTTGTCCCCGCTATGCGGGGGCGTTCAAAACTCCCTCAAACTCCCGCCATTCCCCCTTGCTCATCCCAGAGGTCTCCTGCGTGACCGTCTCACCTTTCAGCATCCGGCGCACGCAATCGAGCGCGGTGGCGGACAAATTCGCCCCACCCATGCGGTAATCCTCGAACGCCTTATAGGCATAGGGCACCCAATCGGCGACGAGGCGGCAAATCTCCTCGGCGTAGACGCGGATTTCGTATTGGGCGTGGGCGTCGGCGCGCAGGCGCAGGAAATGCAGCAGGTTGTGCAGATCGACCTTCCAATACCATTGCGTATAGATATTGGCGGGCAGGTTCATGCGCGCCAATTCCCGCGCGAGCCCCTGTTGGCCATCCTGTGAAATCATATCCTCGTAATGGTCATAGCAGCGCATCGCGTCCTCGGTCAGCAGGCGCAACACGCGCTGCGCCTCTTCGCCCTCAAGGGCCGCACCGCGCCCCTGATTGTTGGTGGTCGATTGCGCGTTGAGCGCGTCGGGGGCCGGAATGTAGAATTCACGGTCAAGGATCGAATACCGGGCGGAATATTCGTTGACGTTGGCGGTGCGGTGCCGGATCCACTGACGCGCGACAAAGACCGGCAGTTTGACATGCAGCTTGATCTCGCACATCTCGAACGGGGTCGAATGCCAGTGGCGCATGAGGTAGCGAATAAGCCCCTCATCATTCTGCACATGCTTGGTGCCCGCGCCATAGCTCACCCGCGCGGCCTGCACGATGGCCGCATCGTCGCCCATATAGTCGATGACGCGGACAAAACCGTGATCGAGCACCGGATGGGCGGTGTAGAGGTGCTGTTCCATCCCCTGCGCCGTGGCGCGCAGGGTGGTTTGGGTCTGGCCGCGCTGGGCGTCGATTTCGGCCTGTTGGTCGGCAGAGAGGGGCATGGCAGGGCCTTTCATCACTAGAACGAGTCGGAGATCACTATATCTTGGGGATATACCATCTGGAAAGCCAATATCGAGTATGTGCTGGTAGGACACAGGGGGGCAGTTTTTACAACCCGCGCCAGCATCCTTGATTGACTTTTAAATGCAATGGCCCGAGTCTGTCTGAAAAACAAAGAATAAAACACATATTGAGGGCAGTCTCATCATGAAACATATCGTGGCAGGCCTAATGGCCGCAGCCCTGTTGAGCGCATGCGGGGGCGGATCATCCAACCCGTTTGAACCTGCAGAGGACGGAACGCCGGTCGATGGCGGCGAGACCCCGACCGATACGGTGACGCCCACCACGCCGGTGGCCGTGCCCGCCGCTTTGGCGGGAAATGTTCAGAGCATTTCATTCGATGCGCAGACCGGCACGGTGTCGGTCGTGGGGCTGAACCTCGACGAGGTGCCGATCACGGCGATTTACCGGCGGCGTCCGGGATTGGACCGCGATGGCTATCTGGCCTTTACCGCGCAGGATGATCCGCTGGACCGGCATTTCACGGCCTATGTGGGGCAATCCAATAACAGCGGCGCGGTGCGCGCCGGCGCCGTCGGAAGCCCCGGCCCACGCAACCGCTTTTTCGTCGGCGGGTTCTTTGAGCGGGACGGCGAATACACGCCGCCATCGGTCACCGAAACAACCGGTCTGGTCAGTTACGCTGGCAAATATGTGGGCGTGACCAACGGCTCAGACGCCGTCGGAGCCGACCTGTTGGCCGTGCCCGCCGGGACGCCCAACGAGCTCTTGGTTCCGCAGTCCAACTCGGTGACCGGCGATGTTTTTGTAAATGCCGATTTCGCGGACAACAGCGTCGAGGGCAACATCTTTAACCGGCGTCTGATCCAGAGCGCTGCCGATCCCGAAAGTGTCACCTTCCCTCCCATCGAGCTGCCGTCGCTGGTTCTCGTGTCCACCGGGATCACGGCCAACGGCACGTTCAATGGTTCGGTTGAATACGATCTGGCAGATCCCAGATCCAACAGCCCCACGCCAACGTCGACCGGATCCTATGGCGGTGTCTTTGGAGGGCCGAATGCCGAAGGAGTTGCCGGGGTTGTGAACCTGACCGGCTTTGACGGGGTCAGCAATCCGCTGGGGTTCGAGAATGAGCTTGAAACGGGTATTTTCGTTCTGGACCAGTGCGGTGCAGCGGTGAGTTCGCCGATTTGCGCGACGGTCAATCCGGACAGTGGCACGCCGTGATATGCGGCTTGCCTGCGCCTTTCTCGCGCTGACGTCGTGCAGTCTTGCGGCGCTGGCCGAACCTGTTCGCCTGTCTCTGACCCAAACGGATGCGCTGGCCGGTCAGGCGTTGGCAGCGGGGCAGCCCCGCCTTGCCTATGATCTGAGCAAGGGCTTGCTTGCGGCAGACAAACGCAACCCGCGGGCGCATTATTATCAGGCGCTGGCACTGGCACAGGCGCATGCCTATGGCGCAGCTCAAAAGAAGGCAGCACTGGCCTATTGGCATGCTGAAAACGACGATCAGCGCTATCAGGCGGCCAATCTGGCGGCGCAGGTCAGCTTTGCCGATGCGCGGCTTACCGGCTCGCAATTCTGGTTGCGGCGGGCCGTCGATCATGCCCCGGATGCGGTGGCACGGTCCGAGACCGTATCGGCATTTCAGACCGTGCGCGCGCGCAATCCGCTCCGGTTTGATTTCAAGTTCTCGGTGACGCCATCGGACAATGTGAACAACGGCGCCAACAGCCCGCTCAACATCATCGACGGGGTGCCGGTGCTGGGTGCACTCAGCCCGTCCGCACAGGCGCTCTCGGGGTTGATCACCACGGCGCAGGCTGCGGTATCCTACCGGGTTGCCCAGAGCGCGGGGCGTGAAACCCGGTTGCGCGGCCGGATCAATGCGCGCCGGGTCGATATATCGGACCCGGTGGTGGGGCTGAGCGGAGAAGATCTGTCTTCGACCGTGGCCGAACTGGGGGTGAGCCAGTATCTGCGCGGCAGTTCCGAGGCGGTGACGTGGAAACTCGATCTCGACGTCGGGCGGGTCTGGTATGGCGGCGATCCGCTCTATGATTTTGCGCGGCTGGGCGCGGCACGGCATCAGCGGCTGAGCGAACGGGTGCTTCTCAGCTTTGGCGGCTCTCTGGAAGATCAACAGGACCAAGCATCGCGCAACGCCGACAGCACGGTGGCCGCGGGCTTTGCCGGACTTGGCGTCATGCTGGCGGGCGGCGGGCAGATCGGGTTTCGGGTGCAGTACCGCAACACCGACAGCGACGGCGTAAACCGCGCGTCCGAGCAGTGGACCGGCATTGCCAGCTATCAGATGGGCCGCGATATCGGTCCGGCGAGCCTTGAGTTCTCACTGGGCGTCAGCCAGCTGGATTACAACAGCTATCAGGTCGGAATCATCGCGGTGCCGGGTGGGCGGGACGATCAATCGGTGTTTGGCGGTGTGACGGCCACCTTCAAGGACTGGGGCTACATGGGATTCGTGCCAACGGTGACCGTGACCAGCGAGCGCAGCAGTTCCAACATCAGCCGCTTCGACGTCGAGGAAACCTCGATCACGCTGGGAATCCGGTCGGAGTTCTAGGCCGGGGCGTTCCGCGCTCGGCCCACATATTGCTCTCGACACGGGCGCATGGGCCACTATCCTCTGGGGAAATGCAACCACGGAGGATGACCATGCTCATCAGATATCTGCACACGATGGTCCGGGTCAAAGACCTAGAGGCGACCATACGCTTCTTTAGCCTCTTGGGGCTCAGGGAAACCCGGCGATGGGACAATGACGGCGGGCGCTTTACGCTGGTGTTCATGGCCCCCGAAGGGCAAGAGGAGTGCCCGGTAGAGCTCACCTACAATTGGGATGGCGATGAGGGTCTGCCCTCGGACAGCCGCCATTTTGGCCATCTGGCCTATTCGGTCGGCAATATATACGAGCTGTGCCAGCATCTGATGGACAATGGCGTAACGATCAATCGCCCGCCGCGTGATGGGCGCATGGCCTTTGTGCGCAGCCCTGACAACATCTCGGTCGAGTTGCTACAGGACGGCGCGGCACTGGCCCCGGCAGAACCATGGGCCAGCATGGAGAATATCGGCCATTGGTGAGACTGGCCGCCGCCTTTTTCCTCGCCCTTATGGCAGGTCCGGCGCTGGGCGCCTGTCGCCTTGCGCTGGTGCTGGCGCTGGATGTGTCCTCGTCTGTCGATGAGGCGGAATATACGTTGCAGCGGGTGGGGCTGGCCGCAGCGCTGGATGCCCCCGACATTCGCGAAGCGATCCTGCGCGGGGCGTCGGGCGATGTGGCGCTGGCGGTCTATGAATGGAGCGGTACATATCAGGAAAAGCTGCATCTCGACTGGAGCTTGCTACGCTCTGATGCCGATATCACCGGCGCGGTGGCGGTGCTGGCGGGGATGCAGCGCTCGACCAGCGATTACCCCACGGCGCTTGGCTCGGCCTTGGGGTACGGCGCACACCTGCTGGCGCGCGCACCCAACTGCGACCGCCAAGTGATTGACGTGTCGGGCGACGGGATCAACAATCAAGGCTTTGCCCCGGCACTGGCCTATGAGCATTTCCCCTTCGAGGGGATCGTCGTCAATGGCTTGGTGATTGCGGGCCACGATCCGGGGGTCACGCAATATTATCACCGCGAGGTGCTGCGCGGGCCGGGGGCATTTCTAGAGGTGGCGCAGGGATTCGAGGATTTCGAAGCGGCAATGTCACGCAAGCTCTACCGCGAGATCAACGATATCATGCTGGGCGCATTGCCCCTGCCCCACGCCCGGCATCAGTAAATATAGCGGATCTGATCGGTCCAGTAGCGCTCTACCCGGCGCAGAGAGGCGGTGATCTGGTCGACGCCGTCAGGGCCCAGCACGCCGCGCCCTTCCAACCCCTCGGCGTGGCGGGCAAAGAGATCAGCCACCAGATCGCGGATATGACGCCCCTTCTCGGTCAGCCGCACCCGCACCGAGCGGCGATCCGCCTCACAGCGCTGATGGTGCATATAGCCCATATCCACCAGCTTCTTGAGATTATAGCTGACATTGCTGCCCTGATAATAGCCGCGCGTCTTCAACTCACCCGCCGTCACCTCGTGATCGCCGATGTTAAAGAGCAAGAGCGCCTGCACGGCGTTTATCTCAAGAACACCAACGCGCTCGAACTCGTCCTTGATGACGTCAAGCAACAGACGGTGCAGCCGTTCCACCAATGAGAGCGCATCAAGATAGCTGCTGATAAAGGCACTTTGTGCGGGGGGCGGGCTGAGGGGGCTGTGAAAGCTCATGTCGGTCTCCGTGCGTTCTTGCTCGCAGGGGAGCATCATCGAAAAACCCGAACATTCGGTAAACCGCGCCTAAATCACATAAAATGCGATCTATTTTGCCCCCGTCGCCTGTGCCGCAATATCCGTCACCAGCGGCGCAAACCGCGCAGGTGGCGCAATCTGACCCGTCACCCATTGATAGAGGTCCTGATCGTTTTCGCACAACAGCGCGTCGAATTCGTCCAGCGCATTGCTGTCCATCGCATCAAGCCGCGCCTCGGCAAAGCGGCTCAGGATGATGTCCATTTCCTTGATCCCGCGACGCATGGCACGCATGCGCAGGCGTTTCAGGCGGTGGGGACGCGGCTCGTCCGCAGCACCCGGTGCCTCGACCGGCGTCTCACTCACCCGCTTCTTCCCGCAACTTGGCACGCAGGGTCTTTTCCAACCGCCCGAGGCGATCAGTCGAGCGCGTCAATTGCGCGCGAATATCGCGGATTTCGGTCAGCATTTCGACCACATCGTTGGACAACTCGCCCATTTCGGGCGCACCGGGGCCTTCGCCTTCGCCCGAGAGCAGCCACAGGAGTGAAACATTCAGCATGCCCGCCATCATCGAGAGCTTGTTGGCGCGCGGTTCTGACAGATCGTTTTCCCACCCCTTCAGCGTCTTGAGCTTGACGCCCAGCCGTTTGGCCAGATCGGACTGGCTCATACCAGAGCGCTCACGCGCGCCGGTTACGCGGTCGCCAAAGGTGGTGGCGTCGGGGTCAAACCAGCTGTCGCTGCTATCTTCGGTCATTGTCTTCCTTTCAGGTGATCGTGCTTGATCAAGCTTTGAGCGCACCCTAAGACATTCCCGGAGTGAATTCAAACCGGAGCTGGCTATGTCCCGTCTGTCTGCGACATTGTCGCGCGTCAAACCCTCGCCCACCATCGCCGTCACCACCAAGGCACAAGAGCTCAAGGCCGCCGGGCGCGACGTGATCGGTCTGGGCGCCGGAGAGCCGGATTTCGCCACGCCCGCGCATATCCGCGCCGCTGGCATCCGCGCCATCGAAGAGGGCAAAACCAAATACACCGCCGTTGACGGCATCCCCGAATTAAAGGCGGCGATCTGCGCCAAGTTCAAGCGCGACAACGGGCTTGAGTATACACCCGCGCAGGTCAGCGTTGCCTCGGGCGGCAAGCAGATCCTCTATAATGCCTTGATGGCCACGCTCAATCCCGGCGACGAGGTGCTGATCCCCGCGCCCTATTGGGTCAGCTACCCCGATATGGTGCTCTTGGCAGGCGGCGAGCCGGTGATTGCGCCTGCAGGGATCGAGACCGGATTCAAGCTGACGCCAGAGGCGCTGGAGGCGGCGATCACGCCCAAGACGCGCTGGTTCATTTTCAACTCGCCCTCCAACCCCACCGGGGCGGGCTATACTTGGGACGAGTTGAAGGGGCTGACGGATGTGCTCCTGCGTCATCCCCATGTCTGGGTGATGACGGACGACATGTATGAGCATCTGGCCTATGACGGGTTTGAATTCTGCACCCCCGCACAGGTGGAACCGGCGCTCTACGACCGCACGCTGACCTGCAATGGCGTGTCCAAGGCCTATTGCATGACCGGCTGGCGGATCGGCTATGCGGCGGGACCGCAGGATCTGATTGCCGCGATGCGCAAGATCCAGTCGCAGAGCACCTCAAACCCCTGCACCATCAGCCAATGGGCGGCGGTCGAGGCGCTCAATGGCAGCCATGATTTCATCACCGAGAACAACGCCGTCTTTGCCCGCCGCCGCGATCTGGTGGTTAAAATGCTGAATGAGGTCGAGGGCATCGACTGCCCGACACCCAATGGCGCGTTCTATGTCTATCCATCAATTGCCGGGCTGATCGGCAAGACCAGCGCAGGCGGCGCGGTGATTGCGGATGACGAGGCCTTTGCCACGGCGCTTCTGGAGGAAACCGGCGTGGCGGTGGTGTTTGGCGCGGCCTTTGGTCTGTCGCCAAATTTCCGGATCAGCTATGCAACCTCTGACGAGGCCCTCAAAGAGGCGTGCACGCGGATTCAGACATTCTGCAAAGGGCTGAGCTAGGAGGACGAATGGCGGGCGATCTGCCAGATTATTACTTCAGGGTCCGTGAAAACGGTGCTTTCGTGTTCCGGGTCGACACCGAGAACCGACAGCGCCGGATCGACATGGAACAGATCGCCGTGGTCAATATCCGCAAGTCCGAGATCAAGCCGAATGGCGAGCGGGCGCTGACCGAGGCCGACATCGCCGCCATCACCGACTGGATGGAGGAACGGCTCAAGCTGGTCGAATACCGCGATATCGACGATATCCTGCGGGCGGTGGATTACCTCAACACCACCACCCATTGGGTGCAATCCAAGGCGACTGATACCCAGTTGGAGCAGGTCACGGATGCGCTCCTCCTGGCGATGCACGACCTGCGCACGGTGTTGGTACGCAAGAAGGCGGATCGGCTTCTCAAGGATGAGTGAGGCGGCAGAGGGGGCATCGCGCCAACCTTTGTCCCAATCACCAACGCGCGGACTCAAGGCGTGCTTGCACGCCGCCGCGCAGCGCCTGACCGCCCCCTCGGGCGGGCACCGCGTTCCATAGCGCTTGCGACCAGCACAAGTCCCCCCTCACCGCGAACAGCTTGCCCCGCCCAACACGCAGAACTTGGCGCAATGCGGATGGTTCAGAGCCACGTCACGCTCGGCCTCGGCCAGAGTTTCGCCCAACTCGAACTCGGACTCATAGGGCAGCAGCGTGCAGGCCACCACCGCAGGGCGCGCCGCGCCCTTGCGTTTCACCACCATACGCGACGAGGCGCACATGATATCCTCGGGCCGCTTGCCAAGGATATTCCAACAGGCGGTGGTGATCTCGGGCACCTCTGATCCCTCGTCCATCTCGGGGAAAAGCACGGTCGCGGCGGGATCGCCCGCGTCGATGTCAAACCCATGCTCGGCATAGAACCGCGCATAGCCCGCACGCGATTGCGCCTCGCTCTCGCCCCAGACGGTGCGGCCCGCAACGGTCATGCGAATGCCGTTGTCGCGCAGCCAGCACATGCCCTCCAGCGTCTTGGCAAAGGCCCCCTGCCCGCGCTCCTCGTCATGACACGCCTCGGACCAGTGATCGACCGAAATCCGCAAGGTCAGCTTGTCTCCCCACGCCTTGGCCAGATCCAGCAACCCCGCGCGCATCGTCTTGCGCATCATCGGGCGCATGGCGTTGGACAAAATCAGCACCTCGAACCCCGCCTCTAACGCCGCGCGCGCCATGCCGATCATCTCGGGGTTCATGAAAGGCTCGCCGCCGGTAAAGCCGATCTCGCGCAGCGGCCAGCGCCGGTCGCGGACCTGAGCCAGATAATCGCGCACCTCTGATTCGGTAATATAAACCAGCGCATCATTGCTGGGCGAACTGAGGATATAGCAATTGCGGCACTCGATATTGCACAGCGTACCGGTATTGAACCATAGCGTTTCGGGATGGCTCAGCGGCACCGAGGCGCGCGGCTCACCCTTGGCGGTGCGTGCAGGATCCAGAAACTTGCCCTGATTGGCCGGGCCGGAGACAATATCTTTCATAGGGCGATCCACAGTCTGTTTGCCTTTTCTCACCTATTGTCCGTGCTCTGGCAAGGGAAGGCTTCTGACGCCATTGTGAAGACGCCCCAACATGTTAGAGTTGTCGTCACAGGCGATGCCCCCGAAAATCGGGCGGGCGACAAGGCAAGGAGATGGGCTATGGCCTTTCGGGTGATCCCGGTTGATCCCTTTGATCTGGTGATTTTTGGCGGCACCGGCGATCTGGCGCGGCGCAAGATATTGCCAGCCCTCTTTCGCCGCTTCGTGGCCGGACAGATCGAGGGCGATATTCGCCTGATCGGCGCAGCGCGCGCTGAAATGGACACCAAGGCGTATCGGGCCATGGCGCATGAGGCGATTGTCGAATTCGGCGGCGAGGAATCTGCCCGCAAAAAGGATCTCACGGCGTTTCTGGATCTGCTGGATTATGTCACGCTCGATGCGCGCGGCACCGAAGGCTGGGCCAATCTGGCAACGCTGATGCGACCGGATCGCATCCGCGCCTTCTATTTCTCGGTGGCCCCCGCCCTCTTTGGCGATCTGGCCAAACGCCTGCACAAGCACGGCATGGCGGATGAGCGCAGCCGGATTGTGGTGGAGAAACCCTTTGGCCGCGATCTCGAAACGGCCCGCGACCTCAACCATGTGCTGGCGCGGCATTTCAGCGAAGGTCAGATTTACCGGATCGACCATTATCTCGGCAAGGAAACCGTGCAGAACCTGATGGCGATCCGGTTCGGCAATGTCCTGTTTGAACCGCTGTGGAACAGCCAATATGTCGATCACATCCAAATCACCGTGGCCGAGAGCGTGGGCGTCGGCGGGCGCGGCGATTACTATGATAAATCCGGTGCGATGCGCGACATGGTGCAGAACCATATGATGCAGCTTCTCTGCCTCATCGCCATGGAGCCGCCCGCCAAATTCGAACCCGACGCGGTGCGCGACGAAAAGCTCAAGGTCATTCGCGCCCTCGATCCGGTGGCACGGGGCAATGTGGTGCGCGGCCAGTATGAGGGCGATGGCGTACAACCCGGCTATCGCAATCAGGTGGGCAACCGGGACAGCACAACCGAGAGCTTTGTGGCGCTCAAGGCGCATATCAGCAATTGGCGATGGGCGGGCACACCGTTCTACCTGCGCACCGGCAAACGGCTGCGCGAGCGCGCCAGCGAAATCGCGGTTGTGTTCAAGGACGCGCCGCATTCGATCTTTGGCGCAGATGCCGGGCGACACCGCAATATCCTGACGATCCGACTGCAACCCAATGAGGGGATCGAATTGGGGGTCACGATCAAGGAACCGGGACCGGGGGGCATGCGTTTGATCGACGTGCCCCTCGACATGACCTTTGCCGAGGCGCTGGGGCCGGAAGAGGCGGATTTCCCCGATGCCTATGAACGGCTGATCATGGATGTGATCCGGGGCAATCAGACCCTCTTCATGCGCGGTGACGAGGTCGAGGCCGCCTGGGCCTGGACCGATCCCATAATCGCGGACTGGGAAGAACAGGCCAGCGCGCCGCTGCCCTATGCCACCGGGTCCGCAGGGCCCGATGATGCGCTGATGCTGATGCACCGCGACGGGCGGCGCTGGCGGGAGATACGTCCATGAGTTTTATAGAATATGCCGACGATGAAATGCTCACGATGGGGCTGGTCGATGTGCTGGCCTCAGATCTGCGCAAGGCGTTGCGCAATCGCGAGCGGGTCTTGTTCGTCGTGCCGGGTGGCACGACGCCGGGGCCGATCTTTGACGGGCTTTGCGACGTCGATCTCGAATGGGACCGGGTCGATGTCCTGTTGAGCGACGAGAGGTGGCGGCCCGAGGTGCATATACGGTCCAACACCCGGTTGATCCGCTCGCGGCTGTTGATCAAACGGGCGGCGGCGGCACGCTATCTGCCGCTCTATGCCAAGGCAGAGACACCCGAGGAGGTGCTGGCAGAGTTAGAAACCAATATCGCCCCCGCTCTGCCGATTGACGTCTGCTTTCTGGGGATGGGAACGGATATGCACACCGCCTCGCTCTTTCCGGGGGCCGACCGGCTGGAAGAGGCGCTGGCGCGCGATGCGCCGATTCTGCTGCCAATACGCGCGCCGGGGGCGGAAGAGCCGCGCGTCACCCTGTCGGCGCGGGTGCTGGATGGCGCGCTCTGCAAACATCTGGTGATCACCGGCGCGCAGAAACGTGCGGCCTTTGACCGGGCGCAGCACATGCGCCCTCTTGAGGCACCGATTGCAGCCGTGCTAGCGGGTGCGACAATTCATTGGAGTCCGTGAAAGGACAGCGGATGTGGTTTGATCTCGGGCGTTTTGCCCAAGCGGCGCGACATATTGATATTTCAGAACTATTCAGCGATCCCCACCGTGCCGGGGAATTCTCGGCCCGGTTTGACGGCATGCTTTTGGATTATTCCAAAACCGCTATGACCGCCCCCGCACGCGCCGCTCTGATCACGCTGGCAGAGGCCACCGGCGTTGACGCGCGCCGCACCGCTATGTTTGCGGGCGCGCCCATCAACGAGACCGAAGACCGGCCCGTGCTGCACACGGCGCTGCGCAACCTCTCGGGCGGCGCGGTCATGGTCGATGGCATTGACGTGATGCCCGAAATCCACGCGACACGCGCGCGCATGGCAGAGTTTGCGACCAGCCTGCGCGCTGGCCGTATCGAAGGCGCGGGCGGGACAATCACCGATGTGGTCAATATCGGCATCGGCGGCTCGCATCTGGGTCCAGAGATGGCGGTGCGGGCGCTCAGCCCCTATCACGACGGGCCGCGCTGCCATTTCGTCTCGAACGTCGATGGGGCAGACATCGCCGACACGCTGCGCGGGCTTGATCCGGGCCGCACGCTGATTATCGTCGCCTCCAAGACCTTTACCACGCTTGAGACCATGACCAATGCCGCCACCGCACGCGACTGGATGACGCGCGCCGGGGTCGATCCGGGCCCACAATTCGCCGCCGTATCCTCGAACACCGACAAAACCGCCGACTGGGGGATTGATCCGGATCGCGTGTTTGGCTTTGGCGATTATGTGGGCGGGCGCTATTCGGTCTGGGGTCCGATCGGACTGCCCTTGATGATCGCAATCGGCCCGGACCGGTTCGAGGCGTTTCTGGCAGGCGCAGAATCGATGGACCGTCATTTTCAGGACGCGGCCCCGCATAAAAACCTGCCGATGATGTTGGCATTGGTCGGGATCTGGCACCATCAGGGGATGGGATATGGCACCCGCGCGGTGTTGCCCTATGATCAACGCCTCTCTCGCCTGCCCGCCTATCTGCAACAGCTGGAAATGGAATCCAACGGCAAACGGGTGAGTATGGCTGGCGCTCCGCTCACCCGGCCCTCAGGCCCGGTGGTCTGGGGCGAGCCGGGGACGAACGGGCAACACGCATTTTACCAACTGATCCATCAGGGCACCGCTGTAATCCCGTGCGAATTCCTTGTGGCCGCCACCGGACACGAGCCCGAACTTGCGCATCATCACCGCCTCTTGGTGGCCAATTGTCTGGCGCAATCCAAGGCGCTGATGCGGGGCCGCTCGCTTGAGACCGCGCGCGAGATGATGCGCAAGGCGGGTTTCTCGGGGACAGAATTGGAACGCCAGGCCGCGCACCGGATGTTTCCGGGCAACCGTCCCTCAACCACATTGATCTATGACCGGCTGACGCCCCGCCGACTGGGCCAGATCCTTGCGCTTTACGAGCATCGTGTCTTTGTCGAAGGCGTCATGCTCGGCATCAACTCATTCGATCAATGGGGGGTGGAGTTGGGCAAGGTTCTGGCGGTTGAGGTGGATGCGATGCTGACCGGAAGCGAGCCCATGCAAAGGGATGGGTCAACAGCGGCGCTGGTGGAATTTGTGCGCGCCGCCGGGGCCTGAGCCCCGGCGCGCTGCGGCCCTGCGACAGCCGCAAGTGCGGTCATATCCCCTTAAAGTTTGACCTCGCTCAAAGACCACGCCGCAAATTTCAATTATCATTTCCAGATTGAACATTTGATCCAAGTGGAGTGCCGTATGACCGAATCTCAGCCCTCGTCTTTGCCTTTGCCCGAACCTGCAACCGACATGACCTCCGACCGGGATCAAGCCAAGTCAGCACCTGCCAATCCCAAGCCAACCGCACAGCCCGTTGTCGCCGCCAACGATCCCACTGCGTCGCGGCAGATTTTTGAAAACGGCGAATACCCCTATGACACCCGCATGGGTCGCCGCAGTTATGAGGCGCAAAAGGCGCATTTGCAGGCCGAATTGCTCAAGGTTCAGCTCTGGGCGCAAGAGACCGGGCAAAAGATTGTGCTGCTCTTTGAGGGGCGCGATGCCGCAGGCAAGGGCGGCACGATCAAACGCTTTACCGAGCATCTCAACCCCCGCACCGCGCGGGTCGTGGCGCTCAACAAACCCACCGATCAGGAACGCGGCCAATGGTATTTCCAGCGCTATGTCCAGCATTTGCCGACGGCCGGTGAAATCGTGCTCTATGACCGTTCGTGGTACAATCGCGCGGGCGTGGAACGGGTGATGGGATTTTGCGAGCCGCATGAATACCTTGAGTTCATGCGCCAGACCCCGGAACTGGAACGGATGCTGGTGCGCTCGGGTATCCGACTGTTCAAATACTGGTTTTCCGTCACTCAAGGGGAACAACGCGCCCGCTTTGCCTCCCGCGAGACCGATCCCCTCAAGGTCTGGAAGCTGAGCCCGATCGACAAGGCGAGCCTTGATAAATGGGACGATTACACAGAGGCGAAAGAGGCGATGTTCTTTTACTCCGACACCGCCGATGCGCCATGGACCGTGGTCAAATCCGATGACAAGAAACGCGCCCGCCTGAATTGCATGCGGCATTTCCTGAACGCGCTCGATTATCCCGGCAAGGACCATCACATCGCGCATGCGCCCGATCCGCTGATCGTCGCGACGGCGCAGCACGTTCTGCACAAGAGCGACCATATCCTTGGCAAATCACTGCACCCCGAGGATCGCAAGACACGCTGATCCTTTGCAATGCCCGCGTCCGGTCTTGGGGCCGGGCCGGGCTGATCCGGCGACCGATTTTCCGTCCTCAGGGCACCGCACCCCCTGTTGGGGATCCGACCTCTTGACGCGGCCTATCCGCTTGGGCCATCAACCCGCAGGGCATGGCCGCAAGGGCGCCCTGCGAGGTAAAACAAGGGGCACACCGTGATCATCAAGGCAATCGACACGCTCGGCGGGCTTCTCTTGGGGCGCGAAACCTATCGGCGCTGGCATTACAAATTGGCCAAGCGGCTGGCGGAACGGCAGGGCTTTGAAGTCTACAAGAAACAGATGATCTGGCAGACGGACCCGGAATTCGTCGAGGCCCGCGACAAGGCAAAGCTGCGCGGCATCCAAGGCATTCCCAACGACCGCAGCTATACGCTGCTTGCGCTGGCGCGCCTCGTGCGGGAAATTGAGGGGAATTTCGCCGAATGCGGCTCGCGCTACGGCAAGTCATCGCTCTTCCTGCTCTCGGGGGCAGGCCCGCAGAGCGCCAAGCGGCTGCATGTGTTCGATTCCTTTGAGGGGCTGTCCGATCCCGGCCAAGACGACATTCAGACCAGTGGAAAATCGGAATGGTCAAAGGGGGATCTGGCCGTGCCCGAGGATATCGTACGGCGAAACCTCAGTGAATTTGGCGACCGTGTCGTGCTGCACAAGGGCTGGATCCCTGAGCGCTTTGGCGATGTTGAAGACGAAGAATTCTCGCTCGTTCATATCGACGTCGACCTTTACGAGCCGACCCTTGCTGCGGTCGCGTTTTTCTATCCCAAGGTGAAGCCGGGCGGTGTCATCCTATGCGACGATTACGGCTCGGCCGATTGTCCCGGAGCGAAAAAGGCGATCGACGAATTTTTCTCGGACAAGCCGGAAAAGATACTGTCCATGACCAGCGGGCAATCGCTGGTGATCAAGAGCTGAGCGGCCTTTCGCGCGCCGCCGGCTTTCGCCCACACAGGAACCTTGCGGCCTGCCTCCCATCCGCCTAAGCCTGTCCGTATGAAGCCGCTCCGTCCCCTCGCGCTTGCCGCCACGCTCTGCCTGCCTGTCACGCCTTTGGGCGCGCATCCGCATGTCTTTGTCGATGTGGCGCTGCATTTCACCGCCGATGCCGAGGGGCGGCTTACCAAGGTCGAGGTCATCTGGAGCTATGACGATTTTTTCTCTCTGCTCATTCTCACCGACATGGGGCTGGACCCAGATGGTGACGGCGCGCTGACCGAGGCGGAGCTGGCGCAACTCAAAGGATTCGATCTGGTCGAATGGCCCGAAGGGTTCGAGGGCGATCTCTATATGTATCACGGCGAGACCAAGATCGCCTTGGCTCACCCCATCCCCACCGGCATCGCACTGGACAAGGGCAGGATCGTCGCCACCCACACCCGAAGCTTTGGCCCTGTCAAAGCCGAGGGTCTACGCGTCGAGGCCTATGATCCCACCTATTACGTCGCCCATAGTCTTGCCGGGCCGATCACCCTGCCCAAGGGCTGCGCCTATACGATCACCGAGCCCGATCTTGATGAGAGCCAAGAGCAATTCCGCAAGATGCTGAGCGAAATGACCGCCGAAGAGCAATTTACCGGCGTCGAAGTGGGCAACCTGTATTCCGAGAGCCTGATAATCTCATGCACCGCCCCATCCTGAGCCTTGTGGCGCTGGCGCTGGCGGGGCTGGTTATCTGGCTCTGGGGGGGTGGTGGCGCGGCACAGGTCTCGGAGTGGGCCCGCGCCGGGCAGTCTGAGACTCAACAGGCAATGGCGCGGCTCTTGCGCAGCTTGCGCGCCGGGGAACCGGGCGCATTGGCGGGGCTTTTGGCGCTCTGCTTTGCCTATGGGTTCTTTCACGCAGCCGGACCGGGACATGGCAAGATCCTGATTGGCGGCTACGGCATGGCCGCCCGCGTCAGCGCGCTGCGTCTGTCGCTGCTGGCGCTGGCCTCCAGCTTTGCGCAGGCGGCAGCGGCGGTTCTGCTGGTCTATGCGGGCGTCTTGCTGTTTGATCAGACCCGCCAGCACATGACCGATCTGGCCGAAGACATCATGGCCCCCGCCAGCTTTGCCGCGATTGCCCTCGTGGGCCTCTGGCTGGCACTGCGTGGCCTGCGCCGCTGGCGGCGTTTACGGGCCGGGCAACAGCATCACAGCCACGCCCGCCACACCCATCAGCCGGATGCGCCCTGCCTCTCTTGCGGGCATAAACACGGGCCAACCCTGGCCCAATCCGAGGCCGTCACCGGTTGGCGCGATGCCGCCGCCCTGATTGGCGCGGTGGCCATCAGACCCTGCACCGGCGCGCTCTTCTTGCTTATTCTCACATGGCGCATGGGTCTTGATCTGGCCGGAATTCTGGGGGCCTTTGCCATGGGGCTGGGCACCGCAAGTGTCACGCTCGCCGTGGCGCTCGGCTCTGTCACCCTGCGCGAAGGCGCTCTGGCGCGGCTGGCCACGACCGACAGCACCGCCCGCGCCCTGCCCCTGTTCGAGATCGCTGCGGGCGTGATCATTGCGGCACTTTCTACCCATCTTATGCTCGGCGTGCTCTGACGAGGCTTGCACAGACGGCCGAGCGCGTCTAACGCCAGCCCTATGCAACCCCGCCTCACATATCGCCAGCACATCCGCGCTGTGCTCGGCCTCGGCCTGCCACTTGTCGGCAGTCATGTGGCGCAATTCGCCATCACCTTTACCGATGCGCTCATGCTGGGCTGGTATTCGGTCGAGGCCCTGGCCGCCGAAGTGCTGGGCGGCACCATGTTCTTTGTCCTTTTCATCATTGGCTCGGGCTTTGCCTGGGCGGTGATGCCGATGGTGGCCTCGGCACAGTCCTCGGGCGCGGTCACACAGGTCCGGCGCGTCACCCGCATGGGCCTCTGGGCCTCAATTATGTTTGGCTTGGGCTCCCTGCCGTTCATGATCTGGTCCGGCGCGCTCTTTGACCGCATGGGACAAGACCCCGACACCGCCGCCCTCGCCGCCGATTACCTCGGAATCGCGGGGCTGGGCATCCTGCCCGCGCTCATGGTGATGGTGCTCAAATCCTATCTCGCGGCGCTCGAGCGCACGACCGTGGTGCTCTGGATCACGCTCGCGGCGGTGGCGCTCAATGCTGGCATCAACTATCTGCTTATTTTTGGGAATTTCGGATTTCCGGAACTGGGCGTGCGCGGGGCTGCCATTGCCTCGCTCGGCGTCAATATCGCCTCTCTCGTGGCGCTGGCCGCCTATGTGCACCGCTCCTCCCCGGAACATGCAATATTTCAACACTTCTGGCGCCCCGACCCCGAGGCGCTGATGGAGGTCTTTCGCCTCGGCTGGCCCATCGGCCTGACCAATCTGTCCGAAGTCGGGCTGTTTGCCTCGGCCTCGGTGATGATGGGCTGGCTCGGCACCCTGCCCTTGGCCGCGCATGGCATCGCGCTTCAGATCACCTCGGTGATCTTCATGATCCATCTGGGTCTGTCGAATGTTGCCACAGTGCGCGCCGGCCAAGCGCACGGGCGCGGCGATGGCGTGGGCCTGCGCGACGGCGCGCGCGTGGTGCTGGGGATGTCGGCCACGGTGGCGCTGGCGACCATGATGTTGCTCGTGCTCGTGCCAGACCCGCTGATCAGCCTCTTTCTTGGCGCCGACGACCCCAACCGTGCCGCCGTGATCGCCATCGGGCGACAACTCCTCGCGGCTGCGGCGCTTTTTCAACTGATCGATGCGGCTCAGGTACAGACGCTTGGCCTCTTGCGCGGCGTGCACGATACCCGCGTGCCGATGGTCATCGCAGCGCTCAGCTATTGGGCGGTGGGCGTGCCTGTCAGCTACCTGTTGGGGATCGTTTGGGGCTATGGCGGGCCGGGCATCTGGCTGGGCCTCGCGATGGGGCTGGCGCTGGCAGGCATTTTCATGCTGCTGCGGTTCTGGGGGTGGTCCGCGCGCCGCATTACCCCGGCTGCGGCACATCTGCGGCAACAGGAGTGATTGCACCCCCCCGCATCCGTTGGTAAATGAAACTGACCAATTTCGGAGGACGCCATGCCCGTCATTACCAATATCGCCGATCTCAAACAGATTTACCGCCGCCGCGTCCCCAAGATGTTCTACGATTACGCGGAATCCGGCAGCTGGACCGAACAGACCTTTCGCGAAAACACCACCGACTTTGACAAGATCTACCTGCGCCAGCGCGTCGCCATCGACATGACCGGACGCAGCACCGCAAGCCAGATGATCGGACAGGATGTGGCAATGCCCGTGGGCCTCGCCCCTGTCGGCCTGACCGGCATGCAACACGCGGATGGTGAAATCAAGGCAGCACGCGCCGCCGAGAAATTCGGCGTGCCCTTCACCCTCTCCACCATGTCGATCTGCTCGATCGAGGATGTGGCCGAGAACACCACCAAACCCTTCTGGATGCAGGTCTATACCCTCAAGGACGATGATTTCATGCAGCGCCTGTTTGACCGGGCGCGCGATGCCAAATGTTCGGCGGCGATGATCACGGTCGACCTGCAAATGCTGGGACAGCGCCACAAGGACCTCAAGAATGGTCTCTCCGCCCCGCCCAAACTGACGCCCAAGAGCATCGCCAACATGATGACCAAGGTGCAATGGGGCCTTGGCATGCTGGGCACCAAGCGGCGGTTTTTCGGCAATATCGTGGGCCATGCCAAGGGCGTGACCGATCCCTCCTCGCTCAGCACCTGGACGGCAGAGGCCTTTGATCAGGCGCTCGATTGGGACCGCATCCGGCAATTTCGCAAGATGTGGGATGGACCGCTGGTCATCAAGGGCATCATGGACCCGCGCGACGCGCGCGAGGCGCTCAATGTGGGGGCCGATGCGATCATCGTGTCGAACCACGGCGGGCGACAGCTTGACGGCGCGCTCTCGGCCATCCGCGCCCTGCCCGCGATCATGGATGCGGTGGGAGACAAGATCGAAGTGCATCTCGACAGCGGCATCCGCTCGGGTCAGGACGTGCTCAAGGCGCTCAGCTTGGGGGCCAAAGGCACCTATATTGGCCGCGCCTTTGTCTACGGTTTGGGCGCGATGGGTGAGGCGGGCGTCACCCGCGCACTGGAAGTGATCCACAAGGAACTCGACAGCAGCATGGGCCTCTGTGGCCGCCGCGATGTCAAGGATCTGGACCGCGACATCCTGATGGTGCCCGAGGATTTCACCGGCCGCTGGATGGTCTGAGGCAGCTAACGCGCGCCTCTCGGGCGCGCGTTGACTCACCCCCGAAAGAGCCGCCGGAAAAAGCCCGGACGCGATCCCCCGTCCCGTGCGGAAACTGCGGCGGCCTGTGTATGCCACACCTCGAGCACGGCGCGGGCTTCTTCGTCCAGTGGCACCTCTGACGCCGGGTCCTGATCAATCTCGACATCAAACGCCAGATGATGCCCCGCCCGCCGTTCCAGATCGCGATTGCTGTTCTTCCAGCGCTCCACCAGTTGTTCGCGCTCCGCAAATGGCAACAGAAACCGCCGTTTGGGCACCTCGACCACGCCCGGCGCTTCGGCAAAGAACCGGTTCAGCGCCGCATCGATCTGCGCCACAGAGCATCCGGCGGCTCGCATCTCTTGCTTGAGCAGGCGCGCAGGCTCAATCAGACCCGTGGGCGGGCTGACATTGGCCATCGGCACAGCCGCATCATCAGCATAGCACAGGTCCGCCGCACCGATCTGCTCCAGCACGAAATTGACCGGATAGCGGCGCGGACTTCCTGGTAAGATCACGGTACTGAACACCCTGTCCCGCCCGACATATTTCGACCAATAGAGCGCGAAGAGCGCATAGTTCAGCACGTCTTGCTGAAGGCGTTTCTCCAACAGCTCCCCGATGCTGCCGCTCCAAGTCTGCCCGCCTTTGACATGCTGCTTGAAATCTGATTCCAGCCAATGGTCCTGCCTGCGAAACACCGCGATCACATAGACCTCAGCACCGCGCGCCCGCAAATCTCTGACCAGATTGATCGCCACCGCCGATTTATAAAGCCCCGAGAGACCTTCGGCGCTCAGCACCACATCCCCCTCACCGCGCAGGAAAAAATCCAGCGCCTCCGAGACCGCCTGCGACCGTTCGCGATAGGCTGCAATCGCCAGATCTGCGGCATTGCCCTGAGACTGCGCCAATTGGACCGCCGGCATGTCATACGAAATCCCAAGATCCCGCAACCGGTCCTGCTGTCGAAACAAAACCGCCTGAATGGTTGTGGTCGCGCATTTCGGCATGCCGACATGCAGGAAAACGCGGCGTTGCATGTCAGTCCTGCTCCTTTGTTATGACGGGGCCCTTCGGATCCGTCGACTGTGCTCGACATCTATCGCAGACGGCGCTATGGGCAACCAGCCCCGAAAGCCGGCGGAATCGACGGATAGGTCACGCATCCCACCCGATCAACAAGATTCCGCTTTTCAATTCGGCAAAATCCGTCTAGTAGCGCAGCTTCACGCGGGGACTACAGCCTTGGAGGAGCCCCGCCCTAACATATGGAGAATTTAAATGGCTGGAGAAATTCCTGATCTTCAAGCCCAGGAACGCGCGGGGACGGGCAAGGGCGCCGCTCGCGCAGCTCGTCGTGCGGGCATGGTTCCGGGGATCGTATTCGGTGGCGACAAAGAGCCGCTGGCGATCAACATTCCGTTCAACACGCTGCTCAAGCGCCTCAAGAAGGGCCGGTTCAAGTCGACCCTGTTCAACCTTCAGGTCGAAGGCCAAGATGATGTGCGCGTGATCTGCCGCGATGTTCAACGCGACGTGGTCAAGGATCTGCCGACCCATGTCGATTTCATGCGCCTGCGCCGCACCACCCGCATCAACCTGTTCATCCACGTTGATTTTATCAACGCGGACGATTGCAAGGCTCTGCGCAAAGGTGGCGTGCTGACCGTGGTGCGTCCCGAGGTCGAACTCAACGTACTCGCAGGCGACATTCCTGATCATGTGACCGTGGATCTCTCGAAAATCGAGAAAATCGGCGATGTCGTCACCATCTCGATGGTCGATCTGCCTGCAGGCGCAGAACCGGTGATCAAGGACCGCGATTTCGTGATCTGCAACATCTCCGCCCCCTCTGCGCTGCGCTCGCAGGGTGAGGACGACGAAGAGGAAGAGGGCGACGAGGAGTAATCCTCGCGCGCGCCCCCGCTTTGACAGAACGCGGCCCCATTCGGGGTCGCGTTTTTTTACGTCCTTCCCCCCGGCGCACAATCCTGACGGTGCCGCTTGGGGTATCCGCGTAGGCCCCCGTTGATTCCGCAGGCCCAAGGCCCTAGACCATCCTCAATCAAAATTGGGGGCATCGACCATGCAGATCTTTGTAGGTCTCGGCAATCCGGGCGCGAAATACGAGCGGAACCGCCACAACATCGGCTTTATGGCGCTCGACCGGATCGCCGGGGAACACGGCTTTGGCCCGTGGCGGTCCAAGTTTCAGGGCATGCTCTCTGAGGGCGCCTTGGGCGGTGAAAAGGTCGTTCTGCTCAAACCCATGACCTTTATGAACCTCAGCGGGCAATCGGTGAGCGAGGCGCTGCGGTTTTACAAACTGACCCCTGCCGATGTCACCGTCTTTCACGACGAACTCGACCTCGCTCCGGGCAAGCTGCGCTGCAAGCTGGGCGGCGGCCATGCAGGGCACAACGGCCTGCGCTCGATCCATCAGCATATCGGCGAGGCCTATGCCCGCGTGCGCCTTGGCATCGGCCATCCGGGGCACAAGGACCGCGTGGCGCAATATGTCTTGCAGGATTTTGCCAAAGCAGATGCTGATTGGCTCGATGATCTGCTGCGCGGCATCGCCAAGGGCGCGCCGTGGCTGGCGCAGGGCAAACCCGACCGCTTTCAGAACGCCGTGGCCCAGGCCTTGACCCCCGTCGCCCCCAAGCCCGCACGCAAAGACACAGCACAGACCGAACGACCGCCAAAGCAAGCAGAAGAGCCGCAGGACGAGACCCGCTCGCCCCTGCAAAAGCTGGTAGACAGGTTTCGCTGATACCCCATGTCCCCAACGTCATGCTTGATCTGTCGCACCCGCGCTGCTCAACTCAACACAGGCAAAACGGAGCCTCGGAATGCGAAACGGATTAAAATGGCTTGGGCGGGTCCTGATCATTCTGCTGCTTGCAACCGCAGCGGTGGGGTTTTGGAAACGCGAGGCCATCGCCCGCCTCTGGGCGGTCAACAGCCTGTTTGACGCAGAGCACATCGTCGGGAATTTCTCGAACATGGACCGCGCGTTTCTTCACATACCGGTCTCGCGCGGCGCGGGTCCTGTCTCGCCGCTGCCCGCAGGCCCCGCCATGACCCTGCCCAAGGTGGCGACGGATTGGATCGCCGCACGCGACGTGACCTCGCTCATGGTGCTGCACCGGGGCGCTGTGGTGCATGAGAGCTATCACCAAGGCACCCGCCCCGAGGACCGCCGGATCAGCTGGTCGATGGCCAAGAGCTTTCTGTCGGCCCTCTTTGGCGTGATCATGGCCGAGGGACATATCGCCTCGCTCGACGACCCGGTGACGCGCTACGCCCCCAGCCTCACCGGCAGCGCCTATGAGGGCGCGACAATTCGCAATGTGCTCCTGATGATGAGCGGCGTGGCCTTTGACGAGGATTATCTCGACTACGAGTCAGACATCAACCGCATGGGCCGTGTGCTGGCGCTTGGCGGGACGATGGACGGCTTTGCCGCCGGCCTCACCGCGCGCGACGCCGATCCCGGCACCCGCTGGAAATATGTCTCGATTGATACGCATATCCTCGCCATGGTGTTGCGCGGCGCCACCGGGCGGAGCCTGCCAGACCTCTTGTCGGAAAAGATCATTCAGCCCCTCGGGTTTGAGGCCGAACCCTATTACCTCACCGATGGCGAGGACGTGGCCTTTGCGCTTGGCGGGCTCAACGTGACCACCCGCGATTACGCCCGCTTTGGGCTGATGGCCGCCAATCTGGGCCGCTACAACGGCCAACAGGTGGTGCCCGAGGAGTGGATGCGCGCCGCCACCACGCCCACCGCCCCCACCGCGCCGGGCGATCTGAAATATGGCTTCCAATGGTGGATGCCCCGCGATGCACAGCCCGGCGAGTTCTTTGGCCACGGCATTTACGGGCAATATATCTACATCGACCGCGCCCGCGATGTGGTGATCGTCGCCACCTCTGCCGACCGCGCCTTTCGCGAACCCGGCGTCAAACATGACAATATCGCAGTCCTGCGCCAGATCGCCGGGGCGATCTGAAGGGCCGGCTCAGCCCCCGAACCGCTGGCGCAGCCGCGCATCCAGACCGGGCGGATAGCTGATAACCTCACCCGTTGAACGCAACCGCCAGCCCCCGTCCCCGGCGCGCAGGCTGTTGCTGCGCCCGTCCAGCCTGCCCTCGCGTTCAAGCGCCTCAACCACATATCCCAGATCGCGCCCACCAACAAAGCGCCCCATTTCCAGAATGCTGGCAACCGGGTGCTCGGCCAACCGCTCGAGCGGCATGACAAAGACATTGGACGGCCCGAACGCCTCCTCGAACACGCGCATGACATGGTCCGTGTCGATCCAGCGTTGCCATGGCTTCAATTCGTCGGACAAGAGCGCCTCGGCACGCTGCGCGAAATCGTGGTTGCAGAAGCTCGCAAAATCCTTCGACGACTCGGCATAGCGCGCGGCAAACCAGCTATCGGGCTTCCGGGTAGTGAGGATGATCCGCACCCGGCCCCCGCCCCAATAGCGGTCCATCGCGGCCAGTTGCCCGGCCACCTGCGCGGGCGTCGCCGCCCGCCCGTTCCAGAACCCGTCGCTGGTCAGCGATATATTCTCGCACGACAACAACCGATCCTCGCCCTCGGGTTGCACGCCGAAAAGGGCATCGAACCCTTGCCGCAGGCCCGGGCGCGGCGGCTCCGGGCGCGCCCGTCCCAACAGTCGCGCAATCCGGCCCCGCCAGCCACCGTCGCCGGCGGGCTTGGTCCCGTGATCCTCATGATGCAAGGCCCGCAGGATGCGGGTGATCTCACGCGCGGTTGCCTCACCACTGACGCGATGAAAGAACGTGATCCCCTGCATCCTGCGAAAGACCAGATGCTGCCAATAGGTCGTGCCCGTCTTGGGCAGACCTATGTGCAGGTAAATCCGCGTCACGGGGTGTTCACCCCAAGGCCGCGTCACAGCGCCCGCAGGTGCCGGGATGCGCGTGCCGCCCCACATCCGGCAAGATCTTCCAGCAGCGCTGGCATTTCTCGCCCTCGGCGCGCTCGAAGACCACGCCAACGGTTTCAACCTCCGGCAGGCGGAACGCCTCGTCTGGGCGCGGATCGCCGGTCAGCATCAAATCCGAGGTGATGCAGATATCCGCAAAATCCACCGATTTCAGCGCCGTCAGCATCTCGGCATCGCGGATATGCACCACGGGTGCGGCCTCCAGACTTGCCCCGATCACCTTGTCGGTGCGCTGCACCTCCAACGCCGCCGTCACCACCCGCCGCGCCTGCCGCACCATCGCCCATTTCGCCGCCAGCGGCTCATTGAGCCAGTCGGCCGGCGTGTCGGGAATATCCGTGAGGTGGATCGAACTATCCTCGCCGGGGAAGCGCGACAGCCACACTTCCTCCATGGTGAACACCAGCACCGGCGCCAGCCATGTTGTCAGCCGGTGAAACAACAAATCGAGCACGGTGCGCGCCGCGCGACGCCGCGCGGTGTCACCATCACAATAGAGCGCATCCTTGCGGATATCGAAATAGAACGCACTCAGATCAAGCGTGCAAAAGTTAAAGATTTGCTGGAAAACCCCTTGGAAGTCATAGGTTTCATAGCCTTTCTTCACCTTATGATCCAGCTCTGCCAGACGGTGCAGCACCCAACGCTCCAACTCGGGCATATCGGCGGGATCAACCCGGTCCGCCTCGGTGAACGGGGCCAGCGCCCCCAGCATGAACCGCAGCGTATTGCGCAGGCGGCGATAGCCATCGGCGACGCCTTTCAGGATTTCCGGCCCGATCCGCAGGTCGGCGGTGTAATCTGCCTGCGCCACCCAGAGCCGCAGAATATCCGCGCCATATTGCTTGACCACTTCCTCGGGCGCCACGGTGTTGCCCAAGGATTTGGACATCTTGTTGCCCTTCTCATCAAGGGTAAAGCCATGCGTCAGCACCCCCCGATAGGGCGCGCGGCCGCGCGTGCCGCAGGCCTGCAACATCGACGAATGGAACCAGCCGCGATGCTGATCCGTGCCCTCAAGGTAAAGATCGGCCAAGCCATCCTCGGACCCGTCTGCGCGGTCGCGCAGCACAAAGGCATGGGTCGAGCCGCTATCAAACCACACATCGAGAATATCATCGACCTTGCGCCAGTCCTCCGGGTTGACGATGCCCGACAGGAACCGCTCCTTGGCACCGTCTTTGTACCACGCATCCGCACCCTCGTCCTCAAAGGCCGCGAGGATGCGGGCATTCACCTCTTCATTCCGCAAAAGATACTCAGGATCGGTCGGCTGCGCACCAATTCTGACAAAACAGGTGAGCGGCACACCCCAGGCGCGTTGGCGGCTCAGCACCCAATCGGGCCGCGCCTCGATCATCGAATAGAGCCGGTTACGACCGGTCTTGGGCGTCCATGTCACCAACTCGTCAATCGAGCGCAACGCACGTTCGCGAATGGTGGTGCCATAGTCATCCTGCCCGTCCCCCACTGGCCGGTCAATCGCGGCGAACCACTGCGGAGTGTTGCGATAGATCACCGGTGCCTTGGAGCGCCAGCTATGCGGGTAAGAGTGCTTGATCTTGCCACGCGCCAGAAGCCCGCCCACCTCGGCCAATTTATCAATCACCGCCTTGTTGGCATTGCCCTCCTTGCCCTTGCGATCAAGGATGAACTTGCCGCCAAAGAACGGCAGGTCGGGCCGGAAAGAGCCATCTTCCAGCACGTTATAGGTGATCACCTGCTCCAGCATGCCCAGATCGCGGTAAAGCTCGAACTCCTCCATCCCGTGCGAGGGCGCGCAATGGACGAATCCGGTGCCTTCCTCGTCGGTGACGAAATCGGCGGCGCGGAAATCGCGCAGATCATCCCATTCGCCATTGCCGCCCTCTGCCCCGGCGAGCGGGTGTTGCAGCGAGAGGCCTGAGAGTTCGTCCGCCGTCACATCGCGCACGCGGGTATACATGCCCTCTTCAAGACGGGCCCGCGCCATCACATCGCCCGCCAGCTTGTCAGCCAGAATAAAGCGGTCGCCGACCTTGGCCCAGCTTTCCTCGGGGGTCGAAGTCACTTCATAGAGACCGTAGGCAAAGCTTTCACCGTAAACCACGGCCTTGTTGCTTGGCATAGTCCAAGGGGTGGTGGTCCAGATGACGACATAGGCACCAAACAAATCACGATTTTGAAGCTTCGCATCGTCACCGGCGATCGGATCTACAACCTTAAACTTCACCCAAACCGTGAAACTTTCCTTGTCGTGATACTCGACCTCCGCCTCGGCCAGCGCGGTTTTCTCGATCGGCGACCACATCACCGGCTTGGAGCCTTGGTAGAGCACGCCGGTCATCAGGAACTTCTGGAATTCCTCCGCGATGATCCGCTCGGCGCGGAAATCCATGGTCAGATACGGCCGATCCCAACAGCCGGTGATGCCCAACCGCTTGAATTCCTCGCGCTGAATGTCGATCCAGCCCTCTGCGAACTTGCGGCACTCCTGCCGGAAATCGACAACGTCGACCTTGTCTTTGTCCATGCCCTTGGCGCGGTACTGCTCTTCGATCTTCCACTCGATTGGCAGACCGTGACAATCCCAGCCGGGGATGTAGCGCGCGTCGCGGCCCATCATCTGCTGGCTGCGCACCACCATATCCTTGAGGATCTTGTTCAGCGCGTGGCCGATGTGCAGATGGCCGTTGGCATAGGGCGGGCCGTCATGCAGGGTAAAGGGCTTGCGGCGTTCCTGATTTTCGCCCGTCCGGGCGAGGGCCGCGTTCTCCCGCAGCTTTTCATAAACCCCGATCCGCGCCCAACGCGCCAGCCACTCGGGCTCGCGTGCGGGCAATCCGGCGCGCATCGGGAAATCGGTTTCAGGCAGATTGAGCGTGTCTTTGTAATCCGGCGTCTGGGTCGTGTCGGCGCACATGGTTTGCGTCCTTGTCACTGGTCTGGAAATTGGGGGGTGCAGCGGCGCGGTAGCCCATACGCCTTGTCCCGGCAGCTCGATTGTCTCAGAGCGCCGGGCATGTAATTCGAATAATGATCGCGGTGCGTCTCATCATGCCCGCCTTATAGGCGCGCGCCCGCCAAGCGTCCAGAGGGCGGGGGCCCGCTTTCTTGAAAAGAAAGCGCTCCGAAATCTTTTCAAGATTTCGCGCCGAACGCATGACAGGACCAGAATGCCTCGGGCCGTCACCCGCCGGTGGCCGGTTGACGCCACTCGCCGCACACGACAGCCTGCCTGCTGTCAGACCTTGACCAGAACCGCAAAGAATTCCGTCGTGTTGCGTCGGGTCGGAAACAGCGACAAAACCTCGAACGGCAGATGTAATTCGGCCTTGATCCGGGTCAGCATGTCGATGAATTCCTGATCCGAGAATTTCCAGCAGTGCACATCGTGGTATCCCGTCTTGGTCACCAGTTTCCGGAGGATACTCAGCGCTCCGGTCGAGCCATGCACAGATGGCGCATTGTCCACATTCAGCCTGCCGTCCCAGATTTCTGCAGGTGTGACCTTGCGGCTGTTCAGGATGTGGTCGCAGATCTGGGTGAAATTGGGTTGCGTGCGTTTCTCGAAATAGGCGGCAATCACCTCGTGAAAGCTGGTCGGTTGTTTGGCCATGTCAAAGCAAAAGCGCCGGTCGGGAAAGGCCAGCGCGATCCGACCCCCCGGTCGTAACAGCCGCAGATTGGTTTCAAGCCAGCCGATGAAATCCGGCACATGCTCCAGAACATGCGACGCGATCACGAAATCAAGGCTGTCATCCGGCACAAAGTCAGAAATGAGCGCCCCACCCGTCACGATGTCGATCTCTGGGATCAAGGACACATCGACATTCGGATCGTTCATGTAATGCGCGGCAAGTTCGTCCCGCGATTTGTAGTCCACATAGCGGACTGTCTTGCAGACCGACCGCGGCATGATGGTGCGGTGCAAAGGGCCGTATTCGATGCCAGACGACTCTGGATCAATTCCGGCAGTGATCCGCATGCGGCGCAGGGATTGGGGGTCGAGGGGGGCCGGCTTGTTCAACTGCGCTCCCATTCGCTCTGTGTCATTCATCCGTATTTTTCCCAATTTTCAAGCGCAGCCCTGACACAGGATTGTCTTTTCGGCCAGATCATTTGCCGTCTGGCATAGCGCCATTCCCGAATTCGCAGAGGGTCTTATCCTCTTCGTCGCCGCCAGGCGCGCCGCCCTTTTTCAAGCGGCCTTCAGGCTGGTCGAAAGATCGCTTAATCCCGCCCTCGGATCAAGCGCTTTTCCGCCTGAGGGCGCGCCGGTTCCCGGAAACGGGCGTGGATCAGGACAATCGCGCCCCAACCGCAGACCAGACCCGATCCGCGCGCGCGCCCTGCACCCTCTGGACGATTCACAAAACCGGTCCCTCGCGGTCATCAACACTATGATTTATCGACAAAAATCATCAAATTTTGGCCACATAACCAACCAGACATCAGCGGAGCACAGGATCATGATGTCGCCCCACCCTGCCACGGGAGGGATTGCCTCGGCCCCTCTGCCACGCCACATAAGGACCATGAACACCGCCCTGCCCCCACGTTTCCCCATCACCCGCCCCGAGATCGAGCGGGTCGTGACCGAATTCTACGCGGCGGTGCGCGCGCATCCGGGGCTTGGGCCGATCTTTGCGGCGCATGTCACCGACTGGCCCGCGCATGAGGCCAAGGTGGCCGATTTCTGGGCCAATTCGATCCTGCATGACCGCGTCTACGACGGCAGCCCGATGGCCGCCCATGTGAATGCCCGCAATGTACAACCGGGCATGTTCTCGACCTGGCTCGCCCTCTTCGATGCGGTGCTGGCGCGCGAACTCTCGCCGGATCAGGCCGCCGCTTGGTCAGCGCTGGCGCATCGCATCGGCCGGTCCTTGCGCGCCGGCGTGGTCGACCGCAGCACCCTGCCCGGCGGCATCCCCAAACTGCGCTGAATCCGGCCTCGCGCGGCCAAAACGCGGCACGGCCACCGGCAATATCGGGGCGACGGCGGAAACCTGCACGCCATCTCATGCCAAAATGGCAAAAACACGCCCGAAACCGCAGTGCCCGGCTCTGTGATCAGCAGGCCCCCCGGTTCTGGTGTATGATGGCGCGACAGCAAAGGAGAACCGCATGCACACTCCCAATGGCGACAGTCACCGCGCCAGCAACCGCGACCTCAACAGATACGACACCCGGCGCCCCGATGCCGGGGCCACCACACGCGGCGGGCTAACCGGGCTTTTAGCTCTGGTGGTCCTGATGGGCGGTCTGGTGGCGTTCAGCATGCTGCGCCCCTCGCTCATCGGCCAGAGCGCCCCATCCGCCGATGATACAGCCCCGCAGAGCGTCATCGACGGCGCGGCCTCGGGCCAAACCCCAGCGACCCCCGTCGAGTGATCCGGGGCGAATACTCCCCGCTCAATCGAGCGAGGTCACCCAGAGGATCGTCGCATCCTCGGGGCTGACCGAAATCACATTGTGACCCATGGTCGCGTCATAATAGGCGCTGTCGCCCCGGCGCATTTCGATGGGCTCATAGAACTCGGTATAGAGCCGCACCACCCCGGTCAGCACATAAAGAAATTCTTCGCCGTCATGGCGCACCCAGCCGCCGAATTCCTCGACCGTGCGGGCGCGAATGCGCGACCGGTAGGGCATCATGCGCTTCTGGCGCAGGGTATCGGCCAAAAGGTCATGCTCATAGGTGGTGGTCGCCTTGGGCGTGCCCTCACCGGCCTTTGTCACCGCCATGCGCCCGTTGATCCGGTCGCGCGACGGCGGGGTAAAGAGCTGCGGCACCGAGATTTCCAGCCCCAGTGCCAGCTTCTTGAGCGCCTCATAGGTGGGCGACATCTGGCCATTCTCGATCTTGGACAGGGTCGAACGGGCCAGCCCGGCCTGCTTGGCCGCCTGCTCCAGCGTCCAGCCGCGCGCCTTGCGAAGACCACGCACCCGCACTCCGAGATCCAGAGGTTCGGGCGCGGCATCAACGCCGGTCTCGCGCGTGACGCGCAGCAGGGGGTGCAGGGCTTGATCAGTCATTGACCAAAGCTATAAGCAGGCGCAGAGCCACTTGCAACCGCCGCGCGGCCCGCCTAAGCCACCCCTATGAACGCTATATTCGATCAGGGGCCAAGCGCCCCCTGCCCCACCCCTTTCAACCTTGCGGCCCATGTTCTGGGCCGGGCCGGGTCGCAGCCCGACAAGATCGCGCTGGCGGTTCTGGGCCTGAGCAAAGCCGAACGCTGGAGCTATGGACGCCTGCTCGCGGCCGTGCGTGGCACCGGCACAGGTTTGTTGCGCGCAGGTGCTGTCCCCGGCGACCGGGTGCTGATGCGGCTGGGCAATACGGTTGAGTTTCCTATTGCCTATCTGGGCGCGATCGCCGTGGGCCTCGTGCCCATTCCCACCTCAAGCCAATTGACCGAACCCGAGGTGGCGGGCATCCTCAAGACCACCCAACCGGCCCTGATCCTGCGCGCGGCGGACGTGGCCTGTCCCGAAACCGATATTCCCATGCTGGAGGAATCCGCCCTTGAGGCGATGCGCGATCTGCCGCCCGCACCCTGGGATATGGGCGATCCGGACCGCCCCGCCTATATCATCTATACCTCAGGCACCTCGGGCATTCCACGCGCGGTGCTGCATGCGCATCGCGCCATCTGGGCGCGGCAGATGATGTTTGACGGCTGGTATGGCCTGACCTCCGAGGACCGGCTCTGCCACGCGGGCGCGTTCAACTGGACCTTCACCCTTGGCACCGGTCTCATGGACCCTTGGACCATGGGGGCGACCGCGCTTATTCCGGCCCCCGGCATCAGCGCCGAACAACTGCCCCTATTGCTCAAACGCCATGACGCTACGATCTTTGCAGCAGCCCCCGGCGTTTATCGCAAGATTGTCACGCCCGGTCAGCGCCTCGCCCTGCCGCATCTGCGTCACGGGCTTGCGGCGGGCGAAAAACTCTCCGAGACCATCCGCCAGCATTGGCAAGAGGCAACCGGCACGCCGATCTATGAGGCTTACGGCATGTCCGAATGCTCGACCTTCATTTCCGGCAGCCCGGACCATCCTGCGGCCCCCGGCACGCTCGGTCGGCCTCAGGCCGGGCGCCGCGTGGCCATCATGGGGGCCACAGGCCCGGTGCCACTTGGCACCGAGGGCACCATCGCCGTGCATAAATCCGATCCCGGCCTGATGCTGGGCTATCTCGGGGCCCCCGAGGCGACCGCCCAGAAATTCAACGGCGACTGGTTCCTGACCGGCGATCAGGGCATGATGGACGATGCGGGCCATATCACCTATCTGGGGCGCGCCGACGACATGATGAACGCTGGCGGCTACCGCGTCTCTCCGATGGAGGTCGAGACGGCGCTGAGCGCCCATCCCGGCATCACCAGCGTCGCCGTCACCGATATCGAGGTGAAAGAGGATGCGCGCGTCATCATGGCATTCTATACTGGCCCCGAAACCCTCGACCCCACCGCCCTCGACACCTTCGCTCGGGCGCGGCTTGCGGGGTACAAAGCCCCACGCGGCTTTTTCCACGTCGCGGCCCTGCCCACAGGGGCCAATGGCAAAATCCTGCGCCGCGCCCTGCGGCCGATCTATGAGGACCTTCATGGTCAAGCTTGACATCATTTCCGATCCGATCTGCCCGTGGTGCTACATCGGCAAAACATTGCTTGATCAGGCTCTGGCACAGCGCCCTGATCACCCGTTCAAGATCGAATGGCACCCCTACCAACTCAACCCCGACATGCCCGCAGGCGGGATGGACCGCCGTGAGTACCTCGAGACCAAGTTTGGCGGAAAAGAAGGCGCAATTCGCGCCTATGCCCCGGTTCTGGAACGCGCCGAGGCCGCCGGGCTGACGATTGATTTTGCGGCGATCAAGCGCACCCCCAACACGCTCGATGCGCATCGCCTGTTGCATTGGGCCGGGATCGAGGATTGTCAGGATCGCATGGCAATGGCGCTGTTCCGGGCCTATTTCAACGAAGGTCGCGACATTGGCGATCCCGAGGTTCTGGCCGATCTCGCCGATAGCCTCAGCCTTGATGGTGCGATGATCCAGCGGTTGTTGACCACCGAGGCCGACCGCGAAGAGATCCGCACCCGCGACGCGCAATTCCGCCAGATGGGGATTTCCGGCGTGCCGACCTTTATCGTCGGCGGGCAACATGCGGTGCCGGGCTGTCAGCCCGCCGCGATGTGGGTCAAGGTCATCGACGAATTGACAGCCACGGCAAGCTGATCCGATGAACCGCGCCAAGGCTCTTACCCTTTTGGCAATGGTCGCCCTTATCATCACCGGCGGTACGGTGTTTTTTCATCTGATCGAAGGATGGTCTTGGCTCGACAGTTATTTCTTTACTGTCGTCACCCTCTCGACAGTGGGCTACGGCAATTTCGTCCCCGCCACCGCCGCAGGCAAGATCGGCACCACGATCTTTATCATGATCGGTCTTGGTATCTTTGCCGTGGCGATCCAGCAATTCGGCTCTTTTGCCGTGCGCAAACGCGAAGAACACACCGAATGGCTGGTGGCCCGTCTGGGTCACCGCCACGATCCGCCAAATCCCGAGCATAGCGCCGCCGATCCGCAGTCCGCCAACCGAGACACCCCGCCGCAATAGCCCCCGGCGTCACGCGCTGCGCATAAATGCCCTAGCCCGACACCACGCGCGCCGCGCGCTGCGCCAGTCGCCGCTCACGCCAGAACGTATAGATCCCCGAAACGATGATGATCGCCGCGCCCGCCAGCGTCCAGACGTCCGGGCGCTCGTCAAACAGCGTCACCCCGATAATGAGCGCGAAAACCAGCCGTGAATAGCGAAACGGCGTGATCACCGCCACCTCGCCCAGCCGCATCGCCGCCACGATGGCGTAATAGGCCGACACCCCGCACAAGAGCGCCAGCACCAGATCCCGCCAGTTCATCGCGGTGGGCCAGACAGGCGCGCCATGAAACGCCAGCAGGATCGCCCCCGTCGGCACCAGCGTGGCAAAGGCATAGGTCGAGAGCTGCATCGACGAGATCGTGCGCGGCACCGCCCGCGTCGCCAGATCGCGCGCGGCCAGACCAAAGACCGCCAGCACCGCGAAAAGCGACGCAGGTTCGAATCCCGCCATCCCCGGGCGGATCACCATCAGGACACCGGAAAAACCCACAAGGATCGCCGCCCAACGCCGCCAGCCCACGGCCTCCCCCAGGAACAGCGCCGCCCCCAAAGTGACCGCCAGAGGTGTAGCTTGCAGAATGGCCGAGGCCGAGGACAACGGGGTGAGCGCAATCGCCGTGACAAATCCCATCGTGCCAAGCAACTCGCCGAAATTGCGCAGGATCACCGGCCGCGATACCAGATCCCGCGACCAGAGCCTGCGGCCCTGCGCCCGCGTGATCCCCCCAAAGACAAGCGCGCCCCCCAACCCCAGCAGGATGATGATCTGCCCCACGGGCAAACTGTCCGCCAGCCGCTTGATGAACATATCCTCCAGCGCGAAACCGCCCATCGAGAGGGTCATCAGAATACTGCCGCGCAGATTTTCCATCCAGAGGGCTTTCTTGCCAAAGTTTCTTATGAGTGAAATCGCGTCATAGCCCGAATCATCCGCCTGAAAAAGCGGCTGGTCTATGACAGCACGACATGGCCGCTATTCTTGGCCTTATGCTCGGGTTCCACATGGATGGTCACCCGCGCTTCGGGCAAGGCCTGCATCAGCGCCGCCTCGATCCGGTCGCACAGATCATGCGCTGCCTCAACCGATGTGGCACCCGGCACCACCAGATGAAAGTCGATAAAGATCACAGGGCCCGCATGCCGCGTGCGCAGGTCATGCGCCTGCAAGGCGGCATCCGCGCTTGCCACGTCGCTGATCACCTGCCGGATCGTGGCCAACTCGACCTCAGACACCGCCTCATCCATCAGCCCGCTCAACGAGTTCTTGATCAGCACCGATCCAGACCAAAGGATGTTGAACGCCACCAGCACCGCCATCGCCGGATCAAGCCAGAGCCAGCCAGTGGCCAGCGCCAGCCCAACCCCGATCAGCACACCGACCGACGACACCACATCCGTCATCAGATGCTTGCCATCCGCCACCAGCGCGGGCGAACGATAGCTGCGCCCGTTGCGGATAAGGATCACCGCCCAGCCCGCATTGATCAGGCTCGCACCGATGTTGATCGCCATGCCAAGAAATGGCGCGTCCATGACCCGTGGGCTCAAAAATCCGTCATAGGCCTCGCGCAGGATAAACAGGGCTGCAATCACGATCAGCACGCCTTCGAGCACCGCCGAAAAGAATTCCGCCTTGTGGTGACCATAAGGGTGATTGTCATCCGCAGGACGCCGCGCCAACCGCAGCGCCGCGATCACAGCCAGTGCGGTGGCGACGTTCACCAGACTTTCCAAGGCGTCAGACATCAACGCCAAAGACCCCGTCACCCCCCAAGCCAAAGCCTTGAGCGCCAGCACGATGAGTCCCACGATCACGCTGCCGATGGCGAGCCGCATCACCCGCACAGAGACCGCCCCCGGCTCACTCACCGGATTTCAACGGCACGCCGTAGAGTTCGAGCCGATGCCCGATCAGACGATAGCCCAGCTTTTCCGCAATCTTGTCCTGAAGCGCCTCGATCTCGGGGTCGACGAATTCGATCACCTCGCCCGAGTTCATGTCAATCAGATGATCGTGATGATCGCGCTCGGCATCTTCATAGCGCGCACGCCCGTCCCCAAACTCCAGCTTGTCGAGAATGCCCGCCTCTTCGAACAGCTTGACGGTGCGGTAAACCGTGGCAATCGAAATGCGCGGATCACGCCCCGACGCGCGGGCATAGAGCTCTTCCACATCCGGGTGATCGTCCGAGCCTTCCAGCACCGAGGCAATAGTCCGGCGCTGATCGGTCATGCGCAGCCCCTTGGCTTCGCAGCGTTCGGTAATAGTATCGCTCATGGGTGGCCTCGTCTGGTCTTGCGGCAGTGCCATAACGGCAGGCGGCGGCACTGGCCAGCCCTTTTGCCATTCTTCGGGGACGCTCAATGCGGTGCTGTACGCGAGAATAGCTGAATGACAATGATCCCCGCAAGGATCATGCCCGTGCCGATGATCGCCGGCAGATCCAGCTTTTGACCAAAGATCACATAGCCGATACAGGCGATGAACACGATCCCCAGCCCCGACCAGATCGCATAAACCACGCCGACCGGCATCACCTTGAGCGTTTGCGCCAGCAGGAAAAAGCTGATGCCATAGGCCACGACAACCAGAACCGAAGGCCACAGCCGGGTGAATTGCTGACTCGCCTGCAGGGCCGTTGTGCCTGCGGTTTCGGCCATAATGGCAAGGAATAGGATCAGATAGACCTGTGGGATCATGGCGCGCTCTCTGGTCTTTGGCAATTGATCCCAGACTTATGCGAGGGCACGCGCGGCGTCCACCGCGAAAGGGCAGACTGGCCTTGAGCAGTATCGCTTACGCCACGCACCGGAACCAACGCCACGCACCGCGCCGCTCAGGATCAATCTCGGGTCCAATCCAATCCCGTCACACGCTGCTTGTCAGCGCCCCCGCCCCGCCCCATATTCCAACTATGTTGAAATTTACCCCGATCCTGCTCGCCCTGCTTTATGCGCTCGCCATGTACCGTTTCTCGGTCTGGCGCACCACGCGCGAGCTTGACACGCAATCAACCGAACTGGCCGACCCCCGGCTCAGGGCGATGACAGACCGTCTTGCGCGCGCGCTCGATCTTCCGCGTGTCCGGGTGCACATCTACGAAATCGACCCGGTCAACGGTCTTGCCGCTCCGGACGGGCGCATTTTCATCACCCGTGGTTTCTATCGCAAGTTCCAGACCGGCGAGGTCACTGCCGAGGAAATGGCCTCTGTCATCGCGCATGAGTTGGGCCATGTCGCCTTGGGCCATTCCCGCCGCAGGATGATTGACTTTTCCGGGCAGAACGCCCTGCGCACCGCCCTTGCGATGGTCATATCGCGGTTTCTGCCAGGTGTCGGCGTCTGGATAGCCAATGCCCTCACCACGCTTCTGGCCGCCCGGTTGTCACGCGGCGACGAATATGAGGCCGACGCCTATGCCGCCGCCCTCTTGACCAAGGCGGGTATCGGCACCGACCCGCAAAAATCGCTGTTCAAAAAACTTGAGGCGCTGACCAATGGCGCAGGCGGCACGATGCCCGCGTGGCTGCTGAGCCACCCCAAAACCGCCGAGCGTATCGCCGCCATCCAGAAACTTGAGGATCGCTGGCAGCACCGCACGGTGACCTGAGCGCCCTCCGGTTTCAAAGCTGCGTCCCCCTCGGGCGCTGTCCGGGCGGCGGGCGTGCGCTTGCTTACAAAATCAGCGTACACAGCTTACAAACCTTACCACACCCTTTGCCCTAAAATTTTTGATCAAATTATCTTGGCAAACCCCCCGACGCCGGGCTAGGCTGTCACAAATCACGATCAGGACCCTATTGAAATGGACCTCACACAGTTCCAGACCTTCCGCGTGGCCGCGTGCGACCTCAATGGACGCATGCGTGGCAAGCGCCTGCCGGTCGCCCATGCCGACAAACTCTCTACAGGCAGCGTCCGCATGCCACTTTCCTCGCTAAATCTTGATATTTTCGGGGCAGACATCGAAAACTCACCCTTGGTGTTTGATAGCGGCGATATCGACGGGGTGCTTTACCCCACCGACCGCGGGCCGGTGCCCCTGCCATGGCTTGAGGTGCCACAAGGCCTTGTGCCGATGGTCATGCACCACGAAGACGGCACCCCCTTTGCCGGCGATCCCCGTCACGCCCTCGTCACCGTGCTCGATCGCTACACCGCACGCGGCTGGCATGTTGAGGCAGCAACCGAGCTCGAGTTCACCTTGGTGGACGGAAAAGGCAATACACTCAAGAACATACGCGATCCGCGCAGTGGCCGCAGAATGAAAGCGCCGGGTATTCTCTCTCTCGGGCAAATGGATGCGTTCGACGGATTCCTCAGCGCACTCTACGAGGCTGGTTTAAAAATGGGCCTTCCGGTCGAGACCGCCGTCAGTGAGGCCGGCATCGGCCAGTTCGAATTGACCCTGCATCACCAGAACGCCCTGCGCGCGGCCGATGACACTTGGCTTTTCAAAACACTTATCAAGGGCTTGGCCCGACAGAACGGTTATGTCGCCACCTTCATGGCCAAACCATTCGAGGACGATACCGGCAATGGCATGCATATGCATTTCTCGGTGATGGACGCCGAAGGCGCCAATGTTTTCAACGACGGCAGCGGCGCAGGCACAGACATTCTGCGCGCAGCGGTGGCGGGATGCCTTGCCGCAATGCCGCCTTCGACCCTGATTTTTGCACCTCACGCCAACAGTTATGCAAGGCTGGTGCCCGGCGCCCATGCGCCCACCGGCGCGGGCTGGGGCTATGAAAACCGCACCGCTGCGGTCCGCATTCCCGGAGGACCGCCCGCCGCGCGCCGGATTGAGCACCGCGTTGCAGGGGGCGATATCAATCCCTATCTCAGCTTTGCTGCCATCCTCGGGGCGGCCATCACCGGCATTGAAGAGGGCATGATCCCGCCCCCCCCCATCAGTGGCAACGCCTATGAGGTGGAAATGCCACAGCTTGCCTCGGATTGGGGCACGGCGATCGACTGGTTCGAGAGCGATCCGCTGATTGCCAAAATTTTTCACCCCGATCTGATCCGCAATCTGGTGATGACCAAGCGTCAGGAACTGGCGTATATGTCTCCTATCCCCAAAGAAGACCACTGGAAGACCTATCTCGAAACGGTGTAGCCTGAACACGCAGCCCCACCTTAATTTGATCAAATCAAGAGAGCGCCATGAAAATCGGCATCCTGAAAACCGGCCACGCTCCCGATATCGTCCTCGACGAATTGGGAGATTACGAAGTGATGTTCGCGCAATTGCTGGACGGGCACGGCTTTGAATTTGAACATTACGACGTTGTCGATGAAGACTTCCCTACCGGACCGGACGCTGCCGACGGCTGGCTCATCACCGGCTCCAGACATGGGGCCTATGAGGATCACCCCTGGATCCCCCGGTTAGAGCAACTGATCCGCGACATTTACGCCACGGGGCGGCCTCTGGTCGGCGTCTGCTTCGGACATCAGATCATCGCGCAGGCTTTGGGCGGCAAGGTCGAGAAATTCAGCGGTGGCTGGCAGGTGGGCGTCACCGAGTATGACATCGAAGGGCAGCGCCTGCCGCTCAACGCGTGGCATCAGGATCAGGTGACACACCTGCCCGAAGGCGCCAAAGTCGTGGGAACCAGTGCATTTTGTGACAATGCCGCCTTGGTCTATGGCGACAGCATTTACACAATCCAGCCTCATCCCGAGTTCGCCGCAACCATGGTGGACCGTCTTCTTCATCACCGCGCCCCCGGCGTGGTGCCCCCCGATCTGATTGAACAGGCGGCAGCCAAACTGGACCAGCCCACAGCCAACGCAATCATTGCCGCCCGCATGGCGGAGTTTTTCAAACGAGGTGCCAGCCATGGCCGATCTGACTGAACTTACCAGCTCTCTGCCCGTCGCTGCGCAGAATTATCTTGAGGATCGTCGCCTCGACGAGGTGGAGTGCATAATCTCCGATTTGCCCGGCATCGCGCGCGGCAAGGCGGTGCCGGCAACGAAATTTGCACGGCAAAAATACTTTCACCTGCCGGATTCGATCTTCTTTCAGACCATCACCGGCGACTGGGGCGAAGCCGCAGGTGACGGCGGGTTCATTGAACGCGACATGATCCTGCGTCCCGACATGTCCACCGCCACCGCTGCCCCCTGGACAGCCGATTGGACGCTTCAGGTCATTCACGACGCCTTTGACCGTGAGGGGGCGCCAATCCCCTTCTCGCCGCGCAACGTGTTGCGCCGGGTGGTCGAGATGTATCATGCCCGTGGGATGAAACCGGTGGTCGCGCCGGAAATGGAATTCTTCCTTGTGGCGCGCAACATCGACCCCGCCCAGGAAATCAAGCCGATGATGGGCCGCTCCGGCCGCCCCGCCGCCGCGCGTCAGGCCTATTCGATGACCGCCGTGGACGAATTCGGCCCGGTGATCGACGACATCTACGATTTTGCCGAGGCCCAAGGCTTTGAAATTGATGGCATCACCCAAGAGGGCGGTGCCGGACAGTTGGAAATCAACCTGCGTCATGGCGATCCGATCAAACTGGCGGATGAGGTGTTCTATTTCAAGCGGTTGATCCGCGAGGCAGCGCTGCGTCACGATTGTTTTGCCACCTTCATGGCAAAACCCATTGAGGACGAGCCAGGCAGTGCCATGCACATTCACCACTCAATCCTAGACATCGAGACAGGTCGCAACATCTTTTCCGGGCCGCAGGGCGGTGAAACCGACGCCTTTTTCCACTTTATCGGTGGCTTGCAGAAACACCTGCCTTCGGCAATCGCCGTGCTTGCCCCTTATGTCAATTCCTACCGCCGCTACGTCAAGGATCATGCCGCGCCCATCAACCTCGCTTGGGGGCGGGACAACCGCACCACGGGTATTCGCGTGCCGCTCTCGGGCCCGGATGCGCGACGGGTGGAAAACCGCATGGCGGGCATGGATTGCAACCCTTATCTCGGCATCGCCGCCAGCCTTGCCTGTGGTCTTCTGGGCATCATCAACGAGGACTGGCCCGAGAAACAGTTCAAGGGCGACGCCTATTCCGGCGAGCCGGACATTCCCAACGTCATGGGCGATGCGCTTGACATGTTCGAAGAAGCCAAGGCGCTGCATGACATCCTCGGACCCGAATTCGCCCGCGTCTACGCCATCGTGAAACGCACCGAATACGAGGAATTCCTCCAAGTGATCAGCCCGTGGGAGCGTGAGCATCTTCTCCTCAACGTCTAAGCTGCGAGGCACGGGCGCAAGAGTGAGTATTTGCAGCAAGAAGAAACCATGAACCTGCTCTATTCCAATGACCGGCGCGGCGCGTATCCGGCAAGCTGGTACGCCGAGACCACGCCCCCCTTGCCCCGCTTCGCACCATTGCGCGGGCAGACGCGCGCGGATGTCTGCGTGGTCGGCGCGGGCTATACCGGCCTCTCGGCGGCGCTGCATCTGGCGGAGGCCGGTCTTGAGGTGGTGCTGCTTGAGGCGCAGCGCGTGGGCTTTGGCGCTTCGGGGCGCAATGGCGGGCAATTGGGCAGCGGACAGCGGATGGAACAGACCGCGCTCGAGCGGCTGGTGGGCACGGATGATGCCGCGCATCTGTGGCGGCTGGCGGAAGAGGCAAAGGATCTGGTCAAGTCGCTGGTGGCGCGCCATGGCATCGACTGTTACCTCAAACCGGGCGTGGCGCATGCCTGTTTCTCCGCGCGGGAAATGGCAGCAGAGCATGCGTATGCCGATCATCTGGCCAATCGCTATGGCTATGATCAGATCGAAAAGCTGGATGCCGAGGGCTTTGCAACGCTCTGCCCCTCGCCCGCCTATCACGGCGGCACGCTGGATATGGGGGCCGCGCATCTGCATCCTCTGGCCTATGCGCTTGGCCTTGCGCGCGCGGCGGCGGCGGCGGGGGTGCGCATCCATGAGGGATCAGCGGTGCATCACATCACGCGGGGGGCATCGGTGCGCGTGGCAACCGATGCAGGCGCGGTGACGGCAGATCATCTGATCCTTGCCTGCAACGGCTATCTCGGCGACCTTGAGCGGAGCGTCGCGGCGCGCGTCATGCCGATCAACAATTTCATTGTCGCAACAGAGCCTTTGGGCGATGCGGCAGCCCGCGTATTGGCGCAGGATGTGGCAGTGGCAGATACAAAATTCGTGGTGAACTACTTTCGCCTCAGCCATGATCAACGTCTGCTTTTTGGGGGCGGTGAGAGCTATGGCTATCGCTTTCCCAAGGACATCCGCGCCACGGTGCGCAAGCCGATGCTCGAAATATTTCCCCATCTGCGCGACGTAAAGCTCGATTATGCGTGGGGCGGCACCTTGGCCATCACCATGCGACGCATGCCCTATCTCGCACGGGCTGCCCCCAACATCCTGTCGGCGTCGGGCTATTCCGGTCATGGCGTGGGCACGGCGACCCATGCCGGACGGCTCATGGCAGAGGCGGTGCGCGGTCAAGCGGCCGGATTTGACTGCATGGCGCGGGTCCCTGCCCCATCCTTTCCCGGAGGCACGGCGTTGCGCAGCCCGCTTTTGGCTCTGGCGATGACGTGGTTTTCGTTGCGGGATCGGCTGGGCCTCTGAACCCCAAGATCGATGCGGAATTTTGCCCCGCCACCCAAAGGCTGTGGGGTTTTCTTTGACAAACTGTCACAATTCGGGCCTATATGTTTCGGAAAACCGAAGGCCAACTTCAGGAAACCCGAAAACATGGCGCTTACTCCCAATGTCTATGACGCGGAACCCATCCCCGAGGCCGCCTGCGCAGAAATCGATCGAATGCTGCAATCGGGCGATCTGTTTCGCTACACCGCACCAGAGAACGCCCCCGTGACCCTGCTCGAGCGCGAGTTTGCCGATCTTCTGGGCTCGAAATATGCGCTTGCGGTGTCGTCCTGCTCGGCTGCGCTATTTCTGTCGCTCAAGGCGCTTGGCCTGCCGCGCGATGCGCGCGTGCTCATCCCCGGATTTACCTTTGCCGCTGTGCCCTCTTCGGTCATTCACGCCGATTGCCTGCCGGTGCTTTGCGAAGTGGGCGAAAATTACCGCATTGATCTTGCGGATTTCGTGACCCGGCTGGACGATGTGCAGGCGGTCATTATCAGTCATATGCGCGGCCATACCTCGGATATGGATGCCATTATGGCGCTCTGCGATGCACGCGGCATTCCGGTGATCGAAGATGCCGCGCATTCGCTCGGCACCACTTGGAACGGGCGTAACATCGGCACAATCGGGCGGATCGGCTGCTTTAGCTTTCAGTCCTACAAGCTGGTCAATGCCGGAGAAGGTGGGATCATGGTCAGCGACGATGCGGACCTGATTGCCCGCGCGGTCATCATGTCCGGCGCATATGAGCATAACTGGGCCAAACACCTGAGCGCGCCCGACACAGCACTCGAGGCCGCCTTTGCGCGCGTCCAGAACCAACTGCCACTCTACAATCTGCGCCTGAACAACCTGTCAGCCGCGATCATCCGCCCGCAACTGCCCGAAGTTGCGCGACGGGTGCGGAACGGGCGCGCCAATCACGATTATGTCGCAGCGCGCCTCAACACCTCTCCTTGGATGCAGGTGCCGGACAAGCTGGCACCAGAAGAGCGCGCACCGGATTCCATCCAGTTCAATCTGGTGGGACTGAACGATGAGGATACCCGCGCCTTTGCTGATGCAGCCGCCGCACGCGGCGTCAAGGTGCAGATATTTGGCCTGAGCACCGACAATGCGCGCGCCTTTTGGAACTGGCAATTTCTGCCGGGCGCCACGCCCGAACTGCCCAAAACCCGGTCCATGCTGATGCGCGCCTGCGATACCCGCCTGCCAGCACGGTTAACCCGCCCCGATCTCGATCTGATCGCTGAGGCATTGCTTCAGGCCGCCGACGAGGTAATGGGATCACGCCGCGCCTACGGAACCTGATCTACAGTAAAAAAAGGGCTGGCTGCGTCGCTTGCAGCCAGCCCTGACAGCATTGATGTTGAAGGCTTATTCTGCCTTGCCTGCTTCGATCGAAATGCGAACTTCGACTTCGTCGCTGACATAGGGGGCGGCCATACCTACCCCGAAGTCGGTGCGGCTGAGCGTGGTGGTGGCGTTGAAGCCGAGCCATGGACGATTCTCCATCGGGTGGGAGTCGGCCTTTTGATTCAGCACCGTGTCGAGCACCACCGATTTGGTAATCCCGTTCATGGTCAGGTCCCCGGTGATGAGCGCGGTGTTTTCGCCAGTCACCTCGATGCTGGTCGAGGTAAAGGTGACCATGTCACCCTCTTTCGCGCCGAAAAGTTCCTCGGACATGAAATGCGCCTCGCGCTTTTCCCAGCCGGTGAACATCGACATCAACGGCATCGACACCGCGACCGAAGAGGCGGCGGGGTCTTCGGCGTCAAACATGATCTCGCCGTCAAAACCAGCGAACATGCCGTAAGTCGTGGAAAATCCCAAGTGGTTGTAGGAAAACACAACTTGGCTGTGGCCGGAATCCAGCGCGTACTTTTCGGGTGCGGCAACTGCACCCGTCGCGGTAAAGGCAAGCGCGGCGGCCAGCAGGGCATTCTTCATTAGAAACCTCCAGAGGGTAAAATGTGACTTACCTGGCGACATTTGGCGCTTCGGGTTGAAATCACAATCCTCTAGTTTCAAACATCTTCTGTGGATTGGCGAACATCTGCCGGTTGTGCCCAGCATTCAAGCGGGGAAACCCAAGGCGCGCCGCAAGGCACGCGCCGTCGCCCGATCCTCAATCTTCAGTGCGACGATCTGACGGCCGCAGGCATCGCGTGCGGTAAGGACCCGGTCTCGCATGGACAGTTCGGTCAAAGAATCCAGATCATGCACCGAGACAGTCGCGTCACGTCCTCCTTCGATCGGGGCTATCACATGCAACCGTCTGTTTCTCACATCCACCTGAATTTCAGGCCCTGTTTGCTCAGGACGACCACGGCTGAGACACATCAGGCCGCTAAAAAGAAGGGTCACGGAAAACAAAAGTTTGATCATCATCATCGCCGAGTCCTGTCCCCCCGCAGAGACCAACCACAGCCCCAGGGACGAACAGATCAGCGCGCTTCCGCAGAGCACCAGCGTACCCCGACCAATATCAAATTCCGCTATCCCAACCTGTTGATCTGCTGCGGTCTCATGATAGTTAAACGGTGCATCAGTGAACTCACGCTCAAAATCTGGCAGGGCGACCATAGTCATTATCCTTCTCACCTCGAACACCACGAAACTGCCCGTCAAAAACGCCCAGATTGCGGCAGGCCCAAGGCAATCTGCAGACCGGATCAATGCGGCTTGCGCCGCCCCCCCGGTCGATGTATACGCGCCCAATCTTTCGCAATCGTTATGAACCGCGCAGTCTCTCGTGGATGGGCAGCGAAGGATTTAGAGCCCGTCCTATGAAATGCGCCTTGATAGAAATGGAGTGAACATGCCGCTTTATGAGCATGTGATGATCGCGCGTCAGGACTTGTCCAGCGCGCAAGCCGAAGGCCTTATCGAACATTTTGGTGCCGTGCTGACCGACAATGGTGGCACACTCGTCGAGCACGAGTATTGGGGCGTCAAGACAATGGCCTACAAGATCAACAAGAACCGCAAAGGCCATTATGCCTTTCTCAAGACCGATGCGCCGTCGAGCGCGGTCCAAGAGATGGAACGCCTGATGCGTCTGCATGATGACGTCATGCGCGTTCTGACGATCAAGGTTGACGCCCACGAAGAAGGTCCGTCCGTCCAGATGCAAAAGCGCGATGAGCGCAGTGATCGTGGCGACCGCGGAGACCGGGGTGATCGTGGGGATCGGGCTGACCGCGGCGAACGCCGCGAGCGTCGCTGATCCGTCACCTGAGAAAAGGAATATAAATCATGGCTACAAAACCGTTCTTCCGCCGCCGCAAGGTGTGTCCCTTCTCGGGCGACAGCGCGCCCAAGATCGACTATAAGGACACGCGCCTGCTCCAGCGTTACATTTCCGAGCGTGGCAAGATTGTGCCGTCGCGTATCACCGCCGTTTCGGCCAAGAAGCAGCGTGAGCTGGCCCGTGCAATCAAGCGCGCCCGCTTTCTCGCCCTTCTGCCCTATGCCGTGAAATAAGGAGACCTCCGATGCAAGTGATCCTTCTTGAACGCGTGGCCAAGCTTGGTCAGATGGGCGACGTCGTCGACGTCAAGCCCGGTTTCGCGCGCAACTATCTGCTGCCGCAAGGCAAGGCGCTGTCGGCCTCGGAAAAGAACATTTCCGATTTCGCCAGCCGCAAGGCCCAACTTGAGGCGCAAAACCTCGAGACCCGCAAAGAAGCCGAAGCGATGTCCGAAAAGCTGAACGGCCAACAGTTCATCGTCATCCGTCAGGCGTCTGACAGTGGCGCGCTCTATGGCTCGGTTAGCACCCGTGATGCGGCTGAGGCCGCCACCGAAAACGGCTTTACCGTCGAGCGCAAGCAGGTTGCCCTGACCCGCCCGATCAAGGACCTCGGCCTGCATGACGTTCTCGTCACGCTGCACCCCGAAGTCGTGGCAACGATCCAGTTGAACGTTGCACGCTCTGTCGAGGAAGCAGCCCTTCAAGCCTCTGGCAAGAGCATCCAGGATGCCGCAGCCGAGGCCGATCAGGCTGCCGACTTCGAAATCGCTGAGCTGTTCGACGACATCGGCGGCGCAGCTTCGGACGAGGATTATGACGACGCGTCACGCTCGGACCGCGAAAACAGCTAACCCATTTGGTTTGCATCAGGGCCGTCCGCGCAATGCGGGCGGCCATTTTTCGCGACAGTCGCCATGAAAATTTCCATCATAGATTGTCAAACACGAATTATTTTAGTTATAGTGCCGTGGCTGCTCTTGTATGTAGGCCACTTGAATGGATCTGATTGATCTCAGCACGATCCCTGATGCGGATGACCGATTTGTCCGCTTCCTTGATGGCGTATGTCAGACGCTGGAATTCGATCACGCCTCTTATGCCACGTTTAATCCCATTTCCGGCGCGGTCCAAGGCTTTGCCAATTACAGCACCGATTGGGTGACCCATTACATGACGGGCGGCTTGCACCGCATCGACCCGACAATTCATGTGAGTCGCAAGGCAATCGCCCCAGTGGACTGGGACAGGCTTGAACGGACGCCCCATTTTAAAACGGTCTTTGCCAAAGCCTCGGATTTTCGAATGTCAGAGCGCGGTCTCACTATCCCGGTTCGCGGGCCATATGGGGATATTGGCATATTCAGCGTTACTCGAAATTGCGGGGATAGCCAGTGGCTGGCGCTTCGCAAGCATGTGATTGGCAATCTTCAGATGGCCGCCGTGCACATGCACGACAATGTGATGAGCTCTAATCTAGCGATGTCCGCCCTGCGCCTGCCATCCCTCTCGCAGCGCGAGCGGGAAATCCTGCAATGGGTGGCCGAGGGCAAATCGCAACAGGATATCGGAGATATCTTGGCGATCTCGCATCGCACGGTTGAGGTGCACCTGCGCTCAGTACGCAGCAAACTGGGTGCGCTCACCACGCCGCAGGCCATTGGGCGTGCGGTCGGCCTTGGCATCGTAAAGCCTAGCTGAACCTAAAAACCTCCCTTTCGGCGCCACTTCCCAAAATCGTGACCACCAACGGCTCCGAATACGGGAAACCCCTAATGGAATTAAAACCCACTTTGCGCGAACGTGTAAGAGGGCCATCACAATTGGGGATAGAACAATGATCATCGTTATAGATGCTCTGAACAGAGATCGCCTTTGCGAACTCGAAAACGAAATGTATCGCCTTAGGGCGCGTGTATTCCAGAACAGGTTAGGATGGGATGTATCCGTCCGCGACGGGCTCGAAAAAGACGAGTTCGACGCACTTGATCCAGCCCATGTCGTGTCGCTGGACGACGCCGGAAACGTCGTCGGATGTATGCGGCTTTTGCAGACCACAGGCCCGCACATGCTGGCTGATGTTTTTGCGAACATCCTTGATGGAGAACCACCACTCCGAAGCCCTCAGCTTTGGGAGGCAACCCGTTTCTGCGTGGATACCGAGCGTTTAGCCTGTGGCGGACGGACCCGTAGCTCTATTTCCCATGTCACATCAGAGGTGATGATCGGGGCATTCGAGTACGGGCGTCAGGCCGGTGTTCTGGATGCCATTGCGGTGATCGATCCGGTGATGAACCGGGTTATGATCCGCTCTGGAAACGCCCCTTATGATTATATCGGCAAGACCGTAGATATGGGAAAGGTTCACGCCCTTGCCGCGCTGCTTGACTGTTCCGACGAGCGGATCGAGCGAATTCGAGCGTTCTCTGGCATCCGTGGCGATGTATTCCTTACCGAAGATCAAGCGCTGTCGCTCTTCGCGAAACGGCCAAGTCAAATACCGGCGAAGACCGCTCTGGAAATTTACTGCGACGAACAGATCGCCGCCGCCAGCACCACGAAAGAACGCGTCGATGCGCTTCGTCTCAAGGCTGCACTAGCCGCCAAGGTTCGTTCACATTCGAATATCAGCGCTTGACCCCCCAATCATGCGCTCATCAGTCGGGCTTTGCCCGCGCCGAATGTCAGAACGGAAAGGGCCGCCCCACTTCTCCCCGGGGCGGCCCTTGATAGTTTCAAGAAACAGCTTTGACGATCACTCGTCGTTCATCGCCTCGATAGCTTTTTCCAGCTCTTCTTTGGACAGTTCCTTATCGGTCACTTCGGCCAGTTCGACAACGTAGTCGATGACCTTATCTTCAAAGATCGGTGCACGAAGCTGCTGACGCATCTGCGGATTCTTCTGCACAAATTCAAAGAATTCCCGCTCGTGGCCAGGATACTGACGCGCTTGGTTCATCACGGCTTGGGTCATTTCGGCATCGGATACCTGAACTTCGGCCTTTTGCCCCAAATCCGCCAACAACAACCCTAGACGCACGCGGCGTTCTGCCAGCTTGGTGTGCTCATCGCTCACGTCGATCTCGGGGTGATCGTGGCCGTGAACATCGGGGTTTTCCTCGTGCCAGAGCTGATGCGCGATCTGCTTGGCCTCGGTTTCGACCATGCTCGGAGGAAGTTCAAAAGTGACCTTCTCATCCAGCTGATCCAGCACATGACGCTTGAGGATCGCACGGGCCGCGCCCGCGTATTCCATTTCCAACCGCTCACCGATTTGCGTCTTGAGTCCGGCCAGATCCTCGGCACCGTATTTCTGCGCCAATTCATCGTTGATTTCAGCCGCAACAGGCTCTCGAACGGACTTGATTGTGCAATCAAACACCGCTTCTTTGCCCGCCAGATGTGCGGCCTGATACGCTTCGGGGAACGTGACCGTAACAGCCTTTTCTTCCTCGGCCTTGACGCCGACCAGCTGCTCTTCGAAGCCGGGGATAAAGCTGCCCGAGCCCAGAACCAGCGGATAATCCTCGGCGCTGCCACCTTCGAACGCCTCGCCATCGACTTTACCGACAAAGTCGATCACAACCTGATCGCCATCCTTGGCTTTGGTGCCCTTCTTGCGATCTTTGAAATCCTGCGCGTTCTCAGCAAGATTCTTGAGCGCCTCGTCGATCGCCGCGTCATCCGCCTTGGCAACCAACCGCTCGAACTTGAGAGACTTGAGATCGACCTCGGGGATCTCGGGCAGAGCTTCATAGCTCAGCTCGATCTCGACATCGTCGCCCTCTTTCCATTCCTGATTGGCCATCTTGACGTCAGGCTCGAACGCGGGGCGCTCGCCTTTGGCCTCAAAATGCGCCTTCATAGCGTCATCGACGCTCTCTTGCATGGCCTCGCCCAGCATGCGCTGACCGAACTGCTTCTTTAGCAGCGGCAGCGGCACCTTGCCTTTACGGAACCCTTTCAGCTCGATGTCAGGCTGTGCTTCCTTGAGCTTGGAATTTACCTTGTCGTCCAGAATCTTGGCCGACAAGATCATCTTGTAGCCGCGCTTAAGCCCTTCGTTGAGGGTCTCGGTGACCTGCATGTTCGTCCTCTCATATGCATCGGGCCGCGGAGGCGTCCGCGGCGGTCAAAATCACGCGTGTTCTATTGAGGCCCCCACAAACCTGCAAGTGAAATCCGGCATCCCCCGGCCTGCCGAGTGTGTTTTGGGCAAAAGACCTTGCGGCGCGTTTATCTGGCGACAATCACCACCTCACATGGCGGTTTGTGGCCGTGTCATAGCCACGGAGCCGGGTTAAATACCCCAGAAATCAGAGGTTATGGGCAGATAAACGCGGACGCTTCCCTGATGCCTGCCTCTTGTTCGGGTCAAACCGTGACCTCAGTGTCCCGGCACTCCCCTTAGTCCAGTTGCGGCACAGGCCGACGGGGATGTGCGGCCCCGGTTCAAGTGGGTCCATCGCGTTGCATACGACTTATCGCCGCCACAAACCTAGGACCAATTAGCCAGAGTAAGAGATCAGCAAAATCGGGCGGTCGCATGCGTTCCGGCGTGTCGCGGTCAATCTGCGTCTTGCAGCATCGAGTTTGCGCCGCGCGGCCTCCAACTGAAGCAAAGCCTGTTCGCGCCGCTCATACAATCGCCTTATGGGTGAACCCGGGTCTCCGATCACCCAACGAGCCGGTCGACTGTTCAATGGAAACCATCGCTTTACATCGTCCAGTGCAATGTTCCACGCCCGGTCCGCGTCTACGTACCGCCTGTAGGTCAACATCAGAACGCGGCGTCTTGTCAAAAGATCAGCATGCATGTCTCACTCCTTTCCAATCTGGGTTTGGGGCTTCGGACCGGTTTGATCCCTAGCGCTCCTCCTCCGTGGTATCTGCGGATCCGTGAATGTCGCGAAATCTGCAAACGACGGAACGCCGCACGTCCTCAGGCTGTTCGTCTAGGGCTTTGGCCAGAGCACGAAACTCGCGACGGGTCTGGTGCAGGTGGTCAATTAGGTTGAGAACGACCGGCAACACATCGTTTGAAAGCGATAACTCTTTTCTAAGATCGCACAACAGCCGGATACGCGCGATGTCCAATTCGTCGAAAACCGGCCCCTGCGTGCTGTAGGCCGGGCGGAGCCAACCTTGCCGCACCCAAAACCTTAGTTCTCTGAGGTTCAGGCGTTCAATGCGGGCAACAACCGTATGTTCATCAAAGCTCATGTGTTCCTCCGCAGCTCTTTTCGCGGATCAAAACCGGAGTGTTCCCGCCAACTCCGGGCAAGGTCCTCCATCTGACCATCAATCTTCTCCGGCAGGACGATCCTGATGTGTACATATTGATCCCCAGCCGGACCTGTGCCTGCTTTGATCCCTTTACCCTTGAGCCGAAGACGGTGGCCTGAGGACACGCCCTTGGGAATGGTCATGGACACAGGCCCTGATATTGTAGGCACTTCCACTTTTCCACCAAGCACCGCCTCGTCAAAGGTAATCGGCAAAACAACCTCTATACTATCGCCGTCCCGCACGAACACCGGATGGGGACGGACCGCGATTGTGATCAGTGCGTCCCCCGCAGGCCCCTCTCCAAATCCTGCGCCACCCTTGCCGCGCAGGCGGAGGGTTTGACCATCTTTCAACCCAGCGGGAATTGTGATCTCGATACTCTTTCCGTCCGGCATCGTCACACTGCGTCCAGCACCGCGCGCCGCATCTAAGAAGTCGACTTCGAGATGGTAACGGGCATCGGGACCGCGCGCATGAAATTCTTGCCGATATGCTCCGCCACCGCGGTGCTGACGCCGACCAAACAACTCGGAAAACAAATCCGAAGCGTCGTGAAACTCACGCCTGTTCGCCGCTGGGTCATAACGTCGTCCGGCATCCTGATCGGCGTATTGGTGGTAATACTGCCGTTCCTGCCGCTCCTGCCCGCTCGCGTCGATCTCTCCCGCATCAAAGCGTTTCCGCTTTTCGGGATCTTTCAACAGATCATGAGCCGCCGAGACAGCTTGAAATTCCGCGCTCTTCCCGGCGTCGCCGGGGTGAAGATCCGGATGCAGCTTCTTGGCAAGCTTGCGGTAAGCCTTCTTGATCTCTTCTTGCGTCGCTGTCGTCTCAACGCCCAACACCTTATATGGGTCTTCACCCATAAATCAGCCCCCCTCATGACACGTCTGTGGTCTCATGGCCTGATGATAAGGACCACCAGACACAGGTACCGCGTGTGATTCATGGTCAACCTGCCATTAGGATAGCACGCCATGGTCAAGATCGTCTTGCTTTGTATCAATCTCGTCCGGGACTCGTTGATGCTTTGACAGACCTATGGGCGGCGCAGCTTGCCTTGGCCGTGCGGCTGCGCATGTCTGCGCTGATCTGAACATACCCATCACGCGACGCGGAACCTGCGTTGAGAGGATAAAAGAAAAGCCTGACTTCGCAGGTGCCAAAAGACTACGAAAGCGCGACCTACAAGCCACTGACACACACGGCGGCACAGGCGCTTGGCCTTCTATTCACACGCTGTGTTTCAAAAGGTCAGAGTGGTGCGGGTGAAGGGACTCGAACCCCCACGCCAAAGGCGCCAGAACCTAAATCTGGTGCGTCTACCAATTTCGCCACACCCGCATCAACCGCGTACCTTTAGGGCCGCTGGCGCGTTCTCTAGCAAAGCCCAAAAGCAGATGCGAGCGGAAAATTGAGGCAAGCTTTGCAGGATCATGGCGAAAAAGGGCACGACATTAACCCATTCTTGCCATATTCTAGGTGTTGAGTTGAGGCAGAAAACAAGCGAGACACGCCATGAAACCGAAAACGGTCGGGCGGACGGACGGCGGATTGGCCGTGTTTCCACCTATGGATGTAGGCGGCCTTTGGGCCGATAGCATAATACTCACCCTCGACGGAGAACGTCGCGTGTCCGATCTTCAGGTCGGTCAGAAGGTGATAACACGTGATACAGGTGTGGCGATTCTCAAAGGCGTCACCCGACACATGCGGCGCACTGAAGCCGTGCGTATCATGGCTGGTTCCTTGGGTCATACGCGGCCCGAACGCGATGTAACCCTGCCTGCAGGGCAGCGGCTTTTGGTGCGCGACTGGCGCGCAAAGGCGCTCTTTGGCAGCACTCAGGCACTTGTGCCAGCCGCACGGTTGATTGACGGCGAATTCATCACGTCCGAGCCTGTTCAGGATATGATGCTCTTCGTGCTCGAATTTGCCGTGCCGCATATTCTCTATGTTGATGGGCTAGAACTGGCCAGCAGCGCGGACATGCACCTGAACGCCTGCGCCGCCTAGCAAGGCAGCGCGCGCAACACGTCAGGCAAAATCTCAGGCAGGTCTTCGGCAATCAGGCCGGGACCAAAACGGCGGGCGCATTCGACATGCAGCCACGCAGCGGTTTCGGCCGCCTGCATCGGCTGAAATCCCCGCGCCAAAAGCCCGGTGATAAAGCCCGCCAGAACGTCACCGGATCCCGCCGTCGCCAGCCATGGCGCGGCACGCTCATATTGAGCCGAGTTGATGCTACAACGACCGCTTGCATCCGCAATCACCGTATCCGGCCCTTTGAAAAGCACCACACATCCCGCCCGCTTGGCCGCCTCGCGCACCGCATCCACCTTGGAATAGGCGGGGCCCTGGGTGGGCACAACATTCAGCTTTTCGGCAATATCAGGAAACAACCGCGCAAACTCTCCCGCATGCGGGGTCAGCACACAGCGCTCGTGCAACATCCCAAACAGCGCGTCATCCTGCGCCAAAAGCGTCAATGCATCAGCATCCAGCACAACCGAGCGGCCGTCGTAGGGTGGGCGAAACCCACGCCTATCCAACGCCGCCGCGATCAGTGCCTTGCCCCGATCATCCATCCCCATCCCCGGCCCCAGACAGAGCGCATTGATCCGCTTGTCTTCAAGCATCTCGGCAAGGGCGGCGCCGTCCTCAATCCTTTTCAACATCAGCGCCGTGATATGCCCCGCCACCTCCATCTGCGCGGCGGGCGGCACACCCAGCGTCACCACCCCTGCCCCGATCCGGAGAGCGCCGCGCGCGGCAAGACGGGCCGCACCGGTCTTGCCAGCACCGCCAGAAAGGACAAGGGCGTGACCGTGGCTGTATTTGTGGCCCGCGTGCTTTGACACGGCACAGGCTGACCGGGACGTCACCACAGTCACGACTTCGGGCCGGGTCCCATACGCGAGGCCGATATCCTTGACGACGACTTTGCCACAGACAAATGGACCGTCCTGCATCACATGCCCCAGCTTTTGATCATGAAAGCTGACCGTGAGATCGCTAAGCGCGCTTGCGGCTTCATGCTGTTCCGGGTCTCCGACAAAATCCTCGGCCACAAGCACCCGGCCGCTGTCACTGCAAAGCCCACTTGGCAGATCGACCGACACGATCACCGGCATCCTGTCCGATCTCTGCTCCGCAGACCTCCCCGCCCCCCGGCTGTTGTGAAGATCAAGCAGCACGGCTCCAAGCCCCTGTAACGGACGGGTAAGCCCCGTGCCGAATAAGGCGTCGACAATCAAGTCCGCGCCGCGCGTCGAGGGTTCGAGAGTGGGATCAAGCGTCTGTACCTCCCCCATCTCCTTCCACCGCTGATAATTCACCTTCGCATCAGGCGGCAGCCTCTCTGCATAACCATAAAAAAACACCTCGACCTCCCAGCCCCATTCCCTCAAGAGCCGGGCGACCACGAACCCGTCACCGCCGTTATTGCCGGGCCCGCACAGAACAACTGCCCGATGCGGGGCCTTGGCCAAATCGGGCCATTCCTCGAACACTGCCTCGACCAGCGCGCGCCCGGCGCGCTCCATCAGGTCCAGCCCCGTGACCGCACCCGACTCAATCGCAGACTGCTCAAGGCTGCGCATCTGGGCGGCAGTCAGCAATTCGGTCATGTCTTCAATCTCCACGATTCAATTTTGCCCATTCGGTGTGCAAAATGCCTATTTTTTCAGCACTACCGATTTTCACCGCCTTTTACCCAGCATTCCAGACCCTAACCGATTGAGCCCCCGGCTGAGAAGTGGTCTGCACGTTCCGAAACGTAACTGCGAGAGGCCCGAGCCGATGAAAAAGATTGAAGCGATCATCAAGCCCTTCAAACTCGACGAGGTGAAGGAGGCGCTTCAGGAAGCGGGCATTCAGGGCCTTTCGGTCATCGAGGTCAAGGGGTTTGGTCGCCAGAAAGGCCATACTGAACTTTACCGTGGTGCCGAATATGTGGTCGATTTCCTGCCCAAGGTGAAAATCGACGTCGTGCTTGATGATGATCAGGTGGACGCGGCCATCGCAGCGATCATCGACGCGGCCAAGACCGACAAGATTGGCGACGGAAAAATTTTCGTCAGCCCTGTCGAACAAGCCATTCGCATCCGTACCGGGGAATCCGGCTCGGACGCGCTCTGATATCTACTCCAACAAGAAAAGGACAAGAGAATGAGCAAAGACGCAGTTCTCAAGCTGATCAAGGACGAGGACATCGACTATGTCGATATCCGTTTCACCGACCCGCGCGGCAAGCTGCAGCATGTGACCGTGGTCGCGGACTTGGTCGATGAGGATTTCCTCGAAGAAGGCTTTATGTTCGACGGCTCGTCGATCGCAGGCTGGAAATCGATCGAATCTTCCGACATGAAGCTGATGCCCGACACCGAAAGCGTCTATATTGATCCGTTCTATGCGGAAAAGACGCTCTGCATTCATTGCTCTGTGGTTGAACCCGACACAGGTGAATCCTATGCGCGCGACCCGCGCGGCACAGCGGAAAAGGCAGAAGCATACCTGAAGTCTTCCGGCATTGGCGATGTCGCCTATTTCGGACCCGAGGCTGAATTCTTCATCTTTGATGATGTGCGCTTCTCGAACACGATCAACAAGGTCTCTTATCAGGTTGATGCGGTTGACGCCTCTTGGAATAGCGACACCGAATATGAGATGGGCAACACCGGCCACCGTCCGGGCCTCAAGGGCGGCTATTTCCCTGTAAATCCGATTGACGATGCTCAGGATCTGCGCGCCGAGATGCTCTCGACCATGAAGCGCATCGGCATGAAGGTGGATAAGCACCACCACGAGGTTGCAAGCTGCCAGCACGAGCTCGGTCTGATTTTCGGCACACTGACCAAGCAGGCCGACGAAATCCAGAAGTACAAATACATCATCCACAACGTGGCACATGCCTATGGCAAGTCGGCCACCTTCATGCCCAAGCCGATCTATGGCGACAACGGCTCTGGTATGCATGTGAACATGTCGATCTGGAAGGACGGCAAGCCGCTCTTTGCAGGCGACAAATATGCTGATCTCAGCCAGGAAGCCCTGTATTTCATCGGCGGCATCCTCAAGCACTCCAAGACGCTGAACGCTTTCACCAACCCGGCGACCAACAGCTACAAGCGTCTGATCCCCGGCTTTGAAGCCCCTGTTCTGCGCGCCTACTCGGCCCGCAACCGCTCTGGTTGTGTGCGTATTCCGTGGACAGAATCGCCCAAAGCCAAGCGCGTCGAGGCCCGCTTTCCCGATCCGGCCGCAAACCCCTACCTGGCGTTCGCAGCACTGCTGATGGCCGGTCTTGACGGGATCAAGTCCAAGATCGACCCCGGCGAGGCAATGGATAAGAACCTCTATGACCTGCCTGCTGAAGAGCTGAAGGATATCCCGACGGTCTGCGGTAGCCTGCGTGAAGCGCTGGATTGCCTGGCGGCGGATCACGACTTCCTTTTGGCCGGCGACGTGTTCACCAAAGATCAGATTGAGAGCTATATCGCGCTCAAAATGGACGAGGTACATAAATACGAGCATACGCCGCATCCGGTTGAATTCGGAATGTACTACAGCTGCTGATCATTCAGACTGCTGGACGATACTCGGGGCACCCCAAACGGGGTGCCCTTTTTCATGTCCCATTCGCCGTTGGGTGGGGCCAATGGCAAAATTTCTTAAGACTGCCTAAATTAATCCTCATTTGAAACAAACCTGCTCCACCTTCGGTTGTCAGAAATAGAACACTCACAACGCTGAAAATGGAAAAAACCCATGGCTAGTTCCACACACAGAATTACCGCAGGGCTAGTATTTCTCGGTACGAGAACCTTTGATATCGTCCGAATCGGCAACCGGATTAGCATGACGCTGGACTGGCTGGACGAGCAAACTACCGGTTTGCGCGTGATTTCTGATTCCGAGGCAAATCTGCACTCTGATCATTTTGTTCTCAAGATTGAGATCAAGCAGGATCATAAACTCGCGGCGCTGGATCAGGCGGCTGAACATTTTCTGGCACTCACCCTCTCACAAACTGACCCCGAGGCGCTGCCAGACGCGGAATTGGCACTATCGGTGGTGGCACATGTGCTGCGGTCGCTACATGCCTCGCTGGCCCCGGACTATGTGCAGTGGGTCCATCCCCTCGCGCTGCTCAGCCATGCAGAGTTTCTGGAAGCCGTGACCTTGCAAGATGAGGAGACAACCCATCACGCGCCGCAGGCCGAGATCATACCGATCACTCAGGCACAAGCCGGACGTGACCGTCTGCCCGACATCGAAAGCACCAATCAAACCCTGCAGGCGCGGTTCGTGTCCAGACAGGAGAACGATCAGGATGCCGGGGTCGCAGGCGCCTTGCGGGCCGTGTTCCGCGAACCATCCGAGCAGAGCGATACAGCCGCTCCGCAGGTCGATGACGTAAGAGAGAGTTCTGAAATTTTGCGCCTCGCCGTTTGGATGATGACGATCACATTGGCCCTCTTTGCCCTGCCAATCGCGGCATCCCTCACCGTGATTAACCTCCTGCGCGGTGAGAACCTGCGTTTGGCCTCTCAAACTGCGGCAATGACCGGCTTGTTCCTGACGTTGCAGGTGCACGGCGCAACGGCACAGGCGCTTCAAACGGTACAGGCTCTGCTGGGATGATCCCGTCCGACAAGATCCCCTCGTTCAGCGCTCTTGTGGCGCACGAGGAGAGCGTTACACTCCACCCGAAAGTTGTTTCTCGGGAGGTTTGTAATGTTCAAAACTGATACCCTTGGTCTTCGGCCTTTGGCCGTTGCTGCTTGTTGGGGTTTTGTCGCCACCAGCACCGCCGCCGCCCCTTGTGGCAACACCGCTGAGGGGTTCTCGGCATGGAAAGCCGCCTTCGCCAAAGAAGCTGCGACCGAAGGTGTGAGCCAACGTGGGCTTGAGGCCCTCGCCGGAGCAAAATATGCCAGCAGCACCATCGCAGCCGATCGCAACCAAAAAAGCTTCAAATACAGTTTTGAGAAATTCATGCAGGTGCGCGGCGCCTCTACCATCGTGGCCCAAGGTCGAAAGCGGCGCATAAGAGATGCCGCCTTCTACGACGCGTTGGAGCAACAATATGGGGTGCCGGCTGGCGTCTTGATTGCAATTCACGGGATGGAAACCGGATTTGGTGGGTTTATGGGAGACAGCGCTGTGGTTTCGGCCATTGTGACACTCACCTATGATTGCCGCCGCTCGGATTTTTTCCGCCCACATGCCCTTGGCGCACTCAAGCTGGTGGATCAAGGCACCATCACAGCCCAGACCAAGGGGGCAAAACATGGCGAACTCGGCCATACCCAATTTCTGCCGGGTAACGCCCTGCGCTACGGGGTCGATGCCAACGGTGACGGGCATGTGGATTTCTACAACCTCACCGACGCCTTGGCCTCAACTGCCAATTTCCTGCGCCAAAAAGGCTGGCAACCCGGACAAGGCTATCAGGAAGGCGAACCGAATTTCACCGCAATCCAGCAATGGAACGCAGCAGGCGTCTATCAAAAAGCAATTGCCTTGATGGGCCTTCAGATCGACGGGGGCTGACGGCACGCCGTCCTCTCTCAGAGTTGTCAGTATTCGTACCAAGTATGTCCAGTTTCATCCGAACCCTCACAAGAATGGGCTTGAAATGAGCAGACAGAATTTCGGTCAGATCGCCGCATTGGAATTCTTCGATCCGCCGACGATGACCTTTCCCGACATTGTCGAGGAATTCGACATCGCGTCGCAACGCCTTGCACCACAGCTTCGCCGCCTGACGTGGGATGGCGAGGATATCGCTCTCATTGACCGGGATGCCGTGCGCATCGCGCTTGGCTGGCTGCCTGCCGATACCGAGGACCAGCCAAGCTATCTGGTTCTGGCCGTCGGTCCGCGCAACGCCAAGCGCGAAATCCAGTTGGAACCCGGCACATATGAGGTGCTGACCCGGCATCTGGTCGAGAGGGTGCGCAGCTATCTACCGTTTGACGCGGTTCTGCATGGCGCCGCCAACCGGCCTATCGGCAGCACCCTTTTGGACATCACATTCGAGCTTTTGTCCGGTTGCGCGGGCGACGCTGCACGAACCCGCCGCCCGGTCCACAAGGCAGACAAAGCAGACGAACCAACCGCACGACGCAGACCGGACGCGCCCGAGACCAACGCGGGGACCAGTTCACGCCGCCGCCCCCCACCCGAAGCCGAGGAGGCAGTACTCGCCGTGCCAAGCGCCTCCATCCCGATGCGGTTAACTATTGTGACATTCGGCCTTACGCTTTTTCTGCATGCGCCCCCGCTTGGGGCGGCTCTTTTGACCTATACCACCCTGCGCGAGGCACAGCCGCTCTTGACCTCATAGGCCCCGGATTATCTGGCGTGGCACATCACAGCTGCGATGCACGCGCCAATACATAGGTGTGAATTGAAAATACACACGCTCGGGTTTCCGGCAACCGCAGCACGCATTGCCGTTCAGTCCGCAGATAGGGGTAATCCGCGCGCGCACCCGGCTGCACCCGTGGTCGAGGCTGATGCAGCGCCGCATCCGCATAGCGCAAGGCGTTAAACCGCCAGAGCGGTCGCCCCGGTTGCACCCCATCAAAGAGCCGCTGAACCCGCCGCGCCAGTCCCGCATCATAGGCTTTGACCGGCACATGAATGGTCGTCAACGGACGGCCAATCTTCTCCGCCAGATGCCAGCTTGCCGGAAAGCAGAGGACCGCAGCCGTCAACACATGCTCGTCCCCCCGCCGCTCCATGATGCACAGGTCTTCTTGAACAAGATGGCCCAGTGTTCCCATGGGATCTGTGCTGTCCAGTGGGACAATCACCCCATCGGGGCGTCGGATCTCCTTTGCAGAAACATGGTAGCCATGACCGTTCTCGGCCAGCCAGTTCACGACAAACTGCAAGAGCTCGACCGCAGCAGGGCCAGCCCCTTCCGTTACCGCCAGCACCTCATCGCGCTGTGTGGACAACAGGCGCGCACGTTCCGCCATCTGCCCCGCAAAGGCCTCATCGACCAGCAACCAATCGGTTATGTTGAGCGGTGCAATCCCCGGCAGGGCATGTGCCGCCTCGGGGTCATAGGGAAGCCGTGTCTGAAGAATCTCTGTCATGGCAGAAATTTAACCAAGCGTGCCGCGCTCTGCATCCGCAAAATCATTGGCGCGGGTATAACATGTCACCATGCGGTAATCCTTGCGCGGGCCACGTACCCGCCACGCGACCGTGAACACGGGCCATGAGGCAAAATCATAGCGCCCCTCGTAATGATCCGGATCGCACCAATGTCCGGTTTCTCCGCCCATCGGCGGCACCTTATGGAAAAAACGGCCATCCTCGAACCGGACCGATAGATCCTCAGCCCAGAGATACCGGCGCTCGCCCGCGAAGCGCATCCCGCTGTCCAGCACCATTTGCCCGGTCTCGTGATACGCCAATCCGCCCGGATCGGGACGCCAACACGCGCGCCCGGCAAACCGCGCCACCATGCCATCGGCATGACGTATGTCACGCTCGACCAGCCACACACCTTCAAAATCGCTCAGGGTGACAGATTTCCTCATTCCCTAGGCCTGCGGCAGCGCGTCACGATTCGCAAGCCAGACCGCATAGTGCGCGCTCACGACTCAGGTTCCGCGAATGGCCGTGCGCCGACGGCTCCGGCATAAAGGGGCATTCGGGTGATTCATGAGATTTCTGTCGATTCCCGTGCCAATGGATTTCCAGTGATGCCATTGGAGCGAACCAATTCCCCAAACGCCGCATAAGCCCTATCTTTTCGGATTGGCTATCCGAGCGGATAATATACTGTTTTATATAATTTTACTACCCATAGCGGGTCATACGTCTGACAGGTATTCTACATAGATTGCGCAAAACACCCTCTGAAATCGCCACATGTCGCCAAACATTTTAGGCTTAAAGGAAGTCCCCATGCGTTTCCGGCTCCGGGCAGAATCATTATCCGATCATGCCTATTCGGAGGCGCATTTTGGTGCAAATCTTTTGGGTCTTCGGGATCGCATCGGTGAGCAAGGCACATTCGATGACGTCGCGGACTACCTCTCAGTGGATTACATCCGCTATCCCGGTGGCAGTCTCACCGAAGACTGCTTTAGCATCATCAATCCCGATAGTGACATCGCAACCAGCCGCACAACCGGTGAAGACCTCGAAATAATACCGATCAGCAAGGTTTTTGGCTATGCACAAACGCAAGGTATTGGCCTAACGCTGGTCTTGCCAACCCGTATCTTCATCGGTGACGAGGTTGACGCACACGGCAACCGCCTGCCAGATATCGACGAAGATACACTGCGCGGATTTCTACGCGATGTTTTCGACGGGAAATACGGGTCCCCAAGCTTGCAGGCCATCGAGCTGGGCAATGAATACTGGGGCGGCGGAGGTATGAATACGTTCGAATACGGACGCCTCGCCGCAAAGATGGCGGTCATCGTCAAGGATGAGCTGACAACCCACCCGAAAGCAGAGATGTTCGACGAAACTGATGTGCTGGTTCAGATGGGCCTGAATTATGGCTCGGCCAATCTCTCGAACAGCTTTGAGGGCACCGGGAAAGAGCAGCTTGCCGCTCTGAACGAGACCTACGGTCTAAATCTCTCACCCGATATCTACATCTATTCCTCGGGTGAGGTCGCATGGGCCAAAGTGGCCAATGCTATAATCATCAACGAATTCAACACCGCTGCAAAGCAAAATGCGATAGACGCTGTTGTTGGCCACATTTATTCCAAAGGCGCGGATAATCCCAACAGCCGCTATTTCGTGTTATCGCAAATCAACAACACTTGGGGCGTGGATCTCCCCGACCTCGATCTCTACATCTCCGAGTGGAACCTCAAGCGTAACGTATCGGAGGATAACGAAAGCGAGTTTGGCCTCAAACAGGCGCATGAAATGCTCAATGTCATCGAGGCCTTTGCCTGGGGTGGTGTTGATGCCGCCCATGTCTGGCCGCTCCAAATGGACAGCCGCACAAGCCTTGCAGATAACGATGGCGATATCCGCGTTCCCGGCGAAATGTTTCGCATAATGGAGAATACATTGCCCGGCATGCGCCCCCTGAGGCTTGCGGGCAGTCAAGCGCGCGAAACCGAAATCGAACACGAGACCGCCGATGCACATGTGTTTTACGCGCCGGACAAACTCGTGACCTTTCTTGCTTCCACAAGCGATGCACCGAGCCAAGAAACCGTGGATTTCTCAAATCTGGTGCGGGATGTGGGAGAGGTCAAAATAACCCGCCTTGGCGTGGCCAACGGCGCGTCCCCAACCTTTTCGGCGGCCACGCCGAGTTTGACAGACGAGGACTCGGATTCCCTTTATCACAACGGCATCCTCATCGCCGATCTCGAACCCTACGAGATACTGATGGTTAAAATGTTAAACCCGGTTTTCTCCGCGCAAGTCGAAACCCTGGCTGCATCCTTGGCGTTCACCCCAGATGATTGATCCTGGATTTAAACACGAAAAGCCCCCGGCAGCGCCACGGACGGCAATTCGCCTACGCCTGAGAACACATATGATTCGGATTACACAAACACAGCGATCTCACGAAATGCCAATAGGTAGTATTGAGACATCTCAGCGATTGTCTGCGCCCACAGTGTCAAATCAAAGCAACTCATTCCATCTACTGTTTTGATTTTATTTAACAATTAAAAGAACAAATCTTCGGAAACCCGCAATCGTCGCGCAAAAAGGGACAGGGAGTGCAAGGTCCAGACCAAAATCTCAATCACGGTTAACACCCTATACGAAAGCGTTAGCACCCTATACGAAAGCATCGGCTATCCGCCCGGGTAGTATTATAACCATCTGTTTTCTTTAAAAATTACCTAGCAAGCAAGGGTTCTGTTCCTCTTTGGTTTAGACCGTCCGTCAAAGATCAACGGCACAGCCTCCTTGCGGTTTTCGTCGCTGGGGATTGAGATGCCATTTACTATTTCCGCAGGTTCATTATCTGATACAGCCTTCTCTCAGGCGCATTTCGGAGGGAACTTTCTCGGAACCAATGACCGCGTTGGAGAAGAGGGCACGTTTGATGATGTGGTCCGCGCGCTCGGCGTCGAACACCTGCGGTATCCGGGTGGTAGCCTCACAGAACTCTACTTTGACATCAGCGATCCGGACCGTGACACCGTGATCGACCGCGTGACCGGCGAAGAACGGTCTTTTTTGCCAATCAGCGATGCGCTTGGCTATGCCGAAGATGAAGGGATCGCAATCACGATCGTTCTGCCCACGCGGAACTTTCTGAGCGATGAAGAAGATGCCCAAGGCAATCGTCTGCCCGAAATCGACGAACAGGCCCTGCGTGGCTTTTTGCGTGACCTGTTCGATGGACGTTATGGCGCGCCTGACATTCAGGCAATCGAGTTGGGCAACGAATACTGGGGCAGCGGTGGTATGAATACGTTCGAATACGGACGTCTTGCTTCTGACATGGCGGTAATCGTCAAGGATGAGATGAACAATCATCCGAATGCCGAAGAGCTTTCCGAGACAGATATACTGGTCCAGATGGGCACGAACTATGGCGAGTTCAGCCTCTCGCACAGCTTTTCGGGCACAGGCGAGCAACAACTTGCTTCGATGAACGAAACCTACGGCCTGAACCTCTCCGCCGATGAATACATCTACTCGTCGGGAAACGTGGCGTGGGCCAAGGTTGCCAACGCCATCATCGTCAATGAATTCGACACAGCCGCAGAACAGAATGCCATCGACGGCGTTGTCGCGCATATCTATTCCAAAGGGGCCGAAAACCCCGGCAGCCGCTATTTCGAATTGTCCCAGATCGCCGATACTTGGCTCCAAGAAATGCCGGGGCTCGACATTTACGCCACCGAATGGAATCTAAAGCGCAGCGTCTCAGAGGACGAGCAGGCAGAGTTTGGCCTCAAACAGGCGCATGAAATGCTCAATGTCATCGAGGCCTTTGCCTGGGGTGGTGTTGATGCCGCCCA
>NZ_JBLXFE010000005.1:157503-252985 GCF_048262375.1 Roseovarius sp.
TGTCTGGCCGCTCCAGATGAACAGCCGCACAGGGCTGGCCGATGGCGAGGGAGATGGCGATATCCGCGTCCCCGGCGAAATGTTCCGGCTGATGAACGAAACCCTGCCCGGCACCCGCTCGCTTACCCTTGCCGATAACGATGGCCGCGAAACCGAAGCTTCGGGCGAAACCGCCGACGTGCATTTATTTTATGCGCCTGACCGTCTGGTGACCTTTATTGCGTCCACCAGCGACGAATCCAGCGAGCAAGTCGTGGATTTCCTGCATATCCTGCGGGATATGGGCGATGTTTCCATCACGCGCCTCGGCGTGGCAGACGGCGACAACCCAAGCCTCTCGACGGCAGAGCCCGTCGTGACCGAAGAAAACCCGGATGACTTGATTGAAGATGGCATTCTGGTTGCTGATCTCGCGCCATACGAAATCCTTGTGATTGAGATGTTCAACCCGACCTTTAGTGCCGAGGTCGCCACCCTGAGCCAAAGTGCAACGGAAATCCCCGATTTGATCGATCCGGAACTGCCCGACAATGTGCTGAACTTTTCGGACTTCGTACACTCCGATGCAAGTGCACCGGATGCAGGTGAAAATCTGATCGAAACCCTTTCCACGACCGAAGAACCACGCGAAGATCCTCAAGACGCAGCCCTTCCCGCCGAAGCAGACGAAGGCGGCGGCGGTGACTTTGGCTTTGGTGCTCTGGCCCTCGCCTTCTTGCCCATCCTGCTTTTGGCTGCCTGATCCCTCCAGCCATAGCAGAGCGGGTTGCCGCGCTGCACCGCAGGCACTACAAGCGCGGCGAACCCTCCTTTTCGACAGATCAAGGATCGCCGCATGATTCCCCGCTATTCCCGCCCTGCCATGGTCTCCATCTGGGAACCCGCCACCAAATTCCGCATCTGGTTCGAGATCGAGGCCCATGCCTGCGATGCCATGGCCGATCTGGGCGTGATCCCGCGCGAAAATGCCAGCGCCGTGTGGAAAGCCAAGGACGTGGAGTTCGATGTCGCGCGCATCGACGAGATTGAGGCCGAAACCAAGCATGACGTCATCGCTTTTCTCACCCATCTCGCCGAGCATGTAGGCTCGGACGAAGCACGGTTCGTGCATCAAGGCATGACGTCTTCGGATGTGCTCGACACCTGTTTCAATATTCAGCTGACCCGGGCGGCAGACATCCTGATTGCCGATATGGAGGGGCTTTTGGCCGCGCTCAAGCGTCGCGCCTATGAGCATAAAGACACGCTGCGCATCGGCCGCAGCCACGGCATTCATGCCGAGCCGACCACGATGGGCCTGACCTTTGCCCGGTTCTACGCCGAGATGCAGCGCAACCTGCGCCGTCTGCACACCGCACGCGAAGAGATTGCGACCGGCGCCATTTCCGGCGCAGTCGGCACCTTCGCCAATGTCGATCCCCGCGTCGAGGAACATGTCTGCGCCCAGCTTGGCCTGACACCAGAGCCGATCAGCACACAAGTGATCCCGCGCGACCGCCACGCTGCCTTCTTTGCCACGCTCGGCGTTGTCGCCTCTTCAATCGAGAATGTGGCCATCGAAATCCGCCACATGCAACGGACCGAAGTGCTAGAAGCTGCCGAATTCTTCTCGATGGGGCAAAAGGGCTCGTCGGCCATGCCGCACAAGAAAAACCCGGTCCTGACCGAGAACCTCACGGGCCTTGCCCGCCTTGTGCGCATGGCCGTGGCGCCCGCCATGGAAAACGTGGCCCTCTGGCACGAACGCGACATTTCGCACAGTTCGGTCGAGCGCATGATTGGCCCGGATGCTACGATCACCCTCGATTTTGCACTCGCGCGCCTGACCAATGTGATCGACAAACTGTTGGTCTATCCCGACAACATGATGGCCAACATGAACAAGTTTCCCGGCCTTGTCATGTCGCAGCGCGTCCTTTTGGCCCTCACTCAGGCCGGTGTCAGCCGCGAGGACGCCTATCGCCTCGTACAGCGCAACGCGCTCAAGGTCTGGGAGACAGGCTGTGACTTCAAGACCGAGTTGCTGAATGACGCCGAGGTCACAGCCGCCCTCTCCCCCGCAGAAATTGATGAAAAATTCGACTTGGGCTATCACACCAAGCATGTGGACACCATTTTCCGCCGGGTTTTCGGGGAGTCGTGATAGGCTGTCCCCCTGTCCAACAGGGGGACATATGATGAAGTTGAAATTCGGATTGGCCGCCCTTGCGCTTGTCGTCACGCCCAGCTTGGCGCTGGCGACGGGCGGCTGTGCCTACAGCAAGCAGAAACAGGCGATTTCCTGCGTTGCGGGCACGGCATGGGATGCCACAACGAACAGCTGCATGCCACAAACCTCGAGCTGATGTGGAATCGGGACGGGAGAATTCCCCGCCCCTGCTTCACCGTTCTGTAAATACTCAAATATAGCGCGCGCGCCTCACAGATCACGCGTGGCAAATGTACCGGGTCCGAAACTGGCCGAGACCTGCGCCACCGCAATCCGCTTGCCCGCATCTGGCCCGTCGGCCATGCGCGCCGCCGCCGGATAAACCCATTCTGCGCGCTCCTGAATGACCTCGCGCAGGATCTGCGTCCCCCGCATCACCCGCAAGAGATAACGCTCGGTTTCTTCGCCAAGCGGCACCTCAGGCGTGTCCCAGCGATCCCCACCGATCCGCGTCCGCCGGACCCATGCCACGCTCAGATCACCACCCACCTCATCAACCCGCAAATGCACCGGCGCATAAGGCCGCAGCCCGATCCCGTCAAAAGCGATGACCGCGTGCGCGAAACTCGGATCTTCCACCGACCGTCCCCCCGGCCCGATCCGGTAATGCAACGCCTGCCCTCGCTGAGCTTCGGTCAGGTCGATCTGCTGCGGTACGCCGTTGAGCCGCACAAAAAGTGACCCCTCGGGCCAAACGCCCCCGCCTGCCCGCTCCGTGCCCAATTGCCCGCGCAGCCGGTGCCGCAAGACATAGGTTTCTGGCGCCACCAGATCCGCATCTCGGAACTGAAACAACTCCCATGCTCCCGGTGTGCCATCGCCAATTGCGCAGAGATTGGCCCCATTAAGCAGCGCCGCATCGCTCACACTCTCCAATGTGCCAAAACGCATCTGCACAAAGAGACCATCGCCCCGATCAATCCGGCCCATAGCGGCGGGCAAGAGCGGCGTTTGCGTCACCCCCACACTGGCCCGCGCCGCGACCAGCGTATTGAGCCGATAGTTCGCATCCTCGGCCGAGGAATAAACCGCGGCCGTGCCGGGCCAAGGATTGGCCAAGACCGCAATATGCGGGGCATGCGGGACTTCCTCGCCGGTCATCAACGGCAAATCCAGAAACACCGGCGTCACCGGTCCCGGCGCCACAAAGGGGCGCAGCCGTTCCGGGCGGTCCTCGATCAGAATGGGGCGGTAACTCTCGGGGTCGATCCGCACTGCATCAACGCGCTGCGCATTGCCCATCTGCTCGACCCGGTCGATCCGAAACCGCGCGCCCCCCTGACCCTTGGGCAAGCCGATCACATCCCCGGCCCCTGCCCGCAATTGCGACGGCGGCAAGGTCAGGCGCAGCGTGTCGATGGACACTCGGGCCTCTGACAGCCACCGCTCCACCAATTGCCGCCCCTCAGCCCGTGTCAACGCCAGCGGCATTTCCGAGGTCGCCACCGCATGGGTCACCTCATCGGGCAGAATGGCCTCTTCAGCGATTGCCTCGTAATCCGCATCCGCATCCAGAAACCGCAACCGGACCCTCCCTGCCAGTTCCAGATCGCTGCCGCGCAAATCCTCGATCACGCCCCCCAGTTCCGGATCACGTACCACCAGATCGAGAGCGACCGCATGATCCACCTTCCCATCACGCAGGCGAAACTGCAGCAGGCCATCCCGCTCGATCGCATCCACCCCATACGCCAGCATCAGGGGCTGCAGGGTGGATCGGGCTTCGCTGACCTGATCCGCCAGATAGCCGCGCACAAACCCCTCTGCGCGGCGGGCCTCGTACGCACTCACTCCGGCGCGCGTTGCCACTTCGGCAATCACCTCCTCAAGCCGCCGCCCGCTGACCCGCCCGCTGATCCAATGTCCGCGCGCATAATTCGCGCCATCCGACCACAGGTCCAGATTGCCCGGAAAATTCGGATAAGGCCGCGCATCCCAAGCCCAGACATAGGCGTGATCCATATCCAGCATCCGCCCCTCGAACTCCTCCGAGAGTGGGTTGTGGACAGGATCATTCCAATACCCGACCATGGCCCGCAAATATTGCAATTGAATCAGCTCATCCCGCTGTCCCGTGGAATGGCGCGGCAGGCTCGACTCAGAGGATTTGGGATCCAGGAATTTGTTGGGCTCATTGGTCCCCTTATCCACTGCCGCACAGCCATATTCGGTAAAGCGGATCGGTTTGGATTGCGGCACCCATGCGGTAGGCGTGGCGCTCCGCTCTCCCCCCACACGTTCGAAATGCCGGTTTTTCCACCAGCCTTGCAGATCTTTGAACCGCCAGACCCACGGCTCTCCGTAATCCTCGTCGGTGATAGGCACCCGCCGTTGCGCCGCGCGCGCTTCTTCCGATGGGTAAAACCAGTCATAGCCCTCTGCACCCTCGATGTTGGCTTGCAGATAATCAAGGTCATAGAGCGACGGCCAAACCTCGGCATCCAGATGCGCATCCCCCTCACGCCAATCCGACAGAGGCATGTAATTGTCGATGCCGATGAAATCGATATTCTGGTCCGCCCACAGCGGATCGAGGTGAAAGAACCGATCCCCGTTTCCCGGCTGATAGCCGAAATATTCCGACCAATCCGCAGCATAGCTGATCTTGACCTCTGGTCCGAGCAGGTCGCGAACCTCCGCCGCCAGATCCCGCAACTGCGCCACCGCCGGAAAGCTGTTATCAGCCCCTCTGATCTGCGTGAGGCCGCGCATCTCCGATCCAATACAGAAACTCTCGACGCCGCCGACAGCGGCACAAAGCGCCGCCTGATGCAGAATGAACCGCCGATAGGACCATTCATCGGGGCCATGATAGGCCACAGGGCTAACCTTGACCGCACCACCAAAGCTCAACAGATCAAGAACCCCGGTGCCGCTCGCCTGCACCACCTGCGCCGCAACCGGCGTAACCGTGAAATCCGACGCCCGCACCGTGCCAAAGAACGCTGCCACCTCTGCCTCGGCCAGCCCCGTGCCATCAGGGCTGCCCACCTGCCCCGGCACCTTTGAGGTGGTGATGCGCCCGCGCCACGGCAACACTGCCTGATCCTGCGCCGTGCTCCACGGATCGGGCAACCCGTTACCCGGCATCTGCTCCATCAGGATGAACGGGTAATAGAGCACCTCTTGCCCCGCCTGCTGGAGAGCCAGAATGGCCTCTATCACGGCCTGATCCGTGGGCGTGCCACCATAAACCTCGCGCCCATTGGCATCCTTCGGCACTTCTCCGGCCTGCGCGCGCAACAGGTTTGAAACCTGCCATGGCATATTGGACGCCTCGAACTGCTTTTGCTCCACCCGTGGCCTGATCCGGCACGAACCACACCGCAGATCGTCACCGAACCAGCTCACAATCAGCGATACCGCTCCGCAGCCGGGCAATTCCTCGACCAGCGCCTCCAGTGCCGTGGCCATATCCGAACGCTCGGACGGGCTGTTGATGTTGGCAATCCCCCCAGAGCCAAAGCCGAAATTCATCGTGACGGGCGAGGTCGCCAACGCATATTCCCCGGTACCAGGCAAGAGCGCCACGCCCCGCACCGCGCGCACCGGGTCCAAATCCGCCCCCGGCAGCCCCGCCTGCGACGCGCGACACACCTCAAAACTGAACTGCGGCACCCGGTTGCCGAACTGGCTTATATCCAGATCCTCGATCACCACATATGCGGTGCCGCGATAGGCAGGTACATTGCCTGCCCCCTCCACCGCCTCGATCTTTGGATCAGGCACCTGATCGCGCGTGCCCTTGTAGACCTGCATATTGAGACTGATTGGCGAAATCTCTGTGCCATCCGCCCAAACCCGCGCGACGCGGGTGATCTCTCCTTCACAGAGCGCGAGGGCCAGACTGACCGAATAGCTGATCGCCCGCGTCGTTGGGGTTGCAGGGCGGGGCGTGCCCTTGCCTCCGCCCCGGTTTCCGGGCGTCACAGTGACATTTTCCCGAAATTCCGTTGCCCAGATCACCTGCCCGCCCACGCGCATGCGCCCGTAAACCTGCGGGATCGCATCCCCCTCGCCTGCACCAGTCAGCCGGAGCCTGCTCACGCGCCCGGTCTCGACCACCTCGGACCCCTGACCAAGCAACCGCTGATCAATCGAACGACCGATGACCGCACCGGCAAACCGCCCGATCGCCACCGACGACAGACCAAGCGCGGTGCCACCAACAGCCCCGCCAATTGCCGCCCCTGCAGCAGATAACAAAATGGTTGCCATGGCTTACCCCTCCTTGGGAAATTCGAACCGCGCTACAATACGCCGCCGCCAAGGAGCGCTCAGCGCGGTTTCGACCACGCCATGCCCCGAATAGGCGTGAACGAATGAGCCCCGCGCACCGATCTCTGCGACCACCCCCAGATGCTTGGCCACTGCCCCTGCGCGCATCCGAAACAGGATCACATCGCCGGCCGCCTCATCGCTCAGTGGTTTCGTCATCAGATGCCGCGCTGCCGCCTGCCACAACGCTTCGTGGCGCGCGGCCTCGGACCAATCCATAGAATAGGCGGGCGGGCGCTCTGGCTCGGCCCCTTTGATCTCTCGCCAGAGCCCGCGAATGAGCCCCAGACAATCGCACCCGGTCCCCCGGCACGCCGCCTGATGCCGGTAAGGCGTGCCAATCCAGCCACGCGCCGCGCCAACGATCCGCTCTCCTTGCCCGCTCATCTGCGACGGCTCTCGCCATCCAGACGCTGGGCTTTGGTGGGGTCTGTAATCGTCCAATCATCACCGGGAATATCCGGAAACCCTTGAAAATTCAAAATGTTATCGAACTTTAACTGACAGGTCACCATCCGTTTGTCACAGCCAGCCTCGATCCGCAGCGCATCCCCAGACGCCACCTGCGCGCCGATAGGATGCCACAGCTCAATGACCCGCCCGGCTCCCTCCACTCGGTCCCGCTTGATCAGCCCGATCAGCCCTGTCGCCGTACCGCTCTGCACCCGGATCACGCCATGGCGAAACCAATCTTCAGCAAACCCACTCATCTCGGCAAAGCGAAACACCCGGTTTTCTTCGATCCCCTCAGCTACACGTTCGGCCACATACCCCGGCGTTTCCAGATCAAAGGTGCAATCACGATCCCCCAGAATGGCACTGCAACTCTTCTGATACACCCGTCCAAGCGGCACGTTGAGCGCGTCCGTTAACCCTCGCAACTCCGCCTCAAACGCACCACCGGCCCGTCGCAACTCGCCAATCGTGCCGCGAAAAATCAGGCTGCGCGCATCTACATCCTGCCAATTCACCAGCCAGGCGCGCAATTCCGCCCCGTCATAGCGCCCGGCCTCAATATCCGCCTCGCGGATTGCAGCATCACTAAGCGCCCCCAATGCCTCGGTATTGTCCACCGACAATCCCGTGGTTTGCTGCAACGCCAACGCGCTCAGCCCGGTATCGGGGCGAAATTCCACGCCCTCGAACACCAACGCCCGGTCGTGATCGGTAAATCCCATCACCTCCCCGTCGCGCCGCGTCAACGCCCAAGCCCGACAGGTGGTCGTAACCCCTGTCTTCAAATGCGCCTCCAGCGCCGCATTCAAACCGGTCATACCCGGATCTCCACCACCGGCACATTGGGCACCTCTCCGGCCTGAAAACTGGCCAGGCTGGTTTGAATGCGGTCGGTATCGAACCGCACCGGCACGTCAAACTCATAGCCCGCCGTGACCGGCACACCCCGATTGGGTGGTTCGGAAAAGGTGACGATCCCGGTGGCGCTGTCGACCTCGTAATGTAAACCTTCCTGCATCTCATCATTCGACAGGCCAATGCGCACCGTTCCCTTGACCGGCTTCACAATAGGCCGGAGCGCCACCTGCTCGCCCGAGCGATAGGTTTTGAACAACTGAAACGACACCGTGGCATCATCCCCCACCCCGATCTCCTGATCGCGGTAATCCGGTGCGGCCTTGGCCCGGCCCGATTTGAAATCGGTCCAATCCTTCCAGCGAAACCCGAAAAGCTGCCCCCGCCGCGCCTCAAAGAACGCAATCAACGCCTCGATATCGTCCAGGGACCGCAGCGCCACGCCAGCATCATAGCGCCTGCGCGACTGCGCCCACGGCGTGTTGCGCTCCTCGAACCCGTTGGCGAGGGTGACGATATCCGTCAACCGTTCCGGACCGCCAAGCGAGCCGAAACTCAGACTCGACGGAAATCTGATCTCGTGAAATCCCATGTCCCTCTCCCTTTCAGCGATTGCGCCCACCGCGCCCGATCACGCGACCCAATTGCGCCGCGATCTGCCCCTGAGAACGGCGAAACCCTTCGGCATCAGGCGTCTGGATGTTCATCACCACGCTCACCGTCCCACCGCCCTGCGCGCGCACACCCAAGCGCCCGTCCGGCCCTCGGCTGAGCGGCATGATTGCCTCTGGCCCGGCCTCGCCCATCAGTCCCGTGCCGCCCCGCATCGGAAAGGTGACCGGGCCACTCACCACCCCACCATTGGCAAAGGGCTGCACCCGGCCCTGAGCAAAACTCGCCCCCTTGGCAAAGGGGAAAAGCCCACCCACGAGGCTACCAATCCCCTGTGAAATCAGCCCCCCCAATTGATCCGTCACCGGGCGCGTCGCGTCGTTGAATGCGGTATTGACCATGCTCAAAGCCAGCCGGCGCAGACTGTCCGACAGGCTGTCGCCATCCAGCACGGCCCCTCGAATTGCGCCACGCAGGCCACGGCTCAGCCCCCGCTCCAACGTCTGCACATCCTGCCCGGCGCTCGCGAACCCGCCCCGCACCCGCGCCAGTTCCGCGCCAAAGGCTGCGGCCATGCTCGTCGTCTGCCCCATGGCATCATCAAGCGCCGCAATCTGCGCCTCCAACTCATCCACGCGGTCCAGCTCATCCATCGCTCATCTCTCCTTGTCTGTCTGGAAAGGCGCGCAAGAGCGCCTCCAACCCGTCTCGCGCCATCGGTGGAACGCCTTGCCGCTCGCCCAGCATCAACCGAAATTCAACCGGCGTCAGCGCCCAGAATTCCGCAGGGCGCAGGCCCAGCCGCTGCATCCCGGCACGCATCAAAGCAGGCCAATCAAACCGCCCGCTCATGCGCTGGCTTCCGGCAAGGCAAAGGCCCGCGCCAGCAATTCTGCCGCCGCCCGCGCCGCCGCCATGGGCCCGCCTTCAATGTCGGCGCTCAGCAAATCCGCCGTCGACCCGCGCCATCCGCCCCCGCGCAACCCGGCCACGATCAGCGCCAGCACATCGCGGGTAGAGAACGCACCGCCCTCGAACCGCGCCACCAGATCAACCAGCGACCCGCGCTCCAACCCCGCCTCCAACTCGGCCAATGCACCAAGCGTGAGCCGCATCACCTGCCGCTCACCGGCGATCACCAGCGCCACCTCGCCCGCCCAAGGGTTGGCCATCGGATCACAGCACCGTAAAGGTCAGCTGCCCCGCAGAAGCGAGCGCCAGCTCATAGGTGGCCTCGCCATCATGCGTGCCGCCATATTCAATGGCCGTCACCTGAAACGGTCCCTCTATGGTTCCAAAGTCGGGGATAACCACCTGAAAATCCGGCATTTCCCCATCAAAGAAAATCTGCCGCGCCCGTGCATCGCTTGTCGCGTCGCGAAAAATGCCAGAGCCACTGATGCTCGCGGATTTCACACCCGCACCAGCCAGCAACTCGCGCCAGCCCCCTGCTGACTCGAGGCTTGTGACATCCACACTCTCGGCATTGAAACTGACGCGCGTGGCACGCAACCCCGCCACCGTCTGAAAATTGCCACTGCCGTTTAGGTCGATCTTGACCAGCAAATCCTTGCCATTCTGTACCGCCATAGTCTTCACTCCAGAGATTAAAGGTTAGATGCCATCGTCCACGCGCGCCTGAAAAGTCAGGTCGATCCGCCGCGCCTGCCCGGCTGTTTCCCGTCGGGCGCGGGCACGCAGAAAACTCAGGCGCGTCACTTGCCCGCGCACCAGCATAAGTTCGGCCCCCACCAGCGCATCGCTGACAGCACCTGCCACCGCCTTGGCCTGCTGAAAGCCGGCGCTCTCGCTCACCACCGTCACGGCGAACCGATGCAGCGCGCCACCTGCGCTGCCATCGCCACGCTCGCGCACCTCCTCAGGGCCCAGCGTGACGTAAAGCGGTGGCACCCGACCGGGCGGCACCGCATCATGGATTGCGCCACCCACCAGCGCGCTCAGCGCCGCATCCTGCACCAGCCGCTGATAGATCGCCGCCTGCAATCCCGCCGCCATACCATAGCTCATTGCACCACCTCCTCTTGCGACCAGAGGCTCAGGTATCGCCCATCCGCATCCGCCTCTGTCACCGACAGGATCGCGAAAATCCGGGCACCATCCCGCAACCGCTGCCCGGCCTCTGGCCGCGAGGCAGCCCCTTGCGGCGCGGAGCGGACCGTGATTCGATACCCGGCCCGCGCCACGCTCACACCCACGGCCTCTGCCTCGCGCCCCGTGCGCGCGCTGACATGTCCCCAAATCGTGCCGCGCACGTCCCAGCGTTGCGTGACCCCGCCCGCGCCATCGGGCAAACGCACCGCCGCCTCCAGCACCAGCTTGCGATTGAGCCTTGGGCGCGCCATCACCGCGCGCCCCCGCCCAACAGCCGCACCGTGCGATAGCGCTCAATCAGGCTGGCCACGCCAAAAGGCATACAGCCGCTGCTCAGCCCGGTTTCATGCCGGTATTCGTAGTAATGCGCCGCCAGCATCAGCACCGCCTGCGCCAGATCGGCCGGCAGATTTCCCCAAGCCGCGCCATAGCCTGCGCGAAACCGGATTTCAGCCACACCGCCTCGTTCTATCGTCGGTAAAACTCTCCCCATGGGCCGCAACACGGGACGGTGCGCATCCTGTTCCAGCCGGTAGAGCGCGGGATCAATCACCTCGACCTCATCGTCCCGGTTGCGCAGGCTCAGGCTCAGGACGGCACTGACCGGCGCCACCGGAAGTGCCTGCCCCGTTGTATCCCGCCACTCGCGCAACGCCCATGAAAACGCTCGCTCCATCAGCACCTTGCCGGTGCGCCCCTCGATCCCAGCCAAGGCCGCACGCAGAAAGCTTTCCAGAACCGGGTCCTGGATATCGTCATCCGCAAACCCCGTGCCCAGCCGCAGATGCGCCTTGAATTCCGCCAGCGGCAGCGCGGTCGGGGGCACCGCGGTTTCTTCGATTAACATCATGGACCTACTCCATTTATCCCGGCCCCCCCGATGGTTCAGGCGCGCGCCATCCGGCGTTGCCCGGACGGAGGGGACAGCTAAGCAACGCCTCGCCCGAACAGCACGCGCCTCAGGACGAGGGCCACCACACCCCCGCCCTCTCGCCGCGCCTTTACGAGACGGCGAATTTCAAGAGTTTGATCGCCTTGAAGTCAGACACATCGCCACCCACGCGCTTGGTCGCGTAAAAGAGCACATGCGGCTTGGCGCTGTAGGGATCGCGCAACACCCGCAGATCGGGGCGCTCGGCCACCGTATAGCCTGCATGGAAATCGCCAAAGGCGATGGCATTGGCCCCGATTGCGATGTCGGGCATATCCTCGGCGATCAGCACCGGGTATCCCATCAGCCGCGCAGGTTCTCCGGCAGCCAGACCATCCGACCACAAAAACCGCCCATCGGCATCCTTCATCTTGCGAATGGTGCCTGCGGTCTTGGAATTCATCACAAAGGTGCCATTGGCGCGGTATTGCGCCCCCAAGGCATAGACCAGGTCAACAATCGGATCAGGCCCGGAAATCGCGCCCGCAACCCCTGTGGGCACATACCCCAGATTGCCCCAGACCCAGACATCATCATCCACGCTGGGATGCGTCAGAAACCCGCGCGGCTTGTCCAGCCCGTCACCTGACACAAAGGCCGCCGCCTCAGCGCGCGCGAACTTGTCGGCGATCCGCCCCGCCAGCCACCCCTCAACGTCGAACGCACTGTCATCCAGCAACCGCTGGCTGGCCTTGGGCAGCGCGCTCAACTCATGCAGCGGGATGCTGATGCGGTCGATCACCGGCGTGTCGGTCTCCGAGACCGATCCACTTTCCGTTGCCCAGCCATGGCCGACATCGGTGTGATCCACCAACACATCAAAGCTGGTGGCCTCAACCGCCACCACATTGGCGACAGCCCGGATCGACGCCGTCGTGCTCAGCACTGAGCGGATCGTCTCGGCGGTCTGCGGATCGACAAGATAGCCACCCTCGCCCGCAATCGCGGTATTGAGCGCCTTGCCCTCCAGTTCCAGCCCCCGCAGCCCGTCATCATCGCCACCCCGCAGATAGGCGTCAAACGCCTTGCGGTGCGGCGCGCCCCCGTCAGAGGCCGCCGCCAGATGCGGACGCACGAGAGCAATGGATTTGCGTTCAAACATGGTCATCTTCTCTTCTTGCTGTTGCAGTCGATCATGAAGTTCGGCCCGAAAGCCGCTGAATTCGCTCAAGAAACCCGCCACAGCGGATTTCACCTCGGCCACCGGAGACAGATCATCCCCGGCCCGAGCCTTTGCTTGGGTTGTCATCATTCCATCCTTCAGGTTTGGGTCGTCGCTCGGGCGCTACACCTGCGCCATCTCCCGGCGGGCCGCGTCAAACGCCGCCGCCATCTCGCGCAAGGTTCCGGCGTCCAAAGCATCACCCTTGGCCGCCACCCGCGCACTGGGCAGCATCGGGAATGTCACCAGCGACACCTCCCACAGCTCCAGTTCCGTCAAGAGCCGCTGGCCCCTGTCATTCTTGACCGCACGCAACGTGCGATACCCGATGCTGAGCCCGTCAATCGCTCCCGCCGCGATCAGCGCGGCCGCTTCGCGTGCCCGCCCCACGCTCTCCAAGAGCCGCCCCTTGACCCAGAGACCGCGCGCGTCCTCACGCACCTCGTCCCAGATGCCAATCGGCTGCGCCGGATCATGCTGCCACAGCATCTTGACCCGCCGCCCCTCCTTGGCCAGACGCCCGAGCGAGGCCGCATAGGCCCCGCGCTCAACAATATCGCCACCCTGATCGGGGGTCCCGAACAGGCTCGCATAGCCCTCGATCTGGCCCGCCTCGCTCACACAGAGCGTCTCGCCATTGAGCTGCGCAAACTTGCGTTCCAGTCCCGTATCCATCTCCATCCGCCTCATCCTTTCCTGACACTCCGCGCGTTGGCACCATAGGGTGGGTGCCAACCCACCACTGGCAATCACCCCGGCAATACCGCCAAAAGCGGCTGAAACGCCTGCGCGAGGATCGCCGCCACCACGCCGTAAACCGCCAGCCACAGCCGCCGCTCCAGCCGCTCCAGCGCCGCGTCCATCCGCTCCAACCGCTCGGTCATCGCGCGCGTCTGTAGCTCCGCCACCCGCTCATGCGCTTCCAGCCGCAGCCCCGGCGCGCAATCAAACGCCTCGAACCCATAGCGCGGCGGCGGTGCGCCCCGCTCAGCCATTACTCTCTTCCGCCGCAACGGTCGGAAGCCCCAAAAGACTGCGCTTTTCCGCATCGCTCAGGAAATCGGCCTGTGTCACCCGCGCCCATTGCGCATCGCGCTCAGCGGCCAGCGCTGACACCTGATCCAGATCGGGCACCAGATCCAGCATATCGCCGCTCATCCGCGCCAGCCACGCTGACACTGTTGCCGCCACCCGTGCCACCAACGGCAGCACAGTCAGACGGTAGAACGCGCGGTTCGCCTCCTGATAATTGGCAAATGTCGCATCACCGGGGATGCCCAGCAGCATCGGCGGCACCCCAAAGGCCAACGCAATCTCGCGCGCGGCACTTTCCTTGGTCTTCTGAAACTCCATGTCCGACGGGCTAAAGCCCATCGGCTTCCAATCAAGGCCCCCTTCCAGCAACATCGGCCGCCCGGCATTGCGCGCGCCCTGATGATGCGCCTCCATCTCACTGACCAGCCGGTCATATTGATCGCCCGGCATCGCCCCCTGACCATCGGCCCCTTTATAAACAATCGCGCCAGAGGGCCGCGCAGCATTATCCAAGAGCGCCTTCGACCAGCGCGACGCCGAATTATGCACATCCACCGCCTGCGCTGCCGCCTGCAGCGGGCTCAGCCCGTAATGATCATCCTGCGGATGGAAACTTTTGATGTGGCAGACACAGGGCACCCCCTCGCGCACGTCAAACCGATGGGTGCGCCCTGCCACCGCATAGTCATAGGCAATAGGCCAGCCATCCGCGCCCGGCACCACGTTCATCCGGTCCGACCGCAACACATGCAATTCCACCGGCACGCCCGCGCCCACCCCCACCGCCTCGATATAGGCATTGCCCGTCAGCAAAAGCTGGCCATAGAGGGCTTCAAACAGCTCCGCCCGCCCCTGTGCGGGATTGGGGCATTTGATCAGACTCAGCACCGGATGCACGGCAAAACGCTGCTCACAATCCTGTAACACCAGCGGCAGCGCAGCAGCGGCCTCAGAGATCATCTTGACACAGCGATACCCTACCGGATTACCGGCAAACCCAGTACGCGTCAGGCTCACGGTGTCGCGCGGGCTCCATGCCACCCGCCCCGCACCATGCCACGCCATCACCCGCCCTGCGGCACTCGCCTTTTGCTCAGGACCCGAATGCCGCTCCGTGCCACCCTGCCGGAAGAAATCCAGTATCATCGCGCTGCTCTCCTTGATCCCGCTCATGCCGGGCCTCTTGCCCGCTTGAGAGGCATCAGACCCTCAAAGGTTTAAGGAAAGTAAATCAGACCGCGCGGGCGGGCACTCAGACCCCCAACGCCTCACGCAACTCGGCCAGACGTGAGCGGCTGACAGGCGTTGTCACATCCTGCCCACCAAGGCGGAAATGACACAGCCCATTATCCTTGCGCCGTTCAAAATGCGCCACATGCGAAGGGTTCACCAAATAGCTGCGATGCACTTTCAGAAACGGGCCGGGGTTCAAACGCCGCTCGGCCTCTGTAATCGACCAAGTGCAGAAATGCTTGTTGGCCCCGGTATAGAGCAACGTGTAATGCCCCTCGGCCCGCAGAAACGCCACGTCGTGCGCATCAATGAAATGCGTCCGCCCGTTCTGCTCATAAGGAATGCGCTGCAGCACCGGTACCGGCTCAGACGGCTTGGCCGCCACAGCCTCCGCCTTGGCCCCCTGCGCCAGAAACGTGACCCCCGTCAACAGAAACGCCCCACAGAGCACGAAGGAACTGATCAGCACCCCCAACGCCAGCACCTCATTGCCCATCAGCGGCCCGATTTCCTGCACGGTCGGCACCGCCACGAACCGCGTGCCAAAAATGGCGGCGAAATGCACCAGAAACACGGCCAAGCCAAACGCCAGCGTGCCCAGAAGGATATTGCGCGGTCGCCGCTGACCATACGCCACCCAGATCGCCGCCACACTCAGCCCGCAGGCCGCCAGCACCGCAAACACCACCCCCGGCAGCGTATAAATCGCCCGGCAAAGCTGGAGTCCTGACATGCCCAGATAATGCATCGCCACGATGCCCAGCCCGATAATTCCCCCCGCCACCGTCAGACTCGCGTGGGTACGCGGGTAGAAATGCAGCAAAAGCAGCGCCGCCCCCACCATCAGAATCGCAATCAACGCCGATCCCAGCGTGATCATCGCATCGTAATAGATCGGAATCGGCAGTTGCAGCCCCAGCATCGCCACAAAATGCATCGACCAGATGCCGCCGCCCAACGCAATCGCCGCCAAGGTCACAGAGAGTTTACGCAAGGCGACGGGTTGCGCGGCAATGCCACGGGTCAGCGAAAATCCGGTAAAGGCCGCAACGAGCGAGACACTCAGCGACGCCGCCACCAGCCAGAGATTATGCGTATACTCCAGAAATTCCATGCCGATCCAATGGCTTGTCCAAGCCGCAAGGGCTATGGCCTCCCCGGCCACGCCCTCTCTCCTCCACGCGTGGATCGTATGTTGCCAATGTCCGCCTTACAAGACACTTGACCTCAGAGCGCCAGCGCCTCCTTGCGCCCGTCGTGAAACGCCTGTGCCGCCAGTCGCGGCGCATGCGCATCGCCAATCAGCCGCACCGAAATCCCCCGTTCGGCCAACTCTTCGCGCAAACTCACATCCGCCCGGTTGGTCGTCGCCAGCACCAGACTGTCCGCCGCCACAAGCGTGCGCACGCCGGTCAAGAGATCTACCACCTCGGCACCGCCAGTCTGCCAGCCGGTGATGGCACTCTCGGTCACGAAACGCACGCCCAGCGCCGCCAGCCGCCGCCGCAGCGGCACATCGGCGGCGGATCGCTCCAGCTCGCGCCCCACCACGGCCTGCGGTGTGACGATCACCACCTGATGCCCCGCCTCGGCCAGATGCCACGCGGTGCCGCCGCCGCGCCAATTGCCGCCCTCATCGAGCACGATCACCCGACGCCCCAACCGCGCCGCGCGCCCCATCACATCCTCGACCGGCCAGACATTGCCATCCAGCCCCGGCAACTGCTCCAGATGCGGGACCGCCTTCTGAAACCCCGTGCCTGCAGGCAAAGACCCGGTGGCAAGGATCACATGATCCGCGGCCATCGCGGCAATCTCGTCCGCGTCCAAATAGCTGTTGAACTGCACGTTAACGCCCAAACGGTCCAACTGCCGCTCATACCATGCCAAGAGGTCCAGTATCTGCGCCCGTCTTGGCTGCAACCCCGCCAGCCGGAATTGCCCGCCAATCTCCGGTCCCGCCTCATGCAGGCGCACCCGGTGCCCGCGCTCGGCCGCAACCCGCGCCGCCTCCAGCCCCGCAGGCCCCGCGCCCACAACCAACACATCGCGCACCTGTGCCGCCGGGCTGAACCGATCCCCGCCCCATTGATACTCCCAGCCCACCGACGGGTTGATCAGACAGGAAATCCAGTAATCCCGGCTCCGCCGCCCCCAGCATTGCTGATTGCACGAAATGCAGCCGCGCACGTCCTCGGGCCTGCCTGCCTCGGCCTTGGCCACCAGATGCGGATCGGCGATCTGCCCCCGCACGATCGAGACCATATCGGCCTCATCCGCCCCCAAAACCGTATTGGCATTCTCAGGCGTGCGAATATGGCTTTCGGCTGTCACCAGCGCATGCCGGACCACCCCCTTGAGCCGCGTGGCCAGATCGACCCCGAGTTTCTCAGGGTAGAGAAACGTCGGCATCAGCGGATGATAATCCAGATAGCTGCCCGACCCACAGGTCACATAATCCATAAGCTGTTCAGCATCATGCAGCGCCACGATCTCAGCCATGGCGTCATGGTCCAATGTCGCCTCAACGGTCGATCCGTCACTGACAGACAGCCCGATAATGAACCCCGGCCCACAGGCCGCGCGCACCCTGCGCAGAATCTCGCGCGAAAACCGCGTGCGGTTCTCAAGGCTCCCGCCCCACTCATCCTCCCGCGTATTCGACATCGGCGTCCAGAACTGATCCAGCAGGCAATGATAGGCGGCCCAGACCTCGACCCCGTCGAACCCCGCCTTTTGACAGCGCACTGCGGCGGCAACAAAGCTCTCGATCACCTCTTCGATTTCATCGCCGCTCATCTCGTGGCTGCCGTCACTGTCATGCCAGCTTGGCCCCCCCGAGGGCGACCATGCCGCATGCCAGCTATTGTCCTGATCCCCATGCGCGCCGACATGATAGAGCTGTTGCACCACCACCGCGCCTTGCCGCTTGACAGCCTGCGTAAGCTTGGCAAAGGCCGGGATCACCTCATCCGAGGAATGCCGGAAATTGCCGCGCGTGAGAACGGCGGTGCGATGCACCGGCATCGGTTCGACCACGATCATCGCGGCCCCGCCTATCGCGCGTTCCTCGTAATAGGCGATGTGCCGCGCGCCCGGCAGGCCGTCTTCGGCCATATTCGTGGTATGCGCGCCAAACACCACCCGGTTGCGCAGGGTATGCCCCGCCAGCACCGCCGGGCGAAACACATGCGAAAACCCGCTCATGCCTTGCCTCCCAGACGGTCCAAGCCTTCGCGCAATGCCTCACGCATCCCCGCCGCCTCCATGTGCTGCCTGAGCCGCTGATTATAACCGCCCTCGGTGTTGAGCGCCTCCAGCATCGGCGCACAGGCCCCGCTCATCAGGCTGCTACCCACCAGATGCCGCAGAAACGCCTCGCCCTGCGCGCCATCCCCGCCCAACCACTCCGCCGCGACGCCCACCATCTGCACCGCCGGCGATAACACCGCCTGCGCGCAGAGATACGCGTCCAACTCCGCGGCATCGCGCAGCGCGTAAACCGTGTTGGCAGGTGCAAACAGCGCCTCGATCACCGCAACCTCGCCCAGCGCCAGAATAGGAGAGCCCCCTTGCGCGATCCCCGGATAAGGCAGCATGATCGCCTCTGCGCGCGCCGGGGCCACCAGTGCCGCGACCTCGTCCAGCGGCATCCCCGCCATAAAGGACACAACCCGCTGATCCGCCCGAAACCGCAGCCCGCCCAGAATGTCCGGCGCGTCCTCCGCCATCAGCCCCAGAAACACGACCTCGCTCGCCTCTACCACGCCCTGATTGCCCGCAATCCCGACGTTCAGAAACTCACCAGCCAGCCGCGCCGCACGCGCCGCATTGCGCTCGGACACCGTGATCGCATGTCCGGCAGGCGCCAGCCCCCGCACCACCGCCTCTGCGATGCTGCCGGTGCCCAAAAACCCCAGCCGCACCTCAGATATCCTTCATCAACCGCAGCGCATCGTAAATCGCCGCATGGGTATTGCGCGCGGACACCGCATCGCCAATACGAAAAAGCTTGAATGTCCCTTCCGGATTGCGGACCACCTCTTGCGGACGACCGGCAATCAACGCGTCGTGATCCACCTCGCCCAGATTGCGCGACAGCGGTTTCAGCTCGAAGTAGAGATCGTCCAGCGGCAGCGTGCCATAGTTCACCACCACCTGATCATAGGTCTTCTCAGAGGTGAACTTGCTGTAATCCGTCCCGATCTTGGCCTTCAGCCGATTGCCATCCCGCGTCACATCCAAGAGCCGCCGGGTTACCGTAAAGGTCACGTCCTTGTCCTGAAGGCTGCGCATATAGGGCACCAGATTCATCGCCATGATATCAGGGGCAAACACCCGGTCCGGCGTCATCACCTCAACGCTTGCTCCCGCGTTGGCCGCGACCTCCGCCGCCATCAACCCCGGATGATCGCCGCTTTCATCATAGATCAAGACATTCTGACCCGGCTTCACATCACCCGAGATGATATCCCACGCGGTGACAGCCACTTCCTGCTCCTTGCCGCTCTCGAACAGCTCGCGATTGGGCAGCCCCCCTGTGGCCACGATCACCACATCGGGGTTGAGCGCGGTCACATCCTCCGCCTCGGCGAAGGTGTTGAAATGAAACACCACATCGCGCGCCGCGCATTGCGCCATGCGCCAGTCGATGATGCTGATCATCTCGCGCCGCCGCGGATTGAGCGCGGTCAGACGGATTTGCCCGCCCGGATCGGGCTGCGCCTCGAACACCGTCACATCATGGCCGCGCTCTGCGGCCACGCGCGCGGCCTCCAGCCCCGCCGGTCCCGCGCCGACGATCACTACCTTTTTAGACACGTCCGCCGGGGCAATGTCATGCGGCATGGTCAGTTCACGGCCCGTTGCGGCATTGTGGATACACAGCGCCTCACCGGCGGCATAGATCCGGTCCAGACAGAACGTGGCCCCCACACAGGGCCGAATATCATCCTCGCGTCCTTCGATGATCTTGCGCACGATATGCGGGTCCGCCATATGCGCCCGCGTCATGCCGACCATATCCAGCAGGCCCGCCTGTATCGCATGCCGCGCGGTCGCCACATCGGGGATCTTCGCGGCATGAAACGTGGGCATCCCCGTGGCCGCCTTGACCGCCCCCGCGAAATCCAGATGCGGCGCGTTTTTCATCCCCTGCACCGGGATCACATCGGTCATCGCCGGATCGGTGTGAATACGCCCGCGGATCACATTGAGGAAATCGACCATGCCGGTCGCCGCCAGCCGCTTGGAAATCTCGATCCCTTCCTCGGGCGTAATGCCGCCCGCCTCGGCCTCATCCGCCGTATAGCGCAGACCGACGATGAACTCCGACCCCACCCGTTTGCGAATGGCCGCCAGCACATCCAACAGCAGCTTCATCCGGCTCTCTAGACTCTGCCCGCCATAAGGTCCGTCCAGATCATTGGTCAGCGGCGACCAGAACTGATCGAGCAGGTGGCCGTAGACCTGCAACTCGATCCCATCCATGCCCCCCTCTTTCATCCGCTCGGTGGCGTCGGCAAAATCGGTGATGATGCGCGCAATATCCCAATCCTCGGCCAGCTTGGGAAACGCCCGGTGCGCTGGCTCGCGGTGCTTGGACGAGGATACGGACGGCAACCAGTCGCCCTTGGCCCAGCCGGTCCGCCGCCCCAGATGCGTGAGCTGAATCATCACCGCACAGCCATGCTCGTGACACGCATCGGTCAGTTGCCGGATATAGGGCACCACCTCGTCCTTGTAGGCCAGAACGTTGTTGAACACGGGCGGGCTGTCCTTGGACACCGCCGCCGACCCTGCGGTCATCGCCAGCGCCACACCCGCGCGGGCGCGCTCGGCGTGATAGGCGGTATAGCGCGCCTTGGGCATGCCATCTTCGGGATAGGCCGGCTCATGGCTCGTGGTCATGATCCGGTTTTTCAGGGTCAGATGTTTCAGTTGATAGGGCTGGAGCAACGGATCACGCGACATGGGCGATACCTTTCGTCAATTTCGTTTCAATACCAAGCGTCGACCATCTCGGACTTGCGCCGCGCGATGAACTCGCAGAGCGCGCCGTCAATTGCGGCATCCATCTGCGGCGCCTCATAGGTCTCCAATACCGCCTTCCAGGCGCGATTGGCGCGCGTCATCGCGTCGATACCCCCCGCCTCTGACCATGTCTCAAAGGTGTCGTTGTCGTCCAGCCCACTATCCCAATAGGCGGTCTCGTAATGGCGCAGCGTATGGGCGCAGCCAAACATATGCTCACCCGGCCCCTTCTCGGCCAAGGCTTCAAAGGCCAGCGTGTCCTCATTCACCTCCAGCCCCTTGAGCAAGACATGCAGCGCCCCGCACATATCCATGTCGAGCATCAGCTTTTCATAGGACATCGACAACAACCCATCTAGGAACCCCGCCGAATGCAGGATAAAATTCGCCCCGCCATTGACCGCCGACATCATCGACATCATGGCCTGCGTCATCGCTTGCGCATCCGGCAACTTGGAAGTGCTGAAATTGCCCGCACAGCGCAACGGCATGTTGAGCCGCCGCGCGATCTGCCCCATCACCAGCGATCCCAGCGCAGGCTCGGGCGTGCCAAAGGTCGGCGATCCGGTGCGCAACGACATTGACGACAAGAAACTGCCCAGAATCGCAGGCGCACCGGGCCGCACCAATTGCGTCAGCGCACAGCCCACCATGCTCTCGGCCAGACATTGCGCAATCGCTCCCGGCATGGTCAGCGGCGACACCGCCCCGCCCAAGAGGAATGGCAGGTGAATAGACCCCTGTCCGGCGGCGGCATAGGCGCGAATGCCGCGCGTGCTGACCCCGTCCCAGACCAAGGGCGAGGTCGAGTTGAAATTGCCCATAATCACGCAATGGCTGTCTACATAGTCCGCCCCAAACAGAATGCGGCACATCTCGATGCTATCCTCCGCCCGCTCCGGCGCGGTGATCGAACCCAAGAACGCCCGATCCGAATAGCGCATATGTGCGTACACCATATCCAGATGCCGCTTGTTCACCGGCACATCCGTCGGCTCACAGATCGTGCCCCCTGAATGATGCAGCCAGGGCGAGGATTGCGCCAGCTTGATCAGGTTCTGGAAATCCTCAATCGTGCCATAGCGCCGCCCCTTGTCCATATCCATCACGAAGGGCGAACCATAGGCGGGCGCAAACACCATCGAGCGGCCCCCGATCCGCACCGATTTGGCCGGGTTGCGCGCATGCTGCGTGAACTCGGCGGGCGCGGTCGCCAACAGCCCCCGAATCAGCCCCGGCTCGAACGTGACGTTCCACGCCTCCGGTCCGACATCCCGGGCCTTGCCCCCCGCCTGCTGAAAGAGGCGCACGGTCTCTGGGTCTTCGCGAAACTCAATGCCGATCTCGGCCAATATCCGGTCCGCCGTTGCGATGATCGCGTCCAGCGACTCTTCGGATGCGATGTCATGGGTGGGAATACCGCGCGTGATATAGGGCACATGCAGCGGATTCACTCCGGCACCCGCGCCGGTGCCCCGGCGCACCTGCATGGCGGCCCGCCCTGCACGGGCACGGCGCGCGGTCGGAACAGGTATATCGACGGGAATTTCAGAGGGCGTAGCGTGCGGCATCGGCTTGGTCCTGAGGTGGCCGAATAGAATCCGGCGGTGGCTGGTTGAAACACTATCGACACTACTGTCGAGAAAATCCACAAACCTGTCAAGAGATTTGCCACCACCGCCAAAACCAGCTAGTCTCGCGCCATGAACAGCCCCCAAACCGCCCGCCGTATCAAACCCGCCCCCGATCCCGCCGCCCGCGGCTCTGAGGATCTATGGCTCAATGCCGCCTATGAGGTGCTCGTCACCGCCGGAGTAGAGGCGGTCAAGGTGATGCCGCTGGCACAGATGCTTGGCCTGTCGCGCACCAGTTTCTATTGGCATTTCAAGGACCGCGAGGCGCTGCTCGCCGCCCTTCTCGACCGATGGGAGACACAAAACACCGGCAATCTTGTCGCCCGCACCGAGGCCTATGCGGAATCGATCAACGAGGCGCTCTACAACCTCTTCGACTGCTGGCTCACCCGCGAGCTGTTCGATTCCCGCCTTGATTTCGCGATCCGCAACTGGGCGCTTGGCGACCCGGCGATCAAGGCCAAGCTGCAACGCACAGATGAAACCCGCATCACCGCTATCCGCGCCATGTTTGAGCGATTCGGCTACGCCAGCGATCACGCCGACACCCGCGCCCATACCGTCTATTACACCCAGATCGGCTATATCTCGATGATGGTGGCAGAACCCCGCGATATCCGCATCGCCCGCATGCCCGCCTATGTCGAAAATTTCTCGGGCCATCCCCCGGCCCCCACGGAAACCGCCCGCTTCATGGCCCGCCATACCGACACTTGAACGGCAGCGCGGCCCGCGACTGGACCTTTTGCCAAAGCTGTGGAATGGATTGGGCACCGTCCTCTGGGGGACAGACGACAATCCGGGCCGGATCAACCGCCCGACATCAGGGAGAGATCAGAGATGACATTCAAAACACTGGCCATCGCAGGCGCGCTGAGCCTCGCGGCTGTCACGGCACAGGCCGACATCAAGGTGGGCATGATCACCACGCTTTCGGGCGGTGGGGCGGGCCTTGGCATCGACGTGCGCGACGGCTTCATGCTGGCACTGGAACAATCCGGGCGCAGCGACATAGAGGTGATTATCGAGGATGATCAGCGTAAACCCGACATCGCCGTGCAACTCTCGGACAAGATGATCCAGTCCGACAAGGTCGATGTGATGACCGGCATCATCTGGTCCAACCTCGCCATGGCCGTGGTGCCCGGTGCGGTGGCGCAGGGCAAATTCTACCTCTCGCCCAATGCCGGACCCTCGGCGCTCGCGGGCAAGGGCTGTCATCCCAACTATTTCAACGTCGCATGGCAGAACGATAACCTGCATGAGGCGGCAGGTGCCTATGCCAATGACGCGGGCTATAAAAACAGCTTCATTCTCGCCCCGAACTACCCGGCAGGTCAGGACGCCCTGACCGGCTACAAGCGGATGTATCAGGGCGCGCTGGCAGGCGAGATCTACACCCAACTGGGCCAGACCGATTACGCCGCCGAGATCGCCCAGATTCGCGCCAGCGGTGCCGATAGCGTGTTTTTCTTCCTGCCGGGCGGCATGGGGATTTCCTTCCTCAAGCAATATGCCGACAGCGGCGTTGGCCTGCCCGTGGTCGGCCCCGCCTTCAGCTTTGATCAGGGCATCTTGCAGGCCGTGGGCGACGCAGCCCTTGGCGTGGTCAACACCTCGCAATGGTCCAAAGATATCGACAACGCAACCAATGTCGCCTTTGTCGCCAGCTTTCAGGAAAAATATGGCCGCCTGCCCTCGCTCTACGCAAGCCAAGGGTTTGACACCGCCAACCTGCTGATCTCGGCACTGGATCAGGCACAGCCCTCCGACGCCGATGCTTTCCGCGCAGCCCTCAAGGCCGCCGATTTCGCCAGCACGCGCGGCGACTTTGCCTTTGGCAACAACCATCACCCGATTCAGGACATCTATGTCCGCGAGGTGATCAAGGAAGGCGATATCTACACCAACAAGATCATCGGTGTGGCGCTGGAAGATCACGCCGATGCCTATGCGGCAGAGTGCAAGATGTAAAACCAACCGCCGGGCCGTCCACACGGCCCCCCCACCCGCCTCATGTCGCTCTGACCCACGCCAATGGTCGTTTGCCACCTTCCCACCGGATAAAACTCGCGGCATAGAAAGACATGACCGACTCGCACAGCCCCTCACTCCCTTCCCTGCCCGGCACCGACTGGCCCCGGCTTGAACCCGGCTGGGTCTGGCTCTGTGGTGCCGGACCGGGCGATCCCGGCCTGCTTACGCTGCACGCGCTCAATGCCCTGCAACAGGCCGATGTGGTGATCTATGACGCGCTGGTGCAAGAGACGATCCTTGACTGGGCCCCACAGGCACAACAGATTTACGCGGGCAAACGCGGCGGCAAACCCTCGGCCAAACAGCGTGACATTTCCCTGCAACTGGTGGACTTCGCCCGCGAGGGCAAGCGCGTGCTGCGCCTCAAGGGCGGCGATCCGTTTGTCTTTGGCCGCGGCGGCGAAGAGGCGCAAACTCTGGTGCAGCACGGCGTGCCGATCCGCATCATTCCGGGCATCAGCGCCGGTATCGGCGGGCTTGCCTATGCGGGCATCCCGGTCACCCACCGCGACGTCAACCAATCCGTGACATTCGTGACGGGGCATGACCAATCCGGCCTCACGCCCTCGTCACTCAACTGGCCGGCAATTGCGCAGGGCAGTCAGGTGCTCGTGATCTACATGGGCATGAAACACGCAAACCAGATCAGCGAGGCGCTCCTCGACGCAGGGCGCCCCGCGGATGAACCCTGCGCCGTGGTCGCCTCCGCCACCACCCCCGATCAGCGCGTGCTGGAAACCACTCTCGGACATCTCGCCGCGGATATCGAGGCAAGCGGCTTTGAGCCGCCTGCGATCCTCTGCATCGGGCGTTCGGTGCTGATGCGTCAGGTGCTCGACTGGCAGGGCATGCTGGCTGGGGCCGCCCCCCGCGATCTTGACCCGCTCGGTCGTGGCTTGCCCGCCGAGACCGCATGCGGGGGCTGATCCTCGCCGCGCCCTCCTCGGGTGCAGGCAAGACCACGCTCACCCTCGCCCTCCTGCGCCTTCTCTCCCGTGACGGTCTGCCCGTGCGCGGCGCGAAATCCGGTCCAGATTACATCGATCCCCGCTTTCACGAGGCCGCCTGCGGCGAACCCTGCCCCAATCTCGACGCCTTCGCCATGTCCCCCGACCGCCTGCGCAACCTTGCGGCCGGTACGGGCCTGCTGATCATCGAGGGGGCAATGGGCCTCTTCGACGGTGCGCCGCCGGACGGGCGTGGCGCTGTGGCCGATCTGGCGCGGCATCTGGGCCTGCCCGTCGTTCTGGTGGTGGACGTAGGCCGTATGGCAGGCTCGATCGCGCCGCTTGTGGCCGGATTCGCAGGGTTTGACCCAATGGTGCGCGTCGCAGGCGTGATGCTCAACAACGTAGGCTCCGACCGGCACGAGGCGATGCTGCGCCGCGCGCTTGCCCCTCTCGGTCTGCCGGTGCTGGCCGCACTCCGCCGCGATCCGGCGCTGGCGCAACCCTCACGCCATCTGGGGCTGGTGCAGGCCAGCGAACGCCCCGATCTCGATCATTTTCTCGACACCGCCGCCGACGCACTGGCCGCAACCCTTGACCGTGCCACCCTGCTGTCGCTCGCGGCCCCCTTGCCCAAGGCCACAGCCGCTCCGCGCCTGACGCCCCCAGCACAGGTCATCGCCCTCGCTCAGGATCACGCCTTCGGGTTTGCCTATCCGCATATGCTGGCCGACTGGCGCGCGGCGGGAGCGGAAATCCGGCCGTTTTCCCCTTTGGCCAACGATCCGGTGCCGCACGCGGATTTCATCTTTCTCCCCGGTGGCTACCCGGAATTGCACGCGGGCCAGATCGCCGCCAACCAAGTCTTCATGCAAAGCCTAAGGATCACCGCGCAAACAACTGAAATATATGGAGAATGCGGCGGCTACATGGTGCTTGGCGAGGGCCTGACCGACGCCACCGGCACCCGGCACGCCATGGCCGGCCTACTGCCGCTGGAAACCAGCTTTGCCACCCGCCGGCTGCATCTCGGCTATCGCCAGCTTGAGGCGCAGGCCGGGCCATTCCCCGGCACATGGACCGCCCATGAGTTTCACTACGCCACCACCCTGCGTGCTGACGGCCCGCCGCTCTTTGCCGCCCGTGACGCCGAAGGCACAACCTTGCCCCCGATGGGCCTACGCATCGCGCGGACCTGCGGCTCCTTCGCCCACCTGATCGACCGCACCTGAATTGCCCTTGCAGCGCCAGCGCGACAGGTCTAGCACTTCGCGCATGACCGATATTGCCCTCTTTCCCGACGATAGCCGCGCCAAGCGTAACGTAGCCGTTCTGGTCGCAGCCCAAGCGATCCTTGGGGCACAGATGCCGATGATCTTTGTCGTGGGCGGGCTCGCGGGGCAGTCACTCGCCTCCAATATCTGCTTTGCGACCCTGCCGATATCGCTGATTGTTCTGGGCTCGATGCTCTCGGCCACGCCGATTTCCCACATGATGCAGCGTTATGGCCGCCGCACGGGCTTTATGATTGGCGCAAGCGCTGGCGCAATTGGCGGGGCGGTCGGCGCCTATGGGCTTTATACGGCCTCTTTCCCGATTTTCCTCTTGGGCAGCCTGATCACCGGCACCTATATGTCTGCTCAGGGGTTCTACCGCTTTGCCGCCGCCGACACCGCCAGCGACACCTTTCGACCCAAGGCAATTTCCTACGTCATGGCGGGCGGCCTGTTGAGCGCGGTCATAGGGCCGCAACTGGTCAAGGCCACATCGCAGGCCATGGTGATCCCGTTCTTGGGCACCTATCTCGCGATCATCGCCCTCAACCTCGCAGGCGCGTTTCTCTTTCTGATGCTCGACATCCCCAAACCCCCCGTACCCGCCGTGGACGCACCGCAGGGCCGCAGCCGGATGGAGCTCCTGAAAACCCCGCGCATTGCGGTGGCGGTGATCTGCGCAACCGTGTCCTATGCCCTGATGAATCTGGTAATGACCTCGACGCCCTTGGCCGTCGTCGGCTGCGGCTTTGAGGCCGGGCATGCGGCGGATGTGGTGACAGCACATGTTCTGGCGATGTATATCCCGTCGTTCTTCACCGGCCACCTGATCGCCCGCCTTGGCGTGGAAAAGATCATGGCCACCGGCCTTGTCATCCTCGCAGGCGCGGGTGCCGTCGCCCTCAACGGCGTCGAACTCGAGAATTTCTTTCTCGCACTGATCCTCTTGGGCCTCGGCTGGAACTTTGGCTTTATCGGGGCCACCACCATGCTCGCAGGGGCCCATGCCCCGCATGAGCGTGGGCGCATGCAGGGTCTCAACGACCTGATCGTGTTCGGCGGCGTGACCTTTGCCTCCCTGTCCTCGGGCGGGCTGATGAACTGTTCGGGCGGCACGCCTCAGGCGGGCTGGACCTCGGTGAACCTCGCCATGGCCCCGTTCCTGATGCTGGCAGGCGGCGCGCTGATCTGGCTGGCACTGCGCCCCAAGGACGCCTGAGCGCGAACGGCACGGGTGAATTTGAGTATTTGTAGAACGATGAAACACCGAGGGCGCACATGATATTGCAGATTTGGCAGAGCTACCGCCGCCTGCCCCTTTGGGTGCAAATCTGGGTCGCATTCATCCTCGTGCCGGTCAATGCCGCCTCTGTGCTCTACATCACCCAACCCGCAGGCGCGTGGCTGGCGCTTATGGCGGTGGGCGCGATGCTCTGCAACGGGGGGCTGATGCTGGTCGAGCGCGGCTTTTCCAAGGTCATGGCCCTGCCGCATGTGCTGATCTGGACACCGATGCTGGGGCTGATCTTGTGGCTTTTGGCGCAGGACCTTGCTGCATCCTATCGGACCTATCTCGTGATCCTGATGGCGGTCGACGTGGTCTCGCTCATTCTCGACTATATCGACACGCGCAAATGGCTGTCAGGCGACCGCAAGATCGCCTGACACCGTCTTTCGCTTAGCCCAGCTTGCGCAGCCGCGCGAACAGGCTCGACGTATCCCAGCGCCCGCCGCCCATCTTTTGGACATCCTTGTAGAACTGATCCACCAGCGCCGTCACCGGCAGGCTGGCGTCGGTCTCATCCGCGGTCGACAGGCAGATACCCAGATCCTTGCGCATCCAGTCTACGGCAAAGCCATGGTTCCACTTGTCGTCAAGCATGGTCTCGTAACGGTTCGACATCTGCCACGACCCGGCCGCACCCTGAGAGATCACCTCGACCACCGCGCGCCCGTCCAGACCCGCCTTTTCAGCGAAATGCAGCGCCTCGGCCAGCCCCTGCACCAGACCAGCAATGGCGATCTGGTTGCACATCTTGGTCATCTGACCGGCCCCACTCTCGCCGATCCGGCGGCAGAGCTTGGAATAGACCTGTATGATCGGCTCGGCGGCCCCATAGGCGTCCGCATCCCCCCCACACATGATCGAAAGCTGGCCATTCTCGGCCCCCGCCTGACCGCCCGACACCGGCGCGTCGACAAAATTCAGCCCCGCCGCCTTGGCCTCGGCATAAAGCTCGGCCGTGACCTTGGACGACACCGTGGTGTGATCCACAAAGACAGCGCCCGACGCCATCCCGGCAAAGGCCCCATCCGGCCCCTGACAGACCGAGCGCAAATCGTCGTCATTGCCAACACAAGCCATCACGAATTCGGCCCCTGCTGCGGCCTCGCGCGGGGTCGCGGCATGGCTGCCCCCATGCTGGCCCACCCATTTTTCCGCCTTGGCCGCGCTGCGGTTATAGACGCAGACCTCATGCCCGGCAGCCGCCAGGTGCCCTGCCATCGGATAGCCCATAACCCCGAGCCCCAGAAACGCCAATTTTGCCATTGCCCTGTCCTCTCCCATATCGTGTGCCATTGTCTTACCGGGGTTTTCTGACTATCCCCGGCAGGTGATGCAAGTGGAAAATAGGGCGGTGCCGGGGCATGACAGGGGTTGTCAAATGGTTGTTGCGGCTGGCGGGCGGGGCAATCCTGCTGGCGCTTCTGGCCCTGCTGGGGGCGTATTTCCTGCTCTCCCGCTCACTGCCCGAATATGACAAGACGCTCACAGTGACCGGCCTGACCGCCCCGGTCGAGATCGTGCGCGACAACGCCAATGTGCCCCATATTCTGGGCCAGACCGAGGCCGACAGCTTTTTCGGGCTGGGCTATGCGCATGCCCAGGACCGGCTTTGGCAGATGACGATGATGCGCCGCACCGTGCAGGGACGGCTCTCCGAGGTGTTTGGCACCCGCACGGTCAAGATCGACAGCACCATGCGCCGCTTTGATCTCTATACTCTGGCCCGCCAGTCCGTTGCGGTACAGGATGCCGAAACACTGGCGGCTCTCAAGGCCTATTCCGACGGCGTCAACGCTCGCCTGACCGAAATCAACCGAGAGGCTCTGGGGCGCGGCGCACCCGAACAATTCCTGTTCAATGCACCCATCGCACCTTGGCAGCCCGCGGATTCCATCGCTCTGATCAAACTCATGGCGGTGCAACTGTCCTCGCATCTGGAAAATGAGGTGCTCTTTGCCCGCGCCTCACTGGCGCTCGAAGACCCTCAGCGCCTTGCGGATATCATGCCGCTGACCCCCGGCACTGGAATCGCCGCCCTGCCCGACTATGCCGCGCTCTTTCCCAAGGCCAACTGGGCGCGCATGGCCGAAACCGACGAAGATGTGACCCGCAATCCGCTCTCGCCCTTCAAACACCGCGCCTTTGCCGGGGCCTCCAATGCCTTTGCCGCGGCCCCCTCGCGCTCGGCTTCGGGTGGCACGCTCTTGGCCAATGACCCGCATTTGGGCTTTTCCGCGCCCAATACCTGGTATCTTGCCCGGCTTGAGCTGAAATCAGGCGGGGTAATCGGCGGCACCATTCCCGGCATTCCGGCGGTTCTGACCGGGCGCAGCGCGCGCCTTGGCTGGGCCATTACCTCGTCCTATCTTGATGATCAGGATCTCTATATTGAGGAGCTGAGCCCGGATAATCCCAACGAATACCGCACGCCCGACGGCTGGAAACCGTTTCGCACGACCCGCTCGATCATCGAGATCAAGGATGCCGATCCGGTCACGCTCACTCTGCGCTGGACAGACAACGGCCCGGTTTTGCCCGGCAGCCATTACGATCTGGCCGAAGTGACGCCGGCGGGCCATGTCGCGGCCCTCAACTGGACCGCCCTCAGCCCCAATGACACCACGATATCCGCAGCCATCGGGCTGATGCGCGCACAATCGGTGCAAGAGGCGATCGACCTCAGCCGCCTCTATATTGCCCCCTCGCAAAACCTGACGCTGGTGGACGCCACGACAATCGCCATGCGTACCATCGGGGCAATGCCGCGCCGCGACGCAAGACACGAGAGCGAAGGTCGCATGCCCGCACGCGGCTGGCTCGCGGAAAACCGCTGGCATGGCATGCTGCCCTTTGCCGCCAACCCCGAATTCGTGGCCCCCTCTGGCGGCATCCTCGGCAATACCAACAACAAGGTGGTGGACCGGCCCTTTCCCATGCATGTGACCCATCATTGGGGTGACACGCAGCGCGTCCATCGCTGGCGGCGGCTCATGCAAACCCGCGAGGTGCACACCCGCGACAGCTTTATCGAGGCACAGCTTGACACGGTCAGCTTTACCGCCCGCTCGCTCCTGCCTCTGATTGGCGCGGATCTGTGGTTCACCGGCGAATCCGCCCCCGAAGGCACACCCGAACGCCTGCGCCAAAAGGCGCTTGCGATGCTCGCGGATTGGAACGGCGAGATGAACGAACACCTGCCAGAGCCGCTGATCTATGCCGCATGGATGCGCGCACTGATGGACCGGCTGACCCGCGATGACCTTGGCCCGCTCGCGCGCGAATTCGACCACCCCGATCCGGTGTTTATCGAACGGGTGTATCGCGACATGGACGGCGCCGCCGCATGGTGCGACGTCAAACAATCAGCCGCCATTGAGACCTGCACCGACACCGCCCGCATGGCGCTTGACGACGCGCTGATTTGGATTTCAGAGCGCTATGGCCAATCGCTTGAGAGCCTGCGCTGGGGTGACGCGCATCAGGCCACACATGACCATCAGGTGCTGGGCGATGTGCCGCTGCTGCGTCATGTCGTCAACATCCGTCAATCCACCTCGGGGGGCGACCATACGCTCTTGCGCGGGCGCACGCGCGGCGGCACCGGGCCGAATGCGTTCCAGAACGTGCACGGGGCCGGGTACCGTGGAGTCTATGATTTTGCCGATCCCGACAGCAGCGTCTTTATCATCGCCACCGGGCAATCGGGCCATTTCCTCAGCCGCCATTACGACGATCTTGCGCAACTCTGGCGACGCGGCGAATATATCCCGATGTCCCTCGACCCCGATCTCGCCCGCGCGGCGGCGGTGGGTGTCACCACTCTGCGTCCCGAAGGACAGTAAAGACATTGCCTTCAACACGCCCCCTGCATCCGCGACGGTCTGGGCTATGCCATGACGCCCGAACAACCGCACATCGCAACACCTGAGAAAATCGCCACACAAGCCCCCCCGGTCGGGTGCGCCTGCCATCACGAAATCTCCCACAGCCGATCACGCGCCCCTTCCCCCCGCCGCAGTCCTGCTTTAAAGACCCCGCATGCATATCCCCGAAGGAGCCCGCCCCATGCAGGAACCGTCCATCACCCCCGATCTCATCGCGGCCCACGGCCTCAAACCCGAGGAATATGACCGCATCCTCGAGATCATCGGACGCGAGCCGAGCTTTACAGAGCTTGGCATCTTCTCTGCGATGTGGAACGAGCATTGCTCCTACAAATCCTCCAAGAAATGGCTGCGCACCCTGCCCACCACCGGCCCGCAGGTGATCTGCGGCCCCGGCGAGAACGCGGGCGTCGTCGATATCGGCGATGGTCAGGCGGTTGTGTTCAAGATGGAAAGCCACAACCACCCCTCCTATATCGAGCCCTATCAGGGGGCCGCGACCGGCGTCGGCGGCATCCTGCGCGATGTCTTCACCATGGGCGCACGCCCCATCGCCTCGATGAACTCGCTCAGCTTTGGCGAACCCGCACACCCCAAGACCCGCCAGCTTGTGCACGGCGTGGTGGCAGGCGTGGGCGGTTACGGCAACTGCTTTGGCGTGCCCTGCGCGGGCGGCGAGGTGCGGTTTGATCCGGCCTATAATGGCAACTGCCTTGTGAACGCCTTTGCCGCCGGACTGGCCGATGCCGACAAGATCTTTTACTCCGCCGCCTCCGGTGTCGGCATGCCCGTGGTTTACCTCGGGGCCAAGACGGGGCGCGACGGGGTTGGTGGGGCCACCATGGCCTCGGCCGAATTTGATGACAGCATCGAGGAAAAGCGCCCCACCGTGCAGGTGGGGGACCCCTTCACCGAAAAGCGCCTGATGGAGGCCTGTCTCGAACTGATGGCCACCGGCGCGGTGATCTCGATTCAGGACATGGGTGCTGCGGGCCTCACCTGCTCTGCGGTGGAAATGGGCGACAAGGGCGGCTTGGGCGTCAAACTGCAACTCGACGCCGTGCCGCAACGCGAAGCCAACATGACCGCCTATGAAATGATGCTCTCGGAATCGCAGGAACGCATGCTGATGGTGCTGCGCCCCGAGCTCGAGGCCGAAGCGCGCGCCGTGTTCGAAAAATGGGATCTCGACTTTGCCATCGTCGGCGAAACCATCGCCGAAGACCGCTTTCTCATCCTGCACGGCAATGACATCAAGGCCGACCTGCCCTTGGCCACCCTCTCGGGATCGGCCCCGGAATATGACCGCCCTTGGGTCGAAACCGCCCCCGCCGCATCACTCGACCCGGAAACCGTGCCGGGCGTCGATCCCATCGACGGGCTCAAGGCGCTGATCGGCTCGGTCAATTATTGTGCGCGCCAGTGGGTCTATGAGCAATATGACACCATGGTCATGGCCGACACCGCCCGCACGCCCGGTCAGGGCGCGGGCCTGATCCGTGTGCATGGCACAGATAAATTGCTGGCCTTCACCTCTGACGTGACCCCGCGCTACGTCAAGGCCAACCCCTTTGAGGGCGGCAAACAGGCGGTGGCCGAGGCATACCGCAACCTTTCTGCCTTGGGCGCAGTTCCCCTTGCCACCACCGACAACCTGAACTTCGGCAACCCCGAAAAACCCGAGATCATGGGCCAGTTCGTCGGCGCGATCAAAGGCATCGGCGCAGCCGTGGCCGCACTCGACATGCCGATCGTGTCGGGCAATGTCTCGCTCTACAACGAAACCGATGGCACCGCGATCCTGCCCACCCCCACCATCGGCGCGGTGGGCCTGATCCGCGACCCTGAAACCGCCATCACCGGACAGGCGCGCGACGGGCATGTGGCACTGCTCTTGGGCGAAACCCATGGGCACATGGGCCAATCGGCGCTGCTGGCCGAGGTGTTCAACCGGGTTGAGGGCGATGCCCCGCCCGTGGACCTCGATGCCGAAAAACGCCACGGCGATTTCATCCGCGCCAATCACGCGCTGATCAAGGCCTGCACCGACCTCAGCGACGGGGGCTTGGCTCTCGCCGCCTTCGAGATGGCCGAAGCGGCGGGCGTGGGCGTCCACCTCGATACCGATGACACCGCTACCCTCTTTGCCGAGGATCAGGCGCGCTATCTCATCGCCTGCAATTTCGATCAGGCCGAGGCGCTGATGATCGCGGCGGGCCGCGCCGGCATAACGCTCAGCTCCGTGGGCCGCTTTACTGGCGACACAGTGCGCTTGGGCAAATCCGAGGCCCCGCTTGCCGAGTTGTCAGATATCTACCGGGGCACCTTTGGGGCGACCTTCGGCTAGGCGAACCCGCACAGGAGGGCAACGCCTTTGGGCTGAAGGGGGCGTCGCCCCACCGATTGCGCGAAATCAACGCACCCAGCACCCGCCCGCTCCACCGGGCGGGCCCTGTGCTGTGCATCGGTCGGGACCAACGTCCGCAACAGCCCAAACCCACAGCCCATCACTTTTTCCGGAGCACCATGGCGCGGACCCTGCCCCCGTGGCAGGCTGACCCCAGCCATGAAAGGACCGCACATGCTCCACCGCCTGCTCCTCGTCAGTCTCTGCCTGCTCTCCAATCCGCTCGCGGCCCAAGAACCCACACAAGACCCCCCGATGACCCTTGAGCGGCTCGACACCATTATCCGCACCCTCGACCCCGCGGCCCAAAGCAACGGCAGCATCTGGCAACTCAGCATCAACGAGGTACAAGTGCTCATCGTCACCGACGAGACCGCAGACCGCATGCGCGCCATGACCCCTGTCGCCAAGACCGAAGAACTGACACCCGAAGACCTCAACCGCATCCTGCAAGCCAATTTCGATACCGCCCTCGATGCCCGCTACGCCATCGCCAAGGACCTTCTGTGGGCGGCCTTCATCCACCCGCTCAAACCGCTGGAAAAGGACGAGTTCATCTCGGGTCTCGGTCAGGTGGTGAACCTCGCGCAGAGCTATGGCACGCTCTATTCAGGTGGCGCGCTGCAATATGGCGGCGGCGACAGTGGCGCGCTGCAACGCGCGCTGATTGATGGTCTGCTCAAAAAGGGCGAAGAAATCTGAACCGCAGTCAGGGGGGGGGCGCCGCCCCCCCCGCGCCCTAGGGCGCGTCCCCCCGAGGTATTTCTCGCCAGATGAAAACCGCGGCCTGCCCTCTCTTGCACTCCCCCCGGCCGCGCTCTACATCTTGGGTAAGACCTGACAAGGAGACCCCCGATGGCCATGCTCGCCTCCGATCTCGAAGCCCTGATCCGCCAAGCCCTGCCCAACGCCAGAATCACTGTCGAAGGCGAAGACGGCGTGCACTTTGCCGCCGAAGTCGTCGACGAAAGCTTTCGCGGCCTGAACCGGGTGCAACAGCAACGTGCCGTCTATGCCGCACTCAAGGGCAAGATGGACGGCCCCAACGGCGCAGTGCATGCACTGGCCCTGACCACCAAGGCCCCAGACTGACCAGATGGAGCCCCGCCTGCTTGGTGCCTTGCCGCTTTTGCCCTTTGCGATGATCTTTGCCTCTACCATGTGGCACGAGATCCGCCGCTATAGCCGAAACGGACGCGCCACATATGGGCTCAGTTATTGCCAAGAGACCGACAGCCCCCATGTAACCCTTTTGGGCGACGACTAAATCGGGTATGACCCCGAACAAACCGACACCCCGGCCTAGGCCGGTTGACAGATCGATAGGATAAGCCATGACTGACGCCAAGACCCGCATCGAAGAGACCGTGAAATCCGCAGATGTCGTGCTCTATATGAAGGGCACCAAGGACATGCCGCAATGCGGCTTTTCCTCCCGCGTGGCGGGCGTGCTGAATTACATGGGCGTGGACTTCAAGGATGTGAACGTGCTCTCTGACGAGGAAATCCGTCAGGGCATCAAGGACTATTCCGACTGGCCCACCATTCCGCAACTCTATGTCAAAGGCGAGTTCGTGGGTGGCTGCGACATCATCACCGAGATGACGCTCTCGGGCGAGCTTGATGAGCTTTTTGAAAAATCCGGCGTGTCCTACGACAAGGACGCCGCCGAGAAAATCCGCGAAGCGAATGCCTGATCGGAAGGGTCGGTCAAACCGTACGGTTTGACCGCACAAACGTACAACTCACCCCTGCCGGGTCCAGCCCCAGAGGCAGAGCATTTCCATGATTACATGCGCCCCGGCGATGGCCGTGGCGCCGGTGGTGTCATAGGGCGGTGACACCTCAACCATATCCCCCCCCACCAGATTGATCCCCGCCAGATCACGCAGGATAATCGCCGCCTGCGCCGAGGTCAGCCCACCCCAGACCGGCGTGCCGGTGCCGGGCGCATAGGCGGGGTCAAGCGCATCGATGTCAAAGGTCATATAAACCTGCCTATCGCCCACGATCTCCTTGATTTTGCGCGCTATTTCCACCGGACCCTCCAGATGCACCTGCCGCGCGTCCAGCGTGGCAAAGCCCATTGTGTCAGGGTTTGTGGTGCGAATGCCCACCTGAACAGAGCGCGTAACATCGACGAATCCCTGCTTTACCGCCTTGTACATCATCGTGCCATGGTCGATCCGGGTCAGATCGTCATCAACCCATGTATCGGAATGCGCATCAAAATGGATCACGGCCAACGGCCCGTATTTCTCGGCATGCGCCTGTAACAGCGGCAGCGTAATATAATGATCGCCGCCAATCGCGAAACAGGCGCTGCCTGCCCCCAGAATGCCCTTTGCATGCTCATAGAGCGCATGAGGAAAGCCTGCTACATGCGCGTAATCAAAGGCTAAATCCCCATAATCAACAATGCTGAGATGGGACAGAGGATCATAGCCATCCCACCCATAAGGCGGATCAAAAACCTGAAGCGCGCTTGCCTCACGCACCGCGCGTGGCCCCATCCGCGTGCCGGTCCGGTTGGTCACCGATTGGTCAAACGGCACCCCGGTAATCGCCACATCAACGCCAGTCAGGTCCTTGGTATAGCGGCGGCGCGCAAAGGATAATGCCCCGGCAAAGGTGTTTTCATAGCTCAATCCACGCAGTGTTTCGCGCGTAAAAGCCTGATCTATCTGTGTTTTTGCGTCCTCAAGTGCCATAGTGCCCCCTTCAGCCTAACGGTTGCGCACGTTCCACGAGGCGCGCAAAGAACGATGCGCCGACCGGCGCCACCGTATCGTTGAAATTGAAACCAGGATGATGCAAGCCCGGTCCCTCACCCTGACCCAAAAACAGATAGGACCCCGGAAGCTCTTGCAACATATAGGAAAAATCCTCAGCGCCCATCTCACGCGGGCGGTCCTCGATCACCGATCCCTCACCCACCACCTCACGCGCGACCTCTGCGGCAAAGGCCGTCTTGCCCGCGTCATTGTAGGTTGCGGGGTACCCAAGGTCGATCCGCACCTCCGCCCGCACTCCGTATCCAATCGCAACGCCCTCCGTGATCTCTCGCAAACGGCGATGCACCATCTCCTGCACTTCGGGGGTGAATGAGCGGATGGTGGCGTTGATATAGGCGGTCTCGGGGATCACGTTGTCGACCGTGCCGGTATGGATCTGTGTCACCGAAATAACCAGATCATCCAAGGGGTTACGGTTTCGACTGACAATCGTTTGGATGGCTTGCACGATCGCCACAGCCGCCACCACCGGATCGCGCGTTTCATGCGGCATCGCCCCATGCCCACCCCGCCCGATCACGTCGATATGCAACGTATCCACCGCTGCCATGATCGGTCCCGGTGTCGTTTCAAACGTGCCTGCAGGCGCACCCGGCAGGGTATGGAGCGCGTAAACCTGCCCGACCCCATATCGGCTCAACGCGCCCTCTTCGACCATGATACGCCCGCCGCCCGGCCCCTCTTCGGCGGGCTGAAAAAGCAAGACCACGCGACCAGAAAAATTCCGTGTTTCCGCAAGGTACTTAGCCGCGCCAAGCAGCATCGTCGTATGCCCGTCATGACCGCAGGCGTGCATCTTGCCGGGGGCCTGGCTGGCATAGTCCAGCCCCGTCACCTCGGTCATCGGCAGCGCGTCCATATCGGCCCGCAAGCCGATGCAGGGGCCGTCACCTTGCCCGTCGATCACCGCGACAACCCCGCTCGTCGCCACCCCGGTCTCGATCTGCGAAATGCCGAACTCGCGCAACCGCTCAACCACAAAGGCCGCCGTTTTGTGGCAGTCAAATCCAAGTTCTGGATTGGCATGCAGATGTCTGCGCCAAGCGGTCATTTCCTCTGCAAACCCGGCAATTCGATTGATCACGGCCATCTCTGGACATCCCTTCATTCTCGCGTCAGGGTCCACTCAACCCCAAAGACGAGGCCGCTGCAATGCCTGACGACACGCTCATTCACGATCCAGACGGCGGTTTGCCCCGCCTCATCGCCATCATGGCGCGGCTGCGCGACCCAAAGACCGGCTGTCCTTGGGATATCGAACAGGATTTCGCGAGCATCGCCCCCTATACCATTGAAGAAGCTTACGAAGTTGCTGATGCCATTGAGCAGGAAAACTGGCAGGAACTGCGCGGAGAACTCGGGGATTTACTGTTGCAGGTCGTCTTTCACGCGCAGATCGCGCAGGACCGCGGTCTTTTTGATGTGATGGATGTGGCCAATGCAATCTCGGATAAAATGGTGGCGCGCCATCCGCATGTCTTTGGACAAGAGAGCCGGGACAAGACTGCAGAGCAACAGACCCGTGATTGGGAGGTGGTCAAGGCCGCAGAGCGTGCAGCCGAGCAGAAAACCGGCACCTTGGACGGTGTGGCATTGGGTCTGCCCGCGCTGTTGCGTGCTGTCAAACTTCAGAAACGCGCCGCCCGCGTGGGATTTGACTGGCCTGAAACATCATATGTTCTCAATAAGATACAAGAAGAAGTTGAAGAGTTACATGAAGCAGCATCCGAGTTGACCCAAGATGCGGTCGAAGAGGAGTTTGGCGACCTTTTGTTCGTCATGGCCAATCTGGCGCGGCACATGAAGCTCTGCCCCGAGACCGCGCTTCGTCGCGCCAATGCCAAATTTACCCGCCGGTTTGAACGGATTGAGGCGCTCTTGAGCGACCGGGGCAAAACCCCCGCTGACTCTGACCTCGCAGAGATGGACGCGCTCTGGGATCAGGCCAAGGCCGAGGAACGCGCCTGACAACCGCTTGTAATAACGCCAGAAACCCGCCAGTTTCGAACAAATAGCGAAAGGACCAAACCAATGACGATCATGGATGAGGCCCGCAATGTTCTGGGCGAAGCCCTGGAGCCCTGCTCTTCCAATCCGCTGACCGGTTTTTTTCGTGATGGTCACTGCAACACCTGCGCGCAGGATCATGGCAGCCACACGGTCTGCGCTCTGATGACCGCCGAATTTCTGGCCTTTTCCAAATATGTCGGCAATGACCTCAGCACCCCGCGTCCCGAGTTTCAGTTTCCCGGCCTGAAACCGGGTGATCACTGGTGCCTATGTGCCGCGCGGTTTCTTCAGGCCCATGACGAGGGTTGCGCCCCCAAGGTGCGGCTCGACGCGACCCATGTGCGTACATTGGAAATTGTACCGCTCGAGGTTCTTCAACAACACGCTCCGGGTGAGAGGTGACACCATGGCCACCGTGACCCTGATCAGCGACACCGACGCCAGCCCAGAGGTACGCGCCATATTTGATGACATCCGCGCCACGCGCGGCAGCGATTTCATCAACAATTTCTGGCGCGCGCTGGCGCATGATCCTGCCCTTTTGCACGCCACATGGCACCGATTGAAATCAGTCATGGGTCCCGGCACTCTGGATCCTTTGACTAAAGAGTTGATTTATATCGCCGTTTCAGTCGCCAATGGTTGCGAATACTGCGCTCATTCTCACACCGCAGCGGCACGCGCCAAGGGCATGACATCTGCGCAGCACGGCGAGCTTCTGTCGGTTATTGGCATGGCCAGCCAAACAAATGCTCTAGCCACGGCTCTCCAGGTGCCGGTGGACGACGCTTTCAAAGCCTGAGGCAAAGTCCCTCAGACTTTAATAAGGCACGGTATAAGTCGTGCGGCGTTAAAGATCGGGTCTTCGCCTCACCCCGCCGTGGGCTGCTCTTCGGCCACACCCGGAAGGGCATCACCGATCAAATCGTCTATGAACAGGCTGAGCAATTGCGGTCGTCCGCTCACCCCAGCCTTGCGATAAATCGCATTGGTTTGGGCTTTTACAGTCCCTTCCGAGGTTTTGCGCAGCGTGGCAATATCGGAAATCGACAGACCTTTGATCGAAAACAGGGCCACATCACATTCCGCAGGGGTCAACCCCCATGCCTCGAAATGCTCATGCATCAATTCCATGAACGCGCCCGATGCCACCCGTAGCTTTTGCTGGGCGCTGTGATATCTGAGCTGGGTACGGCGAAAGACAACCCAACCAAGTATCATCCCCAGCACCAGCCCAAGTGCGGCGCCGAGTTCTAGAAATTCACGGATTTGCCAGCTAATCGGCTGGGCCCGGACCCCCAGAACGGTTAGCACGATGTCCGATATAAAAAACACCGTGCAACCGCCCTGCACCAGAGCAATCAGATAGAGGGAGAGCCGCCAGATCACCAGCACGCCTCAGGCTTGATGCCATGAGCCAAGTCATGGCCCGCCGGGAACATTGAGCCGTTCACCTCAGTCACCATCACCACCACCATCGCCACCACTGCCACCATCGTCACCACCGCCGCTGTCGTCACCGCCCCCACTGTCGTCACCACCACTGTCGTCACCGCCGCTGTCGTCACCACCACTGTCGTCACCGCCGCTGTCGTCACCGCCACCTCGACCTTTGGAACTCTTTCCATAGCCGCTGTCAGTATCCTTGTCAGAACCGGATTGTCCTGTCTGGCTCGGCGCCCATCCGAATGGCAGATTCAAAAGCTGACCGGGCGTGGTACCTCGCCTTGAGAAATCACGAAGAATCTCGCCGGTTCGAGGGTTGAAAACAATCTCTCGGCTGGTGTTCTTGGTGGTCGCCACAATACGCGTACGACCCAGCCATGTTTGAGAGATGCTGACATCGCTATAGCCCTGTGCCTTTAACTGCCGGACGATAGATCGGGTTTGATCCTGGGCAAGCAAAGGGGTTGCGGCCAGCAAAGCCGCTAGGAAAATCCCAATGATGAATCGCAAAGCCATTCGGCCCACCCAGACCTGAAAATTGTGCCGCCCCGAAAACCGCAGAGCGACACAACTAGTTTCGATTTTAACTCTCCGCCCTGCAAGACTGAAAGTATTACAGCCAAAGCAAGAGTGGAGGCTCATAGCGCTTCGATTTTGCGCTTAGTCGCCGTCGCCGCCACCGTTGCCACCATCATCGCCGCCACCGCTGTCATCACCCCCGCCGCTGTCATCACCGCCGCCGCTGTCATCACCGCCACCGCTGTCATCACCGCCACCGCTGTTATCGTCGCTGCCGTTGTCGTTATCGTCGCTGCCGTTGTCATCGCCACCGTTGTCGTTACCGCCGCCATTGTCATCACTGCCGCTACCAGAGGATGAACCATTGTCCGAAGATGAGCTTGCGCCAACGCCATCACTTTGGCCAGTTTCAGCAAAGACGGCACCCGCGTTAAAGAGCATTGTAGTGCCCAGCAACAGCGCCAGAGTTGTGTTTTTGGAAATCAGCATTTTCGCCTCCTGAAGAAAAACAACCGGGTTGCTGCCCGGGCACCTCAAAGAGAGCAATAGATTCTGAGCGGGCCAATCCACCGCAGGTTTAGTCCCGGGGCTATAGACATGAGGTTTAGACGCATCAACGAAAGTTTAGAGCCCGAAATATGCAAATCGGGAAGTGGATATAAAAAATTATGACACCCAAACAATATGTTAAGGCGTCATAGCTTGACCATTCAAAACTGGGACAACGAGATAGGACACATCGTCGATCTAGGTGTCGATCTTAAATCCCAGATGCTTGGCGACGGTAAAGATGTCCTTGTCACCGCGACCACACATGTTCATCACCAGCAGATGATCCTTTTGCAAGGTCGGCGCGAGCTTCATAACATGGGCAAGCGCATGTGACGGCTCCAGCGCCGGGATGATCCCCTCCTGCGCACAGCAGAGCTGGAATGCCTCCAACGCTTCGACATCGGTGATCGAGACATATTTGGCGCGACCCGTCTCATGCAGCCAGCTATGCTCGGGTCCAATGCCCGGATAATCGAGCCCGGCCGAGATCGAATGCCCCTCAAGGATTTGCCCATCGGCATCCTGCAAGAGATAGGTGCGATTGCCGTGCAACACACCGGGCCGCCCGCCGGTCAGGCTGGCACAATGCTCCATGCGGTCGTCAACACCGTGCCCTCCGGCCTCGACGCCGATGATATTGACGCTCGGATCATCGAGGAACGGGTAAAACAGCCCCATCGCATTTGATCCACCCCCAATCGCCGCAACCAGCGTGTCGGGCAAACGCCCTTCGGCGGCCTGCATCTGTTCGCGTGTTTCTTTGCCGATGATCGATTGGAAATCGCGCACCATGGCCGGATACGGGTGCGGCCCCGCCACTGTGCCGATGCAGTAAAACGTGTCGCGCACATTGGTAACCCAATCGCGCAGCGCGTCATTCATCGCATCCTTGAGCGTGCCGCGCCCGCTTGTCACCGGAACCACCTCAGCCCCCAAGAGCCGCATGCGGAACACATTGGGTGCCTGCCGCTCGACGTCATGCGCGCCCATGTAGACCACGCATTGCAGTCCGAATTTGGCACAGACCGTGGCCGTGGCCACGCCATGCTGACCCGCGCCGGTTTCCGCAATAATCCGCTTCTTGCCCATGCGGCGGGCAAGGATGATCTGGCCCAGCACATTGTTGATTTTGTGCGCGCCGGTATGGTTCAACTCGTCTCGCTTGAGATAGATTTTGGCCCCGCCCAGATGCTGTGTCAGCCGATCGGCATAATAGAGCGGCGAAGGCCGACCCACATAATGCGTCCATAAATCATGCATCTCGTCCCAAAACGACTGGTCGGTCTTGGCATGCTCATACTGCTCTTCCAGTTCCAGAATGAGGGGCATCAGGGTTTCCGACACGAACCGCCCGCCGAAATCGCCGAACCGGCCCTTTTCGTCGGGGCCGGTCATGAAGCTGTTGAAGAGATCGTTCATTGTCTCGGGCCTTTGTTTGTCAGGAGGTCTGAGGTTGAATATGGGACGCGCGGGGGATTTTCCAGCGAAAAGCGGGACAATCAGAGGCACCGTATCACATAGAGGCGCGACCAGAGGTCCGGCTCTGCCAGTAGAAAGGGCAAAAACGGCCCAGAGCGCTGTTCGATCCGAATTTGACAACTGTCAACGAGAGATTCGAGCACCGATTGAAACCCCTGTGCCTGCCATGTTGCGTCAAGCAGGTTGAACACTCCAACCCCTCCGGGGCGGGTGACGCGAGTCAGATGAATGAGGCTTTCCGGTGGGGCGTGACCGGGACCAAAGGCCCCGACGCAGATAAAACCCGCAAAGCGGTCGTCGGCAAACGGCAGACCACTGCCCATCTCAGCCTCGACCAGTTCGGCATAATGCCCTGTCGTTCGCGCCGCCGCCAACATGCCCGGTGACAGATCGCAGCCGGTGATCGGCCCATAACCCAGAATGCGCAGGCTCTCAGCCACAAGCCCGGTGCCGCAAGCGGCATCCAGTACCGGCCCGTCACTCAGCCCCATAAACCGCGCAAACATCGCGGCCCCAAGCGCGGACAAACGAAACCCCCGCGCCAGATTGTCGGCATCATAGCTCTGCGCCCAATCGTTATAGATTGCGCGGGATTGTTCGGGGGTCTCGGCTCCGTAAACATCGCTCAGATCTTCGGGATCACGGGTCATCACGGCCTCTTGTCATTGTCCCGCAAAGCATCGGTCGCGGGTCCGGTCCTGTCAACCGGATCGCCTAATCCAAGGCTCGCTTGAAACCCAGATGCGAGGCGGTGAATCCAAGGCCTTCGTAAAAGCGGCGGCTGTCAGTCCGGCGCGCATTCATAGTCAGTTGGATCAGGCGACACCCGGCGGCGCGGGCGCGTGCCTCGATATCCGCGAACATCAGATGGCCCAGACCCTGCCCTCGAAGATGGCTGGCGATGCGCACGCTTTCCACCTGCGCACGGCGCGTCGCCGCCAGTGACAGCCCGCTGATCAGCGTCAACTGATAGGTCGCCAGCACCGCGCCTTGCGCATCAACGCCTGCGATCAGATGATTGTTGCTTTCGGCCTGCATCGCGTCAAATGCCCCAAGATAACGGGCCAAGTCATCCGGTTCCCGCTCCTGTCCCAGCACATCATCCCGCAAAAGCGCGATAATCTGTGCGACTTCGTCACGTCGCGCCGGACGAAATTCAATCACCGCACGCATTCCGGATAAAGGCACGGATCAGGTCCGCGTCCTTGACACCGGGCGCGCGTTCAACCCCGGACGATACATCCAGTTGCCGCGCCCCTGTGCGCGCCACCGCCAGAGCCACGTTGTCGGGGGTCAGACCACCGGCCAACAGCCACGGCAAGGGCCAGTCGCGCCCCGCAATCAATCCCCAATCAAAGGCCAGCGCATTGCCCCCCGGTCGCGAGGCCCCCGGTGGCGGCTTGGCGTCGATCAGCAGCTGGTCCGCCACCCCGGCATAGGCGTCGATCTGCGCCAGATCGGCGGCCTCGGCAATGCCGATGGCCTTGATCACCGGCAGGCCGTAACGCGCCTTGACCTCCGCCACCCGTGCCGGGCTTTCGTGCCCGTGTAGTTGCAGGAAATCGAGCGGCACATGATCGGTCAGGGCATCCAGCGTCATCTGGTCGGCATCCACCGTCAGCGCCACCTTGGCCACGCCCGGCGGCACGCCAAGCGCGAGGTTGCGCGCCTGTCCATGCGTCACATGGCGTGGTGATTTCTCAAAAAACACAAAGCCAACATAGGCGGCGCCTGCCTCTACCGCTGCAGACACATCGTCAGCGGCAGTCAGGCCGCAAATCTTGACGCGTATATCTTTGGACATGAACCCGGTTCAGCTCGCCTGATCCAAAAGCGCCAGCACCTCATCCTTGCCCTGATGCCGTTCACCCTTGAGGCGCTTGATCTCGGCCCGCAGGCTGGCCAACTCACGGGCCTGCCGTGCCGCCGCCGCACGCTCACCTGCCTCACGAATCCATTCCCAGATGAACCCAACGATCAACCCCATCAGAATGCCACCAAAGATCACGATAAAGAGTGGCAGATCATAGGTGGGATTGAGCGCGGCAAAGCCTGCCAATTCATCCGGCAGCACCCGCAGGGTAACCACACCGCGGTTGGCCAGTGCGATCAGCACCAGCGCAAGGGCAAATATGGAAATCGAGGCATAGCGGATATAGCGCATGGGTTACTTTCCGTTGAGCCGGTCACGCAAGAGCTTGCCGGTCTTGAAGAAGGGCACATATTTTTCCTCAACATGCACGCTTTCGCCGGTGCGTGGATTGCGACCTGTGCGCGCATCCCGCTTTTTCACCGAGAATGCGCCAAAGCCGCGCAGTTCGACCCGGTTGCCCTCGGCAAGTGCGTCTGTGATCTCGTTGAAGATGGTATTGACGATACGCTCGACGTCGCGCTGATAGAGATGCGGATTTTCGTCAGCGATTTTCTGGATCAGTTCCGATCGGATCATCGGTGGTCTCTCCCCCGGCCTTATTGTTTGTACGTTTGTGGCAGTTGCCCCGGACTATAGCCAGAATGGCGCGAAACCCAAACAGAAAGCCGGGCCAAGAGTCGGAAATATATGCGATTTTTTGTCCGTTCCATCGATTTTTCTCTACCCAAGACGGCCCAACGAGGCTGTGTTGCAAGCGACAGTCGATTGCTGCGGCGCGGCATTGCCGGGCAAAAGTATTGATTCGGATCGGCGGACCAGAGCCAAGAGATGAAGCGCCGGTGGACATTCACCCGCATCCGCCGCATGGTTTGATCGGCGCGACGGAGACAGGCATGGCGGCAAGACAAATCATCATCGACACGGATCCGGGTCAGGATGACGCCGTAGCAATCCTTTTCGCGCTGGCCTGCCCGGAAACGCTCGATGTGTTGGCGCTTACCTGTGTGGCAGGCAATGTGCCGCTTGCGCTCACGACCCGCAACGCGCGCATGATCTGCGAATTGGCAGGTCGCAGCGATCTGCCGGTCTTTGCCGGCTGCGATAGCCCTTTGGGGCGCGAACTGGTAACCGCAGAGCATGTGCACGGTCGCTCGGGCCTCGATGGTCCCGACCTGCCCGAACCGGCCATGCCCTTGCAGGACCGCCACGCGGTCGATTTCATTATCGAGACCCTGCGCACGCGCCCTTCGGGCACGGTCACACTGGTGCCCATCGGGCCGCTGACCAATATCGCAACCGCATTTACAAAAGCCCCCGATATCATCGAGAGAGTGCAGGACATCGTGCTGATGGGCGGGGCGCATGCGGCGCACGGCAATGTCACCCCTGCTGCGGAATTCAACATCCATGTTGATCCGGCCGCAGCTGCCTGCGTCTTTGGCGCAGGCGCGCCCCTGACCGTGCTGCCGCTCGATGTGACGCACAAGGCGCTGGTGACCCCCGCCCGCAACGCCGCGTTTCGCGCCATCGGCACACGGGTTGGCGATGCCGTCGGCGCTCTTACCGGCTTTTATGAACGGTACCACCCTGAGCGTCATGGCGCAGACGGCGCGCCGCTGCATGATCCCTGCACGATTGGCTGGCTATTGCAGCCTGATCTTTTCTCTGCTCGCAGGGTCAATGTCGAGATCGAGACAGGTTCGGAACTGACCATGGGCATGACCGTGGTGGATTGGTGGGGCGTGACCGACCGCCCCGCCAACACGACCTTCGTCCACGACATCAACGCACAGGCCTTCTTTGACCTGCTTACTGAAAGGTTGGCCCGCCTATGACCGCCCTCTCCCTCGCGCGGCCCGACGATCTTGACCGACTGCTGCCACTGGTCGCTGCCTTTCACGATGAGGCGGGAATTTCCCAAACCGATACCAACCGGCGCGCAGCTCTTTTGCCAATGTTAGAGGGCAGCCCGCATGGTGTGGTCTATCTCATCGGCCCCGGACGCGCACCCATCGGCTATATTGTGATCAGCTTTGGCTGGTCGGTTGAATTCGGGGGACTCGATGGCTATGTGGATGAATTCTACATCCGTCCCGGCGTGCGCGGGCGCGGTATCGGCTCTGAGGTAATGACCAGCCTGCCCAAAGCACTGGCCGGGGCCGGATTAAAGGCACTGCATCTCGAGGTGCGGCGAGACAACGACAAGGCGCTCAAGCTCTACGAGAAACTGCGGTTCTTGCAACGTAACGAGTACAGCCTGCTGACGCGAGAAATGTAGACTTCTGCCCGCCCAATCCTAGGGAAGCTATATGACATTCGAGATTCCGTTCCAAAACAGCTATGTCCAATTGCCGGAGCGGTTTTACACCCGGCAGACGGCAATGCCCGTGCGCGCCCCGCGCCTGATCCGGTTCAACCGGGAACTGGCGGCAGAATTGGGCATATCCGACGCCCCCGATGCGGACCTTGCCCGGATTTTCTCGGGCAATGAGGTGCCCGAGGGCGCAACCCCCTTGGCGCAAGTGTATGCAGGCCACCAATTTGGCGGGTTCTCGCCGCAACTGGGCGATGGGCGCGCCCTGCTTTTGGGCGAGGTGATCAACCGAAACGGACACCGCCGCGACATCCAGCTCAAAGGCTCAGGCCCAACCCCCTATAGCCGGATGGGCGATGGGCGCGCTTGGCTTGGGCCGGTGCTTCGGGAATATGTGGTGTCCGAGGCGATGCACGCCCTTGGCCTGCCCACCACCCGCGCTCTCGCCGCCTCTCTGACTGGCGAACCGGTTTACCGCGAGGCGGGCGGTTTACCGGGCGCGGTGCTGACGCGGGTTGCAGCCAGCCATCTGCGCGTTGGCACTTTTCAGTATTTCGCCGCCCGCCGCGATATCGAAGGTCTGCGCGCCCTCTATGACTATACCGTCGCGCGCCACTATCCTCATGTCGAAAATCCGGCACATCTCTTGGCTGAGGTGATACGAGGTCAGGCGCGGCTGGTGGCAGGCTGGTTATCTGTCGGCTTTATCCACGGGGTGATGAACACCGACAACACCGCAATCTCTGGCGAGACCATCGATTACGGTCCTTGCGCGTTTATGGACACTTATCACCCACAAACCGTGTTCAGTTCGATCGACACACGCGGCCGCTATGCCTATGACAATCAGGCGCATGTGATCGTCTGGAACATGGCGCAACTGGCCACGACGCTGGTGCCGTTGATGCCGGATCAGGATGAGGCGATCACGGATTTCACGGCCCTCGTACATGCCATGCCCGATCAGATCGAGGTCGAGTGGCGCCGTGCCTTTGGCCGCAAGATCGGTATTGCAAAGCCGAACGCTCAGGATGCAGAGATGGTAGCCGACCTTCTGGCACGCATGACAGAGGGGCACGCCGATTTCACCAATACCTTCCGGGGGTTGCTGGATGGTACTGCGCGCGATCAGTTTCTCGACCGTGAAATGTTCGACACATGGGAACCCGCGTGGCGTGCACGCATTGCGCGCGAAGAAGACCCGGAGCATGTGATGCGCACCGCCAATCCGGCCTTTATCCCGCGCAATCACCGGATCGAACAGATGATTGAGGCCGCCGTCGCAGACGATTACGCCCGCTTCGAGCGGCTCTTGCAGGTGCTGGCGCATCCCTACGAGGACCAGCCCGAAGCCGCCGACCTCAAACGCCCGCCCACAGCCGCCGAAGTGGTCGAGAACACCTTTTGCGGCACATGAAGAAAAAAGCGCCGGGGCATGCCCCGGCGCTTTGATCTTGATCAGGCCGCGTTCGAGCGCGCGCCACCGCCACCGCCGGGCTTGCGCCGACGATGGCCACCGGCCCCCGGCTTGCCCTGCTGGTTGCCGCCACCAAAGCCACCGCCGCCGCTACGACGACGCGGACCACCCCGCCCCGAGGCGGGCTTGGGCGATTTCGGATCGGGCAGCACTTCCCACGGACGGCCCGAGGCCACCGGGATCGTCGTCCCCAGGACCTTTTGGATATCCTTCAGCTCGCCCATCTCATCAGGTGCACAGAATGCAATCGCCGCCCCATCCCGGCCCGCCCGCGCGGTTCGACCGATCCGGTGGACATAATTGTCGGGGACATTCGGCAATTCGTAATTGTAGACGTGTTTGACATCCGGAATATCCAGCCCCCGCGCCGCCACATCGGTCGCCACGAGGATCTTGACCTGACCGTCACGGAACGCCTTGAGCGCGCGCTCGCGCTGACCCTGGCTCTTGTTGCCATGGATCGCCGCCACGCTGTAACCCGCCTGTTCCAGCCGCTTGGCCAGCTTGTCCGACCCGTGCTTGGTGCGGCCAAAGACCAGCGCCAATTCGTTGCGGTGCCGCCCCAACATCTCGATCAGCAGATCGGGCTTGGCCGCCTTGGCGACAAAATGCACCTCTTGCGTGACCTTGTCAGCGGCTTTGCCCGGCGGGCTGACCTGCACCCGCTTGGGGTTCTTGAGATAGCTACCAGCCAGCTCTTCCATCTGCTTGGGCATGGTGGCGGAAAAGAGCATCGTTTGACGCTCCGCCGCCAAGAGGCCCGCAATCCGGCGCAGCGCATGAATAAAGCCCAGATCAAGCATCTGGTCCGCCTCGTCCAGCACGAGGAAGTGCGCCGCATCCAGACGCACCGCGCGCCGGTCGATCAAGTCAAGCAACCGCCCCGGTGTCGCCACCAGAATGTCGATACCCTGCTCCAACCGCTTGATCTGCGGATTGATCGAGGCACCGCCCACCACAAGACCGATCTTGATCGGGCTGTCCTTGACCAGCGGCAACAGAGCGTCGCGGATCTGTCCAGCGAGTTCCCGTGTCGGGGCAAGGATCAGGCTGCGGATGGTCTTGGGCGCGGGCTTGCCCGGCTGGTCCATCAGCGCCGTGATAAGCGGCAGGCCAAACGCCATGGTCTTGCCAGTGCCGGTCTGTGCGAGGCCCAACACGTCAAACCCGTTCAGCGCATGCGGGATCGCATGGGTCTGAATCGGGGTCGGGTCGGTAATGCCTTCGTTGGCCAGCTTGCGCACCAATGCAGCAGGCAGGCCCATTTCATCGAATAGATTCAAGTCGTGTCCTTTCAGGGGCGCGAGGACATCCCGCAGCCCATCACAGGCGGTGAAGCTCACCGCCCGGTCGTCGTGGTTGCACCAGCCCGCAGCCAAAGGGCCGAATGCCCCCTGCACTCTGACAGGTGTTTGGCCCCACGCGTGATTTTGGGATCATCCGCGACATTTCATGATAAATGCCCAGTCAGGGCAGTGCTGCTCACGCGGCAGGAAATGTCGGTTGAGTGGCATATGGCGGTCTGGGGCGTAGAAGTCAAGTGCAGCGTATCGTTTGCAACCGTCATCCTCGGGCTTGCCCTGAGGGCGTCTTGTCCCGGAGATTCGCGGGCCAAACCCGAGGATGCGTGAACACATAGCCTACCGCAGCATCCACATCCCCTTAGGCCAGAAGGCATGAAAGGCAAATGCGAACATCACGTCATGGGCCACATCGCGCCCTTGCCCGTCGCGCACCCGCACCGTGCCCACATCGCGTCCTTTGGCAATCGTGCCATGATCCAGTGCCGAGGCCTGTCCCTTTTCCCAACTGATACTCAGCCCCGCCTCCTTCACGCCCCCCTCTGACCTGATCCGCGTCAAGGGCCAGGCGCGGTCGCCCACCCGCACCACCCGCTCCAACGGCGCGATACCATGGGGTGGGTCTTCGCCGGTATAGAGAAATGGCCGTGCCGATGTGTCATACCCCCGATAGGGGTTGCGCCCATAAGAGCGGTTGTATTCCGGCTCTTCCATCACCAACCCGTCGGGATTGCGCGCGCGAAACTGGTCCCAGCTTTCCATCCAACTGGGCATTTGCCTGAGCTTGGTTCCCGTCAGATCTCCGACAATCGCCTCACCGATGGCCTGTTGCCACCAGCTTTCGGTCTCACGATCATACATCACCATATCCGAATGCCGCAGCTTGCCTGAAACGCCAAAACTCAACGTGCCGCGTGCGGTACGCCGATCAAAGGTCAGGCCGGAATTGCACAGCGGGCAAAAGGTGACCGCCACGGGAATGCCGCCCACCGTATCATTCACGATCTCATGCCATGTGAGATAGCGGACCGGATAGGCGCGCGCCTGTGTGCCGGGGATTTCCAGCGTGATCACCGGCTCCGTCCCGGCAATCCGCTGCTCCGACGCCGCCTTGCGGTATCTCGGGCCCGTAATGGCCGGGATGCCGTCCTTGGGTGGCCCCCCCGACATGATCTCGGACCAGTCGCGCACGGTGCTTTTGTCGAAATCCGTATCGGGCCAATCGTGTCGCCAGGACCGGGGATCGGCATGGGCCAGCGAGGCAATCAGTATAAGAGATGTCAGCAAGGCAAGGAAACGGGGCATGGCGGCTCCTGTCGCGGCATCGGGTCTGCCTCAGGATGCGGGCTGCACGGGATTCGGACCAGCCCCCCCCACGCAATTGTGACGCCCCGTCAGCGGCGCCGCGCCTCGCTGAGCGCGCGATCCCAGAGCCGGTCGCGCATCAGGCGACGAAAGGCGCGCTTCAGCTCTCCGCTTGCATCGTGCAAGTAACACCGCCCATGCGTCAGGATCAGCCTCTCTGGCCCCCAGTCGAGCAATTCTTCCACCAGATCCCCAACCGCCTTGCGCCCGCCCAAGTGCTGCGCCAGCCCCAGAGGTGGCTTGCCATCGCTGTCATCAATCCCCGCCAGCCAGATCAGCGGGCGCGTCCAGACCGGCAAAGGCGCGGTTTCAACCGCCATGATCAACCGCGACAGGATCGCAGAGCGGCTCGGCTGATGCAGATACACTGTCTCGGTCTGGGTGCCCTCCAGCATCAGCGGCTTGATTTGGCGACACCAAGAGGCGGTCTTGACCTCCGCCCCCCGCCAGACCCGCGCGCCGGGATACTCCGCCTGCCACTCGGGCAGATGCGGCAAATCGGGCGCATGGGGCAGCACAAGATGGGCCACCCGTCCCTGCGCCGCCAACCAATCGCGCAAGGTCAAGGGCAATGGCCCCGGCGCATAGACCCACAAATGGTTCGAGGGCAGTTCAATAACAACGGTGCGCAGCGGCATCGCAACGCCGCCGCGCCAAGACACATATGCCCCCGTCAGCCCCCAAATCCCCTCTGCCAGCGGCGCAGGGGTGACCACGGGGCTATCGGGGCTATCGGTCATGCCTCACTCGGTTACCGTGACCCGTGTCATCACGTCCGGCTGACCGATCACAGCACCATTGGGGCCTTTGCCGCGCTTGATGGCGTCCACGATCTCCATGCCATCGGTGACTTGCCCCACCACGGTATATTGCCCGTTCAGGAACTCGCCCGCGTCGAACATGATGAAGAACTGGCTGTTGGCCGAATCCGGGTTCTGGCTACGCGCCATGCCCACCACCCCGCGCAAGAACCGCTCGTCCGAGAATTCGGCCTTGAGGTCAGGCCGGTCGCTGCCGCCCATTCCGGCGCGGCTCATATCGCCGCCCTCCAGCTTGCCGAACTGCACATCGCCGGTTTGCGCCATGAAGCCATCGATCACCCGGTGAAACACGACACCGTCATAGGCCCCATCGGTGGCCAGCGCAGTGATCTGTGCCACATGCCCCGGCGCGATATCTTCAAAAAGATCAATGGTGACAGTGCCATTCGCCTCACCCGCGATTTCAACCTGAAGTCCGGTGGCCAATGCAGGACCAGCCAGCAGACTCAGCACACAGGCAATCTTATACATCCGAGGCCACCTTGACGCTGATCATCCGGTCCGGATTCACCGGCGGTTCGCCGCGCGTGATGGCATCGACATGCTCCATGCCCGCGATCACCCGGCCATAGACCGTGTATTGCCCGTTCAGGAAATGGTTGTCCTTGAAGTTGATGAAGAACTGGCTGTTGGCCGAATTCGGGTTCTGGCTGCGGGCCGCTCCCAGCGTGCCTCGATCATGCGGGATCTTGGAAAACTCGGCCTTGAGATCGGGCAGATCACTTCCGCCGGTCCCGGCCCTGCGCGGCTGGTAATCCTGTTCCATATTGCCGTGCTGCACATCGCCTGTTTGCGCCATGAACCCGTCAATCACCCGGTGAAAGACGACGTTGTCATACTGCCCGGCGCGGGCCAGCTCTTTCATCCGCTCGCAATGGTCCGGCGCGATAGCGGGCAAAAGCTCGATGGTGACGGTGCCACCCTTCAGCTCCATCAGGATGGTGTTTTCGGGATCCTTGATCTCGGCCATGAGGCTCTCCTTGATAAAATATGCCCCGATACCTAGGCGGTTCGCGCGCGATTGCCAAGCGCAGAGGTTGACGCTGGCAAAGACCCGCGCCAATAGAAGCGCGACACGAGTTTCGGGAGGCATATCGCATGAGCTGGAAAACCCTTGACGACATGGATCTGAACGGCAAGCGCGTTCTGGTGCGGGTCGATATCAACGTACCAGTGGAAAACGGTCTGGTGACCGACGCCACCCGGATCGAGCGCATTGCGCCCACCGTCACGGATATTCTGGCCAAGGGTGGCCGCCCTATCCTGCTTGCGCATTTTGGACGCCCCAAGGGCAAAGTCGTGCTCGACATGTCGCTGCGCGTCACCGTTCCCGCGCTAGAGACCGCCTTGGGGCGCAAGGTGCGGCTGATCGAAACGCTGGAGGGGGCCGAGAACCTGACCGATGAGGCACTGGCCTCTGACGTGCTGCTCTTGGAAAACATTCGCTTTCACCCCGGCGAAGAGGCCAACGATCCCGCCTTCGCGGCGCGTCTGGCGCAACTGGGCGATGTCTATTGCAACGATGCGTTTTCCGCCGCTCACCGCGCGCACGCCTCGACAACCGGGCTGGCGCACCACCTGCCCTCTTGTGCGGGCCGCCTGATGCAAGCCGAATTGCAGGCGCTCGAAGCCGCGCTAGGCGCGCCCAAGCGCCCCGTCGTCGCGGTAGTTGGCGGCGCCAAAGTCTCAACCAAGCTCGACCTCTTGGGCAATCTGGTGGCAAAGGTCGATTGCCTCGTCATTGGCGGCGGCATGGCCAACACATTCCTTGCGGCCATGGGCCTCAACGTAGGCAAATCGCTTTGCGAACATGACATGACCGCCACCGCCCGCGAAATCATGCTCAAGGCTGGGGCTGCGGGCTGTGAAATCCTGCTGCCCGCCGATGTGGTGGTCGCACGCGACTTCGCCGCCGGGGCCGCGCATGAGGTGGTGGGCGCACATGCCTGCCCGTCCGACGCCATGATCCTTGATGCTGGCCCTCAGGCCGTCTCCCGCATCATCGCCGCGTTTGACCGCGCCAAGACCCTGATCTGGAACGGCCCGCTTGGTGCCTTCGAGATTGCCCCATTCGATTCCGCCACCAATGCCGCCGCCAGCCATGCCGCCAGCCTCAGCCGCGCAGGCAAACTGATTTCGGTCGCAGGCGGTGGCGATACCGTGGCTGCGCTCAACAAATCCGGCGCGGCCGAGGATTTTACCTATATCTCGACAGCCGGCGGCGCGTTCCTCGAATGGATGGAAGGTAAGGATCTGCCAGGTGTCGCGGCGCTCAAGGCCTAAGCCACGCCACCTGTTAGCGCCACCACGATTGCACAGCCCGCGCCCCTCGCCTATGAGAGCGCGAAACCGCGTATTCCTTCAGGGGTGTCCCACATGAGCAAGACCGAACAGGCCAACAAACTTCGCGCAGGCCAGGGCTTTATCGCCGCCCTCGATCAATCGGGCGGCTCTACCCCCAAGGCATTGCGCCTCTATGGGGTTGAGGAGAACGAATATTCCTCCGAGACCGAAATGTTCGATCTCATCCACGCCATGCGTGCGCGCATCGCACAGGCTCCGGCCTTCATCGGCGGCAAGGTGCTGGGCGCCATCCTCTTCGAGATGACCATGGATCGCGACATTGGCGGCAAGCCCTCGCCGGAATTCCTCTGGCAGGATCGCGGCGTGGTGCCCTTCCTCAAGGTCGACAAGGGTCTGGCCGAGGAGACCGATGGCGTCAAACTGATGAAACCCATGCCCGATCTGGATCCGCTCTTGGAGCGCGCCGCCAAGGCAGGAATTTTCGGCACCAAGATGCGCTCGGTCATCGACGCGGCCAACAGCACCGGAATCGAGGCGGTCGTCGCCCAGCAATTCGAAGTCGGCCGCCAGATCCTCGGCCACGGCCTTGTGCCCATCATCGAACCGGAAGTGACTATTTCAATCGCGGACAAGGCCGAAGCCGAAACGCTCCTGCGCGCCGCGATTCTGGCCCAGCTCGACATGCTGCCCGAGGATCAGGAGGTGATGCTCAAGCTCACCCTGCCCGAATCCCCGAACCTCTATGAGAGCCTCGTCAATCACCCCCGCGTGCTGCGCGTTGTGGCGCTCTCGGGCGGCTATAGCCGGGACGAGGCCAACGCGCGTCTGGCGCAAAATCGCGGCGTGATCGCCAGCTTCAGCCGCGCCCTGACCGAAGGTCTCTCGGCGCAGCAGTCGGACGATGAATTCAACGCCACCATCGCCAAATCCATCGACGACATCTACCGTGCGTCAATCTCCGGCTGATCGCGGGCTAATCGCCCGCACCTTCATCTGGCCCAAAATACCTCGGGGGAGTCCCGGATGAAATCCGGGACGGGGGCAGCGCCCCCACCCCGCTCTCACCCCTTCGCGCGCTTGGCCTCTGCCACCACCTTTTCCGCCAGATCGCGGGCAATCCCAAAGGCGCCCTTGATCCGGTCGGTCTCGCCCTTCCAGTCTCGGCGCACGACGATCTTGTTGTCACGCACCTTGGCCAATCCACGCTCATCGGTGATGAATTCAACCAGTCCCCGTGGCGAGGCGAATTTATCGTTGTGAAACTGGATCGTGACCCCCTTGGGTCCGCCATCGAGCTTGGCAATGCCTGCGCGTTTGCACATCGCCTTGATCCGCACCACCAGCATCAGCATATTGACCTCGCGCGGCAGCTTGCCGAAACGGTCGATCAACTCGGCGGCAAAGCCTTCAAGTTCAACCTTGGTCTCCAACCCGCTCAGACGGCGATATAGCCCCAGACGCACATCAAGATCTGGCACATAGGTCTCGGGGATCAGCACCGGCACGCCCAGATTGATTTGCGGTGCCCATTGCTCATCGGCCTCCGACAGCCCCTCCATCTGGCCGGATCTGATCTTGGCAATCGCCTCTTCCAGCATGGATTGATAGAGTTCATAGCCCACATCGCGCATCTGCCCGGACTGTTCCTCGCCCAAGAGATTGCCTGCACCGCGAATGTCGAGATCCTGAGACGCCAGCGTAAACCCCGCCCCCAATGTGTCGAGACTGCCCAGCACCCGCAGCCGTTTTTCGGCCCCCGGTGTCAGTGGCACACGCGGTTTGGTGGTCAGATAGGCATAGGCGCGCGTCTTGGAGCGGCCCACCCGACCCCGAATCTGATAGAGTTGACTCAGCCCGAACATATCGGCGCGGTGAATGACCATCGTGTTGGCGGTCGGAATATCAAGACCTGATTCGACAATCGTCGTCGCCAGCAGCACATCGTATTTGCCGTCGTAAAATGCGTTCATCCGGTCGTCGAGTTCCCCCGCCGCCATCTGCCCATGGGCAATGACATAGCTGACCTCGGGCACCTGCGTTTTCAGGAAATCCTCGATTTCCGGCAGGTCGCTGATACGCGGCACCACATAGAACGACTGCCCGCCACGATAATGCTCGCGCAAGAGCGCCTCGCGCACGGTCACGCTGTCAAACTCGCTCACATAGGTGCGGATTGCCAGACGGTCGACCGGCGGCGTGCCGATGATCGACAGATCCCGCACCCCCGAGAGGGACAGTTGCAGCGTGCGCGGAATGGGTGTCGCGGTCAGCGTCAACACATGCACATCCGAGCGCAATTGCTTGAGCCGCTCCTTATGCGCCACGCCAAAGCGTTGCTCTTCGTCGATGATCAAGAGGCCGAGGTTCTTGAACCGGATTCCCTTGGCCAGCAGGGCATGGGTGCCCACCACAATATCCGCCTCGCCGCGCGCCATCGCATCGCGGGTCTTGGCCGCGTCGCCCGCCGAAACAAAGCGCGACAAGGGCCGCACATTGACCGGGAACCCCCGAAAGCGCGAGGCAAATTCCTGATAGTGCTGCCGGGCCAGCAACGTGGTCGGCGCAATCACCGCCACCTGTAGCCCCGACATCGCGGCGACAAAGGCCGCGCGCATCGCCACCTCGGTCTTGCCAAATCCGACATCACCACAGATCAGCCGATCCATCGGCGCGCCCGCCGCCAAATCAGTCAGCACATCCTCGATAGCGTGCAACTGATCGTCAGTCTCCTGATAGGGGAACCGCGCGGCAAAGGCCTCCCAGGCGTGGTGCTCGGGCTCGATCACCGGGGCGCGCCGCAGCGCGCGCTCCGCCGCCACCCGGATGAGCCGGTCGGCCATCTCGCGGATACGCTCCTTGAGCCGCGCCTTCTTGGCCTGCCATGCGCCACCGCCCAATTTGTCGAGCAGCCCTTCTTCATGGCCGTATTTCGACAAAAGTTCGATATTCTCGACCGGCAGAAAGAGCTTGGACGCCTCGGCATATTCCAGCACGAGGCATTCATGCGCCGCCCCGGCGGCGGTCACCACCTCCAGCCCCAGATAGCGACCGATACCGTGATCCACATGCACCACCAGATCGCCGATGCTCAGGCTCTGCGTTTCGGTCAGGAAATTCTCGGCCCGCCGCCGCCGCGGCGCACGGATCAGGCGCTCGCCCAGCACATCCTGTTCGGCAATCACGGTCAGGTTTGGTGCCTCGAACCCGTTTTCCAACGGCCAGACCGCCAGATGCAGCCCATGCTTACCCACACCCTTGGCGCTGCTGACCCCCACGGCGCCAATCAGCCCCTCATCCTCCAAGAGCCCTTCCAGCCGCTCGCGCGCGCCTGTGGAATAAGAGGCTACCAGCACCGGACCCTTTTCAAGCTTTGCCTGAACATGATCCTTCAAGGCGCTGAAGAGGTTGGTGTTTTCCTGCTGACGTTCCGGCGCAAAATTGCGCCCGATCCGCCCGCCCGCGTCGATCACCCCCAGCCCCGTTGCTTGCGGCAGCGCCGCGAATTGCAACACCCGGCGCTCTGCCACCGCCGCGCTCCAGGCGGCATCGTCAAAATAGAGCAATCCGGGCTGCACCGGCTTGTAGACCGTATCGCCCCGCGACTTCTGGCTCAGCGCCAGATGGCGGGTCTCGTATTGATCCGCGATGCTGTCCCACCGCGCCAGACGCATCGGCGTGACCTGTTCATCCAGCGTGATGGTGGCCTGAGGCAGATAATCGAACACCCCTTCCAACCGCTCATGAAAAAACGGCAGCCAATGCTCGACACCGGCGTGCTTGCGCCCTGCACTCACGGCCTCGTAGAGCGGATCATCCGTGCCTGCCGCGCCAAACTCGATCCGGTAGTTCTGGCGAAACCGGCGGATCGCCTCTTCGTCCAGAATGACCTCCGAGACCGGCGCCAACTCGACCCGGTCCAGCTTTTCCGTGGTGCGCTGCGTGGCCGGATCAAACCGGCGTATCCCGTCCAGCACATCTCCGAACAGGTCCAGACGCACTGGCCCGCCTTCACCCGGCGGATAAATGTCGATGATCCCCCCCCGCAGGGCGTAATCGCCCGGCTCCGTCACCGTGGGCGCCTGCGTAAACCCCATCCGAACCAGAAACTCGCGCAGGGCTCGCTCGTCAATCCGTTCGCCCACTGCCGCGACAAAGGCTGCATCGCGCAGCACCGCGCGCGCCGGAACGCGCTGCGTGGCGGCATTGAGGGTGGTCAGCAGCACAAACTGCGACGGCCCGCCATGCACCAGCCCCGCCAACGTCGCCATACGCGTGGCGCTGATATCCGCATTGGGCGACACCCGGTCATAAGGCAGGCAATCCCAACCCGGAAAGGTCATCACCGGCATGTCAGGCGCAAAGAACCGCAACGCCGCCTGCATCGCCGCCATCCGCTTGTCGTCTCGCGCCACATGCAGGACGGGCGCATTGGTCTTGGCCACCTCAGCCAGAATCAGCCGCGCGTCAAAGCCTTCGGGCGCGCCGCCCACGGTGATATGCTGCGCTTTGGTCATCGTATTCCTGTTCCTTGCGCCCGGTCAGCAGGCTGCGTCATCCCAGAACATTGGCGTTCATGTTTTGATACATGCCCCACATGGCAGTCACAAAAATCGACATCATGCCGATCAGCTGGATAACGAACCGGTGCGTCTGCAACCGCTTGATCAGAGCTGCTCCATTTAGCCCCTGCGCCGAAATACGCTGGGCCACCTGCACCGACAGCCCCGCCACGATCAGTAGAGGAAAGCCTAACAGAAACAAGGCCTGCGCAAATTCGTTGTGATAGACAAAGCCCAAAAGCACCAAAACTGTCGTCAGAAAGGCCGTGATGCCCGCGGTCAGCAACCCGGATTCCTGAACCAGATAGAGGATACGATTGGTATTAATCCGGATCATATCCTCAAAATCCTTGATGGCCTGCTGGTTGCGGCCCTTGCGCGCGCGAATGGCCATGTCCCACGGCACGCCCAACACCCAATGGCTGGCCGACGACCACGTCACCGCCAGCGCAATCCAGAACCACAGGTTGCTAAAGGATCGCATGTCGATCAATTCGAAAACAGTATCGTACCAATCCAAGGTCCGGCCCCTCTCGCCACATTGTCGCTTCTCATAGCGCCGGTGTGCGGCAATTCCTACCCTTGAGATGCGTGAATTTCCATGCCAATCAGTTCGAATTGATCCTGCCAGGAAGACCGCCCATGCGACCGACCCAAGCCGCCTTTCCCGCCACCCGCCTGCGGCGCACCCGCGCAACCCCCAGCATTCGCGCCCTTGTCGCGGAAAATTCACTCTCGGCGGACGATCTCATCTGGCCGGTATTCGTCCGCGATGGCGAAGGCATCGAGGAACCCGTGCCATCTATGCCCGGTGTCCTGCGCCGCTCTATCGACCGTGTGGTCGAGGCCGCAGCCGAGGCCGCCGATCTCGGTATCCCCGCGATTTGCCTGTTTCCCTACACCTCGGCTGAAAACCGCACCGCCGATTGCGCAGAGGCGTGGAATCCCGACAACCTGAGCAATCGCGCCACCCGCGCGATCAAGGCGGCGGTTCCGGGCATCTCGGTTATGACAGACGTGGCGCTTGATCCCTATTCGGACACCGGCCATGACGGCTTTGTCGTGGACGGAGAGATCGTCAACGACGCCACCGTCGAGGCGCTGGTCAAACAGGCGCTCTCACAGGCCGAGGCAGGCGTCGACATCATCGGTCCGTCAGACATGATGGACGGGCGCGTGGGCGCCATTCGCGCGGCGCTCGAGGCGGGTGGTCACCACAATGTGATGATCATGTCCTATGCCGCAAAATACGCGAGCGCGTTTTACGGGCCGTTTCGCGATGCCGTAGGGGCTGCAAACGCCCTGAAGGGCGACAAGAAAACCTATCAGATGAACCCGGCCAACACCGATGAGGCACTGCGCCTGATCGAACGCGACCTGCGCGAGGGCGCCGATATGGTGATGATCAAGCCGGGCATGCCCTATCTCGACATCTGCCGCCGGGCCAAGGAAACATTTGGCGCGCCAACCTTTGCCTATCAGGTCTCGGGCGAATACGCGATGATCATGGCCGCGGCCCAGAATGGCTGGATCGACCAGGAGCGCGCCATGATGGAAAGCCTGATGTGTTTCAAACGGGCCGGATGTGACGGAATTTTGACCTATTTCGCCCCAACGGTCGCGCGGATATTGTCCAAAGGCTAGGCTGCGCGCGCAGCATCCCGCGCACAGACACAATCTATGGTGACACCAGATCACCTTGGCCATATACTATGTGTCAGGCCGGTATGAGATAAAAACCGGTACCCTGAGGCAATAAACAGGTAAACCCATGAGCAATCTCACAAGACGCACCTTCGCATTGGGCCTTTTGGCTGGCACGCCGCTGCTTGCGGCCTGTGGCAATGGCGTTGGCAGTTCCGGCGCCGCGACGATTGACGCGCGTGTCGATTCCACCCTCAACACAATGTATGCGCAATACCCCAACACCCGCGGTCTCGCAGACAAGTCAAATGGCATGCTGATCATGCCCGTCGTGACCGAGGCCGGATTCTTCGTGGGCGGCGGCTTTGGCCGCGGGGCACTCAGGATCAACAATGTCACGGTGGATTACTATTCAGCCACCAAGGGCAGTGTCGGGCTTCAGATCGGCGCACAGCAATTCGCCCATGTGCTTTTCTTCATGACACCGAACGCACTCGAGAAATTCCGGCGCTCGTCAGGCTGGGCGGCGGGCGCGGATGTCGAATACGTCTTCAACGACAAGGGCGAGAATCTGCGTGCCGAGACAACCACCTCGACCAGCCCGGTTGTGGCGGTGATCTTTGGTCAGGCCGGGGCCTTGGCCGGGGTATCGCTCGAAGGTATGAAATACACCCGCATCATCCCCTGATGCGCGGTGCACTCTGATGCCGCGCGCCTTTCGGCGCAGCGGCGTCAGAGCGGCCAGACGATCAGCAAGAGTGGCAGGCTGATGGCCACCACCAGCGCCTCAAGCGGCAATCCCAAGCGCCAGTAATCGCCGAAACGGAACCCGCCGGGGCCAAGGATCAACGTATTGTTCTGATGTCCGATCGGCGTCAGAAACGCACAAGAGGCGCCAATCGCCACCGCCATCAGAAAGCTGTCCGGGCTGACCCCAAGCGTGCTCGCAATCCCAAGCGCGATAGGGCACATGACGGCAGCCGTCGCGGCATTGTTCATCACATCCGACAAGAACATCGTAGTGATCAGGATCACCGCCAGCGCCACCACCGCCTGTCCCCGCGCCACTTGGGTCACCAGAAACTCGGCCAGGACATTCGCCGCCCCGGTACTCTGCATCGCGCCCGCCACCGGAATGAGCGCGGCCAGGAGCACGATCACCGGCCAGTCTATCGCGGTATAGACCTGACGTGGCGGCACCGTCCGCGTCAACATCGAGACCAGCACACCAAGCGCAAAACTTGCTGCGGCAGGCAAAATACCAAAGGTCACCAGCGCAATCGCCCCCACCATGATCGCCGCCGCCGTAAATGCCATGCGTCGGCTGGGCAAACGCAGATCGCGCGCGCCCAACGGCACACAGCCCGTTTCGGCGATAAAGTCCGACAGCGCTTCTGCTGGCCCCTGCATCAGCAGCAAATCCCCCGACCTGAGCTTGACCGAGCGCAGACGCGCGCGCGGCGACTGCCCTGCCCGCGCCACCGCCAAGAGATTGAGACCATAACGCGCCCGCAAATGCAGGTCACTGGCCGACAGGCCCACGATGGACGAGGCTGGCAGTACCGCCAATTCGCGCAGCACGGTGTCACGATCATTTGCTGCTGGATTCTCGTCGGTCTCGGCCTCTTTATCCGTCTGCGCGGGCTCATCGCTTTCTGAGGTATCGCGTTTGCGTACACCCTCTTCCATCGTCAGATCGAAAACCGACAAGGTTTCGGCCAAAGCATCAACATCAGCCTCAAGCACCAGCACGTCCTGCGCCTTGATGCGTCGCCCTCCATGCGGGGCCAAGAGGCGCACGTCGTTGCGCACGAGGGTTACAACCTGCGCATCAGAGCTTTCGACCTCACGCTCAAAGGCGCGCAATGTCAGACCGATGGCCTTGCTCTTCTCACCCACGCGCACCTCGGTCATATACGCCCCCGCGTCAAATTCAGAGGCACTCGCCGCTTTGCGCCGAGGCACCAGCCGCCACCCCACCAGCGTGATCGCCAAAGCACCCAACAGCGCCACCGCCACACCAATTGGCGCGAAATCGAACATGGCAAAGGCCCCGCGCCCCGCTTCTTCGCGAAAGCCCGAAACAATCAGGTTGGGAGGCGTGCCGACCAGCGTCGTCATCCCCCCCAGAATGGTGCCAAAGGCCAGCGGCATCAGCATCTGCCCCGGCGGCATCTCCAGCCGTTTGGCCAGCGGCACCGCCACCGGCATCAAGAGCGCCATTGCCCCCACATTATTCATGAAACCCGACAGACCCGCGCCAAGCGCGATCAGCGCGCCCATGCTCAGCGTCCGCCCTGCTGCACGCGGCAGCACCGCCCGAGCCAGGGCATCCACCGCCCCGGTATTCTGCAACCCCTGACTTAGCACCAGAACGCAGGCCACGGTAATCACCGCCGGATGACCAAATCCGGCAAAGGCCTCTGCGCCGGGCACCAGCCCCGTTCCCACGCAGGCCAGGAGCGCGGCAAGCGCCACAACATCATGCCGAAACCGCCCCCAGAGAAACAGCCCCATAGTCAGCGCCAGAACGCCAAAGATCGTCATTTGTGGTGCAGTCATCGACCTCTCCTTCGGGCGGGACAAGCCCGCACCGAAAGAGACCACGGTCATGCAGGCGCTTCAACCCGTGGCAGTCTCTGCGCGCGCCTCAATGTAGCGTGAATTCGCCCACGACATTGCGCCATTCCCCCGGCGCAATCAGCTTGCGATGGGTAAACCGCACCGAATGCAACGGTCCCTCAATCTCGCGATGCCAGAATTCGATGAATTCAAACAGCTTTGGATGATCCGGCGCCACATCATATTCCTGCCAGAGATAGCTGTTGAGCACATGCGTATAATCAGGCATGCGGTAAAAGAATTCCGCCGTGGTCAACCCGTATCCCTTGAGCATCATTTCGGTCTCAGACATCTGCATGTGTCTCTCCTGTCACTACTCGATAGAATCATGATGCCTGAAAGAAATTACTTTTCAATAAAAACAGTGTGTTAGCACTCTCAATTGCCGGCTGACAGATGCGATCGCCCTGCGCCATTGCACCCCATATCCTGCCTCTGATATAGTCACCTCAACAAGATATAGCGCCAGATCACAGGACGGTAAAAAACGTGAGCGATACGCCTCAACCCCCTGAAAACATGGATGAAACCCCGCCAGAGCGCCCGATCTACAGCGGCCCGTCGGTGTCCATCACCCATGAGATGAAAACATCCTATCTCGATTACGCCATGAGCGTGATCGTCAGCCGCGCCATCCCCGACCTGCGCGACGGGCTCAAACCTGTGCATCGGCGCATTCTCTATGCCATGCATGAGGGCGGCAACACCCACGACAAACCCTATCGCAAATCCGCCCGCGCGGTGGGCGACGTGATGGGTAAATATCACCCGCACGGCGATTCCGCGATCTATGACGCCCTGGTGCGCATGGCGCAGGATTTCTCGATGTCCCTGCCCCTGCTCGACGGGCAGGGCAACTTTGGCTCGATGGATGGCGATAACGCGGCGGCCATGCGCTATACCGAAGTGCGGATGGACAAACCTGCGGCCTATCTCTTGGCCGATATCGAGAAAGAGACCGTCAATTTTCAGGACAATTACGACGGCAAGGACCGCGAGCCCACTGTCCTGCCCGCACGGTTTCCCAACATGCTGGTCAATGGCGCGGGTGGTATCGCCGTCGGCATGGCCACCAATATCCCACCGCACAATCTGGGCGAGGTGGTGGATGCCACGCTAGCGCTGATTGAAAATCCAGACCTCGAGAGCGAGGATCTAATCCAATACATCCCCGGCCCCGACTTTCCGACCGGTGGGATCATGCTGGGCCGCACGGGCGCACGCAAAGCCTATCTGGAAGGGCGCGGCAGCGTCATCATCCGCGCCAAGACCCGCGTCGAGGAAATCCGCAAGGACCGTTACGCCATCATCATCGAGGAAATTCCCTATCAGGTAAACAAGGCCACGATGATCGAACGCATCGCCGAGGCCGCCCGCGAAAAGCGGATCGAGGGCATTTCGCATGTGCAGGACGAATCTGACCGCAACGGCGTACGCGTGGTGATCGAGCTGAAACGCGACGCCACCGCCGAGGTGGTGCTCAACCAACTCTACCGCTTCACCCCGATGCAGACCTATTTCGGCTGCAACATGCTGGCGCTCAATGGCGGCAAGCCCGAGCAGTTGACGCTGCACCGGTTCCTCTCGCTCTTCATTACCTTCCGCGAAGAGGTGGTCGCGCGCCGCACCGCCTATGACCTGCGCAAGGCGCGCGAGCGCGCGCATGTGCTCTGCGGTCTGGCGGTCGCGGTCTCCAATGTCGATGAGGTGGTCGCTACCATCCGTGGCTCGATGGATGCTGCCGAAGCCCGACAAAAGCTGATGGAACGCCGCTGGCCCGCAGGCGAGATCCTACCCTATATCGCGCTGATCGACGATCCCAGCCACCGCGCCAACGAGGACGGCACCTATAATCTGTCCGAGGTGCAGGCCCGCGCCATTCTCGATCTGCGCCTGCAACGCCTGACGCAGCTCGGTGTCAAGGAAGTCACCGACGAGCTGCAGGACCTTGCAGGCAAGATCAAGGAATATCTCGCCATCCTGGCCTCCCGCGACCGGATCATGCAGATCATCTCGGACGAACTGCGCGAAGTGCGCGAGCTCTTCGCCGTGCCGCGCCGCACCCAGATTGTCGACTGGTCCGGCGACATGGAGGACGAAGACCTCATCGAGCGCGAGGATATGGTCGTGACCGTCACCAGCGGCGGCTACATCAAGCGCACCGCGCTGGCCGATTTCCGGGCGCAAAAGCGGGGCGGCAAGGGTCTGTCTGGCATGGCCACCAAGGATGAGGACGTGGTCACCACGCTCTTTGTTGCCAATACCCACACCCAGCTCTTGTTCTTCACCACCTCCGGTATGGTCTACAAACTCAAGACATGGCGTCTGCCCTTGGGCGGGCGCACGTCCAAGGGCAAGGCGATCGTCAATATCCTGCCGATACCCTCGGGCGTCTCCATCGCCGCCATCATGCCGGTGGACCGCCCCGAAGAAGATTGGGAAGACCTGCAAATCGTTTTTGCCACCTCGGCGGGCGATGTGCGGCGCAATGCGCTCAGCGATTTCACCAATGTCATGCGCAACGGCAAGATCGCCATGGACCTGCCCGAGGCCGTGGAGCTGGTCAACGCCCGCATCTGCGGCCCCGAGGATGACGTGATGCTGGTCACGAATTCTGGCCGCGCCATCCGCTTCCCGACAACCGAGGTGCGTGTCTTCAAAGGGCGCAAATCCACCGGTGTGCGCGGCATCCGCCTCTTGGGCGATGATCGCGTCGTGTCAATGTCCGTGATCAGCCACTTTGACGCCAGCGCGGACGAGCGTGCCGCCTATCTCAAGATGCGCCGCCAATTGGCCGGTGCAGACGAGGATGCGCCCGCCGATGACGAAGGCAATGCCGATGCCGCCCTCAGCCCCGAGAAGTTCGAGGAAATGCAGGCGGCGGAAAACCTGATCCTGACCATCACCACGCGCGGCACGGGCAAACTCAGCTCCAGCCATGACTACCCGGTGCGTGGACGCGGCGGCATGGGCGTGCAGGCAATGGACAAGGGCATGCGCGGCGGTGCCGTAGTGGCCTCCTTCCCCGTGACGCTTGAGGATCAGATCATGCTGGCCACCTCCAAGGGCCAGTCGATCCGCGTACCGGTGATGGGCATTTCCTTCCGCTCGCGCAGCGCAGGCGGGGTCAAGGTGTTCAATACCGGCGCGGGCGAAGAGGTGGTGTCTGTCGCATGGATCGCCGAACAAGCCGAAGAGGACGAGACCGCCGAGGGCTGATAGCAGCCCTCGGAGCGCCATACAGCCGGATATCTCCACGCTCTGGCCTAATTTTCGCCAGATTCGCTGCGATGATAGCCTTGTCGTCTCGCGGCATGGTTGTATCAGTCTCATTCGGTTCCCGGCATTCATCGATCGGACACTACCCGTGATCAAGAAGCAGCGCCCAAGCATGGACCAGACCGGCCTCAATCTCCTTCGGATCGTGATCGGATCCTATTTCATGGCGCTCTCACTTGATCTGGTGGCCGGTCTTGATGTCGCCACCCTCTTTAGGCAAATGCTGCCGCATGCGGTTGCGGATATTGTGGGCTCTACTCTGCTCTTGTGCCTCAGCGCGGCGGTGATGGCCGGATATCAACTTCGGCTTGCGGCACTCAGCCTCGCCTTGCTGGTGTTTTGTTCCAGCCTTGTCCAAAATCTGATGGTGGTGACACCAGAAAGCCTGTCGGCGTTCTGGCGTGACCTCGCATTGGCGACGGCCGTGCTTTTGACCTATCTCACTTTGGGGCCAAGGGCTCTGCGCCGCGCCTCAGTGCTGGCGCATCGCGCACGCGCGCGCCACGCTCTGGCCAAAACCTCTGTAAATCCGCGTCGTATCACGCCACAGGCGACACAAAAACGTCCCGTTCAACAGGAAATCCGCAACGCTCTTGCTGTGACCACAGTCTCGGACCGGCTCCATCCCGCCACCCAGGAAGAGCCGGAACTGAAGAATATATTTTCCAACATGTAACACGGCTTGCGCGGTTTAACCCGGTCTCAACCTATACAATGCAGGATAGCACCGGTGCCACAGGATGCCGGGATACCTGCCGATGAACCTCTATTGCTGCATGATCGACCTCAAACAGGATGCCAAGGCCTTAGGCTTTGCTGCGGCGCTTGAGGCTTGGATGACCCATCTGCACAGCCACGGAACCATTGGTCACTGGCGCCTCTGTCGGCGCAAACTGAATTTGGCCGCCGATGCCTATGGCGATTTCCTGCTCGAGATTGAGGTCGCGGATCTCTCTCAACTCGACCGCGCCTTTCGCCTCACCGGCACACATGATGAGACGACGACAGTGTTGCATGAACGCGTCCATGCGCAAATCGCGCACGCGCGTTTCGCGCTCTATCGGCCATTTCCCGACGCAGAGCGCGCCGAGCGTATGTCGTTGGTCTGAGATGCACGCCGCAGCCCCGCCCCCAACCAGCCCTCGCCGGATACGCGCATCGCCCTTCATCTGGCCTGAAATACCTCAGGGGGTCCGGGGGACAGCGTCCCCCATCACCCCGTGCCCTGCCATGCGACGTCAAGGCGATCAGTTGGCAAGGTTGTTCGCTGTCGCGCCAAATCCGACGATAGTGCCAAAGAGGCCAAGAATGGTTTGGATGCGCGTGACCGGCGATTCGGTTGCAAGCAGGGTGTCACCGGGATTGATCTGGAACTGCCGCGCGGCGAACAGCCCGTCAGCATTGGTGAAATCCAACGAGAAAATCACTTGCCGCATTTCGGGGCCCGGTTTGTCAGGATTGATATCCTTGCTGTCATACTCCCGCAGGACAAGCAGCCCCTTGGGGTCGGCACGTGACGCACTCAGCCCACCCATCGCAGATACGGCCTGCATCGCGGTGATGGTCTCGTCCTCGAAATCAATGACCTTCTGACTGCCCGCAGCCCCAAGCACATTAAAGCTGCGGTCGTCTTCGGTCACAACAATCTGATCCCCCCCACGTACCAGCGCATTGCGCCCCGGTTCGGCAAAGAGGCTCTCTGCCCGCGTTTCATAGACCTCAGCCCCCCGCTGCAACACCACAAGCGGATTTTTCATGGCCGGAGAAACCCCGCCCGCCATCGCCAGAACACTCAGGATTCGGGTGTTGCGCGACTCCAGCGGATAGTTTCCGGGCGCCGAGACGCCCCCCACTACATCAACGACATTGTTGCGCCCCGGCTTGACGCTCAGTTGCACCTGCGCCGAGGGCGCAATCTCAAGCATTCGGGTTTGCAGCGTGGTGCGCGCCTCATCTTCGGTCATGCCGCGCACCTGAATCTCGCCAAGATATGGCATGAACACCGTCCCAGAGGACGACACGGTCACCATTGGGACATTAGTGGATCGCGAGGCTTGGCTGGCCAACAAGGAATTTTCCTGATTGTCCCAGATCACGATGTCGAGCTTGTCACCGGTCCGGATGATCGACGAGTCAGGGCCGCGGCCTGCAGGCAACCAACGATAATGTCCTTTCCAGCCAGACGCTGGCCAGAGCGCCAAGGCCGGCGTGGAGCGCCGCGTGACTTCGACCACCTGAAACGTAGGAGATTTGTTGTCGCGCTCGGCAAGAACCTCGCTTTGCAGGGCTGCACCTCGGGGCAAACTGCAAGACGCCAAAACGGCAACCATGAGAAACCCAAGGAAAATCCTGAATGTGCGCGTCACTCTCCGCCTCCCCGGCCCGATTGGTCTTGCCAAGGTTCCTACCCCGTGCACAGCGTGTTAGACAATCGGAATCTGAATTTTAACCAGAGGCGGTGCCGCATGTTGCCCAAAACGCACCACAGAAAATCCCTGCTGGTCACTGGTGCCTCGGGGCGGATCGCCGGACTTTTGCGTGCAGCGTGGCATGACCTTGCTGGTCCCCGCATCGTCTGGCTGTCACGTCGGCCCCCAGCTGACATCCTGTGGACTCCAGGAACCGAAATGCCGCCGCTGCCTGAATGTGACACAGTGGTCGCACTCTGGGGAAGAGTGACCGGCACACCAGAGGATCTTGCAAGCAATACAGCGCTCGTCCGTCACAGTGCGGCACTGGCCAAGTCCTGCGGCGCAAGGCGCGTTCTGCATTTTTCATCTGCCGCAGTTTACGGCCCCGGCATCAGCTTGCATGAGACCGACGAACCCCGCCCCACCACGCCCTATGGCCAGTCCAAACTGGCGATGGAGGCCGCGGTGCGTGCCCTGCCCGCCAGCGACACGCGGCACTGTTGCCTGAGGCTTGCCAATGTGGTGGGGGCAGACAGTCTGGCACCGGCCCTGCGCCCGCAGGACACTCCGGTTCGGCTGGACCGGTTTGCCGACGGAGCCGGTCCTCTGCGCAGTTACATCGCCCCCGGCGATCTGGCCCGGGTCCTGCTGGCGCTCGCGGCGCTGCCGCCGGAACAGCTTCCCCACACGCTCAATGTCACCGCCCCCACGCCCGTAACCATGGAGAGCCTCGTGCGCGCCGCCGGACGCCCCCTGACGTGGCAGGATGCTCCGGAACATGCCGTGCAAATTGTCACTCTGGACGGCACCCGGCTTGCCGGTTTGCTCCCAATTCTATATCTCACCCATAGAGCACAAAATATGATCGACGACTGGCACACTCTGGAGACCGCATCATGACCCCAGCCAAGAGGGCCTTTGATATTGGCTTTGCTCTGCTGCTGATTTTGTTGCTTGGTCCGATCATGATCGTGATTGCCCTGCTTATCGCGCTGATCGATGGCCGTCCGGTGTTTTATCTCTCTGAACGCATGAAATCACCTGACACCGCGTTTTGCCTCTGGAAATTCCGCACCATGCGCATGGTTGAAAATGATGCGGGCGTGTCATCGGGGTACAAACAAAAGCGTGTCACAGCCTTGGGCAGGCGCCTGCGGGCCACACGCCTTGATGAATTACCACAACTTCTGAATGTGTTGCGCGGCGACATGAGCTTTGTCGGCCCTCGCCCTCCTCTGCGCTGCTATGTCGAGAGTTGCCCAGACATTTATGCCAAGGTGCTCAAAAAACGCCCCGGCGTGACGGGCCTTGCAACGCTGGTCTATCACCGCACTGAAGAACGATTGCTCTCCGCCTGCGACAACCACGAGAGCGGCGAAACCACCTATGTCACCCGATGCATTCCCCGCAAGGCGCGACTGGATCTGATTTGGGCACGCCACCAGAGCCTGTGTTTCGATATCCGCCTGATCTACCACACAGTGATTCGTGTATTCTCTCGGCGCCGATCATACCGCCTAGGGCGGGGGTGAGATCGGGGGTTTTCGCGCGGGCCTTGCACAGTTGTTGCCCGCATAAGCTGAAAACTGCTCAGTTTTGACCTCTCCCCTTCAACTCTTCAGCGATTTGGTTTTCTAATATCTCCCCAAGCGGATAAAACGAGTAAGATTGCATTTTAGGAATACCATCAGTGCTCTACAAAACCGTCACGTCGCTGAAACAAGGGCAGAAACAGGTGTTCTTCCTGACGCTTGACCTGCTGATTGTGGCGCTGTCCCATGTCTTGTCGCTTTTCCTTGTCTTGGGAGCAGGCACCTTCGACGCGGATATCCGCGCGGTATCAAGCGATCTGTTCGTGATGATGTGCGTGGCCGCGGCCGTGGGCACCTATTTTGGTTTGCACAAGGTCAAACTGAAATCATACGAAATGCAGGGCATGCTGAATTCGGGGTGGGTGGCTCTTGCCATTACCGGGGCCGGGATCACAAGCGCCGCGTTTCAGGTGGGACCAGCGGCCCCAACCACGGTCTACATTGTCAGCGGCATGATGTTTCTCATCCTGTCCGTCACCTCTCGCCTTATACTGCGCCTCGTCTTGCTGCGTATCTATCGCAACGGCAATCGTCGTCTGAGGGTGTTGATCTATGGCGCGGGCCAGACCGGCCAACAGCTTGCCAGTGCGCTCGCGACCGATGACGAAGTCTTGCCCATGGCATTTGTCGATGATGAACCACGGCTCCAGTCCCTGACCATCGCCGGGCTCAAGGTGCACAAATCCGCCGATTTGCCGGATCTGATGAAACGCTACGACATCCAGCGCGTAATCCTCGCCATGCCAAGCACACCGCCTGCCAAGCGCGCCCTGCTCTCGCGGCGGATCGCGGAACATGGCTGCGAGGTGCATGCCCTGCCGTCCTTTGCCGATCTCGTATCCAATGACGCCCGCACCCTTTATCAAAGCCGCCCGGTCGATCTCAACGACCTGCTCGGTCGCGACGGGCTCGACGACAAGCTCCCCGGCACACGCGACAGCTACAAGGGGCGCTGCATCCTTGTCACGGGCGCAGGTGGCTCGATTGGTTCTGAGCTTTGCCGGCAACTGATCGCCTATGAACCGGGGCACCTGATCCTCTTTGATCACAGCGAACATGCGCTGTTCGAGGTGGACCGAGAATTGCGCAGCCTCGCCCCGTCACTGCGGATCACACCTGTTCTCGGCTCGGTTTGCGAAAAATCAGTGCTCAATGTGCTGATGCGCGCGCGCAAGGTCGAAATCGTGTTGCACGCCGCCGCCTACAAGCATGTGCCGCTGGTAGAAGCGAACGCCATTGAGGGCATGCGCAACAACGTCATCGGCACGCGGACCGTGGCCCATGCGGCACGCGATGCCGGTGTTGAACGCTTTATCCTTGTCTCCACCGACAAGGCCGTACGCCCGGTTAGCGTGATGGGGGCCTCCAAACGCTTTGCCGAGATGATCGTTCAGGATCTGGCAACCCGAAGCAAAACAACGCGGTTTTCCATGGTACGGTTCGGCAATGTGCTGGGCTCGTCCGGCTCCGTCATCCCGCTCTTTGCCGAACAGATTGCGCGCGGTGGTCCGGTGACACTGACCCATGCCGATGTCACCCGGTATTTCATGACCATCCCCGAGGCGGCGCGCCTGGTGTTGCTGGCTGGCTCTTTTGCCCGTGGCGGCGATGTTTTCGTGCTCGATATGGGCAAACCGATTGCCGTGCGAGATGTCGCGCGCAAGATGATTGAGGGCTCGGGTCTGGTGGTGCGCGACGCCGCCAATCCGCATGGCGATATCGAAATTCAGATCACTGGCCTGCGTCCGGGCGAAAAACTCTACGAAGAGCTGCTGATCGGCTCTGATATGCTGACCACCCCCCACCCCAAGATTCTGCGCGCCCAAGAGGGGCATCTGTCAGAAATCGAGCTGGCCAAGGCCCTGAAATCCCTCTCCGAGGCAATCGAAACCCGCGACGTGGCCCTCATGCGCAGCGTGCTGGCGCAATGGATCGAACAGATCGAAGACCCGTCCGACGCAACCGTCAACCAGTGAGCGCCCCGAACTTCGCATCCAGATAGGCCAAGAGCGGCTCGGCCTCCGGCTCTGCTCCACAGGCGCGCGCGATCACCTCTGCTGGCTCAAACAGCCCTCCGTGCTGCTGCACATTCTCGCGCAGCCACGCCGTCGCCTCTGCCAAATCGCCCTGCTCCAGTTGCGCATCCAGCCGCGGCACCGCGTTGCGCAACGCCGCATGCAGGCATCCGGCATACAGATTTCCCAAACTGTAGGTCGGGAAATAGCCAAACAGCCCCACCGACCAATGCACATCCTGCAACACACCGTCAGAGGCGCGCTCCACCGGAGTGCCGAAATCGGCGGCAAAGCGATCATTCCACGCCGCCTCCAGATCACCAACGCTCAGGTTTCCGGCAATGAGCGCGCGCTCCAGATCATAGCGCAACATGACATGCAGGTTGTATTGCACCTCATCCGCCTCGGTGCGGATATACCCGCGATGCACACGGTTCACGGCCCGGTAAAACCCGTCCGCATCCGCTATTCCGAAATCGCCAAACGCATCGCGCATCTGCCCGTAGAGCCAGCCACAAAAGGCACGGCTGCGCCCCAGTTGGTTCTCGTAAATCCGGCTCTGGCTCTCATGGACACCCATTGATACGCCTTGGCCCAACGGCGTCACACGATAGGTCGGATCAATCCCCTGCTCATAGCAGGCATGCCCGACCTCATGGATGGTGGAGTAGAAACAGTTGAACGGGTCGGTCTCGCTCACCCGCGTGGTGATCCGCACATCATCGCCGCTGCCAGAGCTAAAGGGATGCACCGCCAGATCAAGACGTCCCCGATTCAGGTCATAGCCAAAGACCTGCGCCAGTTTCTGCGACAGCCGCAGTTGAGCAGCGCTGTCAAACCGGCCCTCCAGCTTGGGCCACTCCCTCTCAAGCGCAATGCCCCGCAACGCCACAAGTCGCGGTCGCATTTCCGCGAACATCGCATCAAGACGCGCCGCCCCCATTCCCGGCTCGTAATCCTGCAAGAGCGCATCATAGAGATCGCCCCCATCCGCCAAAGCCGCCGCCTCTTCGCGCTTGAGCCGGACCACCTCCGCCAGCACCGGCGCAAAGGCGGCATAGTCATCCGCCGCCCGCGCCTCGGCCCATTTCCCCTGAGCCCGCGAGGTCAACCGCGCCAAAGCGACGGCCAATGCACCGGGCACGCGCATCGCCCGTTCATAATCGCGCCGGATATGTCGCAGCTGCGCTTGCGCCACCGCGTCACTGGCCTCTACCTCGGCCTGAGCAGCAGCCAAGAGATCGCCACGCGCCGGGTCCACGCGCCGCCCGTGCAGCACCGCCTGCATCGCACCCGATTCCTCGGCCCGTTGCTCGGCGGCCCCGCGCGGCATCATGGTTTCCTGATCCCAGCCCAACCGACCCGCCACTTGCGCCAGCGCCTGAGCCTCGCGCTCCCGCGCCATCAGATCATCATAAGCCCCCATATCAGCGCCCCCGAATGGATGTGACACGCGGATATTGGCTCAGGAACCGCGCCCGCAGGATCAGCACCCATAGAACGACCGCCAAGACCTGATGCGCAATCGCCAACGGCCAAGGCGCGATATAGAGTACCGTCATGATGCCCAGCACGATCTGCAGCACCAGGACCGCAAACACCGCGTTGAACGCGCCCCGCGTCTGCGCATGCGCGCTCTTGCGTCCGCGCAGCCACACCACCACGGCAAAGACCAACAACAGATACCCACTCATGCGGTGAATGAATTGCACGGTGCCGGGGTTTTCAAACAGGTTCCGCCATGCGGGCTGCAACTCCATCATATCCGGCGGCAAAAATCCCCCCGCCATCAACGGCCAATCGGTAAAGCTCCGCCCGGCGTCAATTCCCGCCACCAGCGCCCCCAACAGGATCTGCAAAAACGCGAAATGCATCAGGCCCGTCGACAGGCTGTAGAGCTTTGCCTCGCGCCCGCGCCGCGCCTGCATCACCTCGCGCTCCTCGCGCCCGAGCAGAAACACAAACCACGCGATACAGCCCAGAATGACAAAGGCCAGCCCCAGATGCGTCGCCAAGCGGTAAGAGGCGACCGCCACCATGTCCCCCGTCAGACCAGAGGACACCATCCACCAGCCAATCACCCCCTGCATGCCGCCCAAGGCCCCCAACAACAGCAAACGCCCGTTCCATCCCTTGGGGATCTGCCGCGCCAGAAGAAAACCGAAAAAGCCAAGCGCCCAGACCAGACCGATCACCCGGCCCAGCTGCCTGTGGCCCCATTCCCACCAATAGATAGCCTTGAATTCCGCAAGGGACATGCCCTTGTTGAGCAGCTCATACTGCGGAATAGCCCGATACTTGTCGAATTCTTCCGCCCAATGCGCCTCGGACATCGGCGGCAGCGCGCCGGTGACAGGCTTCCATTCGGTGATGCTCAAACCACTATCGGTCAACCGGGTGAGCCCGCCGACCGCGATCATCACCACCACCAGCGCAAAAAGCACCATCAGCCAGAGCCGGATTGCGCCTCGCGCCCCACGGCGGCCTGCGTCGATCATGCCGCCCTGCGGCACCGGCTTTGCCCCTGCCTGTCCAACCTCTTCGAAAATGCTGCGTTTTCCGCTCATGCTATCGCCTCTTGTCCCTTGGCACCCGGCAACATTAGGGCGCGCCCCCGCCTGCTTCAACCACGCGCCTTCCAACGGACCATCTGCCGCATGACCCCGTGCAACATCTGCACATCGGCCCGCGTCATCGGCATCCGGCTCCACATGTTGCGCAGGTTGACCTTCATGTTCTCGGCCTTGTGATCGGGAAAGAAAAAACCGGCCTCATCCAGCCGCTCTTCATAATGCGCTGCCAGCTTTTCAACCTCAATATGCTCGGCCCAGTCGGTCTTGGCCATATCGACCCGCTCATGCGCGATATGCCCCGCCGCGCGCTGCCATTCATAGGCCGTGAGCAACACACATTGCGCCAGATTGAGACTGGCAAACTCCGGGTTCACCGGCACGTTGATGATGGCATTGGCGCGCGCAATATCGTCATTCTCCAGCCCTGCACGCTCAGGACCAAACAGCACCGCCACTTTTTCACCTGCGGCAATCTTCTCAGCCGCCAGTGTCATCGCGCGCTCGGGACTCAGCACCGGCTTGGTCAACCCGCGCGCCCGCGCAGTGGTGGCCAGCACAAAGGAACAATCGCCCACCGCCTCGGCAGTGCTCTCGACCAGCAACGCCTCATCCAAAAGCCGCCCGGCGCCGCTCGCCATCGCCACGGCCTTGGGATTGGGCCAGCCATCGCGCGGCGCCACGATCCGCATCCGGTCAAGACCGAAATTCCACATCGCCCGCGCCGCCGCCCCGATGTTTTCCCCCATCTGCGGGCGCACGAGCACATAGGCAGGCTGGGGTCTGTCGGTCGGCATGGGCTCTCTCACTTCGGTATCATGCAAGGGGGCCCGCCACCGGCAAGCCCCCTGCTTCATCGTTCTTCAAATACTCAAATTCAACCGGGCCACAAGCCGCAGTCGGTTTGGATCACGCGATCACTCGGCCGCTTTGGCCGCCCTCTCGCCGCCAGAATCGCCGCCGGACTCGCCATTGCCCTCGGTTTTGGGCGGGCGCTTGGCACGCGGCTTGCGCGGTCGTTTCGCGGCCACCGGCGCGCTGGCCTGCTCTGTTGCGGGCTCACCGCCATGTGCCGCCGCAGGATCGACCACAGGCGCAGCATCGGTCGCAGGCGCAGCATCAGCCGCCACCGCAGGATCTGCCGCAGGCACGGGTGCGGCGCGGCGCGCAGGTGCGGCTTTGCGCGCAGGCTCGGCCTGTGGCTTGCTCTCGGGGGTCTCGACCAGACCGCTGTCGCGATCCTCAAAACCACCGATCACATCCGGCTGAGCTTGTGCTGCGGGGTCATGCGACGGCGCGCGCTCCCCCTCGTCTCCATCGCGTCCGCCCTGACGGTCCCCACGATCGCGGTCGCGGTCATTCTGGCGCTCGCGGTTATAGCGTTCCTGCTCTTCGCGGCGGGCATCCTGTTCCTTCTGGGCCTCCCCCAAGAGACGCAGATAATGCTCGGCATGTTGCTGGAAATTCTCGGTCGCCACCCGGTCGCCCGACAGTTGCGCATCCCGCGCAAGCTGATTGTATTTCTCGATGATCTGTTGCGGTGTTCCGCGAACTTTGCCTTCGGGGCCAGAGCTGTCAAACACGCGGTTGACGACATTGCCCACGGTGCGGTTGCGGTTCGGCTTGTTCCGCTGACGTGACTTCGATGATCTCATATGGTGCTGTCCAGCCCTATGCTCAAATGGTCGCTTGACCCGATTGGCGCCCCTTGCGCCGAATAAAACCGGATCGGACATGTTCTGGCTTGGTGTCAAGCGGGACCGCCCATTCAGGCATCCTCCGTCATGACCTCTCCCAATAAGCATGCGCAGCCAAGTCATACAAGAGCAAAGCAGCATTTTTCCGCAAATGACGCTGATTATGGCTCATTTATACAGGGTCGACACGGGCCAGACCCCGACAACCACCCGTTCACGCCCCTCAAGATCGGGCAGGATCGCCACCTCCTCGAATCCCTCCGCCTGCATCAACGCGGCCACCGCCGCGCCCTGACGCCAGCCGATTTCGACCATCAATCGCCCGCCGGGGCGCAGAAACCCGCCCGCTCCGCCCGCAATCGCCCGATAGGCCGCAAGACCGTCCCCCTCGTCGGTCAGCGCCATGCGCGGGTCATGCGCGCGCACCTCTGGCTCCAGCCCGGTCATTTCATCCAGCGCAATATAGGGGGGATTCGACACGATCAGATCAAAGGATCCCGAAATCTCTGTGAACCAATCCGACTGGCAGAGCGTCAGCCGCTCCGCCACAGCATGCCGCTCGGCATTGCGCCCCGCCACGCGCAGCGCCGCCACGGACAGATCACAGGCCACCGCCCGCGCGCCCGGCCACTCTGCCAACAAGGTGATCGCCAGAATGCCACTGCCCGTGCCCAGATCCAGAAAACTCTGAGGTTCGGGCCCGCTCAAGGCCTCTGCGACCAGACATTCCGTTTCGGGACGCGGATCAAGCACATCCGCCGTCACCTCGAACTCCCGCCCCCAGAACTCCCGCCGCCCGAGGATCTTGGCCACAGGCTCGCGCGCCACCCGCCGCAAGATCATCGCCGCAAAGAGCGTCCCTGCGTCCTCCTCCAGATCATCCCCCAGATGCAGGGTCAGCCGGTCGCGCGTAATGCCCACAGCCGCCGCCAAGAGCGCGCGCGCATCGCCCGCCGCCCCTGTGACGCCTGCGGCCTCCAACTGCCGCACCGCCCCCACCAACGCGTCCCGCAAAATCACGACATCTCAGCCAACAAGGTGGCCTGTGCATCCGCCGTCAGCGCGTCGATCACCTCATCCAGATCGCCGCCCATCACCTGATCCAGCTTATAGAGCGTGAGGTTGATCCGGTGGTCGGTCATCCGGCCCTGAGGGAAATTATAGGTGCGGATGCGCTCAGAGCGATCCCCCGATCCCACCTGCGCCGCGCGATTGGCCGAGCGTTCGCTGTCCACACGGTTCCGCTCCATGTCATAGAGCCGCGATTTCAAAACCTGCATGGCAATCTCGCGGTTGCGATGCTGCGATTTCTCGGAACTCGTCACCACGATGCCGGATGGCAAATGCGTGATCCTGACGGCAGAATCGGTGGTATTCACATGCTGCCCGCCCGCGCCCGATGATCGCATCGTGTCAATGCGCAGATCATTGGCGTTGATCTGGATGTCCACATCCTCGGCCTCGGGCAGCACCGCCACAGTGGCGGCAGAGGTGTGAATGCGCCCGCCGCTCTCGGTCTCGGGCACGCGCTGTACCCGGTGCACGCCCGATTCGAACTTGAGCCGGGCAAACACCCCCTCGCCCTTGATATGCGCCACCAATTCGCGGATGCCGCCCAATTCGCTCTGCTGCTCCTCGATCACGTCGAACACCCAGCCGCGCGCCTCGGCATAGCGCTGATACATTCGCATCAGATCGGCGGCAAAAAGCGCTGCCTCCTCGCCCCCCGTACCGGGGCGTATTTCCAGAATGGCGGGCCGTGCATCCGCCGCGTCGCGCGGCAAGAGCGCCAGTTGCAGCGCCCGCTCCATCTCGGGCAGGCGGACCTCCAGCATCTCCAGCTCTTCACGGGCCAGATCGCGCATCTCGGGATCGTCCAGCATCGCCCGCGCGCCGTCCATATCGGCCAGCGCCTGTCGATAGGCGCGGATCTCCTCGACCAGCGGGCGCAATTCGGAATACTCGCGTCCAAGGCGGGCGATATCGCCGCCGCCCTGCATCATTTGCGCTTCGATGAATTCAAAGCGCTCCGCGATCTGTTGCAATCTGTCCAAGGGTACCATGGGGATGATCCTCTGTCCCATCCTTGTGACTTGGTCAAGAGGACAGACCTGTGCTAATATTGTCCGATGAGAGCGATTTTGACCCTGCTTGCGATCTGCGCCACCCCGGCGTTCGCCGATGCCACCATCGGGGGCAAGACGATTGAATGCTATTGCACCGACCGCAACGGCGCGCGCATCGAAATGGGCGAAATGATCTGCCTTCAGGTGGACGGACGCATGTTCATGGCGCAATGCCAGATGTCGCTCAACGTGCCGATGTGGCGCAAGATTTCGGATGGCTGCCTGTCCTCCAGCCTACCCCAGTCGCTGCAACCAGCCCTCGATGCGGGCGGCGTTGACGCCCAGATCTGAGCGGCCAAAGCGCAGGCGGCCATAAATCTCCAGCCGCGCACCGTCCTGTCGTACCGTCGTATAATCCGGAAAGCCGAAAATCCGCGATCGGGTGACATAGGTGATCATGTCCTGCCCCACATCCCCGGCCAAAACCCCGGTGCGCGGCGTGGCGCGGATGATGGCATCCAGCGCCGCCAGATCCCCCGCCACCACCCGCATCGCACCACCGTCCAGATCACGATCGGTGATGCTCTCGGGCATCTGATGCCAGCGGGCCGGGTCAGACGGGGCCAACCGGATCACCCCGAGCCCCCCCACGATCCCCACCAGAACGAGGCTCAGGATCAACGTCATCGCACGCCCTCTATGCTCTGCGGGTCTGCGCGACAGTGCGCTCAACCGGCGCGCGTCCCATCGACGGTTTCCGCCAGCGCCTCCGCGCGCGCGGCAATCTCGGCCAATGTGTCCATGACCGCATCGGGCACCACCGGCACCTCGATGCGCTGCGCCTCAGGGGCGGGGGCATTGCGCAACTGATCCAGCTCCGCGTCCTTTTCCGCCAGCCGATCCTCGGCCTCGCGCAGCTTGTCCTGCAATCCGGCAGTCTTGTCGGCCAGCATCAGGCCCGCCATCAACAACATGCGCGGCTCAGGGATGCGCCCGATCTGCGCCGCCAGAACCGACGCTTCCTCGTCCAGCATCTTGGCGGCGGCATGCAGGTAATGCTCTTCTCCCGCCTGACAGGCCACCTCGAATTTGCGACCCCCAATTTCGATCTGCACCTCAGGCATCGGATGTCTCCGTCTTATCTGCGTTGTCTGTTTTGCCTTTGGTTTCAGCTTCGGCAATCACCTGCCCCAGGGCCCCAAGCACCGCTTCCACCTCACCGCGATCCGCGCTGCGCACGGCGCGCAGCCCCTCCAATTCGGCCATCATGGACTTGTTGATCAGATGCGGTTCGGCCACGCCGCGCGCATTGGCCTCGCGCAGCGCCTGATTGTTGTCGCGCAACTGCTGATTGGCCTTGCGCAGCGACTGCAGGTCCGCGTCCAGCTTGCGCAGGGTCTCACTCTGCGCGCCCTCCGCCGCCTCCAGCTTGGCATGCAACGCCTTGACCCGCTCTTGCAACTGCGCATTGGCCAATCTCTCTTCCTCGACCTGCTCATGCAGCTTGCCGAGATATTCAAGATCACCCGCCACTTTGGGGCGATCCTCCAGCCCCTGCGCAATGCGGTCCAAGGCCGCCGTGATCCGTGCCTGCAACTCGTCTATCTGACTCATCCTCGGGGGTCCTCACTTGTATTGCCCGTATGCCCCACGAATCGCACACCGGGCGGGTTTTGATCAAGTCTAATGAAAGGATCGTGGAAATGCGCCCCCAATCCCGCTCAAAGCCCCTGAACGACCGCCTCGCGCTTGAACTTCTGCGCCGGGCTGGTATGCAACGCGCAGTCATTGCCCCATTCAAAGGATGTCACCCCCGTGGATATCGCTGCCCTCCGCTCTGCCAACCCCGATCACTGGAAAAAGGCCACCGCCATCCGCGCGCTGACCCTCGACGCCGTCGCCGCCGCAAACTCTGGCCATTCCGGCATGCCGATGGGCATGGCCGATGTCGCCACCGTGCTGTTTGAGAAACACCTCAAATTCGATCCTTCCAATCCCAACTGGCCCGACCGCGACCGCTTTATCCTCTCGGCGGGGCATGGCTCGATGCTGCTCTATTCGCTGCTGCATCTGACCGGCTATGCCGACATGACGATTGAGGAGATCCGCAATTTCCGCCAGTGGGGCGCGAAAACCGCAGGCCATCCCGAATATGGCCATGCCACCGGCATTGAAACCACCACCGGCCCGCTCGGTCAGGGAATTTCCAACGCCGTAGGCTTTGCCATGGCCGAGGAAATGCTGCGTGCCCGCTTCGGCGCCAAGCTGATGGATCACTATACCTATGTCATCGCCGGCGACGGCTGCTTGATGGAAGGCGTCAGCCAAGAGGCCATCGGCCTTGCCGGCCGTCACCAGCTTTCGCGCCTCATCGTGCTCTGGGACAACAACAACATCACCATCGACGGCACGGTTGACCTTGCCGACCGCACCGATCAGGTGGCACGCTTCCGCGCCTCAGGCTGGCATGTGCTTGAAATTGACGGGCATGACCCGGCGGCGATTGATGCGGCTCTGACCGAGGCCAAGACCACCGATCAACCCACGATGATCGCCTGCAAGACCCATATCGCCCTTGGCCATGCCGCGCAGGACACCTCCAAGGGTCACGGCGCGCTGACCAATCCCGATCAACTGACCGCAGCGAAAGAGGCCTATGGCTGGCCGCATGGCCCCTTCGAAATCCCCGCAGATGTGAAATCCGCATGGGAGGTCATCGGCCAACGTGGCGCGGCCACCCATGCCGCATGGACCAAGCGTCTGACGGAAACCTCGCCCGCGCGTCAGGCCGAGATTGCCCGCATCTTCAACCGTGACATGCCGGTCAAACTCTCGGCCCGCATCCGCGCCCTGAAAAAGCAGATCAGCGCCGAGGCCCCCAAACTCGCCACCCGGCAGAGCTCGGAAATGGTGCTAGAGGTCGTCAACCCGATTCTTCAGGAAACCGTCGGCGGCTCTGCCGATCTCTCGGGCTCGAACAACACCCGCTCGGGCGATATGAGCGTGTTTGATGTGGACAACCGCAAGGGCCGCTATGTCCATTGGGGCATTCGTGAACACGGCATGGCCGCCGCAATGAACGGCATGGCGCTGCACGGCGGCATCCGCCCCTATGGCGGCACTTTCATGTGCTTTACCGATTATGCCCGCCCCGCCATGCGTCTGGCTGCGCTGATGAAAATCCCCACCGTGTTTGTCATGACCCATGACAGCATCGGTCTGGGCGAGGATGGCCCGACCCACCAGCCGGTCGAGCATCTGGCAATCAGCCGCGCCACCCCCAACACTTGGGTTTTCCGCCCCTGCGACACGGTCGAGACGGCCGAATCCTGGGAACTGGCGCTGACCTCCAAAGAAACCCCCTCGGTCCTGTCGCTGACACGGCAAGGCCTGCCCACCCTGCGGCGCGAGCATAAGGCCAAGAACCTGACCGCCCAAGGCGCCTATGTGCTGGCCGATGCGACGGGCAAGCGTCAGGCGATCCTGATGGCCACCGGCTCCGAGGTCGAGATTGCCATGAAGGCGCGCGACATCCTTGAGGCCGAGGGCATCGGCACCCGCGTGGTCTCCATGCCCTGCTGGGAACTCTTCGAGGAACAGGACGAGAGTTACCGCAAACGCGTCCTGCCCGCAGGCCCGGTGCGCGTCGCGGTCGAGGCGGCGATCCGCTTTGGCTGGGACCGCTGGCTCTACGGCGAGCGCGGCCGCCGCGAAAAGGGCGGCTTTGTCGGGATGCACGATTTCGGGGCCTCGGCCCCGGCCCCCACGCTCTACAAGGAATTCGGCATCACCGCCGAGGCCGTGGCGGAAAAGGTCAAATCCCTGCTCTGAGGGAACCAAGCCGCTGTATAAAGAGCCCGGATGCCCAGCGTCCGGGTTTTTTATGGCGATGAGATGCCGCGCAGCGCTTACCCCCGCGCGGAACAAGGCGCGTAGCGCCGCCGCGCGGATCGCTGGGCCGTCCCGCGGCCTAGCGATTATGAGAGGGCGCGCAATTCTGTGAGTTTAGACGGACTTGGCAGGCATAAAGTGGCAGCTACGAGTGTTGTGTCGCTAGTCCCCGGCCCAACGATCCGCGCGGCACCTTCGGTGCTATTCGCGCGGTCGACAGCTCAACATCATCCCCAACTTGCGCACGCCCACGCCCCACCCCTACACTCTCCCATCATGCCCAGCCTCTGTCGCGATTGCCTGACCCGATTCGACACTGCCCGCCGCTGCCCCGCCTGCGGCAGCCCCCGTATCGTGTCCCATCCCGAGCTGTTCGATCTCACAATCGCCCATATGGATTGCGATGCCTTCTACGCCAGCGTCGAAAAACGCGACAACCCCGCGCTCGCCGACCAACCGCTGATCATCGGCGGCGGGCGGCGCGGCGTGGTCTCGACCGCCTGCTATATCGCCCGCATCAAGGGCGTGCGCTCGGCCATGCCGATGTTTCAGGCGCTCAAACTCTGCCCCGAGGCGGTGGTGATCAAACCCCGCATGCAGGTCTATGCCGAAGTGTCGCGCGCCATCCGCGCCCTGATGCTCGACCTCACCCCTGCCGTAGAACCGCTCTCGCTCGACGAGGCGTTTCTCGACCTCACCGGCACCGCGCGGCTGCACGGTGCGCCCCCTGCCGTCATGCTGGCCCGCCTCATTAAACGCATGCGCGACGAACTGGGGCTCACCGGCTCCATCGGGCTCAGCCATAATAAGTTTCTGGCCAAGATCGCCTCGGATCTCGACAAACCGCATGGCTTTGCGGTGATCGGTCAGGCCGAGACCGCCGATTTCCTGCGCGACCGCCCGGTCAGCCTGATCTGGGGTGTGGGTCAATCCACCCTCAGGGCCCTGAATGATGCGGGCATCCGCAGCTTTGCCGATCTGCTGCGATGGGACCGCCGCGACCTGTCTGCGCGGTTTGGCTCGATGGGCGATCGCCTCTGGCATCTGGCGCGCGGACAGGACCGCCGCCGCGTCTCGGCCAATGCCCCGGTCAAATCCATCTCGAACGAGACCACATTCTTTGAGGACACCCGCGATATTGACCTGCTCGACGGCCATATCTGGCGGCTGGCGGAAAAGGTGGCCGACCGCGCCAAGGCCCGCGCCCTTGCAGGCCGCGTGGTCACGCTCAAACTCAAGCGCGCCGATCACAGGCTGCTGACCCGCCGCCACGCCCTGCGGGATGCCACCCAACTTGCGGACACGCTCTATCGCACCGCGCGCGCACTGCTTGATCAGGTGCCGCCGGGGGAGGCCTACCGGCTAATCGGCGTCGGGCTGTCGGACTTGGTGCCCGAAGCGACCGCCGACCGCTCCGGCGATCTGCTCGACCCTCAGGCCATACGCCGCGCCGGGGCCGAACGCGCCACCGACGCGATCCGCTCGAAATTCGGACCGGACGCGATCCGCAAGGGACGGGCGTTGCGGTAAGGGTGGCTTTTTGCTGACGTTTGCCCCAATTCCGTTCGCATGGCCTCAAGGCGCCGCAGACACCGCACGGCTCGGCATTGGGGGGGTAAGCCCCCTATTCCGCCGCCAAGGGCCGCGCCTCCGCGCGCCCGATCTCGGCAATCTCGCGGATCACCCCCGACAGCAGCCTGCGAAACGACTCGAAATTGCCGTTGGGCCGAATGAGCCGCTCATTCATGTAGAGAGCGCGATCAATCTCGATCTGCACCGCATGTCGCCCGCGCGCAGGACGGCCATATGCCTGCGTGATATAGGCCCCGGCAAAGGGCGTGTTGCGTGTGACCACCAACCCAGCATTGACAAAAGCCGCCTCGATGCGCTCCACCACGGCCCCGTCAGCAGCCGCGCCAAACCTATCGCCCAGCACGACCTCGGGCCGACGTACACCGCGCCGCGCCACCGCATCCATCGCCTCATGCGGCATCGAATGGCAATCAATCAGAATGGACTGCCCGAACATCAGATGCGCCTGATCCATCTGCCCACGCAAGGCGGTGTGATAGGGTTTCCAATAGGTCTCGATCCGGTGTTCTGCCTCGGCTAGGCTCAGCTTGCCGCGATAGATCGCCTGCCCATTGGCCACCACCCGCGGAATCACCCCAAGGCCCGAGGCCACGCGCGGATTATGTCCCTGCCGCGCCACCCCTTCGATCAGCGCCGGGTCCAGTTCATCGGCGCTGCGGTTGAGATCGACATAGGCACGCGGCGCGCCCGCCTTGATCAGCGGCGCGCCATAGAGCGGGGCACTCTCGAACAACTGATCGACAAAGGCATCCTCAGACGAGCGCACCGAATGCTCATTCAGCGTGGTCCGGCGCAAAAAACTCCACGGGTAATCCCGCCCACTATGCGGCGAGGCGAACACCACCGCCGTGGTGCGCCGATCAGGATGGATGAGGTGATAGGCGACCTTTGGCATGCGCATTCCTTTCGCCTGTGATAATAGACTGAAATTGAGCATCTAAAAGCCCTTGATCCCCTCTCCGACTCCTTTTATAGACCAGCGAACCGGCGCGGATTTCCGCGCCCCTCTTTTTGGGGCAGGCGATCGGCTGGCATTCATGGGCGATTAGCTCAGTGGTAGAGCACTTCGTTGACATCGAAGGGGTCACAAGTTCGAACCTTGTATCGCCCACCATGAATTCACTGTCCCGCACCTGCCGGGACGCCCGCAACCCCAGGCGCTGGCCCGCGCCGCGACAACCGAGGAGACGACCATGAAGGTTCGCAATTCGCTCCGCTCGCTCAAGAACCGGCACCGGGATTGCCGTGTCGTGCGCCGCAAAGGCCGCGTATACGTGATCAACAAGACCCAGCCGCGTTTCAAAGCCCGTCAGGGCTAAGCCGCGATCAGCTTCGGCTGAAGGAACAAAACCCCGCCCAATCGGCGGGGTTTTTCTTTGGGGGATATCTCTTTGCGTAGCTTGCCTCGCGAAACAAGCCGCGCGGTGCCCGTCCGCCGGGTGGGCGCTGTTACAAAAGTAATTGGCAATTTATGCCTGAGAAGTCTTCCGCGTTGTCAATGAGATGGGCCGTTGCAAAAGCGCCCGCCCGAGGGGGCGGACGGGCGCTGCGCGGCGGTGCCTGCGGCACCTTGATTCCGCGCAAAGAATATTTGGCGCAGAGGGCACGGTCCCTGCGCCTGCCCCCTCAATCCCTGAGCAACTCGTTGATCCCGGTCTTGGAACGCGTCTGCGCGTCCACCCGCTTGACGATCACCGCGCAATAGAGGTTGATGCCATTCTTCGACGGCATCGACCCTGCGACGACCACCGAATAGGGCGGCACTTCGCCATACATGACCTCGCCGGTTTCGCGGTCCACGATCTTGGTGGATTTCCCAATGAAAACCCCCATGCCCAAAACCGATCCCTCGCGCACGATACAGCCCTCGACCACCTCGGAACGCGCACCGATAAAGCAATTGTCCTCGATGATCGTCGGCCCGGCCTGCATCGGCTCCAGCACGCCGCCAATACCCACGCCACCCGAGAGATGCACATTCTTGCCGATCTGCGCACAAGAGCCCACCGTCGCCCAAGTATCGACCATGGTGCCACTGTCCACATGGGCCCCAAGGTTGACAAAGGACGGCATCAGCACCACGCCGGGGGCGATATAGGCGGACTTGCGCACCACACAGTTGGGCACGGCCCGGAACCCGGCCTCGCGCCATTCGGCATCGCCCCAGCCCTTGAACTTGCTGTCAACCTTGTCCCACCAGCCCGCACCCTGCGGCCCGCCGGCATGGATTTCCATATCCTTGATGCGGAATCCCAACAGCACCGCCTTCTTGGCCCATTGGTTGACATGCCATTGGCCATCCGCCTGCCGCTCGGCCACCCGCAATGCACCGCTATCCAGCGCATTGAGCGTGTCCTCAATAGCCTCGCGGGTCTCGCCTCCGGTGGCGGGCGTGATCGTATCGCGCGCCTCCCAGGCGGTCTCGATTGCGGTTTCCAATGCGGCGTTCGACATGGGCGTCTCCTCGGGTTTCCATCGCGTTTGCCACTCGCCTATACGGCCAAGCGACGGCGGGATCAATGCAACCCCACACGCTGGATGCGCTCAGCCGCCCCGGATCAGCTCATCCTCATCATCCGACGCCGACAGGCCGAGCGCATCCAACCCGTTTTCCAGATGATCCGACAAATGCGGCGACCCGAGCAAGTAATCGGCACAGGGCGTTGTGGCCTCTTCAAAGGCCGTGCGCTTGGCCTCTTCCAGTTCCTCAGCCTCAAAACTGCCGCGCCCGATCCACATCACCGCGACCAGACTGGCCTGTTCCTCCTCGCTCAGCCGGTCGATGAAGGCGCGCAATTCGCCCTCCGCCCGGCCCAGCTCGCGCGCCATCAGAACCACCTGCGCGATTTTATGTACCGTGATGTCCAGCATGAACCTGCCCTCCTGTTGCGCGTATTCTAACACAGGAATGCCCGCCGAACAGCCACCCGTCCTTGATCTTACGCAAACAACCGATAATAGGCCCAATCCGGCAAAAATCGAGACAGGCGAAAGACATAGCTAAAAATGCGCGGGAAATGCCGCTGAAACGCCGCCTCATCGCACATCAATTCGAACATCTCCTGCACCGCAGCGTCAGGCGTCATGATGAAGGGCATGCGAAAGGCGTTCTTCTCGGTCAGCCGCGTCTTGATAAAACCCGGATTGGCCAGTTGCACGCGCACACCGGTCCGCCACAAATCGGCCCGCAGCGATTCAGCCAAGGACATGACCCCCGCCTTGGACGCGGCATAGCCGATCGCCCCCGGCAGCCCGCGAAACCCCGAGAGCGAGCCGGTCAACACCACATGGCCCGCATCCCGCGCCACCATGTCGGGCAGCACCGCGCCAATCACCCGCACCGCGCCGGTGAAATTCACATCCGCCATGGCGACGGCCTCATCGGCCCGCCAGTCCGTCGCAGACATCGGCCAATAGACCCCGGCCAGCCAGACCAACCCATCGACCGGCCCCACAGCGCGCGCAGCCTCGGCCACGCTGGCGCTGTCGCTCACATCGACCGGCACGGCACTGGCGCGACCGGGCAGACCGGCCACCACCTCCTCCAGACGCGCGGCATTGCGCGCCGACACGATCACCTCGGCTCCGGTCGCGCTGATCTTTTGCGCCAATGCCGCGCCCAGACCCTCACTCGCCCCCACCAGCCAATAGCGTTTGCCGCGCCAGTCCATCATGCCTCGACCCGCCGCATCACCGCCACCAATTCCGCCACCTTGATCCCGAACTTGCGGAACTGGCTGCGATTGATGATCACCCCGTTAGGTGCCAGATACATCCAGTCGGTCACGCTCAGCACATGCCCCCCCGCGTCCTTCGGCAGCCTGATCCGGTAACAAAGCCGCGCCGCAGCCCCACGCTGCTGACCCAAACCGGGGCCGACCAGATCGTCCGCCTCGGCCCGGATAGAGCCATCATTGCCCAACTCCAGCCGCCATTCCCGATCCTGCGAATTGCCGCTGTCATACTCGAAATGCTCGCGCATCACCCCGCGATTGCCGTGCCAAGCCGCCTCGAAATCGCCGGTAAACCGTGACGCCACCCGCCCCAGAGGGCCGTAAATCACCCCCTCGCATTTGATCGGCCCGCTCAGATGCTCACGCAGATCGAATTGCGGCCTTTGGCCTGCGTAATCCTCGGGCACCTGCCCATCAAAGCCCGCAAACCGCTCCTTGAGCAGCGTCAGAGCCAGCATCAACGCAGCCCCCAGCAAACCCCATCCCAAAGCCTCCATCGGATCACCCCCTTTCCTCAATCGGTGTTCGGGCCAAGAGCGCAATGGCCAAAATCTTCAACACACACGGTACCGCCCCATATAAAAAACCGAGCAACATCAGCGCCTTGCTGTCATTCGCCTGCCCGGCCGAATACCCACCCGCCTCCAAGAGCGGCAAGAGCGCCACCGCCGCCAGCGCCAGCGTGAATTTCGACACGAAAGACCACAGGCCGAAGCCTTCCGCCGCCGCCGGTGACACCTCCGCGATCCGCCGCGCAAAAAGCGCAGGCAAAAGCGTCATATCCGCCCCGAGCGCTGCCCCTGAGACCACACAGATCACACCAAACGCCCCGAGATCGCCCGCCCCCAGCGTGACCGCCCCCGCAAAGGCTGCAATCGACAGGACCATGCCCGCCAACAGCATCCGCTTCGCGCCAAACCGCTCGGCCAAGGTCCCCCAGACAGGCGCCGCCGCCGCCGCCGACAGGAAAAAGACCAAGAGAAACGGCCCCTCCCATCCCGGCGCCTGCAACCGGCTCTCGACAAAGAACAGGAATAGCGTGGAACTCACCGCCACCGGGGCGGCATTGACCATCGCCACGATCAACAGACGCCGCGCCACCCTATCGCGCAACACCGGGCCAAAGCCCGTGCCTTGCGGCATGTCCGAGACGTACCATTGGCCGCCCATCGCCAATACGGCCGCGCCCGACAAAACCGCAAAGGCCAACGCAAACCCCGCAAACCCACCCAAAGCCACAGGGGCCACCGCCGCCGCACAAATCCCCAACAGCGCGCCGGTTTCCCGCCACCGCGCCAACCGCAAGTGCCCCTGCCCACGCAAATCCGCCGCGCTCGCCACCCCCTGCGCGTAAAAGCAAATGGTCAGATAGCTAAAGGCCGAAAACACCAACACCAGCATGGCCGCGAACCACCAGAGCGGCGCAATCGGCGGCGTCACGGCAAAGAGCCCCAGCATCGCCACAGCCATCACGGCCACGCCAACCCAGACGCTCGCCGCACGGTGCGCGCGCACCCGCTCCGCCAGCCGCCCCAACGCGGGGTCCTGCACAACATCAATCAACCGCAGCGCAAAGAGCACAGCACCCAGCGCGCCCAGAGACACGCCATATTCATCCACATAGAATTTCGGCGCGTGGATATAGAGCGGCAAACCCGCCGCCGCCAGAAGCGCCGCAAACAGCGCATAGCCCGGCAGGCGCGGCGCAGCCTGCACCCCCCTATCGACCACAGCTTCGCTCACCGGCTCACCTCGTCGGCGGGCGGTACCGGGCGGCTGTTGAACCCCGCGCCTTTCCACCAAAGCTTCAGCGCCTGCCAGTGGATCAGGCCCAGCACCCGCCGCGATCCGAACGGGCGGCGCAGCAGAGCCGCGATCAAGCCGCGATGGCTCAGCGGTTTGCGTTGCCCCACCAGCGTTGCAATCACCCCACCATGGTTGCCGGTGAACTCAATCCAGATGCCTATCCGATCCGCGCGCAGATCAAACCGAAACTCATACCCGCCCTCGATCCGCAGAAACGGCGAGACATAAAAGATCTTTTGCGCCTGCAATCGGTCCTCGGCGGTGATCGGCCCCATATCGTCCCGGTGACACAGATAGGAATGGCGGTCCCCATAGGTATTGCTTACCTCGGCAATGATCACCGGCACCTTTCCATGATCGTCCCGGCAAATCCAGAAACTCACCGGGTTGAACACATGCCCGAACACACGCGGTTGCGCCAAAAGCTCGATCCGCGCCGGGGCCGCAATCTGCCGCTCGGCCAAGACGTCGCGCACCCAAGCCGCTCCGCGTCCCTGCCCCGGCGCGCCGCCATGATCGCTGTCCCATATTGATATGATCCCGCGCCGGTTGCGCCCAAACAGGCGGGGTGCCGCCACCTCGGCCTCGGCATCCAATAGCACATAGTCGATACCATAGCGAAAAGCGTTCTCGATCCCGCCCTTGCGCCCATGCCACGTATGACCCGCAATATGGTCGACCCGGCTCACTGGGCCGCAACCAAGAATTCGGAGGACGCACAAATCTCCTCGGCCACCACCAGACCGCTGGCCAGGCCGTCCTCGTGAAACCCATGCCGCATCCACGCCCCGCAAAACCATGTATTGCGCCGACCATTCCCGGCCCGCACCCGACCCTGTGCCGCCACCGTCGCCAGATCATAGACCGGATGGCGCAAGGTGACCTGATCATAGATCAAATCCTCCCGAATGGGGCGCGTGGTGTTGAGCGTGACAAAATGCGGGTCATCCATGGGAATCGGCTGCAGGCTGTTCATCCAATAGGTGAGGTCGATCTGTCCCGCCCGCGCGACCCGCGCCTCAGTGTAATTCCATGACGACCACACCGCCCGGCGGCGCGGCATAACGGATGTATCGGCATGCAGGATGATGTCATTTGGCTGATAGGCAATCGCCCCCACATCGCGGCGCTCGGTTTCATCGGCATCCGACAAAAGACGCAGCGCATCGTCGCTATGCGCGGCAATCACCACCTCGTCGAACGCCTCCCACTCAGCGCCCCGCGCCCGCACCTCGACCCCCACATCAACGCGCCGGATACCCGCCACCGGCGCCCCCAGCCGGATCTCAACCCCCTTGCCACGCAAGACCTGCTCCAGTCGGGTCACATAGGCCACCGATCCGCCCTGCACCGTGTACCATTGATGCTGCTCATCATACCCCAGCAAACCATGCTGCTTGAAAAACGTCACCAGCGCCTGCGCCGGAAACTCCAACACCTGCTCCGCCGGCATCGACCAGATCGCTCCCGAAAAAGGCGTAAGATAATAATCGCGGAAATACCGGCCCAGCCGCATCTTGTGGATCAGCCCGCCGATGGTCAGACCCGGCTCGGCACAGGCCTCCAGCGCCCCGGCATTGAAACGAAAAATATCTCGCAACATCCGCCAGTAGGCCGGGTTCAACGCATTGCGTCTCTGCGCGAAAAACGCCCCCGCCCCATTCAGCCCATACTCCAGCGCCCCCCCGCGAAACGACGCGCCAAAACTCATCGTGCTCGGGGTCACCGGCACATTCAGCCGCTCGAACAGCCCGGTCAAATGCGGATAGGTCGCATAGTTGAACACGATAAAGCCGGTATCAACCGGCTGGTCGCCCCGCTTCCCGGCAACGACGGTGCGCGCATGCCCACCCAACCGATGATCGGCCTCAAAGAGCACCACGTCATGCACATCCGCAAGACGGTCTGCGGCCCCCATGCCAGATACGCCCGCGCCGATCACGGCAATTCTCTTGCGCGCCGCAGCGCTGGTCCTAAGGGGCATTTGTCGTTTCACCTGTTTTCTTGCCTGTATTCCATTAACTACGATCCAAGCCCTCGATCGGATTAGTAAACTTCGCTTTGCCCCTCAGGTTTTTTCAACCAGCGGTGATCCACCATGGATCAGCCTGCGTAATCCCCCCATGTTCAACGAAGCCACCCTCTTGCGTGACCCTGCCCCCTCGCCGGTGCTCAATGCCCGTGGTAAGAGGGGTACCATGACAGTCAAACGGGCAGGACCTCCAAAGGTGACGACGATACGGGACAGGGAAAACACCGATTGGGTGGCTTGTATCGCGGCCATCCGCGACACGCAGGACCAGACCGCCTTTGCTCGGCTCTTTGGGCATTTCGCCCCGAGGGTTAAGGCCTTCCTCATGCGCTCCGGTGCCGATGCCACGCTGGCCGAGGAATGCACCCAAGAGGTAATGGCAACGCTCTGGCAAAAGGCGCATCTTTTCGATCCCGCCCGCGCCTCTGCGGCCACATGGATCTTTACCATCGCGCGCAACCGCAAGATCGACGCGCTGCGCAAACAAAAACGCCCCGAACCCGAAGATCTGCCTTGGGGACAGGACCCAGAACCTGATCAGGCTGATATGCTCGCCCTGCAACAGGAAAGTGACCAGCTGGGCGATGCGATTGCCTCGCTGCCCGCAAAACAAAGGGAGTTGATCGAAAAGGCCTATTTCAGCGATCTCAGCCATTCCGAGATTGCAGCGCAAACCGGCCTGCCGCTTGGCACGATCAAATCCCGCATCAGACTGGCGCTCGACCGCCTGCGCCACGCAATGAAGTGAATGCCATGACCAGACAACAGATCACCCACCACCTGACCGACGCCCTGCTGATGGCCTATTCCGCAGGCAGCTTGCCCGAGGCCTTTAACCTCACGGTGGCGACCCATGTGTCGCTTTGCGATGACTGCCGCGCCCGGCTCGCGGCCTTTGACACCGTCGGCGGCGCACTGATCGAGCGGTCTGAAACCGTGGAATTGGCGCAGGACAGTCTCGCGGCGACCATGGCGCGGATACGCAGCGGGTCACAGACACTGACTCAGAGACCGACCCCGCACCGCGTCCCCGGTCTTTTTCCCGCACCGCTGCGCGATTACGTGGGCGGCGATCTGGACGCGGTGCGCTGGCGACCTGTCGGCATGGGCGTCAAACAGGCGATCCTGCCCACATCACGCGTCGCAACCGCACGGCTTCTCTACATTCCCGCCGGGGCGGCTGTGCCCGACCATGGCCATCGTGGCACCGAACTGACGCTCGTGCTGCAAGGCGCGTTTTCCGACCATGTCGATTATTTCGGCCCCGGTGATATCGAGATAGCCAATCAGGATCTCGATCACACGCCCGTCGCGGATATTGGTGCCGATTGCATCTGCCTTGCCGCAACGGATGCGCCGCTGCGCTTTCGCGGCCTCATCCCCCGTCTTGCGCAACCTTTCCTTCGGATCTGAGCCTCAGGCTCAGCCCCTCCTCGGACTGTCCTCCAACCGCGTCACCACCCGCGAAGACCGCTCCAACGTCCGATGCACCGGGCATTTATCCGCAATCTCCAACAGCTTCTCGCGCTGCGCATCACTCAGATCCCCTTCAAGCCGGATAACACGGGTAAATTTATCCGCCTTGGCCTCGGCCCGGCTGTCGGCATCCTGCGCATGTACCTTGTCGTGACAAACATCGACGCTGACATGATCCAGATCCCAACCCTTGCGCCGCGCATACATCCGGATCGTCATCGAGGTGCAGGCCCCCAACCCGGCGGCAAGAAACCCATAGGGCGACATGCCGCGATCCGTGCCGCCATAGGCCACCGGCTCATCGGCCAGCACATGGTGGGCGGGACCTGCGTTGATATCCTGCAAGAACCCCTCACCATCGGCCTCGCTCACCCGCACCACGCCTTCGGGCGCTCCGGGCGGCGGCGCAGGCGGGGTCATCGCCAGATATCGCTTGGCCCATGCGGCAATGACCCCCGCCGCATATTCCGCATCATCCGGGTTCGTGATTAAATGATTGGCCCCATCCAGCGTGACAAAGCTTTTGGGATGCCGCGCCGCCTTGAAAATCTCGCCCGCGTTCTCGATACCCACTGTCTCGTCGCGCGGGGCGTGCAACACCAAGAGCGCCTTGTGCAGCGCGTTGATCTTGGGGCCCAGCGCCTCGGCGCGCACATCCTCGACAAAGCCACGACCGATCCGGATATTGCGCCCGCCCAGCCGCACCTCGGCCACGCCATCCGCCTCTATCCGCTCCAGCGCGGCCCCGAAATTATGCGTCACATGACCGGGATCAAACGGCGCGCCAATGGTCACCACGGCCCGCGCGCTCTTGATCTGTCCAGCCGCCGCGAGCACCGCCGCCCCACCCAGACTATGCCCGATGAGCAAACCCGGTGCCATGCCACGCGCGCTCAGCGCCTCGGCCGCACGTGCCAGATCCTCGACATTCGTGCTAAAGGACGTGTTCTCGAACTCGCCCCCCGAATGCCCGAGGCCGGTGAAATCGAATCGCAGCACTGCGATCCCCGCCCCCGCCAACCGCGCCGCGATCCGCCGCGCGGCGGGAATATCCTTGGAACAGGTAAAACAATGCGCAAAGAGCGCAGTCGCCAAATGCGGCCCCGCTGGCAAATCCAGCCGCGCCACAAGATCATGGCCAGCATGGCCGGTGAAGGTCAGGCGTTCGGTGGGCATGGGACCTCCTTTGCTGCGGTGACATCACCAGACTAGGCAGCCGCAGCCCGGATCGCCACCCCACCCTGCCCCCTGTCACGCGAAGGTGAGGCTGTGCAGCATTTGGCTAAAACCCGACCTATTGCATGCGGTTCACCCCCACCAAAACCAACCAATCGTTAACCGGCCTGCACGATCCTGCCTGTGCGCGGGCAAAAGGGCGGGGCAATGCGGTGGCAGATTGAAACACTTGGCGATGTGCGGCGCTTCGCGGCGCTGATCTGTCTCGTGGTTCTGTCGGGCAGCACGCTTTTGCGTGGCCTCGTCCTGCCGCCCGATCTCGCGGCGCGGACCCTGCTTCCCGGCGCGCTCATGGCGCTGATGGTCGCGGCCCCCCTCGCCTATGCCATCGGCCAGCATCTGCGCGCGGTGCACCAGCACGCAGCCCGGCTTGAACACGCGCTGAACCATGATCCGCTCACCGGCGTGCACAGCCGCAGCAGCCTCAGCGCCGCCGTGCTTGAGGCCTGCAATCGCCCCTGCGCGGTGATCCTCGCCGATATCGACCACTTCAAGGGTTTCAACGATCGCCACGGCCATGTCGCGGGCGATCTCGCCCTGCGACAGTTCGCGGCGGTCCTCACCGGCAATTGCCGCACAGAGGATCTTGTCGCGCGCTACGGCGGCGAGGAATTCG
>NZ_JBLXFE010000006.1:0-241937 GCF_048262375.1 Roseovarius sp.
TGAGGCGGCCAGCGGGCAGGGGGCCTTCGTCCGCGAGAATGACGTTGAGGCCGGATTCGCCCGCCGTGAGCGCCGCCGCAAGCCCTGCTGGGCCTGCGCCGATCACCAGCAGATCGCAATGCAGATAGCCCTTGTCATAGCTGTCGGGGTCGGGTTGCAGGCTGAGTGAGCCCAGACCCGCAGCGCGACGGATCATCGGCTCGTAGAGCTTTTCCCAGAAGGCGGCGGGCCACATGAAGGTTTTGTAATAGAATCCGGCGGCAAAGAAGTTGGACAGCCGGTCGTTGATCGACAGGGCATCGAAGGCAAGCGAAGGCCAGCGGTTTTGCGATTGCGCGGTGAGGCCGTCGAACAGTTCGGCGGTGGTGGCGCGGGTGTTGGGTTCGCGTCGCGCGCCGTCGCGCAGTTCCACAATGGCATTGGGTTCCTCGGACCCGGCCGAGAGCGGGCCGCGCGGGCGGTGGTATTTGAACGACCGGCCCATCAGGCGCACGCCATTGGCCAGAAGGGCAGAGGCGAGCGTGTCGCCCGGATGCCCCTTCATCGAGCGACCGTCAAAGCTGAAGGAAATGGTCTGGCTGCGGTCAATCAGACCGCCCGGCAAACGGTTCACTTGCGTCATTTGGAGCGTCCTTCCCGGCGGGCCACGTCGCGGGCCAATTCCACATCGGTGATTTCATGGGTCAGGGTGTTGCGGGTCACGACCAGCCAGCTTCGGTCGCCCTGTTCGTGAAACCACAACTCGCGATGCGCCCCGGCGGGGTTGTCACGCAAATAACCGTAGTCGATGAACTGCTCCAGCGCGTCGGGTGCGTCAGGGGCGGGGCGGTTGATGAGGGCGGCGTCGCCTTTGTAAACAAATTCGCTGGCGTCGCGGGGACCGAGAATAGGATGATTGATCAGCATGGCGCGGTTTCCCTCAGTGCAGGTTGGGCTGGTTGCCCATGCCCTTTTCGTCGATCATCCGCCCCTTGGCGAAGCGATCAAAACGATAGGCTTTGGCGGTGGCATGTGGCCTGTCCGTGGCGAGCAGATGCGCATAGGCAAAGCCCGAGGCGGGCGTCGCCTTGAATCCGCCATAACACCAGCCACCGTTGAAATAGAGCCCGTCGATATGGGTGCGGTCGATGATGGGCGAGCCGTCCATGCTCATATCCATGATGCCGCCCCACATCCGCAGCAGGCGGGCGCGACCCAGCATTGGAAAGATCGCCATGCCGCCTTCGCACACGTCCTCGACCACCGGAAGATTGCCGCGCTGAGCGTAAGAGTTGTAGCCGTCGATATCGCCCCCAAACACGAGACCGCCCTTGTCGGACTGGCTGCAATAGAAATGGCCCGCACCAAAGGTAATGACGCCGGGCAGGACGGGTTTGAGGCCCTCGGACACAAACGCCTGCAACACGTGGCTTTCAATCGGCAGGCGCATGCCCGCGTGTGACATGAGGCGCGAAGAGGACCCCGCAACGCAGGCCCCGACCTTTTTCGCACCGATAAAACCGCGCGAGGTCTCGACGCCCAGACATTTGCCGTTCTCGATGCGAAAGCCGGTGACCTCGCAATTCTGGATGATGTCCACCCCGCGCTGATCAGCGGCGCGGGCATAGCCCCAAGCCACCGCATCATGGCGCACGGTGCCGCCGCGATGCTGGGCCAGACCGCCCTTGATCGGAAAACGCGCGTCATTCACATTGAGGAACGGGTAGCGGGCAACGATCTGCGCGGTGGTCAGCAGGTCAGCATCAGCGCCGTTCAGCATCATCGCATTGCCGCGCCGGATAAAGGCATCGCGCTGTGCGTCGGTGTGAATCAGGTTAAGGATGCCGCGCTGGCTTACCATCGCGTTATAGTTCAGATCCTGTTCCAGCCCTTCCCAGAGCTTGAGCGAAAACTCATAGAACGGCTCGTTGCCATCGAGCAGATAGTTGGAGCGGATGATGGTGGTATTGCGGCCAACGTTGCCGCCGCCAATCCAGCCTTTTTCCAGCACTGCGATGCGGGCCTGACCGAATTGCTTGGCCAGATAGTAAGCTGTTGCAAGGCCGTGCCCGCCACCGCCGATGATCACATAATCATAGGATGCCTTGGGCGCTGCATCGCGCCATGCGGGACCCCAGCCCCGGTGCCCTGTCAGGGCCTCCTTGATGACCTTGAAACCTGAATAACGCATGATATCCGACTCCTTTGCCCCAATTTCGGAGAAAAGTAACCGAGATGTAATATCTATTTCGGACAAAGAGGGTCTTAAATCGGACTCTGCATCGAAATGATTGCTGTGATTGTTCGGGCTTGGGCTCGGTGAGGGGCAGGAGGTCAGTCGGTGCGGATCGCCTCGAACTCGAGGATGATGCTGACCGTGTCGCCCACGAAATCGGGCAGGGCGTAGGTACTGCCGAACGTGCTGCGCAGGATGTCGGCCGTTGCGGATATGCCCAAGGTCTCTTTGGCATGACAGCAGGGATACAGGGCGCGTTTGTTGAGCGTCACGTCAAGTGTCACCGGCTGAGTCACGCCGCGAATCGTCAGATCGCCGGTGACGGTGCCGGTGGTCGCTGAGGTTGGCGTGCCGCCGTCGGCAGCGAAGGTGATCATCGGATGCGCCGCAGCATCCAGAAAATCCCCCGAGCGGACGTGAGTATCACGCTTTTCATGGGCGGTATCGACGCTTTGGGCGCCGATTCTGGCCGCCACCGTGCCCAATTCCTGCGTGTCCGGATCATAGACAAAGCTGCCCTCGATCTGGGAAAAGCGACCAAGCACTTTGGCATAGCCAGCATGCAGGATGGTAAAGGCCACAACGGCATGGTCTGGATCAATCTGCCATGTTGCGGGGGCTGCCTGAGCGGGTGGAACAAGGCCCAAGACGACGGTCGTGCCGATCGTGGTCAATCTGAGGGTGGTCATGCGGTTTCTCCCATGTCAGGCGGTGTGGGCGTGAATGCCCCTCTGTTCGGAGGATGGAAAACGGTCCTCGGGAATGTCAAAAAGACCGGTTGTCATGGACCAGCGGCTCAGACGCGGCAAGGTTGAGAGCACGGCAATCGGGATTGAGAGGATAAGGGCCAAGAGCACGGGCGCCCCGAAGGTAAGCGCCCAAGGGGCGTTGATCCCAAGCCAGAGGCACAGGGCCAGACCTAAGAGGGTTTGTGGCCAGAGCACCTGCGCTGCCTCATCCCAGCCCAAACGATCCCGGCTGCGTTGTTGTGCGGTCCAGCCGATGCGTTGACCAATCAGCAGCCCCATGGCGAACCGCGTGAGTGCCACCGCGACAACCGGAGAGGTGAGCATCGAGAACAAGAGTTCTGCGACGCCACCCAGACACACCCGCAAACGTCCGCCATAGGTTAAACTGCGATCGCGCGAGGCCAGAACCTGGGCCAATCCCATGATTTTGGGGCTGAGGCTGAGGGTCATCAGCACGGCGAACAGGGTAAGGCCGGGCCCCAGTGGTACGGCGTTCATGTGATCCACGGTTCCGGCAAGGCCTGCACCGATGAGGATAAAGGCGATCCATGCGGGGGCGCTGAGATACATCAGGATCGCAAGCCCCAGTTGAATGCGACTGACGGGTTTGAGTCCGGGCATGCCGAGCAAATGGAAATATTGCAGGTTGCCATTCATCCAGCGCAATTCGCGGCGGATGAAATCCACAAGGCTGGGTGGATTCTCCTCATAGCTTTCGCTTTCTTCGGCCAGAACGCGCACCTCATAGCCCGCGCGACGGATCAGCACGGCCTCGACCTGATCGTGGCTGAGGATGGACCCCGAGAGAGGCCCGCGTCCGGGCAGGTCCGGCAGCATGCAATGCGCGCGGAACGGTGCGGTGCGGATCACGATATTATGCCCCCAGTTCGGGCCGCAATCCCCCTGCCACCACGCGGAGCCGAGGGTATAGGAGCGCATGCCGTGGCGCATGCCGAATTGAAAGGCGCGGGTAAAAAAACTGCGCGACGGCAAGCCGGTGACAAGGCTTTGCAGCATGCCGATCTCGGGGCTGGCCTGCATGATGCGGATCATCCGCAAGACGGTGTCTGCGCCCATTTCGCTATCCGCATCCAGCGGCAGGAACAGATCGCTTTGCCCCTCGGCACTGTGCAGGAATTCAGCGATATTGCCCGCTTTATAGCCGGTGTTGTCGGTCCGTCGGCGATAGTGGATTGCGGCGTGGGGGCGGGCGCTGCGCCATTGCGCGATCCGTGCCTCCTCTTTCAAGGCGATCAGGGCGTCGTCCGTATCGCTGAGCACGTGGAAGGAAAATCGCCCCGCCCAAGGGCTGCGTGCGATTTCGGACTCTAAATTTCGCAGGCGCGCGATAGAGGCGTCAGGATCTTCGTTGCGCAGCGGCATGACCACGGCCACGCGGGCCGTGATCGCCTCGTCACCGCGAATACGGTCAAGTGCCGGGGTCACATGCGTGGCGGCCCGTGCGCCGAAACGCAAATCAAGCAGCAAGCCCAAAACGCTGTTCCACAGACCGATAGAAAGCCACGGCAAGCTGAGTAGAAACGCCCCAAGCATGGCCCCTTCTGCGGACGTGATGCCAGACGGCGCAAAGAGCGCAAACATTGCTGCAAAGAGCGCCAGAACGGTCATCAGATTGAGCCCCAGCACAAGGCGGCGGCGCGCGGTCAATGAGGGCGCGGGCCGAGCGCAAAGCGGCAGCGGCGCCACGTCTGACGGGGACTGGGGCCCGGTTCTTGTGTCCGTCACGGTCTCTCCCTGCGATCAGTCTGCGGTGCTTCACATATCTGCGCATCTGCATGTTTTGGTATGTGATAAAGATATGGCGGCAGGTCTTCAGGTCCAATGAATTTTTCGGGATCATGCGGCGAATTGCCGATGCTGGGGTGCGGCTTGACGTAGTGAGGGCGCGTGTTAGGTGTCATGGGTCGCAGAATAAAGGAAGCCGCCATGTTTGCCGTCGAAGTCCGCGATCACATCATGATTGCCCATTCCCTGCCTGATGCGGTTTTTGGGCCCGCTCAAGGGGTTCATGGCGCGACGTTTGTGGTCGATGCTGCGTTTTATACAGAAGATATCGACGCGCATGGGCTGGTGGTGGATATCGGGCTTGCGTCAGAGGCGCTGGCGCGGGTTCTGGCACCGCTGCGATATGGCAATCTTGACGATAAGCCCGAGTTCAACGGCAAGTTCACCACGACTGAATTCCTGTGCCACCACATCTGGATCGGGTTGCGCAATATCGCCAAGGCCGAAGGTCTGGGGGATCAGGGGCGGTTGCGTAAACTCCGGGTGATGCTGCACGAAAGCCATGTCGCGCGCGGTTGGTACGAGGCTGACATCTGAGATGGGGTTTGACGCAGAGTGGTTGACGTTGCGCGAACCGGCGGATGCTGGCGCGCGCGATCCTTCTCTGCTGGCGCGCGCGGTGAAGCATGCCGGGGCTACGGCTACTGTGCTTGATCTGGGATGCGGCACCGGGGCTACGGCGCGCGCGTTTCAGAGCGTGGGGGCAAGCGAAATCCGCTGGCGGTTTTTTGACAATGACCCGCAGCTTTTGGCCTGTGCCGCTGACCGGCATCCGCAGGCGGAGATGTGCCGGGGTAATCTTGCAGTTATCGACAGGCTACCGATTGCGGGGGTGTCGCTCGTGACGGCGTCGGCATTGCTTGACTTGGTGTCGCGCGACTGGCTGGGCCGTTTTGTGGCGCGGCTGGCAAAAGAGAATGTCGCCCTCTATGCGGCCCTCAGTTACGACGGGGTCATGCGCTGGACACCGGATGATCCAGAGGATGCCGGAATTACCGAGTGCTTCAACAGGCATCAACGCAGCGACAAAGGCTTTGGTCCAGCCCTTGGGCCAAACGCCACGGTATGCGCCGCTGAGATCCTAATTGCGCACGGCTATGATGTCAGTATCGCCCCGAGTTTCTGGCGGCTTGGAGGTGAGCAGACTGAGTTGCAGCGTGCTCTTTTGGGCGGCATTGCGCAGGCTGCCGGGGAAATGGGGCATGGGGCAACCGAAGGCTGGTTCAGGCGGCGTGAGCAGCGTCTCGGGCAGGGTCTGGTCGAGATTGGTCACAGCGATTTGTTGGCTTTGCCGCCCGGTCAGGCCGGGGATGCCCGGCACGGGTGACATTTTGGAAAATGCAGCTATCTCTGATAGGACCGTGATGATGCCGTCCAGCAGACTGCGCCATTGACCACGGCAAGACCCCAATTGGAGGCCCGGATGCAAACCGCTGATGTAACGCCCAAGGTTTGGGATCGAATTCTCGCGGCGCGCGCGGGCAGATCATGCCTGTGCTGCGGCGATTGGGCGGTGGGGGAACGGGCTGCGATTGCCCTTTACGGCTCGATGATTGCAGCCCCCGGAACATCGCATGTGGTGGCGCAGATCGGGCAATCCCTTGATGGCCGGGTCGCGACCGTGACAGGCGATGCCGCGGATGTATCCGGTCCGGACGGCCTGGCCCATCTGCACCGGATGCGGGCGCTCGTGGATGCCGTGATCGTAGGGGTCAAGACCGCGTTGCAGGATGATCCGCGTCTGACCGTGCGGTTGGTGCCGGGGCCAAATCCGGCGAGGGTAGTGATCGACCCATCGGGTCGATTGCCCAATAATGCGCGACTTTTTGCCGATGACGGCGCGCGCCGGATTGCCATTCAGGAAGTGGACAAGCCACGCGCGCCCGGAGTCGAAGTGATCCGGCTGCCGCGAAAAGACTGGATTTCCCCCACGGCGATCGTGACTGCTTTGCGTAAAGCAGGGCTTGAACATCTGATGGTTGAGGGCGGAGCCATTACCATCGCACAGTTCATTGAGGCAGGTCTCTTGAGCCGATTGCATGTGGCGGTGTCGCCGCTCTTGATCGGGGCCGGACCGCAGGGGCTGACGATCCAACCTGTGACCAAGCTGTCGCAGGCGCGACGCCCGGAAACGCAGATCTACGGGCTGGGGTCGGATGTGCTGTTTGATTGTCTGATGGGGGCGCGGGCGCAGGCGCGGATTTGGCCGCATGCCGAACAGGCCGCCGTGTGGCAAGGATGACGGACATGTCGCAGGATGTTCGCGCGCTCTGGATCACGGCACCACTCCATGCCGAACTGGCGCGGGCGCCCTTGGATGCAAAGCCGGGGCATTTGGTGATTGAGACGCTCTTTACCGGCATCAGCCGGGGCACAGAGCGGCTGGTTTTTCAAGGGCGCGTGCCCGAGAGCGAGCACGAGACCATGCGCGCGCCTTTTCAGGAAGGCAATTTCTCTTTTCCGGTGAAATATGGCTATAGCGCCGTGGGGCGGGTGAGCGTTGGGCCGCAGGCCGGACAGGTGATCTTTGCGCTTTCTCCGCATCAGACGCGGTTTTGCTGTCCGCCCGATGCTGCGGTTCCGCTGCCCGATGCGGTGCCGCCAGAGCGGGCAGTGCTGGCGGCCAATATGGAAACCGCGCTCAACATCATGTGGGACGCACGGGTGCTGCCCGGTGACCGCGTGGCGGTTGTCGGGGCTGGAACGGTGGGGGCGCTGGTCGGCTATCTCGCGGCGCGTGTGCCGGGCACGGACGTCTGTCTGATCGACGTGGATGAGGGGCGTGCTGATCTCGCGGCGCGGTTCGGATGCCGGTTTGCCACATCGGATCGGGCAGTTGGCGGGGCGGATGCGGATGTGGTGATCCACGCGTCTGCGAGTGAGGCGGGTCTTGGGACCGCATTGGCCCTGGCCGGGTGTGAGGCGACGGTGATCGAGGCAAGCTGGTATGGCGCTGGTCGGACGTCGGTTGCCCTTGGGGGGGTGTTCCACCAACGACGGCTGCGTCTTGTTGCCTCTCAGGTGGGGCGAATTCCTGCCAGTCATGCCGCGCGCTGGACCTATCGACGGCGGTTGGAGACGGCGTTGCGGCTCTTGTCCGACCCGGTGCTTGATGCGCTCATTTCGGGCGAGTGCCGGTTTGAGGATTTGCCGCGTGACTATGCGGCGATTCTCGATGCGCCGGGCACGCTCTGCCACCGGGTGCGGTATGGGGGCTGAGGCGGGCATGATGGCCTTTGCCGTGCCGGGCGATGTTGAAACCACGACCGGCGGCTATCTCTATGATCGACGGCTGGCCGCAGCGCTCGTGGCGCTTGGCATCGCCGTGCGGTTCTTGCGCCTTGGCGACAGTTTTCCGCACCCGAACGTACGCGACATGCAGGATGCTCTGGCGCAACTCGAAGCCTTGCCGCCGGACTGCCCGGCGTTGGTGGATGGTTTGGCCTATGGTGCCCTTGCGCCTGAGGGACTGGCGCGGGTGCGTGCGCCTCTGGTGGCGCTGGTGCATCATCCGCTGGCGCTAGAGCCGGGGTTGAGTATCGCCCAGGCGCGCGCCATGGCGGATCGCGAGAAGGCCAATCTTGGCATGGCGCGGCACATCGTGGTGACCAGTTCCCATATCGCTGGCCTGCTGCGCGAGGCCTACGGTGTGGCGGCGGACCGGATCAGTATTGCGCGTCCCGGGTTTGTCCCGCCACGGGGGCAGGAGGTGGCGGACACACCGCCCCTCATCCTGTCCGTGGGCCTGTTGGCGCAGCGCAAGGGGCATGACGTTTTGTTGCGCGCTTTGGCAAAACTCGTTGATCTGGACTGGCGTGCGACCATTGTCGGACGCCTCCACGAACCCGGGACCGTCCGCTTGCTATACGCCTTGCAGTCTGACCTGGGTCTGAGCACTAGGGTCGATATCGCAGGCGAGATTGCGCAGCCGGCGCTTGATGCGCTCTATGGTCGCGCGACCCTCTTTGCCTTGGCCACGCGGTACGAGGGCTATGGCATCGTCTTTGACGAGGCGATGGGGCATGGCTTGCCGATCATTAGCACCACGTCAGGCGCTGTGCCGGAAACGGTTGCGCCGGGTGCAGGGTGTCTTGTTCCCCCTGATGATCCAGAGGCCTTTGCCGAGGCGTTGCGCAGAATGTTGACTGATGCCGCATTGCGCGCGGGCTGCGCCGCGCAAGCGAAACGTGCGGCCTCCCGGCTTGGTGATTGGACTGCTGCGGCGCAGGTGGTTGCGAGGGTGCTGGCCGGGCCTAAATGAGCGGTGCCGTCTTGGCCTCAAACCTCGTCGGAATAATCCAACACCCGTTCCCTGTGCTTGCCCCGGAAATCAGAGGGGGTCATCCCGTAGAATTTCTTGAAGGCCGTCGACAGTGTGCCCGTCGATCCAAATCCGGTAGCGGTGGCAATATCGATCAGCGGCAGATTTGTGTTCTGGATCAAGTGATGCGCCCGTCGGACGCGCAACTGTTTGTAATAATGACCCGGCGAGGTTTCAAACACCGCCCGAAACCGCCGTTCAAGACAGCGCTGTGAGGTGTCGACCTCATCGGAAATCTCTGCGATCGAGAGGGGCTCTGACAGGTTCTCTTCCATGATCGCCAAGGCGTCTGACACAGCCTTGTCATAGAATTTATGAAACGCTGCCGGTGCGAAGGGCTGCGTGCTGGAGCTTGTGCGGATGCTTGGCAACAAAAGGTGTCGGCCAATATCGGTGATTTCGGATACGGGTAGTTTCTTGGCCAAAAGGCCAATCACCAACTCTGCCGTGGCGGCCCGGCCTGCCGCGGTGATGATCCCGTTGGACAGTTCGGACAGGCTTTCGGTCAGGCGCGGCAGATCTCGGGTCTCTCGCAGGAGCACGGCATCCGCCCAATGGGTTGTGACGGCGCCGGTGGTGACCTGGGTCCGGGAAATAAAGGTCGTCGCGGCATCCGCGAGCAGGATCACCGCGTTGCCAAGGCGCCGCATGCTGCGAACACGCGCCATCCAGATGGAAGGATCCGCCGTTTTTGAAGAGATCACGATAAGATAGTCTGCAAGACAGTGATCCGGAATGACCGGTTCGGCCCGCACGAGACACGCCCCGGATCCTTGGACGAAGCCCGGATTGTCCGAGATAATTCGCCAGACAAACTGCGGTGTTCCATGCACCAAATTCGCTGTTTGCAAGGTGTGAACAACCGATGCAAGCTCAAGGTCGCAGAACCGGTTCTGCACGAAAATCTCGAACACGGTCGTTGCGTCAGGCGGCGATGTGGACGTTCTTGAGAGAGTAGGCTGTTCTGTCATGCCGATTCTATAGACTGGAATTGTGAGATAAAAAACCACGATTGATTATATAATTGGTACGAGCGGCGGAATTTTGGAGGGGGGTGTCATGTGATCAAACCCAAGGTTCGGCGCAGTTCCCCGCGCCGCCTGTGCCAAGGAGATGAGGCGGTTTAGGGGCAGCCTGTGATCGCATGGACACAGTCGCAGTTTGGATATGAGGACGGTAAAGGGGCTGTCGCGCGGGGGCGCGCTGGTGTATCTTTGCCCAAAGAACAGACCGGGAAACGGTGTATGAGCAGGATCATTGGAATAGTGTTGGCCTTCTTGGCTTTGGCTTGGGGCGATCTTGGTGGCGCGCGCGCGCAGGGCGGGGCGTTTAGCGGTCTTGCGCGGCTGGATGTCGCCGCCAGTGCGATCACCGATACGCAGCATGGCGTGGATTTTCGTCTGAGCCTTAGTCAGGGGGTGCCATACCGGGTTTACACCCTCGCTGATCCCGCGCGTCTAGTCCTTGATTTCAAAGAGGTTGACTGGCAGGGGGCTGGGGCCGCCCAGCTGATCAAGGGGATGCGCGTAAGGGGGCTGCGTCTTGGGCAGATCAGGCCCGGATGGTCGCGCATGGTGGCCGATCTTGATGCGTCCTATCCGCTCGAACGGGCCGGGCTGGACATCAACCATGAAACTGGGGTCGCGGAATTGCATGTCAGTCTGGCGGCGGCGGATGCCGTGCGATTTGCCGCGACGGTTGGCACGCCAGAACTGCCCGGCTGGGACTTGCCCGATCCGCAAACAGCTCTTGTGGCGGCACCGGTTCGGCGGCCGGGCGAGGGGCCATTGGTGGTGGTCCTGGATCCGGGGCATGGTGGGATTGATCCGGGGGCGCAAGAGGGCGAGTTGACCGAAAAGGCGCTGATGCTCCAATTCGCACAGGAGTTGCGTGACGAGTTGTTGCGCGCGGGTGGATTCGACGTGGTCATGACACGCGATAGCGACGAGTTCGTCAGCCTTGAACGCCGGGTTGCCTTTGCGCATTGGGCGCAAGCGGATGTTTTCCTGTCGCTGCATGCGGATGCGCTCTCTGGGGCGCAGGCTCGTGGAATCTCGGTCTATACCCTGTCTGAGAGCGCTTCGGACGAGGCGAGTGCGGCCTTGGCGGAGCGGCATGACCGTGCGGATATGTTGGCGGGCGTCGACCTGAGAGGCAAGGATGATATCGTTGCCGATGTTCTGATGGATCTGGCCCGGATTGAGACAAGACCGCGCACAGAACATCTGGCCGATACCCTGATCGAGAGCTTTGCCGATCATGATCTGCCACTTTTGTCTCGTCCATTGCGCCATGCCGGGTTTTCGGTGCTGAAGGCTCCGGATATTCCTTCGGTGCTTGTCGAGTTGGGGTTTTTGTCGAGCCCGCGTGATCTGGCGCGATTACGGGATGCAGAAGGGCGCGCGCGCATCGCCAAGGCGTTGCGTGTCGCGCTCTCTGCATGGCGGGATGCAGACGCCGCACGTGCCGGTCTGGTGCGTCAGTGACCTGCCTTTGCAGGGGGGCTACGGCGGAAAGTGGCAAGACTTGTGACCATTCCCTTTTGACCCGGGCGCCGTCGATGCCTATATCGGGCGCACCAAGCATGCGAGGGCCGTGGTGTTTCGTTCGATTCTAAGCCTCTTTGGCACTGTATTCAGCCTGATCACCCTTGTTGTGGTGGTTCTCGGGCTGAGCATCGGTGCTGTGCTGCATATCTATGGCCAAGATTTACCGAGCCACGAGTCGCTTGCCAATTATACGCCGCCGACCATCAGCCGCATCTATTCGGGGGAGGGGCGCATCATCGACGAATTCGCGCGCGAGCGTCGTCTGTTCACACCTGCCGATGATATCCCCGATCTGGTGAAACAGGCATTCATCAGCGCGGAGGACAAGAACTTCTATATACATGGCGGCTATGACGCGGTGGGGATCGCCTCTGCGGTGGTTGATGCGGTCAAGTCGCGCGGGCGCAATGTGCGCGGCGCCTCTACCATCACCCAGCAGGTGATGAAGAATTTCCTGCTGTCGGGCGACCGTCAAATGGAGCGCAAGATCAAGGAGATCATCCTTGCCACGCGGATCGAGGAAACATTGAGCAAGAACCAGATTCTGGAGCTCTATCTTAACGAGATTTTCCTTGGTCAGAACAGCTATGGCGTGGCTGCCGCCGCACAGACCTATTTCAACAAGACCCTGCGCGAGTTGGCACCGCATGAGGCGGCAACCATTGCCTCGATGCCCAAGGCGCCGAGCGACTATCATCCGGTGCGCGAAAAGGAGCGGCTGATCGAGAGGCGCAACTTTGTGCTCAAGGAAATGTGGGAAAATGGCTATCTGACGCAGGCCGAATATGACCAAGAACGCGCCCAACCTCTGCGCAGCGTGCAGAATGGAGATTTTGCGCCGTTCAGCGCTGAACTGCCGCCACGTGATTACTTTACCGATGAGATTCGCCGTCAGTTGAGCGACAATTTCGGCGAAGGCGAGTTCTTTACCGGCGGTTTGTCGGTACGCGCCACAATTGATCCCGAAATGCAGGTGTTTGCGGCGCGCGCGCTGCGCCGTCAACTTGAACTGTATGACCGGGGGCAGGGACGGTGGCACGGTACGGGACAGAGCCTGCCTGCAGAGGTGCTGGGTACTGAGGCGGACTGGCAAGAGGCGCTCGGCCAATTGACCGTGCCGCGCGATATTGATCTGGACGGGCAATGGTACCCTGCTGTCGTTCTTGAAATCGGTGGTCAAGCGATGCGTGTCGGTATCGAGGGCGTGGAAGGCATCCAAGAGGTGCCGCGCAGCGATATCAAATGGCTGCCCGGTGACTTCGATGCGGCGTTTGACGTCGGAGACGTGGTGCATGTGCGCCGCGACATGGCCGAGGATGGGGCGTTTCGCAACTGGTCCTTGCGGCAGGTGCCAGAGGTACAGGGCGGGTTCATGGCAATGGACGTCACGACCGGCCGGGTGATTTCCATGCAAGGTGGGTTTTCCTATCAGGCGTCGGTGTTCAACCGTGCGACACAGGCGCTGCGCCAACCGGGGTCGAGCTTTAAGCCCTTTGTCTATGCCGCCGCCCTCGACAGCGGGTATTCGCCCGCGACCATCGTGATCGACGCGCCGATCGAAATCAACACGCCGCAGGGGCTGTGGCGACCGCGCAATTCCTCTAACAAGTTCTATGGCCCCACGCCGCTGCGCACCGGAATTGAACAATCGCGCAACCTAATGACCATCCGCCTTGCACAAGAGGTGGGAATGGATGTGATTGCCAACTATGCAGAGCGGTTCGGAGTTTACGACAACATGGGTCAGTTTCTGGCCAACTCGCTAGGGTCCGAGGAAACCACGCTTTACAACATGGTGGCCGCCTATGCGATGTTCGCCAATGGCGGTGAACGGGTGCGTCCCACGCTGGTGGACCGGGTCCAAGACCGCTATGGCAAGACGATTTATCGTCATGACCGCCGCGACTGCGTCGATTGTGCCGATCCCAATATTCCTGAAAATCGAGGGCCGCGCATCGTGTCGGATCGTGAGCGGGTCATGAATGCCGTCACCGCCTATCAGCTCACGTCGATGCTCAAGGGCGTGGTGGATCGTGGCACGGCGTCTGGCGCGATTAACCTGCCGGTGCCAGTGGCGGGCAAGACCGGGACCACCAATGATGCGCGCGATGTGTGGTTCGTAGGCTTTACCAGCAATATCGCAGCGGGCTGTTACATCGGCCATGACCAACCGCGCGGCCTGGGCCGGTCGGCCTATGGATCGTCGCTCTGTGGCCCGGTGTTTCAGGAATTCATGACGGAGGCGGTCAAGAAATACGGCGGTGGGCCTTTTGAAGTGCCGCCCGGCGGCCATTTCATCAAGATTGACCGGTTTTCTGGCGCACGGCTATCCGATGATGCCGAAGGCGATTTTGTTGTGGCCGAGTATTTCCGCGATGGCGAAGAGCCGGTGTTTGGCCTGATGTTTGACGGTGGTTTTGCTATGGGCAATGATCTTGAGCTGTTCTCCTCGGGCGAGCGCGAAGCGGTTCAGGAGGTGACAACCTCGACGGGAGAAAAGGCGCAGGTGGGTGGCAAAGCCAGCTTTGGCTCGATGAGTTCGGGTGGCTTGTACTAGGCCTCTCTTGCCCGGCACGGCGCGCTGCGCTATCACCCGCACCTGACCAGACAAGGACATCCCGATGCGTGCAGAAACCCAGAACCTCGTGGCCGAGATTGAAAAGTCGTTGGAGCTGTTGCGTCAGCGTCTTGGATGGGAAACTGCGCGACACCGGCTGGAAGAGTTCAATGCCCGGGTCGAGGACCCGACCCTTTGGGACGATCCCGCGCGGGCGCAGGCGCTGATGCGTGAGCGGCAGGCGCTTGTTGATGCGCTTGAAACCCATGACAGCATTAAACAAGAGCTTGAGGACAATCTTGGCCTGATTGAACTGGGCGAGATGGAGAATGACACCGAAGTCGTGTCCGACGCTGAAGCTGCGATCAAGGCTCTGGCCAAGGTGGCTGCCGCCAAGGAGCTTGAGGCGCTGCTGGATGGCGAGGCGGATGCCAACGACACCTTTCTCGAAATCAACGCGGGTGCGGGCGGCACAGAGAGCTGCGATTGGGCGTCAATGTTGGCGCGGATGTATGTCCGCTGGGCCGAGAAGCGCGGCTATACGGTGGAATTGCAGTCGGAATCGGCTGGTGACGAGGCGGGGATCAAATCCGCCGCCTACAAGATCAGCGGTCACAATGCCTATGGCTGGCTCAAGTCCGAATCAGGCGTGCATCGTCTGGTGCGTATTTCACCGTTTGACTCTGCGGCCAAGCGGCACACCTCGTTTAGCTCGGTCTGGGTCTATCCGGTCGTGGACGACAATATCGAGATCGAGGTGAACCCGTCGGATATTCGTATCGACACCTATCGCAGTTCAGGTGCGGGCGGGCAGCACGTTAACACCACCGACTCGGCGGTTCGGATCACGCATATCCCCACAGGCATTGTTGTCACGAGCAGCCAGAAGTCGCAGCATCAAAACCGCGATATCGCCATGAAGGCGTTGAAATCGCGGCTCTACCAGCAAGAGCTTGACCGTCGTAACGCCGCCATCAACGAGGCGCATGACGCCAAGGGCGATGCGGGCTGGGGCAATCAGATCCGATCGTATGTGTTGCAGCCCTATCAGATGGTCAAGGATCTGCGCACGGGGGTTGAGACATCGGACACCAAGGGGGTGCTCGACGGTGACTTGGATGAGTTCATGGCAGCCACGCTTGCCATGAACGTCAGCGGAAAGAGCCGCGCCGAAGCACAGGGGAGCGATTGACCCGGCATGGCGCGACTGCTTAGGGTGCAGTTGGGAAAAATGCGGTGGAATCTATGGGGTCTTGCCGCTTTGTTGCTTCCAACTGCTGTTGTGAGCGACTAAATAATGCAAATGAAATTCCCGGGGGACAGCAACCGCTCCTCCGAGAAAGGGAGAGATTGAAATGCTGAACAATATTGGCCTTCCGGGGCTTCTTCTGATCGCGGTCGTTGTGCTCGTGCTGTTTGGGCGCGGCAAGATTTCGTCGCTGATGGGTGAGGTGGGCAAAGGCATCACCTCCTTCAAGCGAGGGGTCTCTGAGGGCAACAAAGAGTTGGATGACGCAAGCAAGGATTCTGCCGATGTCGCGCGTGACGTCACCCCGGCCGAAGACAAAGACAAGGTCTGATCCCTAAATGTTCGATCTAGGCTGGACGGAGCTATTGCTCATCGGCATCGTGGCCTTGATCGTGGTGGGGCCCAAGGACTTGCCTGGAATGTTTCAGGCGGTCGGCAAGTTTGTCGGCAAGGCAAAGGGCATGGCGCGCGAGTTTAGCCGCGCTATGAATGACGCGGCCGATCAGTCCGGCGTGAGCGACATTCAAAAGACCTTTAAAACCGCGTCAAACCCCATGAAAACCGCGATGGATGAGGTGCGCAAGACCACCGACAGCGTCACGCGTGATCTCAAGGAGGCGACCAAGCCAGAGCTCACCGTAGAGCAAAAGGCCGCCGCTGAAAAGGCGCGAGAAAAGACTGCAGAACTGGCCGAAGCCCGCAAGGTTACCAAGGCGGAAGCCGCACCTGCTGCCACGGCTAACACCAAGCCTAAGGCCGCAGCCAAGCCTAAGGCTGCGCCTGCCGCTAAGGTCGCTGCACCCGTAGCGAAACCCAAGCCCAAGAAAAAGACCAAGGCAGAGGATCAGGCATGAGTCCGCGCGACGAGATCGACGATAGCAGCGCGCCCCTGATCGAGCATTTGGCCGAACTGCGCACGCGCCTGATCCATTCCGTAGTGGCCTTCATTATCGGCATGGTGATTTGCTTTACCGTTGCGACACCGATCTTTAATTACCTGACTGCGCCGCTCTGTTCGGTGCTTGCCGATCGCGGACAGGATTGTGACCTGATCTTTATCAGCCCTCAAGAAGGCTTCTTTGTTGCGATCAAGGTGTCGCTCTTGGGCGGGTTCATCCTAGCGTTTCCCTATATTGCCAACCAGCTCTGGCGATTTGTGGCACCGGGGCTCTACAAATCCGAAAAAGGCGCGTTCCTGCCTTTTCTCGTTGCCTCGCCGTTCATGTTTTTTCTCGGGGCCGCTTTTGCGTTTTATGTGGTCACACCGCTGGCCTACGACTTCTTTCTAGGGTTCCAGCAATTTGGCGGCCAAGGTGAGGCTGTTGAGGGTGGCACTGGGGCTGCGCCGCTTTCGGTCGTATTTCAGGGCTCAGCTCAGGAATATCTGAACCTGACCATCAAATTCATCGTGGCCTTTGGTTTGTGTTTTCAGCTTCCTGTGCTTCTGACTTTGATGGGCAAGGCGGGGCTGGTCAGCGCCGATGGGCTTCGTTCGGTGCGCAAATATGCCGTCGTCGGCATTTTGATCCTCGCGGCTCTGGTGACGCCGCCGGATGTGGTTACGCAGATCATTCTTTTTGTGGTGGTCTACGGTCTCTATGAGATTTCGATCCAGCTTGTCAGTCGCGTTGAAAAGAAACGCGAAGCTACATTGCGCGCCGAGGGGCTGTGGTTTGAGGAAGAAGAAGAGGCGGATGCCGATGTGGCAGCGGACGAGGACGGCGCTCTGACCACTACGACCGAGGACAAGGGCAAGATCTGAATGAGCGTTGATCCATTGGACCGTATCGCCGCCGCGCTGGAGCGGATGGCACCGGCACCGCTGTCGGCCCCAGATTTCGACGTTGCCGATGCCTTTGTCTGGCATGTGGCCCCGGATCGGCTGGAACCTGTGACACAGGTCAGTCGGGTTGATATGGATCTCTTGGTCGGCGTCGATCGCTCGCGTGACACGCTTTTGCAGAATACGCTGCAATTCGCCCGTGGATTGCCTGCAAACAATGCCCTTCTCTGGGGCGCGCGCGGCATGGGGAAATCAAGCCTTGTCAAGGCGGTGCATGCGGCTGTTCGCGCACAATCCCTGCCGCTCAAGATCGTGGAGCTGCAACGCGAGGACTTGCCTTCGGTGAGCCGGTTGCTCAATCTGCTGCGCGGTAGCAAAGCCCGGTTTCTGTTGTTTTGTGACGATCTCAGCTTTAGCCACGATGACCAACATTACAAATCACTCAAGGCGGTCTTGGATGGTGGCATCGAAGGGCGTCCCGATAACGTGGTGTTCTACGCCACGTCAAACCGTCGCCACCTTATGCCACGGGACATGATCGAGAATGAGCGTTCATCCTCTATCAATCCCTCTGAGGCGGTTGAGGAAAAGGTGTCGCTCTCGGATCGCTTTGGTCTTTGGCTGGGCTTTCATCCCTGCGATCAGGACCAATATCTGAGCATGATCCGGGGCTATTGCGATGCCTACGGTGTAGTGATCGACGATGAAACCTTGCGGGCAGAGGCAATCGAATGGCAGGCCACGCGCGGTGCGCGTTCGGGTCGGGTCGCCTGGCAGTATTTTACCGATCTGGCGGGGCGGCGCGGCGTCGCAGTGGGATAAGCGGTCAGAATTCTGATCCGCACAAGCAACACACATAGCCAAATTCCTAACCCCTTCCGACTGCTTGACGCAGAAAACCGCGTGTTCCCGCTCTGTTCTCAGAATTATCTTGGAAGCGGGGCCTGTCTCGCCTATGTGTGGGAGAGGTGAGTCCGGGGTGTCAGAATGGCCGATCTGAAGTATATCGAAGTGCGCGGTGCGCGCGAACATAACCTCAAGAACATTGACGTGGACATCCCGCGCGACCAATTGGTTGTGATCACCGGACTTTCAGGTTCGGGTAAATCATCGCTCGCCTTTGATACGATCTATGCCGAAGGGCAACGTCGTTATGTGGAATCGCTCAGTGCCTACGCCCGGCAGTTCCTCGATATGATGGAAAAGCCGGATGTCGATCACATCAGTGGCCTCAGCCCGGCGATTTCCATTGAGCAAAAAACAACGAGCAAGAATCCGCGATCAACCGTCGGCACCGTGACCGAAATCTACGACTACATGCGTCTGCTGTTTGCCCGCGTCGGCACGCCGTATAGCCCTGCGACCGGCCTGCCTATTGAGGCGCAGCAGGTGCAGGATATGGTTGATCGAGTCATGGCGATGGAGGAAGGCACGCGCGCCTATTTGCTTGCCCCTATCGTGCGCGACCGCAAGGGCGAGTATCGCAAGGAGTTCCTGGAGCTGCGAAAATCCGGCTTTCAGCGGGTCAAGGTCGATGGCGAATTCTACGAGTTGGACGAACCGCCCACACTCGACAAGAAATTCCGCCACGATATCGACGTGGTGGTCGATCGGTTGGTGGTGAAGGCGGGGCTTGAGACCCGGCTTGCCGACAGTTTTCGCACCGCGCTTGATCTGGCCGACGGGATCGCCGTTCTGGAAACCGCGCCCAAGGACGGCGAGCCAGAGCGCATTACCTTTAGTGAGAAATTTGCCTGTCCGGTCAGTGGATTTACGATCCCCGAGATCGAACCCCGCCTGTTTTCGTTCAACGCGCCGTTCGGGGCCTGTCCTGAGTGCGATGGTCTGGGGGCCGAGTTGTTCTTTGACGAACGGCTGGTCGTGCCCGATGAGGCGCTCAAGGTGGCCGATGGGGCGATTGCGCCTTGGCGCAAGGGCAAGAGCCCATATTTCACCCAAACCATCAATTCGATTGCCAAGCACTATGAGTTCGACAAGAACACACCGTGGAAAGACCTGCCCGCGCATGTAAAACAGGTTTTTTTACATGGCTCTGGTGAGGAAGAAATCCCGTTCCGTTACGATGAAGGGGGCCGCGTCTATCAGGTCAGCCGCGTGTTCGAGGGTGTCATTCCAAATATGGAGCGGCGCTATCGAGAGACAGATTCAAACTGGGTGCGCGAGGAATTCGAACGCTATCAGAACAACCGCCCTTGCGGGGCCTGTGGCGGATTTCGCCTTCGGGCTGAGGCACTTGCCGTGCGTATTGCCGGGCTGCATGTGGGGCAGGTGGTGCAAATGTCGATCCGGGAGGCGCTCGATTGGTGCGTCACGGTACCGGAGCATTTGGGCAAGCAGAAGAATGAAATCGCCCGTGCCATTCTCAAGGAAATCCGGGAACGGTTAGGGTTTTTGAATAATGTCGGCCTTGATTACCTGACGCTTAGCCGCAATGCAGGCACCTTGTCGGGCGGCGAGAGTCAGCGGATCAGATTGGCGAGCCAGATCGGTTCCGGCCTGACAGGTGTGCTCTATGTGCTGGATGAACCGTCTATCGGACTGCATCAACGGGACAATGGGCGGCTCTTGCAGACGCTGCGCAATCTGCGGGATCAGGGTAATACGGTGATCGTCGTTGAGCATGATGAAGAGGCTATTCGCACCGCTGATTATGTCTTTGATATCGGGCCCGGCGCCGGTGTGCATGGTGGTCGGGTGGTCAGCCACGGAACGCCCGAAGAGGTCACCCATGATCCGGCGTCGCTGACCGGACAGTATTTGTCAGGGGCGCGCGAGATTGCGGTGCCTGCGGTGCGACGCAAGGGAAATAAGAAAAAGGTGAGTGTTATCAACGCGACAGGGAACAATCTTAAAGCGGTATCGGCGGACTTTCCGTTGGGAAAATTCGTCTGCGTCACCGGTGTTTCGGGGGGGGGGAAATCCACCTTGACCATCGAGACCTTGTTCAAGACAGCCTCGATGCGTCTGAACGGCGCGCGTCAGACCCCGGCTCCGTGCGAAACAATCAAGGGGCTGGAGCATCTGGACAAGGTTATCGACATTGACCAGCGTCCCATTGGACGGACTCCGCGTTCGAATCCAGCCACTTACACCGGGGCATTCACGCCGATCCGGGACTGGTTCGCCGGACTACCAGAGGCCAAGGCACGGGGTTACAAGCCGGGACGCTTTAGCTTTAACGTTAAAGGCGGGCGCTGTGAGGCGTGTCAGGGCGACGGTGTGATCAAGATCGAGATGCATTTTCTGCCGGATGTCTATGTGGAATGTGAGACTTGCAAGGGCGCGCGCTATAATCGCGAGACCTTGGAAATTCACTTTAAAGGCAAGAGCATAGCTGGTGTTCTTGATATGACGGTTGAAGAGGCCCAAGAGTTTTTCAAGGCGGTGCCGTCGATCCGTGAAAAGATGGATGCGCTGATGCGGGTCGGGCTGGGGTACATCAAGGTGGGTCAGCAGGCGACGACGCTCTCGGGTGGTGAGGCGCAGCGCGTCAAGCTGAGCAAGGAACTGAGCAAGCGTTCGACGGGGCGCACGCTCTATATTCTTGATGAACCGACCACGGGTCTACACTTTGAGGACGTCAATAAGCTATTGGAAGTACTGCATGAATTGGTTGATCAGGGCAATTCTGTCGTAGTGATCGAGCACAATCTCGACGTCATCAAGACCGCCGATCATATCATCGACATTGGCCCCGAAGGCGGGGATGGCGGGGGTGAGATTGTGGCGCTTGGGACACCGGAAGAGGTGGCGGAGGAACCACGCAGCCATACGGGGCGGTATCTCAAGGAAATTCTCGCCGCGCGCCGGGTCGCGGCGGAGTAGGTTGGTGGGCCGGGCCGTACGGTTGTGCGGGAGAACCGTACGTTTTACGCTCCTTTTATGTCTCGCACTCTGGATCGGCCTTAGTCTGCATTTTCAGATCGCTGCCCCGCTCGTCTATCTGCTCTATACTGCCTTGGCGCTCTGCTGCCTTGTGGCGGCACGGTTCATTCTGCGTGGGCAATGGGGGCGGGTCTGGGGACTGAGCGCAACGGTGCTGCTGATCTGGTCAATGTGGTGGATGAATATTGCGCCGCGTCAGGATCGAAACTGGATGGCGGAGGTCGCGCGCGGTGTCACCTCCGAGCAGGGTGTCGGTGATCTGGTTCGCGTCCGCAATGTCCGAAGCTTTCGATGGTCTGGCCCGACCGAGGCGGTTGAGGAGTGGTACGATCTAGACCTAGATCCAGCGACGCTCCGGTCGGTTGATATAATCATGTCGATTTGGGACAGCCCGGAGATTGCCCATACGCTGGTCAGTTTCGGATTTGCTGACGGGCGGCACATCGTTTTTTCGGGTGAGATTCGCAAAGAGGTGGGCGAGGAATTCTCGACTCTTGGTGGGTTTTTCAAGAAATATGAGTTGGTTTTGATCGCCGCTGACGAGCGCGACATCGTTCATCTGCGGACCGATGCGCGAGGAGAGACGGTTTCGCTCTATCCCGTCGCAATGTCGGCGGCGCAGCGGAGTGCGTTATTTCTGGCGTTTCTGGACTATGGCAACGCTCTGGCGCAAGAGCCGCGCTGGTATCACACGCTGTGGACCAATTGCACCACGATGCCTTACCGGCTTGTGCGGGGGGTGTCGGATCGGGTGGTGTTTGATCCACGGGTGATCTTGTCGGGCCGTCTGCCGGGCTATCTGTATGATTTGGGCGTATTGCCGGATGCGGGCGCTGTGCCGCTTGAGGTGCTCAAAAAGCGCGCTGAGGTTCCACGCCGCGCTGTAACGGGGCTAAGCGGCGTGGAATATTCGCGGATGCTGCGCGAGGGGTGGCAGGAATAGGCAGAGCGCGCCTATCCCGCCATGATGCAAGGGCGTCTTTGAGTTTCATGGAAGACTGAGAACGCTTTGATTGATGGGGATATCGGCGCTTCAATCCGAAAGATTTCTTGGATTTCTCTGAGATTTGATCAGTTCAGCACCGCTGCAGCTGCGCCAATCAGGTCCAGAATTTCGCGGGTTTCACGGTTAACGCGGTACACCTGATCGCCGACCCGGTAGTAGGTTTCGTTGCGGTCGAGGCCGTAGCGCTCGGGATTGCGCAGAATGATGTAGTCATCGCCAATCCGGTCTCCGATGCGGTAATAGCCATGTTTTTTGGCCTGACCGGGAGGCTGGCAGCCATTGTGTTTCTTCGCAAGACCGGGCGGGCAATCGTTGCCCCCGGCGAAGGCAGGGGACCCGCCCAAGGCGATGCCCATCACAAAAAGGGTTAGTATACGTTTCATGGCCTGTCCTTTCGTATCTGCGAAAGCACATGGGGTTAACCCCGCCCGGTTCCAAGGCCGAGCAGGGGGCATAGGCGAAAGCCCGCCGTTATTTCTTGAGCGAACAGGTGGACAAGCCAAGGATCGAATAGAGCGGGCAGTATGCCATTAGGCCTGTGAACAGCGGAATGACACCGATCAGGTAAAGCCAGCTGTAGGTCCCGTTGCTATTGAGGAAAAGCCCAGCCAGAAGCGTGAGACCGAGAATGATGCGCAGGGCACGATCGATGGAACCGACATTTTTCTTGAGCATTGATACACCTTTGACATGTGGGGCCGGAATAGCCCGGAAGTATGTCAAAATAATATCATGCCGCACGCACCAGTGTCTGTGATCTGGTCACAAAGAAGCGGTTATTATTTGAAGTTGCGGCTCTCTTTGATTTGCTCCCAAGCCCAGACGACCTGTTGCAACTGTTCTTCCTGGCTGCGGTCGCCGCCGTTAATGTCGGGATGCAGCACCTTGATCAGAGATTTGTAGGCCTTGCGCAGTTCGGCCTTGGTCCAGGTGTCCTCGGCTTCGAGAATCTCGATGGCGCGGCGCTCGGTGGGGGGCAGTTTACGGGTGCCACCCTTTTTCTTGCCGGGATTCTGGGTGGCGTTGACGCCAAGCACCTGATGCGGGTCCTCAATGCCCAGCCGGGCCCAAGCGCGGGCCTCGGGATCGGTGATGCGGCGGGTTTCCCGCTCCCAAACCTTGTCCTTGGACATTTGCGCGTTCAATTCGGCCTCTGTGGTGCCGTCAAAGAAATTCCATTTCAGATTATAGTCACGCACATGCTGCTGGCAGAACCAGAAATAGTCGTCGAGCACATCCGGGGCCTTGGGCGCACGGTATTTGCCCGCCTCCTGACAGCCTTCGTGATCGCAAAGCCGTGTTGATGTCTCGGATGCACCGGACATGCCGCGCCGACCACGCGGGTTTTTCTTTTTGGCCGAAGACACGGACATATCGAAACCGAAGGGATCTGATTTGGACATAGGGCAAACCTTTGCGAGTCGGAGACGAGAGTTTATGCCAAAACGCGGCGAATTGAAGGGGCAGACGGAAAAATATTCCGGGGTGAACAGGTAGGATCAGTCCTTGACAGTGGTGTTTTCGTGTTTCCCGAAGCGGGTGGGTTGGCGCGGCGCGGGCCCGTTATCAGGTCTCTGATGGGTCGGTTTCGGGTCTGACGATGGGCGGGGTCTTGGGGGGCGCTGCGGGGGTTGTGACAGTGGCGGGTGCCAACACCTCGCGGCGAAAGACCGAGATCGAGCGATAGACGGTATGGGTTGAGGTGAGGCCCTGCCGTTCTTCGCTGGGCAGGATATCGGTGCGTAAATACTCCCACCCCGTGCGGGCCATGTCATTGAGCAGATCCTCGACGCCCAGAGCAAACCGCGCCTCGGGGGTTTTGACACCGGGGGCCTTGCGACCGCGTGTCGGGGCGGGCAGGACCTTGTATTCGTAAACAGGCATAACGGCTCCGGTCTGGTGCAGGCGCCATATCCTACGCGACTGGGCCATGGGTGCAAGCGAAACACGAAACCCCGGACCAATGATCCGGGGTTTCGACACTGGACAGGACGGGACGCGGGTTATTTCGGTCCGGGTCCGATCACCATGATCATCTGGCGACCTTCCATCTTGGGCATATTCTCGATCCGGCCGACCTCTTTGATATCCTCGGCGATGCGTTCGAGCAGTTGGCGACCCAAGTCCTGATGCGCCATCTCGCGACCGCGGAAGCGCAGGGTAATCTTGACCTTGTCACCGCCTTCGAGGAATTTCACAACGCTGCGCATTTTGACCTGATAGTCATGCGTGTCGGTGCCGGGTCGGAATTTGATTTCCTTAACCTCGATCACCTTTTGCTTTTTGCGCGCTTCGGCCTCGCGTTTTTGCTGTTCGTATTTGTACTTGCCGAAATCCATGATCTTGCATACCGGCGGCTCTGCGCTCGGTGAGATTTCAACCAGATCAAGCCCCGCCTCTTCGGCCATTTCGAGCGCACGTTGAGGGGTGACAACCCCGACGTTTTCGCCATCTGCGCCGATCAGGCGGATTTCATCACAGCGAATGCGGTCATTGATACGGGGGCCGGTTTCGCGCGTCGGAGGCGCGTTGTGGGGTCTGCGGGCTATGGCTTTGTTCCTTCGATCGTTTGTGCAAAAGGGTGAATTCGACGCTGCAAGTTAAACGCGGAGGAGCGCGCTTTCAAGCTGCAAATCGGCCGATCTGAGCCGAAAGCCAGTCAATTCCCCCTTGTGCCTTTCCTTTTGTGTCTACATCTGGAAGGGAGGTGCAAAGGGCGATGCGGCAAGCGCAAGGGCCCGAGAGATTTTGGGAGACGGTTATGAAAAACCTGATTTGGATTTTGGTTGCGGCCGTGGTTCTGGGGGGCGGCTATTTGTTGTTCAGCGGCAAGTCGGTCACTGAGGTCGTCGATAGCGTGAGCGAGAGCGCCACTGAGGTCGAAGCCCCGGCAGCCTTGGAGGATGCGGCGGCTTCGGTTGGCGAGGCGGCCGAGGCGGCCGCCGAAACCGCGACCGATACAGCTGCGGCGGTTTCCGAGGCTGCGACCGAGGCCGCGTCTGATGTGGTCGAGGCTGTGACGGAGACGGCGACAGAGGCCAGCGAAGCCACGACCGGGGCCGTGGAGAGTGCCGCCGAAGCGGCCGAGACCGCAGTTGAGGCTGCGACAGAGGCGGCAACCGAGGCGGCAGACACTGCGACCGAGGCCGCGACAGTCGCAGAGGAAAGCGCCGTAGAGGCGGTCGAGGCGGCGCAGGATGTTGCTACCGAAGCGGCGGCAGACGCTGTGTCGGCGGCCGTTGATCAGCCCGCAACGGCGGCAGAGGTTGCGCCCGAGGCATTGACGGTCGAGGGATTTGACATGGGGCAAGTTCAGACCCTGCTTGAAGGCTCTGATCTGGGGATGTTGCAAAAGACGGTTCTGCTGGAAGGCATCAAGGCCGCGCAGGACAATCCCGAGTTGCTGAAAGCGGCGCTGGAGGCGGCGCGTGCGGCGCTTGGCTATTGAGCGCTGAAATCACATGAATAAACCCGCGCAAGGTATTGGCCCTGCGCGGGTTTTTTTTATTTCTAACGATTGCGTATCTCAGTCCAGAAACGCCTTTTCCACCACATATTCCTTGGGGTCGGAATTGGCGCCTTCGCGCAACCCGTAGCCTTCGAGCATGTCCTTGATCTCAAGGTTGAAGGCGAGGTTGCCGCAGACCATGGCGCGGTCGGTTTCGGGGGCCAAAGGGGTCACGCCGAGATCGGAGAACGCCTCGCCCGAGCGCATCAGATCGGTGATGCGGCCCATCTTGGGGCTCTCTTCACGGGTCGTGGTGGGGTAATAGCGCAGTTTGTCGGCAAAACCCTCACCGATGAGTTCAGCCAGCATTTCGTCGTTGCGGATGCTCTCGATCAGATTGGCGCCGTATTGCAACTCTCCTACTTCGCGGCAGGTGTGGGTGATGATCACCTCGTCATAATCGCTATAGGTCTGCGGATCACGCAGGAGCGAGGCAAAGGGTGCAAAGCCGGTGCCGGTGGCAAAGAACCAAATGCGTTTACCGGGCAACAGGGCGTCATGCACCAGTGTGCCCACAGGTTTGGGTCGCAGGATGATTTCGTCGCCCACCTCGATATGTTGCAGGCGGCTGGTCAGCGGGCCATCCTGAACCTTGATCGAATAGAATTCCAGCTCGTCATCCCAAGAGGGTGAGGCGATGGAATAGGCGCGCAAGAGCGGCTTTTCCTTGCCGGTTTTCTCATCGGTTTGCATGAGGCCGATCATCACGAATTCGCCGGAACGAAAGCGCAGAGAGGCAGGCCGCGTCACCCGGAAGGAAAACAACCGGTCGGTCCAGTGTTTCACCTCTGTCACAGTCTGCGCATCGGGAATCGCAAGGGTTTTGGGCGCTTTTGCGGTCGCTTGGGGCACGGCGGTCATCTCGTTCATGGTGTCAACTGCCGGTGAGTTAAACCGACATCCTCTTCTAATCTTTGATTCAGGTCAGGTGAAGGCGATAATCAGCCGCGCAGGCGCGCCTGATAGTCATGGCCCTGCCAATCGGCCCGGAAAAGCCAATCGGCTTCGGGTTGACGCGCGGCAAGTGCGTCGGAAATTTCCACCTCGTCAAAGCCAGCGCGCCGCGCCATGGCGTATTGGTCGGCAATCACGTGACCGCGGGCACGCAAGCGGCCCCGGTAACCCATCAGGCGCAATTGCCGTGCGATGGAAAAGCCGCGCCCGTCTGCGGCGGAGGGGAAATCCACGCGGATCATGGTCAGGCCATCCAGCCGCCCGGCCAGCGTTGCGGGGTGGGTGTCATTGGGCAGATCGAGTGCCGTGGCACTTGTGTCGGCCTCGGAAATGGGGGTGATGGGGGCGGTCCAATCGTCGGAGCCAAAGCCCCGGTCGGTGACGATGACAGTCATGCGGAAACTCCTCTTCGCACCATCTTGCCATTGACAAAATGGATGCCACATTCGGTTTTATCCTGATCGCGCCAACGGCCCGATCGTGGGTCTTCGCCCGGTTTGACGGGCGTGGTGCAGGGCATACAGCCGATGGAGGGATAGCCGCGCGCCACCAGCGGATGCCGGGGCAGGCGGTTTTCGTCCATATAGGTGCGGATATCCTCGGGCGCCCAATGCGCCAGCGGATTGACCTTGATCCGACCGGTGCCGTCCTCGACTTCGAAAAAGTCGAGCGTGGCGCGGGTGCCCGATTGATAGCGTTTGCGCCCGGTAATCCAGCCGTCAAAGCCATCGAGCGCACGTTGCAGCGGTTCCGTCTTGCGCAGGGCGCAGCAGGCGTCCGTATCGCGTTGATTCAGCGTGCCGTGCGGGTCGGTGGTGGCCACGGCAGAGGGGGCTGCGCGGATGATCCGCAGGTCACGCAGATTGAGGCGCTCTGCCAGTTCCTGTTGGTAGACCAGCGTTTCGGCAAAGAGCATGGCCGTGTCGATGAAGATCACCGGCGTCGCGCGGCGGGTGACAGAGACCATGTGCAAGAGCACCACAGATTCCGCGCCAAAGCTGGACACGAGCGCCAGTTGCCCCGCTTGCGGGTCGCGCAACGCATGCTCCAGCACCGATACCGCCGAGTGATGGCGGTATCGGTCATTGAGCGCGTGAACCCGTGCGGTCAGGTCACTCTGCGGCATGGGCGCGGGCCTCTTGATCGTAGAGCGCGGATTTGAAAGGAGCCATGCCAAAGCGGTTGTAGGTCTCGAGGAAGGTTTCATCGGGACCCTCGCGCAGATCAAGATAGGCAAAGATCAGACGCTCCACCGCCGGCACAATCTCGTCATAGGCAAAGCCCGGTCCGGTGCGGGTGCCGATCACCGTGGTCTCGGACGGATCGCCGCCAAGAGTGATCTGGTAGTTTTCTACCCCCGCCCGGTCGAGACCGAGAATGCCGATATGGCCGACATGGTGATGGCCGCAGGCGTTGATGCAGCCCGAGATCTTGATCTGGAGATGGCCCACCTCATGCTCGATCTTGAGTTCTTCGAGGCGGGTGGCAATGCCTTGGGCCACGGGGATCGAGCGGGCGGTCGCCAGCGCGCAGTAATCCATGCCGGGGCAGGCGATGATATCCGAGGCAAGGCCGATGTTGCCAGTGGCCAGCCCTGCGGTTTTCAGCGCGGCATGCACGGCGGGAATATCGGCCAAGGCCACATGCGGCAGCACGAGGTTCTGCGCGTGGCTGGCTCGGATGTCATTGTGGCCATAACGCTCTGCCAGATCGGCCACGAGTCGCATCTGATCGGCGGAGGCGTCGCCGGGTGTGGCCCCATGCGCCTTGAGGCTGATGGTGACAATGCCGTGATCGGCGTGTTTGTGCGCTGTCACGTTGGTATCAGACCACGCGCGGAATACCGGATTGGTGTCGCGGGCGGTATAATAGGCGGCGGCGTCGCGCTCGGGCAGGGTGGGCGTGACAAAGGCCGCGTTGATCTGCGCAAGCCAGTCCTGATCGACGCCGGTGAAGGCGGCGCGGCGGTGCGGGAATTCCGCCTCGACCAGATTGCGGATTTCATCGAGGCCGTTTTCATGCACGGTGATCTTGATCCGCGCCTTGTATTTGTTATCCCGCCGCCCGATGCGGTTGTAGGTGGCCAGCACCGATTCCAGATAGGGCAGAAGGTCGGCGCGCGGCAGGAAATCGCGCAAGCGTTTGGCCACCATCGGCGTGCGGCCCATGCCGCCACCCACCCAAACCTCAAAGCCCCGCGCGCCGTCGCGCTCAATGATCTTGAGACCGATGTCGTGGCTCTTCATCACCGCGCGGTCGGTGTCGGAGGCGATCACTGCGATCTTGAATTTACGCGGCAGGAACTGAAATTCGGGATGGTCGGTGGACCATTGCCGGACCAGTTCGGCCACCGGGCGCGGGTCTTCGATCTCATCCGCGGCGGCACCTGCGAAATGGTCTGAGGTCACGTTGCGGATGGTGTTACCGGAGGTCTGAATCGCGTGCATCCCCACCTCTGCCAGAGCATCGAGCATGTCGGGGACATCGCTGAGTTGCGGCCAGTTGTATTGAATATTGGTGCGGGTGGTGAAATGGCCATAGCCCTTGTCCCAACGTTCCGCGAGATAGGCAAGCTGGCGCAGTTTTGCGGCGTCGAGCGAGCCGTAGGGGATGGCCACGCGCAGCATATAGGCGTGCAGTTGCAGGTAGAGCCCATTCATCAGGCGCAGCGGCCTGAACTCGTCTTCGGTCAGGTTACCGGTGATGCGGCGGTCCACCTGAGCGCGGAACTGGCGGTTGCGTTCCGCGACAAAAGCGGCATCGAAGTCATTGTATTGGTACATTTTTGTCTCCTGCGCGTGTCGCGTGGGTCAGGCGTGATTCAGGCTATCGGCCTGTTTGCCGTGAAAGAGGTTCGAGGGGCCCTTGCGGCGAAAATCCTCGCGGAAATGGGTGGGTTCAGGACCATTCGGGCCGGGATTGACCTCGGCCAGATAGGCACCGACAATCTCGCCCACGCGGGCCTGCGCCTGGAGCAGACGCAGATCGGCATCGGCCTCGTCGGTCAACACCTCTGCCTCTGCCAGATCGCGCGCCCATGTGTCGGCGGTGGTGAGGTAGACCACATCGCCCTCGATCAGGGCATTCGCGGTGACGACCTTGGGGGTGAATTCGCGGGCCATGTCAGGCAAGCTCCTGTTTTGAATGATCTAATTGCGCCTCTGCCGCACGCGGGCTGAGACCAAGGAAGGTGAGGGCGGGGCCGGTGAGATCGGCCTCGGTCAGATCGGCGGGCAGGCGGTCGAGGGTGGTGGCGAGGACGCGTTGATCGGGACGGCTGACATTCTCGATCACAGTCACGGGGGTTGCGCGGTCGGCACCGTGCATGATCAGGCGACCCTGAATGAAGCGGGCGGATTTCTTGCCCATGTAAATTGCCGCTACCTCGCCGGGACGGGCCAGCGCGTGCCAGTCATGATCGGCAAAGCCCTTCATGTCATGGCCGGTCAGGAACCGCACAGAGGCGTTGCGGCCGCGTTTGGTGAGGCTTTGGCCGATGCTGGCGACCGAAGCCGAAGCGGCGGTGATACCAGGGACCACATGCCAAGAGATACCGGAGGCGGTAACCGCCTCGATTTCCTCGTCAAGGCGGCCAAAAACAGTAGGATCACCGCCCTTGAGGCGCACGACCTGCGCGCCGGCGGCGGCATGTTCGACGATAAGCGCGTTGATGGCCTCCTGCGACATGGAGGCCCCAAAGCCTTCTTTGCCGGCGTCGATCAGGATCGCCTCGCGGCGGGCAAGCTCGAGAATTTCGGGTGTGACCAGTCGATCGTGGATCACCACATCGGCGGTATCAAGCGCCTTGCGCGCCTTGAGGGTCAAAAGCTCGGGGTCACCGGGACCGGCGCCGACAAAGGCCACATGACCTTCGCGCGGGTGTTCATTCTGATGTTTTTCAAGGCTGGCCTGCAGGGCAGTCTTGACGTGATCCTCGCCGCCCTGATCCATCGCGCGGGGACCGGTGTTGAAATAGTAATCGGCCCAGAAATCGCGGCGGCGGCGGCCCATGGGCAGCACATCGGCCGCCTTGCGAAAAGCCTTACCGATCCGGGCAAGGGGGCCGAGGGTGGCGGGCAGGCGTGCCTCAAGATCGGCCTTGATGGCGCGGGCCAGAACCGGTGCGGCACCCTCGGTGCCGATGGCGACGGTGACCGGATCACGGTCGACAATGGCGGGGGTGATGAACTGACTATCCATCAGATTATCGACGATATTCACCAGTGCACCATCGGCGCGCGCAAGGGCTGAGGTGCGGGCATCCTCGACCGTATCTTCATCTGCGGCATAAAAAAGTACGGCACAGAGCGCATCGCCGGGCTGAAATGCGCGGCGGACAAGGCGCAAATTACCCTCAGCGGCCCATTGTTCGATCTCGGGCGCGGGGTGCCGGGCAAAGACGGTGAGATGCGCCTCTGTCTTGCGCAGAAGCCGCAGCTTGGCCAAGGCCGCCTCGCCACCGCCCGACAGGACGATGCGGCGGCCCTCTACGGCGAGGAAAATCGGAAAGTGCTTCATCTGGCGCGCCCCGGGAACGGTTTGACTTCTTTGCTAATATAGGAAATATTCCCGGTTAAACGCTATATGCTGGCGAAGATAAGGACATATGTTCCATTTCGGTTCGGGCTTGGATGGAACGTTTCGACAAAGGGAAAAATTGAGAATGGCTGTTCGCCTTGATGATCTTGATCGGAAAATCCTCATTCAGTTGCAAGAGGATGGGGGGCAGTCGCTGGACGATATTGCCAAGAATGTGGGCAGTTCCAAGACCCCTGTCTGGAACCGGATTCGCAAGATGCGAGAGGCGGGGGTGATCCGGCAGCAGACCTACCTGCTTGACCCCGAAGCGCTTGGATTTGAGGCATGTTTCTTTGTATTGATCCGTACGTCAGAGCATGATGCGGGATGGCAGGCGCAGTTTCTGAAAGCGCTGAATGAGCGGCCCGAGGTGCAGGAAGCGCACCGATTGGCGGGGGATATTGACTATATCCTCAAGGTGCGGGTCGCCAATGCGCGGGCCTATGACGTGTTCTATCAGGCGCTGATTTCAGAGGTGAAGGTGCATAATGTCACCGCGCTCTTGTCTATGGAAGAGATCAAGTCGACCACGATGCTCCCGCTCTGAGCGGGGATGGGGCGCGGCGCTCCTGTCCGCCTGCGGCGGACAGTTCCGGAGTGCTCTGCTAAGAATAACAGCAGGTTAACGGGCGTTTTCGAGCGCCGTAATGATCGGAGAGAAGTCGCGCGCGGTCAGGCTCGCGCCACCGACAAGTGCGCCGTCGACATTGGGGATGGCAAAGATCTCGGCGGCGTTGGCGGGTTTTACAGAGCCGCCGTAGAGCAGACGGACCGCTTGGGCCGCCTCGGGGCCGATGCAGTCGCACAGGCGCGCGCGGATGAAATCATGCACCTCGGCGATCTGGGCGGTGCTGGGGGTGAGGCCGGTGCCGATAGCCCAGATTGGTTCATAAGCAATGACTGTGTTGGCCGCGGTGACACTCTCTGGCAATGAGTGGCGGAGCTGATCCGCGATCACATCAAGGGTTTGAGCCGCCTCGCGTTCTGTCAGAGATTCGCCAAGGCAAATGACTGCTGTAAGATTGGCGGCATGGGCGGCGGCGGCCTTGGCCGCGACGGTTGTGCTGGATTCGCCGTGATCCTGACGGCGTTCAGAATGACCCAAGATGACGGCGGCGGCCCCTGCATCGGCCAGCATCGGGGCGGAAATATCACCGGTATGGGCCCCGGATGAGGCGCTGTGGCAATCCTGAGCGCCGATCATCAGCGGGCTGTCGGCACTGAGGCGTGTGGCGGGCACAATCAGCGTGGCCGGGGGACAGATGAGGATATCAACCTGCGGATCAGGATGCGCGGCTAGAAGAGTCTGAAGCTCGATCAGGTTGGCATTGGTGCCGTTCATTTTCCAGTTGCCTGCCGCGAGCTTGCGTTTCATGCTCTGCACATCTCCGTTATTTTTTGTTATTCATCAGAGTCTTGTAAGGCAAAGCTTACATATCTGCAAACTTGATCGACTCGCCGCAGCCGCAGGCTTCGGTCACATTGGGATTGTTGAACACAAAACCCGATTCAAGCAGGGACGTCTTGTAGTCAATCTCGGTGCCAAAGAGGAACATCTGCGCCATTGGCGCGATCATCACACGTGCGCCATCCTGTTCGACCTGCTCGTCATGGGGGTCGATCTCGGTCACATAGTCCATCGTGTATTCCATACCGGCGCAGCCCCCTTTCTTGACGCCAATCCGCAGGCCCTGATGGCCGTCGCGTTGCATCAGGCGGGTGATCTGCGCCGCTGCTGCAGGGGTCATGGTGACAGCTTGCTTTCCGGGTATGCCAAACATCAATTTAGCCTTCCAGTCATTTGGATTTGTTCACATAAAGCCAAGTTCAAGTTTGGCTTCATCGCTCATCATGTCCATGCCCCACGGCGGTTCCCAGACGAGATTGACATCAACCTGCTTGATGCCAGCCAGCGGCTCGATCGCCTCGGCCACCCAGCCGGGCATCTCGCCCGCAACGGGGCAGCCGGGGGCGGTCAGGGTCATGGTGATTGCCACCGTGTTTTCGGCGTCAATATCAATCGTATAGATCAGGCCAAGATCGTAGATGTTGACGGGAATTTCGGGATCATAAACGGTACGACAAGCCTCGACGACCTGATCGTAGAGCGGGTGATCCGTGCTGGAGGGGGCGATCAATGGAGCCCCTTCGAGCGGCTCTGAGCTGTTCATCATCATCGTATCCTGGCGGTTATCCTGACCAAACATATAGGATTTATCTGAGCCCGCGTCCAGAGGGGAGCCAAAAGACAGGGGCGATGCGTCTCAACCCGCTTTGCTTGCGGATTTGCGGCGCGGCACCGGCACCGGGCGCACACGGGTTTCGATCATGTCATAGAGCGCACCGGTGATGTTCTTGCCGGTTGAGCCCTCAATGCCTTCAAATCCGGGCGAGGAGTTGACCTCGAGCACCTTGGGGCCGGTGTCAGAGCGCAAGAGGTCCACACCCGCCATGTTGAGATCAAACACGCGCGCGGCGCGGATGGCGGTATCCCGTTCGGCCTTGGTGATGCGGATAGTCTTGGCGGTGCCGCCGCGATGCAGGTTGGAGCGGAAATCACCTTCGGCGCCGGTGCGCTTCATTGACGCCACCACCTTGCCGCCGATCACGAGGCAGCGGATATCCTCGCCCGCCGCCTCTCGCACGAAATCCTGCACGAGAAAATTGGCTTTTAGTCCGCGAAAGGCATCAATTACCGATTCTGCGGCCTTCTTGGTTTCCGCCAGCACGACGCCTTTGCCTTGGGTGGATTCCAGCAGTTTCACGATCAACGGCGCGGTGCCGACGAGGCCCATCAGGTTTGCGGTGTCCTTGGGGGAGGCGGCAAAGGCGGTGTTGGGCATGCCGACCTGTGCGCGCGCCATCAGTTGATGGGCATAGAGCTTGTCACGGCTGGCGATGATGCCGGCGGAGGGATTGACGCAGAAGGTGCCGATGGTTTCGAACTGGCGGATCACTGCTGCGCCGTATGCGGTGACGGATGCGCCGATGCGCGGAATGACTGCGTCATAGCGGGGCAGGCGTTTACCGTCGTAATGCACCTCTGGGGCGAGCGCATTGATGGCCATGTAACAACGGGTGGTGTCGATCACCTCGACGGTGTGGCCGCGCGCCTCGCCTTCCTCGACGATGCGGCGGGTGGAATAGTTGTCTTCGCGCGACAACACGGCGATGCGCAGGGCGCGATTTGGCTGGGCGGTGCGAACGCGCGCGGTGTGATAGACATCATAGTTGAGTTCGGGTTGCAGGAAGCGGTCGGTGGCGACGATCGAGATATGATCCTTGAGCGCCTGCCGCCCCAACAGCATGCGCGAGGTCATGCTGGAGCGGTTGGTCAGCGTGATCTCGATCGGCCATGTGTCGCCATTGACCGAGAGTTTGGAGGCGATGACATAGCGCAATTCCCGCTCGCCATTCGAGGAGGTGACATCGCGCCGGTCGATGATCGGGGCAGAGCAGGGGATGATAAGGTCGTCACGTCCCGGAATTGGGTGGACGGTAAAACGCACCTTGGGGCGTGCAGAGGGCCCGAAGGTTTCAATGTCAAAGGCATGCAGGGCACTGGTGCGCGCGCCGGTGTCGACCTTGGCCTTGATCGCGGGCACGCCGAGATCGGGCAGGCTCACCCATTCCTCCCAGCCGAATTGCAGGGGCTGGGGGGCGTCGGGGGTGTCGGTCATCGGGGCGGATCCTGTTGGTTGAGTCGCGGGTCGGGCTCATGTGCGGTCTCTCTACTTGGGATGGCCGTGAGGATGCAAGGAACCGGACGGGTGCGTTACTTGTTGATGTCCTCGCGGATGATGCGGCTCTGGTCATCGGGGGCGCGGAAGACCCGGCGCAGGATCACCCATGCAAGTAGCGAAAGGATCGCGAATATCGCGAGAAGGGCGGCCAAGCCCAGACCGAGCGGCAGCAGAACCAAAAGCGCCATAAGGGCCGCGCCAACGGCGAAGCCAAGGAAAATAAAACCGGGCACGAGAATTTCGAGGATGGAAAGTCCGAGTGCTGCTGCGAGCCAGACCCACCAAAGTTGCCAGAACACCGTTTCCATCAGCCGCGCCCCTTGAGCATGTTGAAGGCATTGCCGAACGCTTCCAGCGCCTGCGCGGGCACGAGGATTGTATTGGAGGAGGGACTGTTGCCAAGCGCGTTCAGCGCCTCAACCTGTTTCAACGCGACCTGATATTGCGCGGCCTCCAGCCCGTTGGCGGCGATGGCAGAGGCCACAACACCTGTGGCGTAGGCCTCGGCGTCGGCCTCGATGCGGCGGGCCTTGGCACCCTGTTCGGCAGCGTAAAGCTCGGCGTCGGCCTGAAGTTCCACGGCGCGTTTATGCCCCTCGGCCTCTGTCACCTGAGCGCGGCGGGCGCGTTCGGCGTTGAGTTGTTGCAGCATGGCGGCGCGGGTCGCCTGATCGAGATTGACATCGAGGATTTCGGCGCGGGTCACTTCGATACCCCAGTCATCGACCGCATCTTCGACCAGAGACTTGATCGTGGTGATGAGCTGAGAGCGGTTGGATTGCACCTCGTCCAGATCCATCTTGCCGATCTCGGCGCGCACGATGCCAGCCACGGTGGTGGCAATCGCACCGTCCACCTCGCGGATGCGGTAGACGGTCTTTTCGGGGTAAAGGATACGGTAGAACACTGAGGTTTCGACCTGCACCAGCACGTTGTCGCGGGTGATTGCGTCCTGACTGGCGTTAGGCAACTGGCGTTCAAGGATCGAAATCTTGTGCCGTACCACGTCAAGAAAGGGTACGATCAGGTTGATGCCGGGGCCCAGCACCTTGTGCAGTTTGCCAAAGCGTTCGACCACGAATTGTTCGGATTGCGGGACGATCTTGACCCCGCGAAAAATCACGATGATCCCCAGAAGCGCGATCAGGAGCCAGACTAGATTGGTGGAAATCAGTTCAAGGATGATTTCTTCGGTCATGGGAACTCTCACAAATGGCGGCCAAGACGGTGTTTTACAAGGCAGGGTAAACCGCTTTAAAGGGGGGCAAAAGGTGAAAAGCGATAGAGGTGGCAGGCATGCGGTTCGGGTTCGAGAAGCTGGCGCAGGACGGTGCGGCGCGGGTTGGGGTGATTTCCACGCCGCGCGGTGAAATTCGCACGCCCGCGTTCATGCCGGTGGGAACGGCGGCGACGGTCAAGGCGATGATGCCCGAAAATGTGCGCGCCACGGGGGCGGATATCCTGTTGGGCAACACCTATCACCTGATGTTGCGGCCTGGTGCCGAGCGGATCGACCGGCTGGGCGGGCTGCATAAATTCATGAACTGGGATCGGCCGATTTTGACAGATTCGGGCGGGTTTCAGGTGATGAGCCTTGCCGGGTTGCGCAAGCTCACCGAGCAGGGTGTGACCTTCAAGAGCCATATCGATGGGTCCAAGCATGAGCTGACACCAGAGCGGTCGATGGAAATTCAGCGCCTTCTGGGGTCTGACATCGTAATGTGTTTTGATGAATGTCCCGCCCTTCCGGCGACGGACAAGGCCGTGGCCGAGAGTATGCGGCTGAGCATGCGGTGGGCCGCGCGCTCGAAGGACGCCTTTGGCGACCGGCCCGGTCACGCGCTCTTTGGCATCATGCAGGGTGGGGTGACGCCCGAATTGCGCGAGGAGAGCGCCGCCGCGCTGAAGGCCATCGGCTTTGACGGCTATGCCGTGGGCGGTCTCGCAGTGGGCGAGGGGCAGGAGGCGATGTTTGGCGTGCTGGATTATGCGCCGGGGTTCCTGCCTGAGGATCGTCCGCGCTATCTGATGGGCGTGGGCAAGCCGGATGATATTGTGGGGGCAGTTAAACGCGGCATCGACATGATGGATTGCGTGCTGCCCAGCCGGTCAGGGCGCACGGGACAGGTGTTTACCCGTCACGGCGTGGTCAATATCAAGAATGCACGGCATCAGGACGACCCGAGACCGCTGGATGAGGCCTGCACCTGTCCGGCCTGCCGGAATTACAGCAGGGCCTATCTGCATCATGTGTTTCGCTCTCAGGAAATCATCAGCTCGATGCTGCTGACCTGGCACAACCTGCATTATTTTCAGGATATAATGGCAGGTATGCGCACGGCCATCGCGGAGGGACGGTTCGCGGCGTGGGAGGCGGACTTCCACGCCGGGCGTGCCGGGGGCGATATCGCGCCGCTCTGAGCGTTTCGGTCTAAACAAACCTGTCTTTTGGTCGTTGCTCCGATGGTAGCGGTGCAAGGACAGGATGGCACATGGACATTGAGACAATTGAGACCGGCGAAATCCAAAATTGGACGCCGGATGAGGTGGCGGGTGCCTTTTCGCGGGGCGAGATCGTGCTGATCGACGTGCGCACGCCGCAGGAATACGTCTTTGAGCATATCGCCGGGGCGCTGCTTTTGCCGATGCCCTATTTCAAGGCGCAATATCTGCCGATGCTCTCGGAAAAGCAGATTGTGCTCTATTGCGGTGAGGGGCTGCGTTCGGAGCATTGCGCGCGCGAGATGCTGGACGGCGGATCCGGCGTGGCGGCGCATCTGGCGGGCGGTTTTCGTGCCTGGAAGGAGGCCGACAAGCCCTATATCGGCACCAACACGATGATTGGCACGCCGCAGCGCATGGGCGGCAAGGTGGCAGACCTGCTTGATCTGCCGCCGGCCTTGATGGACCGGGTGATGTAATTGCTAGCGATTGGCCCGATTTGTGCAACGTGACATCTGCCGCTCTTACAGGATGAGACGAAATTCCTAATCTGCGGCGCATGCCGCGTCGCGTCGTATGGCGTCTGAGTTTTGGAGAAATTTGGATGAAGGAAAATCCGAACGCTGCCGGTCGCAAGGCCGATAAGATCCTGATCGACCAAGAGGTTCCTTTTGGCATAGACGAGCTGTTTTTCTCGCGCACCGATACGCGCGGGGTGATCCAGGCATTCAACTCGGTGTTTTCGCGCATTGCGGGCTATGCGGCAGAGGAACTGACAGGCGCACCGCATAAGTTGATCCGTCATCCGGACATGCCCAAAGGTGTGTTCTGGCTATTGTGGGATGGGTTGAAACGCGGCCATTCGGTGGGTGCTTATGTCAAGAACCGGGCGCACGACGGGCGGTATTACTGGGTCTTCGCGGTGGTGTCTCCGACTGATGGTGGCTATCTGTCCGTGCGGTTGAAGCCATCAAGCCCGCTCTTTGCAGCGGTCAAGGAGGTTTATGCCGGTGCGCTTGAGCGTGAGCGGACCAATGGTCTGACGCCAGAGCAGAGCGCAGCGGCGATCGAGGCTGATCTGGTTGGAGCGGGTTTTGCCAATTACGGTGTCTTTCAGATTGAGGCGTTGCGCCGAGAACATGCGTCGCGCGACGCGGCGCGCGAGCGTGTGGTCACGTCAGCCTTGACCGCTTCGGGTCAGCTCTTTGATGTCAAACAAGAGATCGAGCAGGAACTGCGGGTGCTCTGCGACAATCTGAAAAAGGCGGAACTCATCACGACGAATATGAAGATTCAGGCCTGCAAGCTGAAGTCGGGTCGCGGGCCGATCAACGAGATCGCGAAGAGTTACGAGCAGATGATGCGCGATATCCGCAATCATCCCCGCGTGGTTCAGACCCTGCGGAAAGACTACAGCACTTGGGACGTGAACGACGAGGCGAGATCGGTGTTCATGATCATTGTGGCCGATCTCATGGACGAGATGGCTGCTTTCTTCAGCGCAGAATCGGCAAGCGACGAGAATGAGGGAGCAGGCGCCGAGATGTCGGTGTTTGCGGAGTTGCGGGAGCGTGCCATGCAAGATGGCTACCGGGCTGTTCAGCAGCTCTCGGCGGATGCCGAGATGATCCGGCGTATGGTCACCGGGCTGGCGATGGTGCGTGTCGTGCTGCGGGTCGAGGCAGGCATCCTGCGCGAGCGTCTGTACGGGCTGCAATCCATTCTGGATCAGTTGGACCGATTTCACGATGAGGTCAGTGATGCGCTTGAACGTGTGCAAGAGGCGGTGACCCCGCTCCTTCGGGATCAAAGTCTGGCGGCATAAGCGGGACGGCAAACCACGCATCGCATGCAATGCGCCCTTGTGCCTGCCTGGATGAGAGGGCAAAGTTTGCCGAATCTGTTGAAACCTGACCGGGCGCGCCCCAAATTAGGTCTAACGTAACGGAGAGGGTCGTGGTTGCCGCCGCGCGGGGCCGGTGCCCTCTTGCCAAGAACAGGAATACGAGCATGCAAGATCCCCTTAACGCCTCCTACCCGGTGCTGCCGCTGCGCGATATCGTGGTATTTCCGCACATGATCGTGCCGCTTTTTGTGGGGCGTGAAAAGTCAGTGCGCGCACTTGAAGAGGTCATGGCCGATGACAAGCAAATCCTGCTGTCGAGCCAGATTGATCCGGCTGATGACGATCCCACCGAGGACGGTATTTACCGCGTTGGTGTGCTGGCCAATGTGCTGCAATTGCTGAAGCTGCCCGATGGCACCGTAAAGGTGCTGGTCGAAGGCGTGGCGCGGGTGCGGATCACTGATTATCTGGCGAATTCCGATTTCTTTGAGGCGAAGGCCGAGTATCTCAGCGAGATCCCCGGCGATGCCACCACCATCGAGGCGCTTTTGCGCACCGTGGGCGATGAATTCGCGCGCTATGCCAAGGTCAAGAAGAACATCCCTGACGAAGCGATGGCCGCTGTTACCGATTCCGAAGAGCCGGCGAAGTTGGCCGATCTGGTGGCGGGTCATCTGGGAATCGAGGTGGGCCGCAAGCAGGAACTTCTTGAGACGCTGAGCGTGAGCGAGCGCCTTGAGAAGGTATATGGCCTGATGCAGGGCGAAATGAGCGTTCTGCAGGTGGAGAAAAAGATCAAGACCCGCGTCAAGAGCCAGATGGAACGGACGCAGCGCGAGTACTATCTGAATGAGCAGATGAAGGCCATTCAGAAGGAATTGGGTGACGGCGAGGAAGGTGCGGGCGAAATCGCTGAGCTAGAAGAGCGGATCAATGCCACCAAGTTGAGCAAAGAAGCGCGCGAGAAGGCTGAAACCGAGTTGAAAAAGCTCAAGAGCATGAGCCCGATGAGCGCCGAGGCGACAGTTGTGCGCAACTACCTCGACTGGATGCTGAGTATTCCGTGGGGTGTGAAAAGCCGCACCAAGAAGGATCTGCACAAAGCTCAAGAAATCCTCGATGCCGATCACTATGGGCTGGAAAAGGTCAAGGAGCGGATCGTCGAGTATCTGGCAGTGCAGCAACGCAGCCAAAAGCTGAAGGGTCCGATCATGTGCCTTGTCGGCCCTCCGGGTGTGGGCAAGACGTCTCTGGGCAAGAGTGTGGCGCGGGCCACTGGGCGGGAATTCATCCGGATTTCCTTGGGGGGCGTGCGCGACGAATCCGAAATTCGCGGCCACCGGCGGACCTATATCGGGTCAATGCCGGGCAAGATCATTCAGGCCTTGAAAAAAGCCAAGACCACCAATCCGCTGATTCTGCTCGATGAAATCGACAAGATGGGGCAGGATTTCCGCGGTGATCCGGCGTCGGCAATGCTTGAGGTGCTCGATCCGGAACAGAATTCGACCTTTGTCGATCACTATCTCGAGGTGGAATATGACCTCTCGAACGTGATGTTCCTGACCACGGCCAACAGCTATAACATGCCGGGGCCGCTCTTGGACCGGATGGAGATCATTCCGCTGGCGGGCTATACCGAGGATGAAAAACGCGAGATTGCCAAGCAACATCTGGTGGCCAAACAAGTCAAGAACAATGGCCTGAAGAAGGGCGAGTTCACCCTGACCGATGGCGCGCTTACCGATATCGTGCGTTATTACACCCGCGAAGCCGGGGTGCGGAACCTTGAACGCGAGATTGCCAAGCTGGCACGCAAAGCGGTGACGCGGATCATCAAGGGCGAGGATAAGGCGATCACCGTCACTTCTGAGAACATCGATGATTTCCTGGGCGTGCGGAAATACAAATTCGGTCTGGCCGAAGAGAGCGATCAGGTGGGCGTTGTCACCGGGCTGGCCTATACATCGGTCGGTGGCGAACTCTTGAACATCGAAGCGCTGCGCCTGCCGGGCAAGGGCCGGATGAAGACCACCGGCAAGCTGGGCGATGTGATGAAGGAGTCGATTGACGCCGCTTCAAGCTATGTTCGCTCGGTTGCGCCGGAATTGGGGGTCAAGCCGCCCAAGTTCGAGAAATGGGACATTCACGTCCACGTTCCCGAAGGTGCCACGCCCAAAGACGGGCCATCGGCAGGCCTTGCGATGGTGACATCCATCGTGTCTGTGCTGACCGGCATTCCAATCCGCAAGGATATCGCGATGACCGGCGAGGTCACGCTGCGCGGCAATGCGCTGCCGATTGGCGGGCTCAAGGAAAAGCTGCTGGCGGCGTTGCGTGGCGGCATCAAGACGGTGATCATTCCGCGTGAGAATGAAAAGGATCTGGTCGAGATCCCGGACAATGTGAAAGAGGGCTTGGAAATCATCCCGGTCGATCATGTGCGCGACGTTCTGAAGCTGGCTTTGGTGCGTGCCCCCGAGCCGGTGGAATGGGACGAGGAGGCCGAAGAGGCCGCCGCCACTGAGGCCGCGCTGAAATCCGGGGTTGAGGGCAGGGGCGCTGTGGCCCATTGAGGCGCGGTTGCTGCTGAGCCTGTCGGCCTGAGTTAACGAGACGTCCCCGGTCGTGGCCGGGGACGTTTTTTGTGGATGTCGGGCTAAAGAGTCCCGCCTTTAACTTGAGCCTTATCCGGGGTTCCCAAGGGGTTCCAGCACTTGCAGGGTGTCTTCTTCGACGATACTTTCCCAGAGTCAAAATTGACTACATATCATAAAGCGTCTTACGCCGTATTTGGAGACATACGCTGGATCAACAATGGTCAATTGACGGAATCCCGCGGCTCTAATCATTTCAATAAGACTCTCTTCCGTTGGCCAAAATGAAGTTCGATTTCCAATTGAGGCCATTGTGTTGGTGCCCTCTAGAAATTCAATCCCATTGAGATCCCCCCGCTTGTGTAAGACGTATTGCCACGGGTCTTGAGGATAGCTGGCAATCAGGTTTTCTCTGTGGACTTGCGTGTCAATGATTGTAATTCCTGACTGCGCGCAGTTCTCGAGAAGCTTTACCTGATCCTCAAATTCAAGGTGATAGAGCAGTCCGAACACAAACTTGACATCAAAATCACGCGTATCAAAATCACGCACATCGGATTGAATAAACTCGATCGAACCGAGAATTTCTTTGTCAGGGAGACGGTCCACCCGTCCGTCCACAGCGGTGACATGTGCGCCTGCGTGGCGCGCAATCCTCGAGAAGATGCAAGGGCCGGCGCCTAGGTCGACAACTTTCTTTCCAACGACATCGATATGCGTTGAAAGTAACGTCCGGATGGTGCCCGTTCTGTGGACGCCTTCATTTGGACATGGGACCCGAATTTCGATGTTGCTTATCTTCAGCTGACATTTCATCTTTCTCGTCTTACCTTTTGTTGACGATTGCAACTGACATGTCCCCGGTCGTCCCTCAGTGATAACGAGAGCTGTTGGACAATGGCTTTCATGGTAAATTGACCCGTTTCAGCGGCTGCGCAAGCAAGTTCGGTTTTTTTGACCGTGACGTGTCGTGCATTTCCTTCAGGATCTCCACGCTCCAGCGTCATGCGACCTGTCCGTCGTCAGTGTGCTTGAAACGCCGCGTTCCGTCAGCGACCACCCCATCGCGGCGCCTGCCGCTGAAACTGCCATGACTCCGGGAACGATCTCTACGCAGACGCCTGCGGACCGGGCCGCTTCGATTTCTTCTCCGGCCCGGCCAAAAATGCCCGGATCACCAGATTTCAAACGCACGACCCGCCGCCCCTTGAGCGCCTCGGCAACGATGACGCGATTGATGCGATTTTGCGGCCATGAATGCGCACCGACATGTTTGCCGACAAAGACTCGTTCTGCGTCACGTCGGGCCAGTTCCAGAATGTCTTGGTCAACCAGCCGGTCATAAAAGATCACGTCGGCCTCCTGCAGGCGTTCCACGGCGCGCAGGGTCAGCAGATCGCGCGCGCCGGGACCGGCGCCGACAAGCGTGATCTGACCGACATTCTGGTGCCTGGGCGCGCCACCATCGGCGATCGCCGCCTTGATCATGCAGGCGGCTTGCCTCTCGTGCCTTTGTGTCCAAAGGGCGCGTGGCTCGCCTTTGAAGACCCACGCCCATAGCGCGCGCCGTTTTGTATGGGGAACGCCGACTGCCACGCTGTGGCGCAAACGCCCGGCCAGTGCCGCAAGGCCACCAAGATTGGAGGGAAGGATTTGCTCCAAACGTGTCTTGATCTCACGCGCCAAGACAGGTGCCGTACCTTCGCTGCCGATGGCCACGACAACCGGATCGCGGTCCACGATGGCGGGCGTGGTGATGTCGCACAGTTCAGGCCGGTCGACGACATTGACCGGGCAGAGGGCCGCCTGTGCCAGCCCATGCGCTGCTGCGTCGAACCCAGGGCATCCCGTCGCGACAAAGGCCATGGCGGCCCCTTCCATGCACGAGACGGACAGCGAGGTTTCGTGTTGCGCCCGACCGGCGTCGACCAGCCCCCGTAATTCGTCATCCAACCGGTCAGACACCAAAACGATGTCGGCGTCTGTTTTCAGTATCAAACGCGCTTTCTGAGCGGCTTGCTCCCCGCCGCCGACGATGATCACACGGCGACCGCTTGTGCGGATGAACATTGGAAAGGCTTTCATGATGGGCCCCCTTTCAGGCTGCGTTGTTGTGAGGGCCGAAGGATCACAAGCGCGTCGCAAGGGCGCGGGCGTAACCATGCCCAAGCGTGTAAAGGGCGAGTTTGGCCGTGCCGAACACGATTTCGGTGTCGGTCAATCGACGCGCTTCGTCGATATGGGTGGGCAGGATGCGTTTCCACGGCGTGCCGTCGCGAAGACCAAAGGCGGTGACGTCTTTGGCGGGATAACGTTCGGACCCGCCGCCTTCAGCAACGCCGCGATCTCCGGCTTGCAAGACCCGCAATTTGTACCGGCCTGCAGGGCGCGTCCGATGGCATCAACGCTGGCCAATCCATCGCATTCAACGGCGCGCAGAATGGTGTTTACGCCAACGTTGAAACACGAACACAGTACCGGGCCGGGATCGGGAATATCTGCGGGGGGGCGTCCTGACAGAACGCCTTCGGCGTCTTGGCCGGGCAAGGTTGCCAGATAGTCGCGCATCACCGCGACGGGTTCGGGAGCGACGAACAGCGCCGCCTGCAAACGCCCCGCAGTGAACAGGGCCACGCGGGCACTGTTGCGCGCCACATCGGAAATGATCATGATCTCGGCGTCCGGCAGGTTGAACAGTCGCCGCGCCTCGGTCTCCCAGTCATTCGGGGTCACATGCCCCGCCAATTCGGCCCGCCAGCCCGTGCGGGTGCGCATCCGGGCCCAATACGTTGCATCCGGGCACAAATCGCCTCTCGACACCGCGAAGCCATACCACGCCGCTTTGAACGATTGAACCGAGACCACACTGGCCTTGCTTTCCGGCTGACCCGAGACCGGATCGGTGATCGGCGCGACCAACGCGTCAATCCGCGCAGCGGGGGCTGTTTCTCCTGTCCAGTGCATGGGTGCAAAGACCTGCCCCGGCTGCACCGTATCCGTGATCCGGATCCGTAGGATGGCCTGTCCGTTGGGGCTGCTCACGGTGACCAGATTCGCCGGGGCGATGCCCTGCGCACGGGCATCCTGCGGGTGAATTTCCAGAAACGGTTCTGCCAGATGCGCGGACAGACGCGGGCTCAGGCCGGTGCGGGTCATCGTATGCCACTGATCACGGACCCGGCCCGTGTTCAGGCGAAATGGAAAACGTGGTCCGGTCTTGGCAGCGGGAGCGCGATAGGTCACAGGCAGCAAACGTGCCTTGCCGTCAGTATGAAAGAACTGCCCATCCGCAAAGAACCGCCCGCCCTGCCGAACTTCCGTTACGGGCCAGCGGGTCGGCATCAGGCACCCATATCCCGCATCGCTTAGCTGCTTGAGTCCCGAAATGTCGAAGTCCCGGCCGAACTGACCCGCTATCCCCGAGAGCGCCGCGTATTCGCGGAAAATCTCGGCCGGATTTGCATAATCGAATGCTTTGGCAAACCCCATGCGTTGCCCGACCTCTGCGAGGATGGCCCAGTCCGGTCGCGTCTGGCCGGGGGCAGGCAGAATTGCACGTTGACGGCTGATGGTGCGGTCGGAATTGGTGACGGTTCCATCCTTTTCGCCCCACGCGGTCGCAGGTAGCAATACATCCGCTAGCCGCGCCGTATCGGTTGCAGCCGTGATGTCGCTGACCACGGTGAAGTCGCAGTCCCCGATCGCATCACGGACGGAATCGGCATCGGGCATCGAGACCGCAGGATTGGTGTGGATGATCCAGAGCGCCTTGATCCGGCCGTCGCCCACGGCGCGGAACATGTCCACTGCCTTCAGTCCCGGCGCGTCTGGTACGGCGGGCGACTGCCAGAAGTCTTTTACCGCAGCGCGGTGATCGGGGTTTTCGATATCCAGATGACAGGCCAGCATGTTAGCAAGCCCGCCCACTTCGCGACCGCCCATGGCGTTGGGCTGGCCGGTGACTGAAAGTGGCCCCATACCGGGCTTGCCGATGCGCCCGGTTGCCAAATGGCAATTCAGGATCGCGTTCACTTTGTCACTGCCTGAAGAGGACTGGTTCACACCCTGACTAAAAACGGTGACAACCTTTTCCGTCATCATCCACAGCTTGCTGAAAGCGTCGATCTGCGCCTCAGTCAGCCCTGTGACGTTCGGGTCATCGGCGAACGCGGCCCTGAGCGCGGCATCAAAACCATCGGTGTGCCGCAGGAAGCCCGTGTCCAGCGCGCCGCCTTCGAAGAGCGTAACCAGCAACCGGTTGAACAAGGCCACGTCACTGCCCGGTTGCAGGGCCAGATGCATATCGGCACCGTCGCAGGTGGCCGTATGGCGCGGGTCGATTACGACGATCTTGGTTCCGCGCGCTTTTTTTGCGGCCAGCACGCGCTGATGCAGCACCGGATGGCACCAGGCAAGGTTCGAGCCGACCAGCACCACCAGATCCGCCTCTTCCAGATCCTCGTAGGTGCCGGGCACGGTATCGGTCCCGAAGGCGCGTTTGTGGCCCGCCACAGTTGAGGCCATGCAAAGCCTTGAGTTCGTGTCGATATTGGCCGACCCAATAAAGCCCTTCATCAGCTTGTTGGCGATGTAGTAATCCTCAGTCAAAAGTTGGCCGGAGACATAAAACGCGACGCTGTCGGGGCCATTTTGGTCGATTGTGGTGCGGAATTTGTCCGCGACCAGCGTCAAAGCATCGGTCCACGATGCCTCAGTCCCGCCGATGCGCGGCGTCAAAAGGCGCCCGTCAAGACCCACGGTTTCCGCCAGTGCAGACCCCTTGGAACAAAGCCGACCGCGGTTGGCCGGGTGATCCGGATCACCCCGCACGTCCAGACCGCCCTGGCCATTGGCGCGCAGCAAGACACCGCACCCAACGCCGCAATAGGGGCACGTCGAGCGTGTCTCGGGGAAGGCGCCGCCGTCCATCACGCGGCACTCCGTTTGCCGACGGCCTGACCGTCCAGCAGCACGCGTCCTCCCTCGACCCGAGCCGGATATGTCGCGATACGGGTGTCTTCGCCTTTGGCTTGCCCGGTGTTCAGGTCAAACACCCAGTTGTGCAACGGGCATGTGACGGATTGGCCGTGCACGATGCCTTCGGACAGTGGTCCGCCCTTGTGCGGGCACAAGTCTGCGGCGGCATAAACCTCGTCCTCGGCAGTGCGAAACACCGCGACGCAACCCAAGACGGTTTTCAGTTTGCGGGCCCCGCGCAGGGGGATGTCGTCGATGGGGCAAATGTCGATCCAGTTCATTCCGCGGCCTCCAGGGTCAGATCGGCCAGCGGCTGGAACCGCTCGGCCTTTGCAGCATGTTCAGCCCACGGGTCCTTGCGGTAGATGGACTGGCTCAACTCAAACGCCGCGATGAGGCGTGCGCGTTCTTCGAGGTCGTCGACGATGCGTTCCTTGACCCAATCGAGGCCCACCTTGGCGACCCATTTGTAGGGCCGGTCGAGGTATTTGGCGTTCTCGCGATAGAGTTGGACAAAGGCGACGGTCAGGTCGATGGCCTCTTGTTCGGTCTTCGTGTCGGCAAGCCGTTCGGTTTCCTTGAGGTCCATGCCCGCCGCACCCGCGACACCCACCTGATAGCCGCTGTCGACACAGATGATGCCGACGTCCTTGCAGGTGGCTTCGGCGCAGTTGCGCGGGCAGCCCGAGACCGCCAGCTTGACTTTGTGCGGGGTCCAGGACCCCCAGAGCGCCTGTTCCAGCTTGATTCCAAGTCCGGTGGAATCCTGCGTGCCGAACCGGCAATGGTCGCTGCCGACGCAGGTTTTCACCGTGCGCAGGCCCTTGGAGTAGGCGTGTCCCGACACCAGCCCGGCCTTGTTCAGGTCGGCCCAGATATGCGGCAGGTCCTCCCCCCTGACGCCCAAGAGGTCGATACGCTGGCCGCCGGTCACCTTAACGGTTGGCACGTTGTACTTGTCCGCCGCGTCGGCGATGGCGCGCAACTCGGTTGGGTTGGTGATGCCGCCCCACATGCGAGGCACGACGCTGAAAGTGCCGTCCTTCTGGATGTTGGCGTGTTTGCGTTCGTTGACGAACCGGCTTTGCGGATCGTCCTTGTACTCAAGCGGCCAGTCCGCCAGCAGGTAGAAGTTCACCGCAGGGCGGCAGACATGGCAGCCGTTGCGGGTTTTCCAGCCCAGTTCCTGCCAGACCGCCTCTTGCGACTTCAGCTCCTGCGATTTGATCAACCGCCGCACGTCTTCGTGCGTCAGGTCACAGCAGCCGCAGATCGGCTGCGACGTGGGCATCTGGAAGTCGTCACCCAGGGTGACCTGCAACAGCTGTTCCACCAGCCCGGTGCAGGTGCCGCAGGACGCGCTGGCCTTGGTTTGTGCCTTGACCGCGCCGAGAACGGTTGCGCCACCCGCGATGGCGTCCACAATAGTGCCTTTGCAAATGCCGTTGCAGCCGCAAATCTCCGCGTCACGCGGCAATGCTGCAACGGCTGACAGAGGGTCCACGGTGGCCCCCCCCTGATAAGCCGGGCCAAAAATCAGCGTCTCGCGCATCTCTTCGATGCAGCTCGCCTCCTTGATCAGGCCGAAGAACCAGTTGCCGTCAGCGGTGTCGCCATACATCACGGCGCCGACCAGCTTGTTGCCCTCGATGACGAGGCGCTTGTAGATGCCGCGCGCCGGATCGCGGAAGACGATGTCTTCGCGCCCTTCGCTATTGGCAAAATCGCCCGCGCTGAACAGATCACAACCGGTGACCTTAAGCTTGGTCGACAGGGTCTTTTGCACATAGGTCGCATCATCCCCCATCAGGGTCTGCGCGGCGACCTTCGCCTGATCATACAAAGGCGCGACAAGGCCAAAGATTGCGCCATCATGTTCAACGCACTCGCCAACCGCCAGGATGTCTGGCTGAGAGGTGATCATCTGATCATCCACATGGATGCCCCGGCCGACCTCCAGCCCGGCCTGCCGACCCAGCGCCACGTTGGGGCGGATGCCCACGGCCATGACCAGTAGATCGCAGGGTAGTTCCGTGCCATCGTCCAGCAGCAAGGCGCGGACATTGCCGCCTTCGCCAAGGATCGCCTTGGAGTTGGCTTGCAGACGGATCGAGATGCCCTTGTCCTCAAGCGATTTCTTCAGCAGATAACCGGCCGCTTCGTCCAACTGACGCTCCATCAGGTGGCCCATGATGTGCACCACGGTCACTTCGACACCGCGCGCAGCCATACCGGCCGCTGCTTCAAGTCCCAGAAGGCCGCCGCCGATCACAATGGCCTTTTTGCCCGCACCCAGTGCCATCATCGCCTGCGTGTCTTCCAGATCGCGATAGGCAATCACACCATCCAGATCGTGCCCCGGCAGCGGTATGATGAACGGGGTCGATCCGGTGCCGAACACCAGCTTGTCATAGGCCAGCACCTCGCCGGTCCCGGACGTGACCGTCTTGGCCGCGGTATCAATCGCCGCAACCTTCTCGCCAAACCGGCAGGTGATCCCGTGCGCCGCATAGAAGGTGTCGTCATGGGTGACGATTTCCTCGTACGTCTTGTCCCCTGCCAGCACCGGCGACAGCATGATGCGGTTGTAATTTCCGCGCGGCTCGGCGTTGAACAGGGTGATGTCGTAGGCGCCGGGCGCCTGTTCGACCAGATGTTCGATCATCCGGCCCGAGGCCATACCCGCCCCGATGATAATGAGTTTCTGTGTCATGGGCTTACTCCGCTGCCATGGCTTTGGGGGATAACGCGGTGGGTTTCGCCTTGGCGCCGTGTTCGTATTCTTCAAGAAAATCAAGCACCTCCTGGCGGTAGGCGTAGTAGTCGGAATGCGCCAACAGCTCCTTGCGGGTGCGTGGACGTGGCAGGTCAACCTTGGTGATCTTGCCGATGGTGGCCTGTGGGCCGTTGGTCATCATGACCACGCGGTCGGCCAGCAGGATCGCCTCGTCCACATCATGCGTCACGCAGATTGCAGTGACTTTGGTGCGGCTCCAGACCTCCATCAGAACCTCTTGCAGCTCCCACCGGGTGAGACTGTCGAGCATGCCAAAAGGTTCATCCAGCAGCAGCAGTTTCGGAGACAGGGCAAAGGCCCGTGCGATGCCGACGCGCTGTTGCATGCCGTTGGACATGTCAGAGGCGGGCTTGTCCATCGCATCGGCCAGCCCGACGCGTTCCAGATAGTACTCCACCACGTCCTGTCGCTCGGTCCGCGACGCACGCGGATAGACCTTGTCCACACCGATGGCGCAGTTTTCCCGCGCGGTAAGCCATGGGAAGAGGTTGGGCGACTGGAACACCACGGCGCGTTCCGGATCGGCGCCAACAACATGGCGCCCGTCCAGTTTGATCGCGCCCTTAGAGATGCTGTTCAGACCGGCAGCCATTGTCAGCACCGTGGATTTGCCACAGCCCGAATGGCCGATCAGTGAAATGAACTCGCCCCGATCGATCTTGAGGTCGAAATCCTCGACTACGGTCAGCGGGCCTTTGGGCGTCGGGTAGATCTTGTGCAACTGGCTGAAATCGAGGAAGCGATCGTTGATCAACCCCTGCTGGGCTTCCTTCACTGCCGCAGGAACGCCATGGATCGGGGTCACGTCGGGCAAAAGGCGGCTGCCTTCGACCTTGGCTTCTATTCCCACGTCCATCAGGTACTTGGTCACGTCGCCGCGCAGCTTCTTGAACGTGTCGTTCGTGTTCATCGCCATCCGGGCGCGCGGGCGCGGGATCGTGACCTTAAACTCCTGCCCCAAAGTGCCGTCGGGGTTCAGCGCGATGATGCGGTCGGCCAGAATGATCGCCTCGTCCACGTCATTGGTTATCAACACGCAAGTCTTCTTATCGGCTTCCCAGATGCGCTCTATCTCGTCTGCCAGATTGGCACGGGTCAGCGCATCCAGTGCCGACAGTGGTTCGTCCAGCAACAACATTTCCGGGTTCATCGCCAGCGCACGCGCCACGTTTACCCGCTGGCGCATCCCGCCTGACAGCTCTGCCGGGCGACGCGTGGCGGCGTGGGACAGGCCCACCATATTAACGTAATGCGCGACCTTGTCGGCCTTTTTCGCCTTGCTGAGCTGTGGGAACACCGTGTCCACCGCCAGCCCGACGTTGCCGTTCACCGTCAGCCAGGGCATCAGCGAATAGCTTTGGAAGATCACACCGCGTTCCGGGCTGGGTTCGGTGATTGGCATGTCTTTGAAGGTGACCGTGCCTTTGGTGGGGCGTTCAAGCCCCGCCATCAGGTTGATCAGCGTCGTCTTGCCGGTGCCGGAGAAGCCCAGCAGAACCAGAAACTCGCCTTCCTGCACATCCAGGTTGATGTTCTTCAGAACATGGGTGGCGTGCAGGCCGGTGCCGAAGCTTTGGCTGACGTTGTCGAGTTTGAGAATGCTCATAACGCTCACCGATTATTGGTAAAGGTGAAGAGCGATTGCAGCGCGTACATCACCCGATCCAGCAAGAAGCCGATGATGCCGATGGTCAGCACCGCGACCATGATCTTGGCGAGGCTCGACGAAGAGCCGTTCTGGAATTCGTCCCAGACGAATTTGCCAAGGCCAGGGTTCTGCGCCAGCATTTCGGCGGCGATCAGAACCATCCAGCCCACACCGAGGCTGAGGCGCAGACCGGTGAAGATCAGCGGCAGGGCCGAGGGCAGGACCAGTTTGGTGATCTTGGTCCATGTGTTCATCTTCAGAACCTTGGATACGTTGACCAGATCCTTGTCGATCGACGCCACACCCAGGGCGGTGTTGATCAGCGTCGGCCACAGCGAACACAGCGTGACCGTGACGGCTGAGATGATGAAGCTTTTGGGCAGCAGGCCCCCTTCGGTCGCCGCAAGGGCCGAGACGATCATGGTGACGATGGGCAGCCATGCCAGCGGCGAGACCGGCTTGAAAATCTGGATCAGCGGGTTGAGACCCGCGTTGGCGGTGGGCGACAGGCCCGCCAGAATGCCCAAGGGCACGGCGATCAGCGTGGCCAGCACAAAGCCGAAGAACACCGTCTGGATCGAGGTCCAAATCTGTTGGTAATAGGTTGGCGCGCCGGTGTAGGCGCGTTCCTTGGGCTCCTTGCCCTGCGCGATCAGCCGTTCGTTCAGCTGTGCGACCTTGATCTCGAACTTGGCGCGCTGGTCGGCCTTGGCGATTGCATCCTGATGCAGGTTCACCGTTTCTTCCCAGACCTGTGCGGGGCCGGGCACGGCGCCCAGCGAGGTCTGCACCTTGGGCGCAAGCACACCCCAAAGCATCAGAAAGGCGGCGATGGCCAGCAAAGGCACGGCCAGCAGGCGCCAGATTTCCTGCATCTGTGCGCGCGGGTTGTCCCCGGCAGCTGCCTTGAGGATCGGGGTGATCCACGCAAGGCCAAGCACCTGAAACCAATTGTCGGCAGAGTTGATGCGGGTGAAGAGGCGCGCACGACGCGCTTCTCGCTCGGCGGTAACGGTGAAATTCGGATCGACGGTTGTCATGGGAGCGTCCTTGCAAATTGAGGGGGCAGCGATTGATGCGTGTCTTATCGCGCCGTTACCCTTTGACCTCGGGGCCAACGACCGTCTGGTCGTCCTTCAGTCCAATCGGCAGGCTTTCGAGGTAGGCGTTTGGCGCCTTGCCATCGTAGGGAATGCCGTCGATCACATCGGCAGCAGGGGTCGCTGCCTTGTAACCGTCGCTGTCCCAGGGGAAGTCGGCTTCGTTTGACAAACCTTCATCGACCAGCAGGCGGGCGGCTTGCAGGTAGATGTCGGGTTTGTAGACCTTGCGGGCCACCTCATCGAACCACGCGTCCGATTTGGGTTCGGCAATCTGTCCCCAGCGGCGCATCTGGGTCAGATACCAGACCGCGTCCGAATAGAACGGATAGGTCGCGTTGTAGCGGAAGAACACGTTGAAATCGGGGATGTCGCGCTTGTCACCCTTCTCGAATTCGAAAAACCCGGTCATTGAGTTGGCGATTACTTCCTGATCCGCGCCCACGTATTCCGGGCGGCTGAGGATCTCGACTGCCTGTGGGCGGTTGGCGTTGTCGTTTTCATCCAGCCACATGGCCGCGCGGATTAGCGCCTTGGTCACGGCCAAAGTGGTGTTGGGGTACTGCTCGGCGAACTCGGCGGTGATGCCGAACACCTTTTCGGGGTTGTTCTTCCACAGCTGGTAGTCGGTGATGACCGGCACACCGATGCCCTTGAACACGGCTTGTTGGTTCCACGGCTCGCCCACGCTATAGCCATAGATCGTGCCGGCCTCCAGCGTCGCAGGCATCTGCGGCGGCGGGGTAACAGATAGAAAGACATCAGCGCCGATCTGGCCGGTCACATTTTCGGGCGAGTAATACCCCGGATGCAGACCGCCAGCGGCCAACCAGTAACGCAGTTCGTAGTTGTGGGTCGACACGGGGAACACCATACCCATATTGAACGGCTTGCCCTCGGCCTCGAATTCCTCGACCACTGGCGCCAGCGCTGAGGCCGAGATCGGGTGCTGCGGGCGGCCATCGTCCATCTTGGGAATGTGCGGCAGCATCTTTTCCCAAACCTCGTTCGACACGGTGATGCCGTTGCCGTTCAGGTCCATCGAGAAGGGTGTGATGATGTGTGCTTTGGTGCCAAACCCGATGGTGGCGGCCAGTGGCTGGCCCGCCAGCATATGTGCGCCGTCCAGCTTGCCGTCGATCACACCGTCCAGCAGCACCTTCCAGTTGGCCTGCGCCTCAAGCGTCACAAACAGCCCTTCGTCCAGGAAATAGCCCTGTTCATAGGCTACAGCGAGCGGCGCCATGTCGGTCAGCTTGATAAAGCCGAAGGTCAGTTCGTCCTTTTCCAGTGCCAGCATTTCGGCCAAGGCCGGGCTTGTCAGCGCGGTGGTGGCTGCAAGGCCCAACAGAAACTTTTTCATCTCGTGTCCTTTCCATGTGCCCGACAGGTCGTCAGGCAAAACGCAAAAAGAGCCGTCACTAACCGCCGGGAGGAAGGGGCGGAGAGTGAGCGGCTCTGCTCTGGGTGTCCCAGTCATTGGGAGGGAATTCGGGTCGATCCGCGCCATTGCGAGCCGACACTGCAACATTCGCAAAGACGGCCTGCGAACGCCAAGGGTTATCGCTGCAGTGCGGCAAGAAAATCAGTTTTCCGGAAAATCCGCCTGTTTTTTGGTCAGCCCGTCGCGTCCGGATCAAAAATGCAGCCGTCAAAGAACGAATCCGCCAAAAGGGTCAGCCGTCCTTTCTGCGAGGCAACTGCGGTTTCGCGCAGAATCGCCCCTTCGATCTTCTCTGACGCGCCGGGCAAATCGACTTCGACAGGCATGTGCGCGCGGAACAGATCGCTGCGATAGGTTGCTGCCGCACGCGCCATACTGTCAGAGGTGTCCAAACCGTGTCGCAGCGCAAGGCGGCTGGCCATCCACTTGGCCTGACTGCGCCAAGGGAAACTAGCGGCGCCATGGTGGAATTCGATAAACCGGGCGACCTCTCGCTGCTCGGCCCGGCAGGAAATGGTGAACCGGCCTCGCAGCGCGCGGTCGATCAACTCGGCAGGCATGTCCAGATATGTTTTGCGCGACAGGATTTCTGCGGCGGTTGTATGGGTGTCGGACCGCGCCAGCCATTGGTCCGCCCGCCAGACCGCACGCATCAGGCGCCGCAACAAAAGCGGTTCGGTTTCGGCCCAGTCGGTGCGCACGGCCAACACTTTTTCGGGCGCGAAAGCCCAGATCGCGTTTGCCGGCAGCAGCAATGCGCCCGCGCCCTGATCGACGGCGACCGATCCCCACGGCTCGCCCACGCAGAAGGCGTTGATGTCGCCTGCTGCCAGAGCTTCGGCCATCAGAGGCGGTGGGACCGTGCGAATGGTGACTTTGGCGCCCGCCAGATCAGTGCCGTCAAACCAATAGTGCAGAAGCTCCACATGCATCGAAAACGGAAACGGAACGCCAAACACCAGCGGGCCGTCGGCAGCCAGCGCGAGCGCCCGAGCTGCCGTGCGCGGATCGGAGAAGTCGAATCCGTATCCCTGTGCGCGTAACCGCGCCTCCAACGCTCGGTTCACGCCGATCACGTCGCCGTTGACCGATGTCACCATGACGGCAGAGACAGGAGTCGATACGCCGCCCAATCCCAAAGCCATGGCCACCGGCACAAGTGACAGCATGTGCGCCGCATCGACGCGTCCGAACGCCAGCATGTCGCGCACCGACGACCAGGACGGCGCCGCAATCAGATCAAGCGCGATCCCCTCGGTCTCGGCAAAACCCATTTCTTGCGCCACAATCAGCGGGGCCGCATCGACCAGCGGCATATAGGCGACAGGCAGAGTGACGGTCTTCATCGCAAAAGCTCCGACGCTGTGACCAGTGCTTCGGCCACCTCGACCAGCCGACGACCCTGATCCATCGCGGTTTTGCGCAGCAATGCATATGCCGCATCCTCGTCGATGCCCTTGGCCTTCATCAGCAAGCCTTTGGCCCGGTCGATCACTTTGCGCTCTTCGAGCGCGCGGCGCGTTTCGGCCAGTTCTGTGCGCATCTGGCGCACCATCCTGAAGCGCGCGAGGGCTGTGTCGATGACCGGCTTGATCCGCTGTGGCGCGAGGCCGTCCACCACGTAGGCGGAAACACCGGCCTCGATTGCCGCCTGCGCGAGCCCACCCGCAGAATTCGAAACGAACATCGCCACCGGACGTTCGAGCGGGCCCGACGCCAACGTCAATTCCTCAAGCATATCGCGGGTGGGGCTGTCGATATCGATCAGAACGACGTCGGGTTCATGCGCCGCGATGCGCCGGGCCAAAGCACTGCTGTTCCCGATGACGACCACGTCGCAATCGGTGGCCTCTTTTAAGGCATCGACGATGGCGATCGCGCGGTCCCGGTCTTCTTCGACAACGACAATTGTAAGCTTTGTACCCATGGCATTCAGATTCGCCATTGCTATGACGACTTCAAGCGGCAGGCAGTGAAAATTTGAAAACTGCGTGGAATGAGTGGCCCTCTTCAGGAAATTGCTCAAATTTTGGAACATTTCTGAATGACGGAGCAGAAACCCGGACGACTATGATCAAGCATGGATAACGTCTTTGACAAATTCGCTGTCTTAAACTGCTCAAAGGGGGGAGCTTTCCGCCGATCTTGTTGATGCGCTATACCCAGAACCAAGTCTCGGAGTGAATGTCCGCTACTTCAGGGGGCCAAAGCTCTACTTTGCTGTGTGGCGAATGTCTCCTTCCCGCCGATGCTGTTGAAGAACAACGTGTTGCTGGTGCAGAAGTTAAGGTTCTAAGCTGAGCACGAGCGCCTTTTCTGTTAGGCTTTGCACGTTTGCTGCGTTGCAGGAAAGGTATTGGTTGATTTTCAGAGGTTTTGGGCGGTTGCGGCGAAGAGGAGCTCTTCATTTGCACCGCATGGGCCACGCAATCGGAGCCTGCCAAGGCCGAGAATGCCGCTCCTCCGCTCCCACTCGCCGGAGTTATGACCTCAGGTTCCCCGGCAAACCTTTCCGAACGCGGCCTGATATATTGCATATCCGGATAGGATCAGGGCCACAAACCAGTTGAACCACATTATTCCCGGCTCAGGTCACCGGCCTTGCGCCCACTTACTACACAGCGCCTTACGGATGGGAAGATTCAGAAATCTAAGCCCAACAACGATGTGGTTGAAAATGTGGTTTAGCCATCCAATGATATGGATTTGATCATCACCAAACATATGCTTGTAAATTTTAAGTGGCGGAGAGACAGGGATTCGAACCCTGGGTGGAGTTGCCCCCACAACGGTTTTCGAGACCGCCCCGTTCGACCACTCCGGCACCTCTCCGCGGGGGTCTGGTGAGGGAGGCGTGTAATTGCCTTTGACTGGGGGGGCAAGGGGGATTTGCATTGTTTCGTCGGATAATTTGCCTAGGTTGGGGCAAGGCAGATCGGAAAGGACGGCTTGTCATGGTGGGGATGCCCTTGCGGTCATATGCGCGCGGCGTTGTGCTGGGCCTGATGACCTTGATCGGGGTGGCGCTGGTCGCCGCGCCGACCCGCGCGGCGGATCGCGAACGTCTGGAGGCGTTTCTGGAGGTCACCGGGTTTGGCGTGGCGCTGGACAGCATCGCGCTCTCGGCCGCTGGTGCACCGGCGATGCTGGGCCTTTCGGCCAGCGATTTCGGGCTGGGGTGGACGGCGCTTGCGGGTGAGGTGTTTGCGCCGGAGAAGATGCGCGAAATGGGGCTCGAGATTCTGGGCGTTGCGATGGATGACGAGATGTTGGGCCATGCTGCGGAGTTTTATGCCTCTGATCTTGGGCAGGATCTGGTTGACGTCGAGAACGCGGCGCATCTGCATGAGGATGATGACGCCAAGCGGGCCGAGGGCGAGGCGCTCTTGGCGCAGATGGGGGCCGAGCGTGTCGAGGTGCTACGCGAGATGAATGTGGCAGTGGACAGTGCGGGCTCGGGGGTGCGTGCGGTGCAGGAAATTCAGGTGCGGTTCCTGATGGCGGCTTCTTATGCCGGGGTGCTGGCGAATGAAATCGACGAGGAGATGCTGCGCGCGATGCTGGCAGAGAGCGAAACGGAGTTGCGCGAAAGTTTGCAAGCCTCGGCACTGGCTAATGCCGCCTATACCTATCAGACCCTGTCGACTGAGGATTTGCGGGCTTATGTAGCGGCGCTGGAGCATCCGACCATGGCGCGGGTGTACGAATTGATGAATGCCGTCCAATACGAGATCATGGCCAACCGCTTTGAGGTTCTGGCGACGCGGATGCAGGGCATGACGCCAGCGCAGGAGTTGTAAGGGTGCGGGCGATCTGGGCGGGCTGTGTGGCGCTCATGCTGCTGGCTTCTCCGCTGCGGGCTGGCGAGATTGACCGGTTGATGGTGGCGTTGAAGTTTGCCGAGACCGTCGAGATCATGCGCGCTGAAGGGCTGCGCTATGGCGGCGGTGTCGGTGATGAGATGCTGAGCGAGGCGGAGCGCGCCCGCTGGGACCGGGTGGTGGACCGTGTCTATGATGTCGAGCGGATGCTCGTCCGGGTGCAGACCCGGTTTGCCGAGGCGATGGAGGAGACAGATACCGCCCCTCTGCTTGGGTTCTTTGAGGGGCAGGGGGCTGAGGTCGTGGCGCTGGAAATTGCCGGGCGGCGCGCGCTGCTGGATGATGCCACCGCTGCCGTGGCAAAGGCGCGCTATGCCGAACTGGCCGCCGATGGTGCGCCGCTGGTGGACAAGGTCACCACGCTGATCGCCGAAAGCGATCTGATCGAGCGCAATGTCGCGGGGGCGCTAAATGCCAATCTGGTATTCTATCGCGGATTGGCGGATGGCGGTGGACTGACCCTCAGCGAAGACGAAATGCTGGCCGAGATATGGGCGCAGGAAACCGAAATGCGTGACGAGACACGCGACTGGATGCAGGCCTATCTGACGATGGCCTATCAACCGTTGTCCCAAGAGGTGCTGGACGCCTATATCGCGCTCTACCGCAGCCCTGCGGGCAGGCAGTTGAATCACGCGCTTTTCGCCGCGTTTGATGCGATGTATGAAGAGTTGTCCTATCAATTGGGTCGGGCCACCGCTTTGGCGATGGAAGGCGAGGATTTATAGGCGGTTTGGCGTGGTTTTGCCGGGCTTGCCCTTGACTCTGAGGGCGGAGTTTGGCAATAGCGCGCAACCCGGCGGGATGATCTTGCCGGGTTTGTCTTTGATATACACCCCAAAAGGGGCGCAGTTCGAGGTGGCCCAAGGGCCGAGAACACCCGGAATATCCGGGGACCACAGAGCGCGGAGAGAAAAGGAAGAGCCCATGTTTGCGGTCCTCAAGACCGGTGGCAAGCAATACAAGGTGTCGTCAGGCGACATGCTTCGTGTTGAGAAACTTGCAGCGGACGCCGGTGAGAAAGTTCAATTCAACGAGATTCTGATGCTGGGCGGCGACGCACCGGTGATCGGTGCGCCCTTTGTTGCAGGTGCTGCCGTGCAGGCCGAAGTGGTCGATCAGGTCAAGGGCGACAAGGTCATCAATTTTGTGAAGCGTCGCCGTAAGCACGGCTCGCAGCGTACCCGTGGTCACCGTCAGCAATTGACGTTGCTGCGCGTGACCGAAATCCTTGAGAGCGGCGCGGATGCAACTGGCGTGAAAGCAGCTGTCGGAACCGGATCGGCAGCCCCTGTTGCCGTCGCCAAGCCGGCCAAGAAATCTAGCGCCAAAGCGGCGGCTGGTGGCGATGATCTCAAGCGTCTGTCGGGCGTGGGCCCCGCGCTTGAGAAGAAGCTGCTTGAGGCCGGTGTGACCACCTTTGCCCAAGTCGCGGCATGGACGGAAGCCGATGTTGCTGCTATGGACGAGAAACTGTCGTTCAAGGGCCGTATCGAGCGTGAAGGCTGGATCGAACAGGCCAAAGAGCTGGCTAAAGGCTAAGGAGAGACCAAATGGCACATAAAAAAGCAGGCGGTTCATCCCGTAACGGGCGCGACTCTGATGGTCGTCGTCTTGGTGTAAAGAAATATGGCGGCGAAGCTGTCGTTTCTGGGAATATCCTTGTGCGTCAGCGCGGGAACAAATTCTGGCCGGGCCTGAATGTTGGCGAAGGCAAGGATCACACCCTGTTTGCTGTCGCGGAAGGCGCCGTAAAGTTCCACAAGGGCCTCAAGGGCCGCACCTTTATTTCGGTTCTGCCAGTGGCGGAGGCCGCTGAATAAGCCGTCCTGAGGGTTTTGTAAAACAAGGGGATCGGCGACATCGCCGGTCCCTTTTTTCGATTTTGTCTCTGTCGGAGCAAAATTCTGGTGACCGAGTTGCACAATCGCGCGAGCGTGCCGTTGTGCTGTGGTAGGGAGAGCCCATCTACTTGCCATGACGTGGGCGCTGATCGGAGGAGTAGGCGCATGAAATATGAAATGATCCTGAAGCAGCCAGTGATTGTGGCGGAACGGTTCGATCTGCGACCGCTGCGGGTATCTGACGCGGGGCTGATTGGCCTGAATGCCGGGGACGAGCGCGTGGCGCGTTTCACCCGCAGCATTCCGCATCCGCTGCCGCCCGGCGCAACCGAAGGGATGATCGCGCGCGCGCTGTCCGAGGATCGGGCTGAGGACATATGGGCAATTGATGGCACCAAGGCGGGGGGCTCTGAGGTGATGGGGTTGATCCGCCTTGAGCGGGTGGATGCCGGGCAGTCCGAGATATCCTATTGGGTGGTCCCGGCCTATTGGAATACTGGCGTTGCCTCGGCGGCAGTAGAAGCACTGCTCGCGGCCAATCCGCACAGTGCGCGCACGATCTTTGCCTCGGTGTTTCAGGACAACGCCGCCTCGGCACGGGTCTTGACGAATTGTGGGTTTCAGTATCTGGGGGATGCCGAGGCGTATAGCGTCGCGCGCGGTTCCAAGGTGCCGACCTGGACATATAGCAAAAAAATGATCTGAGGCCCGACGGGGCCTTTGCGTAAGGACGGCATATGAAATTTCTCGATCTCGCAAAGGTCTATATCCGCTCTGGCGGCGGGGGTGCAGGCTGTGTCAGCTTTCGCCGGGAAAAGTTCATCGAATACGGTGGACCCGATGGGGGTGACGGTGGCAATGGTGGCTCTGTCTGGGCGGAAGCCGTAGATGGGCTCAATACATTGATTGATTTCCGCTATCAGCAGCATTTCTTTGCCAATAGCGGCACGCCTGGCATGGGCCGTCAGCGCACAGGCGCCAGCGGTGACAACATCGTGTTGCGCGTACCGGTGGGCACCGAAATCCTCGACGAGGATATGGAAACGGTGATCGCCGACATGACCGAGGTCGGGCAGCGCGTGTTGCTGGCGCAGGGTGGCAACGGTGGCTGGGGTAACCTTCATTTCAAGACCTCGACCAATCAGGCCCCACGGCGCGCCAATCCGGGCCAAGAGGGTGTCGAGCGCACGATATGGCTGCGGCTCAAGCTGATTGCCGATGTCGGTCTTCTAGGGCTGCCCAATGCGGGCAAATCCACGTTTCTTGCCGCAACTTCCAATGCGCGCCCCAAGATTGCGGATTACCCCTTTACCACGCTGCATCCCAATCTGGGCGTTGTGGGTGTGGACAATGTGGAATTCGTGGTAGCCGACATTCCGGGCCTCATCGAAGGTGCATCCGAGGGGCGCGGCCTTGGGGATCTCTTTCTGGGTCATGTAGAGCGTTGCGCGGTGCTGTTGCATCTGGTCGATGGCAGTTCTGGCGATCTGGTGGGTGACTATCAGACCATCATCACTGAATTGGAGGCCTATGGTGGCGGCCTCGCCGAGAAACCTCGGGTAACGGTGCTCAACAAGGTAGACACGTTGGACGCCGAAGAGCGCGAGTTTTTACGCGAAGAGCTGGAAGCGGTTTGTGGCACGCCGGTGTTGTTGATGTCAGGTGTTTCCGGCGAGGGCGTGACGGAAGTGCTGCGTGCGCTACGCGCTCGTATCGACGCCGACCGCCTGCGCCACAAGGTAAGTGACGAGGACGAAGAAGACGCACCGTGGCAACCGTAACTGACGCGAAACGGCTGGTGGTCAAGATCGGCTCGGCCCTATTGGTGGACCGGGTCACGGGCGCTCTTCGCGCCGATTGGCTGGCCGCTCTGATTGAAGATGTTGTTGGTCTGAGGCAACGCGGCATAGATGTGATCCTTGTCTCATCCGGGTCTATTGCGCTCGGGCGGCGGGTTTTGGGCTTGCCGCAAAGCGAGTTGACGCTGGAGCAATCGCAGGCGGCTGCGGCTGTTGGGCAAATCCGGCTGGCCGGGGCCTATGATGCGGCGCTTGGGGCGCATGGGCTGACGGCAGCACAGGTTCTCGTGACGCTGGAAGACAGCACTGACCGCCGTCGCTATCTCAATTCCCGCGCCACGCTGGAGCAGCTGTTGCGGCTTGGGGCGGTGCCAATCGTCAATGAGAATGACACCGTCGCCACCGACGAAATCCGCTATGGTGACAATGATCGGCTGGCGGCGCAGGTGGCGGTTACAGCGGGCGCGGATCAGTTGATCCTGCTCAGTGATGTGGACGGATTCTATTCCGCCAATCCCGCCCAGGATGCGACCGCGCGCCGGTTCGATGTGGTTGCGGCGATCACCCCCGAGATCGAGGCGATGGCCGGTGATGCGGTGTCCGGCCTGAGCAAGGGCGGCATGAAAACCAAGCTGCTGGCGGCTAAAACCGCCACAGCAGGTGGTTGTGTGATGGCGATCACCCAGGGCGATGTGTTGCATCCGATCCGGGCGTTGACCGAGGGCGCGGCAGCCACTTGGTTTCTGGCCCAAGGCGATCCGCAGCAAAAGCGCAAGGCCTGGATTGCAGCGATGAAACCCAAGGGGCGGGTCATCGTCGATGCGGGGGCTGCGCGCGCCCTGTCGGCGGGCAGCAGCCTGCTCTCGGCCGGGGTAACGGGTGTCACGGGGCGTTTTGGCCGGGGGGACCCGGTCGAGGTTGTAGACGAGGACGGGCGCAGTCTCGGGCAAGGCCTGACGCGCTATGACGCGCAGGATGCAGACCGGATCAAGCGGCTGCGGTCGGATCAGATCGAGGCAGTTCTGGGTTATCCTGCACGCGGGCCCTTGATGCATCGCGACGATATGGCATTCTGACACGCGGGAGGGCAGCGGATGAAGGACCAGACAGAGATTACCGCGCTGATGGCCGAGATTGGCACGCGCGCGCGGATGGCGGCGGCGGACCTCGCGATTGCGGATGCCGCGACCAAGCGCATGGCGCTCGAGGCGGCGGCTGATGCCGTTTGGGCTGGGCGCGCTGACATCATGGCTGCAAATGCGCGTGATCTGGCCTATGGGCGCGACAAAGGGCTGTCAGACGCGATGATGGACCGTCTGGCGCTGGATGAAGGCCGTATCCAAGGAATTGTGGATGGGCTGCGGGCTGTGGCGGCTCAGGATGATCCTGTGGGCGAGGTTTTGGCCGAATGGGACCGGCCAAGTGGTTTGCATATCCGCCGGGTGCGCACGCCCTTAGGAGTTATCGGGGTGATTTATGAAAGCCGCCCCAACGTGACCGCGGATGCTGGCGCGCTTTGCGTAAAATCCGGCAATGCGGTGATCCTGCGCGGTGGTTCAGAGAGTTTTCATTCATCGGGTGCGATCCATGCCTGTCTCGTGGCGGGTCTCAGGGCGGCGGGGCTGCCTGAGGATGCGATCCAGTTGGTGCCGACGCGGGACCGGGCGGCGGTCGAGGTTATGCTGACCATGACCGACACGATTGATGTCATCATTCCGCGCGGAGGCAAAGGGCTTGTGGGTCTCGTACAGCGCGAGGCACGGGTGCCGGTTTTTGCCCATCTTGAAGGAATTGTGCATATCTATCTGGATGTTAACGCGGACCCGGCCAAGGCGCTTCGGGTTGTTCTCAACGCCAAGACCCGGCGAACGGGGATTTGCGGGGCCGCAGAATGTCTTCTTATCCACCGCGATATCGTCGATGATATTGGTCAGGGCGTGGTGCGTGCCCTGATTGATGCAGGGGTCGAGGTGCGCGTCGATGCAACGCTGCAAGCGATCGCGGGCACGGTGACGGCTGGCGATGACGATTGGGGGCGCGAGTATCTCGACAGCATCATCGCCGTGAAAGTGGTTGAAAACATTGACGAAGCCATCGCGCATATTCGACGCTATGGCTCAAACCACACCGATTGTATTGTCACCGAAGACGACGCGGCGGCGGCACGTTTTTTTGCCCGCCTCGACAGTGCGATCCTGATGCGCAACGCCTCTACCCAGTTTGCCGATGGCGGTGAATTTGGTATGGGGGCCGAAATCGGCATCGCCACTGGCAAAATGCATGCCCGTGGTCCGGTAGGAGCGGCGCAGCTGACCAGTTTCAAGTATATCGTCGAAGGCGATGGTTCAATCAGAAGCTGACACGCAACTCGGTCTCTGTCAGGTGCTTTTCGATTTGTGATTCTAGAGATTTAAGGCATTGTTCTAGAACCATAAAGTGGATCTGAGAGGGTATGGTCTCTGGCCATGATACAACACCGGAGAGTGCATCCCATAGCGCGTGATCGGGCATCAGGCGCGAAGAGGTGGCGGTGATCTGCCAGCTGTCGTGTGGATGGGACACGGTGAGCGTTCCCCCATAGGGCAAGGCCTGTTCGACGCAGAGAATGGTTAACAAGAGCGCCTGCGCCACGGGGCTGGGTATGTCCTTGGTGAGGTGCAGATCAAGGGTGATCCGTCCCTCTGCATGCACAGCGTCAAGGATGTCTTGAATGTCTTGCGCGCGGATGATCTGATCCGCCTCTGTAGGACCAAAAGCCAGCCGAAAGAGCCGCATCCGCGCCAGAGCCTGAGCCGCAGACGTCCTGATCAAGGCCATTTCTGCGCTGTCTGGAGCGCCGGAAAGTTGTAACAATTCCAAGCCATTGGCGATAGCTCCCAAGGGGCTGACAAGATCGTGGCAGATACGCGAGGCTATCAAAGGGCCGAGAGGCTGGCTATGTTGTGTCATTGGGGCGTCCTAGGCGGGAAATGGCATGACGGATATGAATTCGATACTGGAGCCGGGAATGCTGGTGGTGCATCCGCAACGGCCGGATTGGGGAACAGGACAAGTGCAATCGAACATAGGTGGGCGGATTACCGTTAACTTTCGCGAAGAGGGTAAAGTGGTGATTGATGGCTCGCGGGTCGAGCTGATACCTGTCCTTGATCCCTGATCCAGGTTAGTAAAAGGTTAACAGCCGCCTGCGTCTGCGACCAGCCGGATCGTTGCACTTGGCTGTGCTCTTGCCTACAACGCGCCCAGATCACAGAGTCGAGGCCAATGACTGCCAGCGCCCCTATATTTCGTGTGAAACTGGCTGAAACGCCTGAGGAGTTGCGGGCCGCGCAACGGTTGCGCTATGAGGTGTTTGTCGAAGAACTGGGGGGCGATGGACCTCTGGTTGACCACGCGGCGCGGCTCGAATGCGACCGGTTTGACCCATTTTTTGATCACCTTCTACTTCTTGATGACTCAAAAAATAGTTGTGTTGCAGGTGTTTACAGGCTTCTTCGGGACGATCAGGCCGCAAGGGCAGGACAATTCTATTCCGAGGATGAATACGACCTGACGGCACTCAAAACCACTGGGCGGCGGTTGATGGAACTGGGGCGATCCTGTCTTGCAAAACCCTATCGAGGTGGGCCGGGCATGTTCCATCTCTGGAATGGTTTAGGGCGCTATGTTACGGATTATAAAATAGAAATCCTGTTCGGGGTGGCGAGTTTCCACGGAACGGATATTGCCCAGTTGGCGCAACCATTAAGCCTGTTGCATGACCGGCACCTCGCGCCTGAGGCGTTGCGTGTGCGGGCACGGAATGAACATTTTCAGAAGATGGACTTGATTTCAAAGGATAATCTTGATGTCCGCAGCGCGATGCGACAAGTGCCTGCCCTGATCAAAGCCTATCTGCGGCTTGGGGGGTATGTGGGCGACGGGGCCTTTGTTGATCATGAGTTCAACACTACGGATGTATGTTTGATTCTTGATACGGATCGTTTGACGGAAAAACAAAAAAGTATTTATCAACAAGGTATTGTGACGTGAAGCTCAGATGGCAGTCTGATGTGCCAGCGCCAGAGTTCAGGCTTACCGCAGCAGGGATGATGCGCCTCCTTTGGCGTGGGGCGTTGATTTTTAGCGTTCTTTTTCTGGGTGTTATGGTCTCGGTGGGATTGCGACTGATGGAGCGGCCCTTGCATGGGCTGAATCGTCCTTGGACGCCTTATATCACTCAGTGGGTTTGCCGGGGCGTATTTTTGATTCTGGGCATGCGGCATGAGGTGGTGGGGGTCCCGATGCCTGCCGCTGGAGCTGTGGTCGCTAACCATGCGTCATGGCTTGATATTTTCGCGCTCAATGCGCGCAAGCGCGTGTATTTTGTCTCGAAATCAGAGGTGGCAAGCTGGCCGGGAATTGGCGCTCTGGCCAAGCTGGTGGGCACGGTATTTATCACGCGTGATCCGAAAGAGGCAAAGGCGCAAACGGAAATCTTTGAAGCCCGGTTGCTGGCGGGGCACAAGCTCTTGTTCTTTCCTGAGGGAAGCTCAACCGACGGGATGCGTGTTTTACCTTTTAAATCAACGCTTTTTCAGGCGTTCTTTAGCAAAAAACTACAGCATGAAATTCATGTTCAGCCGGTTTCGGTGATCTATGAGGCACCCGTTGGGGAGGATTCACGATTCTATGGCTGGTGGGGGGATATGACCTTTGGCGGGCATTTGATGCGGGTTCTGGCGGTGCGGCGGCATGGCAAGGTGAGGGTTATCTATCATCCTTTTGTAAAGGTGGATGAATTTGGCAATCGCAAAGCGTTGGCCGCATGGGCGGAGGATCAGGTCAGGGGCGGAATGCCGGAGGACCGTCAGGGCCGGTGAATGTGTACAAGGCGTACAGGGTGTACGCGCATTGTGTCCACACCACCGGCCCAGTCACGTTAACCCATGGCGGCGATGAAACGCCCCAAGGCTGCGGCTGGATCTTCCTCACGCCAGATCTCGTTACCGAAGGCGAGGAAATCGGTGATCGCTGCCAGTTGAGCGACGAGGCTTTCATCAAGCGCACCTTCGGCCACCACCGGCAATTCGATCACTTTCGACCACCAGTCGAACACCTCTAGGTCCACGCAGTTGCCGTCGTTCAGCGGGGTCGCCCCAATCGGCCCAAAACTGATGTAATCGGCGCCGGCCTCGCCTGCGGTCATGCCGTCGTGGCGTGAGGTGCCACAGAAACAGCCAACAATGGCGTCCTCTCCCAATGCCTTGCGCGCGGCCCGCACCGAACGGGCGGCGTCGGGCAGGTGCACACCATCAAGGCCGTGCGGTTCAACCAGCATCAGGTGGCTGTCGATCACGAGAGCCACATCGCGGGCGTGGGTCACTTCACGGCAGGCATCGGCGGCACGTGCAATGCGGTCTTCGTCGCGGCTGGCGAGTTCGAGGCGCACGCAGGCAACAGGATGGCTGTCGAGAACGCGGGCGAGGGTCTCTGGAAAGACACTCAGTTCAAACTCGGGCGGGGTAATGAGATAAATCTGCGGCTGCTCGGTTTCGGCCATTGGGGCGCTCCTGATAGATTTTTGCCCCTATAGCGCGGAAAGACAGCTTTGACCATTGTGTTGAGTGGCGGTGGCGTGGCTGTCTTCTTGGGGGAAATCCGCAAATTCGCCAAAGAGAGCTATGCTCTGCGGGGGAGGTTGGGGTGCAAATGCCCCTAGCAACCCGTTGGGTCGGTCTCTATCTTGGTGGTAACAGGAAAAGGGGCGGTTTTTGGCAATTGCAGGTCTGGCAGAAGGTGTGGTGCGTGGCTTCGAGGGCCTGAGTGACCGCGTCGGGCAGGCGTTCTTTGAGCCGGTGATCCGCGTGGGGGTGACGGGGCTTGCGCGGGCGGGCAAGACGGTGTTCATCACCTCGCTCGTTGCGAATCTGATGGACAGGGGGCGGATGCCGGGCCTCTTGGCACAGAGCGAGGGGCGCATTCTAGCGGCTTATCTGCAACCGCAACCGGATGTCACCCTGCCACGATTCGAGTATGAGGCGCATCTGGCCGCGCTGACCGGCCCCGCGCCGCATTGGCCTGAGAGCACGCGGTCGGTCTCGGAGTTGCGCCTGTCACTCAGGGTGCGGCCTGCGGGGCTGTTGGCCGGGGTGACGGGGCCGCGTGTCGTGCATCTGGATATCGTGGATTATCCGGGAGAGTGGTTGCTTGATCTGGCTCTGATGGACAAGAGCTATGATCAATGGGCGGCTGAGGTCCTGGGGCGTCTTGAGGATCGGGCCGAAGCGGCGGCCTATTTGGGGCAACTGCGGCAGGTGGATGGCACCGCACGGCTGGAAGAGCCGGTGGCGCAGGCCTTGGCGGCGAGCTTTACCGGCTATCTGCACGCAGCGCGGCAGGCGGGGTATTATGACTGCACGCCGGGGCGGTTCATTCTGCCGGGGGATCTGGCCGGGTCGCCGGTGGTGACATTCGCGCCGCTGCCCGAGGGCAAGGCCGGTCGCGGCAGTCTGCGCGCCGAGATGGCGCGGCGCTATGACGCCTATAAGCGCGAGGTGGTCAAGCCATTCTTTCGCGATCATTTCGCCCGGATCGACCGGCAGGTGGTTTTGGTCGACGCGCTGGATGCGATTCACAAGGGTCCGCAAGCGGTGGAGGATATGCGCCGGGCGATGGCGGATATTCTGGGTGCGTTCCGGCCCGGCCGCAATGCCTTGCTCACGCAATTGCTGCTGGGGCGGCGGGTGGAGCGCATTCTGTTTGCCGCGACCAAGGCGGACCATTTGCATCATGCACAGCATGGGCGTTTGACCGGGATCATGGCCGCGCTGTTACGGGAGGCGCGGGATAGGGCGGAATTTGCGGGGGCCACGACGCAGTCTATGGCGCTGGCCGCCTGGCGCGCGACGGTCGAAGAGCGGGTCAACCACCACGGCGAAATGCTTGACTGTGTGCGGGGGCGATTGCTCGATACCGGGCGACAGGCGGCGTTTTACGCGGGTGATCTGCCCGAGGATCCGGGGCAATTGCTTGGTCCTGCGCGGGCCGGGGCGAGCGAATGGCTGGGGCAGGATTATGAGGTGATGCGGTTTGCACCGGCACCGCTTAACCTGCGGCCCGGCGAGGGGCCTCCGCATATCCGGCTGGACCGGGCAGCGCAGTTTCTGATTGGTGACAAGCTATGAGAACGGCGCGGGCGCGGGTCTGGCATCTGCCGCGTCTAGCGGTGATCCTCTGGGGGTTCACCCGCGTCACGCCATGGTTGCCACAGGTGCGCAGCCGCCGCGAGGATTTGCGGGTTTTGGCGCGTGTGATCTGGCGAGGCTGGGTGCGCGTGATCCATCAGAATGGCCGGGTGGCCGGGTTTTGTGTGCGTGATGGCGAGGTGTTGCACGCGCTTTACGTGCATCCGGCGCTGCGGGGGGGCGGCCTTGGCCGGGTGCTCTTGTCCGAGGCCAAGTCTGAGGCGGGCGTGCTGCGTCTCTGGGTGCTTGAGGCCAATGCAGCAGCGCTGCGGTTTTATGCGCGGCACGGGTTTGCCGAGGTGGCGCGCAGTGTTGGACTGGGCAATGACGAGGGGTTGCCGGATATCCTGATGGTCTGGTTTGGTGAGGGAGAGGGCGCATGAGGGGCAACAAGGCCAAGGGGCCGGTTCTGATCGAGTTGGACGAGGCCGCCGCAGAGGGCCCGGATCGTGCGCCGCCTGTACCCGAGCCTGCCGCAGCACCCGAGGGGCGGGCGATGCGGGCGGTGATTGCACAGGGCGCGCGGGGAGGGCGGTCTTGGTTGGGGCGGCTTTTTTGGTCACTGGCGCTTGGGTTGATGGGGGCTGCGGTGTCGGTGGCGGCGTGGGATTTCGCCGCCCGTATGATCGCGCGGGTGCCGGTGCTGGGCTATGGCGTGGCGGCGATGGGGTTGGGGTTGCTGGTTGTGGCCGCAATGATCGCCTTGCGGGAGGTGGCGGGGTTTGCCCGGTTGGGGCGGCTCGATGCCTTGCGGCGGGCGGCCGGGGAGGCGTTGATGCAGGGAAATCTGGAGGCGGCGCGGGGCGTCGTGACACGGCTGCGCGCGCTTTATGCGGTGCGGCCCGAGGCCGCGTGGGGTCTGGAGCGGCTGGCGGAGCGCGAGGCGGAGCAGTTTGACGCCGAGGCCTTGTTGGGGCTGGCGGAGGTCGAGGTTCTGGCCCCGCTCGATGCGCTTGCGGTGCGCGAGGTGGAAGCCGCGGCACGGCAGGTGGCGATGGTCACGGCGTTGGTGCCTCTGGCGCTGGCGGATGTAGTGGGGGCCTTGGTGGCCAATCTGCGGATGATCCGGGCGGTGGCCGAAATATATGGCGGGCGCGCGGGGGCCTTGGGCAGTTGGCGGCTGGCTCGGGCGGTGATGGCGCATCTCTTGGCCACGGGGGCCGTGGCGGTGGGCGATGACCTGATCAGCAGCGTGGCGGGCGGTGGGGTTCTGTCGAAAGTGTCGCGGCGGTTTGGCGAGGGTGTGGTCAATGGCGCGCTGACGGCACGGGTGGGCGTGGCTGCGATCGAAGTCTGTCGCCCGCTGCCGTTTCAGCGCGGGCGCCGGCCTTCGGTGACAGGGTTGGTGCGGCGTGCGCTGACCGGGTTATTCGGGCAGGGGTAAGGATGGACGCTCTGGTGGTACTGATCGGGATTGGGATGTTGGCGCTGGTGCTGGGGGGCGTGCCATTTTTGCTGGTGTCGCATGCGCGGCTGAAGGCGCGGGTGGCGCGGCTGGAGGAGAGGTTGACCGGGGGCGGGCCGGAGGCTGTGGACGCTGAAGGTCAGGCACAAACCGGGCCTTGGGCGGCGGCGCCTGTGCCCGAATTTATGCCCGAATTTGTGCCCGAGCCTGAGGCAGCGCTTGAGGTCGCGCCGCCGCGTGCCTTTGTGCTGCGGGGCGACAGGGTCGCGGCGGGAATTGTTTGGTTCAAGACCAACTGGGCGCTGGCGGTGGCGGGGGTGTCGCTGGCCTTGGCGGGCGTTTTTATGGTGCAATACGGCGTCGAGCAAGGGTTGCTCACGCCGGTCTGGCGGGTGATCGGCGCGCTGGTGCTTGGCGCGGCTCTGATTGCGGCGGGCGAGGTGCTGCGACGGCGGTATGGCGACGAGGATGCCGGGGCGGTGACGGGTCTGCCCTCGGTTCTGTCGGGGGCAGGGGTGATCGCGCTCTTTGCGGGAGTGCTGGCCGCGCGCGGGCTTTATGATCTGATCGGGCCGGGTGTGGCCTTGGCGGGGTTGGTGGGGGTCGGTGCTGGGGCGGTGATCCTCGGCTGGTTCCATGGACCGGTTCTGACCGCCTTGGGCCTGATGGGCGCAGGCGTGGCCCCGTTTGTGGTCGGCGGGCGGTCTGACGCGGCGGAATTTTTCTATGGTTATTATGCGGTGCTGGCAGCGGTCGGGCTGGCGGTGGACGCCGCGCGCCGCTGGGCGTGGATTTCGGTATTGGCGCTGGCGGTTGGTATTGGCGGCGCGACGCTGCTCTATCTGGGGGGCGCCGGGGCGCTGCCGTATCTTGCGTTCTGGGCCGTGCTGGTGGTGCTGACGGTGCTGGTGCCCGAGGCGCGGCTGGTGCCGCAGCATGCGGGCAATACGCTGTTGCGCCGGATTTTGGCTGGAGGGGCGTATCCCGATTTCCCGGTGCGGTTGGTCTGGGTGGTGGCGGGGCTGGCCAGCCTTGCCGCGCTGTGGCTGACAAGTGAGGCGCGCGAGGCGTTGGTGGTCTGGGCGGCGCTTGGCCTTTTGTCGGGCATGCTGGCGGTGCTGGTTCTGGGGACGTGGCGGGCCGTGGCGCTGGAGGATGTGGCGCTGGCCCCGACCTTGGCGGCGCTGGCGCTGGTGGTGTTGGAGGGGCTCGGACAGGGGCCTGTTTGGCAAGGCTTCATGGCGGGGGCCGCGCGGTTGCCAGAGGTACGGATGCCGCTTGCGGCGAGTGCGCTTTTGGCTGGTGGGGCGGTGATTTCGATTCTGTTCACAATCCGCGAAAGACATGCGACGGAGGCGGTGCCGGTGATTCTGTGGAGTCTGAGTGCGGCGGTGATGGCACCGGGGTTGGCGCTGATTCTGGAATTGCTCTGGACCCCGGCGGCGGTGATCGGGGCCTATGCCTGGGCCTTGCAGGTGATGATGCTGGCCGGGCTGATGGTATGGTTCGCGGTCCGCGCGCGGGGACCGGAGGCGCGGCTAAGCGCGGCGCTTTTTGCCGGGGCGGCGCTTGTGCTGATCACGCTTGCGCTGTTCGTGGTGTTGAGCAAAGCGGCGTTGACGGTAGCGCTCGGGGTAATGGTGCTGGCCACGGCGCTGATTGACCGACGATTCGATCTGCCACTCTTGGGCGGGTTGGCGCAGGTGGGCGTGGCGGTCATTGGCTACCGTTTGGTGATTGATCCCGGTCTGGGCTGGGCGGTGCGCGAGGCGGGGCTGGGCGATATGCTCTTGTCGCATCTGGGGCCGCTGGTTCTGATCGGTGCGGCGTGGGCCGTAATGGCAGCGCGGGCCGGTGGGGCGACACGGGTGGTGATCGAAAGCGCCGTCTGGAGCATTGTGGCCATTTTCCTCAGCGTCCTCTTGCAGCGCTGGCTGGGCGCGCCGGGCGCGATGGGGCATGCGGGATTGGGGCTGACGGCGGTGGTCTGGCTTGCGTCCGGCATGGTGCAGCTTTGGCGCTTGCGGGCCGGGGGGCGCATGCAGCGCGTGCTGCGGCTGGTATTGGCCGTCGCCATGGGCGCGGTGGCACTGGTGACGCTTGTGGCACAGGCGGTGCTGACCAATCCGCTGTTGCCGGTGCTCTGGCGCAAGGAGTTTGTGAGCGGGCCGCCGGTGCTGGATACGCTGGCGGCGGCTTATTTGCCGGTGGCCGTGGTCTTTGGGCTGGCGGCGTGGAAGCTGGATCATGTGGCGCGTTTGCTGCGGTTGCTGTTTGGCGTCGCGGGGGGCGGCTATGTTGCATGGTATGCCGGGCTTGAGATCCGGCGACTGTGGCAGGGGGATGATCTGAGCGTGCCGGGGGTGAGCGATGGCGAGCTTTACAGCTACACGGTGGCGTTGATTCTGGTCTCGGTGCTGCTCTTGGCGCTGGCGCTGGTGCGGCGGTCCGAGATGTTGCGCCGGGTGGCGATGGCGGGGGTCGCGCTGACTGTGGCCAAGGTGTTTGTGGTCGATATGTCGGGATTGGCGGGGCTGGTGCGGGTTGCGTCCTTTCTTGGGCTCGGCCTGTCGCTGGCGGGGCTTGCATGGCTCAACCGGCGAATTGCCGAGCATATGGGACGCGACGCAGCCTAAGTTTGCGCTGCGCGCCATGCCGCCCAAGCCTCGGGCGTGTCGAGGTCGGTTGTGGCATGTTGGTCAGGCAGGGCGACCGGTGTCACAGAATGGGTGCGCAGGAGGTCGCGTGCGCCGGTATCGCCGGTGACGTGGCTCAGGTCCGGCAAGAGCCTTGCAGGCAGGATGACCGGATGGCCGGGGGCGCCGGTCGTATCACAGGCGCGAAAGATGGTTTCAAAATCATTGGCCTGCAGCAGGGTTTGCAGGTCAGGTGCGGTCAGGTCCGGCAGGTCGGGGAGCAGGACCATGAGGGCTGCGGCCTCTTGCGCCATGGCCCAAGCCGCGCCCGCGCGCAGCGAAGCGGACAGGCCGGTTGCCGCGTCGGGCACGGGCAGGAGGGTGACGTTGAGCCCGTCCAAGGCCGCACGGCGGGCTGTGGCATCGGGCGGCATTGTCACCGCCACATCGCAGCCGGTCGCAAGCGCAAGCGCCACGCGGTCGCGCAGGAGTGGTTGGCCGCGCACCTCTTGCAAGAGCTTGTCCGTCCCGCGCATCCGCGTTGAAGCCCCGGCCGCAGGGATCAGGATCGCCAGCCGCCGCATCAGCGGATCAGGTTCATCCGCAGGCTGAGCTTGCGGCGGTATTCCTGCGGCAAATGCCGGTTGAGGCGGCGGTTGATCAGGCCGAAGATGCCGATCACGGTCAATGTGAGCAGGATGAAATAGCCCGCGAGGATCGGGTAAGGCACGAAGGGGTTGAAGGTCTTATCCGCGAAATACTTGGCGTAATAGAGCGCATCGCCGCGCTGTTGCCAAACCGGAAAGCCGGAAAAGAACACCAGCGTCGTGGCGTGAAAGAGAAAGATCGCCTCGTTGGTGTAGGCAGGCCAGGCCAGCCGCAGCATAGTGGGCCAGATGATCCGCCGGAACCGCGCAATACCGGTAAAGCCATAGGCATCGGCGGCCTCGACATCGCCCTTGGGGATCGAGCGCAGCGCACCATAGAAAATCTCGCCGGAGTAGGCGGCGGTGTTGAGAAACAGCACAATCAGCGCGCCCAGAAAGGCCGAGGTGAGCACGTCAAAAAACGGGCTGAGCCCCTTGAGAGAGAGAAACAGGAAATAGGCAAAGAAGAACTGGATAAACAAGGGCGAGCCCCGAAAGACAAAGATGAACCATTCCGAGGGTTTGCGCAAAAACGGGTTGGATGCGCCTTTGCCAACGGCCACGGCGGTGGCGAGCACAAAGCCGGACAATAGCGCGAGAGCGCCAAAATACACGTTCCAGATCATACCCGAGCCGATCAGGGTGACCTGTTCGCAGAGGGTGAAATTGTCGCGCGGCAAGAGCCGCTCGCCGATGCCGATGGCGCGCAGCCCGTAATCCTGAATGGTTTGCAAGCAGCTCATGCCTTGGCCTTTCTCTGGGCTTCGCCGCCTGTGGTGGCCTGCCCATGGCTGAGCTTGAGCATCAGCTTTTCAAGGAAAACTTCGGAGACCTTGGTAAAGCCGAGATAAAACACCATCAGCCCCAGAAAATACCACATGCGCCAGTCGCCATGCGGGTAGTCGGTAAAGCGCGGATTGGCGGTGGCCCCAAGTTCTCGGGCCCAATAGACGATATCCTCGACCCCCAGAAGAAAGAGCAAAGGTGTGGCCTTGATCAGCACCATCCAGAGATTGCCAAGACCGGGCAGGGCGTAGACCCACATTTGCGGCACGAGGATGCGCCAAAAGCTCTGGCGGCGGGTCATGCCGTAAGCCTCGGCGGTTTCGATCTGGGCGCGCGGCACTGCGCGCATGGCACCAAAGAGTACATTGGCGGCAAAAGCCCCGAACACGATCGCAAAAGTCAGAACCGCAAGGAAAAACCCATAGGTTTCATGCACCCATTGCGGCGCGGTCCCTAGCGGCAATTTGGCCGCCTGACAGACCACGAAATCATTGCCCTGCCGGATCGGTTGATCCCAGTCGGGGCAGAGCACCTGATGGCGCATCCATTCAAACGCCTGATCCAGCGCGATGACGAAAAACAGGAAAAAGGCGATGTCGGGCACGCCGCGCACCACCGAAATATAGGATTTGCCAAACCAGCGGACCGGCAAGAGGTGCGAGCGCGCCGCCATCGCCCCGCCAAAGCCGAACGCCAAGGCCGCCGGAGCGGTGATCCCCAACAGCAACAGAACCGTCGCCACCGCATAATAGAGCTGCATATGCTTGGTCGTCGTCAAATAGCACGACAGCCAATTCAGCCCGTCAAGGGCAGCAGGATCAGTGCAGATTGAAAACATTGCATCTGGCCTTATCGGGAAAGGGCGGGGCCGGCTATGGCCCCGCCGCAGGACGTGATCAGAAGGTCAGACCGATTTCCCATTTCTCGATCATGGCGTTCAGGGTGCCATCGTCTTTCATCGACTGGATCGCGGCATCAAGCGTGGCTTTCAGCTCGGCGTCGCTCTCGCGCACACCCAGACCAACGCCGCCACCGATCACTTCCATCTGTTCAAGCATTTCGAGACCGGCATCTTCCTGCGCGATTGGGAGAAGAAAGGCGCGGTCGGCCAGAACCGCATCAGCCTCGCCGTTGCGCACGGCGGCGACGGTCTCTTCCGGGGTTGCGTATTCCACCAGAGTGGCACCGCTTGCGGCAACAAACGAGGCCTGAATCGTACCGGTCTGTGCGGCGATCACGGCTGTTTTCACGTCAACATCTGCCGAGGTGGCCAAATAGGCCGAGGGGTCGGGCAGGGTATAGTTCTGCGTAAAGTCGATGACCTGATCGCGCTCATCGGTGATCGACATACCGGCGATGATCACGTCATAGTTGCCGGAAACGAGGTTGGGAATGATGCTGTCCCAATCGTTGGTGACCCATTCACAGGTCAGTTCCGCGCGTTTGCACAGCTCGTCGCCAAGTTCCCGCTCAAAGCCATCAACCTCGCCCTTGTCGTTGATGAAGTTATACGGAGGGTAGGCGCCTTCGGTACCCAGACGGACGGTGTCGGCCATGGCAAAGCCGGTCGAGAGGGCGAGAGCGGCGGTTGTGAGTAGCAGTTTATTCATTGTTGTCTCCCTTGGTTGGTTGGTCGCCTCAGCCCGGATTGGTCGAGCTGAGGAATTGTTGCAGGCGTTCGGATTTTGGAGCGCCAAAGAGGGTGTCGGGCGGGCCCTGTTCCTCGATCAGCCCCTGATGCAGGAACACGACATGGTCGCTGACGTCAGCGGCCATTTTCATATCATGGGTGACGATCATCATGGTGCGGCCCTCATTGGCCAGATCCTTGATGACGCGGATCACCTCTTGTTCCAGTTCCGGATCAAGCGCCGAAGTGGGTTCGTCAAACAGCAGGGCCTCTGGTTCCATGCACAGGGCGCGGGCGATGGCGGCGCGCTGTTGCTGGCCACCCGAGAGTTGCGCAGGAAAGGCATCACATTTATCGCCAATCCCCACCTTGTCGAGATGCTTGCGCGCGGAGGCCTCGACCTTGGCTCTGTCAAGTCCCAGAACGGTTACCGGGGCCTCCATCACATTTTGCAGGATGGTCATGTGCGACCAGAGATTGAATTGTTGAAACACCATGCTCAGGTTGGTGCGAATGCGCAGCACCTGCGCAGGATCGGCCGGATGGCGGTTGAGACCCTCGCCTTTCCACTGCACCGGCTCGCCCTTGAAGAGGATATCGCCCTGTTGGCTGTCCTCTAGCAGGTTGGCGCAGCGCAGAATTGTGGATTTGCCAGAGCCGGAAGAACCGATGAGCGAGACGACATCGCCCCGTCTGGCGGCAATATCGACCCCCTTGATAACCTCAAGCGCGCCGTATGCCTTGTGCAGATTGCGGATCTCTATGACCGGGGGTGTCTCAGACAAGGGCTGCTTCCGTTTTGGAGGAGTTTTGGCGGTTCAGTGACAATAGGGCCGAAAAAACGGGCTGATGCAACTTGCAAAACGGGCGATTGGGGTGCGGTTTGTGCAATTTGACGCGCCGTCAGATCATTTCGAAGGCCGTGGTACAGGTGGTGGCGCGGGATTGGGCAGAGCAAGGTAATCCTGTTCCGGGATATGGGTGATGCCGGCCAACCCAAGGATGGTGCGCAAGGGGGCGGGGAGCGCGGTGATCGCATCGTTCAGCGCCGCGCGCAGGTGCCCGGCGTCGCGCCCGAGTGCGGTGATATACGGCAGGGCCGGGGTGGGATCGGTCCGGCCCAACACACGCAGGCGGTTGGGGAACGGGTCAAACGCCTGCATCATCTGCCAGCTGAGCGCGTCGAGCGCGGCGATGTCGGCGCGCCCTTCGGCCACCGCGATGGCCGAGGCGCGGTGCGCGCCGGTAGGGACCGGATTGTCAAAGGCGAAACCGCGCGCAGCGGCCCAGTTTTGCGGTGCGGCCCAGCCCGATTGCGAGAGCGCGTCATTATAGGCAAGGCACGCGGTGGCGAAATCCTCGGGGCGCTCGCGCGGGTCATCGGCACGGACGACAAATACGCTGTAGTATAGCCCCGGCGGACAATCGGGCAGAGCCAGAACCGGGCTGCCGACCAGCGTGACGTGGCCATGCAGCCGAGCGCGGTAAGGATATCCGCAGGTTTGTGACAGCAAGAGATCCGGGCTAAGCCAGTGGTCCCAGATCGCCCCGTCGCGGTTGAGGGTTTCCGGCCCCTGACCAAGCGCGGCGCGCAGGCCCTGCCAGAGTGCATCATTGGCTGCCGCCGTTTCGGGGCGGTCATACATCGGAAGGCTGACAATCATTCTTGGCTCATGATGCGTTGCCGCGCGCGGGCGCTGTCCTGATCGCTGATCCCCAAGAGGCTGGAGACCAGCCGCAACAGCGCGTCTTCTTCCGCTTCGCGATGGCCATCGGCCAGCGCCACCTGCCACAGAGCCTCGATCACGCCCATGCGATCCTCGTGCGGCACCGCATCCTTGACCGCGCGGGTGAAGCGGACCGTGTCGGGGGCCTGGCTCTCGAGTGTTTCCGCCTGTTGGCGCAATGCTTCGGCCTGCGGTTGTGGCAGGCCGTAGCGGGCCGAGATGATCCGGGTGATCCGGATGATCTCGGAGGCGGAATATTTTCCGTCGGTGCGCGCGACGCGCACGAGGAGGGCACAGAGCGCCAGACGGGCATCGCCGCCGGTCAAGGGCTCGGGGGCTGGTTGGATCAGCCGCTTCAGGAAATCTGCAAACATGGCTCAGGTATAGGGCGCTGCGTAACGCGCGCCAATGGGGAATTACTGTGCTTCGGCCAGCGCGCGCGCGGCGTCACTGTCGGCATGGCTGAGGCCCATTGCCTCGCGGGCGGCATCAATCACTTGCAGCTCTTCGGGTTGGCTCGCCCCGTCGGACAAAACCACCTCCCACAGCGCCTCGAGCGCGCCAAGGCGGGCCTCGAGGCTAACCGTTTCGCGGATGATATGGCCAAAGTGATCGGTCTGTGGTGCCGCATGTTCCAGCCGTTCAGAAAGCGCGCGCATTTTTGCGGCCTCGACCGGACCAAGACCATAAAGCCGCGCCAGAAGGCGGTCGATTCGTTTGATTTCCACAAGTTCGTAGCGGTGGTCGGATTTCGCCACCCGGACCATGAGCGCGGCCAAGGCCAGTTTGTTATCTGGCTCTGGTAAGGGCGCCGGTTTGGGTGCCGAAAAGGCATGCAGGATGCGGCTTAACATGCGGCAAATATATCCGCTAAACCGGCGGCTCCCAAGCAAATTTTCGCTGTTGCCCAAATCGTGTCACAGTTGTTCCGCAGAAAGCGCACTTTCCGATCTCAGAGGAACATCCTGTAATTTTCGAGTTTGTTGCGGAGTCAACGATGCCACATTCCGATCCGTTTGACTGGTCCGCAAGCCCCGTTGCACAGCAGATCGACCATTTGCGATCGCTACCCCCTGCGGCACTCCGCGAGGCGGCTGCAACCTATGACTGGTCGCGGCAGGCTGAGCCGGTTCTGGGCTGGGTCATGGCGCAGCGCGAGATTGATCTTGGCACCGCTCTGACGGTGTTTTTCAACGGCGAACCGACCCGGTTCAATTATATGCCCAAGAGCCATGTGCCGGCGGATTATCGCGGCGTGGCGCGGGTGCTCGACAATATCTGTCAGCGGGTCAACAGCGGGTTCTACCTTATTCATCCGGCGCATGTTTTGCGCTGTCAGACCAAGCTGTCGAATTGGTTGGGATTTCAAGAGGCCGACCGCGCCGAAGGGCGGCGAGGCCGCTGGATCTTGAGTGAAGGCATCCTTGCGCCGATGTTGCAGGACGATCTGCGTCTGCGGCGCGACACCACCGCCGCTAAAGGCGCACGCCCAAGCCTGTTGCGCGATTTTCTGCGCCCTCTTATCAGGTTGCGCGTGGATCGCGATGCGTTGAAGTTCAAGGAACCGCGCGGCTAGAGTTTACGCACCTTGAGCTTGGTGATGCGGTTGTCCTTGCGGGACATGACCTGAAACCGAAAGCCGTGAAAGATAAAGACCTGATCCACCTTGGGGATCATCTGTGCCTCATGGATCACCAGCCCTGCGACGGTATTGGCGGCATCGTCGGGCAGGGTCCAGTCATTGGCGCGGTTGAGATCGCGGATGGTCATGGCCCCATCGACGAGGAATTGATTGTCCTCGGTCTTGCGGATCGGATGTTCTGCGTCGGGGTCAAATTCATCGGTGATCTCGCCCACGATTTCCTCAAGAATGTCCTCGAGGGTGATCAGTCCCTGAAGCGTGCCATATTCGTCGACGACCAATGCAAAATGGCTGCGCATGCGCAGAAATTGCCGCATCTGATCGTCAAGCGTGGTGGTTTCCGGCACGAAATAGGGTTTGCGGGCGATGCTGCACACGTCGAAATCCTTGAGGGTTGCAACCCCCTGTTCGGATGAGGTGATCTGCTTGTGAATGGCGCGCAAGAGATCCTTGGCATGCACCACGCCGATGATGTTGTCGGGATCATCGCGATACAGCGGCAAACGGGTGTGATTGCTCTTGAGGCATTGATCGAGGATCGCTTCGGGCTCTGCCTCGGCATTGATCATCTCGATCCGGGAGCGATGGAGCATGATTTCCTCAACCGCGCGTTCGCCCAGATCAAGCGCGCCGAGGATTCGGTCACGGTCTTCTTTCTCAACCACGCCTTCGGATTGCCCCAGATAAAGCGCGCCTGCGATTTCTTCACGCACCGCGAGGATATGACTGTCCGGATCGGTCTGAACGCCAAAGAGCGCCAGAACCCGGCGCACGAACCAACGCACGGCGGTGACGATCGGTGAAAAAATCTTGATCACCCAGACGATCAGCGGGGCGGTGCGCGCGGCGGCGGCCTCGGCATTGGTGATGGCATAGGTTTTCGGCAGTACCTCGGCAAAGATCAGCACCAGAAGGGTCATCACCAGTGTCGCCAGCGCCACGCCGCTCTCGCCAAAGAGGCGGGTGAACAGGGCGGTGGCCAAAGACGCCGCCAGAATGTTGACCATGTTGTTGCCCAAGAGCACCGAACCGATCAGCCGTTCGTTGTCCTCGGTGATCCGCAGCGCGGTTTCAGCCCCGCGCGAGCCCTTTTCGGCCTGAGCGCGCAATTTCCCACGAGAGGCGGCGGTGAGCGCCGTTTCGCTGCCAGAGAAATAAGCGGACATGACGAGAAGGGCGACGATCGCACCGCAGGTGATCCAAAATGTCAGGTCGATTGCGCTTGGCGCGGCTTCCATCTTTGAGCGGTCCCTCTTAGTTTATCGGGTTATGGGGTTTATGCCCTTCGCATTCAAGGGAGCAAAGGCGATGCGCATCGCGGATTTGGGAGAGATCACCGGCCCAGTCCTGGTCTTTGGCGGGCCCTATTCCAATCTGCAGGCGACGCAGGCGCTGTTTGCGCGGGCCAAGGAACTGGGGATTGCGCCCGAGCGGATGATTTGCACCGGCGATGTGGTGGCCTATTGCGCGCAACCCGCGCAAACCGTGGAAGCAATCCGTGCTGCGGGCTGTGCCGTGCTTGCGGGCAATTGCGAGCGGCAACTGGCGCGGAACGCGCTGGATTGTGGCTGTGGGTTTGACGCGGGCACGCACTGTGATCTGTTGTCGGGGGGCTGGTATGGCCATGCCAATCGGTCGGTTGGGGCCGAGGCGCGGGAGTGGATGGCGGGGCTGCCGGATCTGATGCTTTTTTCCCATTCGGGGCGGCGGGCGGCGGTGATCCATGGCGGTATGTCGGATGTGAGCCGGTTTGTCTGGCGTGTGTCTGATGAGGCGGTATTTGTGGAAGAAATCGCGCTTATTCAAGAGGTTGCGGGCCCGGTTGATATGGTGTTCTCGGGGCATTCAGGGCTTATGTTTCAGCGGCGGGTCGGGACGGTGGACTGGATCAATGCCGGGGCCATTGGCATGCCGCCGCATGATGGCCGGGTCGAGACCGGGTTTGCCGTGCTGGGACCGCGCGGCATCGCATTCCACCGCTTGCCCTATGATCACTGCGCCGCGCATGCGGCGATGCAGGCGGTCGGGCTGGTACAGGGCTATGACCGCGCGTTGCTGAGCGGTTATTGGCCGTCGGAGGATGTGTTGCCACCGGTCTTGCGCCGGGCGGCCTGTGCCAACGGGTGATGCTCTAGCACCAAGGCTTGCAAGCGCGCCTCCAGGACGTGGGTGTAAATTTCGGTGGTGGCCACATCGGCATGGCCCAAAAGTGTCTGAATTACCCGCAAATCGGCGCCATTGGCCAAGAGATGCGTGGCAAAGGCATGGCGCAGCGTATGGGGTGTAACCTTATCAGGATCTACCTGAGCTTTGACTGAGATCTCTTTGATCAAAAGGTAAAATCTGTGGCGGGTCAGATGCCCGGACGCACCGCTTGACGCAAAGAGATAGGGCGAGGCGGCATGCCCTTTGGCGCGCCGCACGGTTTCGTCGGCATCGCGCAGGGCCAGCCAGTCAGCCAACGCCGTGCGTGCAGGGGGAGAGAGCGGCACCATCCGTTCCTTGCCCCCTTTGCCGCGCACCAGCAGCATTCGCGGATCGCCCCGCGCCGCAGCGGTTGGGAGCGACACCAACTCGCTCACGCGCATGCCAGTGGCATAGAGCAGCGCCATGAGGCAGGCGTTGCGACAACGCTCGGACGGGGTGCGCCCGTGGTTCGGGGCCGCGTCTAGCAGGCGGCTGACCTCGTCTTCGGAGAGGGTCTTGGGCAGACGTTGCGCCTTGCCCGGTCCCTTGATGCGGATGGCAGGGTTGTCGGCGCGCAGCCGTTCCTCGAAGGCAAAGCGATACAGTTGCCGGATCGCGGAGAGCCTGCGGGCCCGCGTGGCCCGTGACAGCCCTTGGGCATCGCAATGCACGAGGTAGGATTCAATATCAGATTGCATGAGGTTAGACAGGTTAAGGCATTGAATTTTAACCCAATCTGCAAAGTCTCTCAGGTCGCGCGCATAGGCCAGGATGGTGTTTTTCGCTGCCCCAAGCTCGGCCGATTGCGCCTCGAGAAAGAGATCGACCCACGCCGCATCGCGGGTCATCCGCGCCGCTCCAGCAGGAGCAGTTGCAGGGCTGCGCGTCGAGCGGTGTCCTCTAGCCCGAGGGCGCGCAGAGTGGCGAGTGCGCCGGTCAGATCGTCACGGGCCGCGTCGCCACGACCGATTTGCCGGGCGGCGGCCAAGATTGCCTCGCCCAAGCGGCCCGCGTCAATCAGCGCCTGATGGTCCGGCGACGGATGGTCGCGGGCGAAGCCAGCGGCGATTGCGCTTTGGAGCGGGGTGCGTGCGGTCTCTGGCGCGGGGGTGCCGCTGGCCGTCGCAATCAGGAAGTTCTGGGCCGCCTTGGGGTTTGATACAAGGTTTCCAGCCTGTTCGTACCTTTCTGAAAGAATACTTAAATCAAAGACTTGTGATCTAATGCTCATCGGAATTTCAAACGATGCAAGGCGCGCGGCGAACAGTTCTGCGAAGACCACTTCGAGATGCTCATCGCGGGCGGCGCGCCAAGCTGCTGACAAGGCTGCGGCCAGATCTGAGGTCACGCCCTCACTCAGGGCCAGATCGAGCGCCTGCACGGCCGCAACCCGGTCCCAGACCCCGCCCGAGGCTGCAGGGCGGCGTGCGGTATAGAGACCGAGCAGGCGCGATCCGGGCACAGCCCCGGTGCGCGCGAGGCGTTCCGCCGCCTCGATCTCCGCCTTCCAGCCGGAATTGCCACGTAAATCCGCCATGGCGAAGGGGCGCGGCAGATTGTGGGTGGGCAGGGCTGTGCCGATCGCCTCGAACAGACGAAATTGTAATGCGCTAAGGTTTTGCGGCGGTTCGGGCGGTTCTGTTTCGTCAATCAACGCGGGCTCCAGATAGAGCGCAAGCAGGGTCGCATCGGTGTCTGACAGGGTGCCAAGAGCGGCGGCGCTGTGATAGGTAAGCGCGGCGGTATCCCAATCCCCGTTGCGCGCGGCGCAATAAATCCGGGCGCTGATATCAGAGGTCAGGTGCGGTTGACGGCTGAGCGCCCCGCAAGCCGCATCCTCTTGGCCAAGCAAGAGCGCCAAGTCTAACCACTGGTCAAACAAGGCGGGGGTCGCGGGACCCGCGCGTTCTGCCAGGGCCAGCGCCGGCTCAATCGCACCAAAGGCGCGCAGGGCGGACAGCCTTGCCTGAAGGAATTCCGCCTTTGATCCGGCATCGAGTGGCGCATTCGCCTCGGCCAGAAGGAGAGTATAATAGAGCGCCTGAATGGCGGGCAGAGGCTCTGGTTCTAGCCGGGCCAAGGCGCGGATGAGGTTCTGATTTGTGCTTTTTTCCCAGATAGATGCGGGCAGGCCGGTGGTGGTGCTTGGCAGTAGCCCGACCGCATCGGTGCGCGGGGCGTCAAGCGCTGTCACGATCACGGAGGGCACATCCACTGTCTCTGCGGGGGGCGGTTCTGTCGGGATGGTGCGTGGGGCGGTGGTCACTGCGGCGGTGCTGGCCTGATCAAGCCAGTCGATGGCGGAAAGAGGTTGCTGCGCCCCGACAGCGCCCGCCGTACAGACCCCCAGGAAAAAAGCCGCGCTAATCCGTTTCAAGAATGATGTCCTGACGAATCTCGTTTTGGGTGGGAGAGAAGTCTGCGCCAAAAAATGGGCCGATATAGGCATAAGCCAAAAGGGCGACAAACCCCAGAATGGCCAGATAAAACAGCCATTTGATCAATCGCAACATATCATTCCCTGCCTGATTTGTCTGTTGTTTTTCCCAAGTTATAACTGGCATTTCGCGCAAGATCACGTCATTGAGTGAAAAACTTTGTGAATGGGCAAGGGAGCGCCGAAAGTGCCGGCCAAGGGGCATTGGAAATTGGGCAAGACCGTCGTGCTGGTGGGGATGATGGGTGCTGGTAAGACGGCCGTGGGCAAGGCGCTGGCGGCACGTATCGGTGTGCCGTTCGTTGATTCGGATGCCGAGATAGAGAAGGCCGCCAATATGGCGATTTCCGAGATATTTCAAAGGGATGGTGAGGCTTTCTTTCGGGCGCGGGAGACCGAGGTGATCGACCGCTTGCTGGATGGGCCAAGTGCGATTCTGTCGACCGGGGGCGGTGCGTTTTTGGCCGAGCGCAATCGCGAACTGGTATCGCGCAAGGGGGTGTCGGTCTGGCTCGATGCGGCGTTGCCGCTGTTGTGGTCTCGGGTAAAAGGTAAGAATACCAGACCGTTACTGCGCACAGCTCATCCTTATGAAACCCTGTCCGAGATTTATCACGCCCGCGTGCCGATCTATGCGCTGGCGGAAATCCGGGTGCGCGCGCGGCCCGAATACAGTGTCGAGGCGATGGCCGAGCAAGTGCTTAACGCGCTGAGAGAACGGGAAGATGTATTGGAGTTGGTTAAATGACCGAGATCGTGCATGTGGGGCTGCCGGGGCGGGAGTATGATATTCATATCGGGCCGGACCTGTTGCGGCAGGCGGGAGCGCTGATCAGCCCGCTGTTGCGCAGGCCGCGCGTAGCGATTGTGACCGATGCAACGGTCGGGCCCCTCCATTTGGAGACGCTTTGTAAGGGTTTGGAAACGATGGGGATTTCCTCGGTTTCTTTGACGCTTCCAGCAGGCGAGGCAACCAAATCATGGCCGCATTTTGAGCGGGTTGTGGAGTGGTTGCTGGAGCAGAAAGTCGAGCGAAATGACGTGGTTGTTGCCTTTGGCGGCGGCGTGATCGGCGATCTTGTGGGGTTCGCGGCGGCAGTGCTGCGGCGGGGCGTGCGGTTTGTTCAGGTTCCCACCAGTTTGCTGGCGCAGGTCGATAGCTCTGTGGGCGGCAAGACGGGGATCAATGCGCCGCAAGGCAAGAACCTGATCGGAGCGTTCCACCAACCGAGCCTTGTTCTGGCGGATACCGAGGTCTTGGCCACGCTGACGGAGCGCGATTATCTGGCCGGATATGGTGAGGTCGCCAAATACGGATTGCTTGGAGATAGTGCATTTTTTCAATGGCTTGAAAGCAATGCTTCACGTGCTGCGGCGGGCGATATGGCGGCTAGAATTCATCTGGTGAAACGCTCGGTCGAGATGAAAGCCGAGATCGTGATGCGCGATGAAACCGAGCAGGGCGACCGGGCGCTGCTCAATCTGGGGCATACATTTTGTCATGCGTTGGAGTCGGCCACACACTATGATGGGTCGCGGCTCTTGCATGGGGAGGGTGTGGCGATTGGCTGTGCGCTCGCGTTCGAGGTGTCGGCGCGGTTGGGGCTGTGCTCGCAAGAAGACCCAAGCCGGGTGCGGGCGCATTTTCGCGACATGAAGATGAAGGTTGATCTATCGGATATTGCAGGGGAATTGCCGAATGCTGATGGGCTGATCGCGCTCATGGGGCAGGATAAAAAAGTGGTCGATGGCAAGCTGCGCTTTATCCTCGCACGCGGCATAGGTGATGCATTCATCACCTCGGATGTGCCGCCGGAGGCGGTGCGTGACGTGCTGAGTGAGGCGTTGCGCGGGCGGGGCTGACCCTTACAGACCTTACAAAATCTGCGCGATTTTGTAAGGCCCGACGGATCAAACGACCCGTTTACTCTGCGAGCCTGATCAGCGCGTGACGCTTTTTGCCTGCGGAGAGTTTGATCGGAGCGGCAAGCGCGTTTGCGTCGATCATCAACCCGGCATCAGTTAACGGTTCGTCATCCAGCCGGGCGCCGTTTTCGGTGATCAGGCGCTTGGCCTCTTTGCCGGATTTGGCAAGACCTGCGCGCACGATGAGTTGCACGATGGAAATCCCGTCGGTCACTTCCTCTGCTGTCACCTCGACGGTGGGCAGGTCGTCACCGATGCCACCACGCTCGAACACCTCGCGCGCCGTGGCCTCGGCCGCCTGCGCCGCCTCGGCCCCGTGCAGGAGGGTTGTGACCGCGTTGGCGAGGATGATCTTGGCGGCGTTGATTTCGGAGCCTTCCAAGGCACCGAGACGGTCACATTCTTCGATCGGCAGTTCGGTGTAGAGTTTGAGGAAGCGCCCGGTATCGGCGTCGGTGGTGTTGCGCCAGAACTGCCAGAATTCATACGGGCTGAGCATGTCGGCCGAAAGCCACACGGCACCGCCCGCCGATTTGCCCATCTTGCGCCCGTCCGAGGTGGTCAGGAGCGGCGAGGTGAGGCCAAACACCTCATGGTCGATGACGCGGCGGGTGAGGTCGATCCCGTTGACGATATTGCCCCATTGATCCGAGCCGCCCATTTGCAGGACACAGCCATGGCGGCGGTTCAGTTCAAGAAAATCATAGGCTTGCAGGATCATGTAGTTGAATTCGAGGAACGAAAGCGATTGCTCGCGGTCGAGCCGCGATTTCACCGATTCAAACGACAGCATCCGGTTGACCGAGAAATGCCGCCCGATGTCACGCAGGAATTCGAGGTAATTTAGCCCATCGAGCCATTCGGCATTGTTGAGCATCATCGCATCCTGCGGCCCCTCGCCGTAAGCGAGGTAGCGGGCAAAGACGCGGTTCATGCCCGCGATATTCTCGTCGATCTGCGCGGGTGACAGCAAGGGGCGTTCATCCGAGCGGAACGACGGATCGCCCACTTTGGTGGTGCCGCCGCCCATCAGCGTGATCGGGCGATGCCCGGTCTTTTGCAGCCATCGCAGCATCATGATGTTCAAGAGGTGCCCGACGTGCAGGGATTTCGCCGTGGCGTCGTAGCCGATATAAGCGGTGACGGTTCCGGCACTCAACGCCTCGTCCAAACCCTGATAATCGGTGCAGTCGGCAAGATAGCCCCGCTCGATCATCACGTTCAGGAAATCGGATTTGGGGTGATAGGTCATAAGGCTTGTCCCGGCTTGGTTTGCGCGGCATGTATATGCAGTCGGTGGGCAAAGGAAAAGGCCATGTTGAAGGCAGAGCGCCTCTGGGCATTGGGGGCGATGTCGGGCACCTCTCTGGATGGGGTGGATGCGGCCATGGTCGAGACCGATGGCGAGGCGATTTTCGCCTTTGGGCCAACCGCTTATCGGGGGTATTCTGCCGAGGAGCAGGCGGTGTTGTCCGCGGCGTTGGGGAAATGGCCGGGCGAGGATCTGACGGCGGCGCAAGCGCTGGTTGAGGCCACGCATCTGGAGGTTTTGAGCGGCTTTGACGGCGCGGCGCTGGTGGGCTTTCACGGGCAGACACTGGCGCATGAGCCGCAGGGGCGTGGCACGCATCAACTGGGCGACGGGGCGCGGCTGGCCGTGGGGCTGGGTCTGCCTGTGGTGTGGGATTTTCGCAGCGCCGATATCCGGCTGGGCGGCGAAGGGGCGCCGCTGGCGCCGTTCTTTCATTTCGCCTGTGCCAAGTGGATCAAGGCAACCGAGCCGGTGGCGTTTCTCAATCTTGGCGGTGTGGGCAATCTGACATGGGTTGATCCCGGCCATGCGCGGCCCGAGGATGCGGGTGCGCTCTTGGCGTTTGACACCGGGCCTGCCAATGCGCCGATCAATGATCTGATGCTGACGCGGCGCGGCGCGCCCTATGATCGTGACGGCGCGCTGGCGCGGCAGGGTCAGGTGGTGCAAGGCGCGCTGGAGTTGTTCCTTGACGAGCCTTATTTCCTGCGGATGCCGCCGAAATCGCTGGATCGTGACACTTTCGCCGACATGATCGGGCTTGTGGGAGAACTGGGCGATGCCGATGCGGTGGCCACGCTAACCGGCATGGCGGCGGCGGCGGTGCTGCGGGGGATGGAGCATTGCCCGCGCCCGCCCGCGCGATTGCTGGTGACGGGGGGCGGGCGGCATAACCGGGTGATGATGCAGATGCTGCGCGCAGCACTGGATTGCCCGGTCGAGCCGGTCGAGGCGGTGGGCCTTGATGGCGATATGTTAGAGGCGCAGGCCTTTGCCTATCTGGCGGTGCGTGTGGCGCGGGGATTGCCCACATCCTGTGCCAGCACCACGGGGGTGCGCGCCGCTGTGTCGGGCGGGACGATCAGTCGACCGGAGGGGGCATGATGGATTATGATCTGGATGCGGGGGCGGGAGCGGGGCTGCGGCTGGGGATGATTGTTCTCAGCACTGATGAGACCGTGGAATATGAGGCGCGTCAGGTGTTGGCGGGGCGCGATGTCAACCTGATGCATGCGCGCATTCCGGCGCGGGCCGATGTGACGCCCGAGGATCTGGCCAGCATGGCGCCAGAGATGACGCGCACGGCGGCGCTCTTGCCGCGAAATCTGGGGGCGGTTGCCTATGCCTGCACCTCTGGGGCGACGATCATCGGGTCGGATGAGGTGGCGCGTCTGGTCCAGCTTGCGCATCCCGGCACGCCGGTCACCAACCCGTTGCGCGCGGTGATTACCGCGCTGCATGCGCTTGGGGTCAGCCGGATCGCCATGGTCACGCCCTATGTGCCGGAGGTCAGCGGGCCGATGGCGGCCAGTCTGGCGGCGGCCGGGATCGAGGTGGCGCATGCGGTCAGTTTCGGTCAGAAAGAGGATTGGACGGTGGCGCGCATCACCGAAGAGAGCACGCGGCGCGCGATGCTGGAGGCGGGGCGCATTGCAGGGGTCGAGGCGGTCTTTGCCAGTTGCACCAATTTGCGTACATTCGGCGTGATCGAGCCGGTTGAGGCCGAATTGGGCCTGCCGGTGGTGACGTCGAATCAGGCACTGTTGTGGGATATGCTGCGCTCTGCCGGTGCTGGGGCGCGCGGATGGGGGCCGGGGCGGCTCTTTGAGATATGACAAGGGAAAGACAGACGCATGAAGAATGATCAGTTGAAGCCCGCGACGATTGCTGCGCAGGCGGCGGGGGCCACGGATACCGCCACGGGTGGCGTGGTGCCGGGGATTTCGCTTGCCACTACCTACGCACGGGATGCCGACTATGCGCTGCTGCGCCCTGACAATATGTATCGGCGCGATCAGAATGACACGGTGCGGCAGGCCGAAGAGGTGATCCGGCAGTTGGAGGGGGCGGCGGCGACGCTGCTGTTTCCCTCGGGCATGGCGGCGGTGGCGGCGGTGTTTCGGGCGCTGCCCAGTGGTGCGCGGGTGGTGATGCAGAACGGCATCTACTGGGGTACGCTGAAATGGGTGCGTGCCTATTGTGTGCGCCGGGCCATTTTGCTGGATGAAATCGACGCCTCTGATCCCGGCGCATTGGCGGCGGCCTGCCGGTCGTCGGCGGATATGGTGTGGATCGAGACGCCGTCCAACCCGTGGCTCAAGACGGTGGATATCGCCACGGCGGCGGGCATGGCGCATAAGGCGGGGGCGATCCTTGTGGTCGATGGGACGGCGGCGACGCCGGTTCTGACGCGGGCGCTGGATCTGGGGGCCGATATTGTGATGCATTCGGGCACCAAGGCGCTCAATGGGCATACGGATGTGCTGGCGGGGGTGCTGTCGTGCCGCGAGCCGGGCAATGCAATGTGGCAAGAGATTGTGACCGACCGGCATGACGCGGGCGCGGTGATGGGGCCGTTCGAGGCATGGCTCTTGATGCGGGGCATGCGCACGCTGCCGCTCCGGATGGAGCGGATGTGCCAGAATGCGATGACGCTGGCCGAATATCTGGAGGCGCATGCCGACATCGAGGCGGTGTATTATCCGGGGCTGGCCAGCTATGCCGGGCACGGTATCGCCACGCGGCAGATGAGTGGCGGTTATGGCTATCTCTTGTCGGCGGTGGTGCGGGGCGGGCGTGAGCGTGCACTAGACGTGGCGGGGCGGTTGCAGCTGTTCCATCGGGCGACATCGCTGGGTGGTGTCGAGAGTCTGGTGGAGCATCGCCACACCATCGAGCCGCATACCGGCATTCCCGAAGGGCTGTTGCGATTCTCGGCGGGGATCGAGGATGTGGGCGATCTGATCGCGGATCTGGCGCAGGCGTTGGAGGGGTAGGTGGCGCGCGGCGCGTCTTGTCCCTGCTTGGGTATGCGGGCCGAAATCTAGCGCCGCAACCCTGTCCCGATCTCGTTCAGGATCGCCTCAAGGGCGGCGTGTGGCCCGTCTGTATCCGTGTCTGTTTCTGTGGCGACGCGGCGTTTGATCGCATCGAACCGGAGGCGCAGGGCGGCTTTTTCCGCGCCCTGACAGTCGTTCCATGGGCGTCCCTGCAATCCCATCACCAAAGCATAATAGCCGATGAAATGCGGCTGCGTGCCCGCGCGCAAGAGCGCGGCATAGGCGGCGTCGGCCCCCATTGCGCGCAGGCTCTCGGCGTCATGGATGCCCGCACGCGCAAAGCCTGCGTCAGAGGCGGGACCAAGGTTGCGGATGGAGGAAACGGGCAGGGGCATCGGTGGCATTCCATGAGTTAGGCAGGGGGTCTGCCGGATCATATATTGAAATCCCGCGCGTAGGAATTCACGTTGCATATGCCCCCTTTGTGCGTCGCAATCCGGGCCGTGCAAACCGGGTCATTGCGTGAATGTGCCTTTGCCCCGTGCGCTGTCGGGTCGTATCGGTTCGGGCGGTCGGGCGGTCCGCAGAGAGCGCCACATTCAGAGATATTCATGTCAGAGTGGTTGCGAGTCGGGTCATCGGGGGCTGGAAGATTCGCCCGATTTTTCGCGGCGCGGTTTGCGGCGTAATTCTGTTGCCCCGAACGCCACCCCTGAGCGGAAATGAAAAGGGCCGCTTGCGCGGCCACCTTCTAACGTCTTGATCTTAAGGGGTAAGTGGCGGACCGAGGAGGATTCGAACCCCCGACCCCTTGATTCGTAGTCAAGTACTCTATCCAGCTGAGCTATCGGTCCGTGAGGCCAGCATCTAGACTCTGGCGCAGACCATTGCAAGGGCGTTTTGGCAGAAATTACATCGAGGAGTCGAAATTTCCCTTGGGAAAGGTGATGCAAAAGGAGGTGCCATTTTCGTCGCTGCGTTCCAGCGACAGGGTGCCGCCATGGCCGCGCACCAATTCTGCGGCGATGGAGAGCCCGAGACCGCTGCCGCCCTTGGTCGTGCCGCCCTGAAATGGTTTGAAGAGGTGTTCGCGCGCACGCGCGGGCAGACCGGGGCCGGTGTCCGCAACGCGGATGATCCATTCGCCCGCGTCTTCGTCAGCCATGACGCTGATCTCGCCGGGGCGACCGCTGTTGACGATGGCCTGACGGGCGTTGCGCACCAGATTGCCGATGATCCGGTGGAGCTGTTCGACATCGGCAAGCAGGATAAGATCGTTTGGCACATCTTCGGCAAAGCTGACATTGGCGTCGCCTGCGGCGAGGCGTTCACCGTCGATCACATCGGCCACGACATCCGCCAGATGCAGCCGCGCAAGGGTCGGGCCGGGTTCTTCGGCCTTGCCATAGGCGAGCGTGGCTTCGCACAGATGCACGGCGCGGGTGAGGGAATTCAAGAGCTTTGGCGCGAGGCGTTTGACGGTCGGGTCGTCGCTGGTTTCGATCCGGTCGGTAAAGAGCTGTGCCGATGTCAGGATATTGCGCAGATCGTGGTTTACCTTGGCCATGGCGCTGCCAAGTTGCGCGAGATGTTCCTTTTGTTTGAGCGCGCCGGTGAGTTGGGTTTGCAGCGATTGCAGCGTGTCTTCGGCCTCGCGCAGTTCCTTGACGCTTGAGGTCGGGCGGATCACACGGCGGGCATCCTCGGGGGCAGCGGCGTAGGCCTGCATCGCGCTGACCACGCGCTTGATCGGTTTGACCAGCGTGAGACGCACCGCGAGAAAGAGCAGAACGGCGGTAAAGATGGAAATCACCAGAGAGAGCCAGAGGATTCGCAAGCCGTAGTCGATCATTGCGACGCGCAGCCCGGTGGTTTCGAGGGTGATCTCGATCAGCAGCCCGCCCATGCGCACCGGCTGTCCGATGACGCGGATGATCTGGGATTCGGGCGTGACAAGGCGCAGCATCGCATCATGGATCAGGGTAAAGGCGGGCGCGTCCCGCAGATCAAAGGTCTGGCTGATGGGATGGGGGACGGGCGAGGACAGCATGAGTTGGCGGGCCTCGTTCCGGCGCAGAACGACATTGAACACCTCGGCGTTGCGCAGGAGTTCGTCTTGCAAATCCGGGGTCACCTCTTCGGAGGCCAGAAGAACGAGCGACGCAATCTGTGCCCGTTCCAGACGGGTCATCAGGTAGTCTTCGCGAAATCGCGCGATCGAGGGGACAAAGATAAGCACCTCGGCCAGCATGACGAATATGGCCGTCAGGATCAAAAAACGTCCTGAAAGTGAGTTGAGCAAAATATCCCCTCCGGAGGGCGGCTGCTGTTAGGGCAGCCAGCGTTGCACGAAACCGACGATACGTTTCAGGTTTGCGTTGTCAAATAAACGCGGGGAAAAATAGGCCCCGGCGGCGCGTTTGTTGATTTCACCAAGGGTGGGGTAGGGAGCGACCATATTGGCCACATGTTTCATCTTGAGCCGGTTGGCGAGCACCAGCGCCCAGAGATTGATCAGCTCGCCCGCCTGCGCCCCGGCGATGGAGACGCCAACAGGGCGACCACGCACAACCATGACCTTGATCAGCCCCGCGGTCTTGCGCTCTGCGATGGCGCGGTCGTTGTGGTTGTAGTGAAAGCGCACCACCTCGAGATTGCCGCCGTGTTCGGCACGCGCCTGTGCCTCGGTCATGCCGACCTGCGCCAGTTCGGGATCGGTATAGGTGGCCCATGGGATATGATCGGTGCGGTTTTTAGCCGGGAGGCCCAGAAGCGCCTGACGGATGATCAGCCCCGCCTGATAGCCCGCGACATGGGTGAATTGCAGCCCGCCCGCCACATCCCCGATGGCATAGACGCGTTTGTTGGTGGTCCGCATCGCGGCGTCCACCTTGATGCCGCGTTTGGTGGTCTCGATGCCTGCTGCCCCGAGATTGAGACGCGCGGTATTGCTCTTGCGGCCCACGGCCATCAGCAGATGCGTGCCCTTGAAGACGCGCCCATCCTTGGCGACGATTTCTATTGCCCCGGCCTGTCCGCGAATTTCGGAGGCCATGGCCCCTTCTTCGATCTGGATGCCTTCGGCGCGGAATTGGTCAATCACCACGGCGGCCATTTCGGGATCGTCATTGCCCAAAACCTTGGCCCCTTCGATCACCGTCACCGCGCAGCCCAAGCGCCGATGCGCCTGCGCCATTTCCATACCGATGGGGCCGCCACCGACCACGAGCAGATGCTCTGGTTTCTCACGCAGATCAAAGAGGGTTTCGTTGGTTTCATAGGGCACATTCTCCAGCCCCGGAATGGGTGGCACAAAGGGGGATGAGCCGGTGGAGATCACGATGCGGCGGGCGGTGATGGTGTGTGCGCCTGCCCTGACCTCGGTCGGAGAGAGGAATTCACCATAGTCCCGAATGACGCGCACACCGAGTTTTTCAAACCGTTCCTGACTGTCAACGGGTTCAATCTGGGCGATGACGTCTGCCACGTGATCCTTGGCGGCGGCATAGTCCACCTGTGCGATCTGATCTGCCACGCCGTAGGGGGAGGCATGGGATTGGGCATAGGCCGCCTTGCCGCTGGCAATCAGCGCCTTGGAGGGCACGCAGCCAAAATTGAGGCAGTCGCCGCCCATCTTGTGCCCTTCGAGCAAAATCACGCTGGCCCCCATCTGGACCGCGCCGGCCGCGATGGACAGTCCGCCTGATCCGGCCCCAATGACCAGAAGATCGGTTTTCAATCGTGTCATGTTCAAATTTCCTTTTTGCCGCGAATGGCCTTGAGGATCATTGGCAGGAGCGCGAGAGCGCAAAGCCCGATAATTGGCCCGATGATCTGTGGTTCCCATAACAGGGAAAGGTCGGGGTTCTGGCCTCGGTCGAACACTTCGCCCAAGCCCACGCCAATCCAGGTAAAGACGATGGCGCCGGGGATGATGCCCAGAACCGTGGTGAAGGCAAAGTTGAAAAACCGCACACCGACGAGGGCTGGCAGCAGATTGGCCACAAAGAACGGCACCGCAGGCACGAGGCGCATGAGGAAAAGCACGCTGATTTCATTTTCATGCAGCCCCTTTTTCAGACGTTTCAGGCTGCCGTCGGAGGTTTCGATCTTGGCTGCCAAGGTCCGGCCCAGACCCAGGCGCGCCGCAAGAAAGATGGCGCAGGCGCCGAGTGAGGCAGCGGTGACATTGAGCCCGGTGCCAAGCACCAGCCCGAAGAGAAAGCCGCCCGTGACCGAGGCCACCGCAGCACCGGGCAGGGAAAAGGCCACAATGACGAAATAGACCGCGATAAAGGCCAGCGCCATTAGCCCGAAATGTGCATCCCGGTAGCCAATCAGCGCCTCGCGGTTGTCGCGGAGCGTGTCAAAGGTCAGGAAATCACGCAAGGTGACAAATCCCACCACCGCCACAATCAGGATGATGGCCAATGGCGCATGACGCGCCCATGAGGCGGATTTGGCCGGTTGCGTATCAGGGGGGCTTTGATCCATGGTCTCACTCTGTTTCAGGACGGCTGATCCCTAGTTGCACGTCCCGGCGCGGTTTCGCCAGAGGCCTCACGATGGGGTGATCACGGGTGATGGGTTTGCGCGACGTCAGCGGCATGCTATCAGGAAGTTGTAACACTCCGCACCACCTGCCGCATGTTTTTGTTGCAAAAGCCGGGGCTGGGGTTTGACACATGAAATTGGGGGCTCTATAGACCGGGCTTCGGATATAAATGATCGTTGCGCGATTCCTCAGACGCGTGGCCAAATAAAGTCGGAGACGGAGCGATGAAACGCACCTTTCAACCCTCGAACCTCGTTCGTAAGCACCGCCACGGGTTTCGTGCGCGTATGGCCACCAAGGCCGGTCGCAAGATCCTGAATGCGCGTCGCGCTCGTGGCCGCAAATCGCTCTGCGCCTAAACGCACGCGATTAAGTGACGACAATGAAACCGCCGGAGGCCCCCAGCAGCGATGCGGGGATCGTGCCACCGGCGGTTTCGTCGTGTCCGGGTGTCAAGATGGGTGTTTTACGCAAGCGGTCTGATTTTCTGGCCGCCGCGCGGGCGCGCAGGCAAGGCACCAGTTCGATGATGGTACAGGCGCGCGACCGGCGTGATGGCGATGGCATGGTGCGGGTGGGGTTCACCTGTTCCAAGAAGGTTGGCAATGCCGTGGCACGCAACCGCGCCAAACGCCGCCTGCGTGCCGCAGCACATGAAGTTTTGTCTAAATGTGGGCAAAAGGGCTGGGATTATGTTCTGATCGGACGCGCGGATGTCACGGCAGAGCGGCCCTTTGAAGCGCTCAAGGGTGATCTTGTCTATGCGCTCAAGAAGCTGCATCCGGCGTCATGACCCCGCTGGCGCGCCTGTTGTCGCTACCCGTTCGGGCCTATCGGCTGATCCTGTCGCCTTGGGTTGGGTATCATTGCCGCTATTATCCGACCTGTAGCCAATACGCCCTTGAGGCGCTTGAAAAGCACGGCGGGCTGCGCGGCGGCTGGATGGCGGCCAGGCGGATCGGACGCTGTAACCCATGGGGGTCGTGCGGTCACGATCCGGTGCCAGAGCCAAAGCGTGACCGCAGCGATACCTAAGCCCGCGTGCGCCGGGCGTGAAAGATGAACCCCAGCAAATTCAACAGAACCTGCGCCGCCAGAGTGGTGGTTGATCCGGTGGGATCGTAATCCGGAGCCACCTCGACAAGGTCGATGCCGACGATTTCGTGCTGATTGGCAACCTCTTGCAGGATTTCGAGCACGTCATAATAGAGAAACCCGCCATGGCTCGGTGTGCCGGTGCCCGGTGCGATCGAGGGGCAAAAGGCGTCAATGTCGATGGTGATATAGACCCGCGCGCCCTTTGGAATGCGGGCGGCGGTGGCCTCGGGGCCGAGGTTGCGCACCTGACGCACCGACAGGATGTCAGAGCCGCGCGCGCGGGCATCGTCATACCCTTCTTTTGCGGTTGAGCTGACGTTGCGGATGCCAAGCTGTGTCAGGCCGGTGACATAGGGCTTTTCGGCGGCGCGGCGCATCGGGTTGCCATGGCCAAAACGCACGCCGTGGCGTTCATCGACGAAATCAAGATGGGCGTCGATTTGCAGGACATGGATATCGCCCTGATCATCAAAGGCGTTGATGCAGGGAATATTGATTGAATGGTCGCCGCCAATGGTGACGGGCAGGGCACCAGCCCTGAGGATAGCGCGCACGCCGGACTCAATATTGGCATGGCTTTTCAACGTGTCCGTATGCACGATATCGGCGTCGCCAATATCGACGATGCGCACATCGCCGGGCAGGTAGAGTGTGTCTTCCTCATGGTCATAGGCCCCGGCATGGCCAAAGCTGAACAGAGTCGAGGCCTCGCGCACGCCGCGGGGGCCAAACCGCGCGCCGGGCCGCCACTGGGTGCCGAAATCGAATGGCGCGCCAAGGATCGCCACATCGGCGTCGATCGCGCCCCAATCGCTGACATAGGGGCGCTTGCCAAAGGTGCAAATTCCGACAAATGGCAGGTCGAGCCTGCCGCTTTCATACCCATGATCGGCCATGCGATCCCCCGCTGTTTGATAAGGTTGTGCGACGGTGGCTGGAAATGTCGCGGTCGGCAAGGCACGAATCGGCCTTTTCGTCGGGGCTGATCCATGAAATAGGGAAGCGCCAAACGAGATATCCATGGAGAACCATAATGGAGATTCGCGAGGCCCTCACCTTTGATGATGTTCTGCTGGTGCCAGCGGCATCCAATGTGTTGCCGAACACCGCTGACACACGCACCCGGGTAACGCAGTCGATTCTGCTGAACATTCCGCTGCTGAGTTCTGCCATGGACACTGTGACCGAGGCGCGCATGGCGATTTCCATGGCGCAATCGGGCGGCATGGGGGTGATCCACCGCAATCTGACCGTCGAAGAGCAGGCCCGCGAAGTGCGCCGGGTGAAACGCTTTGAGAGCGGGATCGTCTACAATCCGATCACGCTCAGCCCCGATCAGACATTGGCCGATGCCAAGGCCTTGCAGGAGCGCTATAACGTCACCGGCTTTCCGGTGGTGGATGAAACGGGCCGCGTGGTGGGCATCGTCACCAACCGTGACATGCGCTTTGCCGAGGATGATCGCACGCCGGTGCGCGTGATGATGACCAGTGACGATCTGGCAATTCTGCAGGAACCGGCCGATCGCGACGAGGCCAAGAGCCTGATGAAGGCCCGGCGGATCGAAAAGCTGTTGGTTACGGATAAGACGGGCAAGCTGACCGGTCTCTTGACGCTGCGCGACACCGAACAGGCAGTTCTGAACCCGACGGCCTGCAAGGACGCGTTGGGACGCCTGCGGGTGGCGGCGGCCTCGACCGTCGGCGATGCTGGTTTCGAGCGCTCTCAGGCGTTGATTGACGCGGGCGTCGATATGGTGGTGATCGACACGGCGCATGGCCATTCCGAGGGGGTGGCGCGGGCGGTCGAGCGGATCAAGGCGCTGTCCAATTCGGTGCAGGTCGTGGCCGGTAATGTCGCCACCGGTGAGGCCACGCGCGCGCTGATCGGGGCCGGGGCCGATGCAATCAAGGTGGGAATCGGGCCGGGCAGCATCTGCACCACGCGGATGGTGGCAGGTGTCGGTGTGCCACAGCTGACGGCGGTCATGGACTGTGCACAGGCCGCAGGCGACGTGCCGGTGATCGCCGATGGCGGGATAAAGTTTTCGGGCGATTTCGCCAAGGCGATTGCGGCGGGAGCATCCTGTGCCATGGTCGGCAGCATGCTGGCAGGCACCGATGAGAGCCCCGGTGAGGTGATCCTCTATCAGGGCCGGTCGTTCAAGGCGTATCGTGGCATGGGCAGTCTTGGTGCGATGGCGCGCGGTTCTGCCGATCGGTATTTCCAGAAAGACGCGGCGAGCGACAAGCTTGTGCCCGAGGGCGTCGAGGGACAGGTGCCTTACAAAGGGGCGGCGGGCAGTGTGATCCATCAGTTGGTCGGAGGATTGCGCGCCGCAATGGGCTATACCGGGTGTGCTACGGTCGAAGAGATGCGTCGCAATTGCACATTCGTGCGCATCACCGGGGCTGGCCTGAAGGAAAGCCATGTGCACGACGTGCAGATCACCCGCGAGAGCCCCAATTACAGGATTGGGTAAAGACATCATGGGGTTGTATGGCGCTCTTGAGGTGATCGCGTGACGCCGGGCGCGCGTGTTGCCGCAGCGATTGAGGTGCTGGACAAGATCCGGTCGGGTATGCCTGCGGAAAAAGCGCTGACCAATTGGGCGCGAGGTGCGCGCTATGCCGGATCCAAGGATCGCGCCGCGCTTCGGGATCACGTATTTAGCGTACTGCGCTGCTGGCGGTCCTGCGCTGCGCGCGGTGGCGGCGAGAGTGGTCGGGCGCTGATGATCGGCGCGCTGCGAGAGCAAGGGCTGGATCCGGAGGCGTTTTTTACCGGGGACGGCCATGCGCCAGAGATTTTGACCGAAGCAGAGCGGGGGGCCTTTGTGCCAGACGCGGCAGCGGTGCGGGATCTGCCGGATTGGCTCTGGGCGCGCTTTGTGGCGTCACTTGGGGACGCGGCAGAGGCCGCGGCACAAGCGTTGCGTGCCCGGGCACCGATTATGCTCCGGGTCAATCTGCGGCGCGCCACGCGAAACGATGCCATTGCGCGGCTGGCGGATGAGGGCATCGTGGCACAACCGGTTGATATTGCCCAAAGTGCCCTGCAAGTTATTGAGGGTGAAAGAAAGGTTTCTGGATCCTTGAGCTTTGCAGAGGGCTGGATCGAGCTTCAGGATGGCAGCAGTCAGGCGGCAATGGAGGCTATCGTTGCACCGCAAGGCGCCCGCGTGCTGGATTATTGCGCGGGTGGAGGCGGCAAGGTTCTGGCGCTGGCGGCGCGGATGCACGGCAAGTTTTTTGCGCATGATGTGGCACCTGCGCGGATGCGAGACCTGCCGGTGCGCGCGGCACGTGCGGGTGTCGATGTGCAAACGATGGAGCGTCCCGAAGGCCGGTTTGACCTCGTGCTGTGCGATGCGCCCTGTTCCGGTAGCGGCACATGGCGTCGCTCGCCAGAGGCAAAATGGGCACTGACGCCGGGCCGATTGGCAGAGTTGACCGAAGTGCAAGTGCACATCCTGTCCGAAGCGGCCGCGCTGGTGGCACCCGGAGGGAAACTGGCCTATGCAACATGCTCTGTACTAAATGAAGAAAATCAATGTGTTATAGATCGTTTTTTGAGTGAATTTTCAGACTGGCGTCTGATCGAAATGCGGCATTGGCCAATTTCTGATGAGGGCGATGGGTTTTTCCTTGCGCAACTCACGAGGGTTTCCAGGTAATCTGGCAACCTTGACGGGAAATTGGCTCCGTCGTTAAGTCTCGCTTAAGGCTTTCGCATCATAAAGATGTGGAAGAATTGTTATGCGAGGGCACGGCGTGGCGTTTATCCCCTATTCGGGTGGCCAATTTCATCAAGCGGCTCTGCGGCTTGGGCCGCGTGCAGGTGTTCTGGGGGTGGCGGCCGCATTGTTCGGGGTGTCTTCGCTCTTTGTCCCGCGGGGGCAGGCGCAGTGGCTCTTGATGTTGGTGGGGGCGACCTTGGGCCTTGTGGCACTCTGGGTTGTTGTGATCAATCGGCGTGCGTTTGGCGCGCGGCAGGAATTGTCGGACCACGCGGCGCAGATGCTCGAGGCGGATCCGGTGCCTTTGGTTCTGGCCGAGGTCGAGGGAAGGTTGATCTATGGGAATGCTGCGGCACGACGGGTGCTGGAGGCGGATCGCGCGACGAGTCTGGCCGGGGCCCTGCGACAGGTATTGGCCAATCCCGGGGCTATTTTGTTTCGGATGGAAACGCGGGCCTTGGCCAAGGGGGCGGCGGTCGAGGATCTGGTGACGCGGGCGGGGCATGTGCGGATCAGCGTGCATCGCAGCGGTGCTGCGCATTTCCTCTGGCGGATCGAGAAATCCGCAGATCACGCGCCTCGCGAGGCCGAGGCGCACTCCCTGCCAATGCTGACCGTGGGGCGCAAGGATGCTGTGCTCTTCATGAACCCGGGTGCGCGGGATCTGGTGGGCGAGCGTGTGCGCTCACTCGATCGGCTTTGCGTGACACCGCCAATCCGGTTCGGGCAGATCAACGATATCGTCACCTCTGACGGGCCGGTGGCCTGTCTGGTGGTCGAGCGCGTGGGCGCGGCGGGACGGCGCGAGGTATTTTTGTTGCCCGGGGTGCAGGGGGGGGAATGGCCCCCGGATGGTTGGGCGTTTTTCGACGATCTGCCGGTTCCCTTGCTGAAACTGGCGGCAAATGGCGCAATCGAGTTGTCGAACCGGCCTGCGCGAGACCTGCTCGGGGTCGAGGGCATTGCCGGGCTTGGCCTTGGGGACACGCTGGAAGGGCTGGGGCGGTCGATCACGGATTGGCTCGGCGATGCGGCTGCCGGGCGCGGCACGCTGCATTCAGAGTTTTTGCGCGTGCGGCGCGAAGATCGGGAGATGTTCGTGCAAGTGACGCTGAACCGCGCCATGGACGCGGATACAGTCGTGTTAATCGCGGTGCTGAATGATGCGACCGAACTGAAATCGCTCGAAGCGCAGTTTGTCCAGAGTCAGAAGATGCAGGCGATTGGCCAGCTGGCCGGTGGTATCGCGCATGACTTCAATAATCTGCTGACGGCGATTTCCGGACATTGTGATTTGCTGCTGCTGCGCCATGATCAAGGAGATTCCGATTACAGCGATCTCATGCAGATCAATCAGAATGCCAATCGCGCGGCGGCGCTGGTCAGCCAGTTGTTGGCCTATTCACGCAAACAAACGCTCCGCCCGCAGGTGCTCGATCTGCGCGACATCTTGTCGGATCTCACGCATTTGCTCAATCGGCTGGTCGGCGAGAAGGTCTCACTTTCGCTCAGCCATGATCCGACCTTGGCGGCCATTCGGGCCGATAAACGGCAGTTGGAGCAGGTTTTGATGAATCTGGTGGTGAATTCCCGAGATGCTATGCCAAAGGGCGGCGATATTCGGATCGTCACGCAAAATCTGACACTGACCGAGCCCTTGAGCCGGGACCGTGCGGTGGTTCAGCCCGGGCGCTATGTTTCGGTGCAGGTGATTGACGGGGGGGCAGGGATTGCCCCTGACAAATTGCATAAGGTGTTTGAGCCGTTCTTTACGACCAAGCGCACCGGAGAGGGCACCGGGCTTGGGTTATCGACGGCGTATGGTATCGTAAAGCAGACGGGTGGATTTATTTTTGCTGACAGTGAGTTGGGGGAGGGCACCTGCTTTCAGTTGTTGTTTCCGGCGCATTTTGGTGAGGACAGGATCGTCCCGCAAATCCCGCAACAGGTCGTATCTGAGGCGCGGGGCAGCGGGGTGGTTTTGTTGGTTGAGGATGAGGCCCCTGTCCGAGCCTTTGCCAGCCGGGCGTTGCAGTTGCGCGGATTCACCGTGCTGGAAGCTGAGTCGGCAGAAGACGCACTTGAGATCCTCGCCGATGTCGACTTGCATGTGGATGTATTTGTGACCGATGTGGTCATGCCCGGGATTGATGGCCCCGGCTGGGTGCGCCGCGCATTGGCCATAAGACCTGCAGCACGGGTCGTGTTCATGTCCGGCTATGCCGAAGAAACTTTTGGCGATGCACAAGCGCGCATTCCCAATTCGGTTTTTCTGCCAAAGCCGTTTTCGTTGAACGAGCTTACGGAAGTCGTGCAACGGCAAATGATGCTGGTCTGACGGCGTCGATCTGTGGTCTGTGCGATTGATGGGCTCTGTCAGTCTGCAGGTTCGGGTTTCGGTTTGGCGGGCAGAGGGATGTACTGGCCTTGCGCGCCGATTCCTGACCAAAGTGTGAAATCCGCAGCGAATTTGCGGCGCAGTCGTGCCTCGATCTTTGGCGAGAGTGCGAGGGCCATCGCGGGAGAGCGATTGAGCGTTTCCGGAGCCACGCGGGTGCCGAGGCGGGTCTCCAGAAACGCGCGCAAGCCGGGCTGGTCCTCGTAGCGGAACAGATGGGTGACACGGGCCCCGTTGCGCTGCGGCTCCAGAAACTTGGCCTGGCTGCCGACCCGCGCGCAATCCGGTGGTTCGCCGGTGCAATAGGCGGTCACGAAATCATCAAAGCTGAGATTTTGCGTGCTGTTGGCATGGCCGGTCATTTCAGGTCGCTGACGGTATCGATACCAACTGCCCAACCAATCGACCGGCTCGCGCATGACGGCGGCCACATCGAATGTCCCCTCGAAAAAGCGCTCAATCATCGGTCGAAAGAATCGATTGTAGCGGAATACCGGCGCATGTTTGAGCTCTGGCGGGGCCGAGACGGCAATCGCGGCGTGCGGGGCAAGTGCTGCCTCATAGGCGGTGCTGCCGGTCTTTGGCACCGATAAGAGCACAAGCCGAGCCTTGGAAAACACCAGCATTTGCGCCTCTTTGATGAAGGTTTTGACCGATCTTATGTTCGTAAACTACTTGTTAATAGCTGTACTGGAAAGTGGGGGCATCAGAATTTTCTTGAAATGTTCCCGCTTTGTCCTCATACCTGATGGGAACAAGAGGTGAACACAGGCAATCATTGCCGCCCGAGACAGGGTGTGGAATAAGGGACCGGACAAATGGCAACGGCAGATCTTCTCTCAATGGATAACAAGCGGAACGCAGACAAGCAAAAGGCGCTCGACAGCGCGCTGGCGCAGATCGAACGGCAGTTCGGCAAAGGCTCTATCATGAAGATGGGCGGCAACAACGCGATGAAAGACATCGAGGCGACCTCAACGGGCTCGCTTGGCTTGGATATCGCGCTTGGCATTGGGGGCATCCCGAAGGGCCGGATCGTAGAGATTTACGGACCTGAAAGCTCGGGCAAGACCACCCTTACCTTGCATTGCGTGGCTGAAGAGCAAAAGAAGGGCGGCGTGTGCGCCTTTGTCGATGCGGAACATGCCTTGGACCCGATCTATGCCCGCAAGCTGGGGGTCGATCTGGATGAATTGCTGATCTCACAGCCGGACACAGGCGAGCAAGGCCTGGAAATCGTGGACACATTGGTACGTTCGGGGGCAGTCAGCATGATTGTTGTCGACTCGGTGGCGGCCCTTACCCCGAAATCCGAACTGGAAGGCGAAATGGGCGACAGCAGCGTCGGTGTGCATGCCCGACTGATGAGCCAAGCGATGCGCAAATTGACCGGATCGATCAGCCGGACAAATTGCACCGTGATCTTTATCAATCAGATCCGCATGAAAATCGGCGTGATGTTTGGCAGCCCGGAGACCACGACGGGTGGCAATGCCTTGAAATTCTACAGCTCTGTCCGCTTGGACATCCGCCGCATTGGGGCGATCAAGGATCGCGAAGAGATTGTGGGGAATGCGACCCGTGTCAAGGTTGTTAAAAACAAGGTGGCACCGCCTTTCAAGCAGGTTGAGTTTGACATCATGTATGGAGAAGGGATCAGCAAGACGGGTGAGCTGATCGACATGGGGGTAAAAGCCGGAATCGTTGAAAAATCCGGCAGTTGGTACAGCTATGGTGATGAGCGGATTGGGCAGGGGCGTGAGAATGCCAAGACCTATCTTCGCGAAAATTCGGCCGTCGCGCTTGAGATTGAGGATAAGATTCGCGCCTCGCATGGTTTGGATTTCCATATGTCCGAGGGATCGGGTGACGAGGATGTCATGGAGGCCTGATCGGCTCTTGCAGGACCATCCTGAGGCCCGGGCATTGCACCGGGCCTTTTTCTTGCGGTGGACATGCTCCGGCGGCACCGTTAAATCAGCAGGACGCAGGCCAAACATACGCCCCGGAAAGAGATGCCCATGCCCACGCTGAATGAAATCCGTTCGACCTTTTTAAGCTTTTTCGAGCGCAACGATCACCGCGTTGTCGACAGCTCTCCGCTTGTGCCGCGCAATGATCCGACGCTGATGTTCACCAATTCCGGCATGGTGCAGTTTAAAAACTGTTTCACCGGGGTTGAACATCGCGATTACGTGCGCGCCACGACCAGCCAGAAATGTGTGCGCGCAGGTGGCAAGCACAACGATCTGGACAATGTCGGTTATACGGCACGGCATCATACTTTCTTTGAGATGCTGGGTAATTTCAGCTTTGGCGATTATTTCAAGGAACAGGCGATCCCCTATGCCTGGGACCTGCTGACCAAGGATTTCGGGATCGACAAGTCAAAGCTATTGGTCACGGTCTATCATACCGATGATGAAGCGGCGGCGATCTGGAAGAAATACGCGGGGCTGAGTGATGACCGAATTATCCGCATCGCCAGCGATGACAATTTCTGGTCGATGGGGGCAACCGGCCCGTGCGGTCCCTGCACCGAGATTTTTTATGACCACGGGGACAGCATCTGGGGCGGTCCTCCGGGCAGCGCCGAGGAGGATGGCGACCGGTTCATCGAAATCTGGAACCTTGTTTTCATGCAGAACGAGCGGTTCGAGGACGGCACGATGCGGGCGCTCGACATGCAGTCGATCGACACCGGCATGGGGTTGGAACGGATCGGCGCGCTGTTGCAGGGCAAGCACGATAATTACGACACCGATTTGATGCGCAGCCTGATCGAGGCGAGCGCACATGCCACGAGCCAAGACCCGGATGGCCCCGGCAAGGTGCACCACCGGGTGATTGCGGATCACTTGCGCTCGACCTCGTTTTTGATGGCCGATGGGGTGATGCCGTCCAACGAGGGGCGGGGGTATGTGCTGCGACGGATCATGCGGCGCGCGATGCGGCATGCCCATATGCTGGGTGCCAAGGACCCGGTGATGCATCGGCTGGTGCCGGCGCTGGTGGCGCAGATGGGGCAGGCATTCCCGGAATTGGGCCGGGCGCAGGCGATGATCGAAGAAACGCTGCGGCTGGAAGAGACCCGGTTCAAACAGACGTTGGAGCGGGGATTGCGCCTGCTTGATGACGAGTTGGACGGGCTTGACGAGGGCGCGGCACTGCCGGGGGCGACGGCGTTCAAGCTCTATGACACCTATGGGTTTCCGCTGGATTTGACGCAGGACGCGCTGCGTGAGAAGGGGCGCGAGGTTGATACCGCGGGCTTTGACGCGGCTATGGCCGAGCAAAAGGCCAAGGCGCGGGCGGCTTGGGCCGGTACCGGCGAGGCGGCGGATCAGGCGGTGTGGTTTGATATTGCCGAGGAAAAAGGCACGACCGATTTTCTGGGCTATGACACTGAGATCGCCGAGGGGCAGATCATTGCTGTGGTGGCCGATGGCGCGCAGGTGAGCGGGGCCAGCGCGGGCGACGCGGTGCAGATCGTGCTGAACCAGACGCCGTTTTATGCGGAATCAGGTGGCCAGGTGGGGGATAGTGGCACGCTGCGGACCGAAACGGGCCGGGTGCGTGTGACCGATACCAAGAAGGTAGCGGGGGTATTCCTGCACAGTGCCGTGGTGGAAAAGGGTGAGGTCAAGGCCGGACAGGCGGCGCAGCTGGCAGTGGATCACAGCCGTCGGAGCGCGATACGGGCCAACCATTCTGCGACGCATTTGCTGCATGAGGCGCTGCGCAAGGCGCTTGGGTCGCATGTGGCGCAGCGCGGATCGTTGAATGCCGATGATCGTCTGCGGTTCGATTTCAGCCACACCAAGGGTCTGAGCGCGACGGAACTGGCGCAGGTCGAGCGCGAGGTAAACGACTATATCCGCCAGAATGCCCCGGTTGAGACACGGATTATGGCGCCGGATGATGCGCGGGCGCTCGGCGCGCAGGCGCTCTTTGGTGAGAAATACGGTGACGAGGTGCGGGTCGTGTCGATGGGCATCGAAGATGGCTCTGGCAAGGGTGCGGACGGGAAAACCTATTCGATCGAGCTTTGCGGCGGCACGCATGTCCGGCGCACCGGCGATATCGGTGTCTTTGTCGCATTGGGTGACTCAGCGTCCAGCGCCGGGGTGCGGCGGATCGAGGCGCTGACCGGGGCGGCGGCGTTCGACTATCTGAGCGGACAGGCAGGACGTCTGGGACAGGTGGCTTTGGAATTGAAAGCCCGGCCTGAGGATGTGGCCGAGCGCGTTAAGACGCTGATGGACGAGCGGCGCGCGCTGGCCAATGAGGTGGCGCAATTGCGTCGCGAATTGGCAATGTCGGGCGGTGCCGGGCAGGGTGGCGGCGCAGAGGCGCGCGACGTCGGTGGCGTCAAGCTGATTGCGCAGGTTCTCTCGGGTGTGCAGGGCAAGGATCTGCCGCCGCTCATTGACGAGCATAAGGCGCGGCTGGGGTCTGGTGCGGTCTTGCTTATTGCGGATACCGGCGGCAAAGTGGCGGTAGCGGCGGGCGTGACCGAGGATTTGACCGGGCAGATTTCAGCGGTTGAGATGGTGCGCGCGGCGGTGGCTGAACTGGGCGGCAAGGGCGGCGGGGGCCGCCCCGATATGGCGCAGGGTGGCGGCACGAGCATGGACGGGGCCGAGGCGGCGATTGCGGCGGCCACGGCTGTCATCGAGAGGGTCGTAACCGCCTGAGGAGGATGGATGAGCGCCTATATTATTGCCCGGATTACGGTGACGAACCCGCAAGATTATCAGTCCTATGCCAGCCAGACCGTCGCTACTGCTGAGAAATTCGGCGGGCGGTTTCTGGTCAAGGGCGGTGCGCAGGAGGTGTTGGAGGGCAATTGCCCTGACCGGCATGTGATCATCGTATTTCCCGACCGGGCGGCAGCGCTGGAGTGGTATGGCTCTGACACATACCGCCGGATTTTACCCATCGCGCTGAACAGCAGTGACCGCGATATCGTCCTGGTGGACGGTATCTGATTCAAAACGAAAAGGAGGTTCCCCTATGCCTGCGCTCTGGATTGCCCATGTGACCGTGACCGATAACGAGGCCTACGGCCGGTATGCGGCGCTTGCTGGCCCTGCGATTGCCAAGCATGGCGGCGCATTCATCGCGCGCGGGGGGCGGTTCGTGCAGCTAGAGGGCAAGGAGCGACCGCGCAATGTGGTGGCGCGGTTTCCCAGCGTCGAGGCGGCGGAGAGCTGTTATCATAGTCCCGAATATCAGGCCGCGCTGGATCATGCGCGCGGCGCATCCGAGCGCGAGTTGGTGATCGTCGAGATCACGGAATAGGCAGGCCGGGCGCGGCCGGGCGTCCTCAGACAAGAGACGCGGGCCATGCGGGGCTGTGTCCCGTTGAACGATGCGTGATCGGCCGCTGACTGCAAAACGCCCCGGCGCAGGGCCGGGGCGATGCAAGATCAATCTTTCTTTGACATGCGCTTGCGCTCGTGCGGGTCGAGATAGCGCTTGCGCAGGCGGATCGAGAGCGGTGTCACCTCGACCAGTTCGTCATCATCGACATAGGCGATGGCCTCTTCGAGGCTCATGGTGATCGGTGTCGTCAGGCGCACGGCCTCGTCGGTGCCGGAGGCACGGACGTTTGTCAGCTTTTTACCCTTGAGGGGGTTCACCTCTAGGTCGTTGTCGCGGCTATGTTCGCCGATGATCATGCCCGTATAGACCTTGGCCTGTGCACCAAGGAACATACGCCCACGTTCTTCGAGATTCCACAGCGCATAGGCCACAGCCTCGCCGTTTTCCATCGAGATGAGCACGCCGGCGCGCCGTCCCGGGATCGGGCCGCGATGCGGTGCCCAGCTGTGGAACACGCGGTTCAGAACCCCGGTGCCCCGCGTATCGGTGAGGAATTCGCCGTGATAGCCAATCAGACCACGCGAGGGCACATGGGCAATGATGCGGGTTTTACCGGCACCCGAGGGCTTCATCTCGACCAGATCGCCGCGCCGGGGCCCGGTGATTTTCTCAATCACGGCGCCGGTGTATTCATCGTCAACGTCAATTGTGACCTCTTCGATGGGCTCGAGGCGTTCGCCCTTCTCGCCTTCACGCATGAGAACTTGCGGGCGGGAAATGCTGAGTTCAAACCCCTCACGCCGCATGTTTTCGATCAGAACGCCCATCTGCAATTCGCCGCGCCCGGCCACTTCAAAGGCATCGCCGCCCGGTGTGTCGGTGACTTTGATCGCGACATTTGATTCTGCCTCTTTCATCAGGCGTTCGCGGATGACCCGGCTCTGGACCTTTTTGCCTTCGCGACCGGCGAGAGGGCTGTCATTGATGCCAAAGGTCACGGTGATCGTGGGCGGATCAATCGGCTGTGCCTCAATCGGTTCCTCTACGGCGAGGGCGCAAATCGTATCGGCAACCGTCGCTTTGGACATGCCTGCAAGGCTGACGATGTCACCGGCGGTTGCCTCTTCGATATCTTGGCTGGCCAGTCCGCGAAACGCCTGAATACGGGTGACGCGGAACTGTTCGATTTTCTGGCCGATGCGGCTGAGGGCTTGCACGGTCTGACCCACCTTGAGGCGGCCTGATTCGACGCGGCCCGTCAGCAGGCGACCGACAAACGGGTCGGCGCCGAGCGTGGTGGCCAGCATGCGGAAATCCTCGTCGATATGGGCGAGCTGCTTGGGTGCGGGCACATGGTTGACGATCAGATCGAACAGCGCGCTCAGATCCTTGCGCGGGCCATCAAGCTCGTGATCGGCCCAGCCAGAGCGGCCCGAGGCATACATATGCGGGAAATCAAGCTGATCGTCATTGGCATCGAGCGAGGCAAAGAGATCAAAGCATTCGTTCAGCGCGCGATCCGGCTCGGCGTCGGGTTTGTCGACCTTGTTGAGCACGACAATCGGGCGCAGCCCGAGGCGGAGCGCCTTGGCGGTCACGAATTTCGTTTGCGGCATCGGACCTTCGGCGGCATCGACAAGCAGGACGACGCCATCGACCATCGACAGGATGCGTTCCACCTCGCCGCCGAAATCGGCGTGACCGGGGGTGTCGACGATGTTGATCCGGGTCTTCTTGTAGAGAACGCTGGTGGGTTTCGCGAAAATCGTGATGCCGCGCTCGCGCTCCAGATCGTTGCTGTCCATAGCGCGTTCATCGACGGACTGATTGGCGCGGAAAGAGCCAGATTGTTTCAGCAATTCGTCAACGAGCGTGGTTTTGCCGTGGTCAACGTGGGCGATGATGGCGATATTGCGCAGATCCATGGGGGACGTGTCCTGATATTGTTCGCCTGCGCCCTATACGCCGCAGCGCGGAATGACCAGAGGCAAAGCGCCTTATTGGCCGCATCATGCCGCGTGTTTGTGTCGCTTTGGGAACAAATACGCGGCACGAGGCCAGGCTATCATACTCGGGCCGAGGCGTTGTGCCAATGCACCGCTGCCCAGTTTGAAGCGCGCGAGGCCGGGGGAGCGGTGAAAGTCAGCAAGGCCGAGATCAATCCGTTTGAAGTCCCGGTCCGCCAGAGCGTTCGAGACATGCCAGAGCAAGAGCGCATGCGCCGAGAGGCGGCGCCCCTCGGGGCCGGTCCAGCCGATATGATAGGTGGCGGTGTTCGCATGGGTGAGGATCAGCAGATGTGCGATGCTTTGGCCCTTGTGATGCGCGGACCAGACCCGCGCCGCGCCGGGGTTTTGGGCGCCATAGGCGAGGGTGAAGGCCAGAGGCAACGCGCGATAGCCGCGCAGGCGGCGTTGCGTGCTCTCTTGTTCAAGGAGGCGGTTATGATGGTTGGGGTCGAAGGCGCGTTCGCTGATCTTTAGCCCGGCGGATTGCGCATGGCGCAGGCGGTTGCGCCATTTTCCGTGCTGAGCGGCAAGGCGTGTGGCCTGCGGTGGGCAGAGATCCAGTTCGGCCAGCGTTTGACCGGGGAAAAGCGCGCGGTAGCCCAAAGCGGCGAGCCGCGCGCCCTCATCCGCGTTTGTGGCATTGGCGAGCCAAAGGCCGCCGGGCAGGGCATGGGGCAGAGCGCTGAGACTTGCATGCCGGGTTTGGGTGGGCAAGTCGGCCGCCCAGATCGGGCCGCGCGGCATCCAGTTGAGGGTCAGGGGACCGAGGCGGCGGCGCACCACCTGAACCTGCGCCAGGGTTTGATCCGCCTGCATTGCGCGCAGGGTCTGCACGGTGACGCCCATGGCGATGAGAGCACGGGCATATTCCGGTTGTTGGTGCAGCGGGGCGAGGCCCGGCGGTCGGGCAGGGTTTGTAAGTTCAAGGTCCATGCGTCGCAGTTAAGCGCATGGACCTTGAACGATAGGTTAAGACGCCCGGTTTCAGAACGGAATTTCGTCATCCATATCGCGCGAGGGCCGGCTGCTGCCAGAGGCCGGGGCAGAGGCCGGAGCAGAGCCGTAATCGCCACCGTAATCGCCGCCATAGCCCTGATCCTGACCGCCGCCATAGCTTCCGCCGCCGCCAGAACTGCCTTCGCTCCGGCCATCCAGCATCACCAGTGTGGCGTCAAACCCCTGCAGCACGATTTCGGTGGAATAGCGGTCCTGGCCTGACTGATCCTGCCATTTGCGGGTTTGCAGTTTGCCTTCGAGATAGACCTTAGAGCCTTTGCGCAGATATTGTTCGGCCACGCGCACCAGACCTTCGGAGAAGATCGCGACCGTGTGCCACTCTGTGCGCTCACGACGTTCGCCGGTGTTGCGGTCTTTCCATGTTTCAGAGGTGGCGATGCGCAGGTTACAGACCTTGCCACCGTTCTGAAATGTCCGGACCTCGGGGTCGCGGCCCAGATTGCCGATGAGAATTACCTTGTTGACAGAGCCGGACATCGCGCCCTCCTTGAATCATGCCTTGGTTCGGGTTTGTCGGTTACACCACTGCATCGGCATGAAGGAAAGGTTAAAATTGTCGATAAAAGCGGTGAAAGCTGCCGATGCGACGGAAAGCGTCAAAAGAAGGTCTCGAAATCTGCGATAATTCCCCATATAATCAGCTGCAGAGACATGGATGGGGGCAGTACCGGGATGCAGTGGATCGCAAGCGCGCTTGTGGCCTTGGGCCTTATTTTGCCTGTTATGGCGGAGGCGGACGTTCTCTCGAGCAAAAACCGGGTTAGCCTCTTCAAGTCGCAAACCAGTGTTCTGGATACCCGGGCGCGGCAGCAATACAACAATTCGGTGCGTCTTCAGCCGCAGAAGGTCAAGACTCCTACGATGTGGGATGGTCTGGTGCCAGATTTTCGAGGTGTCTATCGCGGTCCTTATCTTGATATGGCCAAGCAGGCGGCGCGGCGCTATCAGGTGCCCGAGGATCTGTTCCTGCGGCTGGTTCAGCAGGAATCGGGATGGCGGGCTGATGCGCGGTCGCACAAGGGGGCGATTGGTCTTGCTCAGTTGATGCCGCACACGGCCCGGACTCTGGGTGTCAATCCGCATGATCCGCAGGATAACCTGGAGGGCGGCGCGCGTTATCTGGCAGAGCAGTATCGCACCTTTGGGTCGTGGCGGTTGGCCTTGGCGGCCTATAATGCGGGACCGGGCGCGGTGCAGAAATACGGCGGCGTACCGCCCTTCACCGAAACCCGAAATTATGTAAAGGTCATTCTGGGAAGCTGAGTGTTCTGTTCTCAGGCTTTGAACCCGATCTTGTAGAGATGGATTTCATTGGCGGGATGTTTTTCGGCATTCACCAGCGTGCCATTGTGATGATTGTAGAGCGCGCGCCAATAGGGCTGAATGATCACGCCCTCGTCGCGCAGGATGGTTTCCAGTTGCGCCATGATAGCGCGGCGCCCGTCGGGATCATTGAGGCGGTTGGCCTCGTCCAGCAGCTTGTCGAATTCTTCGTTTTCAAACCCGCTTTCGTTCCATGCGGCATTCGAGCGATAGGCAAGGCTAAGCACTTGCACATCAAGCGGGCGATGGTTCCACTGGGTTGCTGAAAAGGGAAACTCGCGCCAGTTTGCCCAGAACTCGGGCCCCGGAAGAATACGGCGGCGCACATTGAGGCCCGCGTCGCGCAGCTGTGCCGCCACCGCATCCCCGGTGTTGCGCTGCCACTCATCATCGACAGTGACCAGTTCGTGTTCAAAGCCCAAAAGGCCCGCGGCCTCAATATCCGCGCGGGCGCGGGCGGGATCATAGGGGGCGGGGCCGATGTCGGCATAGGCGGGGTGAATCGGGCTGACATGGTGATTGGCCGCGACCGTGCCGCGCCCGCCATAGCCCAGTTCAAGGCAGATTTCATTGTCAACAGCCAGTGCCATTGCCCGGCGTATGGTGCGGTTGAGATAGGGATTGGTGCCCACCATGCGGGCGGTTTGCGAGGCGCGGATTACAGTGGTCGCCGCGGTTTCAGTGCGGGTGCCCGTCCAGCCGATGGCGTCCATGGCATCAACGAAATCGCCAACGGTTTCGTATAAAAGATCAATCTCGCCACGGTCAGCCGCGCTCAGCCAGCCCGATGGGTTGGTGCCAAAGTCGATGAACTCTACCCGGTCGAGCCACGGCCCGCCAAAAATCTCAGTCCCCCACCAGTGGTGATCAGGATGGCGTTCGAGGATACAATGCTCGCCCGGAACGAGGCTGACGGGGCGAAACGGGCCGGTGCCGATACCGTGCAGAAACGGATCTCCGCCCTCATAGCTCTGATGCACCATGGCGGCGGGATAATCCGCCATATTGGCGATCACCGAGATATCGGGTTGCGACAGGTTGAGCACCAAAGTGAGATTGTCACGCACGGTGATCGCCCCGGTGCGGGCCTGTCCGGTGTCGGGGTCGATCAGCCCGGCAAAGCGTCCGGCCATGGAATTGCCCAAAGCAGAAGTGTCACACCACCGCGCTATATTGTGCGCCACATCTTGTGCGGTGAAGGCATCGCCGTTGTTCCAGCGCACGCCCGCGCGCAGGTACAAGAGGTAGTTCGTGGCGTCCTCGTTGACCTCCCAGTGGTCCAGAAGCATTCCGGAAAATGTACCATCCCCTTGATACTCGACGAGGTATTCAAGAAAGCCTCGGGTCTGATTGCCAAGCTCGCTCCAGTCATAACTGCGCGGATCGGTGAGCGGTTTGACATTTTGCTGAATGCGCAGCGTGCCGCCCTGAGCGATGGCAGGTTGGGCAAAGGCGGGTCGTGCAAGATCGCCCAGCGCATATGCGGCACTTGCGCTGAGACCAAGCGCGGTCGCGCGGCTCAGGAACTCTCGTCGGTCCATCCGGCCCTCGCGCAGAGCATGGGCATCACAAAGGGTGGAGGCGTGCGGAGCGGAGGGCATCTTGTGCGGCATCGAAGGCTTTCACAGAGAGTGTCGTGCTTTGGGTTTGAACACGGTCGAGATCATTAGATAATGCGTGACGTCAAAGCGCAACCCATTGTCCCGTTACATCGGCGTTCAGAGGACCGGAACGGTGGGTTTGCGTGCGGCGGCTGTGGCGCGCAGGGCGGACGGTGTCTGGTTGGTGTGTTGCAGGATGAAGCGAGAGAAATAGGCGGCGCTGCCAAAGCCCAGACTGGCGGCGATCTGGCCAATGGGCTGTGTTCCTGTCTCAAGCATGTCTCGGGCGGCATAGAGGCTGCGTTCGGTCAAAAGCTCTGCGGCTGTCAGGCCAGACGCTTGTTTGCAGACCCGTGTGAGGTGGGTCGGCGTCACCCCGAGCGCGCGGGCATAGACCGCCATGGCCCGGCCACTGGCAAAATCGCGTGCGATCAGGGCGGCATAGGCCCGCATCAGCCGGGCGCTGCTGCTGTGCCGTTCGCTGGGGCCCTGTGCGATCATGGCCCGGCGCAACCAAACTGTCAGCAGGCGGGCTTGGGCGTTCAACGCCTCGTCCATGAAATCGCGGTGGCTGGATTGCTCGCGCTGCATGGCCTCTAGAATTGCTGTCAAGTCGTTCTGGCTCGCGACATCACGGATGCGCAAGTGTTGAAAACTGTCCGGCATCAGGATCGGGCCGCCCGCAGGCAGGAGGCAGACCTGTCCGAATCCGGTTTTGCCCAGATCGAGCGAAAACATCGTGCCTGCCGGAATGGCCAGCGCGTTGTGCACGCCCACACCACGCCGGACCCCGTCGATGATGGCGATTCCCTGACCGCGGGTGATCCAGATCAGCGCATGATCGTCACAGCTATGCTGAAGGGTCAGGCGCCAATCGGTGCCTTTGCCCCATTGGACCACAGTTTTGATCTCGGCATGCTTCATCTGGGGGTCCTAAAAAGGTTGTGTTTTGACAAGCATTGCACGCTGAATAGCGAAAGTCAGCGGTGGAAGAGCGGGTATTCTGAAAATTGGGCTGTGATCAGCGGTGTGGCGCTCAGGCTTTGCACGCCGTCGCGATTGACGGATGCAAGTCCTTGGGTGTATAAAATGAACAACTGTTCAATAAATCCGTTTCGGAGGAGGAAGCGCGATGTTCAATGCGGTCATGCAGTTTGATCTGGGCGAGGATGTGAATGCGCTGCGCGAGATGGTGCATCGGTGGGCGCAAGAACGCGTCAAGCCGATTGCGGCAGAGGTGGATCGCAGCAACGTGTTTCCAAATGCGCTTTGGCGTGAAATGGGGGATCTGGGGCTCTTAGGGATCACCGTGCCCGAGGAATTTGGGGGCGCGGGTATGAATTACCTTGCGCATGTGATCGCGGTCGAAGAGATCGCGCGCGCCTCGGCCTCTGTCTCGCTGAGCTATGGCGCGCATTCCAACCTTTGCGTCAATCAGATCAAGCTGAATGGCACGCCTGAACAAAAGGCGAAATATCTGCCGGGGCTGGTGTCGGGCATGCATGTTGGGGCGCTGGCCATGTCCGAGGCGGGCGCGGGCAGTGATGTGGTTTCGATGAAGTTGCGCGCGGAGAAACGGAACGACCATTACAAGCTGAATGGCAACAAATACTGGATCACCAACGGGCCGGATGCCGATACGCTGGTGGTTTATGCCAAGACCAATCCCGATGCGGGCAGCAAGGGGATCACCGCCTTTTTGATCGAGAAAACCATGAAGGGGTTCAGCACAAGCCCGCATTTCGACAAACTGGGGATGCGGGGCAGCAATACCGCCGAATTGATCTTTGACGATGTGGAAGTGCCGTTCGAGAATATCCTGGGCGAAGAGGGGCGCGGCGTGCGCGTGCTCATGTCCGGTCTTGATTACGAACGCGTCGTGCTGGCCGGTATCGGCACCGGGATCATGGCGGCCTGTCTTGATGAGATCATGCCCTATCTGGCCGAGCGCAAGCAATTTGGCCAAGCGATCGGTTCTTTCCAGCTCATGCAGGGCAAGATCGCGGATATGTATACGGCGATGAATTCGGCGCGCGCCTATGTCTATGAGGTGGCCAAGGCCTGTGACCGGGGCGATGTGACCCGGCAGGATGCGGCGGCCTGTTGTCTTTATGCCAGCGAGCAGGCGATGGTTCAGGCACATCAGGCGGTGCAGGCGATGGGCGGTGCAGGATTTCTCAACGATGCGCCCGTCGCGCGGCTTTTCCGCGATGCCAAGCTGATGGAAATCGGGGCAGGGACATCCGAGATCCGACGCATGCTGGTGGGTCGCGAATTGATGGGGGCGATGGCGTGAGCGATTATGAGACTTACAGGGCGGAGTTTGACAAGGAACAGGCCTACTATGATAACCTTGTCGCTGACACTCAGAATAAAGCTTTCGACTATGGCATCTTGGTCGTGAAGAATGCGATTCTGGTTGCTGGTGGCGGTCTTTTGGCTATTCCCGCTATAGTTGGTCTATCAAAAGACGTTCCGATTGATAGAGCGCAAGCCGCTGTTGCGGGCATCTATTTTGTGTCCGCTTTGCTTATTGCCATTTTTGCGACCTACATAATTCATCTCAACTGGACCCTCCACTCGGCGGCTTGGGAGAAGCATTGGGAAAACCGAGCTGAGGTCTTGCGCAAGTTGCATATAGAAAACGTTTCACCGAAGGAATTGGAGTTGGGAAGGCAAGAGCCCTTCAAGAAGCGTATAGCAGTGTCGTTTTATCTACCTCACTTTATGGCCGTTATTTATCTCATCTTGATCGGATTAGGCTTTTTAAAGCTTTACTCTGCTTTGGGCGTTTCAGCATGAAAGCCCTACTTATTTTTCTTGCGTTGGCGGTTCCTGCGAAAGCGCAGGAGTTGGTGTTTGATATCGCGCCGGTCGAGGCCTGCATTCGCGCGGGTGGCGGCGAAACCTGTGCGGGCAAGGCCGCAGACCTGTGTGTGGACGCCACGCCCGGCGGCTATACCACCGTCGGCATGGGGGCCTGCACAGGCCGCGAGTTGTCCCATTGGGATGGCTGGCTCAACATCGTGTATCAACAGCTTTATGCGAAACTTGCCGCTGAGGATGCCGCGTTTCAGTCCCATGCCCCTAAACAGGCTGAGGCGCTGCGCGATATGCAGCGGGCCTGGATCGGATTTCGCGATGCGAAATGCAGCTATGAGGCGTCGCAATGGGGCGGCGGCACCGGGGCTGGTCCTGCGTCCGTGAGTTGCCACCTGCAAGAGACCGCGCGTCAGATGCTGTATCTGCAATCGAACCAACTGGGGGACTGAAGGCATGTCACGGTGGTTGCTGTTTCTGCCCGTTCTGGCGCTGATTGCGGCGGTGGCCGGGATTGGTCTCATGCTGGGTTGGCGCGCGGTGCTGACGACCGGGACCGAAGTGATCGAACAGGTGGCGGCGCGCTATCTGACTGAGGCGGGCGCGGGGGCTGTGCCCGCTGATTGCGCGGCGCGCCCGGCGACGAGCGCGGATCTGTGGCTTATCGTGATCTGCGGTGAGTTTGAGTATTTTGTCGATGGCTATGGGCGACTGGTGCATGTGAATGCGCCCGAGGCGGCATCATGAGCGGCATGCGGCCCCTGTTGCAACGCGCACCCTACGCGGAACTGTGCGACGGGTTTTGTTGGGACATTCCGGCGCGGCTGAACATGGCGGTGCAAGTATGCGACCGTTGGGCCGAGTCCGACCCCGGACGGGTGGCGATTGTCGATCTCTCGGGTGAGGGCGTGCGCGATGTGAGCTATGGGATGTTGCGGCGCATGGCCGATGCTCTGGCGCAGGGGCTTGCGGCGCGCGGTGTACGGCGCGGCGACCGGGTGGGCGTTCTGCGCTCTCAGGGGGCGTGGTGTGCGGCGGCGCATATCGCGATCTGGAAAATTGGTGCAATTTCTATCCCCCTGTTCAAGCTCTTCAAACAGGATGCCCTGATCAGCCGGGTTGGCGATGCAGGGGCGCAGGTGATTGTGACCGACGCCGAGGGCGCGGCGTTGCTGGGGACACTGCCGGAGGTGACGGCGCTGGTGCCCGAGACCGAGGCGTTGCCCGAGGGGCAGTTTGCGACACAAGACACCCGTGCAGAGGACCCCGCGGTCCTGATCTATACCAGCGGCACGACCGGCAGCGCCAAGGGCGCGCTGCATGCGCACCGCGTTCTGACAGGGCATTTGCCGGGGGTTGAGCTCAGCCATGATTTTCTGGGGCAGCCGGGGGATTGTCTCTGGACGCCGGCGGATTGGGCGTGGATCGGGGGGCTTTTCGATGTGCTGATGCCGGGGCTGGCGATAGGTGTGCCGATTGTGGCGGCACGCATGACCAAGTTCAGCCCGCAAGAGTGCATGACGATCATTGAGCAAGGATCTGTTAAGAATGTATTTTTTCCGCCAACTGCGCTGCGGATGTTGAAAGCGGCCGATGCACGGATAGCTGGCCTTCGCAGCGTGGCAAGCGGAGGAGAGCCGCTGGGGGCGGAGATGCTCGACTGGGGCCGCCGGGCCTTTGGCGTGACGATCAACGAGTTTTACGGGCAGACCGAGTGCAATATGGTGGGGTCCTCCTGTGCCACGCTTTTTGTGCCGGTGCCGGGCAGTCTAGGGCGAGCGGTGCCGGGGCATGAGGTGGCGGTGATTGATGGCTCGGGTCAATTGACCGAAGGCGAGGGCGAAATCGCCATACGTCGCGGGTCGGCGTCAATGATGCTGGAATATTGGCAAAAGCCGCAGGCGACGGCGGAGAAATTTCGCGGTGACTGGCTCTTGACCGGGGATCGCGGCATCATCGAGGACGGCTATATCCGCTTTGTCGGGCGTGAGGATGATGTCATCACGAGCGCGGGCTATCGCATTGGTCCGGCGGAAATCGAGGATTGTCTTTTGACCCATGCGGCGGTTGCGACGGTGGGCGTCGTGGGCAAGCCCGACGCGCTGCGAACCGAAGTGGTCAAGGCCTATGTGGTGCTGAAAGCCGGATTCGAGCCATCCGAGGCCCTTGCAAAGACATTGCAGGACCACGTCAAAGCGCGGCTTGCGGGGTATTCCTATCCTCGGGAGATTGCGTTTCTCGATGCCTTGCCGATGACCGTTACGGGCAAGGTTATCCGCAAAGAGCTAAAGGCGCGCGCGGCGGCGGAGGGGCAGGCATGAAGCGGCTTCACCATGAAAAAAGGGCTGGCACGATGGCCAGCCCTCAGCGTCCGATCCAATTTGGGAGGGGATCAGAATTTCATCACATAGGCGACGTTGAAGACCCAAGGGTCGATCTTGACCTCACCGATATCGACGCCGCCGACCTTTACGTCGGTTTCAATGTCGATATAGCGCACGTCGACCCGGAAGGCGGATTTTTCGGTGATTTCATAGTCCAGACCGGCATGGAGTGCGAGACCCCAAGAGTCGTCAAGCTCAACCTTGGTGCCCGCGAGCGCGCCAGTGCCGTCTTCGTCGAAGAAGTAGGTATAGTTGATGCCTGCGCCAACAAAAGGCGTGATCTTGCTGGTGTTCACGAAGTGATATTGCAGCGAGAGGGTCGGCGGCAGATGCTTGACCTTCGCAACATTGCCGACACCCTGAAGGTTCACGTCATGTTGAAAGGGCCACGAGGCCAACAGTTCGATCCCGACGCGATCAGCGACGAAATATTCGGCTGTCACAGTCGGACGGAGATTTCCATCAACGTCAATCTGACCCGCGAGGGTGTTGGAGTTCTGGGTCGGCTCAACCCAACCGAGACCGAGGCCGAGCAGGATGTCGCCTTTTTCCTGAGCGAGGGCCGGAGCTGCGGCAGAAGCCAGCAGAGCCGAGAGGGTGAGGGCTGTAATGTGTTTCATGATCTGTCCACTCTTGTTCTTACAAGGGGGGGTATGCGCGCATCCGACTCGGATAACATTGATTTGGGTCAAATTGCTGGGTGTGGCGAGGGCCGTGGTATTTATGCAACAAAGTTGCCAAGACGAGGGGAGAGTTCATGCGTTTGACATCATCTGTTCTGACAGGGTCCGAGACGTTCAGGGCCAACCGGGCCGGTCATCTGGAGGCGCTGCGCGTGGTGCGCGAGGCCGCAGATCTGGCGGCGGCCGGAGGCGGAGAGGTGGCGCGCGAACGGCATCTGTCGCGCGGCAAGATGCTGCCGCGCGAGCGGGTCGCAGGCCTGCTTGATCCCGGCAGCCCGTTTCTGGAGGTGGGAGCGACGGCGGCGCATGGGCTATACGACGGGGCGGCCCCCGCTGCCGGGGTGATCGCTGGTGTGGGCCGCGTGATGGGACGCGACTGCATGATCGTTTGCAATGACGCCACCGTGAAAGGCGGCACCTATTATCCGATGACGGTGAAAAAACATCTGCGCGCGCAGGAGATTGCCGAGGAATGTCACCTGCCGTGCCTCTATCTGGTCGATAGTGGCGGGGCCAACCTGCCCAATCAGGACGAGGTTTTTCCGGACCGGGACCATTTCGGGCGGATTTTTTACAATCAGGCCCGCATGTCGGCCAAGGGCATCGCACAGATTGCGGTGGTGATGGGGAGTTGCACCGCCGGTGGCGCCTATGTGCCTGCGATGTCGGATGTTACCATCATCGTGCGCGATCAGGGGACGATCTTTCTCGCGGGGCCGCCCTTGGTCAAGGCCGCGACCGGCGAGGTCGTCACTGCCGAGGATCTGGGGGGGGGCGATGTGCATACCCGCCTTTCAGGCGTGGCGGATTATCTGGCCGAGGATGACGGGCACGCCCTGGCGCTGGCACGCCGCGCGGTGGGGTCTCTGGGCGGTGGGTTGGCACCCACCCAAGGTTGGGAGGTGCCCGAAGAGCCGGCCTATGACCCTGAGGAATTGCTGGGTGTCGTGCCCGCCGACCTGCGCACGCCCTATGATATCCGCGAGGTGATCGCGCGCGTCGTCGATGGCTCGCGGCTTGACGAGTTCAAGGCGCGGTTTGGCGAGACCTTGGTCACGGGCTTTGCCCATATCAAGGGCTGTCCGGTGGGGATCGTGGCCAATAATGGCGTGTTGTTCAGCGAGGCGGCCCAAAAAGGCGCGCATTTCATAGAGCTTTGTTCGCAGCGTAAGGTGCCGCTGGTCTTTCTGCAAAACATCACCGGTTTTATGGTGGGGCGCAAATACGAGAATGAGGGTATCGCGCGGCATGGCGCCAAGATGGTGACGGCGGTGGCGACAACATCGGTGCCCAAGATCACCATGGTGGTGGGCGGCAGTTTCGGTGCGGGCAATTACGGTATGTCCGGGCGCGCGTATCAGCCGCGGTTCATGTGGTCCTGGCCCAATAGCCGGATCTCGGTGATGGGCGGTGAGCAGGCAGCGGGCGTTCTGGCCACGGTCAAACGCGACGCGATCGAGCGCAAAGGCGGAACATGGTCGACTGAGGATGAGGCGGAGTTTAAGCGGCCAACGATCGAGATGTTCGAGCGGCAGGCGCATCCGCTCTATGCCAGTGCCCGGCTCTGGGATGACGGCATCGTCGATCCGCGCAAAAGCCGCGATGTGCTGGCGCTGTCCTTGCGGGCATCTCTCAATGCGCCAGTGGAAGACACGCGCTTTGGCGTGTTTCGGATGTGAACGCATGCGAAAAAGCAAGCTCACAAAGCTCACGCGAGGTGCCGGCCAAGACCCTGACGGGGAAATGCACGCGGTGCCAAATCCGCGAGGTCGCACAAAATTGCGTCCGGCGCGGCGCAGATTTCGCGATAGGGCGCTTGATCCGAAACTTTATCTGCACGGCGTTATGGCCTTGGGAATGGTGATATTGGTTGTTCTGCCACTGGGCTCGGACCTCTTGGCGGCAACGCGCATAGGGCCGCTCGTCCGGTCGGGGTCTCAGGCCGCTGGATGCAGATTGGTTAATGTTACCGATGGTGACACGGTCAAGCTCTATTGTTCGACCAGAGGATTGATTTCGGCCCGGCTGACGGGATTTGACACGCCTGAGCTGTTCTCGGCGCAATGCACATCTGAATTCGTAGCCGCAATGCGTGCAAAATGGATGCTGAGATGGATGTTGATGACGGCTGGGGATGTGAAATTTGTCCGCCAAGGGACCGATCATTATGGGCGCGCACTGGTCTTTGTCTCTGTGGATGCGGTTCCGGTGGCACGGGCTATGATCGCGAAGGGGCTGGCGCGTCCCTATGATGGTGGGGCTCGATTGGGATGGTGCTGATGCCGTATCGCAAGGGGGTGAGCATGGAATTTGAGTATTTTTGGAACGATGAAAGCAGGGGCTGGGCGCATGTTTGAACGCATCTTGATGGCAAACCGGGGCGAGATTGCCTGTCGTGTCATTCGCTCTGCGCGGGCCATGGGGGTCGAGGTGGTGGCGGTTTATTCCGATGCCGACCGTGACTCGGCGCATGTCGCGCTGGCTAATCGGGCGGTGCATATCGGAGGGGCGTCCCCTGCGGAGAGCTATTTGCGCGGCGAGGCGATCATTGCCGCCGCGCTCGAGACGGGCGCGCAGGCGATTCATCCCGGATACGGATTTCTGAGCGAAAACCCGGATTTCGTCGAGGCGGTCGAGGCGGCGGGACTGGTCTTTATCGGACCTTCGGCCACTGCGATCCGGGCGATGGGCCTAAAGGATGCCGCCAAGGCGCTGATGGAAAAGGCGGGTGTGCCGGTGGTGCCGGGGTATCACGGCGCCAACCAAGACCCTGAGCATCTGGCGGGGGCGGCGGATGCGATTGGCTATCCTGTCTTGATCAAGGCCGTGGCAGGTGGTGGCGGCAAGGGCATGCGGCTGGTGGAGCGACCGCAGGATTTCATGGACGCGTTGGAGAGCGCCCAAGGTGAGGCGCGCACCGCCTTTGGCAATGCCGCCGTTCTGATCGAAAAGTTTGTGCAAAAGCCCCGGCATATCGAAGTGCAGGTGTTTGGCGACGGCACCCGCGCGGTGCATCTTTTCGAGCGCGATTGTTCGCTGCAACGGCGGCATCAGAAAGTGATCGAAGAGGCGCCCGCCCCGGGCATGACCCCCGAGATGCGCGCAAGCATGGGGCAGGCGGCGGTGCGTGCCGCTGAGGCCATTGGTTATTCAGGTGCGGGTACGGTCGAATTTATCGTCGATGGCTCGGAGGGGCTGCGCACAGATCGTTTCTGGTTCATGGAGATGAACACGCGGTTGCAGGTCGAGCATCCGGTCACCGAGGCAATCACCGGAGTTGATCTGGTGGAATGGCAATTGCGGGTGGCGTCCGGCGAAGGGCTGCCCCGGCAACAAGAGGAATTGTCGATCAATGGCCATGCCTTTGAGGCGCGGCTTTATGCCGAGGATGTGCCCAAAGGCTTTCTGCCCGCCACGGGACGATTGACGCATCTGATGTTTCCGGACGGTTGCCGTGCGGATAGCGGTGTGCGCGCCGGGGATGAGATCAGCCCTTGGTACGATCCGATGATCGCCAAAGTCATCACCCATGGCCCGAGCCGGGCCGTGGCGCTGCGGCGCCTGGCGGCGGCGTTGGGCGCAACAGAGGTGGCGGGCACGGTCACGAACCTTGGGTTTCTTGGGGCGCTGGCGGGGCACGCCGGATTTGCGCAGGGCGAGGTCGACACCGGACTGATCGCGCGTGACATCGATAGTTTGGTGGTGCCGCCTGAGGCTGGACCCCGTGAGATGGCGTTGGCGGTTCTGGCCGGATTGGGTCTGTTGGACAACAAATCGCAGGATGCGGGTTTTTTCCTATGGCAGCCTCTGGAACGAGAGCTGCGGTTGATACATGGCGGCGAGGAGATTGCGGTGCGGTTGGCGACCCTGTCATCCAATGCGCATGATCTGCGCATCGGGGAGGTTCCAGTCAAGGCGCGGCAGGTGGCCGGGCAGTGGCGGCTTGATGATCATCCCGCCCCTGCCGTCGCAATTGACGGCCATCGGATCACCGTCTTTGCCCGCTATGGGCTGACGTTCGATCTGGTTGATCCTCTGGCGCGGGAGGGGGCCGCGGGCGGCGATGCCACGCTGATTGAGGCACCGATGCCCGGTCTGGTCAAGGCGGTCTATGCCGCGCCGGGGCAGGCGGTGACCAAAGGTGACAGGTTGGCGGTGCTGGAGGCGATGAAGATGGAGCATAGCCTCTTGGCGGCGCGCGATGGTGTGGTGGCCGAGGTGCTGGTTTCGGCAGGAGATCAGGTGAGTGCGGGGGCCGCGCTGGTGCGGCTGGAGGAGGAGAACGCATGATTACGTTGCATCATGTGCCCCTTGCGCGGTCGCTGCGGGTCATGTGGCTGATGGAGGAGATCGGGCTTGATTATGAGGTCCGGTATTATTCGATCCGGAACGGGTCGATGCGCAATCCGGAATTTCTGGCATTGTCGCCTGCAGGGCGCGTACCGGTGCTTGAGCACGAGGGAGAGGTCTGGTTTGAGAGTGGCGCGATTGTGCAGCTGTTATGTGAGACATATCCGCAAGCCGGGTTGATGCCCGCGCCGGGCAGCGCGGATCGGGCGCGCTGTCTTGAGCTGTTCAGCTATGCCGAAACGGTGGGCTGTCTCCTGGAGAATCTTAATCTTAACCAGGTGTTTCTGCGTCCGCCTGCGCAGCCCTCGGCGGTGGTGATCAAACTCTTGAACGCGCGATTGCGTGCAGCGCTTGGTGCGATGGAGGAGCGGCTTGAGGCGGCGTATCTTTTGTCCTCGGGATTTTCAGCGGCGGATGTCATGTTTTCCTATGGCTTTGAATTGGCACGCTATTATGTCGATCTGACGGTCTATCCCCGACTGATGGCTTATTGGGACCGGCTACGTGCGCGGCCTGGATACCTCCGCGCCAAGGCGCGGGACGGGGCGCAGGATATTTATGAACAGGACTTTTATCCAGTGCCGGAGGGGGCGTGATGGCGGAACATGTTGACGTATTTGAGGTCGGGCCGCGCGATGGGTTGCAAAATGAGGCGCGGCATATCCCCACGCGCGAAAAGATCGCGCTTGTCGATTGCCTGAGTGAGGCGGGGTTCTCGCGGATCGAGGTGGCGAGTTTTGTCAGCCCGAAATGGGTGCCACAGATGGCCGACTCTGGCGATGTCCTGCGCGGAATCCGGCGCGCGCCGGGGGTGCGCTATGCGGCGCTTACGCCCAACTTGCGCGGGCTGAGCGATGCCTTGGAGGCGGGGGCGGATGAGGTTGCGATCTTTGGATCTGCCTCGGAAGGGTTCTCGAAGGCCAATATAAACGCCACGATAGACGAGAGCCTTGCACGGTTCGCGCCAGTGATGGAGGCGGCGGGGGCCGAGGGGGTGCGGGTGCGCGGCTATGTGTCCTGCGTGGTCGAGTGCCCCTATGACGGGGCGGTGGACCCTGCGCAGGTGGCACGGGTGGCAGAGGCACTCTGGACTATGGGATGCTATGAGATCAGCCTTGGCGATACCATAGGTCGCGGCGCGCCCGAGGCTGTCGAGGCGATGTTGGTAGCAGTAAAGAATGTTATTCCTGTCAACCGGTTGGCAGGGCATTTCCATGATACGAATGGGCGGGCGCTGGATAATATCGAGGTTGCTTTGGCCCAAGGCGTGCGGGTGTTTGATGCCGCTGTGGGCGGGCTCGGAGGCTGCCCTTATGCGCCCGGTGCCGCGGGCAATGTTGCGACCGAGGCCGTGCAGGATCGGCTGGTGTCGCTTGGTTATGAAACCGGGCTAGACCGCGAGGTGCTGGCGCGCGCGGCAGAGATGGCGCGGGCGATGCGGACCGGGCAGGGAGGGAAACATCATGTTTGAAACCATAAGCCTGGACAGGGACGCGCGGGGCGTGGTGACGCTTGCGCTGGATCGGGCAGAAAAACACAATGCCATGTCGGCGCAGATGATTGCCGAATTACACCGTGCGGCGACGGATCTTGGCGCGGATGAGACATGCCGCGCGGTGGTGCTGACGGCACGCGGCAAGACGTTTTGCGCAGGTGGCGATTTGGGGTGGATGCGTGACCAATTCGAGGCCGACCCCGAAACGCGCGCCTTTGAGGCGGCCAAGTTGGCGCATATGCTTCAGGCGCTCAACACATTGCCCAAGCCGCTGATTGGCCGGGTGCAGGGCAATGCCTTTGGGGGAGGCGTTGGCCTGATGAGCGTATGTGATGTCGCGATCGGGGCCGATCATGTGCTGATGGCGCTGACAGAAACACGTCTGGGGCTGATTCCCGCCACCATCGGTCCCTATGTGGTGGCGCGGATGGGCGAAGCCCGGGCACGGCGCGTGTTCATGTCTGGACGCAGGTTTGACGCCGCCGAGGCTGTGGATCTGGGCCTGTTGACCCGCGCTGTGCCCGAAGGGGCGCTTGACGCCGCGATCGAGGCCGAGATCGCCCCTTATCTGGACTGCGCGCCGGGCGCTGTGGGGCAGGCCAAGGCGCTGGTGCATGCGCTTGGTCCACGCATCGATCAGTCCACGATCGCCATGACCATCGACGCGCTCTCGACCTGTTGGGCAGGCGCAGAGGCGCGCGAGGGCATCGGCGCTTTTTTTGATCGTCGCAAGCCGCGTTGGCAGGGCTGAGTCGCGCGCATTTGCCGCTCGGCCGCCGGATTCGGTCAAGGAACAGGGCCAATTTGACCGTTTTGCGGCATACCGCGGCATGCAAAAACAGAAAATCCCGGTCTCTTCTGTCCCAAACCTGCGCGCGCTCGGTTGACCCCTGCCAAGGGCAGGTTTAAACCCGCGTTAGTCATGCAGCCATCTTGATGCGCCAATCCTCGCGCATGAAAGGAGCCACACCGTGGAAGAGATGCTGAGGGAATACCTTCCCATCCTCGTTTTTCTGGCCGTCGCCATCGGATTGGGTCTTGTTCTGATCCTCGCCGCCGTCATTTTGGCCGTGCGCAACCCCGATCCCGAAAAGGTCAGCGCCTATGAATGCGGGTTCAACGCCTTTGATGATGCGCGGATGAAGTTTGATGTGCGATTCTATCTGGTTTCTATCCTCTTCATCATCTTTGACCTTGAAATTGCGATGCTGTTTCCATGGGCGGTGGCGTTTCAGGACCTGAGCATGGCAGCATTTTGGTCAATGATGGCGTTTCTGGCCGTACTGACCGCCGGTTTCGCCTATGAATGGCGCAAGGGAGCGATGGAATGGCAGTGATGACGGGCGCCCACACCGCAGGGCCGGACCGCGAGGTCGCAACGCAGGCGCTGAACGCCGAGTTGCAGGACAAGGGGTTTCTGCTGACCTCGACCGAGGATATCATCAACTGGGCGCGTACCGGCAGCTTGCATTGGATGACCTTTGGTTTGGCGTGCTGCGCGGTCGAAATGATGCACACCGCCATGCCGCGTTATGATGTTGAACGATTTGGCTTTGCGCCACGCGCGTCGCCCCGCCAATCCGATGTGATGATCGTGGCCGGGACCCTGACCAACAAGATGGCCCCGGCGCTGCGCAAGGTCTATGACCAGATGCCCGAGCCGCGTTATGTGATTTCCATGGGCAGCTGCGCCAATGGTGGCGGCTATTATCACTACAGCTATAGCGTTGTACGCGGTTGCGACCGGATCGTGCCGGTCGATATTTATGTGCCGGGCTGCCCGCCGACCGCCGAGGCGCTGGTTTACGGTATTCTGCAATTGCAGCGCAAAATCCGCCGCACGGGGACGATTGTACGATGAGCGCAACACTCAAGGAACTGGGCCAGTATATTGAGGCCAAGCGCACGGATTGCGTGATCGGTTGGGACGTCGCCCATGGCGAGCTGACCGTCGATGTAGCCTTAAATCATATCGCTGGTCTGGCGGAGTTTCTGAAGACCGATCAGAATTGCGCCTTTTCCTCGTTGGTCGATATCACAGCGGTGGACTACCCTGAGCGCGCCAAGCGGTTCGACGTGGTGTATCATTTCCTGAGCATGTATCAAAACCATCGCATCCGTCTGCGGGTGGCGGTGCGGGAAGAGGATATGGTGCCCTCGATCACCGAGTCCTATCAGGCCGCCAACTGGTTCGAGCGCGAAGTCTTCGACATGTTCGGAATTCTGTTTTCGGGTCATCCTGACCTGCGGCGCATTCTCACGGATTATGGCTTTCGCGGTCATCCGCTGCGCAAGGATTTCCCGACCACGGGCTATACCGAGGTACGGTATGACGAGGTGCAAAAGCGCGTTGTTTATGAGCCTGTGAGCCTTGTGCAGGAATACCGGCAGTTCGATTTCATGAGCCCTTGGGAGGGTGCCGAGTACATCCTGCCGGGTGATGAGAAGGGGACAAAATGATGGGCGGTTATGGTATGGGCGGTTATGGCATGGGCGGCGGCGGCCTGATTTTCATGCTGATCTTTGCCGCGCTGATTGTGGTACCTTTCTGGAAACTCTTGCCGAAGTTCGGCATTCCGAACTGGGTCAGCCTTGTTGCGATCATCCCGCTTGGCGCGCTTATTCTGCTCTGGGTCATGGCATTCCGCGACAAGCTTGACGGAGGACGCACATAATGGACGGCACCAAAGGTTTCGATGACGCCCTGACCGGCGAGCAGAAGATTCGCAACTTCAACATCAACTTTGGTCCGCAACACCCTGCGGCGCATGGGGTTTTGCGTTTGGTGCTGGAACTGGACGGCGAATTGGTCGAGCGGTGCGATCCGCATATCGGCCTGTTGCACCGCGGCACCGAGAAGCTGATGGAGAGCCGGACCTATCTGCAAAACCTGCCTTATTTCGACCGGCTGGATTACGTTGCGCCGATGAATCAGGAACATGCGTGGTGTCTGGCCATTGAGCGTCTGACCGGCGTTGAGGTACCGCGCCGCGCCAGCCTGATCCGGGTGCTTTATTGTGAAATCGGGCGCATTCTCAATCACCTCTTGAACGTCACCACGCAGGCGATGGATGTGGGCGCGCTCACCCCGCCGCTCTGGGGCTTTGAAGAGCGTGAAAAGCTGATGGTGTTCTATGAGCGGGCGTGCGGCGCGCGTCTGCACGCGGCCTATTTCCGGCCCGGCGGTGTGCATCAGGACCTGCCGCCCGAGTTGATCGACGATATCGAAACTTGGGCCAATGAATTCCCACGCGTTCTGGATGATATTGACGGGCTCTTGACCGAGAACCGGATTTTCAAGCAGCGCAATGCCGATATCGGGGTGATCAGCCAGCAAGAGGCGCTCGATTGGGGATTTAGCGGTGTCATGGTACGTGGCTCTGGCATGGCATGGGATCTGCGCCGCGCGCAGCCCTATGAATGCTATGACGAGTTCGACTTCCTCATTCCGGTGGGCAAGAATGGCGACTGCTATGATCGCTATCTCTGCCGGATGGAGGAAATGCGCCAATCGTTGCGGATCATTCATCAGGCAATCGAGAAACTGCGTGCCCCCGAGGGGCAGGGCGATATTCTGGCGCGCGGCAAAATCACCCCGCCGAAACGCGGAGAGATGAAGCGCTCGATGGAGGCGCTGATTCACCACTTCAAGCTCTATACAGAAGGGTTCCACGTTCCCGCAGGCGAGGTTTATGCCGCGGTTGAGGCCCCCAAGGGCGAGTTCGGCGTCTACCTTGTGGCGGATGGCACCAATCGTCCGTACCGCGCCAAGCTGCGTGCGCCGGGTTTCCTGCATTTGCAGGCGATGGATCATGTCGCCAAGGGGCACCAGTTGGCCGATGTGGCGGCGATCATCGGGACGATGGATGTCGTCTTTGGGGAGATCGACCGGTAATGACGCTGGCAAGCCTTGCCATAGCGCTTTCGGGCGCGGGGGTGCTGGTCACGGGGCTGCTTGCTGCGCTGTTCCTGCGTGACCCGGTGGCCGGCATGGCGGCAACGACGCACCGGGCAGAGCAATTGCCGCAGGTTATGGCCAATCGTTATGTTGCCATGTTGATCCTGACGGTTGGTGCGACGATCTATGGGGATCTCAAGGCGATCGCGCTTCTCTTTGGCGCGTTTTCTTACATGGCGTTTCATGATGCTTGGATTTATGGCCGTGCGGGTCACACAGTGGCCAAGCATATTGGTGCCGGAGTGGCAGCGTTGAGTGTGGCACTGGTGGCAATGTTCGCAGCGGGACGCAGCGCATGAGGGGTGTTTTCGCACTGTTGATTGCAGCGCTGCCCGCGATGGCACAGGCGCAGTCCGTGCCCTCTGAACGGATCGAGGAATTTGTTGGCGTTATGGCAGAATACGCCTGTCGTATGTCGCCGCATCAGGCCGATAAGGTCATGCCTGCGGCCGGGTTTGCCGATAAAAACGAAACCAAAGCGATCACCGAACAACTCATCACCGAAGAGCGCGCGCGCATTCTGGACGGGCAGCTTGTGGTGTTTGGGGGGGCCTGCGGCGGCAAGCTCGATTATTCCGGACGCGAGCGGTTTTTCGCGGCGATTGCGGACAATAATTGCGGGATGACGATCGAAGAAGCCAAGGTTTTGTTACCGGGTGTCGGCGTTGAAATGACCGAAGTACAGCTCTTGATGGACAAGATGATCAAGATGTCTGAAATTCGGCTATCCTCGGATGATACCGCGGTCTTTCTAGAGAAAAGCCTGTGCGACAAGTTCAGGGGCCTTTCGGCGGGTATGATGCAGAGCAATCCCCAGTTGCCCACACCGCCACGCAGTCAGGAGCAATTGCGCATCGCGTTCATCGCTTTCATGAGAACGGTCAATTGCAGCCTTGGACGGACGGATGCAGATAGCCAGTTGCCAGCCGCCGGTTTCACCACCAAGGAATTGCGGCCTGTGATTGGCAAGATGATTCAGGATGGCGAGGCGGTAATGAATGTCGATGATGATTCCCTGACCCTTTCGCAGAAGGTGTGCTCTCAATGATGTCTTCACGTATCGCAACGCTGGCCGCACTGGCCCTGGTGGCGGGCTGCGCCCTGCCGCCGGAGGGCGTGAGCCAGCAAGATATTGCGCTTTATGATGGCGCTGCCGCATCACTGGGCTGCACATTGGTGAGCGAACCCGATTATCTGGCCGCGGGCATTCAGACCGGGCTTGAGCGGCAGCAATTGCTTGACATCACTGCCTATAAACTGTCCTCGGGCGGAGCCGTTCGGCTGCCTGATGGGGGCGTTAAACTGACTACAGGAGCCTGTGCCTGAGAATGCTACGTCGCCTTTATCATCAACAACCCGAGAGCTTTGCCTTTAGCCCCGCCAATCAGGCCTGGGCCGAAGGTCAGATTAGCAAATATCCCGAAGGCCGTCAGGCCAGCGCGATCATCCCGCTCTTGTGGCGGGCGCAAGAGCAGGAAGGATGGCTGAGCCGTCCGGCGATAGAGCATGTGGCCGATATGCTGAGGATGGATTACATCCGGGCGCTTGAGGTGGCGACGTTCTACTTTATGTTCCAATTGCAGCCGGTTGGCAGCGTTGCACATTTTCAGATCTGTGGCACGACGACCTGTATGATCTGTGGAGCAGAAGACCTGATTGCTGTGTGCAAGGACAAAATCGCGCCCAAGGCGTTTGAGTTGTCGGCGGATGGCAAGTTCAGCTGGGAAGAGGTGGAATGTCTGGGCGCTTGCGCCAATGCGCCGATGGCGCAGATCGGCAAGGATTACTACGAGGATCTGACCGCAGACCGGTTTGCCGAGATTATCGACGAGTTGGCCGCAGGCAAGGTGCCAGTACCGGGGCCGCAAAATGGCCGCTATGCCGCCGAGCCAAAATCGGGTCTTACCAGTCTCAAGGAGTTTGAGAGCGGTCGGGCGCAATATAATGCAAGCGCTCAGGCTGCCGTGGATATCGGCGATACGGTTAAGCGGATTGACGGAACCGAGGTGCCGCTCTTGACGCCTTGGCGCGATAAGGGCGCGATGCACAAACCCGCTGCGTCCAGCGTCACGCAGAATGCCGAGCCAGTGGCCATCGTGAGCAAGGTTGCCGCGACGGCCCCGGCAGATGCAACAGGGGCCACCAAGGCCGAGGCGCAGGCGACTTCGGCCGCAAAACCGCCCGTAAAGCCAGCGGCAAAGCCTGCCAAGGCCACCGGATCAACCGAGGTCGCTGCGGGTAAGAAGCCCGAGGTGATGAGTGCGCCGCGTGACACCGGTGCCGATGATCTCAAGATGATCAAAGGGGTTGGACCCAAGCTCGAAAAGCTGCTGCATGACATGGGCTTTTTCCACTTTGATCAGGTGGCGAACTGGACGGAAGAGGAGATCAGTTGGGTCGATCAGAACCTTGAGGGTTTCAAGGGACGGGTCAGCCGGGACAACTGGGTTGATCAGGCAAAATTGCTGGCCGATGGCAAAGAGACCGAGTTCTCTGCCCGGGCCAAGAAAGGCGGAGTGTACTGAAAACGCCTGCTTGAACACAAAAGGGGCTATTTGTCATGTCTGACACGTCGAAACTGAGCACTTGCCAAATCATCAGCTGGGGCCTTGCGCTCTTGTTCGGGGTTCTGGTGCTCTGGACCACATCTGGGGCGGTCGGCTTCTTTGCCGCACTGCTATTGGGGTTGGCCTTTGCGGTCTTCCTTGGGTTGGTGGTGACAAGTCTGGTCTGCACCGGCTCTCGCGTTGAAGATTGTGGGATCGTGGTACACGATGTCGAGGAGGAGGCACCCGCGCCGTCGGCGGCGGTTGTGACAGAAGCAAAGGCGGAGACGGTATCTGAGGGGGATGACGCAGGCAGACAACCCGTTTCATTGGCCGGGCCGCGCGGCGGGACGGCAGACGATCTCAAGCTTATCAAGGGTGTGGGTCCCAAGCTTGAAGAGCTCTGCCACGCGATGGGATTTTACCACTTCGATCAGATCGCGGGCTGGTCGAAGCAAGAGATTGCCTGGGTCGATGCGAACCTTAAGGGGTTCAAGGGCCGGGTGAGCCGCGACAATTGGGTCGAACAGGCCAAGACGCTCGCTATGGGCGGCGAGACAGAGTTTTCAAAACGCGCCGCGGCGGGCGGCGTTTACGAGGTGTGATGCAAGCAATGAGCGCGTTGGACAGAGACAGGAAAATGGCACGCAAGGGCCGCACCGTGGGTGTGGTTATTGCGGCGACCATGCTGATCTGGATGGCGGTTCAATGGCTGGGCGCACAGATGGGGTGGCCGGTTCGGTTCGTCTTTCTGTTCGATCTGGCTGCCATTGCCGCCTTTTTCTGGGCGCTGGTGGTGACTTATCAAATCTGGCGCATGCGTCGGGACAATTAGGGGTAGCGGAATGCTCAAGGACCAGGACCGTATCTTTACCAATCTCTACGGGATGCATGATCGCAGCCTCAAAGGGGCCTTGGCGCGTGGGCATTGGGATGGCACGGCAAAGATATTGCAGAATGGGCGCGACTGGATCGTGAACCAGATGAAGGCGAGCGGGCTGCGCGGTCGCGGCGGGGCTGGTTTTCCGACCGGTCTGAAATGGTCGTTCATGCCCAAGGAAAGCGACGGGCGCCCCAGCTATCTGGTGGTGAATGCCGACGAATCCGAACCGGGCACCTGCAAGGACCGCGAGATCATGCGCCACGATCCGCATACGCTGATCGAGGGTTGTCTGATTGCCAGCTTCGCGATGAATGCACATGCCTGCTATATCTACATTCGCGGCGAATATATCCGCGAGAAAGAGGCGCTTCAGACCGCGATTGACGAGGCTTATGCGGCGGGACTGGTGGGTAAGAACGCCTGCAAATCCGGCTGGGATTTTGACATCTATCTGCATCACGGCGCCGGGGCCTATATCTGCGGTGAAGAAACCGCCCTGCTTGAAAGCCTTGAGGGCAAGAAGGGCATGCCCCGGATGAAGCCGCCATTTCCTGCGGGCGCGGGACTTTATGGCTGTCCGACAACGGTGAACAACGTTGAATCAATTGCCGTGGTGCCCACCATTCTGCGGCGCGGGCCGGATTGGTTTGCAGGCTTTGGCCGCCCCAATAATTCCGGCACCAAACTCTTTGCAATCTCGGGCCATGTGAACAACCCGTGTGTTGTCGAAGAGGCAATGTCGATCACATTCGAGGAACTGATCGAAAAGCACTGTGGCGGTATCCGTGGTGGATGGGACAATCTCAAGGCGGTGATTCCGGGGGGATCATCGGTACCTTGTATTCGCGGTGAGCACATGCGCGAAGCGATCATGGATTTCGATTACCTGCGTGAACAGCGCTCGGGCCTTGGCACGGCAGCGGTGATCGTGATGGATAAATCCACCGACATGATCAAGGCGATCTGGCGTCTGTCGAAATTCTACAAGCACGAAAGCTGTGGCCAGTGCACCCCCTGCCGCGAGGGCACCGGCTGGATGATGCGGGTGATGGATCGTCTGGTGCGTGGCGAGGCCGAGGTCGAGGAAATCGACATGCTGCTCGATGTGACCAAGCAGGTCGAGGGCCACACAATCTGCGCGCTAGGCGACGCGGCAGCCTGGCCGATTCAGGGACTCATCCGCAATTTCCGCGACGAGATCGAGGACCGGATCAAGGCCAAGCGCAGCGGGCGCGTGAGCGCGGTGGCGGCGGAATGAAGGCCTTTGACGCATATCGGCGTGCAGGCTTGGCCCTGATCTCGCTGGCCGTGCTGGCATCCTGTACCGAGCGTGAGCAGCGGGTGCTGTTCGAAGGGAATTACTATCCCGGCAAGGCTCGGGCCGAGAAAGCGGACCGGCGTAATTTCACCGCGTCTGTGCGGCGCGCCGGCCGCGGTGCTAACGGCGCTCAGCAGGCAGTTTTTTACGAGGCAACCCGCTATTGTCTTGATAATTTCGGCACCTCCGAGATCGAGTGGGTGGGCGTACCTGACGGGTCGGAAGGCCCGGTTTATGTCCGCTCCGGGGATACGGTATCGGTCAAAGGACGCTGTATCATATGGTCGTAAACCATTTCATATCAGGGGCTTGGCCTGCTCGCTATTGTATAGCAGATATCATGCAACCCATCTGTCTTGCAGGTGGGCGCGCCATGGTGGCCATGCCCTGTACGGATATGAAAGGAATGCTTCCATGCGGATGATCCTGTCTTTTGTCCTGAGCCTTGGTATTGGCGCGTCCGGTATCGCGGCGGCGGCCAGCGCCGGATCGCTGGCGCGGGAGGCCGATATCAATCAGGGCCTTTTCCATATGGCCGTAGCAGACGAGATCCGCAAACGTTGTGGGTCAATCTCTCCGCGAGTGTTTAGGGCAATCTCGTATATGAAGAGCCTGAAAGCCGAGGCTCGCCAGCGCGGATATACAGAGGCCGAGATTGACGCCTACATCTCGGACAAGGACGAAAAGAGAAAGATACGCGCGCGCAGCGATGCATATATCCGGTTGATGGGGGCCATGCCCAATGATGGGCCGAGCCTGTGTGAACTGGGCCAAACGGAAATCGCAAAGCAGAGCCCGATCGGCAAGTTTCTGAAAGCAAAGTGAGATAAGATGTCTGACCTACGCAAGATCATCATCGACGATCAGGAGATCGAGGTAGAGGGCGCAATGACCCTGATTCAGGCCTGTGAGCAGGCCGGGGTGGAGGTGCCGCGGTTCTGCTATCACGAGCGGTTATCGATTGCCGGGAACTGTCGGATGTGTCTGGTCGAAGTCGTAGGCGGCCCGCCCAAGCCCGCCGCCAGCTGCGCCATGCAGGTCAAGGATTTGCGTCCCGGACCTGATGGTCAGCCGCCGGTGGTCAAAACCAACTCGCCCATGGTCAAGAAGGCCCGCGAGGGGGTTATGGAATTCCTGTTGATCAACCATCCGCTGGATTGCCCGATTTGCGATCAGGGTGGTGAGTGCGATTTGCAGGATCAGGCCATGGCCTATGGCGTCGATTTCAGCCGCTACCGCGAACCCAAGCGGGCGAGCGAGGATCTGGATCTTGGCCCGCTGGTCGAGACCCATATGACGCGCTGCATTTCCTGCACGCGCTGCGTGCGCTTTACGTCCGAGGTGGCGGGGATCATGCAGATGGGCCAGACCGGACGCGGTGAGGATGCCGAAATCACCAGCTATCTGGGGCAAACGCTGGATAGCAATTTGCAGGGCAACATCATCGACTTGTGCCCGGTTGGCGCGCTGGTCAGCAAGCCCTATGCCTTTACCGCCCGCCCTTGGGAGTTGACCAAGACCGAAACCATCGACGTGATGGACGCGCTAGGATCGAATATCCGGGTTGATTGCAAGGGGCGCGAGGTCATGCGCATCCTGCCGCGCAACCATGACGGCGTGAATGAGGAGTGGATTTCCGACAAGACACGCTTTGTCTGGGATGGGTTGCGACGTCAGCGTCTGGATCGCCCCTTTCTGCGCGAAAACGGAAAACTTCGACCCGCAACATGGCCCGAGGCCTTGGCCGCGGTCGCGCAGGCGATCAAGGGGGCCAAGAAATTGGCCGGCTTGGTTGGTGATCTGGCCCCCGTCGAGGCAGCCTTTGCGCTCAAAGGTTTGATCGAGGGGCAGGGCGGGCATGTGGAATGCCGCACCGACAAGGCGCGTCTGCCCGCCGGCAATCGCAGCGGTTATGTGGGCAATGTCGCGATTGAAGATCTGGATGGGGCCAAGAACGTGGTTCTGATCGGCACCGATCCGCGGATCGAGGCCCCGGTTCTGAATGCCCGTCTGCGCAAGGCATGGATCAAAGGGGCCAATGTTACCGTGGTCGGCCCCAAGGTCAATCTGACCTATGACTACACCCATGCGGGCACTGATCGGGCTGCGCTTGAGGCGCTCAATGTGCCTGAGGACACGATCGTCATCGTTGGCCAAGGTGCGCTGCGCGAGGCTGATGGCGAAGCGGTGCTTGGCGCGGCTATGGCGCTGTCGGGCCGGATGCTGGTGCTGCACACTGCGGCGTCCCGCGTCGGTGCGATGGATGTGGGGGCTGTAACCGAGGGCGGTCTTGAGGCGGCGATTGATGGGGCCGATGTGATCTACAATCTTGGCGCCGATGAGGTCGAGATCGCGTCGGGTCCCTTTGTGATCTATCAGGGCAGCCACGGGGATCGCGGTGCGCATCGTGCCGATGTGATCCTGCCAGCCGCTGCCTACACCGAAGAACAGGGCCTGTTCATCAATACCGAAGGCCGCCCGCAACTGGCGCTGCGCGCCGGGTTCGCGCCGGGCGAGGCCAAGGAAAACTGGGCTATCCTGCGGGCGCTCAGTGGTGAATTGGGCGCGGTCCTGCCCTATGACAGCATCGCGCAACTGCGTCAGGCGCTGGTCAAGGCCGTGCCGCATCTGAAGAAAATCGACAAGGTTCCGGCAAATGACTGGCAACCGCTGACCAAGGCCGCACTTGGCAAGGCCGATTTCCGGCTGGCGATTGCCGATTTCTACCTGAGCAACCCGATTGCGCGGGCCAGCGAACTGATGGCAGAACTGAGCGCCAATGCCAAGGCGCGCGCCAATCAACCGATGGCGGCAGAGTGAGAATGGTCATGGCCCTCATAACGCCTCTGGCGCTCGGGCTTGCGGGCTGCACGGACTCTGCTGCACCGGTGCCTGCGTTTGCGCCGGAGTATCAAGGTATCGAGACGCGGCTCCTGGATGGCGATCTGGTGAATTTCCACGTCACCATGAGCGGCGCGCGCGATACCGCTGATGTTGAGCGCTACTCTGAATGTGCCGCTGCGCAATATGCGCTGATCCGTGGCTATGGATTTGCGCGTCATCTGCGCACGAATGTCGCGCAAGAGGGTGGCATCTGGCAGGGCGATGCGGTTTATACGATCTCGGCGGCGTTGCCCCGCGGACTAAAAACAATCGACGCCGAAGTCGTCGCCGCGAATTGCGCGGAAAACGGAATACCGATGGTGTGAGGACCTGATGGCTGAATTCTTTACAACCCCGCTCGGGATCCTTGTGATCATCTTTGCGCAATGTTTGGCGGTGCTTGGCTTTGTCATGATATCGCTCTTGTTCCTGGTCTACGGCGACCGCAAGATTTGGGCCGCCGTGCAGATGCGCCGAGGCCCGAATGTCGTGGGCACTTGGGGCATCTTGCAGAGTGTGGCAGATGCGCTGAAATATGTGGTCAAGGAAGTGGTGGTGCCCGCAGGCGCCGACAAGACCGTGTTCATCCTGGCCCCGATGACCAGTTTCGTGCTGGCGGTGCTGGCCTGGGCCGTGATCCCGATGAATGACGGCTGGGTGCTGTCAGATATCAATGTCGCGGTCCTGTTTGTCTTTGCGGTCTCTTCGCTTGAGGTCTACGGGGTGATCATGGGGGGCTGGGCGTCCAACTCCAAATATCCCTTTCTTGGGTCGCTGCGGTCGGCGGCGCAGATGATTTCCTATGAGGTGTCGCTGGGTCTGATCATCATTGGCGTGATCATTTCCACAGGCTCGCTCAATTTTAGTTCCATTGTCGCGGCTCAGGATACGGATTTCGGCTTTTTCGGCTGGTACTGGCTGCCGCATTTCCCGATGGTTTTCCTCTTTTTCATCAGCGCCTTGGCCGAGACCAACCGCCCGCCGTTCGATCTTCCCGAGGCGGAGTCGGAACTGGTGGCGGGGTATCAGGTGGAGTATTCCGCAACGCCCTTCCTGCTTTTCATGGCCGGTGAATATATCGCGATTTTCCTGATGTGCGCGCTGATGAGCCTTCTGTTCTTTGGTGGCTGGCTCTCGCCCATTCCGGGCCTGCCTGATGGCGTGCTGTGGATGGTCGGCAAGATGGCGTTTTTCTTCTTCATCTTCGCCATGGTCAAGGCGATCACGCCGCGCTACCGCTACGATCAGCTGATGCGGATCGGCTGGAAAGTGTTCCTGCCCATGTCCTTGGGCTGGGTGGTGATCGTATCTTTCCTTGCGAAATTCGAAGTTCTGGGCGGCTTTTGGGCCCGCTGGGCGATTGGAGGCTGAACCATGAGCAAGATCGATTACGGCCGTGCGGCGGGGTATTTCCTGCTGAGCGACTTCATCAAGGGGTTCAAACTTGGGTTGAAATACTTCTTTGCGCCCAAGGCCACGCTCAACTATCCGCATGAAAAGGGTCCGCTTTCGGTGCGGTTCCGGGGCGAGCATGCGTTGCGCCGCTATCCCAACGGCGAGGAACGCTGCATTGCCTGCAAGCTCTGCGAGGCAATCTGCCCGGCGCAAGCCATCACCATCGACGCCGAGCCACGCGACGATGGCAGCCGCCGCACCACGCGCTATGACATCGACATGACGAAATGCATCTATTGCGGTTTCTGTCAGGAGGCCTGCCCGGTCGATGCCATTGTCGAGGGGCCAAATTTCGAGTTCGCGACCGAAACGCGTGAAGAATTGTTTTACGACAAGGCCAAACTGCTCGCCAACGGCGACCGCTGGGAAGCCGAGATTGCCCGCAACCTCGAGATGGATGCACCTTACAGATGAGCGATCCCACCAACCCCTTCGAGATGATGATGCGCCAGGCTCAGGAAATGGCCAAGGCGATGAACCCGGCTCTTGAATCCTTTTCGCCAAAAGGGTTCGAGACACTGTGGCCGACCATGCCCAAGGACTTCATGGAAATGAGCTTTGGCAAGGGGTTGAACAAGGACGGGTTGGATGCCAAGACGCGGCTGCTGATCACTCTGGCTGGGCTGACCATGCTGGGTGCGCAGAGCGACACACAGATCCGCATGACCGTGCGTCACGCGCTCGAAGCGGGGGCCACCCGCGATGAGATCGCCGAGACCATCGCGCAGATGTCGATGTTTGCCGGTATCCCGTCGATGACCCGCGCGATGGATTTTGCCCGCGAGGTTCTGGACGAGGCCGATAAGGAAGGAAAAGACAAATGACGTTTGCGGCCATGGCCTTTTATCTTTTCGCGGTGTCGCTGCTGATCGGGGGGCTGTTCACGGTCATCAGCCGCAACCCGGTCCATTCGGTGCTCTGGATGATCTTGTCGTTCATCAGTGCGGCGGGGCTCTTTGTGCTCTTGGGGGCGGAATTCGTGGCGATGCTTTTGATCATCGTCTATGTGGGCGCGGTTGCGGTTCTCTTCCTGTTTGTGGTGATGATGCTGGATGTCGATTTTGCCGAGTTGAAGGCGGAAATGGCGAAGTATATGCCGCTGGCCTTGCTGATCGGAGTGATCTTGCTGATGCAATTCGGTCTGGCCTTTGGCAATTGGCAAATGGCTGATGGGGCCGAGGCCGCGCGCCGCTCAGTGACGCCTGAGGGTGTCGAGAATACCGCCGCCTTGGGTCTCTTGCTCTATGACAGCTATTTCATTCTGTTCCAGCTTGCAGGCCTGATCCTGTTGGTGGCGATGATCGGTGCGATTGTTCTCACGTTGCGGCACCGGACAGATGTCAAGCGGCAGGATGTGCTGGCACAGATGTACCGCGATCCGGCCAAGGCAATGGAGTTGCGTGACGTGAAACCGGGGCAGGGGCTGTGATGGCTGACATTGCGCATCAGATGGTTTCAACCCTTGGGCTGACCGGTTTGGTCGCGCTTTGGGGCTTTAAAATGCTGCTGGGTTTTACCGCCCTGCGCGTCGTGAAAAAAAGAAAATTGAGGGTCAGAGGGTGAAACGATGATCGGAATTGAACATTACCTGACGGTGGCGGGGGCGCTCTTTGTCATTGGTATCTTTGGCCTCTTTCTGAACCGCAAGAACGTGATCATCCTCTTGATGTCCATCGAACTTATGTTGCTTTCGGTCAATATCAACCTCGTCGCGTTCTCGTCCTTTCTGGGCGATTTGGTGGGACAAGTCTTTACGCTCTTTGTCCTGACCGTTGCCGCCGCTGAGGCTGCGATTGGCCTTGCCATTCTGGTCTGTTTCTTCCGTAACCGCGGCACCATCGCCGTGGAAGACGTCAACGTGATGAAAGGCTGAAGCCATGGAAACCATCCTCCTCTTCGCGCCTCTCATCGGTGCGCTCCTCGCGGGTTTTGGCTGGCGCATCCTTGGCGACAAGGGCGCGCAATGGCTGACCACAGGCCTGTTGTTCTTGTCCTGCCTTCTCAGCTGGGTTGTTTTCCTTGGTCATGACGGTGTCATGCATCAGGTTCATGTCCTCGATTGGGTACAGTCGGGCACGCTGGATACGGCGTGGGCCATTCGGCTGGACCGGCTGACCGCGGTTATGCTGATTGTGATCACCACGGTGTCGGCGCTCGTGCATCTCTATTCCATGGGCTACATGGCGCATGATGAGAATTTCCGTGACAACGAGAGCTATCGGCCACGGTTCTTTGCCTATCTGTCGTTCTTCACCTTTGCGATGCTGATGCTGGTGACGTCGGACAACCTGCTGCAAATGTTCTTTGGCTGGGAAGGTGTGGGCGTTGCCTCGTATCTGCTGATCGGTTTTTACTATCGTAAACCGTCGGCCAATGCCGCTGCGATCAAGGCGTTCGTGGTCAACCGGGTGGGCGATTTCGGGTTTGCGCTTGGGATCATGGCGCTTTATTTCCTGACCGACAGTATCAAGTTCGACGATATCTTTGCCGCCGGACCGCAGTTGGCGGAAACCCAACTCACATTCCTTTGGTCTGAATGGAACGCGGCGAACCTGATTGCGGTTCTGCTCTTCATCGGGGCGATGGGCAAATCAGCCCAGCTTTTCCTGCACACATGGCTGCCCGACGCGATGGAAGGTCCGACACCTGTGTCAGCCCTCATTCACGCGGCAACCATGGTGACGGCGGGCGTTTTCCTTGTCTGTCGCATGTCGCCGTTGATGGAATACGCGCCAGAGGCCAAGATGATGATCGTCTTCCTTGGTGCCAGCACCGCGTTCTTTGCGGCGACCGTGGGTCTGGTTCAGAACGATATCAAACGGGTGATTGCCTATTCGACCTGTAGCCAGTTGGGCTATATGTTTGTGGCTGCCGGTATGGGTGTCTATTCGGTGGCGATGTTCCACCTCTTCACCCATGCCTTCTTTAAGGCGATGCTGTTTCTTGGCGCGGGTTCGGTCATCCACGGCATGCATCATGAGCAGGACATGCGCAACTATGGCGGTCTGCGCAAGAAACTGCCCTATACGTTCTGGGCGATGATGATCGGCACGCTGGCCATTACCGGTGTGGGCATTCCGCTGACCCATATCGGTTTTGCGGGCTTCCTGTCGAAAGACGCGGTGATCGAAAGCGCATGGGCCGGCACCAATGGTGGCTATGCCTTCTGGATGCTGGTGATCGCGGCGCTGTTTACCTCGTTCTACAGCTGGCGCTTGATGTTCCTCACCTTCTTTGGCGAGGCGCGCGGTGACAAGCACACCCATGAGCACGCGCATGAAAGCCCGATGGTGATGCTGGTGCCGCTTGGTGTGCTGGCGCTTGGCGCGGTCTTTGCCGGGATGATCTGGTACAACAGCTTCTTTGGAAGCCACGACGCGGTCAACAAGTTCTTTGGCATCGCGGCAACTCACGCCGAGGCGTCCGAGGCGCATGGCAGCGAGGGCGCTGCCGATCACAGCGAGACAACCACGGCTGAGGGCCATGCCCCCGCCGTCGCCCAAGCTGAGGCCCCTCAAGGTGCTGTTTTCATGCATCCCGACAATCATGTGATGGACGATGCGCATCATGCCCCGACTTGGGTCAAAGTCAGCCCCTTTGTCGCGATGCTGATCGGGTTCCTGACGGCATTTTGGTTCTATGTTCTTGATCCCGCGATGCCGCGCAGAGTGGCCGAGACCAATCGCCCGCTTTACCTCTTCCTGCTCAACAAGTGGTATTTTGACGAGATATACGACTTCCTCTTTGTCCGGCCCGCCAAGGCGCTTGGTAAACTCCTGTGGAAGCGGGGCGACGGCGACGTAATTGACGGGTCGATCAATGGTGTAGCTATGGGGCTTATCCCTTGGTTCACCCGCCTCGCTGGTCGCGCGCAATCCGGCTACATCTTTACCTATGCCTTTGCCATGGTGATCGGAATTGCGGTTCTGGTGACATGGATGACGATCTTCGGGGGAGCCAACTGATGGACAACCTGCTTTCCATTGTGACCTTTATCCCGGCGGTTGCGGCGGCGATTCTTGCGATCTTCCTGCGTGGACAGGATGAGCCGGCACAGCGAAATGCCAAATGGGTGGCACTTATCGCCACAACGCTGACATTTGTGGTGTCGTTGTTCATTCTGTTTGAGTTCGATCCTTCCAACACCGGGTTTCAGTTCGTCGAAGAGCGCGAGTGGCTCTTGGGTTTGAAATACAAGATGGGCGTTGACGGGATCAGCGTTCTTTTCGTGATGCTCACGACCTTCATCATGCCGCTGACCATTGCAGCCTCTTGGAACGTGACCAGCCGAGTCAAGGAATACATGATCGCCTTCCTGCTCTTGGAAACGCTCATGCTGGGCGTGTTCATGGCGCTCGACTTGGTGCTGTTCTACCTGTTCTTCGAGGCGGGGCTTATTCCGATGTTCCTGATCATCGGCATCTGGGGCGGCAAGGCGCGGATCTATGCGTCATTCAAGTTCTTTCTCTACACCTTCCTTGGCTCTGTGCTGATGCTGGTGGCGATGGTCGCGATGTTCTCGGATGCGGGCACCACCGATATCGCGGCCCTGCTCAAACATGAATTCGAGAGCGAGACCTTCTCGATCCTTGGTATCCATGTGATCGGCGGGATGCAGACGCTGATGTTCCTCGCGTTCTTTGCCAGCTTTGCGGTCAAGATGCCGATGTGGCCGGTTCACACTTGGTTGCCCGATGCCCACGTTCAGGCCCCCACGGCAGGTTCTGTGGTGCTGGCGGCGATCTTGCTCAAAATGGGTGGTTACGGTTTTCTGCGATTCAGCTTGCCGATGTTCCCGGTTGGAACCGAGGTGCTGACGCCGCTGGTGCTTTGGATGTCGGCCATTGCCATTGTCTACACCTCGCTTGTCGCACTTGCCCAAGAAGATATGAAAAAGCTGATTGCCTATTCGTCGGTCGCTCATATGGGATATGTGACCATGGGCATCTTCGCGGCCAATCAACAGGGCGTGGATGGGGCGATCTTCCAGATGGTCAGCCACGGATTTATCTCGGGCGCACTCTTTTTGTGCGTGGGCGTGATCTATGACCGGATGCACACCCGCGAGATTGACGCCTACGGGGGGCTTGTCAATCGCATGCCCGCCTATGCGCTGATCTTCATGTTCTTCACCATGGCCAATGTCGGCCTGCCGGGCACTTCTGGGTTTGTTGGGGAATTCCTGACGCTGGTGGGGGTGTTTCAGGTCAACACCTGGGTGGCGGCCGTGGCCACGACGGGCGTGATCCTCTCGGCGGCCTATGCGCTCTGGCTCTATCGCCGGGTTGTGTTTGGCGACCTGATCAAAGAGAGCCTGCGCACGATTACCGACATGAACAAACGCGAGCGGGCGATTTTCGCACCGCTGGTGGTGATGACGCTCCTGCTTGGGGTTTATCCCCGGCTTGTGACAGATATCACCGGCCCCTCGGTTGAGGCGCTGATTTCCAACGTTGAGACGGCACAGGCCGTGGCGCAAGCCACGACCCAAGTCGCCGAAACCTCGCATTGAACCGGAGGCGCTGAGATATGCAGGCTGATCTATCTATAATCCTGCCAGAGATTGTGCTCTCGGTATATGCATTGGTTGCTTTGTTGGTGGTTGCCTATACCGGCAAGGACCGGATGGCTGGCATGCTGGTCTGGGCCACGGCGGGGCTGTTCGTCCTCCTTGCGATCTGGATCGGGGCCTCGGGGACCGGGACACGCACCGCTTTTGGCGGCATGTTCAATGATGATGGCTTTGCCCGCTTTGCCAAGGTGACGATCCTGCTCTCAGCGGGCGCCGTGCTGGTTCTGGGTCAAGATTACATGTCGCGGCGTGATATCCTGCGGTTTGAATATCCGCTCTTGGTCGCGCTTGCCGTCGTTGGCATGATGGTCATGGTCAGCGCCGGGGATCTCATGGCGCTTTACATGGGGCTCGAGCTGCAATCTCTGGCGCTTTATGTTGTCGCCTCCTTGCGGCGGGACAGCGCCAAATCGACCGAGGCGGGTCTTAAGTATTTCGTTCTGGGCGCGCTGAGTTCCGGTCTTTTGCTTTACGGCGCCTCGCTGACCTATGGCTATGCGGGAACCACGCTTTTCTCTGGAATTATCGCGGCGGCAGACGGGCAAGCCCCGGTTGGCCTGTTGATCGGTCTGGTGCTTGTGATTTCTGGTCTCGCGTTCAAGATCTCGGCCGTGCCGTTCCATATGTGGACGCCCGATGTTTATGAGGGCGCCCCCACGCCAATCACCGCGTTTTTTGCCACAGCCCCCAAAATGGCGGCGATGGGGCTCTTTGCCCGCGTCGTCCATGATGCGTTCGGCGGTGTGGTTGCCGACTGGCAGCAGGTCCTGGCGCTTTTGTCGCTTTTGTCGATGTTCCTTGGTGCGGTTGCAGCCATCGGACAAACCGACATCAAGCGGCTGATGGCCTATTCTTCTATTGCCCATATGGGCTATGCGCTGATGGGATTGGCGGCGGGCACCGTGTTTGGGGTGCAGGCGATGCTGATCTACATGGCAATCTACGTCACGATGAACGTGGGGACCTTCGCCTTCATTCTGTCGATGGAACGGGATGGGCATCCGGTTACCGATATCCGCAGCCTTGCCATGTATTCCAAGGCCGAACCGGGCCGGGCACTTGCCATGCTGATCCTTCTGTTCAGCCTCGCAGGGGTGCCGCCGCTACTGGGCTTTTTCGGCAAACTCTACGTCTTGCGCGCGGCCTATGAAGGCGGTCTCGCGTGGCTTGCGATTGCAGGGGTGGTCGCCTCTGTGATCGGGGCGTTCTACTATCTCCGGATCGTATTCTACATGTATTTCGGAGAAGAGGGGGGCGGCGTTGAAACCGACCGCTCGCCAGTGCAATGGGCCTTCTTGATGGCCTCGGCAGCGGTGATGCTCTTGGGTATTGCCAACATGTTCGGGGTTGAAGCTATCGCACAGGCCGCGGCCGCTACGCTGGTGAACTGAACCCTAATCGCCTGAAATGTTACAAAGACGCGCCATCATGGCGCGTCTTTTGCGGTAAACGACCGGGTCAGATATTTTTCAAGCACGATTGAGGGCATAGCTCCGCGCAAGAGCATATCGGGCAAGACATATGAGGGCGCCATATCAAGCCCAAGCTCAGCTGCGAGTGCCGCATCCTCGGTGATGTCAAAGCGGCTGACCCTGACACCAAGCCGCGTGGCCAAGACCCGCAGATCAGCCTCAGTCGTGGCACAATCACTACAATCATCCCGGGTGAAAAATGCAATCGCAGCAGTCGCGCCTGTGATCCCGAATCCGGGCAGGTTGGGCGCGAACAACCGATCAGCCGCGCGCTCAAGCATGCTCAGATCTCGCGCGGCATCCTCTTGGTAGAGGTCGGCAGTCAGAGGAGTGGCCGGTTCTCGAAGAGTGTCGAACACAGTCGGCGTGTCGATCAAAACCGCCCGTATTGCTTCGCCAAGCACGCTACGCGATTGCATCGGCGTTTGCTCGGCACATGCAGGCATGGCGACCCCCTGTAGAAGGATCGCCCAAATCAAAGCACGACGCACGGTTATTGGGTGCGGATCTCGTTGGCGATCTCCTGCATGGCATCCTGAGGCAGATAACCGCGCAGCATCTGATCACCCATCACAAATGACGGTGTGCCGGTGATTTTCATCCGCTGACCGAGCGCATGGTTGGCTGCAATCACCTGCGTGACGGCATCGCTGTTCATTTCGGCAACGATTTTGGTCGCATCCAATCCTAGCGTATCCGCCAAACGGGTAAATCCGGTTTCATTCATCGTGCCGCTATAACTCATCAATGCGTCATGCACCGTTTTATAGGCCTCATCTCCGGCCACCTGCCGGGTTGCAATCGCAAAGCGTGATGCCAGCAGTGATTCCTCGCCAAGGATCGGAAACTCCTTGATGATAAACCGGATGTTTCCATCTGCCGCCAAGAGACCCTTGATATCGTCAAACGCGCGACGGCAATAGCCGCACCGGTAATCCATGAATTCCACCAGCGTCAGATCGCCCTCTGGATTCCCCCCGACCCAAGAGTTTGGATCGTTGAACAGAGCCTCGGCATTGACCTTGACCAGATCGCTATCGGCCTGCGCCTGTCCTTGCGCTTCGCGTTGTTCCAAAACTGCGACCGCTTCCATAATCACTTCTGGATTTTCGAGCAGATACGCACGAATTTCTGCACGCAAAAGCGCGCGATCCGTTTCGCTCAAGCGTTCAAGGTCGAGTGCCGAGGCGGGCTGTGCCAGAGCAAAGCAAAGGCTAAAACTTGCGGCGGACAGAATCGGACGTAGCATCAGGATCATTTTCTCCGTTTTTCTTCGGCTTCGGCGGCAAAGAGAACATCTTGTGCCCTTTGCCATGCGGCAGAGCCGCGCGGCAAGAGGGCGGATGCGCGCTCTGCGTGCACTTTAGCATCTTTCAATTGTCCTGCCATCGCATAACGCTCTGCGGTCAAAACTGAGGCCATTCCATTGTTACCCAGCTTGGCGTTGGCCTGTGCCAGATCCCTGAGAATTCGTGGGTCACGGCCATCGCGCGCCCTTGCCGTTTCCAGAAACTGCGCCGCCTTTTGCACCTGACCATCGGCCAAGAGCGCCCGACCATAAGATCCAAGGATCAGCGCATTGCGCGGTGCAAGATTGGCCGCCCGTGCATAAGCGGCCACAGCTGGCTTGATCTGGCGGCTTTCCATCAGAATCTGACCGCGCAATTCGTGCAGATAGGGGTCGTCGGGACGCCGTGCGACTGCCCCGTCAATGGCCGCGAGCGCCCGCCGCAGATCCGTTTGCCGGTGATAGGCAATCGCCTGCCGCATCAGCCTGACGTCCTCATAGGCATATTCGCCCGCCCGCGTCAGCGTCCATTTAGGAGAGCGTTGAAAGGCCGAGAGCTTGCTCTTGGCGCGGGCGAACCAATACATGGCCTCGGGATCAGGGGGGACGGCCGTGGATTGCGCCTCGGCCAATTGGCTGATGCGCCGAAAACGATCACGCGAGAGAGGGTGCGTGCGGGCATAGGCATCCTGACGGCCGAGGGACAGCGCTTCTTGGCCCCGGAAGAGTTCCATCACTTGCACTGCGCCACGCAAATCTATGCCTGCAACTGCAAGAAATCGCAGGCCGCTGGCATCAGCCGCGTTTTCCTCGGCCCTCGTGTGCGAAAAAAAGCTGCGTATCGCGGCTCCTTGCAGACCAGCCGCGGCACCAACCGCAAATTGACCATTGCCGGTTGCGGCGCCTGCCGCTGCCGCCAGCGCGGTGCCGAGCGCGGCGGCTGTTCGTGCGTTGCGGGCGTTAATTGGGCGCCGCATCAGGTGACCATTGGCAATATGCGCCGCCTCATGGGCAATGACCGATTGCAGCATCGCAGGAGTTTCCATCCGCAGCAGCAGGCCGGAATGAATAAAGATGGTGTCCGAGTCGATCACAAACGCATTCAAGTTCGAGTCGTCGATCAAGAGAATATCAACCCGGGCGGGGCTTAGACCTGCTGCTTGCAGGACCGGCGTGGCAAGATTGCGCAGCGCATATTCAATATCGGGATCGCGCAGCAAGGTGACGGCCCGAGCGGGCAAGACCAGCGTCAGGCTAAGCAGGAGCGATAGCGCGGTAAGACGGAGAAGCGGCATTGACCTTGGCGGCCTTTTCCAGTGAGACGGGTCGCACGTGATGTCATTCTAGGAGAAAACCGATGCGGAACTCAACCCGGTCGCAGGTCGATCCGTTTATCGTGATGGATGTGATGGAGGCTGCACGCCGTGCCGAGGCGGAGGGGCGGCACATTATTCATATGGAGGTTGGTCAACCCGGCACGCCCGCACCACATGGCGCACGTGAGGTTCTGGCCGAAACGATGGCGCGCGAGCCTTTGGGGTATACTGTGACGCTCGGCCTGCCAGAGCTGCGCGCACGCATCGCGCGATTATATGGTGAATGGTATAATGTTGACGTGAGCCCGGACCGGGTGGTGATCACATCGGGATCGTCGGGGGCATTCATTCTGGCGTTCACGGCGCTCTTTGACGCGGGGGACCGGGTGGGAATCGGCGCGCCTGGTTATCCCAGCTACCGGCAAATCCTGCGGGCGCTCGATCTTGTGCCGGTGGACATCGAGACGGCGGCGGAAAACCGCCTGCAACCTGTGCCGGACGATCTTGCGGGGCGTGCCCTGAGTGGGCTCTTGGTGGCGAGTCCGGCGAATCCTTCGGGCACCATGCTCGACCGTGCAGCCCTTGGCGGGCTGATCGAGGCCACACAGGGGCAGGGCGCGTCCTTTATCAGCGATGAGATCTATCACGGGATCGAATATGATCGTCGTGCCGTATCCGCGCTGGAAGTTACCGATGACTGTTATGTCATAAATTCCTTTTCCAAGTATTTTTCCATGACCGGGTGGCGGATCGGCTGGATGGTGGTCCCGGAGGATCATGTGCGCGTGGTCGAACGCTTGGCGCAGAATCTGTTTATCTGTCCTCCACATGCCAGTCAGGTAGCTGCTCTTGCAGCGATGGATTGCCACGAGGAACTCGAGGCCAATATGGCGGTTTACCGCCGCAACCGTGCTTTGATGCTTGAAGGGCTGCCAAGAGCAGGGTTTGACCGCATCGCACCGCCTGACGGGGCGTTCTATGTCTATGCCGATGTCAGCCATCTGACTGAGGACAGCCGCGCCTTTGCCGCCGAGATATTGGAGAAGGTCGGTGTGGCTGTGACACCAGGGCTGGATTTTGATCCCGTTCGCGGCGCGGGCACATTGCGGTTTTCTTATGCCCGCGCGACGGCAGATATAGAAGAGGGACTGGCGCGGCTGCGCCGCTTCATGGAAGAGCGTCAAACTTGACGCTTTGCAGACCGATTTAACTCCGCTGTCAGAGTTTCGCCACATTCCAGTCCTTATCTCGCCGGAACCGAATGGCATGTTTGCAGGCGTTAAACTTTTGCAGGAGGGGAATGATATGCAACAGCTCAAAGACGGATATCGGGGGGCCAGCGTGCTGCTTCATGTCAATGCGGATCTGCTGCTCTATCTCTTGACCCTTGCGGTAGCGCTTCTTGCCGGTGGGTATTTCGGCACCCTCTGAGACCTGCGGTTCCACCTCCAGCCACTCGCGTTTTGACAAGGCCAGACAGACGGGTTACTGACATCGACAATGGGATGTCTGACTGGGTTTGAGCAATGAATAATCGCGACGTTAGCCGGCGGCAGGGCGGCAAAATTTTTCTTGCGGTGCGCACAAGCGCGAGTGTTCTGCTCGCACTTATTGTGGCGATAACCCTGTTCGGAGCGGGACACCAGGCAGAGGCGCAATCCTACAGATTTTCCACCGTCGCCATCGAAGGCAATCAACGTATCGAGACCGGGACGATTCTGTCTTATGCTGGGATCGCCCGCAATGAGACCGTCTCGGCCGGGGAACTGAACGATGCCTACCAGAAAATCCTTGCCTCAGGTCTTTTTGAAGACGTCGAACTTGTTCCGCAGGGCAGTAATCTTCTGATCCGTGTCACAGAATTCCCGACGATCAATCAGATCGCCTTTGAGGGGAATGACAAGATCAAGGATGAGGATCTTGCCGGGTTCATCCAGAGCAAGTCGCGTCAGGTTTTCAGCCCCACTCAGGCCGAGCGCGATGCAGGTACAATTTCCGAGGCATATAGCCAGAATGGCCGGATTGCGGCACGCGTAACGCCCAAGGTGATCCGCCGGAGTGACAACAGGGTTGATTTGGTCTTTGAGATTTTTGAAGGCCGCAAGATTGAGGTGCAGCGTATCGGCTTTGTGGGCAACCGGGCCTTTTCCGATACCCGTCTGCGTCGCGTGGTCGAGAGTAAACAGACCGGCATTCTACGAGCCCTGATCGAACGCGACACCTTTGTCGAGGACAGGGTCAATTTCGACCGTCAGGTTCTGACCGATTTCTACAATTCGCGCGGTTTTGTGGATTTCCGGGTGACAGGCACCAATGCCGAATTGGCGCGTGAGCGGGATGCTTATTTCGTAACCTTCAATGTCCAAGAGGGGCAGCAGTTCAGATTCGGGCAGATAACCACGGTCAGCGAGATGAACGGGGTCGAGTCCGAAACGTATCACGATACTCTCAAGATCAAGCCGGGGGTGGTTTATTCTCCGACACTGGTTGAAAATTCGATCGCGCGTATGGAACGCCTTGCGATCAAGAATGGCGTGGACTTTATGCGGGTCTCGCCTCGGATCACTCGCAATGACCGGGATCTGACCCTTGATGTCGAATTCGTGCTTCAGCGCGGCCCCCGCGTATTTGTCGAGCGTATCGACATCGAGGGCAACACGACGACGCTGGATAGGGTGATCCGTCGTCAGTTCGATCAGGCGGAAGGCGATCCGTTCAATCCGCGCTCGATTCGTCAGGCGGCTGACCGGATACGGGCGTTGGGCTACTTCAAGGACGTAGACGTGAATGCCCGCGAGGGTTCGCGCCCTGATCAGGTGGTGATTGAGACCGATGTAGAAGAGACCACCACCGGCACGGTTTCCGTGGGTGCCAGCTTCTCCACCAACTCTGGTCTTGGTATTTCATTGGGATTCTCCGAGCGCAATTTTATTGGACGGGGTCAGCAACTGACCGCGCAGATTCTGGCGACGGGGGACACGATCAACTATAACCTCGGGTTCGTAGAGCCGGCGTTTCTGGGTCGTGATGTGGCCTTTGGACTCGACTTTGCGTTTCAGGAAACTGAAAGTGACAACAGCCTGTTTGACACAGCAATCGGTACATTCCGTCCCAGTCTGACCTTTCCCACCGGCGAGAACACCCGCCTTGGGATATTCTATAATGCCAGCTATGAGGATATGTCCGATTATCAGGGCACGTCTGGCATTCTCCAGAATGAGGTCAACCAAGGCGGTCTCTGGACCAGCGCTTTGGGGTATGATTTCGTTTACGACACCCGCCAAACGGGCCTTAACCCCAATGCCGGGATCCTGTTGTCTTTCGGTCAGGAGTTTGCGGGCCTTGGCGGGGACAACGATTATGTCAAGACCACAGCGCGGTTCGTCGGCCAAACAACGGTGCTGAATGAGGATGTCACTCTGCGGGCCATCCTTGAGGGGGGTGCGATTGAATTCTCTGGCAATCAGAGCAGTCGCTTTCTTAACCGCTTCGGCTCTCAGGTCATTCGCGGCTTTGAGCCCAACGGTATTGGACCGGTAGAGGGCGACGAACTGTTGGGCGGTGATTATTTTGCAGCCCTTAAGTTGGAAGCTGAATTCCCCTTAGGGCTGCCCGAAGAATACGGCATCACCGGTGGCGCGTTTTATGATATCGGCTCTATCTGGGGCATTGGAAACCGCGGGTCAGCCACAGGCACGTTGGCATCAACCGGGTTCAAGGCACGGCATGTTGTCGGATTTTCAGTCTTCTGGTCCTCGCCCTTTGGCCCGATCCGGATGAACTTCTCGAACGCCCTCAAAAAGGAACCCGGCGATATCGAGCAGCAGTTTGATCTGACGGTTCGAACGGAATTCTGATCATGCGGACTGCCCTTGCTATGGCTGGGCTGGTCGTGGCGATGACCTTCGGCGCGCATGGCCCCCTGAAGGCGCAGCAAATGGGTGTGATCCAGAGCGATGTTCTGGTGATTGATCCCGAGCGGATGCTGATCGAATCCGACTATGGTCAACGTCTGCAGGTCGAGATTCAGGCCGAGCGCGACCGTCTGATTGCGCATAATGAGCGGATTGCGATGGAGCTGGAGGCCGAAGAGAAGAAGCTGACCGGTTTGCGGGCCACAACCGCTCCGTCTGGGTTTCGTGTGCTTGCGGATGCCTTTGATCAAAAGGTCGAGGAATTGCGCTTGGAAAGCGAGCGGATGTCCCGTGATCTTGAACGTCGGCGCGAATTGGTGCCAATTCAGTTTATGAGAGTTGTTCAGCCAGTTTTGGCTGAACTGCTGCAAGAGGCTGATGCGATGGTGATGATAGATGCGCGCGCCGTTTTGCTGCATGCAGGCGCAGCCGATATCACCGATGTTGCTGTGGCGCGAATCAACGAACGTATTGGCGCCGGGCCCCAGGCGCAGGATACATCGGATACCCAGCCGGGGCAGGACCCCAAGACCCAACAGGAGCCTGTAGAATAGGCCGCTCAAGTGATATTGCCCCGTGCCATTCGGCTTGCTAGGGGCACCCATGGTGCTACGCGAAAGGACATTCCATGACAGAGCCTCTCAAATCTGCGGACATCCACCTGATTCAGCGGCTTATCCCGCATCGATACCCGTTTTTGCTGGTTGATAAGGTGGTCGACATCGACAGCTATCAATCGGCGCGTGGTATTAAAAACGTGACAATGAACGAGCCGCATTTTCAGGGCCATTTCCCAGGCAAACCAATCATGCCCGGCGTGACGATCATCGAGGCGATGGCGCAGACTGCCGCTGTTATGGTCGGCACGGCTCTGAACATGCAGGATCGCAACTTGTTGGTCTATTTCATGGCCATCGACAGCGCCAAGTTTCGGCGCATGGTGGTACCCGGCGATGTGCTGGAAATGAAACTGCGCACAACGCGGGGAAAACCCGGTGGTAAGGTCTGGAAGTTCGCGGGAGTTGCCGAAGTCGAGGGCGAGTTGGCCGCCGAGGCTGAATTTACTGCGATGATGGATTTACCGAAGGAGTGACGCCTTGCCAGAGATCCGCTGTCCTGCGGTAATTCAGGATAGCTCGGATGTCACATGGGCCCGTGCCTGACGTTGGCGCCAGCCACGGGCAGATGCTCTGTCGAACCCCAACGGGTGTATTCACCCGGCTCTGATTCTAATGCGGGGCGAGCTCTGACTTAGTCCGGGGCTGTGATCGCCTCGATCTTGGGCATCATTTCCGGCATCGCCTTTTGGAGAACAGCAGAAATCATCGGCTGCTGGATCTGCGCCAGTTGCGGCATCTTGCGCATCACGGAACCGCCATGCTCTGAGGTGTAGAAATCGCGCAGCGCCGTCAGTTCATCGAGCGTCATGATATCGGCCATGATTTCATCTTGCTGGAGCATCACATCGGTAAGTGGTTGCGTCAGATGATCAGAGAACAGCGTTTCGATTGCGCTGATTTGTTCCGGTGACATCGGCTGACGGGTCGCGGCCATCTGTTGCACCATCGGCTGCCAGAGTTGGCGAATGAACTCCTGAATATCCATGTCGCGCATTGTGGCCGCAACATAGTCCTTGGCCACAGCGACGCGGGCGTCGCGATCATCTTGGGCATGAGCAGGGAGTGCAAGGCAGAGAGCAAAAAAGGCACCGGTCAAAAACCGCATGGGACAAACTCCAATGATGTAAAATCGGGGCCACACAAACACCTCTTCCCGGACCTGTCAACGGGCCGCAGCCCATATGGCTTGCATGGTGCGCATGAGGTTGATATTTCCATTGAACAAAATCCGATAGATTTAATCGGAAAGAACGCGAGGCCCCGTTGCAGACCCCAATCCCCCGGCTTGAAATCAAGAATCTGACGCGGCGGTATGACGGGCGGCTTGTAGTCAACGACGTCTCGTTGCGTGTTATGCCGGGGCAGGTGACCTGTTTGCTCGGGCCATCGGGCTGTGGCAAATCGACGACGCTGCGCATGATCGCCGGGGTCGAGATGCAGGATTCGGGTGAAATCTGGGTCGATGGCAATCTGGTTTGCAACACAGTGTTTCGCGTGCCGCCCGAGCGGCGGCATATTGGCCTGATGTTTCAGGACTTCGCTCTCTTTCCTCATCTCAGCGTTGCGCAGAACGTGGGTTTTGGCCTTAGCGGTGATAAATCCGCCAAGATGGCCCGCGTTGGCGAACTACTGAACCGAGTGGGACTGGCACGCTATCTCAATGCCTACCCACACGAGCTTTCGGGGGGGGAACAACAGCGCGTGGCGCTTGCGCGCGCTCTGGCTCCGCGACCTGGCATCATGTTGATGGATGAGCCTTTTTCCGGGCTCGACAATCGTTTGCGCGATGGCATTCGCGACGAGACGCTGGATATTTTGCGCGAACAGGACACAGCCGTTCTCTTGGTCACGCATGAACCGGAAGAAGCGATGCGCATGGCCGATGAGATAGCCCTTATGCGCAATGGACAGATTGTGCAGCAGGGCGCGCCTTACAATGTCTACAATGCCCCTGTGGATCGAAGCGCCATGGCGTTTTTCTCTGAGGTCAACGTGATCCGGGGCCGGGTGCGAGGCTCGCTGGTCGATACCCCCTTTGGTCAGTTTTTAGCCCCCGGTGCCTATGAAGGCAGCGAGGTCGAAATCGTTATTCGCCCGCAGCACATCAAGATCGACTTTGATCGTCAGGGGCGCGGCCCGAACCCGACACCTCAGGATGGCACGCCCGCGCGCGGTGTCGTAGAGCGCGCGCGGTTTATGGGGTCAGAGAGCCTTGTGGAATTCCGAATGGATCACGACGGATCGTTGCTCAAGGCGACGGTGCCCAATGTGTTCCTGCCCCAGCCGGGCAAGTCTCTTTGGCTGATGATCCGGCGCGATCGGTGTTTCCTCTTTCCAGTCAAGAGTTGACGCGCGCGCTCTGTGTTGGTCTCAGACCAGACGAGATGTCTCGACGGCTGCACGCACAAAATCGGCAAACAGCGGATGCGGTGCAAATGGCTTGGATTTTAATTCCGGGTGATACTGCACGCCGATAAACCAAGGGTGATCCGACCATTCCACGATCTCAGGCAACCGACCATCGGGGGACATGCCCGAGAATGTCAGGCCGCAGCCTTCGAGCTTTTCCCGGTATTTGGTGTCTACCTCATAACGGTGACGGTGGCGTTCGTCGATCGCTGTGCCGTGATAGATCTGCGCTACGCGGCTGCCTTCCTTGAGCACTGCGTCATAGGCCCCGAGACGCATGGTGCCGCCTTTGTCATCGCTGACTTTGCGCTGCACTTTCTCGTTGCCCTGCACCCATTCTTTTAGGTGATAGACCACCGGCTCAAATCGCCGCTTGCCGGCTTCATGGTCGAATTCTTCCGATCCAGCATCCTTGAGGCCAGCCACATTACGGGCCGCTTCGATCACGGCCATTTGCATGCCCAGACAAATTCCCAGATATGGGATTTTGCGGGTGCGGGCAAATTCTGCGGCCTTGATCTTGCCTTCTGTGCCGCGCTCGCCGAATCCGCCGGGCACCAGAATAGCGTGGAATCCTTCGAGATGTGCCGCAGGGTCTTCGCGCTCGAAAATCTCGGCATCAACCCATTGAACATTGACCTTGACCCGATTGGCCATGCCCCCGTGAATGAGCGCCTCCTTGATCGACTTATAGGCATCCTCAAGCTGCACATATTTGCCGACAATGGCGATATTGACCTCGCCGTCCGTGTTCTGGATCCGGTCGACGACATCCAGCCAAACGGTCAGGTCCGGTTTGGGCGCGGGGCTGATCTGAAACACGTCGAGCACGGCCTGATCCAGACCCTCGCGGTGATAGGCCAACGGCGCCTCATAGATCGATTTGAGGTCGTAGGCCGCGACCACATGCTCCTTACGGACGTTACAAAATAGCGCGATTTTCTCACGTTCCTTATCAGGAATGGGCTGTTCCGACCGACACACTAGAATATCTGGCGCAATGCCGATGCTTTGCAGTTCCTTGACCGAATGCTGTGTCGGCTTGGTCTTCAACTCGCCACTTGCCGCGAGGTAGGGCAGGAGGGTCAGATGCATGAAGATGCACTGCCCCCGCGGACGATCATGGCTGAATTGGCGAATTGCCTCAAAGAATGGCAATCCTTCAATGTCACCCACGGTGCCACCGATCTCGCAAAGCATGAAATCAACCTCATCCTCGCCAATCGCAAGGAACTCTTTGATTTCATTGGTAACGTGCGGAACAACCTGAATGGTTTTGCCCAGATAATCGCCACGCCGTTCCTTTTCCAGCACATTGGAATAGATCCGGCCAGAGCTGACAGAGTCGCTGATCCGTGCCGGTACGCCGGTGAAGCGCTCGTAATGTCCAAGGTCAAGATCAGTCTCGGCGCCATCATCAGTCACAAAGACCTCGCCATGCTCAAACGGTGACATGGTGCCGGGATCAACGTTAAGATAGGGGTCCAGTTTGCGTAAACGCACCGAAAAGCCGCGTGCTTGCAAGAGCGCCCCAAGGGCGGCCGAGGCAAGTCCTTTGCCAAGCGAGGAAACAACGCCGCCGGTTATGAAAATATATCGTGCCATGCGCTGAGGCCCCCGTGTTGCTGTGTGTTTGATGGTTGGTCAAAAACCCAGAGATAGCCTCGAAAGACCGCTCTGCCACGGGATTTAACCCTTACAGGATTCGCGAGGATTACGCAAGCCAACCGCAAGATGCTGTTGCGCGGTAATCCCCAACCTCAATGAATTGTGTCAGTCGGCCGTAGGTGTCAACGGGGCTGTATCGCCAGACGGCGGCGGCAACAGACTGTCGGCATCCGGTAGAGACGGCGCAGTTTGCTCAATGGCAGGCGGCGCGTCGGTCAACCGATCAAGAACTGAAATCCCGGCGGCGTTTTGCGCGGCGATAATGGTCAGCGTGATCGAGGTGATGATAAAGGCAGCGGCCAAGATCCATGTCATCTTGCCCAGTGCTGTAGCGGCCGCACGGCCCGTCATGGCACCACCGCCGCCGCCGCCCATGCCAAGCCCGCCGCCTTCGGAGCGTTGCAGAAGCACCACGCCGATCAGGGCGAGCGCCAAAAGAAGGTGGACGGTCAGGACGACATTTTCCATGGATCAGGGGGCCTACGCTTATGTCTCGATCTGCCGCTATCTATGCAATTCTGCGCCCGCCCGCAACCCGACAATCGGCGCAGGGGTCCCTATTCATCGTCATATGCGATTTCTGCCGGATAGTTCGGCCGGGGGTGGGGCTCTTGCTTGCTCTGATCTGCTGTGGATGTCTGCATCCGTCGGCGAACCGGACTCAATTAGATGTTTCACCCGGCGCGTAGCCCCGCTATACCGACGCGCGGTTTGGACCAAATGCCGAGGGGTAAATCATGGCAAATGTCGTCGTCGTCGGGGCCCAGTGGGGGGACGAGGGAAAAGGCAAGATCGTCGATTGGCTGAGTGAGCGGGCTGATGTTATCGCGCGCTTTCAGGGTGGCCATAATGCGGGCCATACCCTCGTGATCGACGGCAAGGTCTACAAGCTCAATGCGCTACCCTCGGGTGTGGTGCGCGGCGGCAAGCTGTCGGTCATCGGCAATGGGGTGGTGCTTGACCCTTGGCATCTGGTCAAAGAGATCGCCTCTATCCGGGATCAGGGTGTGACCATCACGCCCGAGACGCTGATGATCGCTGAAAATACACCGCTGATTCTGCCTATTCACGGCGAGTTGGACCGTGCGCGCGAGGAAGCGGCCTCTAAGGGTACCAAGATCGGCACCACCGGGCGCGGTATCGGGCCTGCTTATGAGGATAAGGTGGGGCGGCGTTCCGTCCGGGTTGCGGATCTGGCTGATGAGGCGACGCTGATCGCTCGGGTGGACCGCGCGCTTCAGCATCATGATCCGCTGCGTCGAGGCTTGGGCATTGAGCCTGTCAATCGCGAGGCGCTGATCGCGCAGCTCAAAGAGATCGCGCCGCTCATTCTGCCCTATGCGGCGCCGGTATGGAAAGTGCTCAACGAGAATCGCCGTGCGGGCAAGCGTATCCTCTTTGAGGGCGCACAAGGCGCGCTCTTGGATATTGATTTCGGCACATACCCCTTTGTTACCTCGTCCAATGTGATCGCCGGACAGGCCGCGACGGGCGTTGGTCTTGGGCCCAGTGCGATCGATTATGTGCTGGGCATCGTCAAGGCCTATACCACCCGCGTGGGCGAAGGGCCGTTCCCGACCGAGTTGGACAATGCCGATGGTCAGCGTTTGGGCGAGCGTGGCCGTGAGTTTGGCACGGTGACGGGGCGCAAACGGCGCTGCGGCTGGTTTGACGCCTGTCTCGTGCGGCAGACCTGCGTCACTTCTGGTGTGACCGGCATCGCGCTGACCAAGCTGGATGTGCTTGACGGGTTCGAGACGCTGAAAATCTGCGTGGGCTATGATCTCGATGGCACGCGGCTGGATTACCTGCCAACTGCCGCCGATCAACAGGCGCGCTGCACACCGATTTACGAAGAACTGCCGGGCTGGTCGCAATCGACCGAGGGCGCGCGCAGCTGGGCCGATTTGCCTGCCGAAGCGATCAAATACGTGCGCCGGGTCGAAGAGTTGATCGATTGCCCTGTCGCTCTATTGTCTACGTCACCCGAACGCGAAGACACCATTCTCGTCACCGACCCGTTCGCGGATTGAGGAGAGCGCATGGCGCTGAGTTACAAAGCCCGCAAACGCTGGTCGCTCGTGGTCTTGCTGATCGGGCTACCCGCTTATGTGGTGGTGGCCGTGAGTGTTGTGAACTGGATTGACCGGCCTTCGATCTGGATCGAGTTGATGATCTATGTCGGGCTTGGTTTTCTGTGGATCATACCGCTCAAGCGCGTATTTGTCGGGGTCGGACAGCCCGACCCCGATGAGCACAAGGACTGACTCAGTCGTTCATCGTTCTGAAAATACTCAAAAAACCGGCGTCCGCCTTCAGAGCAGGCGCCGGTTTTTTTTGGTTCAGCCACGCATCCGCGCGCCCTCTGCGTCAAAGAGCGCCTCGGTCAGCATCGTCGCCCCCAGTCGATGCCCAAGGATCTCAATCTCGGCCCGCAAGCCCGCCTGTGCCCGCTCGGTTGGGATGAGCGCCAGCGCGATGGATTTGCCCGCATGATGCGAATAGCCGCCCGAGGTGCAAAAGCCGCATACCTCACCGTCGATCCAGACCGGTTCGTAGCCGTTCACATCGGCATCCGTCGCCGCGACCTCAAAGGCCACCAGTTTACGGGCAGCACCCTTGGCGCGCTCAGTCTCAGCCGCCGCCCGCCCCACGAAATCGGCGTTCTTGGCGAAGCTGATGAAACGGTCCATGCCAGTCTCGCCGGGGGTGTAGTCCGGCGAGAATTCATTGAGCCATGAGCCAAAGAAACGATCGAGCCGCAACGACATCATCGCGCGCATGCCAAAGGGTTTCATCCCGTGCTTTTGTCCCTCGGACCAGAGCACATCCCAGAGTGCGCGTTGCGCCATTGGATCGCAAAATATCTCATAGCCCAAGTCGCCGGTGTAGCTGACGCGCTGCACGAGGCACTCTACCTTACCGACGGTGGCATGGCGGATATCCATGAATTTCATGTCTGCCACTTGGTCACGGGTACAAGCGGTGAGCACCTCGCGCGCCTTTGGCCCGGCGATCTGAAAGCCGTTGAGCCGGTCCGAGATGTTTTCGACCTTGACGCCTGCGGTCTCGTTCAGACCAAACCAGCGCATATGGACCGCCTGTGCGCCATAGGAGGCGGTGAGCTGAAATGTCTCGTCATTAAGGCAAGAAACGGTGAAATCCCCCCAAAGCCGACCTTTGGGCGAAAGCATCGGGGTCAGTGACAGCCGTCCCGCTTTGGGGATACGCCCCGCCATGATCCGGTCGAGCCAGTCCCGTGCCTTGGGACCGGTGACGAGGTATTTGCCGAAATTGTGCACCTCATTGATGCCCACGGCCTCTCGTACTGCCTTGACTTCGCGGGCTGTCGCCTCCCATGCGTTCGAGCGACGGAAAGACGGGGTCTCGAAGCGCGGCTCGTCTCCTTGGGCAAAATAATTGACGACTTCGAGCCCGTACTGCGCGCCCCACACAGCACCCATCGTGTCAAATACGTCATACATTGGAGTTTGCCGGAAGGGGCGAGCGGCAGGAAGCTCCTCGTTGGGGTAGCTCACTGAGAACCGTTTCTGATAATTCTCGATCACCTTGGGCCGGGTATACCCCGGCGTGATCCAGTCGCCAAAGCGTGCCACATCCATGGCGGTTACGTCACGCTCGCATTCGCCCTCAACCATCCACTGCGCCAGCATGAGGCCCACGCCGCCACCCTGAGAAAAGCCCGCCATCACGCCGCAGGCTGACCAATAGCCGCGCAGGCCCGGAATGGGGCCGACTAGGGGGTTACCGTCGGGAGCAAAGGTGAAGGGGCCGTGAATGACCGATTTGACCCCGGCCTGCTCCAGCACCGGGAACCGCCTGTAGGCGAATTCGATGCTGGCCTCGATCTTGTCGAGGTTGTCGGGCAGGAGTTCGTGGCCGAAATCCCAAGGTGTGCCATCCACCGCCCAAGGCTTGCAGGGCTGTTCATAGAACCCGATACACAGACCGCGCCCCTCTTGCCGCAGATAGCTTTCGCCTGCGGGGTCCATGACATGCGGATGCTCGCTGTCGCGGTTGTAAATTTCAGGGATTTCGTCCGTGACGATATACTGATGTTCCATCGGGTGCAGCGGCAGGTAGACACCCGCCATCGCCCCCACCTCGCGTGCCCATAGGCCGCCCGCATTGACCACATGTTCGGTGTGAATCGTGCCCTTGTCGGTGACAACATCCCAAGTGCCATCGGCGCGCTGTTTGGTTTCGCGCACCATGCAATGGGTCTCGATCGTAGCACCGCCCATACGCGCGGCGCGGGCATAGGCATGGGTGGTGCCCGAGGGATCGAGATGCCCGTCGAGCGGATCGTAGAGGCCACCGATGATGCCATCGACATTGGTGACCGGTGCGATCTGTGCGATCTCTTCGGGGGTCACGATATGGGTGTCGAGGCCCATGTAACGATGCTTGGCACGCTCGGCCAAGAGCATATCAAAGCGATCACGGTTGTCGGCCAGCGTCACGCCGCCCACATGGTGCAGGCCGCAGGACATGCCAGTGATCTCTTCCAGCTCCTTATAAAGCCGGATCGTATAGCCCTGAAGAGCGGCCATATTGGTGTCGCCATTGAGGGTATGAAATCCCCCCGCCGCATGCCATGTCGAGCCGCTGGTCAATTCAGACCGTTCAAGCAGCATAACATCCGACCAACCCAATTTGGTCAGGTGATAGAGCACGGAACAGCCGACGACACCGCCGCCGATCACGACCACGCGGGTGCTGGTTTTCATGGGGAACCTCCGTTTGTTTTTCCAGACCCTGCCCGGTGGCGCTCAAAGAGCATGTCAATTGGCGACAAAAGCTGACGCAAATGAGGTGTCGGGAATGCTTTCACGGAAAGAACCGCCCCCTGCAGATCCAAGTTTAGACACTGAAAAACAACCTTAAGACGAATCATTGGAATAAAAGACCCGTTTATAGTATGTTGGCGTCACCCATATAGCCTATGGGACACTTCAATTATATTAAGGAGAACTTTGAAATGGCTCAACAATTTCATGAATTTGATCATGGCGCCGTAGAAGCTGCATTGGACGCCGCACGACGCAGACACGAAGAGAACGATGCAGCTAAAAACCTCACGGCGCGATCCGCAGTGCCCGCAGGCGGTGGCCATGTCGCCCTTGCGGCGCAATGCATCGCGGTGACCGTCGAGAACAACAAGGTCTGCCTCAATCTGCCGCTTGGATTTGGCAAGCACTGTTTCCCTCTGCCCGTGTCTATTCCTAATGGCACTGCGGCTGAGGCCTGTCTGGACATCTGCACCAAGTTCGGCATTCCCACCGGCATCAAGGTCTATATCAAAGTCGCGGGCAATACGGTGCTCAGCGAAACTTTTGGCGTGTGCTAACCTGAGATTGATCCTGATGCACCTTTCCGGGTGGGTTCGGGTATCGGCCTGTCCTCTGATCGAGGGCAGGCCATTCTACTGACCGCGCTTCGCAACATCTCTGGGCGCAACCTCTCTGGCGCACGGGGTGCGGCGACCTGTAATATCCACGACACGAACTGTCGCATACCGGCAGGTCTGCAGGTTTGAGACGGGTAAAAGTGGCCTCTGCGGAAAGCCAAAGGGACACCCCATGAAGACCCATGCACAGGCCGTTGTGATCGGCGGCGGCGTTATCGGATGCTCGATTCTTTATCATTTGACCAAGCTAGGCTGGACCGATGTAGTCCTGCTGGAACGTAACGAGCTGACAAGTGGGAGCACTTGGCACGCAGCGGCCAATATCCACGGCTTGCACGACAGCGCCAATATCAGCCGCCTGCAGCATTACACGATGAAGCTCTATAACGAGCTTGAGGCCGAAACAGGACAAAGCTGCGGGGTGTTTCAGCCCGGTAGCCTTTATCTGGCGCAGACCGAGAATCGTGAGCATCAGCTGCGCCTGCAAGCGGCCAAGGCCAAGCTTTATGGCATGAACTTTCACGAGATTGGCCGCGACGAAGCCGAGCGGTTGCACCCCTTGGTGAACTTTGACGGTATCCGTTGCATCATGTACGAGCCCGATGGCGGCAATGTGGACCCTTCGGGCGTGACAAACGCCTACGCAGTGGGCGCACGTCAGCGCGGCGCGGAAATTCATCGCTTTACGCCCGTGACGGCAACGGTGCCGCAGCCCGACGGCAGCTGGATTGTCGAGACGCCCAAAGGCAATATTCACACGCCTTGGGTGATCAACGCCGCTGGTCTCTGGGGACGTGAAGTGGCGAAACTGGCCGGGATCGATCTGCCGTTGCAGCCCACCGAGCATCAGTATTTCGTGACCGAGATGATCGCCGAGATTTCAGGCCTGGACCGGAGGTTGCCTTCGGTCGCGGATCGGGACGGCGAATATTATCTTCGGCAAGAGGGCAAGGGGCTCTTGATCGGGGCCTATGAGCGCGACATGCGGTTCTGGGCGGAAGAGGGCACGCCGCTCGATTTTGCACATGATCTCTTTCCGGACGATCTGGAGCGGATCGAGGAAAACATGATGCGTGCGATTGACCGGGTGCCCGTCGTGGGCAATGCGGGCATTAAGCGCGTGATAAACGGACCGATGATTTGGTCGCCAGACAGCAACGTGATTCTTGGGCCGGTGCCAGAGCTTAAGGGGTATTTCTGTTGTAACGGCATTATTCCGGGGTTCAGCCAGTCGGCGGGCATGGGATGGATGGTGGCCGAATGGTTGATCAACGGAGAAATGAAGTACGATATGTTCCCCTGGGACATCGCGCGCTTTGGTCTCTGGGCCAACAATCGCGATTTCGTCAAGGCCAAGGTGCGCGATCAATATGCCCACCGGTTCTCGATTCATTTTCCCAATGAAGAGCGGAGCGCAGGGCGCCCATTGCGGGTGCGCCCTGCCTACGAGATGCAGCGCGATATGGGGGCGGTCTTTGGACTCAATTATGGGTGGGAGCATCCTTTGTGGTTCGCAGACGCGCCCGGCACGGTGGATACCAACGGCTTTACCCGGCAGAACTGGTGGGGTACGGTGGGCGAAGAATGCCGCATGCTGCGCGAGCGCGCAGGCATCATCGACATATCCAACTTTGCCAAATACCGGGTCAAAGGGCCGGGGGCAGAGGACTGGTTGAATGCTGTGTTCGCGAACCGGATGCCAAAGTCTGTCGGCCGGTCCTGTCTTACGCCACTGATTGGGGTGCGCGGCGGAATCGCCGGCGATGCGACTGTTACGCGGCTGGCAGAAGACGAGTTTTGGGTGATTTCATCGGGCATGGCGGAACGCTATCATAAGCGGTTCTTTGACGCGGTACCGCTGCCGGATGGCACGACATTCGAAAGCCTGACCGACAAGGTGTGCGGCTTCAATGTCGCGGGGCCGAAATCGCGTGAGATATTGCAACGATTGACCAATGCCTCACTCAGCACTCAGGAATTTCCGTTCATGCGCTCGGCCCGGATCGAATTGGGTGGGGTGGACTGTGTGGCCCTGCGAGTCAGTTTCACCGGCGATCTGGGATGGGAGTTGCATTGCGCGGCAGAGGATCAGGTTCGGCTCTACACCGCACTTCTTGAGGTCGGACGTACCGTGGGCGCAGGGCCGGTGGGCAGTCGCGCGCTTATGAGCCTGCGGATTGAGAAAGGCTACGGTTCTTGGTCGCGCGAATACAGCCCCGAATACTGGCCGCAAGAAGCAGGGTTGGCTGGCCTGTGCAAGATGGACAAGGCGTTTCTGAACAAGTCTGCCTTGCAGGAAGTGATCGGCGAACCTGCGCGTGAGCAACTGGTGATTCTGCATCTCGACGAGAGTGATGTGACCGCCTCAAACGCTGATGCCACGGGGGGCGAGCCGATTTTCAAAGATGGTGTGGGCGTCGGCCGCGTATCATCGGGGGCCTATGGCTATACTGTCGGCATGAGCCTTGCGCTTGGCTATGTCAAAGGTGGGGCCGTGCCAGGTGACTTGGTCGAGGTCATGGTTTTGGGTCGGCCGCACCGCGCATGTATTCTGCATGAGGCACCGTTTGATCCTGATGGTGCGCGTTTGCGTGCCTGACGCGTCAGCCGTCGCCTTTGTCGGCGGCGGCTTCCTTGGCGGCTTTGAACCGTTTGAGCTTGTCCAGAAGAACCGCGCGCGCCTTGATATTGGCGCGACGCACGCGCACGGCGGTTAAAAACGCCTCTTCTGCAGTCTGCGAGGTGGCCCCGAGGATCTTTTGGATATCGCTGACGATCATCTCATCGCCCGTGACCTCGATCGCCTTGATGACGTCGCGGGCCAGCTCATCCGCCAGATCCTCGGTAACACCCATATTCTGTCCTCAACGCGTGTTTTCGGTCAAACGACGTTTCACATAGGTGCTGACGGAACTGATCATCGTGTCCATATGCGGCTCTTTGAAGAAATGATCCGCACCTTCCACCTCTTGATGGGTGATGGTGATCCCATGCTGTTCATGCAGCTTGTTCACCAGCGTCTTGGTGTCCGCAGGGGGGGCGACTCGGTCTAGGCTGCCATTGATGATCAGGCCAGAGGCCGGGCAGGGGGCGAGAAAGCTGAAGTCATACATATTAGCTGGCGGGCTGACGGATATGAATCCGGTGATTTCAGGCCGCCGCATCAAAAGCTGCATGCCGATCCACGCGCCAAAGGAAAAACCCGCAACCCAACAATGTTTGGAATTGTTGTTCATCGATTGCAGATAATCGAGGGCTGAGGCGGCATCGCTCAGCTCTCCGATTCCCTGGTCGTATTCGCCCTGGCTACGGCCAACGCCGCGGAAATTGAACCGCAACACGGTAAAGCCCATGTTGTAAAAGGCGTAATGCAGGTTATAGACAACCTTGTTGTTCATCGTGCCACCGAATTGTGGATGCGGATGCAGCACAATCGCGATGGGCGCGTCTTTTTCCTTTTGTGGGTGATAGCGGCCTTCGAGCCGACCCTCTGGGCCGGGAAAGATAACCTCGGGCATGGGTTCCCTGTGTCCTCTTCATGGGTGAGTGCGATAATCTTGACGACTTCGCTCGGGCACCTTAGAATTGTTCTAAATTGCGATCCGGGCCAAACTGGCTCAGAGCGAGATAAGCGTTGTGCTGCGCAAGGTCAATCTGTTCGCATGGGAGAAGATCAATGAAACTGAGCACAAAAGGGCGTTATGCCATGGTTGCGCTTGTCGATATCGCTTTACAGCCTCCGGGAACGGTGGTCACGCTGGGAGATATTTCCCGGCGGCAGGATATTTCATTGCCCTATCTGGAGCAGCTTTTTGTAAAGCTGCGCCGGGCAGAGCTTGTGACATCGGTGCGCGGACCTGGAGGGGGCTATCGACTTGTACGGCCCGCCTCGGAAATCCGGGTGGCCGATATTCTGGCTGCCGTGGATGAAACGATCGACGCGCTGCACAAGGGGGCAGGGGCCTCGGGGGGGACAAGCGGATCTCGGGCGCAATCCATGGCGAACCGGCTGTGGGAAGGGTTGAGCGCGCATGTCTATGTATTTTTACATCAGACGCGGTTGAGCGATGTGGCGGGCAATTCGCTCGCCCCATGTCCGGCCGTGCCGCATCTCTTTGCTGTGGTAGATGACGATTGACGCCATGCCTGTGAGAGCTTGGCCCTTACAGACCCGGCGGACCTGACCAACAAGAATGGGCGATCATGCAAAGGGTCTATCTTGATTACAATGCCACGGCCCCGCTGCGCCCTGAGGCGCGCGAGGCCATGCTGGAGGCCATGGACCTGATCGGCAACCCGTCGAGCGTTCATGCAGAAGGGCGTGCCGCCAAGGGGCTGGTTGAGCGCGCGCGCGCCCAAGTGGCGGCGGCCCTTGGCGCGGAGGGGGCGGATGTAATCTTTACCTCCGGGGCGACAGAGGCGGCGGCTCTTGCCTGCAGTGGGCGGGATTTGCACGGGAGCATGGTAGAGCATGATGCTGTCGGCGCGTGGATCAATCCCGATTTATCGGTGGATGCTGAAGGGCGGGTCTCAGTTTCCGATCCCGGCGGGTCAGTCCTTCAACTGGCAAATTCCGAGACTGGGGTGATTCAGTCGCTGCCCGAAGGTTTGGCCGTTAGCGACATGACGCAGGCCTTTGGCAAGCTGCCGGTGGCCTTCAACTGGTCCGGTGCGGAGATGGCGCTTGTTTCCGCTCATAAGTTGGGCGGGCCAAAAGGCATCGGCGCATTGGTTATCCGGCGCGGCACCGATCTTGCGGCTCAGATTCGCGGTGGCGGGCAGGAAATGGGCCGTCGGGCCGGAACCGAGAATGTCATCGGTATTGCCGGATTTGGCGCTGCAGCCGAGGCCTGTGGCCATGATCTTGCTGAAGGAAAATGGGCGCAGATCGAAAAACTTAGAAACATTCTAGAAAATACCATTGCAGAGTTTTCAAATGAGACTATTTTTGTCGGGAAAGATGCGCCGCGTTTGCCGAATACCAGTTGCTTTGTCACGCCGGGATGGAAGGGCGAGATACAAGTGATGTCTATGGATCTTTCTGGGTTTGCGATCTCTGCCGGGAGCGCGTGTTCCAGTGGCAAGGTCAAGGCAAGTCGGGTGCTGCGCGCGATGGGATTTGATGAGGCTCTGGCGGGGTGCGCGATCCGCGTATCGTTGGGGCCGCAGACATCAGAAGACGATATCTTGCGCTTTGCCGAGGCTTGGCTGAAGCGCCTGCAAAAACATCGGGGCCGATTGGCCTGATATGTAAGGAGAGGGGAATGGTTGCTGTGGATAACGTTCAGGTCAAGGACGGTGTAGACCGCGAAACCGTCGATGCAGTGCGCCAAGTTGGCGAGGCCTATAAGTACGGCTGGAATACCGACATCGAAATGGAATACGCGCCGCTTGGTCTGAACGAGGACATCGTGCGCCTGATCTCGTCCAAGAACGAAGAACCCGAATGGATGACTGAGTGGCGGCTTGAGGCGTACCGCCGCTGGCTGTCCAAGACTGAACCCGACTGGGCTATGGTGGATTACCCCAAGATCGATTTTCAGGCGCAGTATTACTATGCGCGCCCCAAGTCGATGGAGGTGAAGCCCAAGTCGCTGGACGAGGTCGATCCCAAGTTGCTGGCCACCTATGAAAAGCTGGGTATTCCGCTCAAGGAGCAAATGATTCTGGCCGGGGTCGAAGGGGCCGAGGACGCGCCCGCCGAGGGCCGCAAGGTGGCGGTGGATGCGGTGTTTGACAGCGTGAGCGTCGGGACAACCTTTCAGGCTGAGTTGCGCAAGGCCGGCGTGATCTTTTGCTCGATCTCCGAGGCGATCCGGGAGCATCCCGAACTGGTCAAGAAGTACCTCGGCTCGGTCGTGCCTGTGAGCGATAATTTCTACGCCACACTGAATTCCGCCGTGTTTTCCGATGGCTCCTTTGTCTATGTTCCGCCCGGTGTACGCTGTCCGATGGAGCTGAGCACCTATTTCCGCATCAATGCCGAGAACACCGGACAGTTCGAGCGGACGCTGATCATCGCGGACAAGGGTTCTTACGTGAGCTATCTTGAGGGCTGCACCGCGCCCAAGCGGGACACGAGCCAGCTTCACGCCGCCGTAGTCGAGATCATCATCGAGGAAGATGCCGAGGTGAAGTATTCCACGGTGCAGAATTGGTATCCGGGCGATGAGAACGGCAAAGGCGGGATTTACAACTTTGTCACCAAGCGCGCCGATTGCCGGGGGGACCGGTCCAAGGTGATGTGGACGCAGGTGGAGACCGGATCGGCGGTCACATGGAAATACCCCTCTTGCATACTGCGCGGAAATGAAAGCCAAGGCGAGTTCTATTCGATCGCCATCGCCAACAATTATCAGCAGGCCGATACTGGCACCAAGATGATCCATCTGGGCAAAAACACCCGGTCGCGCATCGTGTCCAAGGGGATCAGCGCGGGCCATGCGCAGAACACCTATCGCGGGCTGGTCAGCATGCACCCCAAGGCCAAGAACAGCCGTAATTACACGCAATGCGACAGCTTGCTCATCGGCGACAAATGCGGGGCGCATACGGTGCCCTATATCGAGGTCAAGAACAACTCGAGCCGTGTCGAACATGAGGCCACCACCTCCAAGGTGGATGACGATCAGATGTTCTATTGCCGCGCCCGTGGCATGGACGAAGAAGAGGCCGTCGCTCTCGTGGTCAATGGGTTCTGCAAGGACGTGCTTCAGGCGCTGCCGATGGAGTTTGCTATGGAAGCGCAGCAACTGGTGGCGATTTCGCTTGAGGGGAGCGTGGGCTAACGCTCGCCCTTGGGAAAAACGCGATGATTATTGCCACCATCCGCCACACTGAGGGCCAACGGGTCACTGACTGCCACGGCATGATCGCGGGCGCTTTGGTGTCCATGGTACCTGTCAGCGCCTCTGCAGGCGTGTTGGGTTGAGATGGGCGGGACAAAAACCATAGACAGGCCAGTCCTGACCTTGCCCGACGCGGAAGCCGCGCATTTGCGCAAGGTTTATGGACAGGCGGACGTGATCCTTGAATATGGCTCTGGTGGGTCAACGGTTGTTGCCGCCGAATTGCCCGGCAAGCGGCTCTTTTCGGTCGAGAGTGACGAGGATTGGGCGCGAATGATGCGGGGGTGGTTTGCAGAAAATCCACCCGCACAAGGGACTGAGGTGGATGTCATCTGGTCTGATGTCGGCCCGACGAAAGAATGGGGGTTCCCTCGTAACGCGCGCGGCTGGCAACGCTATGCGCGCTATCCGCTTCAGGTTTGGGGCCTACCCGAGTTTGTCCAGCCCGATGTGGTGCTGGTAGACGGCCGATTTCGCACGGGTTGTGTTTTGGCCGCAGCGTTGCGCACGGCGCGGCCTATCACGCTTCTCTTCGACGACTACACCCCTCGGAAACACTATCACCGGGTTGAGGAGTTCATTGGCGCGCCTCGGCTGGTGATTGGTCGCATGGCGGAATTCGAGGTGAAGCCATTGACGCTCAGGCCCGAAGACCTGTTGACGATCATAGAGATGATGACGCGGCCCTGACGCCGCCACGATACAAAGAAGGATGATAAAAATGTTGGAAATCAAAAACCTGCACGTCGACCTTGAAGAAGAGGACAAGACCATCCTCAAGGGTGTGAACCTGACTGTCGAGGCTGGCAAGGTGCATGCGATCATGGGGCCCAATGGGTCTGGAAAATCGACGCTGTCTTATGTTCTTTCGGGACGTGATGGGTACAAAGTGACCGCCGGGAGCGCCACACTGGCAGGTATCGACCTGCTCGGAATGGAGCCCGAAGAACGTGCAGCGGCGGGCCTCTTCCTGGCGTTCCAATATCCGGTTGAGATCCCCGGCGTTGGTAATATGACGTTTTTGCGCACCGCCGTGAATGCACAGCGCAAGGCGCGCGGCGAAGATGAGATGAGTGCCGCGGAATTCCTGAAAGTGGTGCGAGAAAAGGCCAAGACCCTGCAGATCGACGCCGATATGCTCAAGCGCCCGGTCAATGTGGGATTCTCCGGAGGCGAAAAAAAGCGTAATGAAATCCTGCAAATGGCCATGCTGGAGCCCAAGATGTGCATCTTGGACGAGACAGACTCGGGCCTTGATGTGGACGCAATGAAACTGGTTGCAGACGGTGTGAACGCGCTGCGTGACGAAGGGCGTGGTTTCCTTGTGATTACCCATTATCAGCGCCTGCTTGATCACATCAAACCGGATGTCGTGCATATTATGTACGATGGCCGGATCATCAAGACTGGCGGTCCGGAACTTGCTCTTGAAGTGGAGCAGAACGGGTATGCCGATATTCTGTCCGAGGTGGCGTGATGGCTGTAGCGCAAGCAAAACTGACCGCACTCGAAGCCCGTTTGGACGCGCTGATCCTGCCGGAAGGGGGGCTTTGGGCAACCGGGGCCCGCGAAGCGGCGTTGGGGCGATTGAAGGCAATGGGCTTGCCCGATCGACGTGATGAATATTGGAAGTTTACCCGACCGGACAGCCTTGTCCAAGTGGAAGCCCCGCACGCTGCGCGGTTCTCGGACGGCGACGACCCAATGAGCTTTGCGGCGATTGATCGTTTGAACGTGGTGTTCGTGGATGGTGTGTATGATGCCGAGGCGAGCGATGATCCGACGCTAGAGGGCGTGAAGATAGAGAGACTGAGTGCCGCTGCCAAAACGGATATCCATTGGGCGCGCGATCTTTATGGCGTTCTCGAAGAGCGGGGACAGACGCCGGTGGCCCGCCCTCTGGCCGCGTTGAATACCGCCTATGCAAGCGATGGTGTGCTGATCCATGTGACAGGGCGCCCCAGCAAAGCAATAAATTTGATTTATATCCATAAATCAGAGAGTTCTGACGCGATCCTCCACCATGTCATCAAGCTGGAAGCGGGCGCTGAACTTACAGTTCTGGAGAATGGCCCAGCTGCCGCGCGGTTCAACAAGGTCATGGAAGTTGATATCGCGGACAAAGCGAGCTTTCATCACATTCGCACTCAGGGCCGTGACCACGAACGCCGCGCTGTAACGCATATTTTTGCCCGATTGGGCGCGCAGAGCAGGTTCAAGTCCTTTACCATGACGGCCAACGGGGTGATGACGCGGAATGAATGCGTTATCGAATTGGCTGGTGATAACGGTGTGGCTCATGTCGCTGGGGCCGCCATGGGAGATGGCGATTTCCATCAGGACGACACGGTATTTGTCACCCATGACGCGGTGAACTGTGAGAGCCGTCAGGTTTTCAAGAAAGTCTTGCGCAACGGGGCAACCGGTGTGTTTCAAGGCAAGATTCTGGTCAAGCAGGGTGCTCAGAAAACTGATGGGTATCAGATCAGTCAGGCGCTCTTGCTGGATGAAGACAGTCAGTTTCTGGCAAAGCCGGAGTTGGAGATCTATGCCGATGATGTGGCGTGTTCGCACGGCTCGACCTCGGGGGCGATAGATGAGGACGCGCTTTACTACCTACGGGCGCGCGGCGTTCCAAAACCGTTGGCAACGGACCTTCTGACACTGTCTTTTCTTGCGGAGGCCGTAGATGAGATCGAGAACGAGGTCCTGCGTGAAGAAATCAACAGTCAGCTTTCGGGTTGGCTGGAGCGCAGGAGCCGCTGATGCCAGTCACCTCCGACCTTGTTGCCACCTATCGTAATCCGCGTCGGGTGGCGCGTCGGCTGATCGGCTTGGGGCCGCGAGAGGATCGTGCGCTCGTTATCCTGATCGCGGCCTGCGTTTTGGTGTATGTCGCACAATGGCCCAGATTGGCGCGCGAAGCGCATTTTACGGGGCAAGAGTTGAACCCGATGTTGGGCGGTGCATTGCTGGCGTGGATATTCTTTGCACCGCTGATCCTCTATGCTCTGGCGCTCATCAGTCACTGGGTCTTGCGGGTGCTTGGCGGACGTGGGAGCGCGTTTGGTGCGCGGATCGCGCTTTTTTGGGCGTTTCTTGCGGCGAGTCCGCTCATTCTCTTGCGTGGGCTTGTGGCAGGATTTATCGGGCCGGGACCCGGATTGCAGGCCGTCGATCTGCTTTGGGTGCTGATATTTTTGTGGTTTTGGGTTTCAGGTCTGATTGAGGCGGGATGGAGCAAGGCATGACACAGGCGCGATTCAAGGCGCTTTTGATGGAAACGCTGTTTCGCCCGCGTGACGCCGCGCGGGTGTTGATTGGGTTTGGCTTCCCGCAGCAGAGTCTCTGGATGGCGCTGGCACTTATGTCCGTGCTCAATTCGATCGTTTATTCAGTGTCTCTGCGTCTCTCGCCGCCGACCGATCCTGCGGCGATGATGCTCATGCCGCCAGCGTTTCATTCACCGCTGCTGTTTACTGTTTTCCTTTTTGGGGCGCTTGCGATCACGGTTTTCGCTTTGTTCTGGGTGGGGCGCATGCTCGGGGGGCAGGCACAAATGTCGGATGTGTTGGTCTTGATCTGCTGGTTGCAGGTGCTGAGGCTTATCCTGCAAGTGGCTGTCGCGATTTCGGCTCTGGCTTTTCCAATGGTGGCTGTCCTGTTGATATTCCTATCCTCGATTTGGGGCATTTACATTCTGATCGGCTTTGTTGATTCTGCGCATCGCTTTGATAACATGTTTAAATCCGCGGGCGTGATTGTTCTGTCAATCGTGGCTATGGCGGTTGGACTAAGCATTCTGCTGAGCCTGATCGGCGTGGCCGCTATGGGAGGGGCATGAGATGCTCGATGTTGAAAAAATTCGTGCCGACTTCCCGATTCTTGCACGAGAAGTGAACGGTAAGCCATTGGTTTACCTTGATAATGGGGCGTCAGCGCAGAAACCACAGGTGGTCATTGACGCGATAACAAAGGCCTATTCGATGGAATACGCCAATGTGCATCGTGGGCTGCACTATCTGAGCAACCTTGCCACCGAGAAATATGAGGCCGTGCGTGGCGTCGTTGCGCGGTTTCTTGGGGTGGCGGATGAGGATCAGATTATCTTCAACTCGGGCACCACCGAGGGGATCAATATGATTGCTTATTCTTGGGCCATGCCCCGGATGCAGGCGGGCGACGAGATTATCCTCAGCATTATGGAACATCATGCCAATATCGTGCCGTGGCATTTTCTGCGGGAACGGCAGGGTGTGGCGCTCAAATGGGTGGATATCGATTCGCGTGGATGGTTGGACCCGCAAAAGGTCATAGATGCGATTACGCCAAAGACTAAACTCATCGCCATTACCCATCTGTCCAATGTCTTGGGATCCAAAGTTGATGTGAAAGCAATTTGTGATGCGGCACGGGCGCGGGGTGTGCCAGTGCTTGTGGATGGTTCTCAGGCGGCGGTTCACATGCCAGTCAATCTTGATGAGATGGGCTGTGATTTTTACGCTATCACCGGGCACAAGCTTTATGGTCCCTCGGGTTCGGGTGCGATCTTTGTTCGCAAGGAGCGGATGGCCGAGATGCGCCCCTTTATGGGAGGGGGTGACATGATCCGCGAGGTAACGCGCGACAGCGTGACCTATAACGATCCGCCGATGAAATTCGAGGCCGGCACGCCGGGTATCGTGCAGACGATCGGTCTGGGCGTGGCGCTGGAATATATGATGCATGTCGGAATGGACGCGATCAGCGCCCATGAGGATGATCTGAGCCGCTATGCACAAGAACGCCTTGCCGGGCTAAACTGGATTAATGTCCAAGGCACGATGCCGGATAAGGCTGCGATTTTTTCCTTTACCATGCAAGGCGCGGCGCATGCGCATGACATATCGACCATCCTTGACAAGAAAGGTGTGGCCGTACGTGCAGGTCAGCATTGCACCGGACCGCTGATGGAGCACCTCGACGTCACGGCCACCTGTCGTGCCTCTTTTGCGATGTATAACACGCGATCTGAGGTTGATGTGCTGATTGATGCACTCGAACTTGCACATGAGCTCTTTGGCTGATTTTGCGATTGCGGGGCAGACCAGGCCCCGCTATACCACCGCGCAAGTGGACCCATAGCTCAGCTGGATAGAGCGCTGCCCTCCGAAGGCAGAGGCCAGAGGTTCGAATCCTCTTGGGTCCGCCACTTTACCTCTTATGACTGATCGCAGAAGCGGACTTTGCCGATATAGGGAAGGTTTCGGTTTCTTTGCGCATAATCAATGCCATATCCCACGACAAACTCATCGGGAATTTCAAACCCAATCCAGTCGGCCCGTATTTCCGCCTCGCGCCGCGACGGTTTATCCAAGAGTGCGATGGTACGGAGTTTGCGCGGCCTGCGGCTCTCCAGCAGATGCAGCACATGAAATAAGGTGTGACCTGTGTCCACAATATCTTCGACCACGAGCACATCCCGCCCTTCAATATCGCCGCGCAAGTCCTTGAGAATACGAACTTCTCTACTGCTCTCCATGGCGTTGCCGTAAGAAGACGTCTCGACGAAGTCGACCTCGACCGGCAAGTCCAGCTCCCGAACGAGGTCGGCAATAAAAATGAAAGAGCCACGCAAGAGGCCCACAACCACCAGTTTCTGCGTCCCTGCGAATTCGGCCTCTATCTCATGCGAAAGGGTCTCGATTCGGGCGGCAATACTCTTGGCCGTGATCAGTTTATCGATAACATAAGCGCGCTGCGGCATGTGACCCTCTTGAAGTTCTGGTCTCAGTCTAGGAAAAAGCGCGCCACTGTCACGCGGAAACCGGGGGCGAAATGCCATCACATTCAGAAACACGAGTTTTGCGCTATTCGGCGGACAAGATGTATGCTCTTGTTGCAGATGTCGCCAGTTATCCACAGTTCCTGCCGTGGACGGCCGCCGCAAGAGTGCGATCCACGCGTCCGCAGGACGATGGCTCTGAGATTATGGAAGCTGATTTAGTTATTAGTTTCAAAGTGTTCCGAGAGAGATTCAGCAGTCGTGTGGTGCTCTGGCCTGAGGCACGGCAGATCGAGACAGAATACCTTGATGGTCCGTTTCAGCATATGCGCTCAAACTGGGTTTTTCGCGATGTTGAGGGGGGCTGCGAAGTGAGCTTTGATGTAGATTTTACATTTAAAAACAAATTGTTACAGTCCGCTGCTGATTTGTTCTTTTTCGAAGCGATGAAGCGGATCGTGCGCGCTTTCGAACAGCGCGCGGACGCGCTCTATCAAAACACATGAGATAAAATCTATAAGCTATTGTTTTAGATTATTTAATATGAGTTTTAGTGCGTGATTTCGCGCCTGTTCCCGGACGTTTCCACGACCGATTGCGCCAAATTCCTGAGTTTCGGTTACGGTCACCCGCCCGGTCATCGCAAGACCGAAACAGACACGTCCTTCGGGTTTGTGCTCTGATCCGCCCGGCCCTGCAATGCCAGTGATTGAGACCGCCAGTTGTGCCGCACTATGGGACAGGGCGCCGTCGGCCATTTCACGGGCGACCTCTTCGGAGACGGCCCCGTAAGTGGTTAATGTCGAATCGGACACGCCTAGCATCTCTTTTTTTGATAGGTTAGAGTAGGTTACGAACCCTCTTTCAACCACATCGGACGAACCGGGGATTTCTGTCAGGGCTGCAGCTACCATGCCTGCGGTGCAACTTTCGGCCGTGGTAATCATCACACCGTGAGCGCGGGCCTGAGTGATAATATCCTGTGCAATCAAAGCCCTAGAACCCCATGATAAAATCCGGCGGCCAGCAGGACGCAGATCGCGGCAGCAAGCCCGGCAAGAATATCGTCGAACATGACGCCCAAGGCATCGTTGCGGCGGTCTGCCCAGCCAATCGGGCCAAGTTTGGTGATGTCAAAGAAACGGAAAGCGAGAAAAGAAAAAACAAAGCCAGGCCAAAGGCTTAAGAGGTCGACACCGGCATGAGAGGCACCGATCGAGACCGGCAGAAAGGCAATCCACTGTCCGGCCACCTCGTCGATCACGATTTCAGAAGGGTCGTGATTTGTTTTTCCCTTTGTTTCCAGATGTGTGGCCCACCAACCTAAGGCGAAAGCCAAGGCAATGCCAATACCAAGGAGCACCGGACCGCCCACAAGATGTAGACCCAGTGCAACGGGCAGAGCGGCCAGTGACCCCCATGTGCCCGGTGCAGGGCGCAGGTGTCCGACATAGAAAAACGTTGCGATCAAATGACTTAGGCGCATGGCTTGACCAGTGTTACAGCCGCTTGAGCGGCGATGCCCTCTTCTCGTCCGGTGAAGCCAAGGCGTTCTGACGTGGTTGCCTTGACTGAAATCCGGTCCAGAGACAGGCCAGTGATTTCTGACAGAGCCGCTTGCATGGCGGTTGCATGCGGTGTGATTTTGGGACGCTCACAAACAAGAGTGACGTCTATGTTATTAATTTTAAAACCGAACTCCCTTGCAAGCGCCACAGCATGACGCAGGAAAATGTGGCTTTCGGCGCCTTTCCATTGGGGATCACTGGGGGGAAAATGTCGGCCAATGTCGCCTTGGGCCAAGCCACCATATATTGCGTCTGTAAGAGCATGAAGCCCGACATCCGCGTCGGAATGGCCTTGAAGCCCGCGATCATGGGGAACGGCGACGCCGCAGAGCATGCAATGGTCACCGGGACCAAAGCGGTGCACGTCAAACCCTAGTCCAACACGTATATCCATTTGATTTCCAAGTATTTTTTCTGCACGGGTAAAGTCGTGCGGATGGGTGATCTTGATATTATCCTCATGGCCATCGATGATCGTTACGTCAATCCCTGCGGCGCGGGCCACTTCCACGTCGTCGGCGGCATCGCCCTGATATGCGCGATGCGCCGCGAGAATAGATGTATATTCAAAGGCTTGGGGAGTTTGAGCACGGTATAGCCCGGCGCGGTCGCGGGTTCCTGTCACGCGTCCGTCAACCCCGGTCCAGAGGGCGTCGGTCACGGCCAAGGCCGGAGCAATTGCGGGTGAGCCTGTGCTTTGGATTGTGTACAAAATGGACGCAATGTACGCGGTTTGTGTACAGCATCGCGCGACATCGTGGATAAGCACATGCGTAGGCGGATCCGCTTGCAGAATCTCAAGCCCGTTTCGGACCGATTGGGCGCGGGTGGCCCCGCCGACGGTGACAGTAATCCGTGGATGGGGGGCAAGCCGGTTGAGGTCGTCCGGGTGGAGGACGACAACGATCCGATCAATTTCTGTCACCGCGAGGAATGCCTCAAGCGTCCAGTCAATCACCCGGCGGCCCAAAAGGGCCTGCCATTGCTTGGGTTGATCGCCGCCAGCGCGGGTACCCCGGCCTGCGGCCACGATGATAGCTGCGGTTGTCATAGGTCTTGCTTAGGCCGGGTTTTGTGCGAGCGCAATGGCTGAGCATATGCCTAAAAGTTAGGCATATATGCGCGACGCGGCTGTTAAATAGGCCCGTGATCATTGTTTGACGTCGGGTTCACAGGTAGAACGACGGAATTGCACAAGGATTAGGCAAGGTGATGCTGAACATCGCGGAGAAGCAGATTGCGACGCCGATTTTATTGGCCCCGCTGGCGGGAATCACTGATCTGCCGTTTCGCGAGGTGGTGGCGGGATTTGGTGCTGGTCTGGTGGTCAGCGAAATGGTCGCGAGCCAGGAAATGGTGCAGGCCAAGCCATCGGCGCGCGGCAAGGCGGAACTGGGTCTTGGGGCTGAGAACACGGCCGTTCAATTGGCGGGCTGTGACGCGCATTGGATGGCAGAGGCTGCACGGGTGGTGGCCGACAATGGCGCGCGGATCATCGACATCAACATGGGATGCCCTGCCAAACGGGTGGTGAGCGCCGGGGGCGCGGGGGCCTCGGGCTCGGCGCTGATGCGCGATCTGGATCATGCGCTGCGGCTGATCGAGGCGGTGGTGGCTGCGGTCGACGTTCCGGTAACGCTCAAGACACGGCTGGGCTGGGATGATACCCGATTGAATGCGCCAGAGCTTGGGCGACGGGCAGAGTCGGCAGGGGTGGCCATGATCACCGTGCATGGGCGCACGCGCTGTCAATTCTATCGTGGAGCGGCGGATTGGGCGGCGATTTCTGAAATTGTGGAGGCCGTGAATATTCCGGTCATCGCCAATGGCGATGTTACCAGCGTCGACTCGGCCCGACGAGCGGTGGCGCAGTCGGGGGCGGCAGGTGTGATGATCGGCCGTGGTGCGCGCGGGCGTCCGTGGCTTTTGGCTGAGGTTGCGGCGGCGATGGGGCATGGCACCCCCCCGGAGGCGCCGCGCGGCACCGCGCTGGTTGATCTGGTGGCTGCGCATTATGAGGCGATGTTGGGCTTTTACGGCCGGGATCTGGGGCTGCGCGTCGCGCGCAAGCATCTTGGCTGGTATATGGAGGCGGCCCACAGCGCGGAGGGTGTTCGTCGCGCGGTGTTGACGGCGGAAACCCCCAAGGACGTGTTGGGGCTTTTGCCGGATGCGATGGCGGGAGGCGATCCGGCACGCAAAGAAGATCAGGATGCGAGGGCCGCAGCATGAATGCGGATGACGCGATTTGGACCTCTCTGCCGGTGCCGGCGCTGTTGCTTGATCCCGAGGACCGGATCGCAGGGATCAACCCGGCGGCGGAAGGGTTCATGATGTCTTCGTCGCGGGCGCTGGTCGGACAGCCCGTGTGGGACAAGCTGGCGGTGAATGCCCCGCTCGAAGAGGCGTTTGAACGGGCCCGGCTGAACGGTGCGCCGCTCTTTGTGAATGATGTGGATGTTGGCACCGGCGAGCGTGCGCCGATGCAATGCAATTTGCAGGTGGCACCGCTGGCGGGCAGTCCGGGATACATGATCGTTCTGATCAGCCCTCGCGAATTGGCCGGGCGCATGGTGCAAAACAGCAGCGTCAAGGCCGCCGCGAAATCCGCCATTGGCATGGCTGAAATGCTGGCGCATGAAATCAAGAATCCGCTCGCCGGGATCACCGGAGCGGCGCAGCTCTTGTCGATGACGCTGGGCCCAGAGGATCTTGAACTGACCGATCTGATCGTGAGCGAAAGCCGCCGGATCGTGAGCCTGTTGGAACGAGTCGAGCAATTCGGCAATATCAGCGCGCCGGATATGCGCCCGGTCAATCTGCATGATGTGCTGGACCGCGCGCGGCGCTCGGCCATGCTCGGCTTTGCCGCGCATATGGCGCTGATCGAGGATTATGACCCGTCGCTGCCGATGGCGCTTGGGGATGGGGATCAGTTGTTGCAGGTGGTGCTGAACCTCTTGAAAAACGCGGCTGAGGCGGCGCGCGGCAAGCCGGGCACCATCCGGTTGCATACGTATTACGAGCAGTCGCTGCGGGTGCGGCGCGGTGAGGGAGAAGGCAAGGCGCTGCCCTTGCAGATCGAGATCATCGACGATGGTCCCGGATTGCCGCCCGAGATTGCCGATCAGATTTTTGATCCGTTCGTGTCGGGACGGGAGAACGGAACCGGGCTTGGCCTTGCGCTCGCGGCCAAGATCATTTCGGACCATGATGGCTGGATTTCAGTCAGTTCCGTGCCCGGTCGCACGGTATTTCGGATTTCGTTGCAACGGGCAGCGGACGCAATCAAGGAGGCTTGAGGATGGATGGCACGGTACTGGTCGCCGATGACGACCGCACGATCCGCACAGTTCTGACGCAGGCGTTGACGCGGGCGGGGTGTCGGGTGCATGCCACCTCGAGCCTGACCACGCTGATGCGATGGGTAGGCGAGGGCAAGGGCGATGTGGTCATTTCGGATGTGATGATGCCGGATGGCAATGGCCTCGAGATGCTGCCCAAGATCGCGCAGGATCGTCCCGGCCTGCCGGTGATCGTGATTTCGGCGCAAAACACGATCATGACGGCGATCAAGGCGGCGGAGGCGGAAGCCTATGATTACCTGCCCAAGCCATTTGACCTGCCGGATCTGATGAAACGCACGGCGCGGGCGTTGGAATCGCGGGCGCGCAGACCCATCCGGGAGGTCGAGGTGGAGCGGCCCGAGGAATTGCCGCTGATCGGGCGAACACCGGCGATGCAGGCGCTCTACCGGGTGGTGGCGCGGATCATGAACACGGATCTTCCAGTGATGATCTGCGGCGAATCCGGCACCGGAAAATCCCTGATCGCCAAGGCGATTCACGACTTCTCGGATCGGCGCACATTGCCGTTTGTGACGGTGACGCCTGCGGATTTGCGGGAACTGGACGGCCCGTCGCGGATCATGGCGCGGGTCAAAGGGGGCACGATCGTGTTGGACGAGGTGACCGATCTGCCGTCCGAAGCACAGGGCCGGGTGGTGCGGATGATGGATGCGCCGGGCGATCATGTGCCGCGGTTCATGGCGACCAGCCGGGTGCCGCCGGGACAAGCGCTGGACGAAGGATCCTTGCGCGAAGATCTCTATTACCGGCTGAGCGGGGCCGTGATCGACGTACCGTCCCTTCGGTCGCGGCTTGAGGATATTCCCTTGCTGGCTGAGCATTTTCTGGCGCGCGACGAGCGGGACGGTCAACCTGCGCGGCATCTGTCGGAGCAGGCGGCAGAGCTGATGCGCGCCTATAGTTGGCCGGGCAATGTGCGTCAGTTGGAGAATGCCGTGCGGCGAATCGGGCTGACGGCGATGACCGAGGAAATCAGCCGCGCCGAGGTGGAAGCCGTGCTGGGCAATCAGCCACGCTCTGAGCCGGTGATACGAGAGGGGCGGGGCGAGAGTTTGACCGCTTCGGTTGCAGGGCATCTGCGACGGTATTTCGATCTGCATGGCGATGTCTTGCCGCCGCCGGGGCTCTATACGCGGGTTCTTCGTGAAATCGAGCTGCCATTGATCGAGATTGCGCTGGATGCGACGGCGGGCAATCAGGCGAAATGCGCAGACCTTTTGGGCATCAACCGCAATACGCTGCGCAAGAAAATCACCGAGCTGGATATTAACGTGACACGCCGCCGTAAGTTGATGTAAAACTGCAACAGGACTGTTGCTAATTGAGGCGCGCGCGCCAAAGCAGTCCATATGTTGCGGGGAAGCAGGTGCGACCCCACGAGGTGATGGGGGCGTGCGTGGCAACGCAGACACGCGGTTTCAGAGGCAAGCGTATGTCGTGGGAGGGCTTGAGCCGCCTGCGCCGGTTGCAACGGCTACAGAATGGGGCCGCGCTGGGGCTTGTGGTATTGGGACCGGTTCTGGCGCTTTTGACCTATTTGATGATGGGGCCGCTGGATCAGGGTGCCACGTCCAATGGCCTGCGCCTGGTTCTGCTATGCGACATGGTTTATGTGTTGATGGTGGCCGGTCTGGTCATGCAGCGCGTGGCGCGCATGGTGGCGGCGCGGCGCAGTCGGTCGGCAGGGTCGCGGCTGCATCTAAGACTGACGGGTGTGTTTGCGCTGATGGCGCTGCTGCCAACGGTAACGGTGGCGGTCTTTGCAACGCTGTCGGTCAATATGGGGCTGGAGGCGTGGTTTTCTGACCGTGTGGGGCGGGTGGTCGATAGCTCTGTTGCGGCGGCCCAAGCCTATGAAGAGGAACACCGCCGCGATCTGGAGACTGATATCCGGGTGCTCGCACGGGTGATCAACGCGACAAAGCGTGCCGCCGTGTTCATGACGGACGGCGATATTCGTCAGGTTCTGTCATCGGGCCAACGCGAGATACAGCGCGGATTGCGCGAAGCGTTTGTCATAGATGTGACGGGTGAAATCCGGGCACGGGGAGAGCGGTCCTATCTTTTTGATTTCGAGAAGCCGACGCCTGAGCAGATCGAGCAAGCTCACACGGATGGCGTTCTGGTGATCCGCGATTGGGAGAACAACGAGTTTCGCGCGTTGATGCCGCTTGAGGCGTTGCCGAACCGATTGCTCTATGTGAGCCGGACGGTGGATGGGGCGATTCTGAACCTGCTGGATCAGACCAAAGAGACCGCTGCATTCTACAATCAACGCGAAAGTGAACGCGGGCGGGTACTGTTTGAATTCGGGCTGTTGTATCTGGGCTTTGCCGTAATTCTGATCCTGGCCGCGATCTGGTTGGGGATGTGGTTCGCCGAGCGATTGTCGCAGCCCGTGGGGCGGTTGACCTCTGCGGCGCAACGGGTCGGGGAAGGGGATCTCGACACTCAGGTCCGTGAGGAAGAGGGCGATGATGAGATCGCCCAATTGAGCACCTATTTCAACCAGATGACCCGGCAATTGAAGGGGCAACGCGAGGCGCTTTTGACCAATACGCAACAGATCGAGCGGCGCAGGCGGTTGTTCGATTCCGTGCTGGGCTCGGTCTCGTCCGGGGTCGTTGGGCTGGACCCTGAGGGACGGGTTACATTCGTGAACCGCGCCGCTGAACGGTTGCTGGATTGGTCTGAGGAGCAACAATCGCTGGCGCTGCATGTGGCTGTGCCAGAGTTTGGCGCGCTCTTTGACCGATTGCGCACGGTGCCGGGCGGGTTCGTGCAGGAAGAGATCAAGGTGGGGCGCGGCACGCGGCAGGAGAACCTGTTGGTGCGCATGTCGACGCGGATCAATGAAGAGGGCAGGCGTGAGGGCTATGTGGTTGCGTTTGACGATGTAACCGATCTGGTGTCCGCGCAACGCATGGCCGCTTGGGGGGATGTGGCGCGGCGGATTGCGCATGAAATCAAGAATCCGCTGACGCCCATTCAGTTGAGTGCCGAGCGGATCAAACGCAAATTCGCCAAGCAGCTTCCGCCGGATGAGGCGCTGAGCCTTGAGCAACTGACCGATGTTGTGGTGCGACAGACCAATGACCTGCGCCGGATTGTGGACGAGTTTTCCAAGTTCGCACGGATGCCCGAGCCGGTCACAAAGCAGGAAAGCCTGAGTCAGGTGCTGCGCGAGGTCGTACTTTTGCAAGAAAGCGGGCAACCCGGCGTACAGTTCGATATCCGTCTGGACGACACGCCCTTGCAGGTCGATATTGACGCTGCGATGATCGGGCAGGCGTTGACCAATCTGGTCAAGAACGCGGGCGAGGCGATTGAAACCCTGCAAGAAAAAGGTGCGCCCGAGGGACATCGACCAACCATCCGCATCGAAAGTGCGGTCGAGGCTGACAGCGCCGTGATCCGGATTTCCGACAATGGGGTCGGATTGCCGCAGGATCGTGCGCAACTCTTTGAGCCCTATGTCACGACGCGGGACAAGGGCACGGGGCTGGGCCTGCCGATTGTGAAGAAGATCATCGAAGAGCATGGCGGAACGCTGATGCTTGAAGATGCAGAACCGTTTGAAGCGGGAGCGCGGGCCGGGGCAATGGCCGTGGTACGCTTGCCGCTTGTTTCGGATGAACGTCTAGTGGACAAACTGGCTGTTTGAGGGACTTATGAGTGATATTCTGATTGTCGATGATGAACGCGATATCCGAGAACTGATTTCGGATATTCTTGAGGATGAAGGCTATAGCACCCGTCTTGCGGGAAACGCCGACGAGGCGATGGCGGCGATTTCGGCCGAACAACCCGGATTGTTGATCCTCGATATCTGGCTGAAGGACAGCCATATGGACGGGATCGACATTCTCAAGGCTGTCAAGCGTGACTATCCGGACGTTCCGGTGGTGATTATCTCGGGGCATGGCAATATTGAAATCGCGGTCGCGGCGATCAAGCAGGGCGCGTATGATTTCATCGAAAAGCCCTTTAATATTGATCAGCTCATGGTGGTGATCCGGCGTGGCATGGAAACCAGCCGTCTGCGCCGTGAAAATCAGGCGCTCAAACGGCGAGAGACGGCACCCTCTGAAATGCTGGGGGATGCATCGGCATTCCGGGCGCTGATGGGGCAATTGGACAAGGTCACCAAGTCAAATGGGCGGGTGATGCTGTCAGGCCCTGCCGGATCCGGCAAGGAACTGGCGGCGCGTTACATCCATGCCAATTCGGCGCGGGCCTCGGCGCCCTTTGTCACCGTCGGCTGTGCGTCGATCGCACCGGAGCGGATGGAAGAGGTGTTGTTTGGCCGTGAATCCGAGGACAGCGGCGTGGTGCCCGGTCTCTTGGAAGAGGCCAGCGGCGGAGTGATCTATTTCGACGAGGTCGCCGATATGCCGATGGGCACCCAGTCCAAGATCCTGCGGGTTCTGGTGGATCAGACCTTCCTGCGGGTGGGTGGCAGCAGCAAGGTGCAGGTTGACCTGCGGGTGATATCCTCGACCAGCCGGGATTTGGAGGCCGAGATCGCCGCAGAGCGGTTTCGGCGCGAGCTCTATCACCGGCTGAATGTGGTGCCGATTGCCGTGCCAAGTCTTGAAGAACGACGCGAGGACATTCCGGCATTGGCCGAACATTTCATCGCGATGTTCCACAAGACGCAAGGGCTGGCCTTGCGATCGCTGAGCGATGAGGCGTCGGCGCTGCTCCAGACGATGCGATGGCCCGGAAATGTGCGGCAGTTGCGCAATGTGATCGAGCGGATATTGATTCTGGGCGAGGGCAGCGGGCAGATTGCAGCGCGTGAATTGCCCAGCGAGAGCGGTGGGTCTGTCGATGCAGGGCGGGTGGTCCTGTCTGGGGCGATTGCCACGATGGCACTGCGCGAGGCGCGTGAGGCGTTTGAGCGTGAGTACCTGCTGACCCAGATCAATCGCTTTGGCGGCAACATCAGCCGCACCGCGGAGTTCGTCGGAATGGAGCGCAGCGCGCTACACCGCAAGTTGAAATCACTGGGGATCGTGACCGGGACCAAAGGCGGCACGCGCGGCGATGAGGATGAGGAAACGCAGGCATTCGGATAGAATGTTCTGCACGATGCGCGAAATGCAGAATTATAATCTGTTTTCTCCGCGGCGAGGGTATGTTGTTGCCCGGGTGATCGGCTGTCCGTACGATGCTTCTTATTTGCTCAAGATAAAGTGAAAGCCTGCTCTGCAACTTGCCGTTACTCTGGTGCGAGCCTAGGTTCCGCGTCAGGAAAACAAGGGGATACATGATGTTTGGCATGTTCAAGAAATTGGGTCTGGCAGCGGCGCTGGCGATGGCACCATTGGCGGCCATCGCGGGTCTGGGACCGTTGACCGATCCTGATGCGGTAACGCAGGCGCAAAGCGCGCAAGAGGTGATTATTCTCGATATCCGCACCGGCGCGGCCTATGAGACCGGCCATATTCCGGGGGCGGTACCGGCCCCCTATGGGCTGTTTCGCGGCCCTGCGGAAAATCCGGGCGAGCTGGTGGCCGAAGACAAGATGACTGAGGTTCTGCGCCGACTGGGTGTGAGCGAAGACCGTCCGGTCGTGGTGGTGCATCAGGGCAGCGATCAGACCGACTTTGGGGCTGCCGCACGGGTCTATTGGACGTTGAAATCGAGCGGGATCAAGGATTTGGCAATCCTTAACGGCGGCATGAACGCATGGGAACAAGCGGGCAAGCCGGTGGCGAAAGGAGCTGCCGAGGCGGTCACGCCGAGCACTATCACGGTGACGTATGATCCGACATGGATGGCGACCCGCGAAGATGTGCAGGCCATTGTGGATGGCAAGGACAGCGCCGAGTTGATTGACGCGCGGCCAGAAGCCTTTTGGAAGGGCGAGACCAAGCACGCCGCAGCCTCACGCCCCGGCACATTGCCGCAATCGCGCTACTTTACGCATGACCGTTGGTTTGGTCAGAGTGAGCCGGCGCTGATCAAGCCCGATCTCATCCGGGAACTGGCGGCGCAGAATGGGTTCAAGCCGGGCGACCGTCTGGTGTCTTTCTGCAATACCGGGCATTGGGCCGCGACCAACTGGTTCGCATTGAGCGAAGTGGCGGGCATCGAAGGCGTTCGGATGTACCCGGAATCAATGGTGGGTTGGTCGAACGCAGGCAATGAAATGGCCAATGTACCGGGGCTGTTCCAGAACCTGCTGAACAAGATCACCGGAAAATACTGACAGGAGCATGCGCGTGCGCCAAACCATATCTGCATCCCCGGCAATACCAACAGGCCCCGGCATGCTGTCGCGCGTAGCGGTGGTGTCGGGCGTGGGGGCGGCGGTTCTGGCGCTCGCCTTGATTGCGGGACCCCGGTTTGGCGTGCTGTTGCTGATCGGGTTGGGATTTGGCCTTGCGCTTGAAGGGTTCCGCTTTGGCTTTACCGGACCGTGGCGGCGGATGATCCTGGAGCGGGATGCGTCAGGTTTGCTGGCGCAGCTCATTTGCATCGCGATTGTCGCAAGTGTCGCCTTTCCGCTTTTGGCCTCGCATGGGGCCGAGTTGAAGGGCGCACATGCGCCCATCGGCTTTGCGATGATCGGTGGTGCGTTTGTTTTCGGGGCCGCGATGCAGATCGTCATGGGCTGTGGATCCGGCACGCTGGTCAACGCCGGGAGCGGCAACGCGATTGGCGCCGTGGCGCTGCCATTCTTTGCGATTGGCAGTTTTGCTGGTGCCTATCATCTGACGTGGTGGACCAATCTTGGCAGCTTGCCGGTTATGGCACTCAGCGGCGGGCAGGGGCTGGCGATCACGTTGGTCGGGCTGGCGGCGGTGGCTGGTCTGGCGCTGCTGCTGGGCAAGCGCGGCTCTCACCGCCTGCCGGCACGCTACTGGGGGGCGATTTTGGTTCTGGCGGGTCTGGCCATTCTTCATCTGGTGGTGGCCGGGCAACCGTGGGGCGTGGTTTACGGTCTGGGTCTGTGGGTTGCCAAGGTAGTGGTGGCCGCGGGCGGTGACCTGTCGGGATCAGTGTTCTGGTCGGCACCGGGCAATCAGGCGCAGGTCGCCGCAAGCGTGCTGACGGATGTCACCTCACTCACCGATTTCGGCTTGATCGGGGGCGCGGCGCTGATGGCGTGGTGGCGCTCTGGTCTGGCTTCGCCGGTGGGGGTTTTGCCGGCACGGGCCTGGGGTGCGGTGATCCTCGCCGGGCTGGTGCTCGGATATAGCTCTCGGGTGGCGTTTGGCTGCAATATCGGCGCGTTTTTCAGCGGCATCGGCACCGGGTCGGCGCATGGCTGGGTATGGTTCGTAGCGGCCTTTGCCGGATCATGGGTAGGTATCCGGCTGCGGCCCGTTCTGGGCCTGGAGGCACGCAAATGATCCGGGCGCAGGTGACGATTGCGGTGCTGATCGTGATGGCCGGTTTCATCGCGTTTGACGCGGTCGCGGCAGACCCTCTTAACCCCTATGGTGCAGTGCCAATGCTGGCGCTTGGGTCTGGCATGGCGGCAACGGGGGCGCATTGCGCGGCCCCGCCACCGAAATAGAGACCTTTATCAGGACGACGTGCCGAGGAAGCTCATCGGATCGACACTCTCGAACCCGTCACGCACTTCGAAATGCAGGGCGGGCGTGCCGGTGCGGCGGATTTCAGCCAGCTTCTGACCACGGCTGACGCTGTCACCCTTCTTGATGGTCAGGGCATCTACGTTGGAATAGACCGTCAACAGAGAGCCTGCGTGCCTCACCACGATGATCGGTACGCCGTTGGTATCCTCGGTGATGGCCGCGACGGTGCCTGCATCTGCGGCCACGACCGGAGCCCCCGGTGTGGCAGAGATGTCTATGCCTTCATTCCGTCCCTTGGCATATTCGCGGATGATGTCCCCTTTGACCGGAAAGGACATGCGTGCGGTGCTGCTCTTGGTTTCGGTTTTGCCCAGATCTGGGGCCGCGACCTTTTCTACGGGGGCGGCAACGGGTTTGGTTTCCTCAATGGGCAGGGGTTTGGATGCGCTCGGCGGCGTGGGTGTGGGAGAGACCGCGCCTGGCGGTGTCACAGTGGCGATATCGGCCTCGTTAAAGGGGTCTGTCTGCTCGCCTGGCAGGGCAACGGGGATCAGCAGAAATTGCCCCTCGCGCACAGAGAAGTCAGACCCAAGCCCGTTCCAGTCGGCAAGGCTACGGATCGAGACGTTATAGAGGCGTGCGATGGAAAAGGCGGTTTCGCCCCGCTCGACCTTGTGCCGGACGGGTTCTGCGCCAACTTGCGTAGGAGCGGCACCTGTTGCTGGCGGCAAGTCTGAGGTTGTGACCGCTTGGGCGTCCGCACGGCGAATTGCGTCCCCGGCGAGGCTATCGATATCCACGCCTGAGGGGGTTTGAATCGGGCCGCCCAGAGGTTCTGCGACACGGCTGGGCAGGGCGATGATTTCCCCCTTGCGAAGGGGATCACCGGTCTGCATGCCGTTAAAGCGCGCCACCTCGCCGGGGTCGGCACCGATACGGCGCGCAAGGCTGGCGAGGGTATCGCCACGCTCGGCCACCGCGACCTGATAGCCGGGATATGAGATGATGCCTCGTGCATCCGGCTGGGGACGAGAGGTCGTGGCGTTGCGCGCCGCCTCGGCGGTGCTGGGCGCGTTGCCGAAAGCGCCGCGCAGATCGAGATCGAGCGGTTTGTCGCAGGCCGCCAAAGCCAAGGCCATGGTCGCCAGCAGCGGTGCAGAACGGGGGAAGTTGCGCATCTCGATCATCCTCTTTGAGTGACCCCTTGTTGGCCGGGGCCTTGGTTTACAGTTACCGTGGTTACCCGTCGCGCCCCAGCCCCTCGACCAGAGGGACAAAGCGCACCGGACGCAGTTCGTCATAGTCAAAGCCGGTCTCATGCCGGGTCACGCGGATCAGGCGTTGCACTGCATCGGACTGACCCACCGGCACAACCATGATACCCCCGATTTTAAGCTGGGCCAATAGGGGCCCGGGCGGGTCTTCGGCGGCTGCCGTGACGATAATGCGGTCAAATGGGGCCTGATCGGGCAAGCCAAAGCTGCCATCGGCGGTGAGGGCGGTGATATTGGTCAGATCGAGAGCGCGAAAGATCTCGGTTGCCTCGCTGACCAGCCGTTTATGTCGGTCCACGGTATAGACCCGGCGGGCCAATTGGCTGAGGATCGCCGCCTGATACCCCGAGCCAGTGCCCACTTCGAGCACCTTGTCCCGATTGGAAACCCTGAGAGCCTGCGTCATCAACCCCACAACAGAGGGCTGGCTGATGGTCTGGCCGCAGGCGATAGGCAGCGGCATGTCTTCATAGGCGCGCTCTGCGAAATAGCCGCGAATGAAAGGGCCACGGTCGACCTGTTCCATCGCGGTCAGGACACGCGTATCTGTCACGCCCTTGGAACGCAGGGCAAAGAGAAACTGCATCTTGCGTTCGGCAATATTATGATCGTCTTCGTCGCTCATTCGATCGCCTTGAGCGCCTCCAACGCGTCATGGGCGGTCAGGTCCGCACGCATCGGTGTAACCGAGATATAGCCCTGAAGGTTTACATCGGCATCTGATCCGGGGCTGGTGGGTTCGTGCTGAGGTGCGCCCGTAACCCAGAGAAAGCGACGGCCCGAGGGCGAGACATGCGGTTCCACGCCAAAACCCATATCGCGGCGAAAACCCTGCCGTGCGGCACGCAGGCCTTTGACTTCGGCCGCCGGCACAGGCGGAAAGTTGATGTTGTAGAAGATGCCGTAATCGTCGCGAGACCACACACCCTTGTCGAGCAGGCGTTGCAGGGTGGGCAGGCCGTGGACCCGCGCCGCCTCAAACGTGTCGTCGAGATCGCGGTTGGCGGGGCCGTAATATTGGCTGAGCGCCACCGCCGGAACCCCCTGAAGTGCAGCCTCCATCGCAGCCCCCACGGTGCCGGAATAGACCGCGTTCTCAGCCGCGTTATTGCCGCGGTTGACGCCTGAAAGCACCAAGTCGGGGCGGGCGTCCTTCATCACGTCATGCAGGCCTGCGAGGATGCAATCGGCGGGGCTGCCCTCGGCGGCAAAGCGGCGCGGTCCCATCTGGGCGATCATCATCGGGCGGGTGTAGGAAATGCAGTGCCCGACGCCGGACTGTTCAAAGGCGGGGGCCACGGTCCAGACCTCGCCTGTCTCCCCCGCGAGGGCGGTGGCAATCTCGTGCAGCACCACGAGGCCGGGGGCGTTGATGCCGTCGTCATTGGTGATCAGAATACGCATGGCCAGCCCCTGTCGCTTGTGTGGTTCCTGTCTAGCGTCCGCGCGGCGGCGCGGCAAGCGCGCGCCCCGCTTTATCCCAAGGCCGCCCAGAGGCGCGCGGCCTCGTCTTTGGGGTGCGCGAGGATGTCGCGATCCTCGCCGGGGTGAAAGCGGGCGCGGGTGGCGGTGGCCATCGGATTGGGCGTGAGGATATGCACGCGGGGTCCGGTCTTGGTGGTTTCTTGTTGCCAACTGCGCGCGAGGGCGATCTGGGCGGCCTTGGTCGCGCCATAAGCACCATAGAATTTCTCACCCGCGCGGGGATCGTCAAAGAAGACTGCCTGTCCTGCATCGCCCAAAAGCGGCGCAATGAAAGGGATCAGAATACCTGTGGCGGTCACGTTGCAGGCCACGGACTTGGACCAGTCGCCCTCAGAGAGATACGCCGCCGGGGTCAAGGGGGCGGCATGCACCGCCGCATGAACCCACATGGCAACTCCGCCCCAGCGGTCATGGATCGAGCGGCAAAGCTGGGCCATGGCCTGAACATTGGTGATGTCCATCGGGGCGAGTGTCGCCTGACCGCCTGCGGTCTGAATGCGGTCGTCGAGTTCCTCAAGCGCGCCGGTGGTGCGGGCGACAGCCACGACGTGGTGGGTTTTGGCCAGTGTCTCGGCCATGGCGGCCCCCAGACCGCGCGAGGCGCCGGTGACAAGGGCAATCGGGAGGGGGGGCGTTGTGTCCATATATGGGAAATCCCACCAGTTGCGGCGCAATTCAAGGGCAATCTCTTGACTTTCTCGCAGTTGCAGCGAAAAAGTCATGAGAGATACATAACAGAGGGACGCGACCAATGCGCGATACAGTTTTGACCAAGGCCGTTATCGGTCACGATACTCTGCTCCGCAAAGCGGGGTTGGTTCTGGGTGGCTCTTTTCTGATTGCGGTCGCCGCACAGATCAGCGTGCCGTTCTACCCGGTGCCGCTCACACTTCAGACTCTGGCGATCCTGATGGTCGGTTTGACCTTTGGCTCGCGTCTGGGCGCGCTGACGCTGCTGGCCTATCTGGCTGAGGGCGCGATGGGGCTGCCGGTATTTGCAGGCGGGCTGAACGGTGTGGCGCTGATGGGGCCGACCGCCGGTTTCCTGTTTGGGTTCGTTGCGATGGCCTATCTGGCCGGACTTGCGGTTGAACGCGGTCTGGCGCGCGGTGCCGTCTCGACGGCGATCTGCGGCATGGGCATATCGGCGCTGCTTTACCTGCCGGGTCTGGCATGGCCTGCGGCGATGCTGGGCAAGAGCTGGGATGCGCTCTGGTCGGGCTGGATGGCACCGTTCCTGCTGGGCGATGCGGTCAAGGCCGTGATTGCAGCGATGATCGTGACAGGGGTCACCGCGCTGATCCGCACGCGCAAAGGCTAAGCCTGCGCCAACAGCGTGAGAAAAAGGAACGCCGCCCCCGAAACGGGAGCGGCGTTTTTCTTTGGGTGACGGGATCAGGAGGCGGGCAGGCGGAGCCGCTCTCTGCGTCCGGCGCGGGTGAGGATCACGGTGCCTTCACCGATAGCAGCGACCATGGCCCCGCCAAGAGTTGTGCCGATCTCGACCGTGTGGACAGTCCCCCCAATGCGCAAGAGCGCGCGGGAGTGGTCGGGTCCGTGCAGTGTGCCGAGCAGGGTCACCCATGCATCCGGCAGGGCATCGCGGTCGGTGGCGGCGTCCAAAGTCGCTGCGGGGGTTTCTGTATGCTCTGTCACCTTTACCTCTTTGTGCAATGCTCCGAAGGGGCATCTAGACAGGTGTTGGCTCGGGTGGAAGAGGGGGCGCAGGGCGTCGGCGGAGAGCTGCCGCACCGCAGCATTGATGCGCGAGGTTCTGCTCAGCCGCCGAACCGGAAGCTGAGCAAAGAGAGTATTATTCGGCGGCTTTCAGCTCGAAACCCTTTTCGATCATGTCCGAGGGGGCAACGGGGTATTCACCCGAGAAACAGGCGTCGCAATATTGCGGGCATTTGGTGTTGCGCCCCCCTGCCTCACCCACGGCGCGATAGAGACCGTCAAGCGAGATGAATTTGAGACTGTCGACCTGCAAATGATCGCGCATCTCGTCCTCTGACATGGTGGCCGCGAGCAGCTTTTCACGCTGCGGTGTGTCCACGCCGTAAAAACAGGGCCAAGCCGTGGGCGGGGAGGCGATGCGGAAATGCACCTCGGCTGCACCCGCATCAAGGATCATCTCCTTGATCTTGCGCGAGGTGGTGCCGCGCACCACGCTGTCATCCACGAGGATCACACGCTTGCCCTCGATCAGGGCGCGGTTGACGTTGAGTTTCAGGCGCACGCCCATGTTGCGGATCTGTTCGGTGGGCTCGATGAAGGTGCGGCCCATGTATTGGTTGCGGATGATCCCCATAGCAAAGGGGATACCCGATTCGTGGCTGAACCCGATGGCCGCCGGTGTACCGCTGTCGGGCACGGGGCAGACGAGATCAGCATCAACAGGGGCCTCGCGGGCCAGTTCCACACCAATCTGATGCCGGGTCTCATAGACCGAGCGGCCCCCGATGATCGAATCGGGGCGCGAGAAATACACATGTTCGAAGATGCAAAATCGCGGGGACTGGCGGCGGAAGGGAAAATGGCTCTCGACGCCGCCCTTGGCAGAGATGACGACCATCTCGCCGGGTTCGATTTCACGAACATGGCGCGCGCCGATGATGTCGAGCGCGCAGGTTTCCGAGCTGAGAATCCAGCCATCCCCCAATTGACCCAAGACCAAGGGCCGCACGCCCAAGGGATCACGCACGCCAATCAACTTGGTGCGGGTCATGGCGACGATTGAGAACGCGCCCTCGACCCGGCGCAGCGCATCCTCCATCCGCTCGGGGATATTGCGCTGAAGCGATCGGGCCATGAGGTGAATGATGCATTCGGTGTCCGAGCTGGACTGAAAGATCGAACCGCGCTCGATCAGTTCCTTGCGCAGCGCAATGGCGTTGGTGATGTTGCCGTTATGGGCAATTGCCGCACCGCCCATGGAAAATTCACCAAAGAACGGTTGCACATCGCGGATCGCGGCCCCTTTGGACCCGGCGGTGGAATAGCGCACATGACCGATGGCCAGCGGGCCGGGCAGGCGTTCCATCAGCGACTGGCTGGTGAAATTATCGCGCACATAGCCAAAACGGCGTTCCGAATTGAAGCCGAGTTCGGGGCAATGGCTGACAATGCCGCCCGCCTCTTGGCCACGGTGTTGCAGGGCATGCAGGCCGAGGGCCACGAAATTTGCCGCATCGGTCAGACCGATTGCGCCGAAAATTCCGCATTCCTCCTTCAGCTTGTCGTCGTCGAAGGGATGGGCGGGGGGCATATGTTTGGGCAAAGCGGGCAGCTCCGAATCCATGGAAATCGCTTGGGGGTCTCTTACGCTCTCAAGCGGGGCATGTCACGAAACTATCACAGATAATGTCTGGATGCGATGGCGTGTGGTCGATCAGAACCGGGAGAGAATGACACCGACACCAACCAACAGGGCGGCGGTCGCTCTGGTCCATGAGAGATCGCGGGCCGCGATGCCGAAAGCGCCGATGTAATCGAGCACCATGGCACCGACGATCTGCCCAAGGATAAGCGCCGCCGTGGTGGTAAGCACGCCGAGCACCGGCACGCTCCAGAGTGAGGCCCAGACGAAGAACGCCCCGAGCATCCCCCCAAGCAAGAGCCATCGCGGGGCAATTGCGGCGCGGCCAAAGGCGGCACTTTCGCCAGAGAGGGTCACCAACAGCACCAACGCCACGAAACCCACACCAAAAGACACTGCCGCCGCCGCGACGGAGCTATCAATGGTTCGCCCGAGTGCTGCGTTGAGCGGGGCCTGAATGGCGACGGCGACGCCAGCCACGGCCATCAGGATAAGAGCGAGAACAGGGCTTTGCGGCACCATTGGTTACTGCGTCGCCTCGCATTTACCAATCAACTCTTCGTATTGCCGTGTGATCCAGCCCAGAGCCTCGTCGGGGTTTCTCTCTTCAATCTTGCCGGTCAATTGCGCGAAAACCCGCGCCGAGCGGCTGTCGTCGATGATCTGGATGGATTGCGAAGAGATAACTGTCTGATAGACGAAATAGGCAATGGCAATCAGTAGCACGCCCCGCGCCACGCCAAAGACGAAACCCAGCCCCTGATCGAGCCCGCCCAAGACCGAGCGTTGCACCAGTGAGGAAAAGAGCGGGGTGATCAGAGAGGCCACGATGAGGCCCACGGCAAAGACCACGGCAAAGGCGCCGATCATCGAAAGTTCGCAACTGTCGGCGATGAATTCACCGACCACGGGGATTTCCTTGACCAGTGGTTCGACCTGCGGGGCGAAGATAAAGGCCAGCACACCGGCGACCAACCAGCCTGCAATGGCCAGCGACTCGCGCACGAAGCCGCGCGAATAGGCCAGCAGTGCCGACAGAACAATAAAGAGCGCCACGACGCCGTCGATGATGGTGAAACCTTCCATATGCCTCTTCCTGTCTTACTTGGCGGCTAGCCTGCGCCGAAAATGTCTCCAACGAAGGTGGTCAAATCCCCCATGCGGGTGAGCTTGAGGCCACTATCGCCCGCTGTCTTGCCACCTGACGGGGTGATCGCGGCTGTGAAACCAAGTTTTTGCGCTTCTTTCAACCTGTTTTCGGTTTGACCGACCGGGCGGAGGGCCCCCGATAGGCTGATTTCCCCGAAAACGACAGTATCACTGGGCAGGGCGGTGTCTTCGCGGGCGCTCAGGAGGGCGGCGGCGACGGCCAAATCGGCTGCGGGTTCGCTGATTTTGAGGCCGCCCGCGACGTTGAGATAGACATCGAGACCAGTAAAGGGGATGCCGCAGCGCGCTTCGAGCACCGCGAGAATCATCGCCAGCCGCGCGCCATCCCACCCGACGACGGCGCGGCGGGGCTGGGCATGGGGGGTGGGGGCAACGAGCGCCTGCATTTCGACAAGCAGAGGCCGCGTACCCTCGATGCCGGAAAAAACCACCGATCCGGGGGTGGGCGCGCCGCGCCCCGAGAGAAAGAGGGCAGAGGGGTTGGCCACCTCGGCCAGCCCGGCGCCGGTCATCTCGAACACGCCTATCTCATCAGCGGGGCCAAAGCGGTTTTTGACCGAGCGCAGGATGCGAAATTGGTGCCCGCGCTCGCCCTCGAAATAGAGCACGCAATCAACCATATGTTCGACCACGCGGGGGCCTGCGATCTGGCCATCCTTGGTGACATGGCCGACGAGGATGACGGAGGTGCCAAAGCGTTTGGCGAAGCTGGTCAACTCATGGGCTGCGGCGCGCACTTGACTTACGCTGCCGGGGGCAGCCTCGACCGTGTCGGACCAGACGGTCTGAATCGAGTCGATGATCACCAGATCCGGTTTTTCGGCCTCCATCGTGGTCAGGATGTCACGCAGCGCCGTGGCGGCAGCGAGTTTGACGGGCGCATTGCCCAAGCCAAGGCGCTGCGCGCGCATGCGGACCTGTGCGCTGGCCTCTTCGCCAGAGATGTAAAAGGTCTTGAGACCTGCGGCCGCGAATTTGGCTGCGGCCTGCAACAGCAGCGTTGATTTACCGATGCCGGGATCACCGCCCACCAGAATGGCGCTGGAGGGCACGAGGCCACCGCCCAGCACGCGGTCCAACTCGCCGATACCCGAGAGGGTTCGGGGCGGTGGGGCCTCTTCGGTCGAGAGGTCGGTGAGGATCAGCGGCGTGCCGCGTTTGCCGCCCAGCGTCTTGCCCTTGGGGCCGGTCGAGAGCGGGGCCTCTTCGACAATACTGTTCCACTCGCCGCAGGCATCGCAACGTCCCGACCACCGGTTGTGAACCGCGCCGCAGGCCGTGCAGGAAAAGGTGCTTTGTTTTGCCATATCTGCCTGATGCCTCAAGCCGCGCGTGTGGTCAAATGCGAAACCTTTGCGACAGGTATTCGCCCACCCGATGGGGTGTGCCGATCACGCAAGGATGCGTCAGGCATCAGTCAGGACCGAAGGGTGTCGGCGCGGCTTGCCGGTGATCAATCCGATCAGCAGTGACGCCAGAATGCAGGCGGTAAAGACATAAAGGCCCCAAGCGACCTCGACCCTCGCCAAGCCAACGCCTTTGACCACGATGATATAGAGCGCGATGAGAAAAATATCGGCCATGGCAAGTTTGCCCGCCAGATGCAGTGCAGGCAGGGCGCGGGGGGACAAGAGGCCGAAATGCAAGAGGGCGAGGCCGATGGTCTTGAGATAGGGGGCGAAGAGGGCAAAGACCGTGACCAAAAGCGCAAGGATGACGTCGCTCTGCCAGAGCGCTTGCAGGCCCGAAATGACGCTGATTTCCGAGAGGCCAAAGAGCGGCAGGTCGATCCCTGCGCGCAGGAGCGGGGCGAACCATGCGAGGGGAAAGAAGAAGAGGAGGGAGAGGTTGGCGTATTTTAGCATCTCAACGATCTACTTTTCCTTCACCGGATATTCGAATTTCGATGACGCTTCGGGATGTGTTCAACGTATTACCAAGTGAATACTCGTAGTTCAGGGATTGGCAAAAGCCAACAATAGCGCAGATCACAAACAGGTCGCCGGGCATTGGTCGTGTTCTCCAGACGGCATTATCAAGGTTTTCGGTCCTTTTAACGTGGCCCGTGGTTTATGCTCCGAGAACCGAGGCTTTGACAGGGGCCCGCCGAGTGATCGTTCAGCGCAATCTCGTGTCGATGGAAGCGCGAGGTTTGATCCGCAAGGAAACAGGGCAGGGGCGTTTTCTGCGCCCCTGCCCTCGGTTTCAAAGAGGCTGCGGCATTATGCGCAGTCCGGCATCTTGGGATTTGGGTCACCATCGCGGCACGGCCACATGCTGGGCTGGCGCTAAATTTTGCCGTAGGTATAACGCGCTACTGGCCAGCGTCGCATTTCAGTGTCGAGCCGCGCAGCTTATCCGCGTTCGTCGCCGCATGCCGAAGCCCGCGCGCCGGGATGGACTTCTGAACCCGGATGCGGCAAAGGGCTGAGCCTGAGCGCCCTTCTTGTATCCCTGCCTCATCATCGGACCGCCATGAGTTTCATCCTCTTTCTGCGCAACCTTGGCCGAGTCACCATCCGCAAGGTGCTGCCCGGTGCGCGCGAGGTGGACATCGCGCAACCCTCCCCGGTCCTTGTCAACGTCCATTCCAAGAGCGGCAACACCAAGCGCCGGCCCGGTCAACAGGGGCCTCTTGCCGCCCGCAGACCGGCGCTATACCGGCATACGTTCGCGGGTCGCCGTTCTCAATTACCGGGAGGGTGCGTGCCGGTCTCTCGCGCACACGCGGCATCCCTTCTACGAGGACTTGCGGGCAGATCCGGGCGACATGCTGGCCCGGAACATCATGCTGATGGACGACAGTCTCTGCGATGCCATCTGGATGGCGGAACGGGAGGCGCCTGGTGCACATAACCCTGAGCCCCGGCTCAAGCCGCTCTTTGGGGGCGGGGTGCCATAGCGCATCGGGGCCGACCTATGACAAGACATCCTCTGGGCCACGCATCCGGAGGGCCCGGTGATGACCCGCGTCTGCGTCCTCACCAACCCGACGAGCGGCAACAACCGCAAGGGGCTTATGCGTCTCTCGGCCCGCCTCGCCGCATATGACGAGGTCACCCATCACGTCACCCGCTCGCCCGAGGAGGCGTGCGCGCTGATGCCCGCGTTGCGCGACGCGGCGCCGGACGTGGTGGTGATCAATGGCGGTGACGGCACTATTGCGGCCACGCTCGGCCTGATGCTCGAGCACTGGCGCGCTGAGACGCTGCCGCTCATCATGCTGCTGCCGGGGGGCACGGCCAACATGACGGCAGGCGATATCGGGCTTGCCTCCTCGCCCGCCCGCGCGCTCAATCGGCTCTGTCGCTGGCTCGATATGGGGGCGCCGCTGGGCGAAGCGGAGATCCGCAGCCGCCATATCATGCGGGTGACAGGGACCTCCGATGGTGCCGTGCGCCATGGCATGTTTCTGGGCACTGGCGCGATCATGCAGGCGACGCGTTTTGCCCATGACAAGGTCCACTCGAGAGGTCTGAGAGGAGAGTTGAGCCTTGGGCTCATTCTCATTCGCACGCTCTGGGGGCTGATCCGGCAGGACCCGCATTTCTATCAGCCTACCCAAGTCACCCTTGCGCTGCATGGGTCCGCAGCCGTTCCCGTCTCTCGTGGCGAAGCGCCCATGCTCCTCCTCGTGGCGAGCACGCTTGACCGGCTGTTTCTGGGAATGCGCCCGTTCTGGGCGCCGGAGAACGGGTTCATTGGCCTCACCACAATTCAGGGCGGCGCGGCGCGTTTCGGACGCGCGATTCTTTCAGTGCTGCGGGGTCAGCTCAACCGCCACGCCACGCCCGAGAACGGTTATGAGAGCTTTCGCGCCAACCGCATCGAGATGCATGTTGACGGCGAACTGAATCTCGACGGCGAGCTTATTGTGACAGAGGGCCGCGAAAATCCGCTTATCGTGAGCGTCGAAGGCCCGATACGTTTCCTGCGCCCCCGGCGATGAAACCCGCGTCAGGTCCCGATTCACGCAAACAGACAGGTGCTGTTCGCGGTCTCGCGGCTCCGGAGCGATCGAGATCGGTAAAATTGTTACACTTCCGTGGGTCCATGCGGCGGATCTTTGCCACAGCCCGCTTGCAGATTTGCCACAACGCGCTTGCAGATCAGGGGATAAACCCCGATTAACCGGGGACGAAACGTTCGTCTCGCAGGGGGCCGTCTTGTCCAAATACATCCTCGGAAGCCATCTTCGTCACAAGGCGCAGGACAGTCGGGCCGCCGCGAATGTGCTTTGGTTCATCGATCTGGCCTTCATCGGCACGATGATTACCTTTTTCAGAGTGCTTCCACTGCCTTGGGCCTCGGCTATCGGCGCGCGGTTTGGGCGCTTTCTGGGCCGCGTCTTCAGGAACCGCACCAACCATGTGCGGGCCAACCTGTCGCTGGCACTGCCCGACGCTTCGCCCGAGGTAATTGAACGGCTGGCCGAAGATGTTTGGGGCAATGCCGGCGCGGTCTTTGCCGAATATCCTCATCTGGCCAAGTTCACTGACCCCGCCCGCGGCCTTCTGCGCATTGAGACAGTCGAGCCCGACCCGGCCTATTGCCGCCCCGGCACGCCTGTGGTGTTTGTCGCCGCGCATATGGCCAATTGGGAAGTGGCCTGCGCCGCAATGACGCAGATGGGGATCTCCTCTTACGCGCTCTATGCGCCGCTGGCTAATCCCTGGCTTGACCGGCTGATGCAGCGATATCGCGCGCAGCTTGGCTGCGAAACCGTGTCGCGCAATGCCGGGCTGCGGACGTTTCTTCAGGCGCTCAAGAGAGGCGAGGCCCCGGCAATGATTATCGACCGCCGCGTTGAGGGCGGAAAGCCGATCCCGTTTTTCGGCGCGGTCAAGGACAGCTCAACCTTGCCTGCGGGGTTGGCGCTTCGCTTTGGCGCGCCGCTCGTGCCGGTGCAGGTTGAACGCCATCCCGGCGCGCGCTTTACCGTGCGTTTTCACGCCCCCCTGACGACGCGTATCCCCGAGGCTGAGTTCGACGCGCAGGCCCTTGACCTTACCCATCAGATCCATGAGCGCTTTGAGGAATGGATCGGCGCGCGCCCCGGCGAATGGCTCTGCACCAGCAGAATTTGGCACAGGTCCGTTCTTCAAGCAAAAACCGACCTATGCAGTCAAACCTGACCCCGGACACGCCTCAAAGGGTCCGTCCATATCCGCTCATCAACCCAATCGGTGTTCCTGTGTGGCGGACTCTGTCAGGCTGTTGGGACGTCATCTGATCCGATCGTGCTGGTCCTAGTGTGGGTGCCGATGCTCACGGGGTACGATCTGCTATTCCAAACAGTGCTGCCATATCCCTAAAGCCCCCTCAAAACTCTCCGATGCGGCACCCGGCGGGCCTGCACGTTCGACGCCTATGCCGCACGAGCCGAGATGCTACCCACCTCGAGCCGGTGCACCACATCGGCGGCCCTTGCCAGGCCCTCGTTATGGGTGATGGCGAGGATGGTCAGTTCAGCCCTGAGCGTCTCCAGCGTGGCGATGATCTCGGCCTCGCTCTCGGGGTCGAGCGCGCTTGTCGCCTCGTCGAGAATGAGCAGGCATGGCGCGTTAATCAGCGCGCGCGCGATGGCGATGCGCTGACGCTGGCCGCCCGAGAGCCGCCCGCCCCGTTCGCCCACCCCTGTCTCCAACCCTTCGGGCAGGGCGCGCACAAAGTCCCAGGCCCCGGCCTTTTCCAGCGCCGCGATGGCGCGTTCTCTGGAAATCGCCGGATCACCCAGCGTGACATTGTGCAGAACCGTGTCATGCAGCAGAACCGTCTCCTGCGGCACATAGCCCACCATCCGTCGCCAAGTGCGCAGATCGATCGTGTCGAAGGGCACACCGTCGATGCGTATCTCGCCGCTCTCAGGTCGCAGAAGGCCGATCACAAGGTCGATGACTGTGGTCTTGCCCGAACCCGACGGCCCGACCAGCGTGGTGATCTGGTGTGCGGGAATATCGAGATCGAGACCGCTCAGAACCGAATGCCCCTCATAGGCAAAGCGCACATCGCTTAGCGTGATGCGGTGCTCCAGCGTCGGCGTGATATGACCACCCAGATGTTCCTGCTCGGATCTGGCCCGCGCGCTGGTGTCCTTGAGCGACCAATAAGCACTCTCGGCCTGTGCGAGTTTCTGATACTGTTTCTGCACTTTGCCAAGAAAGGCGAAGGTCCGCCCGAGCGCCACCGCGAGGATCAGCACGGTGGCGAACTCCATCGACAGGATGCCGATGGCCAGATAGACCCCCAAGGCGGTGAGCATAACGAACATCAGGTCCTGCCCGGAATCGAGCGCGGCCCCGGCCAGAACCTGCTTGCGCAGTGCCTTGTTGAGTCGGTTGGTCTCGGTGCGCAGCAACTCGTCGGTCAGTTCCTCGCGGGCCATCGCCTTGAGCGGTTTCACCGATTGCAGCGTGTCGGTGAGATGCGACATGAGCGACACCATGAGATCGGTCTGTCGCTTGCCCGCCCGACGCATCATCCGGACGAGGAAATGCGACATCCAGATCACTGCCGCGCCAGCCATGAGGCTGACCAGCGTCGCCTTCCACGACACCGCGAGCGCCACCGAGCCATAGACAATCGCCTGGATGAAGAAGGTGAGCGCCGTCGTGCCATTGAGATAGGCCTCCGAGGCGCGCTGAGCCTCGGTGGCAAGCGCATTGGTGAGCTTGCCCGTTGGCTGGTTGATAAAAAAGCTCCAGCGGCTGCGCATCATGTTGCGCAGCACTTTGAGCCGAAGATCGGTCGCCACCCGCGCCGCTGTATAGCCTACCTGCCGTTGTGCCACGAGTAGCAGGATGGCCTTGACCGTGGCCATGGCCACGATCAGCAGCAAGAGCGCGCCAAGCGTCGCTGGCACGCCCAGCCAGGCCAGCACGTCGAGCACCATCTGTTCCAGCTCGCCCGGCGGTTCGGCATTTGCCGCACCCTCGCCCGATGACAATGCGATTTTGAGCATCGGCAGCATCGCCGAGAGGCCCAGCCCCTCGGCCAACCCAGACAGGAACAGGGCCAGCACCATGAGTAAACTGGCCATTGGATAGTCACGGAAGAGTTGGATCATCAGGCGCATGGCTTGGCCCTCCGGTTGTGTTTGCGCTCTATCGCCTCAGGGTGTGGAGATGTCCATCGCCCGGAGGTCTGTTACGGCGCGGCATGCGCGCGCAGTGATGCGGGGGTGATCGTATGTGTTAGGCGTCAAGGATTTTCCGGGCGGTAGACGCAATCGGCCAATGTCGCCTGATTGAGGTCGGCTATGAAGGCTGCTTCGGCATGAGCAAGCCGCGCCTTCAGGCGACAGCGCGGTGTGAGCGTACAGGTGTTACCAACGGCGGCGAAGCATTCCACCAACGCTTGATCCGCCTCTAGGTCAGCCACCACGTCGCCCAGCCGGATATGCCCGGCCGACCGCGCAAGGATCGCGCCGCCGCCGCCGCCTCTGCGGGTTTCGAGATACCCCGCGCTGGCAAGAGCAGAAATCACCTTGGCAAGATGATTGCGCGAAATGTGGAACTCATCAGCCAACTCTGCAGTGGTGAAGGGCCGTTCAGGCGCTCCTGCCATCCGCATGAGGACGCGTAGACCGAAGTCAGTGAAGGAGGTGAGGCGCAAGGTCGCGGTCCCGAATTGGTAATTGAAGTGCGTATTTCGAGGGTGATATACGCATTCTGAATACCAATTAGTTCCGGGCCGCGCAAGCTCCGGACGACGCGCCGGAGAAAAGGGCTCTCGATGAAGGATTTCCCCGAAACTGTCAGGAGCACTGACTCACAGCATGAGGCAGGGGCCCTGTATCACATCCCGACCCGATATCATGTGATGCATTGGGCCGATCTGGACACGCATATCGCGTTGGAGAACGACGCGCCGTTTCGCCATATTGAGGCGACGTGAAGCGATCATGCGACTTGCCGGGGTGACAGGAATAGGGCACGGCGCGACGGATCGGTTACTGACCTCCGTTGCCGACCGTCTGGCACGGCAGGGCGTCCGGTTGGTGGGCGCGCTACGCCCCGTGTCTTTGAAAGACGGGGCAGGACATTGCGATAGCAACCTGTGGCTGCTTCCCAAAGGGCCGCTCGTGCGGATCACGCAGGATCTGGGCCAGGGTTCGACGGCCTGCCGGATGGATCAGGGCGCCTTTGAAGGGGCCGTCGGGCTGGTCACGTCCCGATTGCAGGCGGGCGACGCCGACCTCTTCATTCTCAACAAGTTTGGTCTCAGCGAAGCGGAGGGGCGCGGTTTTCGTGCCCTGATGGCAGAGGCGCTCGGACGCGGCGTGCCGGTCCTGATCGGCGTTTCAGATACCCATCGCGCCGCCTTTGATCGTTTTACTGAAGGCATGGCGGTGCACCTGCCGCCAGAGGAGGACGCAGTCCTTGCCTGGTGCCGGGCGGCTGTCGCCGACGCAACCCTTACAGAGGAGATGTGAATGCAAAATTCCACGAGTAACACCCCGATGGATGTGTTGATCGAACATATCCGCACCCGCTACCACGAAACGCACCGGCGCGAATTCCCCGATCTGATCGCGCTGGCCCGCAAGGTCGAGACCGCTCACGCAACCGATCCCAACACCCCGCACGGGCTGACCCATGCGCTGGAATCGATGATCGCCGAATTGGAAGCGCATATGCGCGAAGAAGAAGAGATCGTCTTTCCGGAAATCCGGGCCGGACACGGCGCTCGGGCGGCCAGAGCCATTCCGGGCCTGCGCGCGGCCCATGACGGGCAGGAAGCGGCGCTGAACCGGATCGCGGCGATCACCCATGGGTTTCGGTTGCCCGATTACGCCTGCCAGAGTTGGCGGCGTCTTTATTACGGGCTCGGCAAACTGGTTGAGGATCTTGACGAGCACATGCATCTCGAAAATGAAGTGCTGTTTCCGCGACTTGGGTCACGCACATGAGCGAGCGGGCCACATATCTCGCGCCATCCTGCATGGCGGAGAAGATGGCCCCTTGGTATTTCGATCCGCTGGGCATGGACCCGGAGCAGGCGCGGAACGCAGCACGCTTGCGCCGGGTCGGCCTTAGGATGGGGCTCGGCCAGACTGCAAGGGCGCAGGCGAGCAAGTTCCTCTGCGGTCATCTTGCGATAATCCCTGCCGCGCGCGGTATCAGGCGGGGGCCCATGCTCGCAGAGAACGGGCCGATCCTGTCCAATCTGCACGGCGAGCGCGTCCTCATCACCCCAACGGCGGTCGAAACCCGCCGCCCCCCATTCGTGTTCCGCCGCTGGACGCCAGAGACCCATTTGAATCGCGGACACCGGAACATTCGCGTGCCGTCGCCCTTCACCATAGGCATCGCGTTTACAGCGGCCGAACTGCTGACGATCTACTCACAACCCCATACCATTCCGCTCGGCCTGATCCTGACAGAGGTCGGCGTGACGGCAGAGCGAGAGGAATTCCCATGCGTATCATCAGCGAAACGACCGCCCCGATTGGCTCGGGGCAGGGTGCCATTGCGCGATTGGCTTGTCTCGCACTTCAGCCGGTGCTCTCGCGGATCGTCCGGCGGATCGCCACGCGGCATCCCTCGCTTTTCGCGCGACTCGGGCCGCATCAGACGACTGATTTCCTGATAGACGCGGTCGAACTGCCCTTCGCACTGCATCTGCGCCCCGATCCGCAGGCGCTGATCTTTCGGGCTGTGCCGCGCGCTGCCGCGCCACGCGCAGGCGCCACCATCCGGGGACGGTTCCTGCTGCTGCTGGAACTGATTGATGCAGAAGAGGACGGCGATGCGGCCTTTTTCTCGCGCGATCTGGAGGTGTCGGGTGACACCGAAGCGGTAGTGCGGCTGCGAAACGCGCTCGACGATATCGACGGCTCGCTGGCTGAGGAGACGGCGGCGATGTTCGGCCCGCCCGGACGGGCGGTCCTTGCACGGATGCGCCGGGCTTACTCCGCCACAAGAGAAGGACAAGAAACACGATGAGCCTTGCCGAACTGATTTGTCCTGCGGGAACCCCTGCCGCGCTGCGCACCGCCGTGGATGCGGGTGCCGACGCCGTCTATTGCGGGTTCCAAGACGCGACCAACGCGCGCAATTTTCCGGGGCTGAACTTCACCCCCGAAGAACTGGCCGAGGCGGTGACCTATGCCCACGCGCACGGCACAAAGGTACTGCTGGCGCTCAACACCTATCCGCCGGCGGGCAAGGTCGATCTCTGGCGGCAGGCTGCGGATACCGGGGCGCAGATCGGGGTCGATGCCTTCATCGTCGCCGACATGGGTGTGGCCGACTATATCGCGCGCACCCATCCGGGTATCCGCCTGCATCTGTCGGTACAGGCGGCGGCCTCTTCTCCTGAGGCAATCCGCTATTATTGCGCGCATTTCGGGGTGAAGCGCGTGGTCCTGCCGCGCATCCTGACGATCCCCGAGATCCGTCAGCTCCGCAAGGAGATCCCCTGTGAGATCGAGACCTTCATCTTCGGCAACCACGGGCTGATGGTCGAAGGGCGGTGCAGCCTGACCAACTACCTCACGGGGCAATCGACCAACATGGACGGCGTCTGCTCACCTGCCTCGGATGTGGAATATGCCCGCGATGCCGACGGCTCGATGTCCTCGCAGCTTGCGGGCTTTACCATCGACCGTTTCGGACCCGACGAAAAGGCGGGCTATCCCACGATCTGCAAGGGCCGCTACACCGCGCCGCACCGTCCCGAAGGCTACTATGCCTTCGAGGAGCCGGTCAGTTTGAACCTCTCCCGGCTCTTGCCCGAGTTGATCGACGCAGGCGTGCATGCCTTCAAGATCGAGGGGCGGCAACGATCGAAAAGCTATGTACGCGGCGTGGTGCGCGCCTTTAGGGCGGCGGTGGATGACATTCGCGCTGGACGGCCGGCCAATTTCGCGGACCTCGTCGCGCTGACCGAGGGGCAAAAACAGACCCAAGGTGCCTTTGAAACAAAAAAATGGCGGTGACAAAGATGACGAAACTGACCCTCGGCCCTATCGCCTACCACTGGTCCGCTGAGGCCCGCCGCGACTTTTACGCTCGCATCTCTGACGAAGCTCCGGTGGATGAAGTCTATCTCGGCGAGGTGATCTGTTCCAAGCGCGCGCCCTTCCATGAGGCCGATCTGCCCGCCACGATCGAGCGGCTGGAGCGCGGCGGCAAGACGGTGATCCTGTCGACATTGGCCGAAGTCATGCTGAAGCGCGAGCGCAAGGCGACCGAGGATATGGCTGCGATGGAGGCGCCCGAAATCGAGATCAACAATGCCGCAGGGCTGTTTGTACGCGGGACACGACCGCATCGTATTGGTTCTTTTATGAACGCCTATAACGAAGCGACGATCACATGGATGGCGGGGCACGGTGCAACCCATGTCTGCCTTCCCTCCGAGATGCCCGCCCCCGCAATTGCCGTCGCGGCGCGGGCGGCCCGCGCTATGGGGCTTGGCGTGGAGGTGCAGGTGTTCGGTCGTGCCTCGCTGGCAGTGTCGGCCCGTTGTTACCATGCCCGCGCCCATGGCCGCACCAAGGACAACTGTCAGTTCGTCTGCGAAGACGATCCCGACGGCATGGCCTTGCGCACCCGCGACAATCAGCCGATCCTGCGGGTAAACGGTATCCAGACACAATCCGATAGCTACATTGACCTGCTGCCAGAAACCACAAGGCTGGTGGCTGACGGTGTCTCTCATCTGCGCCTGATGCCACAGGCTGTAAACATGGTCGGCGTCGCGCAGGTGTTTCGGGAGACTGTGGATGGGAGGCTCTCACCCGATGAGGCCGACGCGCGCCTTACCGCGCTGTGCGGGGATACGCGCCGGAGCAATGGCTTCTACCATGGCGTGGCGGGTTACCGTCGGATCGCCATGGCGGCCCCGGCCTGACGGCGTGAAGATGCCACAGACCATGGCTTCGACCACCTAGCAGATGCACGCCTGGGCGGGCGCGATACTCGTGACCTATGGGTTCTGCGGGGCGGCAGTCTGGGCGTCCGGATGAAGGCGGGAATCATACCAAAGATCGCGGGTCCGGTGCCACGATGCCAATGCTTGCCAGAGTGCAAGGCCCGCGAAAACGGGGAACGCCAAGATCAGCGCCAAGTTCCATCCTTCACCGCACCGCCTCGATCGGTCCTTCGGCGCGGCCATGGATGAACTGGTCGAGATAGGGATCGCCCGAGTTGTCCATCTGGCCCACCGGGCCGGTCCATTTGATCACCCCGTCATGCAGCATGGCGACATTGTCAGCGATGGCGCGCACGCTCGTCATATCGTGAGTGATGGTCATGGCGGTGGCACCCATTTCGGTGACGATCTCGCGGATCAGATCGTTGATGACGCCGGCCATGATCGGGTCGAGGCCGGTTGTCGGCTCGTCAAAAAAGATGATCTCGGGTTCGGCGGCGATGGCGCGGGCGAGGCCTACACGCTTTTGCATACCGCCCGAAAGCTCGGCGGGGAATTTATCGGCCACATCGGGTTTGAGGCCGACACGGCGCAGTTTCTCGATGGCGATCTCGCGGGCCTCGGACAGAGGGCGCTTGAGCGAGCCGCGCAGCAGACGGAAGGCGACGTTTTGCCAGACGGGCAGCGAGTCAAAGAGCGCGCCGCCCTGAAACAGCATGCCGAAGCGGGCGAGAAAGGCGTCGCGGTCGCCTTTGGTCACGTCCTGTCCGTCCAGCGTGATGGTACCGCTGTCCGGGCGGATGAGGCCGAGGATACATTTCAGCGCCACGGATTTGCCGGTGCCCGAACCGCCGATAATCACCAGAGAGGTGCCTGATGGAATGGTCAGATCAACGCCTCGCAGGACGTGGTTGTTGCCAAAGGCCTTGCGAACGTCTCTTAGCTCAATCATGCCGAGAAAAACACCTCTGTCAGAAGGTAGTTGGCCGCGAGGATCAGCACAGAGGCCGCCACCACCGCTGATTTGGTGGCGCGGCCCACGCCCTGTGCACCACGGCCTGAATTCATGCCATAGTAGCAGCCCATCAGCGCCACGATAAAGCCGAAGGCCGCGCCCTTGATGAGGCCCGAGACCACGTCCCATGTTTCCAGAAAATCAATGGTGTTGTGCAGATAGGTGGCGGCAGAGAAATCGAGCCGCCCCACGCCCACCAGAAAGCCGCCCATGATGCCGATTGCATCGCCGACGCCCACCAGCACCGGCACCGCAAGGGTGGCAGCCAGCACGCGCGGCAGGGTGAGGTATTTCATTGGGTTGGTGGAGAGGGTGGTGAGTGCGTCGATCTGCTCTGTCACCTTCATGGTGCCGATCTCGGCGGCGATGGAAGAGGCCACACGCGCGGCCACCATGAGGCCGCCCAACACGGGGCCAAGTTCGCGGGTGAGGCCAATGGCGACAATCGAGGGCACCACAGTTTCCGCGTTGAAACGCGCGCCGCCCGCGTAGATCTGAAGCGCCAGAGCGCCGCCGGTAAAGAGCGCCGTCATGCCCACCACCGGCAGCGAGAGCCAACCGATCTGCACCAGCGCATGCAGAAATTCGCGCCAGTAGAAGGGGGGGCGCGCCAATTGGCTGAGGGTGTCGCTGGCAAAGAGCGTGATCCGCCCCATCGAGGCCAGTCCCGCCAGAACGGTGCGGCCGATGCTGGCCAGAAAGCCGAGAATAAAGGTCATCCGCCGATATAGCGCCGCGTATAGCGCGCCCCCAGTGAGGTCAGGATTTCATAGCCGATGGTGCCCGCGTTATCGGCCAGTGTGTCGATGCCCTGATGCGGGCCCAAGAGTTGCAGGCTTTTGGGGTCGTGTTTCAGATTGGTGATATCAACGCCGATCAGGTCCATCGAGATGCGGCCCGCAATGGGGCAGGGGGTGTCCTCGGCCCAGAGGCTGGTTTTCGGCCCCATGGCGCGCAGGATACCATCGGCATAGCCTGCGGCCACGGTGGCAATGCGGGTGTCGCGGGCAGCAGTAAAGCTGTTGGCATAGCCCACCGTCTCGCCTGCCGCCAGATCGCGGCATTGGATGACCGGAATGTCGAGCGTGACGACCGCGCGGGCATTCTCGAACGGTCGCCCGCCATAGACACCTATGCCGGGGCGGGAGAGTTCAAAATGATAGGCCGCATCAAGCAGGACCGCGCCGGTATTGGCCAAGCTGCGCGGCACGTCGAGACCGTCGGTCATCTCGTGAAAGGCCGCAAGCTGCTGTGGGTTCATCGCGTGATCCGGCTCGTCGGCGCAGGCAAGGTGCGACATGATCAAGGCGGGCTCTTGGGCGAGTGCAATCTGACGCACGGCCGCCCATTCGGCGGGTTCCATCCCCAAGCGGTTCATTCCGGTGTCGAGCTGAATGCCAAAGGGGTGTCCGGGCAGGGCTTCGACATGGCGGATCATCTGATCAAGCGAATTGATCATCGGGATCAGGTCCATATCACCGATCATATCCGCATCGCCGGGCATATGGCCGGAGAACACATAGATCGCATGCTCGCGCCCGAGGGTGTCACGCAGGGCGGCCCCCTCTTCGGCCACAGCAACGAAGAAGTGACGTGCCCCGGCACGCGCCAAGCTGCGGGCCACCTTGGCAGCGCCCAGGCCATAGGCATCAGCCTTGACCACGGCGGCGGTTTCGCCTGCGGTCATGGCATCAAGCGCGCGCCAGTTGGCGACGACGGCATCAAGATCGATGGTAAGGACTGCGGTGCTCATGGCTCGGGTTTTGACAGGATGGGCGGGGGCGTCAAGGGGAAAGGCATGTTTGGTTTGTGCTCACGCCACCCAACCCTGCACCCGGAGGGCGGCAGGTGACACAAGGTTCACCGTGAAGGGAACGTTAAGCGGATCAGAACCAGCTCTGAACGCCGCGTGCGGCACCCGATATGTCACGGCCCACACCATCAACAGTGGCACAACCGGTCAATGTCACAATGAGGGCGAGCGCAATCAGTTTTCGCATGGGTTTGCCTGTCATTTGCCTGTGTCTGCTGCGATTTGTTCTTATTATTCTTCCAGCCACCATACCTCGGGGAGAAAGCCAATACCATCCCCATAGATCGGAAGCCGGTCCACAGGGTATTTCAACTGTGACTTATGCGCAATACGACCCACGCTATATTGATGGATCGGGATCACGTAGCGCCCGGCGGTCAGCACCCGATCAAGGGCGCGGGTGGCGGCGACGAATTCGGCGCGATCGCGGGCCGTCAGCATGGCGCGGATCATCGCTTCGGCAGCGGGGGATTTCATGCCCATGAGATTGCGGCTGCCGGGTTGGTCGGCATATTCAGCACCCCAATAATAGGTCTGCTCATTGCCGGGGCTGAGCGACAGGGACCGGCGCATCATGGTGAGATCAAAGTCGAAATTCGCCTCGCGTTCGGCATATTGCGCCTTGTCGGTCATTTCGACCGTGAGGGTGATGCCCAGACGATCGAGGGCGCGGACATAGATATCCATCATCGCACTGGCCTGTGCTATGAGCCCATCCTGTTGCAAAAGCACGGTCAGATTGAGTGGGGTGCCCTGAGCATTCACAAGGCGGCCATTTTGCACGCGCCAGCCGGCCTCGGACAGCAGATCGACGGCGCGACGCAGATTGCCGCGATTGCGCGCGGTGCCATCGCCCACCGGCAGGCTGTAGCCGTCGAGCGTGCCGGGCAGGAGGGTGTCGGCGTAGGGTTCCAGAAGGGCGCGCACCCGGCCCGTGGCGGGGCCGTGATCCATACCCAGTTCCGACCCGGAGAAGTACGAGGTGATGCGCGGTTGGCGCCCGCCGGTCAGCGTGTCGTTGATATACTCGAAGTTAAAGGCGGTGATCAGCGCCTCGCGCACCCGCCAATCATCGAGCGGGGGGCGACGCGTGTTCATGACAAAGCCGGTCATGCCCGACGGTTTGCCGTGAGGGATTTCACTCAGCACGATCTCGCCGCGCTGCACGGCGGGAAAATCATATTGGCTGGCCCATGCCTCGGCGTTGAATTCGCGAACGTAGCTGACAAGCCCTGCCTTGAACGCCTCTTTCAGCACGGTGTCATCACCGTAGAATTCGATGCGGATCTCGTCGAAATTGTTGGTGCCGCGTCTCAGCGGCAGGTCGCGGCCCCAATAGTCAGGGTTCCGGGTCAGCGTGACGTGGCGGTTGATTTCATACTCTCGGACCACATAGGGTCCGGTGCCAAGGGGGATGTCTTCTACTCCGGCCTCTGTGATGTCGCGCCCCTCCCACTGGGATTTTTGCAGGATCGGACGCAAACCGGCCAAGAGAGCCAGTTCGCGGTCGTCTTCGTTAAAGGTCAGGCGCAGGGACCGCGGGCCAGTTTGTGCGATCTGCGCAACCTTGCCCCAGAACCCCCGATACCTTGGGTGTCCACGCGTGCCCAAAGTCTCATAGGACCAAAGCACATCCTCGATGGTAACGGGTGTCCCATCCGAGAATCGGGCCTCGGGGCGGAGGGTGAATTCGACCCATGTGCGGGCCTCGTCGGTCTCGACCGATTCGGCCAGAAGACCGTAAAGCGTGAAGGGTTCGTCCCAGGATCGGCCCATCAGGCTCTCATGTGTGAGGTCCGCCAATTGCCAGGGCGGGCTGCCGCGCAGGATGAAGGGATTGAGCGAATCAAAGCCCCCCACGTTGCCGGTCACGACCTTGCCGCCCTTGGGGGCATCCGGATTGGCATAGGGCAGCGACACAAAATCAGGTGGGAGCGCCGGGGTGCCATACATAGCTATGCCATGCGCGGGGCTGGCAATCCCCTGAGAGGTCATGCATGCTAGGATCATCGCACTCAGTCCGGCCCTCAGGCAGCGGAAAAATTCTGATCTCATTTCAGCGACAATCCTCAATCATCCTTGTTTGTCTCGGCCGGACCCTAGAGAGGGATTCATGGGTTTTCAAACTTTTAGCTTGGAGTGCGGCGCAGGATTGCTTATAAAGGGGGCACTGCTCGATAGGTTTCTTGCCTGTATGAAACCTGCCTCAATAACTCAACGCCCGCCTTGTGCGGGCGTTTTTTTTGGGTCTCCTCGCAAGAGCGTGATTGGTATTTCCGTGCAATTCGCAGATGCAGCACATATGCTGCAGCGCAATGTTTATTGGGAGAAAGAGCATGAGCGTCAAAGGTAAAACCGCCATCATCACCGGTTCGAATTCCGGCATCGGCCTTGGTATTGCCGAAGAGCTGGCGCGGGCTGGGGTCAATGTGGTGCTGAACTCCTTTACCGATTCGGAAGATGATCACGCGCTGGCTGAGCGAATCGCCAAGCAAACCGGAGTCGAGGTGCGCTATATTCAGGCCGACATGTCCAAAGGCGATCAATGTCGGGCGCTGATTGAAAAGGCGGGGCGCTGCGATATTCTGGTGAACAATGCCGGGATTCAGCATGTGGCGCCGATTGACGAATTTCCGACCGCCAAGTGGGACGCGATCATCGCGATCAACCTCAATTCGGCGTTTCATACCACCGCCGCCGCGCTGCCCTTGATGCGCAAGGCGGGATGGGGGCGGGTGATCAACATCGCCAGCGCCCATGGCCTGACCGCCAGCCCCTATAAATCCGCATATGTGGCGGCCAAGCATGGCATTGTCGGGCTGACCAAGGTCACGGCGCTGGAGACCGCAAAAGAGCCGATCACCGCCAATGCAATCTGTCCCGGCTATGTGCTGACCCCGCTGGTCGAGGCACAGATTCCTGACACGATGGAGAAATACGGCATGGGCCGCGAGGAGGTGATCGAAAAGGTCATGCTGGAGCGGCAACCGTCCAAGGAGTTCGCCACAACCGAGCAATTGGGCGGCACGGCGCTGTTCCTGTGCTCTGACGCGGCGGCACAGATCACCGGCACGACGATCAGTGTCGATGGGGGTTGGACCGCGCTCTGAAGTTGTCGGAGCATGCAGTGAGCTGAGCAGTGCCCGCCCGAACGGGCGCCGCGCGGCGGTGTCTGCAACCCCTTGATTGCGCGACTCCACGCAAACGGAATTGGGGGTAATGTCGGTCACAGGCCAAAATCGCCCGCCTCATCCCCCAGTCTTATTGCGCAGTTCCTCGAGTTTTTTCTGGCCCGGATAGACCAGACCGGCGGAAATCACCAGTTTGGCCGCGTCTTCGATGGACATGTCCAATTCAATCACGTCAGCGCGCGGGAAATAGAGCAGAAACCCGGACGTGGGGTTGGGCGTCGTGGGCACAAAGATGCTGAGCACCTCGTCCTCGGTTTGGACCTTGTCACTGATTTCGCCACGCGCCTCGGTCGAGATGAAGCCGATGGCCCAGATCCCTTTGCGCGGATATTCCACGAGGCAGGCCTTCTCAAAGCTGCGTTCAGATTGGGCAAAAACCGTCTCGGCAATCTGTTTCACGCCGGAATAAATCGAACGCACCACGGGCATGCGATTGACAAAGGATTCCGCGAAGTGGATCAGCGACCGCCCAATCAGCCCCTTGGCGACCCAGCCCACGAATACGGTGAAGATCAGAAAGATGATCGCGCCGACGCCGCGCAGGTTGATACCGATATATTGCTCGGGCTGGTATTTCGCGGGAATGAGCGGCAGCACGAAGCCGTCAACCCAACCGATCAGCGTCCACATCAGCCAGAGCGTGAGGCCCACAGGGGCGATCACCACAAGCCCGGTCAGAAAAGATGCCCTGAGCCCGGCAAAACGACGGGGTTTGCGAGGGGCAGGGGTGAGATCGTCAAAGGGCGTGTTCATAGGTATTCCATCGGGCGGACCATGCCGTTATCTAGGCACAATACCAAGCGCTCACAATGGGCCATCGCGGCCACGCCTGCGGAGGCCAGTAAAAACCCGGTCCGGGGGCTTGTGCCTAGGCGCGAGGGCGGGTATACGCGCGCCACTGAACCCCGCAGGTATGGGCGGGCTGACTGGGGGAGACATCCCCATCAGTCCACCGGTTGAAGCACCCGCTTCTCTTCCCATGCCGAGGCGAAAACCGGAAAAGGAAACGAGACATGGCTCTTCCCGAGTTCACGATGCGTCAGCTTTTGGAAGCTGGCGTTCACTTTGGTCACCAGACGCAGCGCTGGAATCCCCGCATGGGCGAATTCATCTACGGCGCGCGCAACGGCATTCACATCATGGATCTGACGCAGACCGTGCCGCTGCTCGATGCAGCGTTGCATGCGATCCGCGAGACCGTAGCCAAGAACGGCCGCGTTCTGTTTGTCGGCACCAAGCGTCAAGCCGCACAGCCGGTGGCCGAAGCCGCTGAGAAATGCGCACAGTATTACATGAACCACCGCTGGCTTGGTGGCACGCTGACCAACTGGCAGACCGTGTCAAAATCGATCCAGCGTCTCAAGCAGATCGACGAGATGATGGAAGGCGGTGCTGAGGGCCTGACCAAGAAAGAGCGTCTTGGGATCGAGCGTGATCAGATCAAGCTTCAGGCAAGCCTGGGCGGTATCCGCGAGATGGGCGGTGTGCCGGACATGCTGTTCGTGATCGACGTCAAGAAAGAAGCCCTCGCAGTGGCTGAAGCCAACAAGCTGGGTATTCCGGTGGTCGGCGTGGTTGACACCAATTGCTCGCCCGATGGCATCGACTATATCATCCCGGGTAACGACGACGCGGCACGCGCCATCGCACTTTACTGCGATCTGGTCAGCCGTGCGGCTCTGGACGGCATGTCGGCCCAATTGGGCGCGGCAGGGGTTGACCTTGGCGCACTGGAAGAGGCGCCGGTCGAAGAGGTTCTCGTCGAGACCGCTGACGTCGAAGGCTGAAGCCTGCGTCAAGAAACTGATATGGGGGCAGGGGTATCCCGCCCCCAATTCCTAGACTGATTTTGAGGAGAGCCAGCATGGCGATCACTGCTGCAATGGTAAAAGAACTGCGCGAAAGCACGGGCGCAGGCATGATGGACGCAAAGAAAGCGTTGACCGAAACCGATGGTGACATGGAAGCGGCGGTCGATTGGCTGCGCACCAAAGGTCTGGCCAAGGCCGCCAAGAAATCCGGCCGCACCGCGGCTGAAGGTCTTGTTGCTGTGAAGGTTGCAGGCGGCGTGGGCATTGCGGTCGAGATCAATTCCGAGACTGACTTTGTCGCCAAGAATGCAGACTTTCAAGCGATGGTTGCACAGATTGCCGAAACGGCAACGGGGGTTCAAACGATCGATGATCTGAAGGTCGCGACCGTGAATGGCAAGACCGTGGCCGACCTTGTGACGGATAAGATCGCCACGATCGGTGAGAACCTGGCCCTGCGCCGGATGGCACGGATCGAAGGTGATGGCGTGGTCTCTTACGTCCACAACGCCGCTGCCGACGGCATGGGAAAAATTGGTGTTCTGGTGGCCTTTAAGGGCGACGAGAGCTTTGCCCGTCAGGTGGCGATGCATGTCGCCGCGACCAATCCCGCCGCGCTGAACGAGGCCGTTCTGGATCCGGCCATTGTCGAAAAAGAACGTCAGGTTCAGATCGACATCGCGCGCGAATCCGGCAAGCCCGATGCGGTGATCGAAAAGATGATCGTTGGCCGCATGGCAAAGTTCATGGCCGAGGTTACACTGATGGGGCAATCTTTCGTAATGAACCCCGACCTGACAGTCGAAGCCGCAGCCAAGGACGCCGGAACCGAGATCATCGGTTTTGTCCGTCTGGAAGTGGGTGAAGGTATCGAGAAGCGGGAAGAAGATTTCGCAGCCGAAGTGGCAAAGGTCGCTCAGGGCTGATACCGCTATACTACAGCTTTAAGGGGCGTCCTTTTTGGGCGCCCTTTTTCATTTTACCCGCTGTGAAACTAAAAACGGTGTCATCCAAACTGGATGACACCGTTCTTGGTCATGTCGTCTATTGGGGATGAAACGACAATTAGGTAGCGCCGACCGCTAATCCAGATGAATAAGAACCAGCGGCCGGCATCCGGTATTAGCCGGAACAGAACGCCTCATCCGCAGAATAACTCGGATGACACGACCCGTAATGCTCCCAGGCAAAAAAGCCACCACTCACGGAACAGTGATATAATGCAACGTTACGTCAATTTAAGAAAGTAAGGGTTTCCTTACCATCCGATAATTTTCTGATTTTAAAGTATTTTATCTCTCAAGAATGAAAATCTGATTTTGAAAAGCAGCCTTGAGAACTGCTTGTGCCGTGGTTTCAACAGACAGCGCCTGACGTGCAAGACGAAGGTGCTTTTCCACTGTGGCGTGCGTCAGTCCCATGATGGTTGCGATGTCCTGAACCGTTTTGCCATCGCCGACCCAGCCGAGAACCTCGCGCTGTCTTGGGGTCAGAGCACGACCGGACGCGGTGTAGGGCAGGGAGAGGATCTGCAGATGCGCCACATTGTTCAGAGCAAGGATTTGCTCTCCGCAGCGTTTCCAGAGCACATCCACCTCTGATTGCGTCATGCCATCTTTTGCGGTGAGGGCTATGGCCCCTTTGGCGCGCGGGCTGTGAGATTTAAAGCTGATGGAATAACCGGCCCTGACACCTTGCGAGCAATTGAATTCATACACCCTGCGTTCCTCTGGTGTGAGCCCTCCGTTTTCGATCATATCGCCAAGGACGGACCAAGAGCAGGCCCCGTCATTCTCAAGTGCCCAACGGACCATTGGAGCGTGGAAATAAAGTCCTTCGCCCACGAACACATCCGTATAGCTCTGATCATGATTGGTCAGCAGCAGGAAATCATGGGGGTCACCCAAGGAGGTTGCGGTGAGATAGCGTGTATAACCATAGATCAACCTGTCAAAGCCGTACTCTGCCATGAACCGGGTATGAATATCCCAGAGTTCCTCCATGGACCCGGCATTCAACAGGGAATTGACCCTGGAGGCTTCTATCATCCGGTGGTCTCCAAATGACCGAGCAACGCATCAAGGGCCAGAACATAGCCACGCGCGCCAAACCCGCAAATGACACCCAGAGCCACCCGCGCGATATAGGATTGGTGCCGAAACGCCTCGCGGGCGTGAACGTTGGACAGATGCAGTTCGATCGTTGGAATGGCGACAGAACTGATCGCATCCATAAGCGCGACGGAGGTATGAGTATAGGCTCCGGCGTTCAGGATGATCCCATCGTAGGTCCCACGCGCCGCATGAATGGCGTCGAGCAGAGCGCCTTCGTGATTGCTCTGTGCAAACTCTACCGTAACATTGCGCTGTGCGGCGGCGTCGCGGCACATGGCTTCAATGTCTTTGAGCGTTGTGCGCCCGTAAACCTCTGGCTGCCGGGTGCCCAAAAGATTGAGGTTCGGGCCGTTCAAGAAAAGAATTGCTGTCATTGTAAAGCTCCTAAAGCCCTCTCTTAAACGGCGAATCTTTGCTATGTCGAGACCTCGATGATCGCAGCGCACGGATCAAAAGCAAAGAAGAACCATGTGATATTGTAAGGAAGTTGCGCGGACAACGAAAGGTCAGAACACACTTGGAATGTCAAGATTAAGAGTTCTACATAAACAACTATTTAAAAAGAGATATTTCCCCTCAATCAGGATGAGGAGACGGCAGGATGATATCAGCATTAATTACATAATACTGATTATGCGAAACAGTGATACACGCATCAGGACCTGCTGCAGCGGTTCATGACAATCTGCATACGGTGATCAGGACAGGTGAAATGCCCCAAGAGCGGGTCTTTACAAGGCGCCCCGATCACTCTCAGGCTGAGCCATGTGGCAAGTGCCGCAAACACCACCCCACCAAGCGCCTGTCCTACGAGCACGCCCTGTGCGCCCCAGACCGCGCCGAAAGCCACGGCAAAGGGCCATATCCCCAAGGTATTGCGCGCCCAGTTAACCGAGGTGGAATATCCCGGATGGCCAAGGTTATTGAACGAGGCATTGGCCACAAAAATCGTGCCGTTGAAAAAAGACGCCAGCGCCAGAGGCCCGAGGTAAAGATATAACAAGCCGCGCATTTCACCGGTTGCACTGAACAGGTCGGCAATCGGTGCGCGCAACACGAAGAGCAGCGCAGACATGGCAATCACATACATAGCCAGAAACTTTATGCCGTCAAAGAAGGTCTCTTGCACCCGGTCCAGACGCCCTGCCCCGAAATTCTGACCGAAAATCGGACCAATTGCGCCCGACAGTGCGAGAACAACAGAAAAAACCACAGGCACGAGCCGATTGATGACTGCCATACCCGCCACGGCATCCGCGCCGTATTTCGCCATTTCCCGCGTCACAATGGCGGCACCGACCGGGGTTGCAATGGTTGCCAGCACCGCCGGAACCGCGATCTTGATCGCCCCGCCACAATCGCGGAGGACACAGCCCAAGTGCGGTTTGGAAAAGGCATTGTAGCGCGATATCGCCAAGCTGAGAGCCAGCACCATGGTTGCTACCCGTGCCAGTACGGTTGCCACAGCGGCACCCTCTAGCCCCATACTCAAAGAAAAGATCAGGATTGGGTCCAGCACAAGGTTGACGGCCGCGCCCAGAAGCGCCGGATACATCGCCCCGCGCGCATCACCATAAGCTCTCAGCACCGCCACCGCCACCATTGAGAGGCCCGAAACAAAGGTCGTGGGCAGGATGATCCACAGGTAGGTCGCCGCCATCTCACGCATGGCACCCTGCGCCCCGATCAGCCCGAGAATATCGCCGATGAATGGCAGGGCCAGAAGCGGCAGAACAAGGCCCACCGCAAGGGCGATGACAGCCGTAGAGCTTGCGTAATCGCGTGCGGCGGTGCGATCCACCCGCCCTTCTGCCTGAGCGACAAGCGCACCTGCAGCGATTGAAAGCCCTATATTGACCGCACTGGCAAAGAACATGACCGTGCTGGCATAGCCTGCGGCAGCAGCCAGCTCTTCTCGACCCAGCATGGAAATGAACAGGATATCAATGAGATCAACGGCAAAAATAGCCATCAACCCGATGCTGGAGGTGAAGGACATCACAGATATATGTCTGAAAAGATTGCCTCGGGTAAAACTGCCGCCGGTCTCGGTAAGGGCCATGTCATGCTCCTGTTACATCACGGGTGCTGACATATTCCTATGGCACCGCAACGCAATTGCAAGCCGATCAACATTCAGTGTGCAAATCTGCTCAGAGGCGGGCCGCTGCCAGATGCACCATACGCGCACCGGCCTCATAATACATTGATTTGAGCGTTACGAAGTGCTCTGTGTGCTGATCGACCACCGGAACCGGCAGATCGGTTTCGTCACCGCTCAAAAGGGCGTGAGCCGCTGCATGACCAAACACGGTACCCGGTCCGATGCCACGCCCCGAATAGCCAAAAATCGCAAGCGCCCCCTGCCCCATGCGTAGAATGCGTGGCAGGTGGTCGTGGGTCATGGCGATCCGTCCAGCCCAGGCATGCGCGATCTCTGCATTGGCAAGGCGTGGAAAGAGCCGCGCGAGTTTGCGACGGGCCCAATTGGCGTGCAGGTCAACATCACCGCCCATTCCACCCAAGATCACACGCCCAGCCTGATCGCGGCGCACAGAAGTCATGACCAGCCCGGTATCCCAGCATCCCTCTCCTCCGGCCAGAATATCACCCCCAAGATTGTCACCGATTGGGGCTGTAGCGATCTGAAAATACTGCACAATTGGTATATCTGGACGTGTTACATGAGTGACCGGGCGGTGATAGGCATTGGTGGCAATAAGCAGGGTGCGCGCCCGCAGTTTGCCGCCAGGGGTGGTGATGATCCACTGGCCGGTGCGGCGCTCGGCGGCCGTGACTGGGGTTTGTTCGTGGAGCATTGCGCCAGCCTCACGGGCGGCGCGGGCGAGGCCACGCGCATAGGCAAGCGGCTGGATCGTTCCGGCGCGCGCATCGTGAAGGGCGCCATGAAAGCGTTCTGTTCCAAGACGTTGCGCGGTTTCCGCGGCATTCAGAAGGCGGACAGGCGCGCCGCGGGCGCTGAGCTGAGCCAAGCGCGATTGCAACTGTGCGATCGCTGCGGGGGCATGCGCCAGATGCAACGTGCCCGCGCGGGTGGGTTCGCAGGCGATCTTGTGACGCTCGATCAGGTCAAAGACCTGTGTCGGGGCCTCTGCAAGCACCCTATTGAGATGCTCACCCTGTTGATTTCCAATAATTTTACAGACATCGTCCGGCGGCAACCAGAGACCTGCATTGACCAGACCGACGTTGCGGCCAGAGCCGCCCTCGCCCACGGTATCGGCCTCGAGAACGGTGACATCAGCCCCCTGCCCTGCGGCATGCAGCGCCGCTGACAATCCCGTGAAGCCTGCGCCGATAATGGCCAAATCAACGCTGCGTTCGCCGCGCAGGGGGGGCGCAGCGAAGGATTCGGCGGCGCTGTCCCGCCAAAGATTGCCCAAACCGGACATCGCTCAGAAAAACGCCTGAAGCCCGGTCTGTGCGCGGCCCAAAATCAGCGCATGCACGTCATGGGTGCCCTCATAGGTGTTGACGGTCTCAAGGTTAACCATGTGCCTAATCACTTGAAACTCCTCCGAAATTCCGTTTCCACCGTGCATGTCGCGGGCATGGCGGGCAATCTCGAGCGCCTTGCCACAGTTGTTGCGCTTGATCATCGAGATCATCTCGGGGGCGGCGTTGGCTTCGTCCATCAGGCGGCCAACGCGCAGGGCAGCCTGCAGGCCAAGGGTGATTTCGGTCTGCATGTTGGCCAGCTTCAACTGAAACAGTTGGGTTTGTGCCAAGGGGCGGTTGAACTGTTTGCGGTCAAGACCGTATTGCCGGGACGCGTGCCAGCAGAATTCGGCGGCGCCCATAACCCCCCAAGCGATGCCGTACCGGGCGCGGTTCAAACATCCAAATGGCCCTTTAAGCCCTTGAACATTCGGCAAAAGTGCGGATTCCGGCACCTCGACATTATCCATTACAATCTCGCCGGTGACAGAGGCGCGCAGGCTGAGTTTACCGCCCACCTTGGGGGCGCTCAGGCCCTTCATGCCTTTTTCGAGGATGAAGCCACGGATCTTGCCGTCATGGGCCTCGGACTTGGCCCAGACCACGAAAACATCTGCGATCGGGCTGTTGGAAATCCACATCTTGCTGCCGGTGATGCGATAGCCACTATCTGTGCGCTGTGCGCGGGTTTTCATACCCGCCGGGTCGCTGCCGGCGTCGGGCTCAGTCAGGCCAAAACAACCAATCAAGTCACCGCTCGCGAGACCGGGCAGGTACTTGCGGCGCTGCTCTTCGGAGCCATAAGCATAGATCGGATACATCACGAGCGAGGATTGCACGCTCATCATCGAGCGGTAACCCGAATCAACCCGTTCGATTTCACGAGCGACGAGGCCATAGCTGACATAGCTCGATCCAAGCCCGCCGTATTCCTCGGGAATGGTGGTGCCCAAGAGGCCCATCTGCCCCATTTCCTTGAAGATTTCGGGGTCCACGCGCTCTTCACGGTAGGCCGCGATGACACGCGGTTGGAGCACGTCCTGCGCAAAGGTGCGAGCGCTTGTCGCGATCATACGCTCTTCTTCGGAGAGTTGATCATTGAGGCGGAAGGGATCAGCCCAATCAAAAGAGTTAAGATCCGGTGCATCCTTGGCACGCAGTGTCGGCGTCTTAGCGTTCATGACGGGCTCCTTATGAGTATTTTTACGAGTTGAGGGCAGGTTACACTGGCAAAACGCCTATGAATAACGATAATTTCACATGGACATATGAGTAAATCGCAAGAATGACCCTGCCCCGCCGCTTTCTTCCGTCAATCTCGTCGTTGCGCGCGCTGGAGGCGCTGGACCGTCTGGGCAGTGCCACGGCGGCGGCAACCGAGCTGTCGCAGACCCAAAGTGCGGTCAGCAGACAATTGAAAACATTAGAAGATCAGCTGGGCGTGGCACTGATTGTGCGCCAAGGTCGGAGCATCCATCTGACCCCTGAGGCGGCGGATTATGCGGATAAGATCCGGGGCGCGTTGCAACAGATTGCGCAGGCCTCGGTCAAGCTGACGGTCAATCCTGTGGGTGGCAGCCTCAGTCTGGCGATTCTGCCCACCTTTGGCATGCGCTGGCTGGTGCCCCGTCTGGCCGAATTTGCACGGCTGCACCCTGAAGTGACGATCAACCTGTCCACCCGGCTGAAGCCGTTTAACTTTGTCTCTGAACCCTTTGATGCTGCTATACATTTTGGAAAAGCAGATTGGCTGGGAACCGAAGCGCTGCGGCTGCGAACCGAGCGCGTCGTGGCCGTGGCAACCCCTGAGTTTCTGGCCAAACATGGGCCGGTTTCAGAGGCGCGTGACGTGCTGCGTCTGCCGCTCTTGCATATTGAAACCCGGCCAAATGCGTGGCCTGCGTGGTTCGAAGCGCAGGGGGTTTCAGGCGCAAAGGTCAACGGCACGATCTATGATCAATTTTCAACCATTACGCAGGCCGCGCTGCATGGGTTGGGGGTGGCGCTGTTGCCAGATTATCTGGCCGAGCAGGATTTGGCGACGGGCCGCCTTACATCAGTTTGGGGCGATAGAACCTTGATTTCAGGTGCATATTACCTAGTCTGGCCGATTCAGAACGGACGTGATCCGGCGCTGCGCAAGTTCCGTGACTGGCTGGTGGGTCAGGCTGAGGATGAGGATCTTTTGCCGCGCTGAGCGACTGTATTTCTAAAAGGTTAATTCGGCAGAGTTGTACGTTTGTGCGGGTTTTCTGTACGGTTTTAACGTTTTGGTAAGCCTTGGCGCGCATCCTACGTCTTGTGGGGCGTCTGGGGAACCGTGGCTGATCCCCCCTGCCCAAACGTGAACCGGAGCGCGGCATCGTTAACGGCAGGGGTCTGGCCATGGCGCGGCAAGCGGGGGCCCGTGTCGCGCTGTCAGCCCAGGGCATAGCCTGCGCCGCGCACGGTGCGCAGCGGATCATCGCCGCCATATTGGCAGAGGGCTTTGCGCAGCCGCCCGATATGCACGTCCACGGTGCGGGTATCGACATAGATGTCGCGGCCCCAGACCCGGTCAAGGAGTTGCTCGCGCGACCAGACGCGCCCCGGCTTTTCCATGAAGGTGGAAAGCAGGCGAAATTCGGTGGGGCCGAGTTTCAGCGGCTTTTCCCTGCGCGTGACACGGTGGGTTTCGGCATCGAGCACGATGTCGAGATATTCCAGCCTCTCGCCCACCGTGGCGGGACGGGTGCGGCGCAGCTGCGCGCGCACGCGGGCCATGAGTTCGACCAGAGAATAGGGTTTGATGACATAGTCATCGGCCCCGGTTTCCAGCCCGCGCACGCGGTCCACCTCTTCGGAGCGGGCCGAGAGCATGATGATCGGGATGTTGCGGGTTTCGGAGCGGGTCTTGAGCTGGCGGCATACCTCGATGCCTGAAACATTTGGCATCATCCAGTCGAGCACGATGACGTCGGGGGGCGTCTCGGCCACGAGCAGGAGGGCCTCTTCGCCATTGGTGGCGGTGAGGACGTGAAAGCCGTCGGCCTGAAGATTATAGGCGAGCACCTCGCGTTGCGCGGGTTCGTCTTCGACCAAGAGCACGATGGGCTGATCTGCGGACATCTTCTGGCTCCTGTCCTAGGTGCCGGGCTCGGGCGCGAGGCTGGCGTCAACCGAGGTGGCGTCCCCCTTGGGGCGGGGATCGTCAGGGAGCGCGCCAGAGACGAGATAGATCACCTGTTCGGCGATGGCGGTCACAAGATCGCCCATGCGTTCGGTGTTTTTGGCGATGAAATGCAGATGCATGCAGGGGGTGATGTTGCGGGGATCTTCCATCATGAAGGTCAGGAATTCGCGGAAAATCGCGTTATACATCTGATCGACATCCTGATCGCGGCGGATCACCTCTTGGGCGAGTTCCAGGTCGCGGTGGATATAGGCGTCGAGCACGTCCTTGAGCATTGTCTCGACTTCGCGGGCCATGCGGCGGAGTCCTGCGAGCGAGCCGCTGACGGTCGTCATCTGGCTTAGGACCGAGGTGCGTTTGGCCATGTTCTTGGCATAGTCGCCGATGCGCTCCAAGCTGGCGGAAATCTTGATCACCGTGAGGATCAGGCGCAGGTCGCGCGCGGCGGGGGCGCGCAGGGCGAGCACGCGGGCGGCCTCTTCGTTGATCTGCTCTTCGAGGGCGTCAATCGCCTTGTCGCGGTTGCGCACCGCTTCGGCGAGTTCCTCGTCAGAGGTTTCGAGCGAGCAGGCGGCATCGGAAATCGCGCGCTCGACCATACCGCCCATTTTCATGATGTGGGCCTGAATGGTTTCGAGATCACGGTCGAAGGAGGAAACGATGTGCTGATCGGACATGGACTGTTCCTTAGCCAATGCGCCCGGTGATGTAGCTCTCGGTGCGCGCATCCCGTGGGTTGGTGAAAATCTGACCGGTGTCGCCCAATTCGACGAGATGGCCCAAGTGGAAGAAGGCGGTGCGCTGGCTGACGCGGGCCGCCTGCTGCATCGAATGGGTGACGATCACCACCGAGAATTCCTGACGCAACTCGTCGATCAGTTCCTCGACCTGAGCGGTGGCGATGGGATCAAGCGCCGAGCAGGGTTCGTCCATCAAGAGCACCTCGGGAGAGGTGGCCACGGCGCGGGCGATGCAGAGGCGCTGCTGCTGGCCACCCGACAGGCCGGTGCCGGATGCGTCGAGCCGGTCCTTGACCTCGGTCCAGAGGGCGGCGCGGCGCAGGGATTTCTCGACGATCTCGTCAAGCTCCGCCTTGGTGCGGGCGAGGCCGTGGATGCGGGGGCCGTAGGCGACGTTGTCATAGATCGATTTGGGGAATGGGTTGGGTTTCTGAAACACCATGCCGACCTTGGCGCGCAATTGCACCGGATCGACCTTGCGGTCATAGATGTCTTCGCCGTCGATGCGGATGTCACCCTCGACCCGGCAGATGTCGATGGTGTCGTTCATCCGGTTGATACAGCGCAGAAAGGTGGATTTTCCACAGCCCGAGGGGCCGATGAAGGCGGTCACGGTCTTGTCGAGGATATCGACATCGACATCCTTGATGGCGTGGGTGTCGCCATAATAGACCTGAACCTTGCGCGCGGAAATTTTGATGTCAGTGTTGGTCACTTTGGTCTCCGCGAATCTTGGGGCGTCATACATGGGTCTATACCTTTGTTTACCAGCGGCGTTCAAATCGTCTGCGCAGCAGAATGGCCGCGATATTCATCAGCACGAGGAAGACGAGCAGCACGATGATGGCCCCCGACGCGCGCTCGACAAAGGCCGGGTCGCCGCGTTGGGTCCAGTTATAGACCTGCACCGGCAGGGCGGCGGCAGGGTCAAGGAAGCCCTCAGGGGGGCCGCCGGGGTATTCACGGACAAAGGCCACCATGCCGATGAGCAAGAGCGGTGCGGTTTCGCCAAGCGCCTGTGCCAAGCCAATGATCGCGCCCGTGAGGATGCCGGGCATGGCGAGCGGCAGGACGTGGTGAAAGATCGCCTGCATCTTGGACGCGCCCACGCCAAGGGCCGCATCCCGGATCGAGGGGGGCACGGATTTAAGCGCCGCACGGGTGGCGATGATGATGGTGGGCAGGGTCATCAGTGTGAGCACGAGACCGCCGACGATGGGCGCAGATTGCGGCAGGCCTACCATATTGATGAAGATCGCAAGGCCCAAGATACCAAACACGATCGAAGGCACCGCCGCGAGGTTCGAGATATTCACCTCGATCAGGTCGGTCCAGCGGTTCTTGGGCGCGAATTCTTCGAGATAGATCGAGGCGGCAACGCCCAAGGGCAGCGCCAGCACCAGAACGATCAGCATCATATAGAGCGAGCCGATGATGGCGACGCCAAGACCGGCCGCTTCGGGGCGGGTATCAGAGGCGTCGGGCGCGGTGAAAAAGGCCCAGTTGAATTTCGTGCTGAGAATACCCGCCTGTTTGAGTTGGTCGGCCAAGTGCAGTTGCTCGGGCGAGACATTGCGGTCGAGGGCTGCACTCTCCATCGTCACGCGGCCCTTGAAATAGCCGTCGATGCGGCCCGCCGCGAGCAGGTCGAAACGCACGGTATCGCCAATCCTGTCGGGGTTGGCCAAGACAAAGTTGCGCAAGGATGCCGGGGCTTCTTTTGAAATAAGCTCTCCGGCGGATTTGCTGGTGATGTCGGTGGCAGCCCCCGCCCGCGCGATGGCCGCGACCATGGCCGCGTCGATCAGAGGGGCATAACCAAAGGTCGAGACCTTGGCGATATCCTCAGGATTGCGGTTGCCCGTCTTGTCGAGTTTGGCCGGGTCGAGATAGACCTCAAGCTGAATATAGGTCTGTTGAAAGGATGACAGGCCGCCTGCGAGGATAGAGGTCAGAAGGCCGAACAGGGCCAAAACGCCGATGGTGACGGCGATCAGCCCCATCATGCGGAACCGCGCCTCTTTGGCGTTGCGCCGCTTGGTGCGCGCGTCCTGCGTGAGCAAAGAGCCCTTGCGCGGGGCCGGGACCGTGCCAGAAGACGTGAGATCGGTCATTCGTATTGCTCCCGGTATTTACGGACAATCACGAGGGCAAGCACGTTGAGCCCAAGCGTGAAGACAAAGAGCGTAAGGCCAAGCGCGAAGGCGACCAGCGTCTCTGGGCTGGCGAATTCGGTGTCGCCGGTGAGTTGGCTGACAATCTTGACGGTGATGGTGGTCATCGCCTCGAACGGGTTGAGGCCGAGTTTGGCGGCGGCCCCTGCCCCCATCACCACGATCATCGTCTCGCCGATGGCGCGGCTGGCCGCGAGCAGGATGGCCCCCACCACGCCCGGCAGGGCGGCGGGCAGGATCACCTGTTTGATGGTCTCGGATTTGGTGGCGCCAAGGCCATAAGCGCCGTCGCGCATGGATTGCGGCACGGCGTTGATGATGTCATCCGAGAGCGATGACACAAAGGGAATAAGCATGATGCCCATGACCAGCCCCGCCGTCAGCACCGAGGAGGAGGACGTGCCCAGCCCCAAAGGCGATGCGATGTAATCACGCAGGAACGGCCCCACAGTGATCAAGGCAAAGAGGCCATACACGATGGTCGGAATGCCTGCCAGCACCTCGATCGCCGGTTTGGCAAAGGCGCGCAGCGGTTTGCCCGCGTATTCGGCAAGATAGATCGCGATCATCAGGCCAATCGGCACCGCCACCAGCAGCGCCAGAAAGCTGACATAGAGCGTGCCCCAGAGGAGCGGCAGGATACCCAAGTCAGAGCCGCCACGGAATTGCGGGTTCCAGACCGTCGAAAAGAAGAAATCGCGCGCCGGATACATCTTGAAGAAGTTGATGGTTTCAAACAGCAATGAGGCGACGATGCCGATGGTGGTCAGGATCGCCACCAGCGACGCGCCGATGAGCAGCGCCAGAACAAAGGTTTCCGAGGCATTGCGGGCGCGCTGTTCGGGGTGGACCCGCCGCCACGACCAGCCGCCGAGCACCAAGGCAAGGCCAAGCACGGCGATGGTCATCAGGCTATGCCCGGAGTTTTGCGATTTGCGCAGGTGTTTGGCGGCCTCCAACACCGGCCCCGGCACGTCAGAGCCAAGCGCCACGCCGACATTGCCAAGGCGGCTGCGGATGTCAGTGGTATCGGCGCGCAGGCTCGTGAGATCGTTCTCGGACATCTGGCCCGCCGTTTTCAGCGCGTCGAGCCCGCTGGCGATCCGGCGCACATCGGCCATCACAAGGCTCTTGGCCCCGCCCTCGGGGATCACGCTGTCGGGGATCATCCCCGCCACCCGGCCCTCGATCAGCAGCGGCTGAATGAAAAGCCACGCCAGCATCAGCAAGAGTGCCGGAACCACGGTGAAAAGCGCGACGGCCTGACCGTAATAATTGGGCAGCGAATGCAGCTTTCGGCCCGTCGCCTGCGAGGTTGCAAGGGCGCGGGCGCGTCCCAAGACAAAGCCCAGGCCACCAAGGCCGAGCACAATCAGGGTGATATAGCCGGTACTCATCTGCTCTCCGTCAAAAAGGGAGGGATGGCGCGTGGCGCCACCCCTCTCGGTTCGTGCGCTTAGTTCAGCACGCCCATGGGCGCGCGGTCGGCAACCATGGCCTGGGTCTTGCTCAGTTCCGGATCAGACACGAGGCCGTAGGCCGCCAGCGGGCCATCGGGGCCTGCAATCTCGTCCGACACGAAGAATTCGATATATTCCTGCATGCCGGGGATCACATCAAGATGCGCGTTCTTGACGTAAAAGTAGAGCGGACGCGACACCGGATATTCGCCCGAGGCAATCGATTCGACCGAGGGAACGATGCCGCCGATGGTGGCGACCTGAAGCTTGTCGGCATTGTTCTGATAGAACGACAGGCCAAAGACGCCGATGCCGTTTTTATTGGCATCCACGCGGGCCAGTGTTTCGGTATAGTCGCCATCGATGTCGATCGACACGCCATCGGTGCGCAGCGCCATGCAGGCCTTTTCCGCCGCTTTCTTGTCGCCGCCATTGGCCGCCATGTGCAGATCGAAAGTGCCGTTTTCTTCGCAGCCTGCGATGATCACCTTTTCGTCGAACACTTCGCGGGTGCCGTGTTTGGTGCCGGGCACGAAGGCGAGGATTTCTTCGGCGGGCAGGTCTGCGCGCACCTCCGACCACAGCGTGTTGGTGTTGTCGGCCAGAGCGCCATCCTTGGCGACCTGTGCGGCGAGGGCGGCGTGCCAGTCAGCGGGCGAGAAGGCATAAGCCGGGCCGTTGATATCCGAGGCAAAGACGATGCCGTCATAACCGATGCGCACTTCCATGATCTCGGTGACGCCGTTCGAGGCGCAAAGGTCGATATCCGACTGCTTGATGCGCGAGGACGAGTTGGCGATGTCGATGGTGTTTTCGCCCACGCCTTCGCAGAGTTTCTTGCGGCCAGCGCCCGAGCCACCGGATTCCACGACCGGGGTGGGGAAATCAAAGTTTTCGCCAAAGGCTTCGGCGACGATAGCGGCATAGGGCAGCACGGTCGAGGAGCCCGCAATCTGAATGTTGTCACGGGCCGCAGCGGAACCGGCGGCGAAGGCCGTCAGGGCCAAGGCGGAAACGGTGGATTTGAACAGCATGGGTTGCTCCTGAGTTCTGTTTCATGGGTGCCCAAGCAAGGGCGACCTCAGGGGCCAGCACTAGGCGAGATCCACAACGCTTTTGTTACAAATTTGTAACGGCTTCATGACAGTCCGGGGATTGTCAGCGTTTCAGCGATATTTTTCGGGTTTGACGCCCGGATTCAGGCGTCTGGCCGGTTCCAGAGCGGCAGGATGACCGAAAATTCGCTGCCCTCGCCCGGTGTGGAGGAGATTCGCAACCGCCCCCGGTGGCGATTGACGATATGTTTGACAATCGCGAGACCAAGGCCGGTGCCGCCCATCTCGCGCGAGCGGTGGGTGTCGACGCGGTAAAACCGTTCGGTCAGGCGGGGAAGGTGCAACGGGTCGATACCGGGGCCCTGATCGCGCACGCGCGCGACAATGGCCGGGCCGCGCAGTGTGGCATCGCGGGCAATATGCTCCAGCGTGATGGTGACCCGATTGCCGGTACCGCCATATTTGATCGCGTTCTCGATCAGGTTGGTAAAGACCTGCTGCAACTGATCGCCATTGCCGCGCAGGGTCATGCCGCCCGGGGGATCAAAGATGATCTCACAAGCCCGGTCGCGCGCCAGAGGGCGCAGGGCGTGCAGCACCGCGCCGATCACTTGTTCCAGATCCACCTCGTCGCGCGGGCGCACGCGCTCTTCGCTCTCGACCCGGCTGAGTGACAGCAGATCGCGCACGAGGCGTTCCATCCGCGCTGCCTCGGACTGCATGATCCCTAAAAAGCGGTCGATGGCGGCCTGATCGTGGCGCGCGGGCCCTTGCAGGGTTTCGATAAAGCCCATGAGCGCGGTCAGGGGCGTGCGCAATTCATGGCTGACATTGGCCACGAAATCGCGGCGCATTTGCGCCGCCTGTTCGCGTTCGGTCAGATCCTCGAAGCAGATCAGCGCGCCGCGCGCCTCTGTGGTTTCGACATAGCTCACATGCACCTGATAGCTGCTGTCGGACCCGGTTTCCAAGGTTTGATAGGTGATCTTGCGCGGCTGGCAGTCGCGCAGGGTGCCCTCGATCGCCTCGAGCACGTCCGGCTGGCGCAGCGCTGTCAGCAGATGACGCCCCTCGATCCCCTGCCCCAGCATGTCGCACGCACCCTGATTGGCGGCGATGATCCGATCATCCGCCCCGACCAAAAGGGCCGCAAGCGGGATGCCGGCAAGAACGGTGGTCAACCCGAGCATGCCTGCTCAGAGCGCCACAAGGCTGGTGCGATACCGGCGCATGTTCTGTTGATAATGCAGCGCCGTGCCGCGCAATGTCTCAATCGCCGCCTCATCAAGGCTACGCACCACCCGACCCGGCGCACCCATGACAAGGCTGCCTTCGGGGATGATCTTGCCCTCGGTGATGAGCGCGCCCGCGCCAATCAGGCTGTTGCGGCCAATCCGTGCACCGTTGAGCACGGTGGCCCCCATGCCGATCAGCACATTTTCCTCTAAAATGCAGCCATGCAGCATCGCCTTGTGGCCAATGGTGCAGCCCGGCCCGATCACCAGCGGATAGCCCATATCGGTGTGCATGACGCAATCTTCCTGCACATTGCTGCCCGCGCCCACGCGGATTTCCTCGTTGTCTCCGCGCAGGGTACAGCCGAACCAGACCGAGGCCAGATCCTCGATCACCACCTTGCCGATCAGGTTGGCATCGGGGGCGATCCAGCTGTCCTCGGCAATCTGCGGCGCGTGGCCGTCAAGTGCGTAAATCGTCATTGCATCTCCTCGAATTCGGTTTGCAGGGTGCGGACATGGGCCGTGAGCCACGGCTGCTGGCTGCGGCGCAGGCGGGTGGCCTCAATGATGGTCTTGAGCCGCGCTTCGGTTGCGTCGAGATCGTCATTGACCAGCACGAAATCATAGCCGTCCCAATGGCTGATCTCGTCCCAGCTTTTCTCCATCCGCTTGGCGATCACCTCGGGCGTGTCCTGCCCGCGTGTTTCCAGCCTGCGATGCAGCTCGCGGATCGAAGGCGGAAGCAGAAAGATCGACAGCGTATGCGCGCCCAAGGCCGAGTTGCGGATCTGCTGTGCGCCCTGCCAGTCGATGTCAAAGAGAACATCGCTGCCCTGGTCGATGGCTGCCTGAACAGGGGCGCGCGGGCTGCCGTAGAAATTACCGAACACATGCGCGTGTTCCAGCATCTCGCCCGCCGCCACGTCCTGTTTGAACTGCGGCTGGTTCATGAAGTGGTAATCCTGACCGTCCACCTCGCCCGGACGTGGGGACCGGGTGGTGGCCGAAACCGAAAAGGTGATGCTCGGGTCCCAGTCGCGCAGGCGGCGCGAGAGCGTGGATTTGCCCGCGCCCGAGGGAGAGGAAAGGATGATCAAGAGGCCCCTTCGATTGGTCATGCTGTCCCGTGCCCTACTTCGTGGTGAAAATACTCAAATCCCGCCGTGGTGGCCCGCGCCTCATTCGACATTTTGCACCTGTTCGCGCATCTGGTCGATCACCGTCTTGAGATCGAGCCCGATCTTGGTCAGACCGGCATGTTGCGCCTTGGAGCAGAGGGTGTTGGCCTCGCGGTTGAATTCCTGACTGAGAAAGTCGATCTTGCGTCCCAGTGGCGAACCTGCGTTGAGCAAGGCCCGCACAGCCGCGACATGGGCGGTCAGCCGGTCGAGTTCCTCGGTCACGTCGAGCTTGACCGAGAGCAGCGCCAGTTCCTGTGCGAGGCGGGCGGGATCCAGATCGGAAATGGTGTCACGAACACGCACAAGCGCGGCGCTGTGGTTGCGGGCGACATCGGCGCTGCGGGTTTCCAGCAGGTCGCGGGCCGCAACGGTCAGGCGGGCAATCTCGTCAAGCTGGGCGTGCAGCACACGGGCGAGGGCCGCCCCCTCGGTGGCGCGCATCGCAAGGAAGTCTTGCAAAACCGGTTCAAAATCGGCCAGCAAAGCCGCGCAGAACGCGCTGGTGTCGGTATCGCCTGCTCCGGCCTCGAGCACACCGCGCAGCGACAGGATATCGGCGGCGGTGGCCGGGGCGAGCGACAGGCCGCAGGCCATGGCGCGATCTTCGACGACGCTCATTGCGCGCAGCACATCTTCGAGCCGGTCGGGATTGACGGCAAGCTGGCCGCTGGCATCCTCGCGGGTCACCCGTAGCATCAGGGTGACATTGCCACGGGCCATGGCCTGCCCCAGCCTTGCCCGGAGCGCCGGTTCCAGCCCGTCGATCCAGTCTGGCACGCGCAGGCGCAGATCCAGCCCCTTGCCGTTGACGCCGCGCAGTTCCCACGTCCAGTTATAGCCATCCAGAGCGCCTTTGGCGGTGGCGAATGCGGTCATCGAATGGATCATTTCGGGGGGTCCTTGGAACGGTCCGGTTTGTCCCGTCCTAGTGCGTGGACCGCCCGCTGGCAAGGGTTGGCAGCCCCCTTGGCGGGAGCCTGTGGTTAACCAATCGCAGTGATTTTTAAACAAATTCCCTGAAAGTTGTGGCAATCTGAGGTCAGCGCACGGTGTCTCAGGCGTGGATTAAATCCCGCCTGCAAGGTTGGGGCGCAGAGTGATTTCAGGCGGTGGTTGAAGAGGGGTGTATCATGCAGGATGACAGGACAACCCCGCAGGGGGTGGTGGAGCCACGCGGTCTGCGCGCCCGCCAAGAGGAAGATATGCGCGCGTTTCGCGCCTATTGGGAGAGTCTGTGTCAGGGGGCCGAGGTGCCGCATCGGTCACAGATCGACCCGCGACGGATTGGCGGGCTGTTGTCCAACGCGTTTATCGCTGAGCGGATCGCGCCCGGCGTGACACGGCTGCGGATTGCGGGGCTGCATCTCAGCGACCTGATGGGGATGGAAGTGCGTGGCATGCCGCTGAGCAGTTTCATCGCCCCGGCCGCGCGGGAGAGGTTCGCGCTGGCGTTGGTCGATCTGTTTGAACGGCCCGCGCGGCTGGAGTTCGATCTGCGGGCCGGACCGGGTTTGGGACGGCCCGAGATGACCGGCCAGATGATGCTGATGCCGTTGCGCAGTGATCTGGGCGATGTGTCGCGCGCGCTGGGCTGTCTGGTGACGCAAGGCGAAATCGGGCGTGCGTCGCGGCGATTTGAGGTGGAGGCGGTGCGCATCCGGCCCGTCGAAACGGTCGCGGCGCAGGTCACGCCCTTTGACGCCTTGCCCGGCGGGTTGCGCAATGAGAACCGCGGGCGCGGTCTGAGCCGGGGGCGTGCGTATTTGCGGGTGGTCAAGTAACTTTGACCAAGCGTTTCAGCCATGGGCCACGGGCCGCATGGGGATGACCGCAACAGAGCTGAGCCCTGTTGCGGTCAGAGTGATTTCAGCCTGCTTCGGCCTGACGACGGTCGTGGCGCAGGGATTTCAGCTCTTCGGCCACGAGGAAGGCCAGTTCGAGCGATTGGCTGGCATTCAGACGCGGGTCGCAGGCGGTGTGATAGCGGGCGGACAGATTTTCCTCTGACAGCGCGCGCATGCCGCCGGTGCATTCGGTCACGTCCTGGCCGGTCATCTCGAAATGCACGCCGCCGGGGATGGTGCCTTCGGCTTTGTGGATCGCGAAAAACTCCTGCACTTCGCGCAGAACAAGCTCGAACGGTCTGGTTTTATAGCCGGTGGCGGATTTGATCGTGTTGCCATGCATCGGGTCGCAAACCCAGAGCACATTGGCGCCCTCTTCCTGAACCGTGCGGATCAGACGCGGCAGGTTGTCGCCAACCTTGCCCGCGCCAAAGCGGGCGATGAGCGTCAGACGCCCGGCCTCGTTGCTGGGATTCAGTGTCGCCAGCAGCTTCTTAAGATCCTCAGAGGTCATGCTCGGGCCGCATTTCAACCCGATGGGATTGAGCACACCGCGCAGGAATTCAACATGCGCGCCGTCGGGTTGACGGGTGCGGTCACCGATCCAGAGCATATGCCCCGAACCCGCCAGCCATTTGCCAGAGGTTGAATCCAGACGGCAGAGCGCCTCTTCATATTCCAGCAAGAGCCCTTCGTGCGAGGTGTAGAAATCCACCGTGCGCAGGGTATGGGCGCTGTCGCTGTCGATGCCAGCGGCCTTCATGAAATCGAGCGCGTCCGAGATATGGTTGGCCATCTCACGATATTTCGCGGCCTTCTCGCTCTCGGTAAAGCCCAGCGTCCAAGCATGCACCTGATGCACATCTGCATAACCGCCTGTCGAGAAGGCGCGCAAGAGGTTCAGAGTCGCGGCGGCCTGAGTATAGGCCTGAAGCATCTTTTCGGGGTTGGGGATCCGCGATTCCGGGGTAAAGGCCAGCTCGTTGATGATGTCCCCGCGGTAGCTGGGCAGTTCCACCCCATCAATCACCTCGGTCGGGGCCGAACGCGGCTTGGCGAATTGACCCGCCATGCGGCCCACCTTGACCACCGGCACCTTGGCCCCATAGGTCAGCACCATCGCCATTTGCAGCATGACCTTGAAGGTATCGCGGATCGCATCGGCGGAAAACTGATCGAACGCCTCGGCGCAGTCGCCACCCTGAAGCAAGAACGCCTCGCCGCGTGCAGCTGCGCCAAGCTCGCGCTTGAGCCGACGCGCCTCGCCGGCGAACACCAGCGGCGGATACTGGGTCAGACGGGCCTCGACACTGGCCAGGGCGGCGGCATCGGTATAGTCAGGCATCTGCACCCGCGGTTTCGCGCGCCAGCCTGTTTTCTGCCATTCCGTCATCGTCTTTACTCCGCATTGATAGTAATCTGAGACCTGTGCTTAGCAAAGCGCCGGGCAAGAGGCCATATGAAACGCACAGGAAAGCGTCGCAAATCGACTACGCCTCTCTTGTCAAAAGCGACGGTTTCGTGACAGACCCTGATAAGGGGCCATTGGGCTGGGGATTCGGGTGATATGACGTCAGAGGCCACGAAAATTGAAGTGAAAGCGCCCAAGGTGCCCAAGCGCTTTGTGTTCGTGTTGCTGGATAATTTTACGCTTTTGAGCTTTGCCTCGGCGATTGAATGTTTGCGCATTGCCAATCGCATGGCCGAAGAAGAGCTGTATAGCTGGGTTCTGACCGGCGATTCCCAAGAGGTGATCACCTGCTCTGCCGGGGTGCGCTTCAATCTGGACTTTCCCCTGTCGGAGTTGAACCGCGAGGATGTGGTGCTGGTCTGTGGCGGCACGGATGTGCAGAAAACCGCAACCAAGCGTATGCTGAACTGGTTGCGCCGCGAGGCGCGCCGGGGGTTGCGGATGGGCGGGCTGTGCACCGCGTCCTATGTGCTGGCCAAGGCCGGGTTGCTTGATGGGAAACGTGCGACGATCCATTGGGAGAATCACGACAGTTTCATCGAGGAATTCGAAGAGGTGCGTCTGACAAAGTCGGTCTTTGTGATCGACGGCAACCGGATGACCACGGCGGGCGGCACATCGTCGATTGACCTGATGCTGAACCTTATTGCCGATGATCATGGCGAGAAGCTGGCCAATGCGGTGGCCGATCAACAGATTTACAGCTCGATCCGCACCGATCAGGACACTCAGCGGCTGAGCGTGCCCACCCGGATCGGCGTGCGTCATCCCAAGCTGAGCCAAGTGATCCAGATGATGGAGAGCAATATCGAAGAGCCGATCAGCCCGGCGGTGCTGGCGCGTGAAGTAGGCATGTCCACCCGGCAGCTTGAGCGGCTGTTCCGGCGTTATCTGAGCCGCAGCCCGAAGCGGTATTACATGGAGTTGCGGCTGCAAAAGGCGCGCAATCTGTTGATGCAGACCGATATGACCGTGATCAACGTGGCTTTGGCCTGTGGTTTTGCCAGCCCTTCGCATTTCTCAAAATGCTACCGGGCGCATTACAATACGACGCCGTATCGCGAGCGTGGCGCGCATTCATCGCGGCTGTCGGTGTGAGGGCGACCGGAGTGCCGCTTTCTTGAAAAGAAAGCGGTCCGAAATCTTTTAAAGATTTCGATCTTGCACAGCGCGCGATCCGATAGGCTGCGCCCTGCCCCACATCGAAAAATCAGATCATTCCAGTCGGTGCGGCGCTCCTTGAAGCCGCATTTTTCATCGAGACCGGAACGTCAGGCGCGTTTGCCCGTCAGTTGCGCGATGCCCAGCACATCCAGAACGCGTGCCTCGATATCAGAGGCGTTGAGACGCGCCACGGCATACATATCTTCAGCGCTGGCCTGATCTATGAAACTGTCGGGTAGCACCATGGAGCGGAATTTAAAGCCCCGGTCAAACACTTCAGCTTCGGCCAGGAAGTGGCTGACATGGCTGGAAAATCCACCGATGGCCCCCTCTTCTATGGTGATCAGCGCCTCGTGGTTTTGCACGAGATCGAGGATCAGCGCCTCATCGAGCGGTTTGGCAAAGCGGGCGTCAGCGATGGTCGGTGTGATCCCACGCGCCCGCAGGGATTCAGAGGCCTTGAGCACCTCGGCAAGGCGCGTACCAAAGGACAGGATGGCGACGCGCGCGCCCTTTTGAATGATCCGCCCCTTGCCGATTTCCAGCGGTTCGCCGCGTTCCGGCATGGTGACGCCCATCCCTTCGCCGCGCGGATAGCGGAATGCAATCGGACCCTCGTCATGGGCCACGGCGGTGGCGACCATATGCACAAGCTCCGCCTCATCGGCGGCGGCCATTACCACGAACCCCGGCAGATTGGCGAGAAAGGCAGTGTCGAACGCGCCCGCATGGGTCGCCCCATCCGCCCCCACCAACCCCGCGCGGTCAATGGCAAAGCGCACCGGCAGGCGCTGGATCGCGACATCATGCACCACCTGATCGTAGCCGCGTTGCAGAAAGGTGGAATAGAGCGCGCAGAAGGGTTTCATTCCGCCTGCCGCGAGCCCCGCCGAAAAGGTCACGGCGTGCTGTTCTGCGATGCCCACGTCAAAGAGCCGCGAGGGATAGCGCTCGGCAAAGAGGTTGAGGCCGGTGCCGTCGGGCATGGCGGCGGTCACGGCGCAGATCTTGTCATCCTGAGCCGCCGCATCGAGCAGCGCCTTGGCAAAGACGGAGGTGTAGCTGGGGGCGTTGGAGGGCGATTTGCGCTGTTCCCCGGTCAGCACGTCAAATTTGGCCGTGGCATGCCCGCCGTCATGCGCGCGCTCTGCCGGGCCGTAGCCCTTGCCCTTTTTGGTCAGGACGTGAATGAGGATTGGCCCGGTCGCGCGCGCCTTGACGGTGCGCAGCACGGGGAGGAGTTGGTGCAGGTCGTGGCCGTCGATGGGGCCGAGATAGGAAAAGCCAAGCTCTTCAAACAGGGTGCCGCCCACTGCCAGCCCCTTGAGCATGTCCTTGGCGCGGCGCGCGCCCTCTTGGAACGGTGGCGGCAGCAGGGAAATCGCCCCCTTGGCGGCGGCCTTGAGGTCTTGAAACGGCTCACCTGCGTAGAGGCGTGAAAGATAATTGGAGAGCGCGCCCACAGGCGGTGCGATGGACATTTCATTGTCATTGAGAATGACGATCAGGCGTTTCTTGAGGTGGCCTGCGTTGTTCATCGCCTCAAAGGCCATGCCCGCCGACATTGCCCCGTCGCCGATCACGGCGATGGCATCACCAAGGCCCGTGGGGCAGTTGCCGCCCAAATCACGCGCCACCGCAAAGCCCAAGGCCGCGCTGATCGAGGTCGAGCTATGGGCCGCGCCAAAGGGATCATAGGGCGATTCCGAGCGTTTGGTGAAACCGCTCAGCCCATCCTTTTGCCGCAAGGTGCGGATGCGGTCGCGCCGCCCGGTCAGGATCTTGTGCGGATAGCATTGGTGGCTGACATCCCAGATGATCTTGTCACGCGGTGCGTCAAAGACATGGTGCAGCGCGACGGTGAGTTCCACCACGCCCAAGCCCGCGCCCAAGTGCCCGCCGGTTTCGGACACCGCCGAGACCGTTTCAGAGCGCAGTTCATGCGCCAATTGCACCAGTTGGCCATCGCTAAACCGTTTGAGATCGGCGGGGCTGGCGACCTGATCGAGCAGCGGTGTTTGCGGGCGGTCGGACATCATGCCCCTCCGTGGGGAAGTTTCAGCTCTGGCGCGAGATAACGAAGCGGGCAAGATCACGCAAGGCATCCGCGCGCATCCCGTAAGAAGATAGCGCGTCGCAGGCCTCGTCAACAAGGGCTGTGGCGCGGGTGCGCGCCCCCTCAAGGCCAAGAAGGGAGACGAACGTTGCCTTGCCTGCTGCGGCGTCCTTGCCCACCGCCTTGCCTGCGGTAGCGGCAGAACCGGTCACGTCGATCACATCGTCCTGAATCTGAAAGGCCAGACCAAGGGCGCGGGCATAGCGCCCGAGCGGGCCGGTGTCAGTCCCAGCCATGAGCGCACCTGCGGTGGCGGACCACAGAATGAGCGCGCCGGTCTTGCCCTGTTGCAAGGTGGTGATCTCTTCCAGCGTGAGCGGGGTGGCGGCGGTTTCGGCGGCAATGTCGAGCGCCTGACCCAGTACCATGCCCTGCCCGCCGGCCGCACGCGCGAGGCTGAGGGTAAGGTCAGCGCGGGTATTGGCCGGGCCGCAGTCGGGGTGGCAGGTCAACTCGAAGGCCAGCGATTGCAGCGCGTCCCCGACAAGGATCGCGGTCGCCTCGTCCCATTTGACATGCACGGTGGGTTGGCCCCGGCGCAGATCGTCATTGTCCATGGCGGGCAGGTCATCATGCACGAGGGAATAGGCGTGCATCACCTCGATCGCCGTGGCGGGCCAGAGGGCTGCGGTCTCGGGGACATCGTGCAACCGCGCGCTCTCCATCACCAGAAAGCCCCGAATACGTTTTCCGCCGCCAGTGGCGTAGCGCATTCCTGCGGCCACGGGGCCCGCACCAAAGGGCGCAAGCACATGGTCAAGATGCGCCTGCAAACTGGCGGCCTCAGAGGCAAGGCGGGCTTGCATGCGGTCAGAGACCTTCGACGGGTTTGGTTCCGGTGGGCTGGCCCTCGGCATCAAGGGTGATGGCGGAAACCTTTTCCTCGGCTTCCTTCAGCTTTTCCTCGCAGCGTTTTTTGAGTTTGGCACCGCGTTCATAGAGGGTGATCGATTCCTCAAGCGCCACATCGCCCCGCTCCAGCCGTCCGACGACCTGCTCCAGTTCTTTCATTGCCTGTTCAAAGGACATCTCGGAGGGGGGGGTATCGGTCATTGGCAGTGTCCTCATGCTCGGGATTTCAACGCATAGCATAGGGCTGCGCAGCGGGGGGTGCAATTCGGTTGACGCCCCCCAAAGGCTGAAGGATGGTTGGCGCATGCCAGAGCCCACCAATCCTCCGCCCGATCTTGATGTGCTGCGCCGCGTCGATGCCCGGCTGAATGCTCTTGCCGCACGGCATCCGATATTGACGGATCTGGTAATATCCGAGGTATTGCTGAACGTGCCCGGCAAGCGGGCGATTCTGGCGGGACGGCTGCGCGGGCGCGCGGTTGTGGCGCGGCTGGTGGAGCCGAAATTCCTCGAGTCCCTTGCAAAGGAATGGGCCGAGCTGGAGCGCATCTGGCCACATATGCAGGGCGGGTCGTACCGGGTGGCGGAGCCGATCCTCTATGTGCCCGAAGCGGGGCTGATGGTGATCGAGCGGGTCGAGGGCCATCCGCTGCTAAAGCATCTCTGGCGCGAGGACCCGACGCTACGCGCCCAGTATTTGCGCCCAGCAGCAGAGTGGTTGCGGCGCTATTCCGAACTGAGCGAAAGTTGGAACGCAGGCAATGTTGCGGGCTGGCTGGCGCGCGCTGAACGGGCGGCTGCGACGCAGCCTTTTGCCCGGCTGCGGCGGATTGAGACGGGGATACTTGCGCATCTGCGCGACATGGCGCAGGCGCTGGACGGGGCCGAGTGGCGGATGGCGATCAGCCACGGCGATTTTCATCCCAATAACCTCATTCTCGGGGCCACCCATCTGACGGGGGTTGATACAGGCGGATCCGGGCCGCTGCCCATCTACAAGGATATTGCCCGGTTTCTGGTGCATATGGGGCGTCGTGGCATGATCCCGTCGGGGCGGCGGTACATGGGCGTGGATGCCGAAGGTATCGAAATTTACACCGATGTATTCGCCTTGACCGAGATCGAGCGGCAGGTCTGGATGCCGTTCTTTATCGGCGTGGAGGCGATCATTCGGGTGGAGAACCGCGCGCTTAAATCCGGCCGAATCCGGCACGCGGAAGAGATGTATGGCCTATTGCTCGATGATCTGGCGGCGCGGTGAGCACCTCAGGCGGGACGCGCCGCCAATGCGCCCTCAAGCTGGGAAATTCGCGCCAAGAGCGGGTCGGTCAGAGTCTCGATTTCAGCGGCGCTATAGCGCGGCGTGATGTGCTGTGGGCAGTTCCAGTCGAAGCCTTCGACGGTGATCAGGAACCCCCGTTCAATCCGGGCGCGGTAATCGGGCATTTCCAGCCGCTCGAGCGTTGCCTGATCGTCCGGGTCAACGATCCGGGCGCGGCCAAAGAGCTTGAGCCGCCTGCGGTTCGGATAGTCCATGAGGAACATTGACACGCGGTCGTCGGTGCTGAGGTTTCCAAGGCTGATATATTGGCGGTTGCCGCGGAAATCCGCAAAACCCAAGGTACGTTCGTCCAGAACGTGCAGGAACCCCACCGGCCCGCCACGATGCTGGATATAAGGCCAGCCGGTTTCCGTAACCGTCGCCATGTAAAACGAGTCGCGCGCGGCGATAAAACCCGCCTCGGCCTCTGTCAGGGTCAGGTTCACGGTGTCTGGCTGGCTCTCCATTCTCGAGTAAGAGGAGCGGCTGCCTTGTTCTTCTTGATGCTTTTTAACTGTCGGGGTGAAAGCGATTTCCGCAAAATGGTGGGGCATAGCATCCTCTTGGGGTGGGGTCAGAGACCAAGCTCGGACAGACCGGGGTGATCGGCGGGGCGTGGCCCCTGTGGCCAATGGAATTTGCGGGCGCTTTCGGGGATCGGTTGGTCATTGATGCTGGCAAAGCGCAGACGCATCAGGCCGTTTTCGTCAAATTCCCAGTTCTCGTTGCCGTGGCTGCGAAACCAGTTGCCAGCGTCGTCGCGCCATTCATAGGCAAAGCGCACGGCGATCCGGTTCTCGGCAAAGGCCCAAAGTTCCTTGATCAGGCGATAGTCGAGTTCGCGGGTCCATTTCCGTTCGAGAAACGTCTTGATTTCGGCCCGGCCCACGGGGAATTCGGCCCGATTGCGCCAGCGGCTGTCGGGGGTGTAGGCCAGTGCGACGCGGTCGGGATCGCGGCTGTTCCAGCCGTCTTCGGCCATCCGGACCTTTTGGGTGGCGGTGGCATGGGTGAAAGGCGGCAGCGGGGGACGGGCATCTTGGGTCATGGTCGGCTCTCCTGAGATGGGGGGCGCGGCACGGGGCCGCGCCAGTCAACTGTTTCAGGCGGCAGTGTTCAGCGCCACCTCGGGAAAATCAATCTCGACCTGCGTGGCCTTGCCCAAAAGGTTGGTAAAGATGTTCATCGCCACATGGGTGATGATCTCGATGATCTCGGCGTCCGAGTGGCCGGAAGCACGCAGGCTGGCGAATTCACTCTGGCTGACCTGCCCGGAATGTTCGACCAAGGCACGGGCAAAGACCAGCGCCTGCTCGGCCTTGGCATCCGCCGAGCGACCGGCACGGTTGGCCAGCATCTCGGTGGTATCAAGCCCAACCTTACGGCCAATCGCCGTGTGGGCGGAAACGCAATATTGGCAGGCGTTCTGTTCGGCCACCGCCAGCGCGATGCGCTCGCGGGTCAGCGGATCAAGCACCCCTGCCCCGGCAATGCTGTGCAACCCCAGAAAGGCCTGAAGGGCGGCGGGAGAATTGGCAAGAACCCGGATGAAATTTGGCACCATGCCAAGGCCGGATTGCACTGCGTCGAGCAGATCCTTGGCCTCGCCTGTGGCGGTTTGCGGGTCGATGACGGATACACGGGCCATATTGAGGCGTCCTTTTGTCTGAGGGTGCGATGCGGTGTTGCAACGCTCGTCGATAACTTGGGACAGAACAGCAATTGAAAGAATAGACGAAATGCGGAATAGTTTATTCCGCTGAAAGGAATAATCTATGAGCCGTCTGCATGAGATTGAGGTCTTTATCGCCGTGGCCGAAGCGGGCAGTTTCGCGGGGGCCTCGCGGCGCTTGCGGGTGTCGCCCCCGGCGGTGACGCGGGCGATTGCGGCGCTTGAGGATCGGTTGGGCGCACGGGTGTTCAACCGGACCACGCGCAACATCTCGATCACCGATGTGGGGCAGCGATTTCTGGACTCGGCGCGGCGGGTTCTGAGCGATCTGGACAGCGCCGAGCGCGAAGCAATGGGCGAGGTTGCCACCCCACAGGGGCATCTGAGCCTGACCGCTTCGGTCACGTTCGGGCGCTCGGCGCTGGCCCCGGTGGTCTGTGGATTTCTGGCGCAGTATCCGCGTGTTTCCGTGTCGGTTGCCTTGCTCGACCGGGTGGTCAATCTGGTTGAGGATGGGGTTGATGTGGCGGTGCGCATCGGAGAGTTGCCCGAGTCGAGCCTGATCGCCAAAAGGATCGGGACGGTGGACAGAATTCTGGTGGCGAGCCCTACCTATCTTGCGGCGCAGGGCGGGTTGACTGCCCCGGGAGAGTTAAAGCGTCATGCGGTGATTGCGTTTACCGGGCTCATGCCAAACCGGGAATGGCGGTATCGAAACGGGCAAAAGCCCGCTGTGATCGCGTTGAACCCGAGGTTTGAGATCAATGATGCCGTGAGCGCGATAGACGCGGCGGTTCAGGGTCAGGGGATCACCATTGCCCTGTCTTACATGGTCGCCGAGCAGATTCGCGCAGGCACTCTGGTTCAGGTGTTGCAGGAGTTCACCCTGCCGCCGCAGCCGGTGCATCTGGTCTATCCGCAAATGCGGCTGATGGCCCCCAAGGTCCGCGCCTTTCTGGATTTTGCGGCCCCGCGTCTGAAAACCGTTCTGCAAGACCTCGCCTTGCGCCAGGCGGAGCCGTAGGGTCATGGCATGCAGCAGTAAGGAGCCGTGGGGCCTCAGAGAAACTGGAAATCATCCACCGTGAGCTGCGCGGCGGTCACGCCTTCGACGAGGATCGTGTTGCCGTTCACCGTCATCTGCGCACCCCCGATGGTATCGACGATATTCATCGCCGCCACGAACCCGGCCAGCCCGTTGCCACCGTTGGTGATGTTGGCCTCACCGGTGTCCGGATTGTTGATGCGGATAAAGAATCCGTCGATCCCATCCTCGAAATCGGTGATGATATCGGCCTCGCCATCGAAGAACGCGGAGAACACGAACTGATCCACACCCGCGCCACCGGTGATCGTGTCATTGCCAGCGCCTGCGTTGATCGTGTCATTACCAGTGCCGCCGTCGATCACATCGTCGCGCCCGCCACCGGCAAGGAAATCATTGCCGTCGCCG
>NZ_JBLXFE010000007.1:0-192828 GCF_048262375.1 Roseovarius sp.
CTGGCTTTGTCTGGTCAGATCCAACTCATGGACGGCAAATTCGTAATTAGCAGGTCGCATTCACGCTCGGTTCAGAACAGTACTGGTTCGGTCAAGGTCAAGGCACCCTCTCGCAACCAGTTTAATTTGCATGAGGTCGTCCGGCGAAAGCCCGGCGGCCTTTTTGCTTGTCTGGCAGAGGCTTAGGATGCCAGCGAGATCGCCTTCGATGCCCATCACGAAGCCGCTGTCTTCGTCGGCATTGGGATGCAGCACGACCATGGCTGCGTTCCGCACACATGCCGCAGAGACGCATGCACCGAAACAGCCGAGCCCACGCGTGGAACCGAAGCAGGCCATGCTGATCGCGCTGCTGCAGCGGCCGGAGGGGACCTGGGTGGAGGCGACCATAGCAGCGGCTGGCTGGGCAGGTTCACACCGCGAGGGGCGCGATGTCGGGCGCGCCTCAAAAGAAGCTGGGGCTTGTCGTGACCGCTGCGCAGAAAGATGAGCGGGGACGGGTGTATCGAGTCGGATAGCTTGTCCAGGATTGGTCGGAGGATCGTTTCGAGCTCTGAGTCGCCGGATTGTCAGGGTCTTCGACCAGACGTTTCGCCTCTGAATCAAGGCATGTGATGTCTCTCAGAGTGAACGCCATTGTTTGACGCTTTGTGCTATGCTCCCCACATCAACAAGGAGCATTACAATGTCGGATTATTTTGATCTGGGCCGTTATAGTCGCCCCGCAAGTGATGTGCATGTTGCACAAATCTGGTTTGACCGCGGTCTCGTCTGGCTGTTCGCTTACAATCATGAAGAGGCTATTTCGTGTTTCGAAAAGGCGTTGGCCTCCGATCCGGCCTGCGCCCTGGCCCATTGGGGGATCGCCTATGCTCTTGGCCCGAATTACAACAAGCCATGGGAGTTCTTCACGCCGGAGGAAAAGGCGCCGGCTCTGGAGCGCGCGCACAGATCTCTGGAGATGGGCCTTGCGATCAGAACGACCAAACCGGTGGAACGTGCGCTTCTCGATGCGCTTGCCTCGCGCTATCCGACCGACCCGGACATCGAGGATTATCAGCCCTTCAATGATGGCTTTTCTGCCGCGATGAAGCCGGTCTACGAGGCCAACACGCATGATTTGGACATCGCCTTTGTCTATGCCGAGGCCTTGATGAACCGAACCCCGTGGCAGCTCTGGGATGTGCGCAGAGGTGTGCCAAATCCCGACGCCTCGACGCCCGAGGCGATGGCGGTGCTCGAGCGCGCCTTCGATCAGGACCCTGCCGCCTGGGATCATCCGGGCCTGCTGCACATGTATATCCACCTGATGGAAATGTCGCCGTATCCCGAACGTGCCTTGCGACACGGTGATCGGCTCAAGGATCTGGTGCCCGATGCGGGGCATCTGGTGCATATGGCGACCCATATCGACGTGCTGTGTGGCGACTACCAGAACGTTCTCTCTCGCAACCTTGAGGCCGCCGTGGTCGACGACAGGTTCAAGGCCTATGCCGGAGCGGTCAATTTCTATGCACTTTACCGGATCCACAACCTGCACTTTGCCTTCTATGGCGCGATGTTCCTCGGCCAGAAGGCCGCAGCCGTTGATGCTGTGACCCGTCTGCGCGCCGAGGTTCCGGACGAGGTTGTCCGGTCCTATCCCGACATCTTCGAGACTTTTGTGGCCGCGGCCCCGCATGTCTATATCCGTTTCGGTATGTGGTCGGAGATCCTCAGACTCGAGCAGCCCAAGGACACGGAACTGTATGTGACCACAAATGCGCTGATCTATTATGCCAAGGCTGTGGCGCTCGCAAATCTTGGACGGCACGAAGAGGCCAGGGCCGAGATGGAGAACTTCACCGCGGCATATGCAGCGGTGCCAAGCAGTCGCATGCTGTTTAATAACAAGGCCCGTGACGTTCTGGCCGTCGCCGAAGAGATGATGAAGGGTGAGATCTCGTTCAAGGCGGGGCGACATGACGAGGGCCTGGACCATCTTCGCAGGGCCGTCGAGCTGGACGACGCTCTGGAATATGAAGAACCCTGGTCGTGGCCGCAGCCAACCCGCCACGCCTTGGGCGCGCTGCTGATGGAGGCAGGCGCGTATCACGAGGCCGAGGCCGTCTATCGCGCTGATCTGGGCCTTGATGGCAAACTGCCGCGTCCAAGCCAGCATCCCCGCAATGTCTGGGCGCTGCACGGGTTGCACGAATGCCTGACACGGCGCGGCGAAGAGGTGGAGGTGCCGCATGTGAAGCTCTTGCTGGATCAGGCCGTTTCGCGGGCCGATATTCCGATCCGTGCCAGTTGCCTGTGCCGCGCCGCCGCAGCGGCCTGACAGGATGTGTCATTCTGCGCGGAAATTCGTCGCGGAGCAGAAAGAGGTGGTTCCGGAAATCTGACCAGCCGGGATAGGTGGATTGTCCGTGCAACAGCGGCATGATGCTGCGAGCAGTGCTTCACGAACCAAGCGTATCTGGACGTATTCCAAATACCGTAGCCCACCATGGAAAAGCTTGGTCGATGCCGAGGAGGTGGCTGAGGCAAAATCATTCATCGCGGCAAAACAGACAGAATGGCCACGGCCTGCCGCATCCCGCGCAATGCCGCAACCATAGCCGCCGGGAAAAACCACGAGTGCCTATGCCTGCATCAGGAAATGCAATTTGCGTATGGCGAAGTAGTGAAAGCGGAATGCGAGATCCGGCGTGATGAGTGGGTTTGGTTTCGGTTCGCTCGGCAAGGTGACATTCAAACCGGCCGAGCGCGCTCCAACATCGAAGGCCCCAGATGCCATGTCACCCCTGCTCCTGTGCATGACGCGCCTTAGAAATGCCGCGCAAATAAATAGCAAAAACACGTGGCGCATCGGTACGCATTTTACCCATGTCGCCGGCGATCAGGGATTGCATCACGAGGCCTTGAATCGTGCCGATGAACAACGTAGCTGCCGCCCCGACTTCGAGGTCCTCGCGCAATTCGCCGCATTCTTTGCCACTCACAATCATGTCGCGCAGGCGTGCCGCGTATAGTTTCATCATGGTCTGCGCGAGGCGCTTGGCCGGCGTCTGTCGAGCGCCCTGAAGCTCTCCGAACAGCATACGTGGTGCGCCCGGGTGATCGGCGACAAATGCGATGTGAGCGAGAAACGTCGCCTCCATCTTTTCTGTAGGCGATGTTATGTCTTTGGTCGCGCGATCGATCCGGGCCATCAGGTTCCTGGCCACCCAGTTCATGACTGCTTTCCAGATCGCGTCCTTGTTCGGAAAGTGACGAAAGATCGCGCCCTGTGTCAGCTTCATATGCTTGGCAATGGCCGCAGTCGTGATGCTGTCCGGGTTGGAAGAGCTGGCCAGGTCGATGACCGCTTCGACGGTGATGTTGCGGCGCTCTTCCGCCGGGATCTTCTTTGGTCTCGTCTTGGTCAATGAAACGTCTCCGTTTGCCATACATGTGCGGTCGTCCATATCATCGCTGCGACCATCGAAATGCCGCCGGCCATGACGAAGATCGGCGGTGCACCAAAGAGCGCCTCGGCCAGAATGCCCAATGGCATCAGCAGCCCCAGCAGTGTTAAACCGGATATCCGGCGCCCAGTTGGCGTGTTTGGCGCGCGCAACAGGGCGAGCCCAACCACGATATTGAGGAGTGCGAACTGGTTGCCGTGAATATGCGCAAGCCGCGATTCGAGATGCATACCCACCGAATAGTCGGCGATCCATCGCTCGTTCCCCGGCGCGAAATCGCGCAAGAAGATCAGCGCGAACCCATACAGCATGAAGAGCGTCAGGAATGCGAAGACTGTCACGACATTCGTTTTGCCCGTCAGCATGAATTTCCTTCTCGGTCTCTTGCGGCCCTTACCTTCCTTGCCGTGCATCATGGTTTGAGTAAATATAGTAATCAATTGCTATCTTTATTCGAGGTTGTCCAGCGGTGCCGTAAACCATCATCTCGATGTCGCCGACCGGACATCAAGGAATGTTGATGGAGCCGCAAGCGTCGGACCAGATGGTGGAACTGCGTGATGTGCAAGGAAAGGAAGGGGACGAGCAAGCCGCGTCTGACTGCGCCGCACACGACATCTCAGAAGCAGAGACCAAGACGAAGCAGAGTGCATTGATGCAGGCTGGTTCGGTGACAAATGCCAGGCATTCACCCGCTTTCTTCGGTCCGGTCTCCTGTTCAGGGGTTTTTCTTGAAAAAGTTCGATCTGCAAAACCTCCGCGCATTTTGCAGTTCACTTCAGTCGACATCATGTTCTCCTTCTTGCATGGATTCGATCCCGGTCCACAGATAGGTGAATAGAAAGTTTCCAATCGGCTCGTTTCCATACCTCGCACGGCGGACTCATTCGTTCGCGCCCAAAGTGTCAAAATCCTCGCCCGCCTTGACCCGAGCCAACCTAAGATCGCCGAGAATAGCGTAGAAAGCGGGCAAGACGATCAGGACAAGGACGGTGGCGGAGAGCAGGCCAAAGACGACCGAGATCACCAGTGGTTTCAACGTCTGGGCCTGAGTGCTGGTCTCAAGCAGTAACGGCACAAGCCCCATCATCGTGGTCGAGACCGACATCAGGATCGGGCGGAACCGAGCGCGGCTGGCCTGACCTGCGGCGCGGGCCAGATCCATGCCCTCGGCGGTGCGCGTCTTGATGACCTGCACCAGCAGGATGGCGTTGTTGACCACGATGCCAGCCAGCGACGCGGCGCCGATCAACGATGGCATCGAGATGTTGTAGCCCATGATCAGGTGCCCCAGCACCACGCCGATGAAGGCCAGAGGAATCGACAGCATTACGATCAGGGGTTCCACATAGCTGCGGAACTGGAAGGATAGCACCACGTAGATACCGATCAGTCCTAAGAGGAAACCACGCAGGATCGAGGCGACTGTTTCCGCTGAATTGGCGCTCTGCCCGGCGACCTCGAAATCCAGTCCGGCGAAGTCAGCCGCAAGCTGCGGCAGAAAGCTGTTCGATAATTCGGATACAATCGCGTCGGCATTGCCGATTCTCGTATCGACATCGGCCTGCACAGCCACGGTGCGCTGCCCATTGACATGGGTGATGGAAGACCAGCCCCGCGCCTCGTCAACCAGCGCAACGGTCGAGAGTGGTACTGTGTGGCCATCCGGCAGGGCGATGGTAAAGTCGCGCAGATCATCGTAGGAGTCCCGGTCTTCCGCAGCCTGCTCAAGCTCGATCTCGTGGGCGATGTCGCCTTGCTGGACGGTCGTGATTGCGCGGCCCAGATAGGCGGCGCCGATCTGATCGGCCACATCGCGGGCGGTCAGTCCCAGCCCGGTTGCGCCCTCGGCGAGGCGCAGCCGAAGTTCTGGCTTGCCGGGGTGCAGGTCATGGGTGGCGTTGAACACCCCGGCATAGGTCTCGACCTCGGCCAAGAGGCGATCAGAGGCCTTTGTCAATTTCTCCAGATCCGATGCCGACAACCGGATCTCAATGGCAATCCCTTGTGGTCCGATGCTCGGTTCCATTAGCAGGATCGCTAGGGCACCGGGCACATCTCCGATTTCCTCGCGCCAAAGTGCCACGATTTCATCCAGCGTCACGGTGCGTGTCTCGGTGCCCAGTAAATCGGCGCTGATCGTGGCGACATGCGGGCCGGCTTCGCCAGCGGTGGCATTGACGTTGAAGCGCGTCTGGACGGACTTCACCAGCGCTGCGCCGTCCGGCTGATCGGGCGCGAAGGCCGTATCCACCCGGCCCAATGCGGCGCTCACACGGTCGGCCACCTGTGCGGTGCGGGCGAATGGCGTCCCCTGAGGCATGAGTATGCGTGCCTCCAGCACGTCGCCATCGATCGCTGGAATTGCCTCACGCTTGAGATACCCGCCAGCCAAAAGCCCCACGGTCACGATCAGCGCCGCGATTGTCGCGCCCGTTACAAGATATCTCCGGCGGATCGCCATGTCGGCCAGTCCGCCGATGCGCCGCTCGCGGAATCGATCGAAACGTGTATCAAATCCCGCGCGGAACCGTGACGGCGGCTTTTCCGCCCCTTTCAATCCGTAGCTGAGGTGATGCGGCAGCACCCAGAACGCCTCGGCGAGACTCGCCGCCAATGCCGCGATCAGCACCATGGGGATCACCTCGAGGATGGTGCCCAGTTCGCCGACCAGGAAGGCCAGCGGACCGAAGACCGCGATGGTGGTGGCGAAAGACGACAGCACTCCCGGCATCACCGCCATTGTGCCTTTCACGGCTGCTTCAGTGCGCGACGCGCCGTCCGCCGCAGCTTCGGCGATGGCGTCAGAAATGACGATCGAATCGTCCATCACGATCCCGATGGCCATCAACAACGCAACCAGCGTCATCATGTTCAGCGACAGGCCCTGCAGTGCCATCGCGGCGAACGCGCCCATGAAGGCCACAGGCAGGCCCATCGCCGCCCAGATCGCGAAGCCGGGCCGGAAGAAGAGGCTCATTACCGCGACGACCAGGATAAGTCCCAGAATACCGTTTTCCACCAGCATCGTCAGCCGGTCGCGCACGATGCTGGTCATGTCCTTGACGATTTCCAACCGCAGCGTGTCGGGCAGGGCGTGACGCTCGGATGCTACCAGCTTCTCGACGCTGTCGAAGACATCGAGCGCGTCGGCTCCAAGCGCCTTGTTCACTTGCAGATAGACCGCACGTTGTCCGTCGAGATACGCGCGTTCCTCCTCCGGCGAGTAGTGCTCGGAAATCGACGCGATCTGTCCGAGGGTGAGTTCGGCGCCGTTCGGCCGGGACAGGACGACAAGGCCGGCGAGGCCGGCTGCACTGCGCCGCTCATCGGTGAAACGCAGGCTGATCTCTCGGTCGACGGTCTCAAGCGTACCAAGGGGGCGGTCCAGGCTTTGTGCGCCGATAGTGCTGGCAAGTTGCGTGACGGTGAGGCCGTGTTGTTCCAGCAGCGCTCGAGGCACTGTTATCCGAAACTGGCGCGTTCCGAAGCCGGACATCGTGACCTTTGCCACCCCGGGGAGGGTCGACAATTTGTCCTGAAGATCCGCAGCGTAGCGTTCCAGGTGCGCGGGCGTTAGATCACCCGCCACGGCGACCGAGGTGACGTTGTCGGTGCGGTGAAGCTCGCGCACGATCGCCGGGTCAGCCTGATCGGGAAAATCGTCGATCGCCGTCACCTCGGTGCGCAGATCATTCACGAATCTGGCGCTGTCGCCTGACGGGGCCATTGTGGCGATGGCCCGCGCGATGCCATCCTGCGCGGTGCAGGTCAGTTCTTCCAGATTCTCGACACTTTCGACCGCATCCCAGATCCGTCGGCAGATGGCGTCCTCGACCTCTTCGGCTGTGGCGCCGCGATAGACCACGCTGATTTCCGCCTCGGCAGGCCGGAAATCGGGAAAAGTCTCACGCTTCAGCGTCGGCGCAGCCATGAGACCGACCGCGAAGATAAGCACGAGCAGAAGGTTGGCGGCCGTGGGGTGCCCGGCGAACCAGCGGATCATTCCAACACCTCCGCCGGTTCGACGATCATGCCCGGGATCGCTGGCATCAGATCGTCGATGACGACCTCTTCGCCTGCCGCGATGCCACCATCCAGCACCGCCATGCCTGACTGCCGCCAGTCGACCGACACCGTGCGCAGCTCTAGGCGGCCTTCTTTGTTTCGAAGATAAACGATATTGCCCTCATGGATTGCGCCATCGGGCAGAGTGATGCGCGCAGGTTCTTCGGGCCCGGTGAGGATGACTTCGACATACATGTTCGGCACCAGTGGCAGGCGCAGCGGCGGGTTCGTTCCGGCATAAGGATCATCGACAGCGATGACAGCGGGAACCGACCGGGCCTGCGGATCGAGTGCGCTCTCCACCCGCACCAGCCGGCCTGTCCATGTCTGGGATGGATCGGGTACAAGACGTACCTCTGCAGCAATGTCTGCGAACCGTTCGGAGAGATCCGAAATCGTCATTGGGCGGTTTCCGGTCGTGCCACTCAGCAGACGGCGGAACGAGTTCATCGGAATCTGTGCCGTGATCTCGGCCTGGTCGATGTCGTCGGCCGCGACCAGAGACTGACCGGCGCTCACAAACTGGTGGTGCTCGACATGCACCTCACTGACCCGGAGATCGAATGGTGCCGAGATATCGGTCTTGTCTAGGTCACGAGTTGCGCGGGCCAGAATGGTTCTTGTTCGCGCCATCTGGGCCTCAAGTCGTGCGCGGCGCGAGGGAACAAGAGCGTTGGCATTGCGCAGCTCCGCCACGCTCCGACGCACCTGCAAGGTGGTGCGTTCCTGAGCGTCGAGCGCAGACTGGGCTGCGACTCCACGCTCGGCCAGGTCGCGGACCCGCGCCAGTTCAGCCTCGGTCAGCATCAGCCGGTCTTCTTCCAGGGCCAGAAGACGGCTGGTGTTTGCCTCGTCAACGGCCAGCTGCGCGGCGTCCGCTTCCAATGCGGTCAGATCGGCCTCGGCCTGAGCAATGGCCAGTTCGTAACCCGTTGGGTCGATCCGGAGAACTTTTGTGCCTTCGGTGATAACATTGCCGGCCTCCAGATCGGGATGACGCCAGACGACCGTTCCGGCCACCTCGGCCACAGCTTCCCAGTTTCGTGCCGCCTGTACATTGCCATAGCCCCGCACGGTGGACCGCACACGCGTCATCTCTGTTATCACAATGCGCGCGACGACGCTGCGCTCGGATTGTTCTTTCCGCGCCGGCGGCTCCGCCGTTGAGATAAGCCATGCAGCGGCGCCGATGCCGAGGGCGATCGGTGGTGCGAGTTTCAATAGACGTGGAATTTTCACGATTTGTCTCCTCTGGCTTTCAGTCCGGACAGGCGAATCTGCAGCCCGATCAGCCGAACACCCTCTGCCACCAAATCGAATCCACGTCCGGTCAGTGACCAGCGCAATACGCAATCCTGAACCCCTTCGAGCAGCAAGGATTCCATTTCGCGTGTCTTGATCTGAAAGTCCTGGCCGCATTCCTGCACCGCCGTGTAGCGTTCTTCCGTGATGCGCAATCGGAGCGCCGTCATGATACGAACATGTATCGGATGGACGACTTCTTCGGCGACCATGCGCCCGGGTGAGAACAGCAGTGACGGGACCGCCGGACAGTTTTCGATCAGCTTGATCTGTGCCAGCAGAGTCTTGCGACGTCGGACAACTGTAGGGTCGCCTTCCCGGCTCGCACGTTCCCAAGAATGGTGGGCAAGTCGCTCGATTTCCGACAAAGCTGCAATCCAGAGGCCATTCTTGGTGGGGATGTGCTGGAAGAGGCCGACTCGGGTGATGCCGATATGATCGGCAATCGTCTGAGCGGACACACCACCCTCACCCAGTTCGGACAGCAAACGAAGGGCCATTTCCACGATTTCCTGTTGACGCTCAACCGCTGGTTTCCTGACGGTGGTCATCTGATTGCCTTTAAAGGTAGTGAGTGATTACTATCTAAATGATCCTGATGCAATAGTGTTCAGGAACGACGATAACATCGGGTTCGAAACTGGCGAGCGGTAAGAGTGGGATGAATATGCAGTTGCACGATACATAGGACTCCTATTTAAGATATATGTGTGTGGGGGATGGAAATGGGTTCAGATTCGAAGCACATAATTACGGCATTGCAACGGCTCGCGATGTTCTGGCGCGCGAACCAGTGGCACGTAGCCAAGGAATTGGCCCTGAACCCGACCCAATGCGAAGTCCTGACGCGCGTGGCGGCGAAGTCCGAACGAGCGGTGGATCTGGCCGATGCGCTTGGGATCTCGCAGGCCAGTCTGAGCGACAGCGTCGCGGCGCTCGATCGCAAGGGGCTTGTACGGCGCCGACGCGATCCCGACGACGGACGCGCACGAATGATTGAGGCGACCCGGGCGGGCACATCCTTGACCGAGCGGATGCCGGAGGCCCCCGTGGCCATACAAGAGGCGATTGCCGGGCTTGCCGAGGATGATCGTGCGGGGCTGCTGCGCTGCCTGGCGCTGATCATCCGCTCGCTACAGGAGGCAGAGGCGATCCCGGTGCAGCAGATGTGTTTCACCTGCCGTCATTTCTGCCCGCATGTTCATGCTGACCCGGCGCGACCGCACCACTGCGTCTTCGTCGACGCCGCTTTCGGTGATGGTGGCCTGAGGCTCGACTGCCCGGATCACGAGACCGCCACGGAGGAGGAAGCCCACCTGCAACCGGGCGCACTGGGTTGCCGTGGGGGGAGTAGGGCACCCGGATAGCCGCTGCAACGACCCGGACGCCCCGAATGCAACCTCACTATCAAGAAAGGAAGCCTCCCATGTTGATACGAAACCGACCGCATTGCCATGCCGCTGCCGCCAGTATCGCGATTGTCCATGCGCCGCTGCTCTGCGTGACGGATGTGTTCGACGTGGCCTTGGGCGATCCGAGCCGGCCGGGTAAAGCCGGAGAATGACAGATTTGGGCGCGGGCCGATGCCCACGCCTCGCCAGCATAGGCAGCATCGCATGGACGACATCCCCTTCCACACCGCCCACTGGCTCAACACAGATCACCCGCTGACGCTTGCCGATTTTCGCGGCCGGGTGCTGGCCGTCGAAGTCTTTCAGATGCTCTGCCCCGGCTGCGTGCTGAACGGTCTGCCGCAGGCGCAGCGCCTCGCGCAGACTTTTCAGGAAAGGGATCTCGCTGTGATTGGACTGCACAGCGTCTTCGAACATCACGCGGGCAACAGCCGAGAGAGCCTCGCCGCCTTCCTGCATGAATGGCGTATCCGCTTCCCCGTCGCCATCGACATGCAGGGAGAGGGTCTATTACCCCAAACGATGGCGGCCTGGGGCTTGCAGGGCACGCCGAGCCTGGTGTTGATCGACCGCGTCGGCAGGATGCGGGCGCGCCATTTCGGGCAGGTGGCGGACATGGCGCTTGGCGCGCAGGTGATGGAATTGATCGGAGAGAGCTCCGCAGGATGAGCGCGTTCACGATTGACGAGGTTCGGATCGGCAATATCTGCCCGCTCGACCGGATGCGGATCCCTTGGGCATCGACCGGGCGCTTGTCGTCGCTCCGCTCATGGCGCGGCTTGCAACGCCGGACTGATCACCCTCCGTGCCCGCAGGATCGCCGGGCCCTAGACTAGGGCGAAGGCACCGTAGGCCACCATCCAGGCGAGGACTCCGTGCATGTGCAGAAGTGGCGCCTGATCGGGCCAAAGGCCGACGGCGATCCCCGCGAGGACTGCCGTCAGAAGTGTGAGATAGATCGCAAGCGTTCCCCTGTCCACCGCGCCCGCCGACCCAGAACGCGAAAAGTTCGCCGAGCGGCCAGCCGACGAACGGCAGCTGCCCGGTCCAGTTGGGAGCAACGGTCAGCAGGAAGCCGCTAATGACTGCCGATAGATAGCCGAACAGAAACTCATGCGCATGCCAGCTTACCGCGTCAAAGCGGGCAGGCCGTTCGAGGGCAGCGGTGAACGCCGGAACCCGAAGCTCAGAATTTCTGGACCGTGCCATGCCGCATCGGTTCCGCAGTGGTGTTCATGCCGCTCCCTGTGCGGTCTGCGTCCCGTTCTCGGTCAGGATGAGATTGAGAGGGATGTCGTGGGGTTGCGGTTAGATGATTGCAAGGTGCGCGGCTTTGATCCCGATGCCGGTGACAAACGGTTTCGGGCTTAGTGTCGCCAATGTCCGGTCGAAATAGCCCCCGCTATAGCCGAGGCGATATCTATCCGCCGTCCAGCCGAGGAGGGGGGCAAGCGCGATGTCGGGCGTGACGGGAATGTTCCAGTCGCCGCGCACCGCGCGGATTTCGGGTGTCCAGCGGCGGAAGGTGAGCGGAACTGCCCTTGTTTCGACCAGCGGGAGGGCGATGGTTACACCGGCCTTGTGAAGTTCGGCCATCAGCGGGCGCAGGTCGGGTTCGCCCTTGATCGGCGAGTAGGCGGAAAATGTCATGCCCCGCACCCCGCCGAAGCGGTCTTTCAACACCTGTCGCAGATGCACGGCCAGCGCCTCGTTGATCTCCTTACGCTCAGCAGCCGACAGCGCCAAACGTGCGTCGCGCAGGCGGGTGCGTTCCGCCTTGCGCCAGCGGGCCACGTCGCGTGCCTGTTCGGGATCGACTGCCAGCGGAAGCTTTCGAATTCATCGCTCATGATCTCGCCTTGAAGTCGTTTCAAACCGTGCCTTTCAAGATATTCCGGGCCTGCGCGACCATATCACCCAGACGTGCGGCGGCGGGCGGGACATCGTTTAGGGCACCCACACCCTGACCGGCATAGAGCGCCATCGCCTCGAGATCGCCGATTGTCGTCCGCAGGGGCGAATCTGTGCTGAAGCGCAGGCGCGGCTGATCGCCATCGCGGGCGATGGCCACGCGCGGCAGGTTGTCGGGATCGTGGCCCAGGTAATGCCCGTCCAGCCCGTCGGTTACACTGTTGGCGATCACCCGCACCGCTGCGCCCTTGGGCCAGTTCAGAACGAAGACATCGGTCAGCACCGTGTCGTCGCTTGTGGCCTCGATGATGCGGGACTTGTGATAGGGGTGGGCGAAGGATTCCTCCGTTGCCAGAAAGGCCGTTCCGCATTGCACGCCATCGGCGCCGATTGCCAGCGCGGCGGCAAGGCCCTCGCCCGTTGCGATCCCGCCCGAGACGACGACCGGCAGGTCGGTCCGCGCAAGGATCTGCTCGGCCAGCCCGAAGGCCGGGAGACGCCCGTGAACGTGACCGCCCGCCTCAACGCCCTGCGCGATGATCGCATCCGCCCCGGCCTCTTCGGCGATCCGCGCGGCTTCAACCGTACCGACCTGGTGCAGGACAAGGCAACCCGCGCGTTTCACCCGGGCCACCACGTCCGGCATCACGTCCCAGAAGAAGCTGAAGGCCGGCACGCCAAGATCAAGGCAGCAGGCGATCTGCGCATCGAGCAGTCCCGGCGCTGTTGCCGACGGGATCAAGTTGACGGCAAAGGGCCGGTCGGTCGCGCCCCGCAGCGCGGCAACCTCAGCGGCGATCAGGGTCGGGTCTTCGCGCACCATGCCCAGTATCCCGTAACCGCCTGCATTGGCCACGGCGGCGGCCAGCTCCCAACGGGAAACACCGCCCATCCCAGCCAGCAGCACGGGCTGGTCGCAACCCAGCAGGTCGCAAAGCGGTGTATGCAGCGGGTCCTTTCGCCGGTCCGTCATGTCAGCCCCTCCCGTTCCAGCCATCGGCGCAGGTAATCGCGCAACACGATGGCATTGTTATGGGCCTCGTTCTTCGAGGCATAAAGCAGTGTAACGACGCCCTCGCGCGCATATCCGGCTAGTTCGGAGACTAGATCGTCATGGGAGGCGAGTTCCACCTCATAGCGCGTGGTGAACGCCTGCCATTGATCGGTGTGGCCGTGGAACCAGTGCCGCAATTCATCGCTCGGTGCGATCTCCTTGCACCATTGAAACAGTCGGGCGCGGTCCTTCGCCACGCCGCGCGGCCATAGACGGTCGATCAGTATCCGCTTGCCGTCCGACACGCGTGGCGCGCGGTAGATCCGCTTGACGCGAATACGCTCGGCGAGAGCGTCCGGGACAGGTGGCCTTGCCGACGGCATCAGCTGTCCCGCTTTTTCGTGTCGCCGATCGTCTCCACCGCCTTCAGCGCATGGGCCCAGGCGGCGCCGGCGCGCATTTCTGCGGCGACCCAGATAGCCTCCATGACCTGTTCGTCCGAGGCACCCGCACGCAGAGCGGCCTTGACATGACCCTCGATGCACCACGGGCATTGCGTTACATGCGCGACTGCCACGGCGATAAGCTGCTTGCTGCGCGCATCCAGCGCCCCCTCGGCGAACACCGCTTTTGAAAAGGCGCGGAAGGCATCCTCGATTTCCGGTGCCAGGGCATGACGCTGCTCAACGAGGTCCTTGGTCGGCTTGGGAAGATGCAGGTCAGACATGGCCCGCGCCATGGGCTTCGAATTGCGGGAACAACACGTCGTTTTCCAGCCGGATATGGGCCGCGAGGTCGTCAAGAAATTCACCGACCTCAGCATAGAGCCGCGTCCAGCTTCGGCAGGCGCCGTCCGGCACTGTCAGGCCGTTCGTCAATTGCCGGACCTGTTCGACTTCCGCCTCGTGGCCGTCGTGATCCGCACGCATTGCCGCGATCGGCGCGTCCAGCCCCGGTGCCGCGTTGCGAATGGCAGGAAACAGAATCAGTTCCTCCTTCTTCATGTGCACCTCGAGCTCGCCAATCATCCGGTGCAGCAATTCGGCCAGTCCAGCAGGGACATCCGCCTGTCCGGCATGGACGGTTTCCACCTTTTCCGACAGTGCCGCCAGTTCGGGAAGCTGGGTGCGGTGTTTCGCATGATACTCCGCCTCAATGTAGCGGGTGAGGCCAGCGGGATCTTGTGGGGGTATCGGTTTCGTCATGTCGGTATCCTTTGGTCAGACAAGAGACGGGACAGTTCGAGGCTTGGCGTCCTCGACCGCCATATAGAGCGAGCGTGCTATCCGCTCGGCACGTTCGATAACGTGCGCGGCACCCTCGGGCGGGCAGGTCTCGGCTGCGGATTCGCGAAACAGCACCAGCCAGCGTTTGAAATGATCCCATTCCACTGGCAGGGTCACATGGGCCGGCATCGGGGCGCCGTGATAGCGGCCGGTCATCAGCGCGACCGAAGACCAGAAATCCACCATGCGTTCCAGGTGTGGGCCCCAGTCGGAAATCCGGGTGGCGAAGATCGGGCCGAGAACGGCGTCGGCGCGCACCTTGTCATAGAAGCGATGCACCAGTTCGGTCAGCTTGCCCTCGTCCAGCCCGGTCCGCGTCATGATCTCGGCGGTCATTCGCGGGCGGGCGGAGATGATCTGTGGATCGGCGGACGACATGGGATCCTCAAGAATTTGAACTTGAGTCTCATGCTATCTCTGTTAAATAGGTATTGTAAATACCAATTTTAAAAATGCGAGACGACATGAACCTCACCTCCTTTACCGATTATGGGCTTCGAATGTTGATGCGGATGGCGAGTGCCCCCGATCAGGCTTTCTCGACGGCCGATCTCGCCGAGGAATTCAAACTGTCCCGCAACCATTTGACAAAGATCATGCAGCGACTCGCACAAGGCGGCATCGTCGAGACCCGACGCGGGGTGAATGGGGGCGCTGTCTTGCGACGTCGTCCTGGCGAAGTCCGGATCGGTGATGTCGTGCGACTGCTCGAACAGGGGCAGTCCCTCGTCGAGTGTTTCGGTCCGGATGGGGGAGACTGCTCGATTGACGGGTGTTGCCGCCTGAAATCACGGCTTCGGCAGGCTGAAAGCCAGTTCATCGCCGATCTGAACAGATCGACCCTTGCCGATATCGCCCTTCCCGAACGGGCGGCAGCATGACGAAGAAAGGCAGAAAAAGATGACTGCGACGCTGTCCGTTTCCGAACGCCGGATTGGCATGGTCCTGTCGATCCTACTGGCCTTGTTGGGGCTCTCTATGGCGGCAGTAGCACGTCACGGGGTCATGTCGCTGCACGGGTTCATGGCGCTCGGGCTCGGAATCGGCTTGGCGTTTCTGCTTGGCGGCGCGCTTTATGACCCCGAGCCGCCTGGCGATCGGTTGCGCCGCTATTACGATGCACCGACCCGGTTCGGAATCGTCATGACGTTGATTTGGGCGATAATCGGCATGGGTGTCGGCGTATGGGTTGCGGCGTTGCTTTATTGGCCTGAGGCAACGCCACTCTGGCCCGCGACCAGCTTTGGCCGGCTCAGGCCCGTGCATACGACCGGCATCATACTCGGCTTTGGCGGCAATGCCCTGATAACCACGTCGTTCCACGTCCTTCAACGTACCTCACGCGCGCGGCTGGCCGACTCCGTCAGCCCTTGGGTCGTGCTTCTCGGCTACAACCTGTTCTGTGCCTGGGCGATGACCGGCTATTTGATGGGGTCTACCCAGTCCAAGGAATATGCCGAGGCCGAATGGTATGCGGACCTATGGCTGGTGGTGGTCTGGATCACTTATTTCGTGCTCTATCTGCGCACAATTGCTCGGCGGAACGAGCCGCATATCTATGTCGCCAACTGGTATTACCTGGCCTTCATCCTAGTCGTGGCGATGCTGCACATCGTCAACAATCTCGCGTTACCGGTACGGCTTACCACGGCCAAGAGCTTCCCCATCTGGTCGGGCGTGCAGGACGCGATGGTGCAATGGTGGTACGGCCACAACGCGGTCGCCTTCTTTCTGACCGCCGGGTTCCTCGGCATGCTCTACTACTTCCTGCCGGTCCGGTCGGGGCGGCCAATCTGGTCCTATCGCCTGTCCATTGCCAGTTTCTGGGGTATTACCTTTTTCTATATCTGGGTGGGATCACACCACCTGCACTACACCGCGCTGCCTTTCTGGGCACAGACGCTGGGGATGACGTTTTCGGTCATGCTGCTGGTGCCGAGCTGGGCCTCGGCAGGCAACGCCATCGCCACGCTGAACGGCGCTTGGCACAAGGTGCGTGATGACGCGACGCTGCGCTTCATGTTCGCCGCCGCCGTGTTCTACGGGCTGTCTACCTTCGAGGGGTCGTTTCTTGCAATCCGCCCGGTCAACTCGCTCAGCCACCCTATGCGCGCGACCTGCCAGCGTCTTCGGCGTTGGACTGGCTGCGGGCTGGTTGGCAAGATGTGCGAATGGCGCCCTGGTCCAGCCTTGCCTACGGTTTGTTCCTGACGCTGATATCCTATGTCGTCCTGTGGGCACTCTACGCGGGCCATCTGTTGCATCTCGCGCTTCCCGCCATATCCGGGTTCCTGATTGTCGGGCCATTCCTGGCAATCGGGCTCTACGAGCAGAGTCGTATGCAGGCACAGGGTCGACAGGTTGCGTTCTCCGACATGCTGATATTTCGGCCGGTGTCAGGAGGGCAGTTGGCCTACGCTGGACTGCTACTCGGGCTTCTCATCCTGTTCTGGCTCAGGGCAGCAGATCTTCTTTATGCGCTGTTTTTCGGCCTTATTCCGTTCCCCGGCGCGGAGGAGGCGTTGACCAATGTGTTGACGACGCCCCGGGGATGGACGCTGATTGTAACAGGCACGCTGGTGGGCTGCCTGTTCGCAGCCTTCGCCTTTGCGATCAGCGTCTTCTCCATTCCCATGCTGGTCTCGCGCAAGACCGATGCGCTGACCGCCATGGGGTTGAGCTTTATCATGACAGTACAGAACCTGCGCCCCACGTTGGCCTGGGGTGTGGTCGTCGCGCTTGGAATGGGTCTGACGGTGGTAACCGGCCTTGCCGCCCTGATCGTTCTCTTTCCGGTTCTTGGTCATGGCACTTGGCACGCCTATCAAGCGATAGCTGGTGAGGGACGATGAGTCTTCTTCTGCTCATACCCCTTTCGATTGGCCTCGGCCTGATGGGGCTTTGCGCCTTTTACTGGGCGCTCAAGAACGGGCAGTTCGATGACCCTGATGGTCCGCATGGCGCATCATCCCCCCTGATCTCCCACTCGAAATGGAAGGAAAGCCCGATGACAAGCTGGCTCCCGACACTCAAGACAGCAACGCCCGAAGAGGGTTATGACCTCGCCGTCAAACTTGCACGGGTCGCCGTGAAACTGACGCAGCCCGACGCCGAAATCCGCGATCGCCTGCAACCGGAATACGCCGAGGATTCCGACGCTCTGATCGCCGTCAGCCAAGTCGTCGCGACGCATTTCGCCACTGTGGCTGTGGCGAATGATTACTGGCGGGGCACGACATGAGCTGCGTCGAGCGAAACGGGGATCAGTTCATCGTCGATGCGCGAGAACTGGCCAAGGCGTTTGACCTGACCGCCGACGAAACACGCATCCGGATGCAAGCTGGCCAGATCGCGGCGCTTTGTGAATGTGGCGAAGGGGACGATTCAGGTCGCTGGCGATTGACCTTCCGCCATCAGGGCCGCGCCTTGCGGATGATCGTGGATACGCATGGCGAGATCCTGAGCAAGAGCACGTTTCCAGTCGGTCATCCGAACGTGGTGACTCGAACACAATCACCGGCAACGCGCGAAGAACCCGTACCGACCAGGCGCGACAAAACCTGACCGCGAAACTTTTCTGCGAACCTTTATGTTTCTTGCGCATCAAAGAGACAGGTGGCCACGACTGTGGCGCCACAGAACTTGAAAGGACGCAACATGAAATCTGCTTTCATTCTCTCCGCAACCGCCCTCATCTTCTCTGTCGGGCATGCCCTGGCTCATGACGGGGAGGCGTTGCAAATGTCGCCTCCGGGCGAGCCTTATGTCCAGGTCAGCGACGCCTTGCCTCTGCCGGAGTTTATTCCGGGCCTGGGCACGCTCTTCGTCGATCCTGCCTCACTTCCCGCCGGCCCCTTTCTCGCCTATGATCACGATGGAAGGCTCTCGGCCACGATCTACATGACGCCTCTGGAAGACCTGCAGAACGGCACCTCCTTCGATGACCTGGGCGTTGGCAGCCACACGGTGTCGTTAGTCGACATCTACTTCAACGCCGGTCATCCCGGCGTGGACAGGCCGCATGCCCATGTTGTGCTGTTCCATGACGAGAACGCCAAGTCTAGGCTCTCCAAATGATACGGGGACGCCGAGAGTTACTGACGGTCGGGGGTGGCGTGATCGCCACCCTTGCGTTCCCGCGCGTTGTTCGGGCAACTCAGGTCGAAACCGTGGAAATGAAAGGAACCGCGCGGGGAGAACATGTCTGGTTCGAACCCATGGGTCTCGCGGTTGCTTCCGGCACAACCTTGCGTTTCATCAACAGAGATCCCGGCAATAGCCACACCGCGACGGCCTATCATCCGCACATATTTGATCGGCAGCGGCGCATTCCGGCAGGCGCTGCGCCGTGGGACAGCGATTTTCTGCTGCCCAACGAAAGTTTCGAGGTCACGCTGACCGCTCCCGGCGTCTATGATTACTACTGCCTTCCGCATGAAATGGCCGGTATGGTTGGCCGGATAGTGGTGGGACAACCCGCAACTCTGGGATGGGAGGGTCCGGCAGGCGACAGCGGAGATATGGAACCCGAGGCCCTCGCAGGATTTCCGTCGATAGAGGACATTCTCGCCCGAGGCTGGATCGTACGGGAGGAGCACGAATGAGTTCCCGATACCTGAAAAAAGTGGATGAGCTTCATCCGATCATCGATAGAAAGACCAGTGAAGGCGACCTGCTTGCTGCTGCAATTGCACGTTCGGAACCCGCCGTCCGGGAACTCATCCGGCGCAACAACCCGCGCCTGTTCAGGGTCGCACGGGGGATCGTTTCGACCGATGCAGAAGCCGAGGATGTGGTGCAGGAAACCTATCTCGCTGCGTTCCGACGTCTGGACAGCTTCCGCGGCGCTTCCGCCTTTTCGACCTGGATCACACGCATTGCGATCAACAACGCCTTGATGCACCAGCGCCGCAAACGCCCTGAGGAGGAGTACGATACAGTGATCGAGAGCGACGTTTCATCTGTCCTGCCTTTTCCTGGGTCGCCACTAGAAAATGCCGAGGGTCAGCTTGGGCGCCATCAGCTTCGGCGGATACTGGAGGAGGTGGTGAACGGGTTGCCGCCCGAGTTGCGTCTTGTGTTTGTTCTGAGCGAAACAGAAGGCATGACCAACAAGGAGATCGCACGCGACCTGGAAATCAACCCGATTACCGTCAAAACGCGGCTGTTTAGGGCGCGCAAATGGTTGAGATTGGATTTGGAGCGCAGGATAAAAGGCGGCTTCAATTCCATCTTTCCTTTCGACGGCCTACGTTGTGCCAACATGGCCGAGCGGGTTGTTCAAGACCTACGCGAGCAGGAGTATCTATAGAAAACAAGCCGCTTGACCGAACATTCGCTTGCATGCTCGTCAAGCGGTTGACGTAGTGACCGGAAACGAAAAGAATCGGTGCATGCAGAATTCCGGGAGCACTTCATCGGTTCTGGTGAGTCAAAGAGACAGCATTTCCGCAAATGCAGCACCACACCACATCACGTGTTGGGCCAAGCCACACTTTTAGGAACTCTCCGCTGGCCCTGCCGAGGAGGATTTTGCATGTCCAGCCCCATTGCGCAGAAATCGTCTGTTACGCCCTCCCGAAGCCAAAAAAACATTTGGATACAAAGATGTGCGCAGCGCCCTTCGGGGCAATTTTTGCATTTCGCATTTTACATCATTGCCACATCAACACCGTTACAGAAAAACCGCACCAGCACGCATCCTTCTGTATTCGACGACGTTTGTGGCCAAGGCGCTGCAATGCACGGTTGTGCGCAAATCCTGAGCTCGGACAGGATGGCGGGCTGGATCCACTGGGTATGTAGCGGCCCATTGAAGCGATCTATCAGTCGCTGCTACCGGGCATCAGCACCAACACACTGCGCTTCGGGTGCTATTAGTTCTTCGTCTGGATGCTCGAGGTCTGTGCCAAGGAAAACGAAAACACCGGTCCCATTGCCTTTGGGCTGTTCCAGCGTCGCTGTGAAAGCTTTTTTGCCTTTATCGCCGCGCGTGGCGCCGCCAAACTGGGCGTCGCAGGGATTGATTGGGCGCAGAGGTGGCTGGCAGCCGTTCCGGAAAACCCGGCGGCGATCATCGATTTCTCAGCCGGAATTGATCCGAAAGCGGATGTCGGCCAGCGCTATCTGCGCAACAAGGGTGGAGCCTTTGTGGGCAATCTACATTATGCTGAGACGTGCATAGAATGGAGTAATGCGCAGTAAACCGCCATAGAACATAGCCTTTGGAAACTCAAAACGCTTCGATCCTGCTGTTTTCTTTTTCACCTTCGGCAACTTGTTCTGAATTCTGTTGTCGCAAATTATATATTCCTGAGTTATGTTTTCTGTGGGTTCAGTTTATCCAAAAAAATTTCGAGCGGTAATTTCAGATAATAAAACGCTGGGTGAGGCAACCAGTCAAATAGGGAGATTACAAATGATACCGAAGTGGCTTTACATCCTTCCTGTTGCATTTTCCACAGCAGCTTTGCCGGTCTGGGCTGATGACCACCCGGAAATATCGGACGAATTTATCGGAATCCTTGAACGCCCCGATCCCAGTGAAGCGCTCAGTCACCATGACCTCGCCGTTAAGAATATAGTAAGTAGCGGACCAAATTCGAAAGTTACGAAAAACCTCGCCGAAGCGGGCCGGGGGGAGCGTTTGCTGCCCGAAGGCACAACGGATGTTTGGGTCCACGACGGGTTTGCATATATTGGGACGTTCAATTCTCCTTGCGGTGATGGAACGGGTGCCAACGGATCAGGGGTTCAGATTTTCTATGCCCGAAATCCAAGCAAGCCTTACCAGATTTCGGTGATCCCATCTCCGGAGGGCAGCCGTTCGAATGATGTCAAGGTGGCGTCGATGAATTCCGGCGATATTCTTGTACATTCCAATGAGTCCTGTGGCGGTGGCCCCGGTGGATTTGAGGTATACAACGTCGATGATCCCGAATTTCCCCAACCGCTGGCGTCTGTGCGCATTGATGAGATCAACGCGCTGAGTAACCTTGTGTTTGGCGGCATTACCGATGTCGGCGTGCATAACCTGTGGCTCTTCAGTCAGGGGAGCAATGATTATGTGGGGGTCGTGGCCGAAACGGCCTTTGACAACTTCATGATTTACGACATTACCGATCCGGCCAATCCGGTTCGAGTGAGCGCATGGGGGGCCGAAGAAATTTTCGATCCGGGCGTGGGTGACGAAGTTGCCGATGTTAGTCGCGTTCTGAACTCGGCACTTTGGTTGCTGGACGGGTTTGGTGCCTCGGCGAACCGTTTCCTGCATGATGTGACGATCAACAAGGCAGGCGACAAAGCCTATCTAAGCAACTGGGACGCTGGTCTGGTGCTCATCGACATCAGTGATCCCGCCAACCCGGCCTTCGTCTCTCAAGCTATTGATGTGGCCAACGGCTCACTTGACGGCGAAGTCAACAGCCACAACGCCTGGCCTAATGCCGATGGCACGGTCGTCGTGGAAACAGAGGAGGATTTCTCGGCTTGGGAAAGCAACATTCCGCCAACCAGTCTGACGCAGGACGGAGGGGCCACGCCGGGTGATCCGACAATTCCCGCCACGGCCATTTCGACCAGTGCAGGTGATTTCTTTGAGACTAATCAGACCGGACTTTCAGGTTCCGTCAGTGGCGGACAGGTCGTGGTCGATGGCGGCCCAACCTTTGCTGCGGTCGAACTGGGCACTGCGGCCGGATCTCCAACTTTTTCTGACACCGGTACGCTGTCAGGTGAGTTGGTCTTTATCGGTCGCGCGTGTACGCTGACTGCGGGTGATGCGCTTTTGAACGTTGGCGCAATCGATCCCGGCGATATTGCTGTTGTTCGTCGTGGTGCCTGCGAGTTCGACGAAAAGTCGCAATCGGCTGCTGCAGCTGGCGCCTCTGCCGTGGTCATCGCAAACAACCAACCCGGCAGCACCCCTTGGGGTGGCATCCGTATTTGGGACTACAGTGATCCGGCCAATCCGGTTCTGTCCTCCCTGTTCGATACGGAATGCAGTGCATCGACCGAGCCGGGTGGTGAATGTGATCCACGTGGTACCTATTCGGTACACAACGTGCAGGTCGAAGGGGAAAAGGCTTATGTGTCCTGGTACAGCGATGGTATGGTCGTGCTGGACATCAGCGATCCCGTGAATCCTGTGGAGACAGCCCGTTTCAAAAGATCGGGGCCTGAATTCGAGGCCGAAAACGGTGGAATTCAGGATATCTGGGGCGTTTACAAAGAAACCAACAGCCCTTGGATTTTCGGATCAGATCGTAATGGTGGGCTGTATGTACTCAAAGAGTATGGTTCAGGCAGCATAAAGGTTGCCCAAGATTAGTCTGGGCAAATTGACTGACATCAAAAACAAGGGGCGGCACAACAGTGCCGTCCTTTTTATGTAGGCATCGAAGATGCGTCATAACAGCCGCTCTTTATTGTTCTGGAGCCGAAAGGTCCGGCACAAAACCTAATGTGTGGATTTGCCTGCCCGCGCTTTCACTTTCCGCGCCGTTTCAAGCAAATCATGCAACGTCTTCTCTTCCAATCCCTGAGTACGAACCATGCCTTTGCCACCCGTAGACTTGGTGTCCACAGCCGGTTCCTCCACAATGGCAGTCTCGATTGGTGTGCTGTTTGCGAAATGGATCAAGTCGCGGCGCGTGCCCAATTCGATCCATACTCCAGCCTTGTCTATGTCCGCGATCATCTCACCTTGGGGCAATGTGTCCCCGGGCCCAACAAGAATATCGCGATTAGCTGTACCCAGGATTGCCCACCGTTCCGTCCTGCCAACAAACAACCCTTTGAGTGTGTAGTTGCCAATCATGACTTCGCTTTTAGCGTCGGGCTCTATTTTCTTAAGCGGTTTGCCAAAAATAGGTGGCCAAGCTGAAGTTCTGCCTTGTTCATGATCTAACTGAGCCTCTATCCCCGGTCCGCGAAGCGAAACTTCGGCACTCGGAACCCGTTCGAAATGAGTAAGCACAAGCAGCAGAGAACCGCCGCCATAACCAAAAGCGGTCGCAGCAGTTACCAAAACAAGATTTGCCAAGCTTTTCATCTAAGGGCAAAGCATAACACGGGTTATATCTACTGGACACAACTGACCGTTGCTGATCTGAAATAGGTTAAAGCTTTTGAGTGCGCGGCTGTCGTACGCCCAAAATATTGACCGGATAATGAGCGACACAAGAACAAAGAACGGTCGCATGGCGATCAAAGCTTGGATAGGGAAACGGATTGCCCTGATAGGTGCTTTTGTGCTGCTGATTTGCCTTGGCTACCTATCGTCGCAAATGGCTCCGGATACCAGCAAGCGAAATTGGCCGATGCAATTCACGAGTGCAGGGCAACGGCTTTACTTTACCGGTCAGGGCACTTCGGGGCAGCGCATGTTGCCAAGCGGCGGAAACCATCACATGACAATGATGGGCAGCGGAGCATGTGTGGACTGCCACGGCACGAACAGAGAGGGCGGGCGTTTGTGGCCTACTTTCTGGAGTAAGGCACCGGCAATTACATTCTCGGCTCTGTCAGGCGCGCATGGTGAGGATGGTCATGATCACGAAACCTATTCTGCAGAAACTTTGGCCAAAGCAATTGCAGATGGGGTGCGTCCTGACGGAACCTCGATTGGGCCGGGGATGCCCCGTTGGTCGATGCCTTCGCAATCCCTTGATGATCTGGTGAACTACCTTCTTTCGCCCCCCAATGATAAGTGACCTGAAAATGACCTCTGGCGCGGGCTGGAATGCCGTTGTGTTCAATGCTTTCGTGCAAAAGGCACACAAACAGAATGAACGGATAGGACTATGCGAAAAATAATAATTATGGCCGGAACTATCGTCGCCGGTGCTGCGGTCTACTTCGGCAGCCAACAGACTGGGCTCGCGCCTGTGAGGGATACGCAGGATGCCAATCAAACAGGTGCAATTGTCGCCGTGAACGTGCCAGACACATTGTCTGCGAATGCGATGATTGGAAAAACGGCTTACCAAGTCAAATGCGCAACCTGCCACGGTGAAAATGCAGCCGGGAAAGACGGTAAGGCACCGCCATTGGTGCATAAAATCTACGAACCATCGCACCACGGCGACGAAGCCTTTCAGCGGGCAGCCGCCATCGGCGTACGAAGTCATCACTGGCCTTTCGGCAACATGCCGCCCGTTGACGGGCTGACTCGTGCTGATGTCTCAATGATCGTTGTCTACGTGCGTGAGCTTCAGCGCTCCAACGGCATCAATTGATTGTAAAATACTCATATCCGTTCGAAGCGGATATTGTGTGATTTCCTCAATTCAGGACGAGCCGGTTCTTCAACCACCGAAGATCAATCTCGCAAGGGCGGAAGTGCTTTATCAAGCGCATCGCACCTCTTGGCGCAGTGTCAATCTGGAGGGTCGTCCAACTGGCAAACTCCGGATACCAACGAACGACGTCCTGCGCCGACACATGATCGCGACGGACATACTTGGCATCTTGGTATAGCACCTATCCAAAATTTGGTGGACAGGCAGGGCCGGTCGCAATCCGCCCAGAGTGGTTTCTCCATAGGATGCCCGCGTTTCAGAAAGGTCTGACAGACCCCTAATCTTGAATATCATCGGCGACAGTAGGAGATTCGGCACGGTGAGGACCAGCGAGACCCAGAAACGGCGCTTGACGTCAGCGATCATCGTGCCGTGGTCGTCGTGTCCCTCTTCGTCGTGCCCGGCGTGCTCTGTGTCAGGCGGCGCGATTGTGCTTGCCGCCTGCCTGATGTTCGTGATGCTCCATCTTGTTCACTCGCCCTTCCTTTCATTGGCGTGTCGGCGTCCCTCCCCAAGCGTTGCGGACGGAGCGATCTCGCGGATCGCGTGGGCTATCAACGGAGCGACCCCGATGACGTTCGTCGGATGCGGCACCGTGTCGGTAGTCACGACGCGCAAGGCGCCCGCCGACGAGAGATTCTCGAGAGCGTTACCGGCAAAGATGCCATGAATGATCAGACAGATCGGTTGACCGGTGCCCGCCGCGAGAAGCTGTTCGATGGCCCGGACCATCGTCTGGCCCGACGACGCGATGTCATCGAGAATGACGGGCGTACCGTGACGCAGGGCGGCGCTTTTGGGCATGCTGACGTCAACTGACCGATCGCCCGTCCGGTGCTTCTTCAGCACCTCGAAGGGTCGGTCCGCCAGCCGCGCGACCTCGCCAACCCATTGCTGGCTCTCACTGTCGGGGCCAAGCAGCACCCCATCCGGTACGTTCTTGCTAATCCACTCCGCCAACAGTGGAGCCGTCGTGACGCGTTTCGCAGGAATCCGGAACACATCTCCGAGGCTCGAAATGCGATGAAGATGAGGATCCACCGTCACGAGCCATTCGAAGCTCTCGCTCAGGAAGTCTGAAAACAAAATTGCGCTGACGGATTGCCCCGCATGAAACCGGTGGTCCTGCCGCATATAGCCGAGATAGGGCGCGATCAGACCGACATGATGAGCGCCCATCTCCCGTGCCGTGGCGGCGGCGAAGCGAAGCGGTAGCGCCAGCGTGTCGGGATCCCGCAGGGTCGCAACGATGGCCACATCTTCGCCCGAAAGTCCGTTCGGGATTGTCACCAGGCTCTCGCCATCGGGAAAGTGGTGCCAATCCAAGGGCCGTGAAACGGTACCGAGATGCGAAGCGATCTTGGCAGCAAGCGGTATCATTTCCGGGAACGGGATCAGGATCATCGCGATTCCTCCGCGATCACGAACACGTCCGGATGGCGTTCCGCATAGCTTCGCGCCCAGTTTGCCTCGCCGGGGGTGGCCGAGTGGATCTCGTAGAGCGGTTGGCCCTTGGAAACGCGGTCCCCGACCCGCGCCGTCAGCCGGACACCGGCCACCTTCTGTCGCGGGGCACCCGCAAGCTTGGCGACCCGCGCAATCACCCGGTTGTCGATGCTGGAGATCACCCCATCGGACAGTGCCGAAATCTCGATCCGATGCGGGGCAAGTTCTGGCTCGGTAAACCCACCCTGCGCAGCGCAGATCGCAAGGAACTTCGCTTCGGCTGCGCCGCTGTCGAGCAGCGTTTCAGCCCTCGCGCGCCCGATACCCGGCGCGCCGTCAGGCACAAGATCCAACAGTTTTCCAGCAAGGGTCAGCGCCCTCGCACGCAGGTCGTTCGGAGCGCCGGCCGCACGGCGCAGCACCGCCAGCACGTCTGCCGCTTCGAGTGCCGGTCCGATGCCACGCCCGACCGGAGCGGAACCGTCACTCAGGTGCAATGCCAGCCGAAGGCCGATGGCCTCGCCCACCTGAAGGAACCGTTTCATCAATACTTCTGCGGCCTTGGCGGAGCGAACTTTCGCGGTAGCGCCGACGGGGATGTCGATCAGGACATGGGTGGATCCGGCTGCTGCCTTCTTGGACAGGACGCTGGCCACTAGCTGCCCGTTCGAGTCGAAATCGAGCGGGCGTTCGATCCGGATGAAGTGATTGTCGGCCGGGCTGAGGTTCAGCGCCCCGCCCCAGATCACACAGCCGCCTTCGGCCTCCACCACCCGGCGCAGTGCTCGCTCGTCGAGCGTCACAGGCGCCATGACCTCCATAGTATCTGCAGTGCCCGCCGGCGATGTGATAGCGCGGCTCGATGTCTTGGGGATCATCTCGCCGGCGGCCGCGACGATCGCGACGACAAGGGGCGTCGTCCGGTTGCCGGGAAGCCCGCCGACGCAATGCTTGTCCAGGACCGTCCGGCCGCCCCAATCGAGCGTCTCGCCTGCCGCCTGCATTGCCCGCGTCAACCCCACGGTCTCGACATCATCCAGTCGCTCGCCCGCGCAAGCGGTGATGAAAGCGGCGAGATCGAGATCGGTCAGACGGTGGTCGAGCGTGTCGCGGATGATCGATGCGAAATCCTGCTCGGTCAGCCGTTCGCCGTATGCCTTGGCCCGAACCCTTGAACTGGAAATGGCAGGTTCAGGATGTGAAAAACGGGCAAGGTCGCCGTGCTGTGCTCTGATCGCCGACCAGGCCGAGGCGGACAAGGCCGCTTTGTCCACCGCCAGCCACTCGCCGCGCGCCACGACGTTCAGCGTGGCGATAACCCATCGGTCGCGCAGGTCGATGCGCACCCTCGTCTGCGCCGCAAAACCTTCGGCACGGCATATGTGGCAGTCCTCGTGCATGTAGACGACCGGCTGGCGGTAAGTATCGATCCCGGCGGGTACGAGGGCAATCGCGTCTGTCATTTCGGATGATCCAGATGCACAGTCTCGAGGTGATCCGGCACACGGACTGCCCGACCGAGTTCATGCGCCACGCGTTGACGCAGCGTGTCGGCGGCTGTCGGCTCGCCGTGGGTCAGATAGGTCATTCGCGGCGCGGGGCCGGCTGCCATCCACCGCAGGATTTCGTCCGCGTCGGCATGGCCTGAGAAGCTTTGGAGTTGGACGACTTCCGCCTCGATGGGAAAGTCGCGCCCGAACATACGCAGCGTCCTCGCCCCTTCGACCAGCGCCGCGCCCCGCGTGCCACCGGCCTGGAACCCCGAGAGCAGGATTGTGTTCCGCCGATCGCCCCCAAATCTCACCAGATGGTGGAGGATACGACCCCCTGTGAGCATGCCACTGGCAGAGACAATGATCATCGGCCCATGCCTGGTGTTGAGCTTCTTCGACTCCTCGACCGAGTTCACACGCTGCGCGATACGGAACATGCCTACGCAATCGTCCCAACTCACACGGTGTTCTTCGTGGTGCCGGTGATAGATCTCAGTCGCGTCGACCGCCATCGGGCTGTTGAGATAAACGGGAACCCGAGGAATTTCGCCCCGTGCCATCAAACGGGCGACGTGATACATCAGACCCTGTGCGCGGCCGACTGCGAAGGATGGGATAAGAACCGTGCCGCCACGGGCCAAGGTTCGCTTGAGGATGGGGGCGAGTTCCGCCTCGGAGTCAATTTCCGGGTGGCTGCGATTTCCGTAGGTCGACTCGCAGACCAGCACGTCGGCTCCCGAAAAAGGCGCGGGCGCGCGCATTAACGGATCAGGATCGTGCCCCAGATCACCGCTGAAATGCACCACGGTACCGCCAAACTCCAGCCTGATTTGCGCCGCTCCAAGCAAGTGACCGGCCGGAATGAAGGTAACACTGATTCCATCGCCAAGATCGATGGGCCGATCGAACTCCACGGTCTTGAACCGTTCGAGCGCGCGCTCTGCGTCCTTTACCGTATAGAGCGGGATCGGGTTGCGATGCTTCGAGAAGCCCTTGCGCTTGGCATTGCGCGCCTCTTCCTCTTGAAGGTGGCCGCTGTCGGGCAGGATCAGACCGCAGAGTTCCGCAGTGGCATGGGTACAGAGCACCCGCCCGCCATAGCCAGCCCGGATAAAGGCCGGAAGAAAGCCGGAATGATCGAGATGGGCATGGGTCAGCAACACCGTGTCGATGGCGGAGGGCCGCGCCGGAAACGGTTTGCGGTTGCGGTCACGCAGCGTCTTGAAACCCTGGAAGAGACCGCAATCGACAAGAATGCGGCGGGTTCCGATCTCGACGAGATAGCGGGACCCTGTGACGGTTCCCGCCGCCCCTAGGAAACGTAGGCTGGGGCGGGCAAAGCGGATCATACCTGCCTCCGCCGCGCTGTGAAGGCGTTGTAGAGGCCACCAAATACCAGTGCGACATACCAGCCGTAAAGGAAGCTTTCCGCCAGACCGATGGCGAAACCGGCTGGCGTCAGCCACACGAAACCGGGCAACAATCTGGCCCAGGTCTCGTACATCGCATAGCTTGGGAGCAGCAGGTCGAAGACAACGCACGCCACATAGGTGATGGACAGAAAGAGGCTCAGCGCCCAACCGAGATTGAGGATCGGCAGACCGACGCCGCTGCCTGTCTCAGAACGCCCCATCACGCGGGTGCCGCAGGAAAAACGCAAAGCAAAGAACAGGATTGCGGCGATTCCGGCGAAATAGATGATTGGCATCATGGCTCGGTTCCTTTCGGTATTGGCCAGACCCGGTCCCGACCTGGCTCGTTCGGCTCGGTCGGGACGCAAGTCGGGACGGTGTCAGTTGCTGGATGGCATCCGGTCGCCCATCATGCCCGGTGCCCCGGGCATCCTGCGCCGCATCTCCATCCGTCTTGCGGGGCCGTCCATCTCGGCTTCGGTGATCCTGCCGTCACCATCGGCATCGAGATGCTGGAACCGGTCCACTGTGGTTTCGCGGATCATCGCCGCGTGCAGAGCCTCGAATTCGGCCAGCGACAGGGTGCCGTCGCCATCGGCATCGAAGTCGGCGAGACGGGCCAGCATCGCCGCACGCGCGGCGCCGGGCTCAGGCTCTGCAGCCGGACCGGTGCCCATCATGCCCGGCCCCATCATCATGCGCATCATGTCGCCATCCATCATCGACATGCCGTTGCCTGGACCGGTGCCCATCATTCGGCCGTGCATCTGCATCATCATCGACATCATCTCGCCCTGACCGGCGTAGGGTCCGCTGTCGTTCGCCAGTGGCCCGCAGCCATGTCCATGGTTGATGTCGGCAGCGGCATGACCTGCTGCGGCAAACGAGAGGCTCAGCGCGGCTACAAGTGTGGTAATCGTCTTCATTTCAGGTTCCTCTGGTTTTGTTCAGCGACGCTGCAAACCGCGAAAGCGGTGCACTCCGCCGCATGGGAATAGAGCTTTCGGCAGTTGAGCCTGCTGGGGGTGAGCAGTACTCACTGCCGGACGGCGTGATCTCACACGCCACGATGCCGACGAGGGTCCGTTTTTTCCGTAAGATTGGACGACGGGTTCCGGCGCGGCGCGACTCTAGCTGTGCTGTGGCGGTCGCAGAAGTCCGAAAGCCGGAGCCGAAGGTACGGCGAACTTGACGATCACGAAACGAGCGAGGCCCGTCTCGGGGCCTGGTGGAAGTATAGGTCCCGGTAGAAGGGCCACTAGGCAGACGAGGCCACCTCCACAATGCGTCGTCGAAGGGGCGTGAGACTCGACGGCTTGATGCGAGCGGTCATGGTTCTCGTCGGCAAGGACGCCTGCGTGCGCCGCAGCGTCGTCAACCACGATGCCGTGAGCCTCGAGCGGCGTGCCGAACCCGATGACATGCACAACAGTGATCAGCGCGAGGGCGCGGATCACGACGCAGAACAGGTCAAGCGGGCTGTTGTGACTCACTTCCTTCTCCGGTTCTCTTCACCTCGTATCCTGTCTATGCTTCTTTTCTGGAGTACCTGTTGACGCAGATCAATGTTACTCATCCTTTTGACACGGGCGGCTTATGGAAAGGCTATGGCTTCTGTAATGAAACGCGCGGTTCCGGTAGAGGTCGATCTATTGATCCTGTCCTTCCTGGGTCATTTCGCGTGGGAACTTCTTCAAGCGCCGCTTTTTTCGAGCCTTGAAGGTATCGGGCATTTCGCAGGTGTGCTGATCTGCCTCCATGCGACTCTGGGCGATCTGGGGATCGCGCTTGTGGCCTTCTGGTGTGCCGCATGGCTCGGGGGCGGTAGAGGATGGGTCGCTCGGCCGATCTTGGGAGCCGTGATCCTCTTTTTCGGCGTCGGTCTGGTCGCAACCATCGGCTTCGAGTTCGTTAGCACTGAAATCCTGAACCGCTGGTCTTATGGTCCCGGGATGCCGCGGCTGCCGATTGTCGGAACCGGATTTGCGCCGCTTGTCCAGTGGCTGATCGTTCCATCACTGGTACTCTGGTACCTAAAGAGGCTCGCGAAAGAATAATAAAGGTAATGAAAGAATATCAAAAGCGCTTCGGCAATCAGGCGCAAGCCATCCACATTCCGCCGCATAGTTGCACGTCAGGGTACGGCCGCCGATAATACCTAGGTTCGCAACCCGTTTCCGGCCTTTCCCCCAAGGTCAGGAGAGAACCATGGACCGTCTAATGGGCTTTGGGGGTGCACGCCCGCGTTGAGACAACGAACGCTGCCTGGGCCTGCACGCCTGGCGGTTGGCCCTCGCGATGCCGGCGGGCATCGTCCCGGAAAGTTCCTGCTCGCGCAGTTTCGCCTATCTCGTGATGAATATCCTGATGCATTGGGGAGTCTGGCGGAATCTCCGTGGGGATATCGGCGCTCGGGGCTCGGTCCTCCTGACAGCGATCACGCTGAACTTGATCGTCCTTGCTGCCTTCGCCTCGCTTAAATGGCAGAGCGACCCGCTGATCGTCGTCATCGCCTTTGTTGGCATGACCGCCGTGGTCCTGTCCGCGCGCGTTTTCCTCGCACTCAATCCGCCACCGAGCGAAGCAGTATATGGCGGCCACTCCTCTGCACACGAAGAAAAACACGAGCCCGCCTCTTGACCTTCCGGTTACTGGAGGCCGTATGCTCGGGCGGAAAGGACGTCGATTCATGGCAAACCATCACGATCACCATCATCACGCCGCTTCCGGAAACGCCCCGGACTCTGAAATCGCAACCGATCCGGTCTGCGGAATGACCGTCGAAATCAGGGAAGGTATCCGGAGCCGTGACTATAGCGGCGAAACTTTCCACTTCTGCTCTGTCGATTGCCAGGAGAAATTCGATGCCGATCCGTACTTCTACGCCGTCGGCAAGGCGTGGAAGGCAGGACTGCGGGCACAGCCTGGCACGCAATACACTTGCCCCATGCACCCGGAGATCGTGCGCGACGAACCGGGTAACTGCCCGATCTGCGGCATGGCGCTTGAACCGGTGGTGCCATCGAACGAACCTAGCCACGAACTCGTGGACTTCACGCGGCGGATGTGGTTCTCAGCGGCGGCGGCTGTGCCTCTCATCGTTCTGACTATGGGTGAAATGGTGGCGCTGCCAGTGCGCGACTGGATCGGACATCGGACGGCGAACGTCGTGGAATTCGTTCTGGCCACGCCGATCGTTCTCTGGGCGGCACTGCCGTTCTTCCGCCGTGGCCTCGACTCGATCCGAAATGCATCACCGAATATGTGGACGCTGATCGCGCTCGGCGTGGGCGCGGCCTATGTCTACTCTTTGGTCGCGACCTTTGCGCCGGGCGTGTTCCCCGAGCAGTACCGAATGGGCCACGGCGTGGGCACCTATTACGAGGCCGCCGTGGTGATCGTCGCGCTGATCTTCGTGGGCCAGGTCCTGGAACTGCGCGCGCGAGAGCGCACAGGCGATGCGATCCGGGCACTGCTTGACCTCGCCCCCAAGACCGCGCGCCGCATCCTGCCGGACGGGTCGGAATACGACGCGCCGCTCGAGAACATCGTAGAGGGCGACCTCTTGCGGGTCCGGCCCGGCGACAGTGTGCCTGTGGACGGTGAGGTGGTCGAGGGCCGGTCCTCGGTCGACGAGAGCATGATCACGGGCGAACCGGTGCCAGTGGAGAAGGTCGAGGGCGACCGGGTTACAGGGGGGACGATCAACAAGAACGGCACGCTGGCGGTGCGCGCGACGCAGGTCGGCGCGGACACCGTTCTGTCGCAGATCGTCGAGATGGTCGCAAGCGCGCGGCGGTCGCGGGCACCGATCCAAGGGTTGGCGGACCGGGTGTCGTCGATCTTCGTGCCGACCGTGGTGCTGGTGGCCGTTGCAGCCTTCGTCATCTGGCTCTTGGCCGGGCCAGAGCCGGTGCTGGCCTTCGCCGTCGCCTCGGCAGTCTCGGTTTTGATCATCGCGTGTCCCTGTGCGCTGGGCCTCGCCACACCAATCTCAATCACCACCGCCGTCGGCCGCGGCGCGCAGGCCGGCGTGTTGATCAAGGACGCCGAGGCACTGGAGCGCATGGCGCGGGTCGAAACGTTGATTGTCGATAAGACCGGGACGCTGACCGAGGGCAAGCCACGGTTGACCGACGTGGTGGCACTCCACGGCGATGAGGCGGACGTGCTCGGCCTGGCCGCCGCGCTCGAGCGCGGATCGGAGCATCCGCTTGCCGAGGCGATTGTGGCCGGTGCCAAGGACCGTGACCTGTCGCTCGGGATCGCGGAGGACTTCGAGGCAATCACAGGCAAAGGGGTGAAGGGCACAGTTAACGGTCGCAAGGTAGCGCTCGGCAACGCAGCTATGATGTCGGAACTCGGATTGACGACAGACGACGCCGAAGCGCAGGCCGACACGCTCCGTTCGGACGGCAAGACCGCGATGTTCGTCGCCGTGGACGGAGCGCTCGCCGGGATCGTTGCCGTGGCCGATCCGATCAAGGAAACGACGGCAGCCGCGATCCGCGACCTTCATGCTCTGGGGTTGACCATTATCATGGCCACGGGCGACAACCGGCGCACGGCTGAGGCCGTGGCATCGAAGCTCGGTATAGACGAGGTGCGCGCGGGCGTTCTGCCGGAGGACAAGCAGAAACTGGTTGAGGAACTGCGCGCGAAGGGCGACTTGGTGGCGATGGCCGGCGACGGGGTGAACGATGCGCCTGCGCTGGCCGCCGCCGATGTCGGCATTGCCATGAGCACCGGAGCCGATGTGGCGGTGGAAAGCGCGGGGATCACACTTATGCGCGGGGATCTCGTTGGGATCGTCCGGGCGCGAAAATTGGCCGTGGCCACGCTGCGGAATATCAAGCAGAATCTTTTCTTTGCCTTCGTCTACAACGCTGCGGGCGTCCCCATCGCTGCCGGCGTGCTCTACCCTTTGACCGGCCTCCTGCTCTCGCCGATGATTGCGGCCGCAGCGATGAGCCTGTCCTCGGTCTCGGTCATCACCAACGCGCTCCGGCTCAGACGGACTGACCTCTGAACGCCAAGCCGTGCCTGACTTCAATCGCCAGAGGAGAACGCCATGACCGACGAAATCCTTTCCCGCCGCTGAGTGCTGATCGGCGGTGCGGTGCTGCCCTCAGCCGTCGCTGACCCGGTCTGACGGAACGCCGATCCATGTCCTGAAGGATCCAAACTGCGGCGGCTGCTCGACCTGGATTGAGACCCTAGAGGGCGACGGCTTTGTCGTCACGACCGCAGTGAGCGCGGGAACCCTGCTCATCACGGGCCTTCTGCAGGGCTTCGACGTTTGGTCCGTCGAAATAGAGAGAAATCTCGGTACTCATTGTAGACATTTCCCGTCGGTGAAAGGATAGGGTTTAGCTTTTCCCAATGGTCCGGGCTACTCAGGGTTCTTACTCAAGCATCGGTCGATCCCATGGTCGCGCGGACTCGGTGTAGATGGAGCGTATTGGCATATACTTCTTTGGTTCGTCCAACGACGATGCGTAGGCATAAACCCGGTCGGCCATTCGCTCACTGCGCCGGATTATCAGATAGCCGCAGTTCCGACCGAAACCGCTCCAAATCGGACGGCCTGAGCCACCCGTCATTTGCTACTCCGTGATTGCGCCTTCGGTCTGAAATGTTTCGGCAATCAGTGCCAACATTTCCGAATGTCCGGTACCGGTCAGTTGCTGGCAATCGCGGCTGTCTTTGAGGTGCGACCAAGAGGTCGGTATCATCCTGCCTGCCTGCTGCCTTGCAGCATTCGTCACATCAACTTGACGATTCTCCTCTAAGTTGATTGATGCAACGGTCTATAATGGACAGGCATCAGGCAACGCGTTTCCCTTGACTCCAGACGCCGCGCAAGAGCGGGGTGTCTCCAACCAAGGCGACGCGGATGACGTCACCGCGTTGGCCAACCAAAAGCTTGCCGCGATCGTTCAAGCCTGCGGCCTTGGCGGGGTTCTGCGTGACGCAGGCCGTGGCGGCGGGCAGGTCGTTCCAGAGTTTGGCCAATTGGAACGCCGACAAGAGCAGTGCCGAAGGCACGTAATCAGATGAGATGATGTTGAGAAGCTCAGCTTCTGCCAGTTCGCGCGCCGCGACATTGCCGGAATGCGATCCACCACGCACGAGGTTGGGCGCACCCATCATCACCGCAATACCATGCGCCCGGCAGGCGGCTGCCGCCTCGCGGGTGGTTGGAAATTCGGCAAAGCCTACGCCATTGGCGGCTGACGCACGAACCTGATCAGCGGTGGTGTCATCGTGGCTGGCAAGTACGGCTCCGTAGCGACGGGCTTCGGCAACGGCACCTGTTTGGTGCTTTTCTCCGAACCTTGCCTGCAAGGTCCTGAGGTTGGCGACATGTTCGGCAAATTCGACATCGTTCATGCCGCGCTTTTTCATGACATAGGTCTTGAGCGCGGTCAGGTCACGGAACTGGCGCTGACCTGGCGTGTGGTCCATCAGGCTGACGATGCCGACACGATCTTTGGGGCCGAAGGCGGCCATTTCTTCGAGCAGCGTTTCCGAGCAGATTTCGGCGCGCAGGTGAATGAAGTGGCTGATCTTAAAATGCCCCGCTGCCCGTGCGTCGAGCAATTCATCCGCCAGTTTGCGAGCATATGCGCCATAGCCCGAGTCTGCGCTGTGGATCGACCCGACGCGCAGCGCGTCAAACACCGTTGTAATCCCGGTCGACGCCAGTTCGGCGTCATGTGCAAGCAGCGCGGGAAGATGCGGCCAATCCACCTTGGGGCGAGGTTCGATATGACGTTCAAGATTGTCAGTGTGCAGTTCAACCAGACCCGGCATGACGTAATCGCCTTGGCAGTTCACTGCGCCGACTGGCACATCGTCGCCTTGTTCTATCATGTCGATCTGACCGTCGATAATGACGATCTGTCCGGTGATGACCCGATCGGATAAAACTAGACGGGCATTTGCAAGATGCAGCACCTGTGACATGGATCCGTCATGTACTTCTGTCAAATGGGTCGAAATTAAAGGAGAGTTCATGTCATACGCTCGCTTTGCGATCTATTATGTGCCGCCCGAAGGCGCGCTGGCCGAATTCGGAGCCGCGTGGCTGGGATGGGATTGCGTCGCGGGGCGCGACGCGCTCCAACCCGGTGTGCCGGGTCTTGATGACGTGACGATCACACCGCGCAAATACGGGTTTCACGGCACGCTGAAGCCGCCATTTCGACTGGTCGAGGGGCGGGATATTGAAGGGTTGAAGGCGGCGGTGGCGCAGATGGCGCAGACCTGCCCGCCGGGTCAGAGCGACGGGCTGGCGTTGACCGCGTTGGGCCGGTTCCTTGCACTGACGCCGGTCGGGGATGCCGCTGGCATTTCCCGCGTGGCCGCCACCTGTGTCGAGACGCTGGACGCGTTCCGTGCGCCGTCCACTGAGGCCGAGTTGGCGCGGCGACGCAAAGCAAGGCTGTCTGTGCGCCAGGACGCGTTGTTGCAAAGCTGGGGTTATCCTTATGTGATGGAGGAGTTCCGTTTTCACCTGACCCTGACGGGGCGTCTGCCGGTCGATCAGATCGACCGCTGGGCTGAGACTGCCCGCGCGCATCTGCCACCGCTGGCTGCCCCTTTTGTTGTGGGTGAGGTGGCGCTGATGGGCGAGCGGTCGGATGGGCGGTTCGAACTGATCCAACGCTACACCCTCGCTGGTTGAAGCGCGTCGAGCGCCTGTGCAACGGTGTCTTCAAGCGCACCGTCATTCGCGATGGTCACCACATTCAGCCCGGCAGGCACGCTTTTGTCGGCCTGTGCCAGCCGTCCGGCTATCTCTGCGACCGTTTCACGCCCGCGTCCGGCCAGACGGCGGGCCAGTGTCGTGGCGGCGGCGGTGATGTTGAGAACGGTTAGGTTCGGGAAGACCTCGTTTGCTTGCACAAGTGCGGTGCGCGAAAAATTGGCCAGACAGTCGGTGCCGGTTTGGACATCAGTCAGAACGTCCGCGGGGATGCCGTAGGACAGGCCATGCGCGGACCAATGGACACAAAACGCGCCGCGTTTGGCCGCGTCGGCAAAGGCGGCGGGTGTCACTGCATTATAGTCTTCACCACTCAGGCCTGGCGCGCGGGTAATGCTGCGGCGGACGAGGCGGATGTCGGGGCGGGCGGCAATCATGCCCGCCATGATGCTGTCTTTGCCGACACCAGATGGCCCGACAATGGCGATAAGGCGACCCGTGTTCATGCCGCACGCGCCGGGGTGAAGCGGCTCACGTCGATTTCGCGGTCGCAGACGCGGGCACGCGCCGCTTCGTCGTGGAAAATGCCGATGATCGCGGCCCCGCGTGCCTTGGCTGTCTCGATCAGCGACAACACCACGTCGCGGTTGGCGGCATCCAGACTGGCGGTGGGTTCATCCAGCAGCATCGCCGGGTAGGGGTGGGCAAATCCGCGCGCGATGTTGACGCGCTGCTGTTCGCCGCCCGAAAAGGTGGTGGGCGACAGCGACCAAAGCCGTTCGGGGATGTTGAGCTGTGCCAGAAGCTCTGAGGCGCGTGTGCGGGCCTCATCGCGGCCTACACCTACCGCGCGCAGGGGCTCTGCCACTACGTCGAGCGTCGGCACACGCGGCACGACACGCAAGAACTGGCTGACATAGCCCAACACCTCGCGGCGGATCTGGATGATCTCGCGGGGCTCGGACTGTACCAGATTGACGCCACCGATATGGATTGCCCCGGATTGGGCGCGGTAGTTGCCGTAGATCATCCGCATCAGCGTTGATTTACCCGCGCCCGAAGCGCCGGTGAGGGCCACACATTCGCCGGGCGCGACGCTCAGGTTGACATCGCTCAGCACTTCGATCACGGCGCTGCCCTGATTGTGCAGGGTAAAGGTCTTGGACACTTTGAAAAGGTCAATCATGGTCTCACACCTGCAAAACGGAGCTGACAAGAAGTTGCGTATAGGCATGCTGCGGGTCGTCCAGAACCTGATCTGTCAGGCCTGCCTCGACCACATGACCGTCTTTCATCACCATCAGCCGGTCGGCGAGAAGGCGCACCACAGCGAGGTCATGGGTGACAATGATTGCTGACAAGCCCATGTCGCGCACCAGCCCGCGCAGCAGGTCGAGCAGGCGGGCCTGCACCGACACGTCCAGCCCGCCGGTCGGCTCGTCCATGAAGACAAGGCGCGGCCCGGTCACGAGGTTGCGCGCGATTTGCAAGCGTTGTTGCATCCCGCCGGAGAACGCGGTGGGGCGGTCGTCAACGCGGGCGGCGTTGATCTCGACCCGCTCAAGCCACTCCACCGCCTTGTTGCGAATGTCCCCGTAATGTCGTGCACCTACGGCCATAAGCCGTTCGCCCACATTGCCGCCGGCGCTCACACCCATGCGCAGCCCGTCACGGGCGTGCTGGTGGACAAAGGCCCAGTCGGTGCGCGATAGCATCCGGCGTTCTGGTTCGCTCATCGTAACTGTGTCGCGGGGGCCGTGGCCCCTTGTATCGAACACCACCGATCCGGCGTCGGGCAACAGATGCCCGGCCATGCAATTGAGCAATGTGGATTTGCCCGAGCCGGATTCGCCGACGATGCCCATGACTTCGCCGGGATAAAGGTCAAACGACACATCCGCGCAGCCGATATGCATCCCGTAGCGTTTGGTGACGCCCTGAACTGACAAAAGGGGGGTCATGCCGCATCCTTTCCGCGATGACCGGCGGTTTGCCGCGCCTCGCAATAATCGGTGTCTGAACAGACGAACATCCGCCCCCCCGCATCATCAACGATCACCTCGTCCAGATAACTGTCCTCGGCGCCGCAGAGGCCGCAGGGGTGATCGGCCTTGCTGGCCTCGAACGGGTGATCCTCGAAATCAAGGCTGACAACCTGTGTGTAAGGCGGCAGCGCATAGATGCGCTGTTCGCGGCCCGCGCCGAACAATTGGATCGCAGGGCAGTTGCCCAGCTTGGGATTGTCGAATTTCGGGATCGGCGACGGGTCCATCATGTAGCGCCCCTCGACCCTGACCGGGTACGCATAAGAGGTGGCGATATGGCCGTGGCGCGAGATGTCCTCGTAAAGTTTCACATGCATCAGCCCGTATTCTTCGAGGCTGTGCATCTTCCGCGTTTCGCTTTCGCGCGGTTCGAGAAAGCGCAGCGGCTCTGGGATCGGCACTTGATAGACGAGGATTTGCCCCTCGGTCAGGGGGGCTTCGGGGATGCGGTGACGGGTCTGGATCACGGTCGCCTCAGAGGTGGCTGTCGTGGTTGCGACGCCAGCGGTGCGCTCAAAGAAGGCGCGGATTGATACCGCATTGGTGGTGTCGTCCGCGCCTTGGTCGATGACCTTGAACCGGTCCTCGGGTGTTAGAACGGCGGCGGACACCTGTACGCCGCCCGTGCCCCAGCCATAGGGCATTGGCATTTCACGGCTGGCAAATGGCACTTGATAGCCGGGGGTCGCCAGCGCCTTGAGGATGGCCCGGCGGATCATCCGCTTGGTCTGTTCATCAAGATAGGCAAAGTTGTAATTGGTCATAAGAGCCCCCGGTCGTACAGGTCGGCGCGCAGGCCCTCGGGCCCGGCAAAGTGATGCGCCTGCCAGCCTGCAGCGCGGGCTCCGGCCACATTGGCGGCGCTGTCATCGGTGAAATAACACTGGTCAGGGTGGGCGCCCGCACGCTCGCACAGAAGGTCAAAAATCTCGCGGTCGGGTTTCACTATGCCCTCATGGGCAGAGACGACGATGCCTTCGAATATATCGGTCAGGTCGGGATGCAGGCGCAGCGCCTCGGGCCATGTGTCGGCAGAGAAATTGGTGAGCGCCCAGAGGCGGTGATCGCGCGTGGCTAGCTCTGCGATAATGTCCCAGGCACCTTGGATGCGCTCGCGGATGGTCAGGCCGAAGTGGTCGAAATACCCGTCCATCAGATCGGCATGCTGCGGCCAGCGCGCGGCAATTGCCGCCACTGCCTCGGCGCGCGGGCGGCCCCGGTCCTGCTCAAAGTTCCAGTCGTAAAATTCAACCTCTGCCAGCACCGCTTCAATCTCGGCATCGTTGTCATAGGCATGACGAAAGGCGGCCTGCGGTTCCCAGCGCAAGAGAACATTGCCGATGTCGAACACGATCAGGCTCATGTCCACCCCCGTTTCATCGTTCCAAAAATACTCATTCTGCGGCCTCCTGTCGGGCAGTGCTTTCGGCCTCGCGGCGCAGTTTGCGCACCAGTTCGAGTTCGGACTGGAAATCAACGTAATGCGGCAGCTTGATATGTTCGAGGAACCCCGTCGCCTGAATGTTGTCAGCATGATAGAGGACGAATTCTGCGTCTTGTGCCGGTGCGCCGACATTGTCTTCACCCAGTTCTTTCCAGCGCAGCGCGCGGTCGACGAGGGCCATTGAAATAGCCTTGCGTTCGGTCTGGCCAAAGACCAACCCATAGCCGCGGGTGAATTGCGGCGGTTCGGTTTTCGAGCCTTTGAATTGGTTGACGGTTTCACATTCGGTCACGGTGATTTCGCCAATTTCAACGGCGAAACCCAGTTCGGGGATGTCCATCTCGACCGGCACGGTGCCGATGCGCAATTCGCCGACAAAAGCATGATTGCGACCGTAGCCGCGCTGGGTCGAATAGGCCACCGACAGAGTGAACCCTTCGTCGGCGCGGGCGAGGGCCTGTAGGCGCAGAGCGCGATCGGCAGGCATTTCGAGCGGTTCGCGCGTCAGATCTGGTGGTGGTGTGTCATCGGGCGGCGCCTCTTCGATCAGGCCTTCGCGGTTGAGAAATTCGGTCACATGCGGCACCGGGCCCTGCGCTGTCTCGCGCGTTGGTGCCTCGGCTGTGTCACCTTCGGCGGCGAGTTTGAAATCCAGCAGGCGATGCGTGTAATCGAAGGTTGGGCCAAGCAATTGGCCGCCGGGCAAATCCTTGAACGTGGCCGAGATGCGCCGGTCACAGGCCATGTCACCGGTGTCGACCGGGGCGGACGTGCCAAACCGCGGCAGGGTGGTGCGGTAGGCGCGGATCAGGAAGATCGCCTCAATCAGATCACCGCGCGCCTGCTTGATCGCCAATGCCGCCAGATTGGGATCGAAGAGTGACCCTTCGGCCATCACCCGGTTCACTGCCAAGCTGAGCTGTTCGCGGATTTGCGCGACCGAAAGCTCTGCAACCGAGATGTCGCCGCGCCGTTCTTCGGCAAGCCATGCATGGGCGTTCCGGATGGCGCGTTCGCCGCCTTTGACCGCTACATACATCAGGACACCTTCGTGGTTCTGGGCAGCGCCGCGATGCGGTCGCCGCTTGTAAAGAAGAAATCGAGGCCCAGCGGGAAGCGCGCAGAGTTGTCCCGAAACGCCTGTGTTTCTGGTAGGGACAGAACGGCGGTATTTTGGATGCCAGGGCCGGTCAGAGTTGCGCCTTTGATCATCAGGTCCTCGCATTCAACGATCAAAGTGGCGGACCGATCCGGGTATTCCGACGTACCGATGGGATAGGCCGACAGGGGGGCAAGCGCGTCCCACATGCCTAAGGCGAACATGCAGCGCGACGGGCCGGTGAGCGGCGCACCGGTGTGGAACGCCACCCATGCGCGCACTGCGTCGCAATCAGCGTCCCCGGCCAGATAGAGCGGCGTTTCGGTGTCGCAGAGCGTCAGGAGCGCGACTCCGGCGGCGATGGACAGTGGGGCGGGCGGCATTGCGCCGGTGAGCGTGTGCAATGTGCCGGGCCGGGCCATCGCCTCCATCACACCGCGAAAGGCGTGGGCCGCATCGGTGGCCGGATAGGCGAAGCCACCTTCAAGTGTTTGGGCCTGCATCAGTCGTCCCCCCGGACCATCGTGAAAAAATCTACCTTGGTTGCGGCGGCTTTTTCCGCTCGCTTTTCCCGTCTTGTGGCCTGTTCCTGTTCCAGAGGTTGTAGCAACTCGGCGCGCAAGATCCCGGCGGCACCCGTTTGCATCAACGCATCCACCAGCGCCGCCACTTCGGCATCTGGTTTGCTGCGGCCTTGGATGTAGGCATGTCCGACCTCGCCACCGGGCAGCGTCAGCGCACAGCGCGTGATGGTCATTTCTCCAAGGTTGAACGGCGCGCCGGTACCGCCCGCGCGGCCACGTATCATGATGCTGCCGATCTCGGGCGCGCGCAGCCACCTAAAGGCGGGGCGGGGCAGGATGGCGTCCAATAGGAAGGCGATGCGGCCTTGAGGCGCTTTGGCCATCAGGCTCATCCACGCTTTGCGGTCCGGTGTCTGATTGCTTGAGTCTTTCATCTCGACAACTTTGTAAATTTCTATACAACTAGACACATCATACCAGATTCCCTCGTCTGAGACAGTGGAGATTTGTGAAGTTTGCGTAACAACCGTTCCACAACCCCTGTTTGGAAAGCTATCGCTGCAGCCCTGCGCGCGGAAATCTCGGAAAGGCGCTACCTATCCGGAGACAAGTTGCCGACCGAAGCACATCTGTCGGCGCGGTTCGGCGTCAACCGTCACACGGTGCGTCATGCCTTGTCGCATTTGGTGGCCGAGGGTCTGGTGCGCACGCGGCGGGGGGCGGGTGCCTTTGTCGCGGCGACGCCGACCGATTACCCGATTGGGGAACGGGTACGGTTCCACGAAAACCTGTTGGCAGCCGGACGCAAGCCGGAGAAGCGTATCCTTCATATCGAATGTCGCGCTGCGACGACGGGTGAGGCGCGGGCCTTGGCAATCGAAGACGGTGCGCCGGTCTGTGGCTGTCACGGATTGTCATTTGCGGACGGCGCGCCGATTGCACTTTTCGAGAGTGTATTTCCACTGGACCGGGTCGCCGGGATCGACCAACACCTGACCGATACCAGCAGCGTCACCGACGCTTTGACCCGCGCAGGCGTGGCCGATTATACCCGCGCTTCCACCCGGCTGACGGCGGTCGTGGCTGATGTCACGCAAGCCTTGCAGCTACATCTGCACGAGGGGGACCCGCTCTTGCGGTCGACCAGCGTCAATGTCGATGCCAAGGGCCTGCCGGTGGAATATGGGCGGACGTGGTTCGCTGGAGACCGGGTTACCTTGACGTTGGAGACGTGAAGCCCGTTGGATTAAATCGCCCCTTACGAGCGATCAGCCCTGTCAGGTCGAGATCGTGCTGATGCGCAAACACAAGTAGCACCCCAAGCGCATCCGCAACTTTGTCGCGACTGCGCCCGGTCTTGAGGTTTCGGAGCTGCGTCAACGCTCCGGTTTATTCCTCAAGTTTCAGTATGACCCAATCTGCGCCACGTTCCAACTTATGCAAGTCGCAATAGCCGAGCGTGACGGCGTCAAACTCAGCCCGAACTTCCTCGAACATGTTTCAGCCTCCGAACCTTTCCAGAAACGCTTCGGCACTCAGGGAGCGGAAGTCGTCCAAAGCCATGCGCAGCGCGTTGTGCGGCCAATCCCACCATGCTAGGGCGATCAGGCGTTCGGCAATCTGGGGTGACTGGCGGGCGCGCAAAAACCGGGCGGGCGTGCCGGCGACGATGGTGTAGGGGGCAACGTCCTTGGTTACGACTGACCCGGCGGCGACGACCGCACCGTGGCTCAGCGTGACCTCCGGCTTGATCATCGCGCCGTGGCCGATCCACGTGTCATGGCCGACAACCGCGCGGCGGGTTTTGCGGTAGTTCAGGAAATCCTCGTCCGGGTGGGCGTCGTCCCAGTAATCCTGCGACCGGTAAAGGAAATGGTGACAGGCGGCGGTTTGAAGCGGGTGATCCGTCGCGCCGATCCGTACAAAGCTGGCAATATTGGCGAACTTGCCCACATCCGCATTGGCAATATCGGCATATCGGTCGCAATAGCTGTAATCACCGATATGACTATTGGCGACGCGGCTTCCCAGCCCGATTTCGGTATAGGTGCCGAAGGTGCTGTTTGTGAGGGTGCACCCGTCGTGGACAAAGGGCGCGTCATGGGTCAGGCGGGCCATATCAGTCCTTGCGGCCGATCAGCTTGCCACGCAGCCAGCCTGAAAAGCTGTCCATCGTCATCACCATCACCACGATCAGGATGATGTAGTAGGCGACCTCTTCCCAATCCTTTTGTGTCTGGATTGCCTGTGTCAGCATCAACCCGATCCCGCCGCCGGTGATTGCGCCGATGATGGTGGCAGAGCGGGTGTTGGATTCAAGGAAGTAGAGAATCTGTGCCAGCAGGATCGGTATAATCTGTGGGATCACACCAAAGCGGTAGCGCTGGAAGGGTTTGGCCCCGGTCGAGCTTATTCCTTCGATCTGTTTCTGATCGACGTTTTCCAATGCTTCCGAGAAGATCTTGCCGAAGGTGCCGGTATCAGTGATCAGGATAGCGAGGCTGCCTGTTAGTGGGCCGGGACCAAAGGCGCGGGCCAGTACGACGGTCCAAATGAGCGCATCGACGCCGCGAACGAAGTCAAACAGGCGACGGGTTGCGGCGCGCACGATCATGACCGGGGCAAACCGCTTGGCTGCCAGAAACGCCAGCGGCAAAGCGAGGATTGCCGCCCCCATCGTGCCGAGAAATGCCATCAGAATGGTTTCTCCAATTGCCCACGCCACGTCCTTGTGCCGCCAAATCGCGTTGTTCCACCAATCTGACACCGCGCCTGAGATGTTCGGTCGGGTCGGGTCAATCCGGTCACCCGACAGGATCTCGAACATGCTATGGCCGTGATAGGGGCTGTCGAAGGTGAACCAGAACAATTCCCATCCGGGAAAGTAGTTGAACACTTCCGTTTTTGATCCGGTGATGGTGATGCGGCCTTCGGGTGTCGTGATGGCGACCCGGCGGTTCGCGGAATTGATCCAGTCAGGCGCGTCCTCTTGCAGGTTGGTGGTGATCTGACGGCCCTTGGCCTGCGCTTCGATCAGGCCGAAGCCGGGCACTTCGATCTCGGTGCGTTGATCTGGCAGCAGGCGTACGATGGTGTCACGGCCCAGATCAATCGTGATGATGTCGTCGCCGGTGATCCAATCGGGGCGCTGGCCTTTGGGGTAAGTACCTTTGCGTTCGCCTTCGACGGCATAGGTCACTTCGCCGCTGAGGTTGTCGCGGGTGACATGGGTCTTGTAGGACCAGATGTCCGATGCAAGCGTGACCGCGTTTTCCCAGTTCGCCCGCTTGGTCAGGCCGGGGATGTCAAAGGCAAAGAAGATATAGACGAAGTAGGCGAGGATAATGGCGGGAAAGGCGACTGCAAACATACGCTTGCGCACGAACAGCGCATCGGCGTCCGCTTTGACAAGGTTCAGGTCAGTGGTGGTCATGCGTTATGTCCTTCGGTCAGGCGATTGCGGTAGCGGCTGGAGATTTGATCGAAGAACACGATGGTTCCAAACAGCAGGACGAAGATTGCGGCGGCCTCGTCGAAGCGGCCCGGCCCCCAAGCCATGGCGTTGCGCAGTTCATAGCCCAGGCCGCCTGCGCCGACGAACCCAAGGATGGCGGAGGCGCGGATGTTGATCTCGAACCGCAAGAGCGCATAGCTGAGATAATTGGGTGCGACCTGCGGCAGTACGCCAAGCCACATGCGCTGTGACCAACTGGCTCCGGTCGAGGCGAGGCCCTCGACCGGTTTGGGGTCGGCGTTTTCTGCCACTTCCGAGAACATTTTGCCAAGTGCACCTGCCGTGTGGATGGCGATGGCGATCATCGCGGGCACCGGCCCACCGCCCAAAACAAAGATCAGCACCAGCGCGATCACGATTTCCGGCACGGCGCGCATGATGTCCATGCCGCGGCGGAAGACCGGGATCAGGCGGGGCCAGCGGGCCAGCCCCCGTGTGGAGAGCAGCGATAGGATGAGACCGGCGGCAGCGCCGAACAGGGTGGATACCGCCGCGATATTGATGGTCTCCACCAAGGCGGGGAAGAATTTTCCGACCAGAGCGGGCAGCTCGGCGCGTTTTTCCCAAGCTTCTGACAGAACCTCGGACGGGTAGTCGCCGACATTGAGGAGACCGTCCCAGAAGCCGCCTGCATTGCGGCCATCTGCGACGGTGAACCCGGAGACCATGAGGATGGTGAAAGTCAGCAGCGTTAGCCCACCATAAAGGCGGCGGCGCTGAACTTGCGCGATGTAGCTCGCCTGAATGTTGTTCACCGATTGGCGTCCCTGCGCCGCGCCGAGTGTCGCGTCTGTCATGTGCTGCCCTTAAATGAAAATCGGCAGCCCACGAAGGGCTGCCGATGAAAAAGGTGAAAAGCTCAGCTGCCGACTTTGGCTTTGCGGGCTTTGATCACTGACTCGTAGGTGCTGTGCTCGACCGGCTGGAAGCCAAGCGTTTCACCCGCAGCCACACCGTAGGCGCAATCCTGATCACGCTCGTGCAGACCGTCGACCAAAGCGGTCATTTTTGATTTCACGTCAGCGGGCAGAGCCTTGCGCAGGACAACCGGGCCTTCGGGGATGACTTTGGATTTCCAGATTTGGACCAGATCGTTCATGTCGACAAGACCAGCATCCACCGCCTTGCGCAGCGCACCCGAGTTGTAGCCGTCTTCCCAGTTGCCCTGACCGTCGGCCCATGTCACGCCGCCGTCGATGTCGCCGTTATAGACAGCAACAATGGTTTGCTCGTGACCGCCGACGAACTTGACCTCCCCAAAGTAGTCGCCAGACTCCATGCTCGCGCCAGTCGCCTGCGGGATTTCGATCGAGGGGATCAGGTAGCCCGACGTAGAGTTTGGATCACCAAAGCCAAACACTTTGCCCTGCATGTCTTCGAGAGAGGTTATGCCGGCGTCCTTGCGTGCAAAGCCAATGGAGTGATAGCCGATTGAGCCATCCATGTTCACCTTGACCAGAACCGGCTCGACCGCTTCGGGGTCTTGTAGGAAGGTTGCGGCATAGGACGATGCGCCCAGCCATGCCATGTCGATGGTACCGCCCAGAAGGCCCTGAATAACACCGTTATAATCCGCAGGTGCGAACAGCTTAACGTCGACGCCCAGTTCTTCGGCCGCGTAGTCCTGAAGACAGCTGTAGCTGTTCATCCGGTCTTGAGCGTTTTCACCACCCAGAATACCGATGCGGAATTCCGTGATCTCCTGTGCAAAAGCAGCGTTGGTCAGAGCGGTTGTGGTTGCAAGTGCAAGCGCGATGGTCTTTTTCATCTGTCTCTCCGTTGGGTGTGATGAAATGCAATAGCCCGCCAGAGCGGGGTCTGAACTGGGTCAGGCCAAAACGAGGTCTTTGTCGGTCCGGTCCAGCGTTTCGATGGCGGTGGATGTGGCGGCTTCCGAGAAACCCGCCCCCGCCCCGTAGATGTCGCGTGCGACACCGGTCGTCAGTTGGTCGGGGCGTCCGTCAAAGACGATGCGCCCGTCGCGCATCCCGATCACCCGGTCGCAGTAACGACGGGCCGTGTCGAGTGTGTGCAGGTTTGCGATGACCATGCGCCCGTCCTCTTCATGAATACGGCGCAGTGCATCCATCACGATCTGGGCATTCATCGGGTCAAGGCTAGCAATTGGTTCATCGGCAAGGATAATGCTGGGGTCTTGCATCAGGGCGCGGGCGATGGCGACGCGCTGTTGCTGACCACCCGACAGTGCCTCTGCGCGTTTCGGGGCCTGTTCGGCGATCCCGAGCCGGTCTAGAATCTCGATGGCCTTATGAATGTCGTCCTGTGGGTAGAGGTTGAACATCGTCGCAAATGTCGAGCGTCGGTTCAACGTGCCGTGTAGCACGTTCGATACAACATCCATGCGGGGGACAAGGTTGAATTGCTGAAAGATCATCGCACAGCGTGACTGCCATTCGCGCCGCGCCGCGCCCTTGAGCGACAAGATTTCCGCGCCCTCGAAACGGATTTCGCCGTCGCTGGCATCGGTCAGCCGGTTAAGCATTCGCAGCAGTGTCGATTTGCCTGCACCCGAACGGCCGATGATGCCGATCATCATGGGTTTTTCGACGGTAAAGGTTGCGGCATCAACAGCCACCTTGTCGCCAAACCGTTTGGTCAGTGACTTTAGTTCGAGCATGGTATCCCCCTGTGCTGAGGGGCGGATACCGGTTGTCTGCGACGCTATCACGACAGCTTTGAATCGAGTTTGCGAAGAATGGGAAACGGTTTTGTAACACCGCAAAGCCAAGCCTTCGCAGATCGATCTAACCGCAAGGGATATACTTTTAGGCGATTGTATACTGGGGGGCATGATTATCGTGGCGTCACCTGCCGTGAGGACGCGGCATGGCAGCTGCGGTTTGCCATTGCGGTTTTCGGGGGGGCGCAAGACGATGCGCTTTCCGGAAATAAAATTATAAAATAAAAACAGTCTCTTGAACGTCGGCGGCTTTGCCGTGACTTGTCACTCTTGATTCATATCAACGCCATGACGTCTTTGATATGCGCCAATTAACACGTTTCGAAGGGAGAGGGGGACCCCCATCATGCCGGAGACCGTACCGCAGGCGCATCATCACATTGTCGGTGGAGGGATCGCTGGTTTGGCAACAGCCGTTTTCCTCATACGCGATGCCGGTGTGCCCGGAGAAAGAATCCACATCTACGAACAATTGGCTGTTGCCGGTGGTTCTTTGGATGGATCGGGATACGCGACCACCGGTTATCTTATCCGGGGCGGGCGTATGTTCGAGGAACATTTTGCCTGCACCTTTGATCTGTTGTCGTCCATCCCATCTGCCGATGATCCCACAATCTCGGTGACCGATGATATTCTTGCTTTCAATCGCATGGTGCCAGGATCGTCGAACTGTCGTATTGTCAAAGACGGAAAACCGGCCGAAGACAGGTATGAGTTGACCCTCAGTGCCCACGACATTCTGGATATCAATCGTCTGATCCTGCACCCTGAAAACAGCCTTGGCGATAAATCAATTGAGGATTGGTTTCAGCCCAGCTTTTTTGACACCAATTTCTGGCTGATGTGGTCCACCATGTTTTCTTTTCAGCCCTGGCACGCGCTGATTGAAATGCGGCGCTACCTGCGCCGGTTCATTCACCTCTTTCCGGGGTTTACCCGCATCGCCGGGATTCTCCGGACCCGCTACAATCAATACGACTCGATCATTGCCCCCATCGTAACATGGCTGCGTGAGCGCGGGGTCATGATCGAAACCAGCACGCTGATCGTCGATGTCCAGATCGAAGGCTCCAGACAGGACCGCGCTGTGACCGGCCTGAACCTTGCGGATGGCAGAAGTTTACCCGTCAGCGCGCAGGACCGGGTTTATCTGACGCTGGGGTCGATGACCGATGGATCAACGCTGGGCACCAATGATCAGGCACCCAGTCTTGCGGATCACCAAGGCGGGGCTTGGACGCTCTGGCGCGAACTTGCTGCACAACACGAGGGTTTTGGCCGCCCCGATGCGTTTTGCGGTAACACGGAAAAAACCGCGTGGCACTCTTTTACTGTGACCCTCGATAGCCCGGATTATTTTGAATTCATGGAGGATTTTACAAACAACCGGACTGGAACAGGTGGGTTGGTCACGTTTGCCGGATCGGGCTGGACCCTGTCCATCGTCCTGTTCCACCAGCCGCATTTCCGCGGTCAGACGCATGGGACATATACGTTCTGGGGCTATGGGCTGCGCGGGGACCGCAACGGTGATTTCGTGCACAAACCAATGTGGCAGGCAACCGGGGATGAAATTATTGCCGAACTCAGCGGGCATCTGAAACTGGACGATTCTCAAAAAGCATGGTTCAACACTGCGCGCGTTATCCCGTGCCGCATGCCATTCATAACAAGCCAGTTTATGCCACGTCGCTCTGGTGACCGACCCGATGTCCGCCCCGTGGGGTCAAGAAATTTTGCGGTGATTGGACAATATTGCGAATTGCCGCGGGATTGCGTGTTTACCGTAGAATATTCAGTGCGCTCCGCACGAACCGCTGCGGCGGCAATGACTGGCAAGGTGAAGGCCCCCCCTCCGGTTGTGCGGACGGACCTTGATCCGTTTGTTCTGGCCAAAGCGGCAAAAGTGCTGATGGGCGTGTGATCGATGCCGATCTTCTATGTGAAGTGATCAGCGTGTCGCCGGACGCCGGAAGGCGTGATCGCTGTGCTCTGCCAAGCGGGATTGCGGTTGCGCCCCTTTCGAAAGGGGAACTATCACCCTGTTGTGTTGTCCTTGCCGACGAGGAGAGCTAGCAAGAGTACTTGCGGGGCAAGTGCCTTATGCCGACGAGGAGAAGTGTGAGGCGCTGCCCGTGGTCAGGGTCTTGCCGCTTTCCAGAAACGTTCCATTCAGTTTGCGCTCAGCCTAGAGAGCGCCTTCTCAGCCTGAGTGTCATCCATAAGGCCGAGTCTCTCACGATTTTATGCGACCTGTGTAAAATCGACGGGGCTCGCATGCTGTCCGGGGTTATCTGGAACCAGGCGAACAGCACGCTCGCGCACTTCGGGGGAATACGTGCTCGTTGTCTTGCTCATGATGCTCCACCCTACTCAAGAGTTGGAGCCTCCGGCAAACCCGGCGCGGTTCGGGCATGGGATGAGGGGCTGATCATTGCCTTTCATGAGTGCAACGGCCATTCTGGAAGGTGAGGAGGGCGGCGGCGTGACGCCGTTTGTCTATTTCGAACGTATCGTTGATGCGACGGTGGATGTCATGAGATTCACGCTTCCGGCCCGTAACCGTACAGAGTAGCGTGTCAATCGCTATTCCGAGCGCAAGAATTAGCGCGTCCTATTTGTCGACGCGGGTCAATCAGTCAGCCACCTGATTACGTGGATGGTCTGAAGTCTGGCCAAGGGAGGAGGCCGAGAGCATGAAGTATCAGATCAGACGACGAACCCTCGTTGGGGTCGGGCTTGCAGCCTTGGTCGCGGGCCGGGCGTGGTCGCGGCCGGTATTCCGCCTTGGGCTAACGCCGGTTTTTCTGGACAACGACGCAGCCGTGATCAAAGGGTTGCGTAGTGCATTGTCCCTTGGAATGGGCCGTGAAATCGAACTTGTGCAGCGGCGCACCTACCAGGAAATCACGGGCCTCCTTCTGGAGCGTAGCGTCGATGCGGCATGGCTGTGTGGCTATCCCTATCTCCAACATGCCGACGTTCTTGAGCTGGTGGCTGTGCCGGTGTGGCGCGGTGGCCCACGATATCAATCCTACCTGATTGTCGCTACAGAGGATCCGGCCGCCGCCCTGACAGACCTGCGCGGGGCGACGCACGCGTTTTCCGACCCCGATTCAAACTCTGGATATCTTGTCACTGCCACTGATCTGCGTCGTATGGATGAGCGGGTTGAAACCTTCTTCAGCAGGTCAATCTTTACTTTTGGCCATCGCAATGTGGTCCGCGCAGTGGCGGATGGCCTTGTCCGCTCTGGTAGCGTCGACGGCTATGTCTGGGAAGCGCTGGCCGTGATTGAGCCGGAGTTGACCGCGCGGACGCGGGTGATCGCCCGGTCAGAATGGCTGGGCTTTCCCCCGGTTTGCGCACGGCGCGACAGCATCATGTCTGAACCGGTTCAGGCCCTGCAAAGCGCCTTGATGGATCTGGCAAGGACCGAGGAGGGGCGGCAAGCGCTCACGTCGTTACAGCTTGATGGGTTTCAGCAGGCATCGACCGACCTGTTCGACGGGATTGCAGACCGCATGCGCGATTTGGGGCCCTGAGCCATGAAGCGGCTTGCCCCGATGCCCCCAGCGATACCATTGTCGATCAAGCTGCCGCTTCTCGCGGCGGCAATGATGGTCCTCGTTGGCGCGGTGGCATCGCAGCAGGTCTTGCGATCGCTGGCGCGGGTGCAGGACGCGCGGATTCAGGAACTGGCGCGGATGCATGTCGAGGGATTGTCGGTGGCGCTCGGGCCGCTCGTCCTGCGGCATGATATCTGGGAAGTCTACGACACGCTCGACCGGGCGGCACAGGGGGGCGAGGGGCGGCGGATGGTCCTTACCGCCGTTGCGGATGAGCGCGGTCGCGTGCTGGCGGCGACCGATCCCCGGCGTGTTCCCATGGACAGCGATATCGCCGATCTTGCCAGTGATGCGGTGGCCCTCGAAGACCTGTCGGTGGATGGATCCGGTGCGGTTCTCAGTCTGCTTGCGCCATTGATCTATCAGGGGCGCACGGTCGGGCAGATCGCAACCGAACTGGACGTGTCCGACCTGCTGACAGAGCGACGGCAGGCGTTGCTACTGCTGATCTTGGGTAATGCGCTTGCCATTGGTCTGCTGTCTCTGGCGGGCTTTGTTGCCATCCGGACGATGCTCCGCCCGGTTATAACGTTGGCGCGCCAGATGACCGAAACACAAGGCGAGCCGCATCCGATACCGACGTCGGAGATCCCCCGGGGTGATGGCGAACTGGCGAGGTTGGCGCGTACCTATAATTCGATGGTCGGTGCCGTGGCCGCAAAAGCCGAAGCCGAGCGGCGCCTTGCTGAGCGGGAACGGTTCGTGGCGCTTGGTCGGCTTTCCTCATCGCTGGCGCATGAGATCAACAACCCGCTGGGGGGGCTCTTGAATGCTACGGATACGATCCGCACCTTTCCTGACCGACCCGAGGTTGTGCGGCAGTCCGCCGACCTTTTGGACCGGGGGTTGCGCCATTTGCGCGATGTGACCCGCGTGACACTCGACCAGAACCGAATTGATCCTGAAGATCGGGTGCTGACACCCGATGATTTCGAGGATCTGAAGCTTCTGATCCAGCCCGAAGTCTCACGGCAGGGGCTGGACCTGACGTGGTCGGTTGACCTTTTGGAGGAGAACAGGTGCCCAATTCCCGCCGGTCCGGTGCGTCAGATCGCGCTCAACCTTTTACTGAACGCCTGCACCGCGTCTGGTCCATCAGGGCGCGTCGGCTTTTTCGTCTGCTGCAAAGCTGACGCGCTGACGCTCGAGATAACGAACACCGGTCCCGAAATGCCAAAGGCGGCGTTGGACAGGCTGTTTGGAGATGGACCTTTGTCGCCCGGCGGGGGTGTCGGGCTCCGTCTGGTCCGTGAGCTGACAAACGGTCTTGGCGGCTGGATCGGACATGAGCAGCGAAACAGCGTGACCCGCGTCACGGTCGGTGTGCCGACGTCTCGGGAGGCCCCCAATGCTGAAGAATAGATATATCGTCCTTGTCGAAGATGACGAGATCATGGGTGGATCGTTGTTGCAGCGTCTGGAACTGGAAGGCGCACAGGTCCTTTGGCTAAAGCAGATGGTGCGCGCCGTTGGAGCGATCCGAACCCCGAAAAAGCCGATCGACGCGGTGATTTGCGATATTGGTCTGCCGGATGGGTCCGGGGAGGAATTGTTTTCGACACTCGCCCGGACGGGAACGCCGCCCCCTTTCCTGTTTATCACCGGGCAGGGTGGTATTGGGCAGGCGGTGCGCCTGATCAAGTCGGGCGCGGCGGATTATGTCACCAAGCCTTTCGACATGTCTGTATTTCTCGAACGGCTTGGCCTTCTTGTTGGAAATCTGGAAAAAGCTTGCACAGGCGATGACGTCCCTCCCTTGATGGGGATCTCCCCGACAGCGCGAAAGATCGAGACGCTGATTGCGAAAGCGGCGGCGGAAAGCCATCCGGTATTGATCCGCGGCGGAGCAGGCACGGGAAAGGATCTGGTTGCCCGACGCATTCACGACTTATCCGACCGATCCGCCGCGCCTTTTGTCACCGCCAATCTCGCCCGTGAGGCCGATGCCGAAGCGGCATTGTTCGGAGGCGGAGGCGGGTTCGACATCGTGGGCGACGGCACCCTCTTTATCAACGCTGTCAGCAAGATGGCAGCGCCGGTCCAGTCACGGCTACTGGAGCAACTTGATCAAGGGTTTGGCGGCCGGATGATCACGGCCTGCGGCAACGATCTCGAGGCGCGGATCGCACAGGACCAATTCAATTCCGAACTGCTCTACAGGTTAGCGCGGATCGAAATCCCCATACCCCCGCTGAACACGAGACCGGATGATGCGGTCTGGCTGATGCAGCAATTATTCCGCAAACTGTCCCCACGTCATGCGCCCGGCATCGAAGGGATCAGCGCGCTGTGCGAAGAGGCCGTGCGCAATCATGACTGGCCGGGCGGTGGCCGAGACCTGCGTGCCAGATTGCTGCGTGGTCTGGCGATGGCGTCTGGGCCATTATTGCAGCCATCCGATCTGTTCCCCGAACGCCTCGCAGGACCCGATGACATGCTGTCGCTCGCCGAGGCGCGTGAGGTGGCTGAAAGGGCGCAGATCATTGCCGCTCTTGATCGGACCGATGGGCAGATCGGAGAGGCGGCAAAACTCTTGCGCATTGCCCGCACGACGCTCTGGGAGAAAATGCAGAAACTCGGGCTGTCGGGGGCCTGACAGGCTGCGCGCCATGTTCGGATTTCCGAACATCAAATTTTTCCATTGAAAATCAATGCATAGCTGCAATGCCGCGTGCGCTCTCTCGCAATCGCCCGGCCCGGCCGCATTGGGTAGGATGTTGGCATGCATCTATCACTTGATGAGCTAGGGAGGAGACCAGCCAATGAAGTGCAACCGATTGGTCGACGCGGGACGTCGACAGTTTTTAAGGGGGGGCATGATGGCCACGGCAGGGGCTGTTGCTGCCACGGTCATGACGCCGGAGCAGGCAAAGGCACAGGCCCTGGCCCGCGTAGATTACCCGGCGAACCGTCTGGCCAATGTCGCGGATCTTGCGGTGAACGAACCGATGGACATTGAGTATCCTGACGAAGGTAGCCCCGGTGTGCTGCTCAAGCTCGGGCAGGCGGTCGAAGGCGGCGTCGGGCCGGATGGCGACATCGTGGCGTTTTCGGTGCTCTGCCCGCACAAGGGCTGGATGATGAGCTATTCGGCTGGGGACAAAACGCTCAACTGTCCCGGTCACCATTCGCGGTTCGATTGCGAATCCGGCGGTCAGCAGATCTGGGGCCACGCCACCAGCAATCTCGCCCAGTTTCTGCTCCGAGTCGACAATCAGGGCGACATCTATGCCGAGGGCGTGGATGAACTGATCTACGGCCGCTTGTCGAACGTGCTCTGAGGGAGAAAAACAATGGCTTACAAAAGACAGATCGACCGTCTGCCGATTATCCCTGCAGACGCTGACGAATTCAATGTGACCTGCCACTACTGCATCGTCGGATGTGGCTACAAGGCCTACACTTGGCCGATAAACCGGCAGGGCGGCACAGCCCCGAATCAGAACAAATTCGGCGTTGACCTGAGTGAGCAGCAAGCCATGGAGGCTGAGGCCTGGTACGCGCCCTCAATGTACAACGTTGTCCGCCAGAACGGTCGCGATGTGCATCTGGTGGTCAAGCCTGACGCGAATTGTGTGGTGAATTCCGGCCTTGGCTCAATCCGGGGCGCTCGGATGGCCGAGAACCGGCCCTCTCGCGTGACTGGCACGCAAGCTCAGCGGCTCTCGGACCCGCTGGTCTGGCGAAATGGCGTCTGGCAACCGACAAGTTGGGACGATGCGCTTGACCTCGTGGCGCGTGTGACGGCGAAGGTCGTCCTGCAGGGCTCTGAGGATGATATCGTGGTCTCAATGTTCGACCACGGTGGTTCTGCTGGCGGTTACGAGAATACCTGGGGCACCGGCAAGCTCTATTTCGAGAGCATGAAGATCAAGAACTGCCGCATCCACAATCGTCCCGCCTACAATTCCGAGGTGCATTCCTCGCGTGACATGGGTGTGGACGAATTGAACTACGCCTATGAGGATTACGAGGTGACCGACACGATCTTTATGGTCGGTGCGAACTCGATGGAAACCCAGACCAATCTCTACCTCAACCATATGGTCAAGGGCTTGCAGAACGGCGCCAAGATGATCGTGGTCGATCCGCGCCGTACACTGACCATCGCCTCGTCCGAGCAATATGTCGGGCCCGAGAACGTGCTGCACCTTGCGATCAACGAAGGCACGGACCTGGCGCTGTTCAACGCGATTCTGACCCATATTGTAGATGAGGGCTGGATCGACGCGGAGTTCATCGCCAATTCGACCTTTCAGGATGGCGAAGCGGTCGCACAGGATGCCGCCCACCCGGCTGGTCTTGGCAGTCTCGACTATGTGATGCAGACCTGCCGCACCTCTCTCGAACAGGCTGCGGAAATCTGTGGCGTGGCTGCTGCCGATATCCAGAAAGCTGCCGAGTGGATTGCTCAGCCCCATGAAGACGGCAGCCGCCGCAAATGCGTGACCTGCTACGAGAAGGGAATCATCTGGGGCAATGACAACTATCGGACCATCGGCGCGCTGGTGAATATTGCGCTGGCGACCGGTAATATCGGCCGCGAGGGTGGTGGTGCCTGCCGCTTGGGTGGCCACCAAGAAGGATATTTCCGCCCCTCTGATGCCCATGTCGGGCGTCCTGCCGAATACGTCGATCAGTTCCTGATCCGGGGACTGGGCGGTGTGCATCACATATGGGCCTGCGATCATTACAAGACGACGCTCAACGCCTCAGAGTTCAAGCGGGTGCACAAGCGTCGCTCGGACATGGTCAAGGATGCGATCGACATGGCAGCGGGTGGCACCCGTGAACAAGTGGTGGATGCCATCGTCTCGGCCATCAATGCAGGCGGCCTGTTTGTAGTGGATGTGGACATCATCCATAGCCAGATCGGTCAGAACGCTCATGTCATCCTACCGGCCTGCGAAGCCAACGAGATGAACCTGACCTCGATGAACGGAGAGCGCCGCCTCCGGCTGTCCGAGAAGTACATGGACCCGTTCGGCAACTCGAAGCCCGACGCGCTGATTGCTGCTGGCATTGCACAGCACATGGAGCGTGTTCTGCGAGAGTTGGGCGCGGATGCCTACGCCGATCAGTTCAAAGGTTATGACTGGGAGACCGAGGAAGACGCGTTCATGGACGGCTATGGTGCCGCCCATACGGCGGTGACCTATGAGCGCCTGCGCGAGGCTGGCAACAACGGGGTTCAAGAGCCGGTCGCGGGCTATGAGAACGGCCAGCTTGTCGGCACTACGCGCCTTTACTCCGACGGCATATTCACCCGGCACGGGCGCGAGGACGGCAAGGCGCTGTTTTGTGCGGCGGGTTGGCGTGGCTGGCAGGCCCCGGGCAAGGCGCGCGAACAGGCGGCGCACCGGTTCTGGATCAACAACGTCCGCGCCAACATCTTTTGGCAAAACCAGTTTCTGGATCAGGACAACGACTTCGTTCAGGACCGCTATCCGCATCCGTTCGTCGAAATGCATCCTGATGACATGGTTGATTTGGGGCTGAACCCCGGCGATCTGCTTGAGATCATCAATGACAACGGTGTGACGCAAGGTATGGCCTATCCGATGCCGACGCTGAAGCGGAACACGGTGGCGATGGTCTTTGGCTCGCCTGCGGGTAGTCAGGGCAACGTCGTGAACCCGGGCGTGAACGAGCTGGTGCTGCCGGACTACAAACATTGCTGGGGCGACATCCGCAAAATCTCGGATGCGACGGCGCAGACACGCGGTATCTCGTTCAAGTCGCACGAGATCATGCTCTGATCCGACAGGCTGGACCCGCCCCCGATACCGGGTGCGGGTCTTTTCAACGGAGGAACACGATGACCAGTCTTGCTGCCTGCTCTACAGGTAAATCCGGGCCGACCCTGTCGGTCGATGCCGCTCGGTTGCGGGCTATTGCTGCGGCGTTTCCAGTGGCCGGGCAGGAAACTATTCCGCTCGACGCCGCAGTCGGCCGGGTGACAGCCAACCCGGTTAAGGCGGCCTCGGCGCTGCCACCCTTCGACAATTCCGCCATGGACGGATACGCTCTGCGCCTGTCCGACCTGACCGGCGACGGTCCCTGGAACTTGCCCGTGTCAGCGAGAATTGCGGCAGGCGATGGGCGCGGATTAAGCCTTTCAAACGGTTCGGCGGCGCGCATTTTCACTGGTGCGCCTTTGCCTCTTGGGGCGGATGCAGTCGTGATGCAGGAACAGGTCACATGTTCGGGCGATACGATCAAGCTGATGCAACGCCCCCGTCCCGGACAAAACATCCGCTGCGTGGGTGAAGATGTCGCGCAGGGCGCACTTGCAATGGCCACGGGGCTCATGCTGAGCCCGCCGCGTCTTGCCCTGCTGGCAGGATGCGGCGTGGCATACGTTGCTGTGCGCCCCCGAGTGCGCGTGGCCGTCCTGTCAACTGGTAATGAACTGGTCGAGGCTGGTCACGCGCTTGGAGCAGGACAGATTTATAACTCTAACCGTGTCCTGCTCAGGGCGACGCTGTCACGCCTTCCATGGGTTGAATTGACGGACCTCGGCATCCTTCGCGACGATCCCACAAGAATCCGTACCGCAATCCGCCATGCCGCGCAGTCGCATGATGTCGTAATTTCCTCGGGCGGAGTGTCAGCGGGCGAAGAGGATCATATCCTTGACGCGCTGCGCGCCGAAGCGGCAGAGCTTGATGTGCTCAAGGTTGCGATCCGACCGGGCAAGCCACTGACCGTGGGTCGCCTTGGTGGTGCGCTCTACTTTGGACTGCCCGGAAATCCCTATGCTGCGGCGATCACCTTTTCCCAAATCGCGCAACCCGCCCTGCGCCGGGTTGCCGGGTTGATGGACGCGTCGGACACATGGCTGCCCGCTGTTGCTGGCTTCAGCTACCGCCGCACAACAGGACGGCGCGAGTATGTTCCGGTCACATGGGCCGGGCGCGATCCGATGGGGCGTCCGCTTGTCGAGCGTCTTGGCTACGGTGCCTCGGCATCCCTGTCCCCCATTGCGCAGGCCATGGGCATCGCGGTGATCCCGGCCGACTTGGCCGAGATCCACCCGGGCCAGTCTCTGCAGGTCGAGCCGCTGTTCGAATGATTACCGGGTCGTCTCTGGGTTTCCAAAGCCGCAAGAGCGCGATCAGCGCCGAGAGGTTGACCCGGCGAAGCAGGGCAAACTCAAGTCATATCGTTCGAGCGATCATATGCGCCTCACGCATCGCTGCATGAATATCGCGCGAGGCCACCGCATCACCCATGAGATGGAGGGTCTTCAGCATTATGGCGTTGGCTGGCTGGCGAAGGTGGGCGCGCAGATCGTTGTAAAGATCGTGAATTGGCGTGGTTCCAGTCTCGACAACAATTTGATCCGCTTCAAGACAGATGATTTCACCAGTAAAGCTGTGGGTGAACCGGGCTTGAATCCGAGCTTCGCATTTGATCACGTCATCTAATTGCAGATCTGTCAGGCAGCGAACTCCTTGCAGCCCCAGGTTCTTGCGAAATCCTGTGCTGTCCTGATAGGGCATTTCCTGTCCGACATGACTGTCGCATGTCACCAGCGTCGTTTTGTGTCCCTTCTCCGCAATCGCGAGCGCGCAAGATGGGGCCGGTTGCCGACCGGTCCCGTCATAGATCAGGATGTCGTCCCCCAGAGGCACCGCACCCGACAGGATATCCCATGTGCTGACGCAATGAACGCCGCCAGGGAGCCAGTTCAGATCGGGCACACCGCCGGTGGCGATCAACACGGCATCCGGGGACAATGCGAGGACGTCGTCGTCAGTGGCAAGGGTATCGGTTTTGATCTCGACACCGAGGCGTTCGAGTTCCTGAACGCGCCATTCGATGATACCGATCAACGGGGTGCGGTGAGGGGCGCGGCTGGCAAGGAGGATCTGTCCGCCAAGCTGTGATGCCGCCTCAAGGAGGGTGACGTGATGGCCGCGCAGGGCGGCGACGCGCGCGGCCTCGAGCCCGGCAATGCCGCCGCCGACCACGACGATCCGGCGTTTGGTTTTGGCCGGGTTTACATCATGGCCGATAGACAATTCGTTTCCGGTTGCGGCGTTATGCACGCAAGTCGCCTTTTTATAGAGGCAATAGGAGGAGCCGACACAGGGACGGATGCGGTCTTCTTCTCCAGCTTTGAGCCTGCGCACAATATGCGGATCTGCGATATGGGCGCGGGTCATGCCCACGAGATCGGCGATATTCTCGGCGATCACATGGCGTGCGGTGGCCGTGTCACGAATGCCGCCGGCGTGAATGAGGGGCAGTGTGGTCTCGGCGCGAAAGGCCCGGACGCTCTCCAGATAAGGGGCTGACGCTTGAAAAAGGCCCGGCATGTTATCCTCGGACAACACGAGGTCGCTGTCCATCCGGCCATAGATCGCGTTGAAGAAATCAACCAACCCTTCGCGCTCGAACATCTGGGCAAGGGCAATGCCATCCGCCGCAGTCAGCCCGCCCGCGACACCTTCGTCGATCACCAGGCGAATGCCGATCACCAGCCGGTTATCCACCGCCTCGCGAAGGGCCTCATGCACCATCAGGCCAAAGCGGGCCCGGTTTTCGAGACTGCCACCAAAGCTGTCCGTGCGGTGATTTGTCAGGGGTGACATGAACTGACCAATGAGATGCCCGCCGCAGAGCGTCTCAATGCCATCAAGACCGCCCTCAAGCGCACGTCGGGCGGCGCTTGCGTAATCGGCGATCACCCGGTTTATGTCATCGCGATCCATTTCGCGGGGGATACTACGGCCACGAACTTCGCGAATGCGCGACGGGGCAATGGCGGGTCGCCAGTCGCCATGCAGCGCATTGGCACGCCGACCGAGGTGAGAGATTTGTGTCATCACTGCCGTGCCATGCACATGGAGACGCTCGGACAGGTTTTGCAGGTGAGGGATGATGCGGTCGCTGCTCATGTCCAGTTGACCGCCTCCCCAGCTTGAATCCTTTGAGACCATCGCGCTGCCCCCGATCATGGTCATGGCAATCCCGCCGCGCGCTTTTTCCTCGTGATAGGCCTGATAGCGTTCAGTCGGCATGCCGCCCTCGTCAAACATCGAGGCGTGGCTGGTGCTGACAATGCGATTGTGCAGGTGCAGCTTGCCCAAGGTGAAGGCGGTGAGAAGCGGATCATTGCGGCGGGGCTGGGACAAGGGAAACCTCTGGCGTTGGCGGAGCGATCACTAACCATTCTTGCGCGGCCGAGATTGGAAAAACAGGTTGAAAAAACAAGTGTCAGCTATACGCTCAGCGTATGACAAACCTGCATCGCCTCGTGTCCTCGCCTAAATCGCTGCTGGTCTTTGAGGCCGCCGCGCGGCAGGGAAGTTTCAGCAGGGCGGCGCAGGCGTTCAACATCTCTCAACCCTCGGTCAGCCGTAATATCGCGCAACTGGAGGCAGAGATCGGGCAGCCGCTCTTTGTCAGAGGGGCAAAGGGGGCGGTGCTAACTGACGCGGGCAAAGCGCTGTTTATCGCTGTCAGCGAAGGGTTCGGGCGGATATCCGACGTCATAACGCAATTGCAGAGCCAACAGCACAAGGCCGGACGCGACGTGGTGCTGTCGCTTTCAAATGCTTTTGTCACAAATTGGCTTGGACCACGTTTCGCGGAGTTCGTCGCAAGCTTCCCGGATGTCGTGTTACGGTTCGAGTTGCTGCCGGGCACACGTGTCGGGCTGCCCGAGGATGTGGATCTGGCAAGTTGTATCCGGGATGAGGCCGCGAACGATCCGGTGCTGGCACCAGAGATCATCATTCCAGTGTGCAGCCCGGCCTATCTGGCGCAGCATGGGATGTTGCTAAGCGGGGCAGGCGGAGAGGGGCATGTGTTCTTGCATCTTTCGGATCATCCCAGCACGATTTGGGAGCCGATGCTGGGCCCGAACGTTCAGGGCACAGAGCACCCGGGCACATGGTATGCCTTTTCCGATTATGCGGCGATCATGCAGGCGGCGGTGGATGGCACCGGGATTGCGTTGGGCTGGGTGAATGTCGTCGCGGGTGCCTTGCGCGCCGGACGGTTGGTCCCGGCGTGGCAGGGTGGCGGGATCAACACCGGGCGCTGCATCACGCTGGTTTCGACACGGGCGGCGCCGGTGCGACCCGTGGTGCGCGAGATCGCGCAGTGGCTCTGCGCGCGCATGGCCGAGGATATTGTGGTCCTCGCGCGGGATGGGCTGTTGCCCGATCACGCGACGGGACAATCCGCGACACAAACTGTCGGTGTGCTTTCTTATACGGTAGAATAATTTGCGCAAATCGCGCCATAGTGTGGGCAAAGCGGGCGAACAGGCGAGGCACAGTCTTGCTCTCATGTCGCGATCGAAACACAAAGGTGCTGAATGCAAGGCGAAGGCAGCCCGATGACACAGGCCTCAGACCCAAAGATAACCGACGTGCAAGCCGAGTCTCAGGCACGCCGCGCTGCCTTCATGGCACGAAAATCCCCTTTGGATGACGTCCGACTGAAGCTGGATGCCTACGAGGCTACAATCGAGTCGCTTGATGTCAGCAAACGCCAAGAATTACATGAACTGACCGTTAGTGTATTCTGGCCGCACCGTGCTGACGATCTCGATCTGTTTTTGTCTCTCGGGCAAGGATATCTGGCACTGGACGAAATCGGGCGTCCTCTGGGCTCTGCCATGTATTTCAATATGGGCGAGGATTTCGCCATGTTCGGAATGATGGTCACGATGCCGCGGTTGCAGGCATTGGGGGCTGGTCAACGTTTGTTACGGCGGATCATGCGCGATTGCGACGGGCGGGATCTGCGACTGAGCGCAACGCGATCTGGCTATCGGCTCTATGAAACGGCAGGGTTCATACCTGTTGCCACGATCTGGCAACAGCAGGGTATCGTGCGGCCGTTTCAGGTGCCGGATGCTGTCCCGGGGCTTGCGGTGCGGGAAATCGAGGCGGATGATCTGCAAAGGATAAAGGCTCTTGATTGTCACGCCTATGGGGCGGATCGTGGCCGGATTCTGGATAGATTGATGGGGGTCTCTTCCGGTCTGGTGGTCGAGCGCGAGGGTGAGGTGCGGGGCTATGCTGTAATGCGAAAATTCGGCAAGGGTGTGGTGATCGGTCCAGTGGTTGCCGAGGATGATGCCGTAGCCATGCATCTGGTCGCCCCGCTGATTCAGCGCTGCGAAGGCATCTTTGTCCGCCTCGATACGCCGCAACAGAGCGAGCATTTCAAGGCGTTTCTGGCGGCGGCTGGCATGGGGGTACATGATACGGTCACGGAAATGCGGATCGGTCCGTCGCGGCGCGCGCAAACGGGGGCATTGCTTTACGGCCTTGCGTCGCATTCTCTGGGCTAGGCGGGCAGACGCGGCGCAGGGCGTCGGCGCTCGGCTTGCGTCAAGACAGTCGGTCTTTGAGCGCGAACCATTGGCCGACGAGCGGCAAGAACCACGGTTTGCCACTGTGCAGAGGGATGGCGGGCCAGTCGAGACCGGCCAAAGGATTGGTATCCTTGCGGCCCATGGCCATATCTGCCAGCGACTGCCCGATCAATGTCGACATTTGCGCGCCGTGGCCCGAATATCCCATGCCATAGAGCATCCCGTCCACCTCGCCCGCGCGGGGAAAGCGGTCCTTGGTCATGCCCACCAGACCGCCCCAGCAATAGTCGATCTCGACTTGCTTGAGTTGTGGAAATTGCGCGGTCATCGCGGCCCGCAGGATCGCCCCGGATTTGGCATCAGAGCGTTGGTCCGAAACGGCTGAAAACCGCGCCCTGCCGCCAAAGATCAAGCGGTTGTCTGGCGAGAGGCGGAAATAATTGCCAATATTAAGCGAGGTCACACAGGTGCGGTTGCCGGGCAGAGTGGCGGCCACCTCTGACGCGGTCAGTGGCCGCGTCGCGATTATGAACGATCCCACCGAAATGATCCGGCGCCGGAAAAATGAGAGCGGGGCACCGCGCACGGATCCGGAATAGGCCCCTGTGGCGACGATCACCCGCTCCGCCCGTAAGGTGCCTTTGGGGGTCGTCACTGTCCATCCGTTGCCCGCGCGAAAGCGGGCCGTCACAGGGGCGTTTTCCCAGATCTGCGCGCCATGGCGATGGCTGGCCTCGGCCAGACCGCTGACATAGCGGCCCATATGCATCATTGCGGATTTGCCATAGAGCATGCCGCCGTGAAACGCTTCGGATCGGATCTCTGCGCTGAGTTGGTCGCGGTCAAGCCAACACGTGTTTGAATCTACCTCTTTGTGGATCAGGTCGAAATTGGCTCTCAGCGTCGCCACATGCGAGGGTTTGGAGGCCAGTTTCAGCTTGCCGGAGCGGCGAAAGTCGCAGGCGATGCCCTCTTCCGCAATCAGATCCTCGATCATGTCGATAGAGCGGTCATAGGCTTTGTAGAGGCGGTGCGCGCGCTCGACCCCAAGATGCGCCTTGGCGTCTGCATAGCCATGAGCGATGCCGTTGTTGAGATGACCACCGTTGCGGCCAGATCCGCCTGCACCGATATGTGTGGCCTCAAGAAGGGCAACGTGCACGCCTTCGCGGGCAAGTTTGCGCGCAGCGTTGAGGCCAGTAAAGCCACCGCCGATCACGGCCACATCGAATTTGCCCTCTACTGGCCCGGCCTGGCCATTGGCAAAGGGGGCCGCGCTGTCATGCCAATACGAGAGGTATTTCATCTGTATCTCCGGCGGTTACAGGCCGACAACGGCGGCCAGTCCCGAGATGTCGGGAATCTCGGTATAGCCATAATAGGGATTCGCTGGCTCATGTCCGCGATTAACCCAGACCTTGTGCTTGATGCCCATGTCATGCGCCGTCATCAGGTCGTAGCGAAAGCTGGAGGAGACGTGCAGAATATCCTCAGGTCCGCAGTTGAGCTGATCCAGCATATACTCAAAGGCCCGCATCTGCGGCTTGTAGGCCCCGGCGCTCTCGGCGGTGAAAACATGTGTAATGGGCGCGCCAAGCCGTGCGATATTCAGGGGAATCTGGTCGTTCATCGCATTGGTCAGTGCCACAAGCGGGATCTCTGCGGCCACCTTGGCCAATCCGGCAGGCACGTCGGGATTCGGCCCCCATGTGGGCACGCGGTGATAGATCTCTTCGGCAATCGTCGGGTCAAAGGCGATGCCATGGCGCTTGCAGGTGCGTTCAAGGGAATTGTGCACAACCTCGGCATAAGGCTTCCATGCGCCCAGCACCTCGTCGAGCCGATAGGCCGAGAAATCCGTTATGAAACGCTGCATCTGTTCGGGTGACAGATGGGCTGCGTAATGGTGACGCGCCGCACCGGCCATATCGTAATAAATCATGGTCCCGTGGCAATCAAAGGTGATGAATTTGGGGCGAAAGGTCATTGCGGTCTCCGGTGCCTGACTGTCCTGCTCATCCTTGACCGGTTCCGGCAACAGAGCTTGCCGCGTTTCTTCGTTTCAGAGCATGAAATGTCGTATCCATGCAGGCGTTCGGCATGCTGTGCCGCCCTGGCCCAAGTTCGGGTCGGTTTGCGGTTCAGTTTGGGTCAGGGTAGGGGCGGCTGTGCCCGTGCCTATGCGCAGAACCTCAAGCTTCAAAGAGCTGATCATGACCGCACCCATGTATAGCCCCGTAGAGATGCTTGACTGACTGATCGGATTTGCCAGCGTTGTTGGCACCTCGAATGAGGCCTTAATGCAATGCGTGGCGAGCTATCTTCGGGCGCATGGGGTTGTCTGCCATCTGCTGCCCGGGCCGGAAGGGGGCTGGCTCAATCTCTTTGCCACCATCGGCGATGCATCAAGGCCCGGTTATATCCTCTCGGGCCATGTCGATGTCGTCCCCGCAACCGAACCGGGCTGGCGCGCTGATCCTGTTCGTGATGCGCCGCGAAGGGGGGCGGCTGATTGGGCGCGGGGCGTGCGACATGAAAGGCTTTGTTGCCGCTGTTCTGGCATCCGTGCCGATGTTGGTGAAGTTGAACCCGAGCGCGCCCATACATATTGCGCTGTCTTATGACGAAGAGGCAGGCTGTCGCGGGGTGCCGCATCTGATTGCGGCACTGCCAAGGCTCTGCGCGCCGTCGGCCGGATCTATCGTGGGCGAGCCGACAGGCCTCGTGCCGGCGTTGGCGCAAAAGGGCAAGGCGGCACTGAGACTGCGTGCGCAGGGGTGTTCCGGGCATAGCGGCCCGATCAGGGGATGAATGCAATACATGCGCTGGTGACGGCTCTGGCGGCGGCGGTCGATCAGGCTCGTGCCCCGGAGGCAGGCGTGCAGGACGCCCGTTTCGCGCCGCCCTATTCCAGCCTGCAAATCGGCACCTTGCGGGAGGTGAGGCTGTCAACATCATTCCCGACCGGGCCGAGGCGGTGATCGAGGCGCGCGCCATCGCCGGTGTCGACCCCAAGGCGCTGCTGACCCCGGTCGCGGCGGCGATGGGTGCCGGGGTGACGACAGAGTGGATTTCGTCCTATCCGGCGCGGGCATTGGATGCGGGTCGTCCGCTGGTGGAGGTGCTGGTGGAAATTTCAGGAAAGGCTCCGCAGAGCGCGGTGAGTTTTGGCACCGAGGTGGGACTATTTCAGGCGGCAGGCATTGCGTCGATCATCTGTGGACCCGGTGATATCGCACGCGCGCACCGACCCGAGGAATATCTTCTGGAGGATGAGTCGAACGCTGCCGCTCAGATGATACTGGCGCTTGGGCGGCATCTGGCGCGATAAGCACGGCAGATCATGCGGGCCTGACGCCCCCATGCAGAGCATATTGCCGCCCAAGGCACGGTTTAGGGGATTTATGCCGTGGGGCCGCGCCTAGGCTGAGCCGAACAACGACGGACCCTACACGATGACAGTCACGCCCTCTTCGTTCCCGGATCACCCGGCGCAGGCGTTCAACCTTGTGCCCTTCGCCCAAGAACACCTGACCGGAGCACAGCGCCTGTCGCAAGAGGCGGGCTGGCCGCATCGTGGCGAGGATTGGGCGCTCAATCTTTCGGTGTCCGAGGGCGTCGTCGCACTGATTGATAACGAGGTTGTGGGCACGGCGCTTTGCACCAACTTTGGCGATGTGGCCGCGCTCAACATGATCATCGTCGATGCGCGCATGCGGGGGCAGGGGCTTGGCGCGCGGTTGATGGCGTGGATTATTGCTTGCGCTGGCGCTCGGGAATTGCGTCTGGTGGCCACGGTTGATGGGCAGCCGCTCTATGCCAAGCTTGGCTTCGTGGAAACGGGCCGCATCGTGCAACATCAGGGCGAGGCGCGCGCAGCCGCACCTCACCAACCGGTGTGGGACGGGTGCGCACAGGACCGTGCCGCGCTGGCCGCCATGGACATGAACGCATCTGGCATGTCCCGCGCGGCCTTGATCGGCAAGATTATCGAGCACGGACAAATCCTGAAGACCGACGGCGGGTTTGCCCTCTTGCGCGATTTCGGGCGGGGCCGCGTGCTCGGCCCGGTGGTAGCGCGGGATGTGGCGGGCGCACGGGCGCTGATTGCCGAGGCCGCCACACGCTGTGCGGGGACATTCCTGCGTATAGATCTGCCCGAACAGGTCGGGCTGGCGGGTTGTGTCGAGGATCTTGGCCTGACCCATGTGGGTGGCGGGACTGCGATGGTCTGTGCCGCACGAATGCAAAACGACAGAAACTTCACGACATATGGCCTCGTCTCACAGGCGTTGGGCTGAGTTATACGGAGAACAACATGCTGACCAATTCCATTGCAGAGCTGGATCGCCAGCACCTGATCCATCCGGTGTCCTCGTTTCAGGGACATGAGGCGCGCGGGGTGCGCCTGTTGAAATCGGGCAAGGGCGCCATTGTGACCGATGGCGACGGGCGTGACTTGATCGACGGCTTTGCCGGACTGTGGTGTGTGAACGCAGGCTATGGGCAAGAGAGCATCGTCACCGCCGCCGCCGATCAGATGCGGCAATTGCCCTATGCCACGGGCTATTTCGATCTGGGGGCCGAGGCCCCGATCCGGCTGGCGGCGGCCTTGGCCGAACGGGCACCGGGAAATCTCAACCACGTCTATTTCACGCTGGGGGGGTCGGATGCCGTTGATAGCACGATCCGTTTCATCCGGTATTACTGGCACAGCCGGGGCCAACCCGGTCGCGATCAGTTCATTTCGGTCGAGCAAGGCTATCACGGATCAAGCTCGCAAGGGGCTGGCTTGACGGCCTTGCCGGTGTTTCATGACGGATTTGGCCTGCCGTTTGCGTGGCAGCACAAGATTTCGTCGCATTATGTCTATCGCAACCCGGTCGGGCCCGATCCGCAGGCGATCATTGATGCCTCTGTGGCTGAGTTGCGCGCAAAGGTGGCGGAGATCGGCGAGGACCGGGTGGCCGCCTTCTATGTCGAGCCGATCCAAGGCTCGGGCGGCGTTCTGGTGCCCCCCAAGGGATGGATCAAGGCGATGCGCGCGGTCTGTGCCGAGTATGGTATTCTGTTCGTCGCCGATGAGGTCATCACCGCCTTTGGCCGCACCGGCCCGCTCTTTGCCTGCGAGGACGAGGGGATTGTGCCGGACCTCATGACCACGGCCAAGGGTCTGACCTCGGGTTATGTGCCGATGGGCGCGGTGCTGATGTCTGATCATGTCTATCAGACAATTGCCGAGGGGGCCGGGGCCAAGGCGATTGGCCATGGGTTCACCTATTCGGCGCATCCGGTCGCGGCGGCGGTCGCACTAGAGGTGTTGGCGCTCTATGAAGGCGGTCTGCTGGAGAATGGCCGCAAGATGGGTGCGCGGCTCTTGCAAGGGCTGGGCACGCTGCAAGATCATCCGCTGGTCGGCGATGTGCGCGGGCGCGGCATGCTGGCAGCGGTCGAATTGGTGACGGATAAAGACCGCAAAACGCCGTTGCCTGCATCCGTGCAGCCTGCGACGCGGCTCTTTGATCGGGCATGGGACAACGGATTGATCGTGCGCAGCTTTGCGCAGGGCATTTTCGGATATGCGCCGCCGCTCTGTTGCACCGCGTCGGAAATTGACGCAATCGTCGAGCGCACCCGCGCGGTGCTTGATCAGACACTCGAAGACCCGGACGTGCGCGAGGCACTGCGCTGATGGCGCTTTTGTTTCTCTCCTCGCCAGAGCGGGCTGCGGTCTGGGCACCGATTTTCGAGGCGGCGGGCGAGGAGATGGAGATCGGTGAGGCGGCGGTCAGCGATCCAAGCGCAATTACCCATATTCTATGCTGGCAACCGCCCAAGGACATTTCGCGCTATCCGAACCTTAGGGTGCTGATCAGCAGCGGGGCCGGAGTGGATCAGATGCCAACCTTGCCCGAGGGCGTGCAGTTGTCGCGCACGGTTGCCAAGGGGATCGAAGAGATGGTGCGCGATTGGGTGGTGATGGCGGCCCTCATGTTGCACCGGAACATGCCCATCTATCTGGCGCAGGCCGCACGCGGTGACTGGCGCGCGCACATGACCCGCGGGACGGGGTTCACCCGCGTGGGCGTCATGGGCCTTGGGCGGATCGGAAAGCTGGCGGCGCGGACACTGGCAGACCTTGGTTTCCAAGTTGCAGGCTGGAGCCGCTCTGGTGCTCGGGTCGAGGGGATTGAGACCTTTGGCGAGGCCGACCTTGAGGCCTTCCTCGGGCGCACGGATCTCTTGGTTTGCCTCTTGCCGCTTACGCCTCGGACGCAGGGCTTGATGGATGCCGCGTTTCTGGCGCGGCTGCCGCGCGGCGCGATGCTGGCCCATGCCGGGCGCGGCGCGCAACTGGATATGACCGCGCTGAGGCACGCACTGGACGAGGGGCAGATTTCGGCGGCGATGCTGGATGTCACCGACCCCGAACCTCTGCCGCAGGATCACTGGGCGTGGGGCGATCCACGGGTGATCGTGACGCCGCATATCGCTTCGGAAACGGATCATGCGGAAGGGGCGGCGCATGCGCTGAACGTTATCCGCGCTACGCGCGAGGGCCGGGAAATTCCCGGCTTGGTCGACCCTTTACGGGGATATTGAAGGGGGATGCCGCACGCGACGCGTTATGCGGCGCAAGGGAGGAAAATAGAAGAATCTGCCGCCACCTCTACTGGTTTCAGCATTTCGCCAGAGGATTTGGGGGGGATGCTGAAGGGAGGACGCGGGCGGGAATGGTTCGAGATACGTACTGGAGCCTTGAGGCAGGCATCAGGTCAGTGGGGCTACGCGGCAGAGCGAACGGTATCGCGATGTCCAGGATTTGGGAAAGGATTGTTGGAATGGCAACCAAGACGGCTGTGACGCCTCTGACCGGGTTCGACTACATGACCTTTGATGTGGTTGGCACGCTGATTGACTTTGAGGCGGCGATCACAGAGGCCTTGGCCAAGATTGCCCAAGCAGAGGGCGTTGATGTTGACGCCGAAGCGGTGCTCACGATCTATCGTAACGCGCGCTACGAGGCGAATGCGGGTCGCTTTCCCGATGATCTGGGGCGGTGTTATGCCCGCATTGCCGCAGTCTTCGGCCTGCCAGATACGCCGGAGTATCGGCAGTCAATGATTGATGCGGTCGGTGAGGCAAAACCCTTTGCCGATAGCGCAGAGGCGTTGAAACGGCTGGGGCGGCATTACAAACTGATTGCCATGACCAATGCGCAGCGTTGGGCGTTCGAGAAATACGAGGCCAAGCTGGGCCGTCCGTTCTGGGCGGGCTTCACCACCGATGACACCGGCACGGAAAAACCGGATCCTGCGTATTTCGTTCAGGTCTTCGAATTTATCGAAAAGGCAGGTGGCATCAAGGATCGCATTCTGCACACCGCGCAGAGCCAGCATCACGACATCGGCATTTCTCGAAGGCTGGGCATGACCAATGTCTGGATCGAGCGACGCCACGCGCAAGCGGGGTATGGTGGCACCATCGAGCCCAAGGAATACACCGAGCCGGACTACCATTTTCACGCATTGATCGATTTGGCCCGCGCGGCAGACGATGCCTTTGATGCGTGAACGCAAGCGGACCTGACGCGGCACACAAGACCGTGCGGGTTCATCAACCTTCAACAGGGAACTGTGACATGACAAAGAAGAACACAACCAACTGGACCCGTCGCGATGATGCGATGGTGGAACACATGATCCGTCGCGGCGCGTCGCGTCGCGACCTCTTGCGGATGCTGATGGCTTCGGGCGTGGGTTTGGCGGCAGGTAGCTCGCTTCTGTTGCGGGCCTCACAGGCGGTTGCCGCCACCCCGGTGAGCGGCGGGGCGCTCAGGGCGGCCGGTTGGTCCTCTTCGACCGCCGATACGCTTGATCCGGCCAAGGCCTCGCTTTCGACCGATTATGTCCGTTGCTGCGCCTATTACAATCGCCTGACCTTTCTTGATGAGGCTGGCGTGGCGCAGATGGAGTTGGCCGAAGAGTTCGTGACCGATGATGCGCAGACTTGGGAGATCAAGCTCAAGTCCGGCGTAACCTTCCACAATGGCAAGGCGCTGAGCGCGGATGATGTGGTTTATTCCTTGAAGCGGCACCTGGATGAGGCCGTCGGCTCCAAGGCCAACTCGATCGCCAAACAGATGACCGAAATCTCCAAATTGGATGATCTGACAGTCAAGATCGTGCTCTCTGCCGCCAATGCCGACCTGCCGACCATCCTGTCTCTGCATCACTTTATGATCATTGCTGATGGCACCACCGATTTCAGCACTGCGAACGGCACAGGGGCCTTTATCAGCGAAGTGTTTGAGCCGGGCGTGCGCTCAGTCGGGGTGAAAAACCCCAATTACTTCAAGCCACAAAGCGCCTATCTCGACAGTTTCGAGTTCTTTGCCATTCCCGACAACAATGCGCGGGTGAATGCGCTCTTGTCGGGGGACATTCACCTTGCGGGGGCGGTCAACCCGCGCTCGTTGCGGATGCTGGAAGGGCAAGACGGCGTGCAGACATCGATCAGCACCTCGGGCAATTACACAAATATGAACATCCGTCTGGACACCGAGCCAGGGGCCAAATTCGATTTCATCGAGGGGATGAAACATCTCATAAACCGTGAAATGATCCAGAAATCCGTGCTGCGCGGACTGGCACAGATCGGCAACGATCAGCCTGTTTCATCTGCCAATCGCTATCACAACCCGAATCTTAAGCCGCGCGATTTTGACCCGGAAAAGGCCAAGTTCCACTTTGAAAAGGCCGGTCTCTTGGGGGCGGAAATCCCGATCGTTGCCTCTGATGCGGCCTCGTCTTCGGTCGACATGGCCACGGTCGTACAACAGGCGGGGGCCGAGATCGGCATGAATCTGACTGTCGACCGCGTACCTTCCGACGGCTACTGGTCCAACTACTGGCTGAAGGCCCCGGTGCATTTTGGTAACATCAACCCCCGTCCGACGCCGGACATCCTGTTCTCGCTGCTCTATTCCTCGGATGCACCGTGGAACGAGAGCCATTACAAATCCGAGAAGTTCGACAGCATGATGGTCGAGGCGCGAGGCGCATTGAATGAAGAAAAGCGCACGGCCATCTACTGGGAAATGCAAGAGATGGTCGCCAATGAGGCGGGCACGATCATCCCGACCTTTATCTCGAACGTTGATGCGCTGTCGACCAAAGTGGGGGGATTGAAAGCGAACCCGCTGGGCGGCATGATGGGCTATGCCTTTGCCGAATATGTCTGGCTCGACGCCTGATCCTGAGGCCAAGATTGGGCCCGCCCCCTAGAAAGGGGCGGGCCAGTGGCTGACCACATCCATCAATGAGGTGCGGATTGCAACTGTCAAACTTGCCTTGGTTTCTGGTCCTTCAGCGGCTTGGCATTGCGGTGCTCACGCTGATCATCGTGTCGTTCGCGGTGTTCTTTGCGACCGAGCTGTTGCCCGGAGATGTCGCCGAGATCCTTTTGGGTCAGGCCGCCACCCCCGAGGCCGTGGCAGGGCTGCGCGCGGCGATGGGGCTGGACGAGCCAGCTGTTTCCCGGTTTCTGGGGTGGCTGGCAGGGCTGGTGCAGGGTGACATGGGCACCTCTTATGTGAATAATATCGAGGTGGCTGACTTGGTTGGTGGTCGGCTGGTCAATTCCTTGCGACTTGCCGCTGTGACGACCGCCGTTTCCGTGCCGATTGCGCTCTGCCTCGGCATCGGGGCCGCGATGTGGCGAGGTTCGCTTTTCGACCGTGCCGTGACGGTAATGACGATTTCGGTGATTTCTGTCCCTGAGTTCATGGTGGCGACACTGGCGGTGCTGGTCTTTTCGGTCTGGTTGGGATGGCTTCCGGCATTGAGTTTTGGCGCCAATGTCGACTCGCTTTCGGCGATGCTCAAGGCCTATGCCATGCCGGTGATCACCCTGTCTTTTGTGGTGTCAGCGCAGATGATCCGCATGACCCGCGCGGCGGTCATCGACACGATCAACACGCCCTATGTCGAGATGGCCTTGCTCAAGGGAGCGTCACGGTCGCGCATGGTACTGCGCCATGCCCTGCCCAATGCGCTTGGCCCGATTGCCAATGCGGTGGCGCTGTCGCTCAGCTATCTGGTGGGCGGGGTGATCATCGTCGAAACGATTTTCAACTATCCCGGCGTGGCGAAATTGATGGTGGATGCGGTCTCGACCCGCGATTTGCCCCTTATTCAGTCTTGCGCCATGATCTTTTGCGTCAGCTACCTGACCTTGATCACGCTGGCCGACATGATTGCCATTCTGTCAAATCCGAGGTTGCGGCAATGAAGCGGGACGGACCCATCGCCCCGGCGCAACCCGAGCTGAATGCCGGCGGGTATTCCTTTAGCTGGGTTGGTCGCATTGGCCTGCTGATCATCCTCTTCTGGGCGCTGGTTGCCCTGATCGGGCCGTGGCTTGCCCCCTATCCCCCCGGCGAAATCGTGGATTGGGATTATTTTGGCCCGGTGGGCGGCGAATACTGGATGGGGACGGATTACCTTGGCCGGGACATATTCTCGCGGATCCTGATGGGCGCGCGCTATACCGTTGGCATTGCGTTCTCTGCCGTGGTGCTGGCCTGCACGGCCGGTGTCCTTTTGGGGATGATCGCGGCGGTTATGGGCGGATGGTTCGACATGATCCTGTCGCGGCTTCTGGACGCGTTCAACGGCATCCCGTCGCTCCTGTTCGGTCTGGTGGTTGTGGCGGCGGTCGGATCGTCGATCCCGATTCTGGTGCTGACGCTGGCGGCGATTTATATGCCCGGCTCCTATCGGTTTGCGCGGGCATTGGCGGTCAATGTCAACACGATGGATTTCGTCACCGTGGCTCGGGCGCGGGGCGAGCAGACCGGCTATCTGATCCTGCGCGAGATATTTCCCAACATTCTGGGCCCGGTGTTGGCTGACCTTGGACTGCGCTTTGTCTTTATCGTGCTGGTGCTTTCGGGCCTGTCCTTTCTCGGCCTCGGGGTGCAGCCGCCCTATGCCGATTGGGGCGCGCTGGTGCGCGAGAATATCGAAGGGCTGAGCCTTGGGGCGCCGGCGGTGATCTTTCCGTCGATTGCCATCGCTTCGCTGACCATCTCGGTCAACATGCTGATCGATAACCTGCCCAGCAAGATACGCGACAGGAGCGAATGATGACCGCCGCGCCACTTGTAACCGTCAGGGATCTGCGGATCGGGGCCACAACGGATTCAGGCCGCAAGGTGGAGATCATCAAGGACGTGAGCTTTGATGTCGCTCCGGGCGAAATCGTTGCCTTGATCGGTGAATCCGGCTCGGGCAAGACGACGATCGCCCTGTCGTTGATGGGGCATACGCGCAGCGGCTGCGCCATCAACGGCGGCACGATCACCCTCGGGGAGGACACAGTCACCGCCATGACAGAACGCGAACGCGCCCGGTTGCGAGGCACCAAGGTATCCTACATTCCGCAATCGGCGGCGGCTGCGTTCAACCCGTCGAAACGGATCATGGATCAGGTGGTCGAGATCAACGCCATTCACAAGCTGATGTCCCGCAGTGCGGCTGAGGCCAAGGCGATCGAACTCTTTCGTGCCCTCGCCCTGCCAGACCCAGAGACGATTGGCGTACGTTACCCACATCAAGTGTCGGGCGGGCAGTTACAGCGCCTCTCGGCAGCGATGGCGCTGATTGGCGGTCCAAGTCTTGTGATTTTCGACGAGCCGACCACGGCGCTGGATGTCACGACGCAAATCGAGGTGCTGCGCGCGTTCAAATCGGTTATGCAGACGGGCGGAATTTCTGGGGTCTATGTCAGCCATGATCTGGCGGTCGTGGCGCAGATCGCGGATCGGGTGATCGTGCTGCGCGGTGGCGAGATACAGGAACAGGGCAACACGGATCAAATCCTGCGGTCGCCTACCCATGCCTATACCAAGGAACTTGTCGCCGCCTTCGATCCGGTGCCGCATGCATCCGTTGTGACCGAGTCGGACGCCCGCTCCAAGCTGCCCATTCTTGAAGTGACCAATCTGCATGCGGGTTACGGCACCATTCACAATGGGGAACCCGCGTTCAAGATTCTCAAGAACATCAATTTCCGCCTGGAACGCGGGCGGAATATGGGAGTTATCGGCGAATCTGGGTCGGGTAAATCGACCCTCGCGCGCGCCATCGCGGGCATTCTGCCGCCCTATCGGGGAAATATCCTGCTGGGTGGCCAAGACGTGCGTGGCGCGCTCCGGGATCGTTCCAAGGAAGAATTGCGCCGTGCCCAGATCGTGTTTCAATTGGCCGACACAGCCCTCAATCCGACCCATTCGATAGGCAATATTCTGGGCCGTCCGCTGACCTTTTATCACGGGCTGAAAGGGGCCGCGCGCGAGGCGCGGGTGATCGAATTGCTCGACATGGTGCATCTGCCTGCCAATATGCGCCACCGCCTGCCGGGCGAATTGTCGGGAGGGCAGAAGCAACGGATCAATCTCGCCCGTGCGCTCGCTGCCGAGCCGGATCTGATCCTCTGCGACGAGATCACCTCGGCGCTCGATACGGTGGTTGCGGCGGCAATCCTCGATTTGCTCAAGGAATTGCAACGGGGGCTGGGCCTCAGCTATCTGTTCATCAGTCACGATCTCTCGACAGTCGAGGCGATTTGCGACGATGTTTTGGTGATGCTGATGGGCGAAGTGGTCGAGGCTTTGCCCGCTGCCGACATGTCCGAGCACGCAACCCATGCTTACTCGCGGCTGCTTATCTCCTCGGTACCGCAGCTTGATACCGGATGGCTCGCGGGGCTGGAGCAAGACCCGGCATTGGTCGCGCAGTTCGCCAAACGGTGACAGGCGCGCTCAGACTTTATCACCAAATAGGCGGGTTAGCGGAATCTGGGTTTTTACAAAGGGCGTCTTGATCACGACAAAGCTGAAATATTTGTCGATACCCACGTCCCGATCAATCAGCGTCTCAATGATGTCCTGATAATCGGTGATGCTGGCGGTCACGAATTTGACGAGATAATCATAGCCACCGGACACCAGATGGCATTCGACACAGCTGTCGATCTTTTCCAGCGCCTCTTGAAAGCGGGCAAAATCGATCTGGCGGTGGTTCTTGAGGGTAAACTCGGTAAAGACAGTCAGGGTCTCGCCCAATTTGGCCACGTTGATCTTGGCGGTGTAGCCGACGATATAGCCCGCCTGCTGCAATTTCTTGACGCGAATCAGGCAGGGCGAAGGCGACAGGTGCACCAGATCGGCCAGTTCGACATTGGTGATCCGGCCATTGCGCTGCAACTCGGCGAGGATCTTTACGTCGATCCGGTCAAGTTTGTAGCCAGATGTCATACTGTCACCTTTTGGGATCTCACGGCCGTGTCCTTTCTGTGAAAGCCAGAGGGATCATCGTGTCAACCACATTCGACAGGAAATGCCGCGAAGTATTGGCGATCCGGCACAAGCATCTGAGGGCATTGGCCTAAGCTCTGGAAAACGACCGGAGGATTCAATGCCCGCCCCCCTGATGCAGATCGAAACCAGCACAACCTTGCCAGACCACGCCGATTGCGTGGTGATCGGTGCCGGGATCATCGGGGTCAGCACGGCCTATTGGCTGGCACGCACAGGGCAGCGTGTCGTTCTCTTGGAAAAGGGCCGGGTCGGGGCGGAACAAACCAGCCGCAATTGGGGCTGGTGCCGTCAGCAGAACCGCGACGCGCGCGAATTGCCACTGTCCACGGTCAGTTTGCGCCTTTGGGAAGAGATGGCAGCGGATATCGGCGAGGATCTGGGGTTTCGCCGCTGCGGGTTGCTCTATCTCTCGGATAACCCGGCAGAAATAGACGGCTGGGACAGATGGGGAAGATTTGCGCGCGGCGAAGGCGTGGATACCCACATGCTGAGTGCGGCTGAAGCTGCGGAGCGCGGGCAGGCCACGGGCAAGCCTTGGATGGGCGGCGTCTGGTCGCCCACTGACGGCACCGCCGATCCGTCGCGCGCCGCACCGTTGATTGCCAAAGGTGTCATGCAGCATGGTGGCACCGTGCTGCAATTCTGTGCGGCGCGGGGCATTGAGACCTCTGGCGGCGCGGTGTCGGCGGTGATCACCGAACGGGGCGTGATCCGGACCAAGAATTTGGTGCTGAGCGGTGGCGCTTGGGCTGCAAGTTTTCTGCATCAATCCGGCATCAGCTTTCCTCAGGCGTCGGTGCGCAGTTCGATCCTGTCGGTGGCCCCCGGCGCAGAGGGCCTGCCAGCAGCGCTGCACACGTCTGCCGTCTCGGTCACGCGGCGTGGCGATGGGGGGCATACCTTGGCGATTTCGGGGCGTGCAAACCTTGATCCGACACCGGGGGCGATCCTTAGTGCCCGCCAATTCCTGCCGATGTTCGCAAACCGATGGCGCGTCTTGTCGCCCGGTGGTCCGCAGGCGTGGCAGGCCGGGTTCGAGACGCGGCGCAAATGGGCGCTGGATCATCGAACCCCGATGGAGCAAATGCGTATCCTTGATCCTCGCCCCTCCGAGCGGTTGATCCGGGAAACCCTGCGCCGCGCGCGCGCCTTGCTGCCGGCGCTGCGAGATGTACCGGTTCAGGCAACTTGGGCGGGCTATATCGACAGCACCCCCGACGGCGTGCCGGTGATTGACGCAGACATCGGTATCGCCGGGCTGACGCTTGCGGCGGGGCTCTCGGGGCATGGGTTCGGGATCGGGCCGGGGGTGGGGCATCTGGTGGCCGACCTCTTGTTGGGGCGCACTCCGATCACCGAGACGGCGCAATATCGGCTGGCGCGCTTTGATGCGGCGCAATGGGGAAAGGTGGCGGGATTCTAAAGTCATTTGGCAAAGCGCGCGATATGGAACGGGTCGAGCGGTGTCTCGCACCGCCCCGTTGTGATCAGTTCTGCCATAGCATCGCCCACCCCCGGCCCCAACTGAAACCCATGCCCGCAAAAGCCAAAGGCGTGAAAGAGGCCGGGTTGCAGGCCCGAGGCGCCAATGACAGGCAGGCCATCGTCGATATACCCCTCACAGCCCGACCATTGGCGAATGACCGTAACATCGCGCAAAGCGGGCAGCAATTGGACCACCGAACGCAGTTGCGCGGCCAATCTGCCGGGGGTCGCAGACGCATGACCCGGCTCCATCGCGACGGCGGCGCGCGGTACCCCACCGCCAAACACGATATTGCCGCGCGCGACCTGGCGCAAATAGCTGCCATGCTCGCGCGACCACATGCCGACCACCGGCAGGATGCGCTGCGGCAAGGGTTCGGTCACGCCCATTTGTGGGCCATAGGACGCAAGCGGCACCTCCTCTCCGAATTGCGCGGCGATGCCCGCGCCCCACGCGCCGGCACAGTTGAGCAATATGGCGCTCTCAAACGCGCCCCGGCTGGTCACAACGGCGAATCCGGCCTTGGTCGCGCACACGGAGCGCACGGTCGTCAGGGGCAATATCTCTGCGCCAAGCCGTGCTGCGGCATCCGCAAAGGCCGGGGCGACAAGGCGCGGATTGGCCGATCCGTCCTCGGGCGAAAAAGATGCACCAATGGCGTCCTGTCCGAGGCCGGGAAAGCGGCGACGCAGGTCAGTGGCGTCCAACTCTTCTATGTCCAGCCCCCAAGGACGGGCTTCTGCTGCATAGCGACGCATGTCCGTGTGCCCGTGCTCGTCAAAGATCAGCCGAAGATGTCCCGTTGCCCGAAATTCCACATCGCGCCCAAGCATCCGTTCTGCGTCCCGCCAGAGGGCAAGCGATCTGTGCGCAAGCGGCAGTTGCGGCAGATAACGCCCGGTCCTACGGATGTTGCCAAACGAGGCGACGGTCGCCGCCGCTCCGATCGCGCTGCGTTCTATGAGACGGGTGCGGATACCTCGGCGCGCGAGGAAATAGGCGGCAGAGCAGCCCATCAACCCGCCGCCCAGAATGATCACATCCATTCCGCTCTCCTGTCCTGTCCGCGTCTTTGGGGCTATAAGACCGCAGATCAGGCGGCCCCGTCAAAGACGGGAAGGGGATGTGCCCATAAGTCCGGCCTATGGAGGTGCCATGCGCGCGCGTCAACTTGAAGTCTTTACTGCGGTGATGCGGGCTGGAACCGTGACCGAGGCAGCGCGGATGCTGCACATCTCGCAGCCAGCGCTGAGCCAGATCCTGCTTCACTGCGAGGGCGAACTGGGATTTCGCCTGTTTGACCGCGAGAAAGGCCGTTTGCGACCCACCCCAGAGGCGATCGAGCTTTATCCCGAGGCAGAGCGACTCTTTGCCGGTCTTGAAGGGTTACGCCGCAAGACGCAGGATTTGCGGCTGGGACGGGCGGGGCTGGTGCGGGTTGGGGCGTCGGCCCCTCCGGCCATGGCGATCCTGCCCACAGTTATGGCCGGGTTTCGCGCGCATCACCCGGATATTCTGTTGCGCTCGAATGTTGCGCCAATTGCCGCGTTGGTCGCGATGTTGCGGGCGGGCGACATTGCTCTCGCTCTGGCGCTGGACGATCACCTGCCGCCTGACATCGAGGTCGAACCGTTGGGCGCAACTGGCTTTTGCTGTCTTTTGCGTCAGGATAATCCGCTCGCCCTGCAAGACGAGATAACCTTTGCCGATCTGGAGGCGGAAACGGTGATCTCTTATCGGGGGGCCACCCGCCCGCATGACGAGTTGGATCAGGCCGCGCGTCGGGCGCAGGCCCGTTTCCTGCCCGAGTTGGAAATAGACGTGTCCATCACGGCGGTCGGTTTCGTACAAGCGGGACTTGTGGTTGCGGTTGTCGATGCGTTGCTGCCTTGGGGCCAATTTGAAGGCATCGTGGTGCGTCCGCTGGCGGCGGCTCCGCGGGTGCCGCTTTCACTCTTGACCCTGCGTGGGGCGGCGCTGTCGCGCGCCGAGGATATGTTGCGCGGGCAGATCCGCAGTGTCTGTCAGCAGATACTATAAGTCGTGCTTATGCATGGGCATGCCATGCGTCTTGGACCATGGGGCGGTTTTCTGGTCGGATCCGGGCCAAGGACATCCCCAGTGAAAAGGCAGACCCGACATGGATGGCATGACCCCCCCGCATCTGGCCGAGGCAGACTGGAAGATCGGCGTTGATATCGGCGGCACCTTCATGGATTTCTGCGCGCTCGAAACGCGCTCGGGGCGGATTGCATCGCTCAAGGTGCTGACAACGCCCGATGATCCCGGGGCCGAGCTTTTGACCGGACTCGATCTCTTGGCCGAGAGCGAGGGGCTGAATCCCACCGCGATCACCCGGTTTGTGCATGGCACCACGGTGGGCATCAATACGATCATTCAGCGTAAGGGGGCAAAGCTCGCCTTGATCACCAACGCCGGGTTTGAGGATGTGATCGAATTGGCGCGTTTGCGGATGCCCGAAATGTATTCGCTCTTTTGTCACAGGCCGGATCCGCTGATCCCGCGCGACCGGATCTTTGGCATCGGCGTGCGTTTGCGCGCGGACGGGGTTCAAACCCTGTCCCCCGACGCCGCAGAGGTTGCCCGTGCGGTTGAGGCCGCAAAGGCCGCCGGGGCCAAGGGGATCATTGTCGCTCTGTTGCACAGTTGGCGGGACGGGGCGCAGGAGCAGGCGATCAAGGCGGAAATCGAGAGGCTGGCGCCGGATCTGTTTGTCTTTACCTCAGCCGAGGTATGGCCGGTCATCCGCGAATATGAACGGACGTCCACGGCGATCCTCAACGGCTATGTGCATCCGCGTGTCTCAGGCTATCTGACCGCGCTCGAAGAGCGGTTGACGCGCCGACTTGTTCCGGCGCGGGCCATGCTGACCAAGTCGAATGGCGGCGTGATGACGGCCAGCGAAGGTCGCCGCGATTGCGTCTCGATGCTGCTCTCGGGCAGTGCGTCAGGGGTGATGGGGGCGGCGTGGTTGGCTCGGCAGGCCGGTGAACGGCATGTTCTGACCCTCGATATTGGCGGCACGTCTGCGGATTTCGCCCTGATCGTCGATGGCACGGTACAGTTTGGCTCTGATGAGAAAATCGGGGAATTTCCGCTACATATCCCCTCGGTGTCGGTCAGTTCGATCGGCATCGGCGGTGGTTCTATCGCCTCGATCGACGCGCAGGGGGTGCTGCGGGTGGGCCCAGAATCTGCCGGTTCCTTGCCGGGGCCTGCCTGTTACGGGCGCGGCGGCACCGCCCCCACGGTGACGGATGCGATGGCGGTCTGTGGCTGGCTGGGGCATTCCGGCATGGCCTATGGCCAATTGCAGATAGATGTCGGGCGCGCGCAGGCCGTCGTGGGCGATCTGGCTCAACGGTTGGGGCGGCAGATCGAAGAGACCGCCCAAGCCATTCTCGATATCGCCGTGTCCGAGATGTTCGTTGAGGTGGAAAAGCTGTCCTCGCGCGCAGGTGTCGATCTGCGGGATTTCGTGCTGATGCCGTTCGGCGGTGGTGGCCCGATGCTGGGCGCGTTTCTTGCGCAGGAACTGGGGCTGGCGCGCGTCATGGCGCCACGATGGCCCGGTGTCGTTTCGGCCTTGGGCGGGTTGGTGGCCGATTTGCGGGGCGATTTCATCCGCACGGTGTTTGCCGAGTTGGACGAACAGACTGTCGGAGCGCTCAGGCAGGTGTTTCAGGACCTGAGCCGCGAGGGCCGTAACTGGCTGATTTCGCAGGGTCATGTCGGGGCAGCAGACCTAATCCTGTCGGCGGATATGCGCTATGCAGGCCAAAGCTATGAGATCGAGGTGATGTTGGAACCGGACTGGCTTGCAGAGCCTGATCGCATTGCCGAGGCGTTTCACCACACGCATCGACGCATCTATGATTTTGCGGATCCGGGCGCGCGGATTGAGATCGTCAATCTGCGCCTGTCGGCAGTGGGGGCAGGGCCAAAGCCCGAGTTCCCTACGGTCCCGGGCACGGGGCAAGCGGTTGCCCCTGCGCGGGAGGTTCAGGTGTTTCACGGCGGCTGGTGCGCGGTGCCACTCTTTGAACGTGCGTCGCTTTCGGATGGGGGCACATTCGACGGCCCGGCCATCGTGGCGCAGGAGGATACAACCTTTGTCATCCCCGCCGGGACCAAGGCCCGCGTTGACAGCCATCTCAACATTCACCTCAGCCTGACGGAGCGCGCCGATGTTTGACCGTATGACCCTTCAGGTGCTGGCCAACCATGCCCGTGCCGCCGCCGAGAACATGGCCCATACCCTGCACCGCACCGCGCATTCCGCTTTTGTCAAGGAAACTCAGGATTTTACCGTCATGCTGATGGACCGGGGGGGCGATACCTTTGCTGTACCGATGGAACTTGGCGCGACATGGTATCCGGGGCTGACCTATGGTCGGGTGATCAACATGGTGGAGGATTACCGCCCCGGCGATGTGGCCTTTACCAACGATCCCTATTCCGGTCATGTCGCAACCCATGCGCCCGACACCCATCTGTGGAAGCCGGTTTTTGCCGAGGGCGAAATCGTTGCTTGGACAGGGGGGCACATCCACAATACCGATATGGGCGGGGCTGTGCCTGCGTCGCTGTCACGCTCTCTGAGCGAGATCCATCAAGAGGGCATACGCTTTCCGCCGATGAAACTGGTTCGAGAGGGTGAATTTGACGATATGATCATGCGGATCATGGAGGTCAATGTCCGCAAGCCGTCGCTGAATATCGGGGATATCAAGGCCTTGGTGGGGGCGCTTAACACCGGGGAACGCAAGGTTCACGCGATGATCGAGCGCTTTGGCCGCCGGGGGTTTCTCGAGGGGGTGGCCGCTCTCAAGGATCAGGCCGAGGCGCAAGCGCGGGCGATCCTGTCGGAGATTCCCGATGGTGACTACATTTTCGCCGATTATGCCGATGAGGACAGCGATCATGCCAACCCCTGCCGACTCAAGCTGAGCCTGCGGATCAGGGGCGATAGCGCCGTTCTGGACTTCACTGGATCGGACCCGCAATTGGGCTCATCGCTCAACGTGCCTTCGGGGGGTGATCCTCGGCATACCATCCTGTTGGTGGGGGTTTATTATGTGCTCTACACGCTCAATCCGCGCGTTCTGCTCAACACTGGTCTGACCCGGCCCTTTACCTGTATCGCGCCCGAAGGCACGGTGCTCAATCCGGTTGCCCCGGCGGCGGTGGGTATGCGGTCCTTGACCTGTGCACGGCTGCGGTCGGTGATTTTTGGTGCATTTGCCCAAGCCATTCCTGAGAGGATGCCTGCGGCACCTGCCGGAAATAACTGTATAATCAACGTGATGACCCGCGACGACCGCAGCCGGAAAACGGTGATTGCGGCGGTCAACCCGGTGGTCGGCGGCGGCGGGGGCATGCCGCACCGCGATGGCACCAACGGGTCGGGGGCGGATGCGGCCTATCTCAAGAACACGCCCATCGAGATCACCGAAACCGAAGTACCAGTCGAATTTCTGCGCTATGGGCTGGCGCGGGACAGTGGTGGGGCGGGACGCTGGCGGGGCGGGCTGGCGACCGAGATGGCGTTTCGGGTTTTCGCCCCCGATACGCGGATCACGGCGCGCAATCGGGATCGGTCGTTCTTTCGTCCATGGGGCGTCCTTGGGGGACGAGCGGCAGGCCTGTCGGATATGGTGGTTAATCCGGGCACTGCGGAGGAGCGGCGTTTGGGCAATGTTGATACGGCGGTGTTGCAGCCGGGGGACGTATTGCAAATACGATCAGCAGGCGGAGGCGGGCGCGGCGCGCCGCAAGAGCGCGAACCGTGGCGGGTAGCCCGCGATGTTACCTGCGGCTATGTCTCTGTTAATGCGGCATATAATGACTATGGTGTCGTGATGGACGGGGGCCGCGTGGATGAGGGCGCGACAGAAAGGCGACGCGCTTACCTACCGCGCCATGACGGTCCGTTCCATTTCGGACCGGAGCGAGAGGGGTATGAGCGCCGGTGGACGCCGGAGGCGTATGACCGGCTGACCGAGATTCTGATGGGGTTGCCGATCCATTGGCGGTTCTTCACCAAGACGGAAATATTCCGGCGCATGACAGAGGGGCGGTCCGGGCGTGCGGGGGTCGAGCAAGCCTTTGCCGAAACCTGTGCCCGTTTTCCCGACCTGCCGCGTCTGGCAGAGGTTGCAGAGGCCGCGGAATGAGTGGCGCGGGGCGGTTCCAACGGTTGGCCGAGGAGAGGCGGGCGTCGGTAACATTTCACTTTGATGGAAAAATTATGGATGCAAAACAAGGGGATACGGTTCTGACCGCGATCCTGATGTCTGGGCGGTTTCTCAGGCCGTCGGACAGCGGGCCAGAGCAGCGCGCCGGGTTTTGCCTTATGGGGGCCTGTCAGGATTGCTGGATCTGGCAGGAGGAAGGGCCGCGTTTGCGGGCCTGCACCACTGAAATCATTGAAGGAATGCGGCTGAGGTCCACGACCCCCGAAGGCTGGCCCGAGCCGAGGCGGAGGCAATGAGCCGGATTTTGATCGTTGGCGCGGGGCCTGCAGGGGTGCGCGCGGCAGAAACCATGGTGCGGGCGGGGCTGCATCCGGTGGTGGTGGACGAAGGCATTCGTGCCGGGGGGCAGATCTATCGCCGTACGTTTGTGCGGTTGGACCGTACGTTCAGGACGCTCTACGGGTCAGAGGCAGGCAAGGCCGAGGCGGTGCATGCGGCGTTTGACCGGATGGTGGCCGAGAACCGGGTGAGTTTCCACAGCCAGACCTCTGTTCTTGCCCTGCGGGACGGGATGGCGCATCTCTTGGGACCGGAGGGAGCCATAACCCTTGCCTATGATCGGCTGATCCTTGCGACCGGGGCGATGGACCGGGTCGTTCCGCTGCCGGGCTGGCAGGGGGCGGGGGTCTATACCCTTGGGGCGGCGCAGATTGCGCTCAAGGCGCAGGGTGTGGCGCTGGGGCGTCGGATGGTGCTGGCTGGGTCGGGGCCGCTGCTGACGCTTGTTGCGGTGCAACTGATCAAGGCCGGGGGCCGCGTCGAGGCGGTGCTGGATACCGCACCCATAAGCGCGCAGATGCGGGGCGCAGTGGGCATGGCGCTTGCCCGGCCTTGGGTGACTCTGCGCGGGGCGATCATGCGCGCGCGGTTGGGGCGGTGTTATCATGCCGGGGTGCGGCTTGACCGGATCGAAACCGATGCGACGGGCCCGGTTGCCTTGCATTGGCGGACTGCGAGCGGAGAGGCGCGGATTAGCCCCTGCGACGCGGTGGTGCTTGGCTGGCATTTGCGGGCCGAGACCCATCTGGCGGATCTGGCGGGTGCCTCGTTGGAGTGGAACGCGGGCTATGCCCAATGGCTTCCGAAAATTGACGAGATGGGACGCGCGGCAGAGGCGGTCTATCTTGCAGGGGATGGGGCGCGGTTGCTGGGGGCGGATGCGGCTGAGGCGGCGGGGCGTCTGGCGGCAACGGCCTGTTTGAAGGACATGGGGCACAGGGCGATTGATCCGATGCCAGATTTGCGGCGTCTGCGCCGGATGGCGCGATTTGCCAATGCGCTGCAACGCGCCTTTCCTTGGCCTGCGGAGATGGCGCGCGCCCTGCCGGATGATACTGTGCTCTGTCGTTGCGAAGGGATCAGCGCGGGGGCGCTGAGGGCGACGGTCGATTGGTCGGGACCAGAGGCGAACCGCGCCAAATCCCTGAGCCGGGTCGGCATGGGGCGCTGTCAGGGGCGCTATTGTCAACTGGCGGCGGCAGAGGTGATCGCAGGCCATGCCGGTCTGCCGGTGTCCGAGGTTGGACGGTTGCGCAGCCAGTCGCCGGTCAGACCGGCGCCTGTCAGCGCATTTCTTGGGCGGTGAGGGTCAGTGCCACATAGGTCTGCTGTATTCCGGCCGCACACAGCGTTTCGACTTAAAGTCCTGGTTTTCAATGCACCAGCTTGGGACGTCGCGCGCTTGGTTTTCCATTATTGGCAGATCGTTTTCCTGCCACCTGAGCGGTCTTTCGTTGCATAATGCGGGAAGGGCGGTGTGGCGGACCCTTACCTGCACCCGAAACCTGCCTACCTGAACTTTTCTCAGCGGCTTAGTTTCCAATTCCGCCGAAGATAATTGTCGAACATTGGGACAGTGAAATCTATGTCGCCATATTGAGGACTGTAAATCATGCCCTTGTCGATAATTTGTGCTCGACGAGGACCGAGCTTGGAAGGAGGCTGACCTAGACGTTCGGCGACCTCTGAGGAGCGATAAGGGCCCTTGCCCAGTTCTGCCATCGCGATCACGTACTCGCGCTCCTTTGGTGTTAACCTGTCGAACCGGACTTGGAAGAATCCGTCATCCAGTCTCTTCAGAGCATTGACGGTGGCATTGTTGACGTCATTAACATCAATGGGTGACCCGTCAGCAGTATTCCAAGTCTGGAAGCCCCACTCTTGCAGAAAGTATGGATAACCTTCAGTGATTTTGTAGATTTCACTCAGGGCACTGTCGGTTATCTCTTCTCCTTCTTCGTTTATAGGTCCTTGCACCGCTCTTACGGCAGCTTCGTCATCCAGAGCCCCAACTTTTGGGTAAGAAAAGAGACGTTCCGCATATGATTTAGCGTCTCCAGATAGACCAGCCAGCTGTGGAAGCCCCGCGCCAAAAAAGATGACTGGAAGCTGTTTTTGACCAACCTTATGGATAGCAACAATGAGCGCCGCAAGCTCATCTGATTTGAGGTATTGAACTTCATCAATGAGGAGGCACCATCCCTTGCCAGCTGCTTTTGCGGCATGCCCAATCGCGACGAACATGTCAGGAAGATCGTATTCGAGATTTCCACTATCCGCTACGCCTGGTTCTGGGTCGACGGAAACTGATAAATCGCCGATCTGTACTTTGAATGCACTTGCAAAGCTTCTCAGAGCCTTCATTGCGGCGTGCGTTTTTGCTTTGGCATTCTCTATCAACGACAGCTTTCGGAGCACTTGCTGCATCTTTGGGTACAAAAGCTCGGCAAGTGGTTTGTCCTCCGGGGCTTCGATAACAGACGTTAGATAGCCATTTTCTTCGGCTGCGTTTTCGATAGTGTTGAGCAAAACGGTTTTGCCTGTCCCGCGTAGTCCAAGCAGCATTTGTGACTGCGCATGCTTGCCAACCAGCATTCTCTTCAAAGCAGTGTTTGCGTCTGAGATAATTTCATCTCGACCGGCAAGCTCCGGTGGTTGTGAGCCCGCGCCGGGCGCGAATGGGTTTCTTACAGGGTCCATCGGTCTACCAACATCTAACCAGTTATATCAATAATGCTATATAACCAGTTAGAAGTCGATACACTTATTATCCATCCCGCAAAAGCTGCCATTGTTGCAGCCCGCAGCATCAGTCACTCTGGGTTCAAACCGGGCCCTCTCTGTGTGATACATGACAGCCTGCTTTGGTCTCGACGGAAAGATCCGATGTCATCTCTGAAAGACCTATCGTCATTTTCCATCTGAGGCGCAACCTTCTGCCTCTGTTTGGCTGTTGCGCAGCGCATTCTGCCGCAAGTCTTGGGCATTCGGCAGTTTTGTGTGCGCCCGGCGATGGATAGTTCCCCCACAAACACGCAAAAGAGGTGTTGCATGTCCTTTGCCTTTGACCCCGGTCAATTGTCGCTGCCCAAAGGCCATTTCATCGATGGGGCCGGCGCTGGCGGCGGGCAATGCGGTGGTGCCGGGATTTTACCCGATCATCTCGGAGCGGCAATTGACGCGGATTGACGGTCTTGTCAGGGCGGCTGTCGGGCAGGGGGCCGAGGTTCTCTGTGGGAGGCAAAGGTTTGACCGGGCGGGCAGTTTTTACCAGCCGACATTGATTGCGGGGGGCGCGTGCGGCAATCCTGCCGTGACCGAGGAGATCTTTGGTCCCGTCGCCACGTTGGAGACTTTTGAGACCGAAGAAGAGGCGGTGGACCTTGCCCGTCACCCGACCTACGGTCTGTGTGCGGGGCTGTTCACGCGGGATCTGTCAAGGGCCATGCGGGTGACGCAGCGGCTTGAGGCCGGGACCGTCTGGATCAACCGTTATGGCCGTTCGTGCGATCATATCCTGCCGACCGGAGGCTGGAAGGCCTCGGGGCTGGGCAAGGATCTGGGGCGCGAGGCCTATCTTGCCAATCGCCGAGTAAAATCGGTTCTGATCGACCTATGACCTGCCAAGGAGGCTGACATGACGACCTATAATCTTGCCCTGATCCCCGGTGACGGTATCGGCGTTGACGTAACCGACGCCACGATGCGGGTGATGACGGTGGCGGGTGCGCGCTTTGGCTTTGACCTCAGGACCGAAACCTTGCCGTGGTCCTGCGCCTATTACCATGAGACAGGCACGATGATGCCTGAGGATGGTATTGCCTATCTGCGCGGGTTCGATGCGATCTATCTGGGGGCGGTTGGTTGGCCGCAGAGCGTGCCGGATGCGGTGTCGCTGCATGGTCTGTTGCTGCCCATCCGCAAGGCGTTCAATCAATATGCCAATATCCGTCCGCATCGGCTCTTGGCTGGGGTCGAGGGGCCGTTGCGCACGGATGGGTTCGATATTCTGTGTATCCGCGAGAACACCGAAGGCGAATATGCCGGGGCCGGGGGGCGGGTGCATCAGGGCATGCCGAACGAGGTGGCGGTCGAAACCTCGGTCTTTACCCGTGCCGGAGTGGAGCGGATTTTGCGGTTCGGGTTCGAGCAGGCACGCGCGCGGCGCAAGCATCTGACATCGGTGACGAAATCCAATGCGCAGAAATATTCGATGGTGTTCTGGGATGAGGTGACGCGCGAGCTGGCCGCTGAGTATCCCGACGTGACCGTTAGCCATATGCATATTGATGCGATGGCGGCCAAGATGGTGATGGCGCCGCAGGATCTGGATGTGGTGGTGGCCTCGAACCTCTTTGGCGATATTCTGACCGATCTGGGGGCGGCTATTCAGGGCGGGCTTGGCTTTGCGGCCTCGGCCAATATCAACCCGGATCGCAGCGCGCCATCGATGTTCGAGCCGGTGCATGGGTCAGCCCCCGATATCGCGGGTAAGAACATTGCCAATCCGATTGCCGCGATCTGGTCCGGGGTGATGATGCTGGAACACCTGGGCGAGGCGGCGGCGGCAGAGGCAGTGCTGGGGGCGGTCGAGGCGGTCACAGGGCAGGGGATCGGCACGCGCCCCGGCCAGAATTCGACCGAAGAGATCACGGCGGCGGTGATTGCTGCCTTGGGGGGCTGAAAAGAGGTTGCGGGACAGCGATTTCTTTCGACAGGAACCCAGATGACAAAGAACCCGGTCTGCGGGATGACGGTCTCGGTCAAACCGGACCGGGTCTCGCGGACTTTCGGGGCGACCCCTTTCATTTCTGCTCTGAGATATGCCGGGCAAACTTCAAAGCCGCGCCGCCTCGGGCGTGACAATCACGCCGGGCGGGGCGGGCAGATCTGCGGTCTCTGCGACCCTCGGCGTCGGGCCGCCCACCGGGCCTAAGCCACCGAACAAAGACGCAACGCGTCATAAACCGCTGCGTGGATGTTGCGTGAGGATTGGGCATCGCCAATGCGGTGCAGTTCATAGCCTTTGCCTTTTCCGGGCTGGGGTTCAAGGTTCTTGAGCGCGTGAAGGTCGGTGACCCCGTCATTGGCCGATTGCCCGCGAAGCCCTTGGAACAGGTCGTTCATCGGTATCGTGCCCATTTCGACAATCACCTGATCATAGAGATGCTGTTCGATGTCATGGGTCAGCTCGTTCATCAAAACTGCCTCTAGCTTATTGCCTTTGCGTGTGACGCCGGTCAGCCGGAGGTTGCCTTCGGGGCGCAGGCCCGATTTTGCAAACTCTTTGTGCCAGCGCGTTGACTCGGGATAGACAAGATCCTGACCGATGTTCACATCAATGGTTGTCAGGCGCACATTGGCGCCTTCGGCCTGTGCCACCTGAGCGGCCAGCAGCGCGGGGTGTCGGCCTGTGTTGTCCCAGATCAGAACGTCCCCAAGGGGTTTGACTTGACGCCCGACGATATCCCATGCCGATTGCACCAGATCATCCCCGATCCCAAATTCGGTTTGCGGGATGCCGCCCGTCGCCAGAATGACCAGATCGGGATCAAGCGCTGCGACGCTGTCCATGTCCATGTAACGATTGCATTCCACCGCGACGCCCAAGATTTCCAGTTCGGCCAGACGCCAATCAATGATCCCGATCAGATCGCGCCGCCAGTCTGCCGCCGCCAAAAGCACCTGACCGCCCGGTTGTGCGGCCGCTTCGAACAGGCGTACATTATGGCCGCGCTCGGCCAATACGCGCGCCGCTTCCAGCCCGGCGGGGCCCGCGCCCACGACAACTGCATTGCGCGGCTTTTGCGTGGTCTCGATCCGGTGACCAATGGTCAGTTCGCGCCCCGTCGATGCGTTGTGCAGGCATTTTGGGCGGTGCTGCGACTGGCAATGACCGGCCCCGACGCAGGGTCTGATCCGGTGCTCTTCTCCGCGCATCAGCTTGGCCACCATATGCGGGTCTGTGATATGCGGGCGGGTCAGCCCCGCCATATCCACATGCCCCTCAGAGACGGCAAAGCGCGCCGAGGCCATATCGGACAATTTCGCCGCGTGGAAAACCGGCAGATTCACCGCGCGTTTGAAACGGCCGACTGCCGCGACCCAAGGTGCTGCAGGCATGCCCATACCGGGGAACACCTCTTCTGACAGCGACCGCGAGGTATCCATCGAGCCGAACAGCGCATTGAAAAAATCAACCGCGCCTTCACGCTCAAGAATCTGTGCCGCCGCCAGGCACTCTTCTGCGGACAATTCACCATCGATGCCCTCGTCCACCACATAGCGCATGCCGACGATGAAATCGGCGCTGACATTACGGCGGATTTCATCATGTACCATCAAGGCAAAGCGCACGCGGTTTTCCAATGATCCGCCAAACCGATCCGTGCGGTGATTGGTCTTGGGGGACAGGAACTGTCCGATCATGTGCCCTGAGGCCAGTGTTTCGATCCCGTCAAGCCCGCCGGCCTCGCAGCGTCGCGCGGCCTGACCATAGGCTTTGACGACGCGCACGATGTCGTGCTCATCCATCTCGCGGGGGATACCACGGTGCAATGTCTCGCGGATAGGGGACGGGCCGATTGGTGGCAACCAGTCCTGCGCATAAGGATCACCCCGCCGCCCAAGGTGTGTGATCTGGCACATCAAAGCCGCGCCCTGCGCATGCATCCGCTCAGAAAAGCGCTGAAAGTGCGGAATGATCTGGTCGGTTCCGACATTGAGTTGCTGAAAGATGTTCGGGCTGTCTATGTCTACATTTGACGATCCGCCGAACATCGACAGACCAATGCCGCCCCGTGCCTTTTCCTCGTGATAGGCCTGATAGGCCTCTTGCGGAAATCCGTCTTTCTCCAGTCCGCAGGCGTGCGATGTGCTCATGATCCGGTTGCGCAGAACCAGCTTTTTCAGTTTGAGCGGTTGCAGCAGCGGGTCTTTGGCGCGGATGGGGCTTTGGATGGCCATAGCATGAACTCCGGTTAAGACGTGGCCGGTCCGACCCGTCCGTGTGTCAAATGTCGCGAAGAATAGGGATCAGAGCACCTTGGACAGGAATTCCTGCGTGCGCGGATCTTGTGGTGCTTCAAAGATTTGCGAGGGCGGGCCGCTTTCCACGATGCGACCGGCATCGGTGAAGTAGACCCTGTCGGAAATTTCGCGGGCAAAGCCCATCTCGTGGGTGACCAACATGCAGGTCATCCCGTCCATCGCCAGATCCTTGATGGTCACCAGCACCTCTTTGACCGTTTCGGGGTCAAGCGCGGCTGTCACTTCGTCAAACAACATCACGTCGGGCCGCATGCACAGGCTGCGGGCAATCGCGACACGCTGTTGCTGACCGCCTGACAGTTCCGCCGGATAGGCGTCTTCCTTGTCCTTCAGTTTGACCTTGGCCAGAAGGGCGCGGGCGCGGTCCTCGACCTCTTTGCGGTTTTCCTTGAGCACCAGAAGCGGGGCCATCATCACATTCTGTAAAACGGTGCGGTGCGGGAACAGGTTGTATTGCTGGAACACAATGCCGACCTTGCGCCGCAGCGCCAGCTTGTCGAGTTTGGCGCTGTGCACCTCCAGCCCTTCGACCTTGACCGATCCCTTGCTGATCGGGGTCAACCCGTTGATCGTGCGGATCAAGGTGGATTTGCCCGATCCCGACGGGCCGATGATACAGATCACCTCGCCCTTCATGACGTCGATATCTATGCCTTTGAGAACCTCAAGGCTGCCAAAGCTCTTGTGAACACCGTGCAACGATACAATCGGCTGCGCTGGGGTCCAGTTTTCGGTGGAGGACATAATGGTGAAATCTCCTGTCAGGACCCGACGGCGAAGCGTTTTTCAAGCCGGCGGGTGTAGATGGATATCGGATAGATGAAGACAAAGAAGATCGTCATCAGGAACAGGTAGAAAGGGATCAGGAACTCGGGGCGCGCGCCTGCGGCCTCCATCGCTGCCTGCGTGTTGCCAAGCGCCTCGTTGACGCCAAGGATTGCAGCCATCGGGGTCATCAGCGTCAGCAGTGCGTACCAGTTCATCCACGGCGGCAGCATCCGGCGGATACATTGCGGCAGAATGATATGGCGCAGCGTCTGGGCGCGGCTGAAGGCAAGGCTCTCGGCGCTTTCCCATTGGCCCGACGGGATCGACGCCACCGCACCACGCAGGATTTCCGAGACATTCGCCATAACTGGCAAGGCAAAACCGAAAGTGGCCTTGAGCCAGTCGGGGATCATCACCTTGTCACCGCCCGGCAGGGTGATCTGGAACGGCACAAGAAACATGATCGCAAACAGGATCACCAACCAAGGCGAGTTGCGGAACAGGTTCGTGACCAGCCTGGCAGGCACCCGGATCAGGGCGAGGGGGCTGATCTGCATAAAGCCCAGGATCACCCCGGTGACCGTGGCAAAGGCCATGGCCAGAACGCTCATCAGCAGGTTCAACCCGAACCCCTTGAGGATAAATGGCACCCAGATCGCCAGCGTGGCCAGCGCCGAAGGGCGTGCGGCTGATCCGTCCTGTGCCATCGCGGCACATGTGGCGACAAGGCACAGCCCGGCGGCCAGCACAGGCGCGCGCCACGTCAGACGGGTAACAGTCCAGTTTGACATCATTGCCCATACCCCGGCAGTGCTAGTTTGCGTTCGATCACGGTCATGATCCGCGCGATGATCGCGATCAGAACGATGTAATAGGCAAAGAGGAACAGCATCATTTCCGGCACGTTCACGCTGTCCGACCAGATGCCGCTCAGCGAGTATGTGATCTCGGGGACCGCGATCACATAGGCCAGCGACGAGGTCTTGGCGAGCGAGACGATGTTGTTGGTCAGTGCGGGCAGGCAGATGCGCAGGGCCAGCGGGAAGGTGACATAGACAAAGATCTTGAACCCGGAGAACCCCAGCGACTCTGCTGCCTCTTTCGTCGATTCCGGCACCGCCTCGATGCCCGAGCGGAAAATCTCGACGTTGTAGCTGCCGCCGAAGATGCCGATGGCAATGACCGCCCAACCGAACGATCCGATCATGGGCTCGTACCAGCCGCCCATATCCACTTGCGGGGTGATCGCGCCCAGCCCGAAGTAAAAGAACAACAGCTGTACGATGGGCGGCGTGTTGCGGAAAATCTCGATATAGGCCGCCACGATCCAGCGCACCACCTTCAGGCGTGAGGTCTGCGCCCCTGCACCTATCACACCGATCACCAGAGAAACTGCGATGATCGCCGTGATAAGTTTGATCGAAACCCACATCCCCTCTTTCAACCGACCCCAGTCGTAGGAATCGTAAAATGGCGAGAAGTTGAGCCCGGTGGTGTCGTAAAGCCGTTCAAAGAACGGCGCGATAAGGTCCAGCACGGATGTCATCCTGTCAGTCGGATGGGGGGGGGCAACGCCCCCCCCCCGTTGTCATCAATTGTCCAGATAGGAATTGTCGTACTGCAGTTGGTCATGCAGCGCGGCGATCCACGGCGACGCCTTGACGCCCCACTTCTGTTCGAGCGCGATCAAAGTGCCGTCTTTGTGCCAGTTGTAGGCCATGCCGGACATGAATGCGCCCCAGATGCCGTCCTTTTCTTCGAGAGGCACAGCAACCCCCCAAGGGTTGGAAAACACAGTATCGACAGGCATTTCATAGCCTTCCCACTCGCCACTGGCAATGTCAGCCGCGATCGAAGTGTCGTCATAAACCCATGCCAGGCATTTTCCCGAGCGCAGCGCCTCTTTGGCCTCGGTGTTGCCGCCAAAGGCCACGACATTCGCGCCAAATTCGACTTCGGCGATCTTGTTGTAGAACACGCCCTGCTTGCCGCAGACCGGCTTGCCCTTGATATCATCCCAAGACGAGATCGCGCCGGTCTTGGCCATAAGCGTCGGGCCGGACGTCCAGTAAGCAGGCTCGATGATGCCAACGATCTTGCGGCGGTCGGGGCGGTCGGACATGGCGCCGATCAGCAGGTCAACCTTGCCCTGCTGCAAGAATTCCATGCGATTGGCCGAGGAAATCACCACCGTTTCCAGCGTTACGCCCATCCGGTCCGCGACGGTTTGCGCAAGGTCTACTTCGATACCCTGAACGGCGCCCTCGGGCGACCGATAGGCCCAGGGTTTGAATGCGCCCTGAACGCCGACGCGCAGCACGCCGCGCTCCAGCACTTCTTTGAAACGGTCATTTGTCACCTCTTGGGCCAAGCCGGCCGTGGCAGTCAGGGCACCTAGCGCAATCGTACTGAGCAACGTTTTCAGAAGGGTCATTGGTTTCTCCTCGTTGGATTTACTATTGTTGGTTTGCCGGTGTTTCCGGGTGTGTTCTGCGGTCTGGTGGAACGCAGAATTCGGTTTCTTGCCGGGCAAGAAATGCGTCGATCTGATAGCTTTTCTCTGTTTCGGACCAGCTGAACAGCGGTGCAACGGCGTTGGCCACCTGAGTTGCATCTTCGCGGCTGATCAGCCCGTGCCAGATGGCCCCGGTGCGACGGGCCAGCACCGCGTAAAGGTCTGGGGCATGTTCATGGGTCACGGCATATTTTGCAGGGTCTTGGCTGGCTTGGGGCACACCACGCAGGTTGACGGTGGCGGTCGCAGGCGGTGCCCCGATCCGGGCCGAGATCTCGGACAACATCCGCCGCCCGCCGCTGCGCAGGCTCATCACTGGTCCTGCGGTCATTGCCAGCACGTTTTCAAACCCCTGCGGTGCCAAATCGTGCACGCGGCGTTCGCGCGCGCCCATCGGGCGGTCGGGGGCATGGGTCAGGGGGCGCACACCGGCCCAGCATTGTTCGACATGTTTCTGCGTCAAACCCAACCCCGGCAGCAAATGGTTGGCCTCGGACAATAAGAAGGCGACGTCATCGCTGTCGGCGTGAACGTTTCGCGCGTCCCCTGCGAACAGGGTTTCTGTCGGCCCGAAATAAAAGCGGTCATCGCCCAAAGGCAGGCCATAGAACGGATGCCCGCCGCGATGTACGGTCGCGATTCCGCGATCGGCAAAGCCTTTGGGCAGGCGCAGGATGATATGCGCGCCCTTGGTGCCACAGATCAGCCGCTTGCCAAAATCCCCGACCTCGTCGGCCCAGCTTCCGGCCATGTTCAGCACCGCGCGGGCCTGCACCTGTGTGTTGCCCTTTGGCCCCTCCAGCGCCACGCACCACAGCCCCGCGTTGTTGCGCCCGCGCAATTCGGCACGGGTCATCAGACGCAGATCGGCGCCGTGCGCCTCAGCGTCCAGTGCGTTGTCGACGCACAGCCGTTCCGGTGCGGAGAACAGATATTCGCGAAAGCTGACCATGCCGCGCAGGGTGTCCTGATCGCGCAGATACCGCCCGATTGGATGCGCGCGCGCGCCGTTGGCGTCGCGTAAGGTGCGGTCAAGCGATGGCCCCGACGGCCCGATTGCCCCAAGCAGACGCAAGCCCGCATCAAGCTGCCAACGCGGAAACGGCCCGTCGCGCCAGACCGGAAACGACAATTCAATTGCCCGCGTCGCGATACTGTCGTCCTGCGACAGTTCCGCCCGCGCCGCCATCGCATCGCGCGCCATGCCCAAAGCGCGGGCAAAGCGGACCGGGTGGCGCAGGGCGTTCCAAATCGGATTGGGCGATTCCAGATAGCGCAGTCCGCAATGCAGCATCCGCGAAGATCGGCCGCTGGCGCCTGCGCCCAGATCTTCGGCCTCGGCCAGCAAGACCGAGTAACCCGCCCGCGCCAACTCGCGCAGCGCAGCGGTACCGTTGACGCCGCCACCGATGATGACAACATCAAAATGCTTTGTGTCGGAGGTGCGGCCGGAACTGGGGTTTTGCATCATGCATCACATTAAGAACGCGTGAGCATTAGAATCAAAATGCAAAGTTAACCTTTCAATATGCGTTTGATGCATACTGAGTGTCTTACCGCCTACGCCATATCGGCAAGCACTTCATCCCGCAGGCTTTCTGCATGGCCGATCAACTCTGTGGCGAGCACGGTCGGGGTTCGGGTGTCCGGTTGCAGCAATGCAAATCGGCACGGAATCTGCGGTAAAAATGGGCGATAGACAATTCTGGCGTCCGGATTGGCCCATGCCGTGAACGGATCGACAACCGCCAGCCCCAACCCGCGTTTGACCATGTTGCACATGGTGGCCGACATCGTGGTTTCAATCAGCTGCTGAGGAATGATCCCCGCACCCTGCATGATGTCGTCAAAGATGCGGCGGGCGGACACCGAGATGGTCCAACCGATAAGCGGTTCACCGCGCAGATGCTCGGGGCGTATCACCTCTTCTTGGGCAAGCGGGTGATCGGCCGGTATAGCCGCGATATAGACCGTGTCTGCGAAGATCCGTGTCCCGAAACCGGACAGCTGGAACGGAGTTTCGGCAAGGCCGAAATCTACCTGCTGGGTCGCAACCCATTTTTCAACACTGACCGACATGCGCACGTTCAGCTTGACGCGGGCCAGAGGCCTGTCTTTGGAGAACCGCGAAATGACTTCGGGCATGAAATCCATCCCAAGTGCTGGCAGCGCGGCGATTCTGATGCCTCCATCCTGTCCCTCTTCCATGCGACGGCTGAAATCATCCAGTGATGAGAGGGACACGAACAACCGTTCAACCTCGTCCAGCAGCAGATGTGCCGCATGGGTGGGCAGGACGCGCCCCTTGCGGCGCTCGAACAGCTTGACCCCCACGCTGCTTTCCAGCTTGTCTATCATGCGGCTGACGGCCGGTTGGCTGCGGCCCAAATAATCCGCAGCCCCCGATATGGTGCCCGAGCGCATCACGACCTGAAACGCCTCATAAACCGACGGGTGCAACCTCATGTTTGGCCTCCGGACGTCAAAAGCGCATCGACACCAAGGGCCGGATAGCGGATCGCAATGCCCCTGAGGTCAGACTGTATCTCGTCCACCAGCCAGTCTCTGACGGCTTCAACCACATCCGCATGTGCGCCGTCTGTGCGCGCCAGCATCCGGCATTCCCGTCCGGGGAAAACCAGTTCGTTGACCGCAGGCACCAGACGTTCCTCGTTCATCCAATAGCTGACGATATTCATCCAACCGGCGGCAATACCCTGTCCGACAAGGGCGGCTTGCACCACCACGGCGTAGTCTGAAAATCCCAGTTGCCCGTCACGCCGCAACCCAAGGCCCGGCATCAACGACGCCACCCCTTCGGAGGCTTCGCCGTCCAGACGGATCAAGGCCGGCCCGTCCGGCGGAGGCGGGTTCAGATAGCCCGGTGCGCAGACCGGAACATAAGCTTCACGCATGACAAAACGTCCGGAAGTTTCGGATGCACTGCCATAGCGCATGGCGATATCGACCCCACCCGTAGGACCAGTCACCTGACCGGCAATCAGTTGAAATCGCAAATCGACGCTTGGAAAAACCTTTTGGAACTGTGCAATACGAGGCATCAACCAATGAGTGGTGAAGGCTGTCGAGACCGACAATGTGACCTGTGCCTTGCCTGTGCGTCGCTCCTCCAGTTGATCCAGAACGCTGTTTATCTGTGAGAACGCTGATTCTACGGCAGTTTTCAGCAGAATCCCATCATCCGTTAGCCGCGCGCCGGGCTTGCCCCGTAAAAAAAGTTGCGCCCCCAGATGCGATTCAAGACCTGCCAGCGTGCGACTGACCGCAGGCTGAGTTACGTTCAACTCTTCCGCCGCGCGCGTGAAATTCTCATGTCGTGCGGCGGCTTCGAACACGAAGAGCGCATTCGCGGAGGGTAATTTACGACGCAATCCAATCATGACTTCATGTTATGGAAAGTCTCAGTATTTGGCAATTGCCCAAATGGGGGGATCTGCATCATTGTCGCGATATCGCAAACGCCCAAACGGGCAATCAACACGAGGGTCCCATGGATTTTTCTGCGTTCAAAGTGCTGACATTCGATATTGTCGGCACCTGCATCGATTTTGAGAAAGGCGTTTTGGACGCTGTGCGCCGCATCGGTGGCCCTGCCGCTGCCGATCTGTCCGACGATGATATTTTTGGCCCCTATATGGCGGGTCGCGATCTGAACTATGGCCGCTCAAGCGAGGTTTTTGCGGATGTTTACATGCATCTTGCGCAAGAGCTTGGCCTGCCTGCCACCCCTGACGCCGCCCGCGATTTTCAGCTTTCAGTGTTGGAATGGCCTGCGTTCGCAGATTCGGTGCAGGCGCTTGGACGGTTGCGAACACGGTTCCGTCTGGTCGCCATGACCAACGCCGATCGCACCGCATATTCCGCCTATGCGCATCGGCTTGGTCTTCCGTTTCACGACGCGGTGACCTGTGACGAGGCGCAATGTGCCAAACCAAACCCGGAATTTTTTGCTTTTAACTGCGGACGGCAATCGGCGCTTGGTTACAAACAAAGCGAAATTCTGCACGTCGCCCAAAGCCAGCATCACGACATCGGCGTCGCCAAATCTTTGGGATACAAGACATGCTGGATCGAACGGCGGCACGATCAGGCGGGCTATGGGGCCACGCCGGATCCGGCACGCTTTACCGAACCCGATTTGCGTTTGCACAGCCTTGGGGCGCTGGCAGACGCCGTATTCGGAGGTGCGTGATGCTGCTTCCGCCGGAAGCCAAATCGCTTTGGCGAGAGCAAAGGCCGGTTGGCGCAGTTTATCCTGCGCTGACACGTGATTGCGCCTATGACCTTGCGATCATTGGCGGTGGGTTTACCGGATTGCACGCTGCTCTGACCTTTGCCGAGGCAGGTCTAAGCGTGGTCGTGCTGGACGCCGGTGAGCCCGGGACCGGCGGAAGTGGTCGAAATGGTGGTGTCGTCTCTGCCAAATTCCGCCGTGGATTTAATGACATTGCCCGAGCCCACGGCCTTGAGATGGCAAAGCGTATGCACGCCATAGCGACTGGCAGTGTCGAGCATCTGACAGAGGTTATCGCCAGGTATGATCTGTCCGATACGGGGTTTCAGCGGGTGGGTGCTTTGAAATGCGCGCATTCGATCAAGGCTTTTGACCATGCGCGGCAAGAGGCGGACTGGTTGCGTGAAACCTTGGGCGACACCGGGTTGCATGTTCTGAGTGCTGGGGCCGTTGCCGAGGAAACAGGGTCTGACAGCTTTGTCGGCGGCGTGTTGCAAGAGGGGGCCGGAACCATTCAGCCTCTGGCCTATCTCCAAGGGTTGTGGAGCGCAGCAAAGGCGCGTGGGATTGACGTCTTTGCCCAGACCCCTGTGCGCTCGGTCGAGGTGCGGGGCGGTCGAGTCGTGCTGAGCACGCCTGCGGCAAGCGTCACCGCAGACCGCATTCTGCTGGCGACCAACGCGTATTCATGGCTTACGCCTGCAGGCAAGGCTGTCGCCAAAAGCATTGTGCCGTTCCGAAGCGCGATAATCGCAACCGAGCCTTTGCCCGACGTTCTGGACAAGCATCTGCTCTCCAAATCCCGAAGCTATACCGAAACCCGCCGCATGATGCGCTGGTTTCGCAAAGTGGACGGACGGGTGGTTTTTGGAGGTCGTGGCGCATTGGGGGCCGTGGACGCGCCGGCAGCCTTTCGTCGGCTTGAAAGTGCAATGGGGCAGATTTTTCCAGAGCTGCGCGGCGTGCCTGTCGCTCATCGCTGGTCCGGCCAGGTTGCATTGACCTTTGATGGGCTGCCACACGCGGGCCTGTTGTCGGACCGCATCGGCTATGCCGCAGGGTTCAACGGTGCCGGTGTCGCCATGTCGGGGTTTGTTGGTGATCAGATCGCAAGGCGCATGACCGGCCAGCCACATGATCTGGGCCTGATTGCCCGTGCAAGCATCCCAAAGGTTCCATTTTACCCTCTGCGCGCCATCGCTGTCCGCTCGACAACCTTTTTCTACGAAATGCTGGATGCCGCAGGGCTCTAGAAACCGAATATCCCATGTGGGTCAGATTGTGCCGGCCCGCCAAGAGCTTTGAAGTACCGATCCGGTGGGCTAGGCCGTAGGCGGCGGTCTTGGATTCCATGTCTGCTCGGGCATCGCAGGGGTGCAATGGACAATGCCGCCCCGTGAGCCGGGCGCAAAGGGCTGCCAGCCACAGAAGGTGGGGTCACGCGGAGGGGGTGACCCAGGCCCCATGCCGCGAGCCCAGCGAGATTCCGGAGCATTTTCCCATCATTAGGGGCGATATTTTGTAATGGACTTCGTGCCGGGAGCGGGTGCCTGCGTCAGTGTTATTTCAGGGGTCGGATCAAACCCCGAGCCCGGCCAGAAACCCCTCGTAAATCGCCTCTTCCGCTGTGCGTGGTGAGAGGCAATCACCGGCGCTCAGCATGTGGATATCGAGACCGCTCAACGTATCCTCAAGGCGCGTATCTGGCAGGTATGGCCCGGCGACTATCATATCGTCCACACCCTCAATGAGGATGGGTGCGCCGCTTATGCTGTGGGTAAAATAGGCGGTATCGGCATCCATCCCGAAGGCTCTCGTGTAGGGGATAACCTCGACTCCAAGGGCGTGCAGCCGACCTGCCCAGTAGTCGCGCACATAGGTTGGCAGGTTTTGCCCGGCGCACAGTCCATCCACGGCAAGGCGCACATGATGGCCCTTGGCGGCCAGATGCGCCGCAATGCCCAGTCCCACCCAATCACAGCGCCAATCCGCGATGACCACGCGCCCGCCGACATGCGCGGTGCCCTGCAATACCTCTACGGCGAGGATCGGGGACCGATCGCCCTCGATGTCTATTTCCAGTGGGGCGGGGCGGGCACCAGTGGCGAGAATGAGCGCGTCCGGTGTCTCGGCCTCGATCAGCGCGCGATCCACGCGCTGACGTGTTCGAACCTCGACATTTGCCGCGCGCAGTTCCGCCCCGAGGTTGGTGATCAGCCCGCCGAACTCGGCCCGTTCGGGCAACCGCTGGGCCATCAGCGCTTGGCCCCCCAGCATGGGCGCGGATTCTATCAGCAGCACAGAGTGACCGCGTCGCGCTGCGGTCACGGCGGCGCGCATGCCGGCCGGGCCGCCTCCGGCCACCAGCACCCGGCGCGGTCGTATGGTGGGGTCTGCCAAGGCTGGGGCAAAGCGTGTCTCGCGGCCTGATAGCGGACTCTGGATGCAGGAAATTCCGGTGCCTTTATGGAGATGTCCAATACAGGCCTGATTGCAGCCGATACAGGCCTTGATGCTGTCGCTTTTCCCGGTGCGGGCTTTGGCGGGCAGGTCAGGGTCGGTGATCAGCGCGCGGGTCATGCCGCAGATATCGGCATGGCCGCTGGCCAGCACCTGCTCGGCCTCCTGGGGTTGGTTGATGCGTCCGGCCACCAGAACCGGCAAGCGGGTTGCGGCACGCAGGCGTCCGGCGTGCGCGGCCAGATAGGCCGAAGCGATCTCCATCGGGGGGACCACATGGATCGAGCCGCCGAGGCCAGCCATGGACCCTGCGGTCACGTTGAGATAGTCAATCGCGCCGGAGTCGGCCAAGAGGCAGCAGGCGGTTTGGATTTCGGCGGGATCGGTGCCATCTGCCTCAAAATCTTCGGCTGAAATGCGTAGGCCTATGGTCATGTCGTCCCGCGTGGTGCGGCGCACCTCGGCCAAGCTATCGCGCAAAAAGCGCAGCCGGTTTTCGAGCGGGCCGCCATAGGCATCAGAGCGCCGGTTGACGGCGGGGTTGAGAAATTGGGCAAAGAGCAACCCGTGGCTTGCCATCAATTCGACCCCATCATACCCGGCCTCGGCATAGCGCCGGGCACCTGCGCCAATGGCGCTGACCAATTCCTGAATGAGCGCAATGGACATCTGCCTTGGTACGGTCTGATAGCGCCTGTCGGGCACGGGGGAGGGGGCATAGGCCACGCCGCGATGGCCCTCGCGCATCCGGTGGGACACCCGCCCAGAATGTGAGAGTTGGCCGATGATGCGCGCGCCTTGGTCTTGTACCGCTTTGGCCAGTCTTGCGTAGGCGGGAATGGCGGAATCCGCTACTAGACGCAGTTCGAGGGGGGCGGCAAAGGCGCTTTCGTGAAAGCGGGCTGCTTCGGTGATGATCAACCCCGCGCCGCCACGCGCGCGCGCTTCGTGATAGGCCACCAAGGCGTCTCCGGGTTGATTGTTCTCGGCCAGAAAGGTCTGGTGGCCGGTGGATGCAATGCGGTTACGGATTTCGAAGGGACCTAGCGCAAGCGGGGTGAACAGTCTGGGAAAGAACGCGGGAGTGGGCATTGGGACCTCAAAACCTGAATGGTTGAAATGCAGCCTGCCAGAAAGACGTAGTTGGTGGACTCAATCAGCTTAGCCTGTCTGACCGGGACGGCGCTCGCGCCAAGCGATGGCGGCTTTCAGGCCCTCTTCTCTGCGAATTCGGTTGAAAGCCTCGCGTTCCGGGCCGCCATTGGCCTCGATATAGATATCCAGCTCCAGCGCCTGCCGCAGGGCGTTGCGCATGCCCATCATTTCGTAGCTGCGATTTATCGCCTGCTTGGACATCCGCACAGATGCGCCTGCGGCACCTGACATCGCCCCGGCAAGCGTTCGGGCGGTTTGTATCAGCTCCGCTTGGGGAACGACGCGGTTGAGCAGGCCAATCTCGTAGGCGCGTTGGCTGGTAAGTTTATCCTGTCCGGTAAGCACAATCTCTTTGGCCATCTTCGGCCCGGTGAGCCAGGGCAGCAGCAAGGCGACCACACCGGAGCCGAACTTTACCTCTGGCTCTCCAAGCAGGGCGGTTTCGCTTGCGACGGTTAGGTCGCAAGCCATGGCCATCTCGAATCCACCGCCGAGGCAATGGCCCTGCACCGCCGCAACAGTGGGTTTTGGGCAATCCCAGAACCGCATGATGAGATCGAAATCCACCTGCAGGAACTGTCGCCATTGTGCGAGGGTTACCGTGCCACGGGCGGCGGATTCCTTGAGGTCGAAGCCTGCGGAAAAGGCGCGCCCATGTCCCGACAGCAGGATGACGTTCACCTCCGGATCGGCCTCTGCAAGGTCCAATGCCAGATTCAGCTCTGTGAGCATCGTGCTGTTGATGGCGTTCAGCACTTCGGGGCGGTTGAGGCCGATTTCGGCTATATGGTCGCGCGTTTCATAAGTGATGGTGGTGAACTGGGGGGCGTCGGTCAATTGGCGTTCCTTTTGGTAAGGGGCCTCGGGGCGGCGGGTGTGCGCTGGGCGTTTTGTGCAGCAGCGCAATGGTTTTGCTCGGTGCGGGGCCGGGCTGGCCCGCCCTGTTCATCAGTCACCCGTTTCACGAAATCCACAAGTGGGGGTCCTTGTCAGATGTTAGGCGTGCGCGTGGCACGAACGTTCAGCAGGGCATCAACGGCGCGTATCCCGTCCGCCCTTGCGAAAAGAGGGTTCACATCCATCTCGGCAATCAGGTCGCCAAGATCGGCGGCAAGCTGAGAAAAGCGCGAGAATGCCCGGGCGATGGCGTCCAGATCGGCAGGGGGGATGCCACGGCCGCCGCCCAGCTGTCGGCGGATACGCAATGTGTCAATCATGCCGCGCGCCTCGACCGGGTCAAAGGGCGGCATTGCCACGGCCCGGTCATCCAGCGCCTCAATCCAGATACCGCCGGCGGCTACCATGACGAACGGGCCGAATGTCTCGTCCTGCACCACCCCGAATGCCAATTCGATACCAGTCGGCACCATCTCTTCTATCACCGCCTGCGGCCCGAGCCGTTCGGAGATGTCGTTATAAGCCGCCTCGACGCTCTGAAGGTCCGTCAGACCGAGACACACCCCGCCTACATCGCTCTTGTGATGGATGCCGGGCACTGCCGTCTTGAGCACAACCGGAAAGCCGGTTTTCTGCGCGGCGGTGCGCAGCGCCTCAGGTGTGTCCACTGCGATGACGCAGGGCGTGGAGATGCCATAATCCGCAAGCAGCGCCAAGGCCTCGGCTTCGCTCAAATCTCTGGGTTCTGACAGGCGGGTACGCCAGCGGCTGACGATTTCGGGCGCGGTGGCGGGGAGGGGGGTATGGGACAGCTTTTGACGGTCGCGGAAGGCGAACATCTCGCGGATCGCCTTGAGCCCTTCCTGCGTGCCTTCAATCACGGGCAATCCGCTCTCTACGGCCTCAAGTGCAATGGTTCCGTGTCGCACTCCTGCATAATTGGAGATGATAACGGTCGGTTTGTTGCTATTTTTGGCGACTCTGCGCAGAGCCGCCAAAAAGCCGGTGGCGATGTAAGAGCCATCGCGAATGTCTTGGAACAATGCCAGCGCTCCAGTGGCCGGATCGTCGATCAGGGCGCTCATGCAGTTTTCAGCCTTGCGCTCGAACTCATGCCCGGAGCCCCATACATCAATCGGGTTCTCAGGCTTGAGGCCGCTGTCCAGATTGGCGCTTAGCTTGGTTTTCGTGGCCTCTGAAATGGTGGCATACCGCACGCTTTCGCGCTCGGCCAGATCCACCACCATCTCGCGCTCGCCGCCGGAATCGTGCACTCCGGCCAGCCAGCCGTCGGGCAAATGTGTCGGATCAACCTTGGAGAAAAGCTGTAAACAGGCACCGAATTCGTCGAGGGTGGCGGTTTCCACCACGCCGTAACTGCGGAAGACTGCCTCATAGGCGGCCGCGTTGCCGGCAATGGCCCCGCTGTGGCTAGAGGCGAAATGTGCGCTGAGTTCTGTTTTACCGACTTTGAGCACCACCACCGGGATTGATCGTTCCCTCGCGCGTTCCAGCGCGGCGATGAAACGCGCCGGGTCGCGCGCAGTTTCCTGAAACAGGCCGATCACTTTGGTCTCGGGCTGTTCCAACGCCCAGAGCATGTAATCCTCGCTGCGCGTGGCAAGTTCACGCCCTGTCGATACGCAGAACGAATAGCGCAACCGGGTGTGATTGTAGGCCAGGGCACTGAAGGCGGAGCCCGATTGAACGATCAGTGCGATATTACCCGGCTTTAGAGGGACAGGCGAGGCGAAGCCATTGAGCCGCAACCCAATCGTGGGGTTCAGGAAGCCCATGCTGTTGGGGCCGCAGATGTGCAGACCAGCCTCGCGGGCCATGTCCGAGAGGCGGTGCAGCAGCCTGTCATCGCCTTGGTCGGACATGTCGCAGCCGGTGAAAATGGTGGCGGCGCGCACGCCCTTGTTGATTGCTTCGCGCAGGGCTTGCTCTACCCGCTGATCGGCCAAGCCGATCACTGCATGTTCCACCGGTCCGGGAATGCTGGTGATGTCCGGAAAGCAAGGAAGCCCCGAAATTTCAGTTTCCTTGGGGTTAACCGGATAAAGCGCGCCAAGATAGCCATCCATTGCCGCAGTGCTTACCATGACGTTTCCGGGGGTTTGCGGACGGTTAGAGGCCCCGATGAACGCGATAGAGTTTGGTCGCAGAAGCGGATCCAAATTGGGCGGGCAGACCGTATGCGCCGTGGTCACTGAACTGTTTGCATTTGCCTTAAGAAGATTTGAACGCTCTTGCATCAGGGGCCTTTCTGGGTCCAATCGGCATCTGTTTTGAGGGTGATGTTACGAGGGAGCTTGCATTCTGTAACGTCACGAATACTCATTGCCTCATTACCTTGGGTTATGGGTTTGAGCGGCAGAAGGAAAGCGCGTCATGGCGTTGAGATCGAGAGTTCCGAGCGCGGGCGCGCTGTTCGTCTTTGAGGCGGCGGCCCGGCGGTTGAGTTTTTCGGAGGCCAGCCGGGAATTCAACGTGACCCAACCTGCGGTGAGCAAAACGATCCGCCAGCTTGAGGATCAGCTTGGTGTGCCGTTGTTCAACCGAATGTCGGGTGGTGTGGAGCTGACACGGCATGGCCAAATCCTAGCCGATGGCGTGTCCGGTGGGTTCCGTCAGGTGGAGGCGGCGCTGGATGAGATTGAGCGGATGTGTGAAAGCCCGACCTCGGTGACAATTTCGGTCACTTCCGCGTTTGCGCTGCATTGGTTCATGCCACGGTTGGATTGCTACCGGCAGGCGCTGCCGGATATCCCAATTCGTTTCCAGATCATGCATGGCGATCCCATCGGCCCGTTGGATGGGGCCGATCTTGGGGTGCGGCACGATGAAGACAAGAATCAGGCGTTCGACCGATGGTTTCTCCAGAAAGAGGTTGTGATTCCGGTGGCAAGCCCAGGCTATGTGGCGGCCCATGGGGTGCTGGATGGCTGTTCCTCTCTCAAGGGGCACACGCTGGGGCATCTCAACGAGCCGCTGCGGCTGCCTTGGCGGAAATACCTGGCTGAGATGGGATATGCCCCACCCGGCGACGCCTCTGAAATGCTGTTTTCCGATTATGCGCTGCTGTTGCAGGCTGTGATCAAGGGACAATGCATTGGTCTTGGCTGGCGTTATGTGATCGCCCATGAGTTGGAACAGAAAGGGCTGGTGCGTGCAGCGTCACGGGAATATGTGACCGGGCTTGATTATTACATCGTCACCCCGTCGGACCGACCCTTGCGACCAGAAGTTGCCCAAGTGCGGGATTGGTTGCTGGCCGAAGTCGGTTCTGATTTGCAGAAGGGGGATGGTCTGGAGCGGCGCTGAGCGAAACACTTGGCGGAATTGCCTCGGTGCCAAACGGAGCGGCGGGGCAGGCCCCAGAATCGCGCGTGATCTGTTATGCTTGGCCTATAGGCGGGCGAACCGAGGCCTGATCTGTATCAAGACGCAACTCTGGTGTTTCGTGCAATGTCTTGAGGGTCGATCAGGTGCTGAGGTTTGGCGTTGTTGGAGAGCGTTTCGTGGGCAAGACTTAAATGCTTCATCGCGCGCCTTGAGGCCTATAGCCCAGCCCGTGCAGGAAAAGCAGCAAAGGACAGTTCAAAATGACAAAAGCTGCCAAGCCACCCAAAGCTGAACGCATCACACCTGCGCGCCCTCAACCGTCTGCCGTGGTCGTGCCCAGCCAGCAGGCCCCTCAATCCGCAGCACATCCGCATGAGAACTTGGACAGGGCATCGCGGGCTGCGGTTGCGATGATGACGGGCGGTGTTTCACCGCATGCGTTCGTTGAAGCATGGATCGACTGGGCGCATCACATCGCGCGCGCGCCGGGGCGGCAGCTTGAATTGGTGGAACATGCACAGGAAAACCTCGCCAAGCTGGTGAAACAGGCAATCAGCCCGAGCGCTGATGTGCCGCCCGCGTTCCTTCCCAAGCCCTATGATCACCGCTTTGGGCACCCCGGTTGGAGAAAAGCGCCCTTCAACGTCTGGAGTCAGGGGTTTCTGGCGGCGCAGGATTGGTGGGACTACGCAACGGATCATTTGCGGGGGTTGCGGCCTGAAGATGCTGACCGTACCCGCTTTATGGCGCGGCAGATGCTGGATATGATGTCACCGTCAAATTTTCCGGCCCTCAACCCCGAGATCATTGAACGCACTCTGGCCTGCAAGGGGGCCAACCTTACCGAGGGAGCGGTTCATTTTCTGCATGATTACCTGAACACAATCGCGCAGCTGCACGAGCCTGCACCAGAAGGCTATCAGATTGGCAAAGACCTTGCTTGCACACCGGGCGACGTGGTGTTTCGCAACGATCTGTTTGAACTGATCCAATATGCGCCACTGACCGATAAGGTGCAGACCGAGCCGATCCTGATCGTGCCCGCATGGATCATGAAATACTACATCCTCGATCTGAGCCCGCGTAATTCCTTGGTGCGCTATCTGGTGGAGCAGGGCCACACCGTCTTTGTGATCTCATGGTGCAACCCGACCTCTGATCAGGCGGATTTGTCGCTCGAAGACTATCGGCAGACCGGTGTAATGGCGGCGCTTGATGCGGTTAACGCTATTGTGCCGGACAAAAAGATTCATGCGGTTGGCTATTGTCTTGGGGGCACGATGCTGGCGATCGCGGCGGCCACCATGGCACGAGATAATGACACCCGACTGGCCTCAATCACACTTATGGCGGCGCAGATTGATTTCATGGAAGCCGGAGAATTGCTTTTGTTCCTCGATGAAAGCCAAGTCTCGTTTCTTGAGGATATGATGTGGGAAAAAGGCTATCTTGATCGGCCGCAAATGGCGCGCGCCTTTTCCACGATCCGGTCCGAGGATTTGATTTATAGCCGCGCCGTACGTCGTTACTTTCTGAGTCAGGAAGATGTTCCGACTGACATGGGGGTCTGGGTGAAGGATACCACCCGCATGCCAGCGCGGATGCATTCCGAATACCTGCGAGGTTTGTTTTTGGAAAACCGGCTCACGGCTGGTCGCTTTGCGGTTGAGGGGCGCGTGATTGCGATGAAGGATATTTCGGTCCCGATCTTTGCGGTGGGCACGGAAGCCGACCACATCGCACCGTGGCGATCCGTCTATAAAACTCAGCTGTTCTCGGATACAGAGCTGACCTTTGTTCTGACCAGTGGAGGGCATAACGGCGGCATCATAAACGAACCGTCGGCTGAACGCGGGCATTTTCGGTGCGCTCTCAGACCTGCGGGCGCACGCTATATCGGTCCTGATGCGTGGTTTGAACAGACTTCCTCTCAGCCCGGATCTTGGTGGCCTGCTTGGGCGGAGTGGCTGACGGCAAGAAGTAGCGGCTTTGCGGCCCCGCCTGCAACGGGGGCTGCGGCCAAGGGACTTGCGTCACTGGGGGCCGCGCCCGGTACATATGTGCACCAATCATGAGATTGGTCTGGCACAGATACGTCTGACCGGGTCTGTCGGCCCCCATGGGTAATCCCTCATTCCTAACGGGGGCCAGTCGCAGGGTTTTTGCGACCATTTCAGGGTCTGGGCGGGCGCAAATCCGCCGTGGCCCATGTTCAGGCATCTGGCGATGCGCTGATGATATAGAGCTTGCGCATATGCTCATGGATCACCCATTCGCCGGTCCAGCCCTGTGGCAGGATCAGTAGATCACCGGGGCCGATCTCACGCGTGCCCAGACCATCCGCATTCGTCACCGAGGCGCGGCCCGAAATGATGTGGCAATATTCACCCGCCGCCGTGCGGTCAGCGGTAAAATGCCCCGGCGTGCATTCCCAAACACCAACCTTGGTGCGCTCGTCGGCAGAGGTCCAGAGCAGGGCGGACGCCTCTTGCTGGCCCGGTGTGAGGCTGGTCGGCTTGGGGGCAAAGCCGCCGAGCGGCTGGTCGGCGAGGTTTTCAAAACTCTTGAGGTCGATCATCTTTGTCTCCAGGGCTCAATGAGGCGAACGGCACACTATACTTGGGCGGCATCCGGTCGCGTTATGGTTTCTTTTCTTGACCAAAGATCTGGGCCAGCACCATCATCGCGGTGGTCACAAAGATCATGATGGTCGATATGGCCGCGATGGTCGGGTCAATCTGGTCACGCAGCGCATTGAACATGTTGCGCGTCAGTGTCGGGTTGTCGCCGCCAGAGATGAACATTGCCACCACCACTTCGTCAAACGAGGTGAGAAACGCCAAGAGCGCACTTGTGACGACCGCAAAGCGGATCTGTGGCAGAGTGACGGTCATGAACGCCTTCCAGCGCGGGGCGCCAAGACTGCGCGCCGCCTGTTCCTGGCTCATGTCATAGCTCTTGAGCGCAGAGCCCGTGACGATCACCACCAGTGGCAGGGCCAGCACGGTATGGGCCATCACCAGCCCGGTGATGGTGTAGAGGAGGTTGAGTTTGACGTAAGCGTAGAAGGCTCCGATTGCCACCAGCACGAGGGGCACCATCATTGGGGTAATCATCAGCACAAAGGCCACCCGCACCAACGGAAACCGCGAGGTGTGCAGCCCGTACGCTGCCAGCACCCCAATGGGCGTCGCAACCAGCATGGTCAGGACGGCGGTTTGAAACGAGGTCCGCGCCGCCTGCATCCATTCGCTTGAGCCAAAGAAATTGTCATACCAGCGCGTTGACCAGACCTCGGGGGGGAATTCCAGATACTGGCTGTCGGAGAATGACATCGGAATGACGATCAGCGTCGGTGTCACCAGCAAGATCATCACAATGACCGCAAACACATATAGCCAGAGCCGCTGGCCATGCGTCACTTGCGTGTCGGAGGCAGGAGATTTCAGCCAGTTCAGCATCAATGACGCCCTCCTGTCATCTGATCGAAATTCAGAAACCGCGAAGCAACCCAGAGGATCGCCATCGTCAGAACCAAAAGCACCACGCCCAATGCGCTGGCGGCCCCCCAATTCACGAACAGCTCGATATTCGAGACAATCTGCATCGAGACCATGATCACCTTGCCCCCGCCCAGCACGGCGGGTGTGACAAAGAACCCGAGGCACAGAATGAACACCATCAGCGCCCCGGCGAAAAGCCCCGGCGTGGTCAGCGGAAAAAATACCGTCCAGAACGCCGTGCGGGGACTTGCCCCGAGGTTGGCTGCTGCCTTGAGATAATCGCGGTCAATTGCTTTCATCGCGCCGTAAACCGGCAGGATCAGGAAGGGCAGCATGATATGCACCATGCCAATCAGGGTGCCGGTCATATTGTGCACAATCTTGAGCGGCTCGTCCCAAAGACCCAGCGAGATTGCCCAATTGTTGATCAGACCTTGCTTTTGCAGCAGCACCAACCACGCATAGGTGCGCACCAAGAGCGAGGTCCAGAACGGCAAAAGCACGGCGATGAGACAGAGATTGGCCAGCCTGTTGGACAGTTGCGACATGAAATAGGCCAGTGGATAGCCGATCAGAATGCACAGCCCGGTGGTCAGAAGGCTAACCTGAAATGTGGTGACAAAGATCCGCGTATAAGAGCGACGGCTGATCAGCCGCGCGTAGTTTTCCAGCGAAAACTGACCGTTCGCGCCAATGAACGACACATAAAACAGCCAGCCCACAGGAATGATCAGGATCACGAGAATGAGCAGGATTGCAGGAGAACTCAGACCAAAGAGCTTGAGCCATTCGAGCCGCTCGTCGCGGCGCAACCCGTCTTGGTTAAGGCGTGCGGTCTGCGAGGTCATGCGCCGCTCCCGTCGATCAGCACCGTGTCTTCGGGGGCCAGTGTCAGGGTAACGCTGTCGCCCACCTTGGGCAGAGATGTCGCATTGCTGCCACGCACCGCCCCGCGCAGTGTGATCGTCTCGCCGGTCTGTAGCCGTGCGTTCAACAAATAGCTGTCGCCCTGATAGACCACATCGCTTGCGGTGGCTGCGAAATTGTTGGCCCCCTCGCGCGGCCCACCGGGCGAGAGCACGACACGTTCCGGCCGGATCATCAGTTGCAGTTCCGGCACATCGGGCAATGTTCCGGAGTAAATCAGCGGGACGCCGGAAAAGGCCACGTCGACACCGCTGCGGCTGACAGGCAGAAATGTGGAATCACCGATGAAATCGGCAACAAAGCGATTGGCGGGATGCTCGTAGAGGTCGCGCGGCGTTGACAGCTGCATGATGCGCCCATGGTTCACCACGGCGATCCGATCCGACATGGTCAAGGCCTCACGCTGATCGTGGGTGACATAGACGGTGGTCATGCCAAGCTGTTCGTGCAAATGGCGCAGCTCGATCTGCATCTGGTCGCGCAACTTCTTGTCGAGCGCCGACAGTGGTTCGTCCATCAACAGAATGCGAGGTTCAAAGACAATGGCGCGGGCCACGGCGATGCGCTGTTTCTGTCCGCCCGACAACTGGTCGATGCGCCGGTTGCCAAAGCCGCCAAGTTGAACCGTCTCAAGTGCCTTTTCGACACGTTCGGCAATCTCTGCCTTGGGCCGTTTGCGCAGGCGCAGTGGGTAGCCCACATTGCCTGCCACGGTCATATGAGGAAACAGCGCATAGCTCTGAAAGGTCATGCCGACATCGCGCAGATGGGGCGGGGTGCGGATGACCTCACGGTCGCCGAACCTGAGACTGCCGCAGTCGGGGCGGGTAAAGCCCGCAAGCACCATCAGCAGCGTGGTTTTGCCAGACCCGGACGGGCCCAAAAGCGTCAGGAATTCACCACTCTTGACCTCGAGCGACACGTTGTCGAGTGCATTAACCGATCCGTAGGTCTTGGTGATATTCTGCACTGAGATGGGCAGCGCTTCCGTAGTGTTGAGGGTCAAACTGTAGTCCTCCGCATGCGTCCTATGGCACAGACGGGCGCCGCAGCGCCCGACTGATCTTATATGGCAACAACCAAGTTACTCGGTCAGCATTTCCTGATACATCTCTGCGGCAATGGTTTCCCATTCCGCATACCATTCAAGCGAGACCGGAAGTTGCAGAGCCGCATTTTCAGGTGAGGAAGGCAGGTTGGCTGCTACATCTGCACTGATTTCGCCGGTGCTGTATGCGGCTTTGTTGGTCGGGCCGTAGGTGATGTATTTGGGCAGATCGTCCTGATACTCCGGCTTGGAGATTTCGGCCAGAAACTGCATCGCGGCATCCTTGTTCGGTGCGCCCTTGGGAATTGCGAAACAGTCATAATCCAACAATGCCTGATTGAAGCTGTAAGCCACCTTGGCCCCATCGGCGGCGGCATTGTCAAAACGGCCATTCCAGCCGGTTGTCATGTCCACCTCGCCGTCCTTCATCAACTGGGCGTGCTGCGCGCCGGAGGACCAGAACACCGAGATATTGGGCCGCAGTTCGCGGATCTTGTTGAGCGCGCGCTCAATGCCCTCTTCAGAGCTCAGCACCTCGTAGACCTGATCCAGTGGCACGCCGTCCGCCATCAGAGCCGGTTCCAAAGCGCCTGCGACAGAGCCGCGATAGGCGCGCGAGCCGGGGAATTTTTCGACGTCAAAGAAATCTGCCCAGCTCTGTGGGCCATCCGCGCCATAGGTGGCAGTGTTCCATGCATAGACCGTGGAGAACACATCGCCGCCGACGCAGAATTCGGAATAGAGGCTTGGGTAGAAGTTGGACACGTCGATCACATTGTAGTCCAGCGGCTCTAACAGCCCCTCTGCCCCCGCGCGCGCCGCAGAGCCAGAGCCGCTGGCGACGATATCGAGGGTCACTTGCCCGGTCGAGACCTGAAGGCGCACGTCAGCCATGCCGCCATAGGTTTCCTGCTTGACCGTGACGCCGGTCGCTGCGGCGGCTGGCTCGAACAGGGCCTTGCTTTGTGCGTCCTGATAAGAGCCGCCCCATGACGCGACCGTTATCTCTGCCCCCAGAGCAATGGTTGCGCTGCCAAGAAGCGTGGCTGCAACGGTGAGTGAAAATGTTTTTCTCATCTTGTCTTTCTCCTGTTGGAATGCCGCGAAATGGCGACGTTTGCCGAGTGTTGTCATGTTTCGCTGACCCGGCATGTGCAGCGAAATTTCTAGGGCTAGGACGAGTTCGCGATCGCAGCCCGTCGGGTCTGAAGCCTGTCCACCCATCGGTACCAAGCGACGGTAGCAGGCAGAAACCATGGCTTGCCCGTGTAAAGCGGGCGGGTCGGATGCGGCAGGTCGTCAAAGGCGGTCTGCCCCTCTGCGAGACCGAGCACTTTTTGACCCATGCGCATGCCCAGATAACCGGCCATCGACACACCCGAGCCACAATATCCCATGGCATAATGCACCCCGTCATGGATGCCGGTATGGGCCATCTCATCAAAGCTGTAGGCCACGGTGCCATGCCATGAATGCGATATCGCATAGTCCCGCAACTGCGGAAAAATGCGGACCATGCTCTCAAAAAGCAACGGTGCGCTGACCGAGGTATCGGTTTCCGCCGCCGAGACCCGACCGCCAAACAGGACCCGCCGCCGGTCGGGTGACGCGCGGTAATAATACAGCACCTTGCAGGTATCGCTGGCGATCCGGTCGGTTGGAAACAGCTCGTTCATCAACGTTTCGGGCAATTCCTCGGTGGCGATGATATAGCTGCCGATTGGAATGACGCGCCGCTGTAACCATGGGGTCAAGGCCCCGGTATAGCCATTGGTGGCCACGATCACGTCGCGCGCGCGCACCTCGCCTTTGGCGGTTTGCACGCGAAAGCCTGTGCCGGTGTGTTCGATCCGGCCGACGGGACAATGCGCCACCACCTCAGCGCCCGCCTTGAGGGCCGCCATCAGCAGGCCGAGATGATACTTGGCCGGATCCAGCGAGCAATGTTTGGTGTAGGCCACCCCGCCATAGTAGCTATCGGTGCCCAATTCACGATGCTGTTCCGCGCGCGGCACGGCAAAGCTCTCGATGCCCTCATCCTTGCGCATCCGGTCTGCATCACGCACCAGCGCCTCATAATGGGCGGGCGTATGGGCCGCGTGAAATCGGCCTGCGCGCTTGAAATCGCATGCGATGCCCTCTGTCTCGATGAAGTCACCGATCCAGGCCAACGCCTGTTCGCCTTCGCCGCGCACTGCGCGTGCTTTCTGAGCTCCGAATTTGGCCGTCAGCTTTTCAAGCGAGGGTTTTACGCTGGTGCTGATTTGCCCGCCGTTGCGGGTGCTGCATCCGAATCCAGCGGCTTCGGCGTCGATCACCAGCGTCTTGCGCCCGCCGCGTGCGGTTGCGATTGCCGCACTCAGCCCGGTATAGCCCGACCCGACGATGAGCACGTCCGTCTCGCGCGGCGGATCAACGGGCAAGACCGGCATCGGGCCGACCTGATCATGCCAATAGGGATGGTGTTGGGTTATTTCGGATGTCGTTCGGGCCATCGCGTTACTCCGTTTGCAGCGCAAGCCAAGGCGGTGCCCTGCAGGTGCGAAGGTTAACGCTAGGGCAGCATTGGATATTCTTTCATATCCATTTTGACAAAAAAAACATACCAATTTAACGCAGGGCGGGCAGGCTTCGCAGGATCTCCATTCCGCGCCGGATGTCCTCGGGGGGGGCGCTGCCGAATCCAAGGACCAGCCCGGAACGGTCGATGGGGCTGAGACAGTATTTCGAAATCGGAGCGAGGACGACGCCGCGTTCTGCCGCTTGCGCCACGACTTTTTGTGCGTCGATTCCCGGATCAAGATAGGCCGGGGTGTGGAATCCGCTGGTGGTTTCCTGCACCGCGACACTTTGCGGCAACATCTTACTTGCCTCCATCAACGCTTCGTAGCGCGCCTTGTACAGCCGTCGCATCAGCCGAATATGGGTGGCGAAATGCCCCTCATCCATGAAATCGGCCACAATGGCCTGAGTTGCTGTGGGTGGGCCGCTGGCCCAGAACCGGAACATGCGATCGAACGCCTCAATCAGCTGTTCCGGCACCAAGACAAAGCCCAGTCGAAGCGACGGGAAGAGCGATTTGGAAAACGTGCCGACATAGAGCACACGCCCGGAAGTGTCGGTGCTGCGCAACGCAGGCTGGGGCGCGTTGCCATAGTAGAATTCCCCGTCGTAATCATCCTCGACGATCAGCGCTTGCGCTGCCTCTGCGGCCTGCAACAACTCGAACCGGCGGGTCAGTGACATTACATGACCCAGTGGTTGTTGGTGCGAAGGGGTCACAAACGCTAACCGGAAATGCGGCGCTTTGGCCAATCCGTCAGACACAATAATTCCCTCATGATCCACATCCACCGGCACCAATTCGGCACCTTCGGACAAAAGGGCGTTGCGCGCGCCCGAGGCCCCGGGGTTTTCCATCCAGACCCGATCCCCGGGATTGAGCAGCAGCCGACCGATCAGCGCAAAGGCATGCTGCGCGCCTGAGGTGATAAATACCTGTTCATGGTGGCATTGGATGCCCTTTAGCACGCTTAAATGCATGGTGATGGCCCGGCGTAAAGGTTCGTATCCCTTTGGCTGTCCGTAGCCCATCACCGTCCCCCGCGCCCCGCGCAGATGCCGCGCCGACAGGCGCGACCAATGCGCCATTGGAAAGGCGTCAAGTGCAGGCAGCGCCGTCACAAAGGCGCGCGCCTCATGTGGCAGCCAGTTGCGTTGGGCATAGGTCTTTTCGGCATGGCTGATGGTGTAGGAAACCCGTGGTTTTGCTGCGCCGGTATCGGGGGCATTGCCCGGAACCGGCGCTGGGCGCTGATTCTCAAGAGTGCCACTTACATAGGTGCCGGCCCCCACCCGCGACACCAACATGCCCTCGGCCACCAACCTGTCCACCGCGTCAATCACCGTGGTGCGCGACACGCCCGTCTCACGCGCCAATGTTCGCGTTGCCGGTAACCTCTCTCCGGCGCGCAACCCGCCTGAGAGAATGATGTCGCGCATCGCCATATAAAGCTGCACGCTCATGCCCTTGTGCGAGGACCGGTCGATTTGGATCGAGGACAAAAGCGCCCCGCCTGCCTGCTTCATTTCTCAATCCTCAAAATTGGTATGGCGATGATAGGAAAATATAAACATGAAACAAGCCAATTTATTGCCGCCCTGCAGTCGACCTGCAATGCGTTCCGAAAGCCCCCTAACATCCCTCGCGGTGCGCGGTGCACACGGGGTCCGCGTTTCGCCCGTGATGTCGCGCCCAAGAAAGCTGCGACCCTTGCTGGGGCTGTTCACCTCTGTAGTGCCGCTGATTTGACCATTATATCCTATCGGAAATATCCGGAGGGCGGGATGCCTGTCCAAGAGGCTCTGGATTGCTCTGTGATATCACTTGCGCGGGTGAGCGTGGCTTTGGCATAAGCTTTGCCATGGCAACGACAGACGCATCCCAGATCGCTACCCCAAGCCTTCGCATCCGCATTGTGTTTGGCGAAGATGCCATGCTGGGCCCCGGAAAGGCTGATCTGCTGGAGCGGATTCGCGAAACGGGTTCTATTGCGGCGGCGGGACGCGCCATGTCTATGAGCTATAAGCGGGCTTGGATGCTGGTTGACGAGATGAACAATGCGTTCCGTGATCCTTTGGTGGACTCGACGCGTGGCGGGGCAAAAGGGGGCGGCGCACGATTGACCGAGGCAGGCGAAGAGGTGTTGGTCAATTATCGCAAGCTTGAAGATATCATGGCAGAGGCGGGTGCGGCCCGGATCGGGGTCATTCGGTCCATGCTCAAGGATATTTCCGAGGGAAAATAACGCTTGATCGTGCTGGGTTCAGTTGCGATATGTTTTCCTGGCTATATCAACCTGTTGGGAGCCAGCCCCATGTTTCGTTTCACATTGCTGCGTTCCCGGTCCTGCGCCGCCAGTCTTGCGGCAAGCTTTGTCGCACTTGCCCCTGTGGCGGGCCACGCAGACGAGGTTGTCGTATTCGCGGCGGCCTCAATGGCCAATGCGCTGAGTGAAATTGAAAAGAATTTCGAGGTAGCGAGCGGGCATGAGCTGATTGTGTCGCTTGCAGGGTCCTCAGCCCTTGCGCGCCAAATCCAGCAGGGCGCGCCCGCGGACGTCTTCATTTCCGCCAGCCCCGATTGGATGGACAGGGTCGAGGCGGATGGGTTGATCGAAGAGGGCTCTCGGTTCGATCTCTTGGGCAATCGTATCGTGTTGGTCGCCTTTGGCAAGGCTGACCCGGTCGAGATCGGACCGGACCTTGATCTGGTGGGGCTGTTGGGGGGCGGGCGGCTGGCCATGGCGCTGGTCGAGGCGGTGCCTGCGGGCATCTATGGCAAGGCGGCGCTGGAAAGTCTGGGGCTCTGGCACGATCTCGGGCCGCAGATTGCGCAGGCCGATAATGTGCGCGCCGCCCTCGCCTTTGTCGCAACGGGCGAGGCGCCTTATGGTATCGTCTATGCCACCGATGCGGCGGCAGAGGAGCGTGTTAGCATCGTTGGCACCTTCCCCGAGGACAGCCATCCGCCCATCGTCTATCCGGTCGCGGATCTTGCCAACCGTGACACCCCGGCCGAGGCGGACTTTCTTGCCTATCTGCGCGGCACCGAAGCGCGGGCCGCGTTTGAGCGGCAGGGCTTTGCCCTACTGGTGCAATAGCCCATGACCGACTGGCTGACTTTTGCGGAATGGGACGCGGTGCGCTTGTCGTTGCGGGTGGCCTTCTGGGCGACGCTCGTCAATATTCCGGTGGGCATACTGCTGGCCTATGCACTTGCGCGCGGGCGCTTTCCGGGGCGCAACCTGTTGAACGTGGCGGTGCATCTTCCGCTCATCATGCCGCCGGTGGTGACGGGATACCTGCTCTTGCTGGGCTTTGGCGCACGCGGACCCATCGGCGGCTTTCTGGAGAGCACCCTTGGCATCAGCTTTGCTTTCAGATGGACGGGCGCCGCGTTGGCGGCTGGTGTCATGGCGCTTCCTTTCATGGTGCGCGCCGTGCGGCTGTCGATCGAGGCGGTGGACCCCAGGCTGGAACAAGCGGCGGCCACGCTTGGGGCCTCGCGGATCTGGGTATTTCTGACGGTAACGGTGCCATTGATCATTCCGGGCATCGTCGCGGGGACCGTGCTGACCTTTGCCAAGGGCATGGGGGAGTTCGGCGCGACGATCACCTTTGTTTCCAACATTCCGGGCCAGACCCAGACCATCCCTCTGGCGATTGATCTACTGCTGGAAACGCCGGGGGGAGAGGCGCGTGCCGCACGGCTGGCAGGGCTGTCGATAGCGCTGGCGGCGGCGGCGCTTGCCCTGTCAGAGTGGCTTTCACGGCGGGTCGCGGCCCGCGTGGGGGGGCTATGATGCTGGATGTCTCGATCCGCCACGCCCTTGGGGCCTTTACGGTCGATGTGCAGTTTCGCGCGCCGCCCGGTGTGACGGTTCTTTTCGGGCGCTCCGGCTCTGGCAAGACGACGATTGTCAACGCTGTGGCGGGGTTGCTCATGCCCGACGAAGGGCGGATCGTGTCGGGTGGGCGGGTGCTGCTTGATCCCGGGGCCGGGGTTCGTCTGAAGCCGCATCGCCGACGGTTGGGGTATATCTTTCAGGAGGGGCGGCTATTCCCGCATCTCACCGTACGCCAGAATTTAGGCTATGGCGCGTGGTTCGCGCCCAAGGGGGCTGTGCGCGAGGATATGGGGCGGGTGGTCGATCTTTTGGGCCTCGGCGCGCTTCTCGACCGTCGCCCCGGTGCGCTCTCGGGGGGGGAAAAGCAGCGGGTCGCCATTGGCCGAGCGCTTCTCTCGGCGCCGGGCCTCATCCTCGCTGATGAACCGCTCGCCGCCTTGGACGAGGCGCGCAAGGCCGAAATCCTGCCTTATTTCGAGCGGCTGCGCGATGCGGTGAGTGTGCCGATCCTCTATGTCAGCCATTCCGCGTCAGAGGTGGCGCGACTGGCCACCACGGTGGTGGCGCTTGAAGCGGGCCGAGTGATCGCGCAGGGGCCCGCCGCCCAAGTGCTGGGAAATCCCGCCGTCCTGCCTGCCGGTGCGCGCGAGGCGGGCGCGGTGCTGAGTGCGCGGGTCATAGCCCATCACGCCGATGGGTTGTCAGAGCTTGAGGCGGGCGGCATCCCCCTCTTTTTGCCAAGAGTCGCCGCAGCACCCGGTGCCAGCCTGCGTATCCGCATCGCCGCCCATGACGTGATCCTGTCGCGCACCCGGCCTGAGGGTCTTTCGGCGCTCAACATCCTGCCCGGGATCATCCACGAAATCCGCCCCGGCGGCGGGCCCGGTGCCATCGTGGCCCTTGATACCGTGGCGGGCCGGGTGCTGGCCCGCGTCACGCGCCGTTCGGCCGGGGTCTTGGACCTAGCGGTGGGTCAAGAGGTGCATGCCGTGGTCAAGGCGGTCGCGGTTGCCACTACGGATATCGGTGCGGCCTGAACCTTTGCAGGTGTCACCCCGCCGCGCGGTCCGGGGGAAAGATCATTGACAGCGGTCCTACCCTCGGAGCCTCTTGGCCAAACTCGATCTCGCCTTCGATGTGCCGTAGGTGGCGATCCACCATCTCTTGCGCGGTGATCTCGTCACGGTCGGCAATGCTCTGGACGATGCGTGCATGTTCGTCGTCAGAGCATTGGCTGGAATTGTTCGAGCCATAGAGCCCGATGATCAGCGAGGTGCGCATGGTCAATTCCGCTAGGTAATGTTCCAAGACCGAATTGCGCCCGATCTGGGCCAGCAGCATATGAAAGGCGCGCGAGGCGCGAATCGCCTTGGGGCGATCATTTTGTTGCCTGATCTGGTCTTCGGCTGCCAGATGCGCCCGCAAGCTGTCGATATCTGCCTCGTTGGCACGCCGCACCACGTTGCGGATGATCGTCGCCTCTATGGCCCGGCGTGCCTGAAACACGTCGCGGGCCTCATCCTCTGAAGGGGTCGAGACAAAGGCCCCCCGGTTCGGGATCAAATCAACCACCTGATACGCGGCCAAGGTCGCAAGCGCGCGGCGTACATGCGCGCGATTGCAGGAAAAAAGATCGCTGAGTGCCTGTTCGCCCAGTTTCGTTCCGGCCCGAAGCCGCTGGTCCGATATGGCGTCCAGCACATGCTCGACGAGCACATTTTCGGGCGTTTCGGACATATTCGGGCTCCCTGCGTTGTTTCTCGGAAAGTGCCATTTTTGATGATCGGAATCGACCATAAAAATTGTCTATTTAAATTGTTAACAATTTGTGTTAATAAAATGGAAATTCAAGTGGAGGAGCTTATGAAAATCTTTGTCATCAACCCCAACTCTACCACGAGCATGACCGACAAGATCGCCGCCTCTGCGCGGGCGGTCACGGCGCCCGGTGTCGTGATTGAGGCGCGCTCGGGAGTGGGGGCACCGGCCAGCATTGAAGGGCATTACGATGAGGCGATGGCGGTGCCGCGCCTGCTGGCGCAGGTCCGTGAGGCCGAGGCGCAGGAGGCCGATGCCATTGTTGTGGCCTGCTTTGACGATCCCGGCATAGGGGCGTGCCGCGAGATTGCAACGGGTCCGGTGATTGGGATCTGTGAGGCCGCAGTTAAGGCCGCAAGTATGATCGCCACCTCCTTCAGCGTGGTGACGACGCTGCCGCGCTCGGTACCGATCATCGAGGAGTTGGTGCGCCGCTACGGGCTGGATCATCAATGCCGCCGCGTGCGCTCGGCCGCCATTCCGGTTCTGGCGCTGGAAGAGCCCGGATCGAATGCCCGCCAATTGGTGCGCGCCGAAATCCTCAGGGCGATCGAGGAGGATCGTTGCGAGGCCGTGGTTCTGGGCTGTGCCGGCATGGCCGACCTTGCCGCATGGCTGACGGAAGAGACCGGTATTCCCGTCATCGACGGCGTGACGGTGGCCACAAAATTCGCCGAAGCCCTGATCGGGGCGGGGCTGAAAACCAGCAAGATCGGCGCCTACGCGCCACCAAACCCGAAATAATGCATCTCAGGGAGGAGAGACATGACAATTTCCGATACAAACGGGGCCGCTATACCGCATGAGAGGCATATGCCCGAGGTGATCGAACACAAGGGTCTGGGCGAGGAATCGCTGGCCCCACAGAAAACGCGGATCATGGACCCGTGGTCCTATCTCTTTGCGTGGCTGGGTGGGTGTGTGTCGATCGGCACCTTCACCATCGGTTCGGGCCTTGTGGGCACGCTCAATCTGCTACAGGTGTTTCTGGCCATCGCCATCGGCTGCACGGTGATTGGCCTTGCGCTGATGATCAACGGGGCGGCAGGCCATAAATACGGCATCCCGATGATGGTGCAATTGCGCTCGGCCTTTGGGTTTTCGGGCGCGCGCGTTCCGGCGCTGGTGCGCTCTGTCCCCGCGCTTGTCTGGTTCGGATTTCAAAGCTGGATTGGCGCAGGCGCGCTCAATCTGGTGAGCGAGACACTGTTTGGCTATTCCAATATCGTTGTGTTCTTTGTCGGGTTTCAGGCGCTGCAGATCATGCTGTCAGTGCTGGGGTTCCACGGCATCAAGTGGCTGGAAAACATCGGGTCTGTGTTCATCATCGGCGCGCTGATCTACATGTTCACCTCTGTTATTGGTAAATATGGCGACGAGATCAGCACCAACTTGATCAATGTCGAGGGCACATGGGGTGCGCCGTTCTGGGGGGCGACCATGCTCTTTCTTGGCATCTATGCCACGATGATGCTGAACGTCTCGGACTACAGCCGAGAATTGCGGCAGGATGTCGGGCGGGTGCGCCAAGTGGTGATCTACGCCAACTCGATCCTGCCTGCGACGCTCTTCATGGGGCTGATCGGCCTCATGGTGTCGAGTGCCACCGGCGAGGTCGATCCGATCCGCGTCTTCTCGAACGCGGTCGATAACAAGCTCTTGCTCGTCATCACATTGCTGTTCATCGCTTTTGCGCAGGTGACGACGAACATTCTCAACAATGTCGTGCCACCCGCCTATGCGCTGATGGATGTGTTCAAGCTGAGCTACAAGACCTCTGCCGTGCTGGTCGGTCTGCTGGCCTTTGCCACCTTCCCTTGGGAATTGGTCAAGAACGAATCCGCTGCCGGTCTAAACCTCTTTATCCAGACCTATAGCGCCTTCCTGGGGCCGATCTTTGCGATCCTCGTGGTGGATTACTATGTGCTGCGCCGTCAGACGCTCGATCTTGATAAACTCTATGACGAGACCGGCGATTATGCGGGCTATAACCCCGCCGCCCTGATTGCCATGGCGGTGGGTGTGGTCGCGGCGCTGACCTTCTCGGCGGTGTCATGGTATGCCAGCCTGATCCCGGCGGGTGTAACCTACTACTTGCTGATGCAGCATCTGCCCGCCGCGCGCCGGTTCCTCGACCGCTGAGGCGGACCAGACCTGAGCAGGGGGCGTCACGCGCCCTCTGCCGCACGATTTTCCTGAACAAACCCGACCCAAAGGTGCAGTGATGACCCGCTATCCCAGAGACCTGCGTGGCTATGGCCCCCAAACCCCTGACCCCAAATGGCCCGGTGGGGCAAAGATCGCGGTGCAATTCGTACTGAATTACGAAGAGGGCGGCGAGAATTGCCTGTTGCATGGTGATGCCGCCTCAGAGGCGTTTCTGTCAGATATTCCGGGGGCGGCCCCATGGCCCGGACAACGCCATTGGAACATGGAGTCAGTCTACGACTATGGAGCGCGCGCCGGATTCTGGCGGCTCTATCGCCTCTTTACCGGGGCAGAGATACCGCTGACGATTTACGGAGTTGCCTCGGCACTGGCGCGCAGCCCCGAACAGGTGGCCGCGATGCAAACAGCCGATTGGGAGATTGCCAGTCACGGGCTGAAATGGGTCGAGCATAAGGACATGCCCGAGGCCGAGGAACGCGCCGCGATTGCCGAGGCAGTGCGCCTGCACACCGAGGTTGTCGGAGAACGTCCGCGCGGCTGGTATACGGGGCGGTGCAGCGTCAACACCGTGCGTCTTGTCGCCGAAGAGGGCGGGTTCGACTATATCTCGGATTGCTATGATGACGACCTGCCGCATTGGCATGAGTTCGGAGCGCGCGATCAGCTGTTGATCCCCTACACGCTCGAATGTAACGACATGCGCTTTGCCGCCTCGCCCGGTTGGGTGACCGGCGGCGATTTCGAATCCTACCTGACCGACACCTTTGATACGCTCTATGCCGAGGGGCAGGCGGGCGCGCCCAAGATGATGACCGTGGGCCTGCATTGCCGCCTCATTGGCCGCCCCGGCAAGATCGCGGGCCTGCGCCGTTTCCTCGAGCATGTTCAGAGCCATGCAAACGTATGGTGCCCGCGCCGGATCGACATTGCAGAACACTGGGCGAACACCCATCCGCACGGCCGCCGCGAGCGGCCCAGCCAGATGGACCGCGCCCGCTTTGCCGAGGTGTTCGGCCCGCTGCTCCCCGCCCCGTGGATCGCGGACCGCGCATGGCAGATGGAGCTTGGCCCGGCCCATGACAGCGCGGTGGGGTTGCTCAATGCCTTCAGCCGTGCGCTGCGACAGGCCACACCGTCAGAGCGCGGCCCTCTCAGCTGCGCGCAGCTTGAGGCTGACACCCTGCCCCGGTTGCAGGCGCTCTTGCCATGAGCGGCGCGTGCATCGTGGCTGAGCCGCTGACCGCGCAGGCCTTTGCCCCTTACGGTGATGTGCTCGAAGTGGCGGGCGCGCCCGACCGGATGATCAACGCAGGTCTTTGTGGGCGCTTTCACGACCGGGCCCGGCTCGAGTTTCTGGAGGGGCGCGCCGGGATCAGCCTGTTTGAGGCCAAGGCGCGGTATCTGCCCTATACGCTCGACCTGATGGAGCGGCATCCGATGGGCTCTCAGGCTTTTGTGCCGCTCGACGGGGTGCCGATGCTGCTTTGCGTGGCTGGGGATGAGGGCGATCGCCCCGCCGCCCTGCGCGCTTATCTGAGCCAGCCGGGGCAGGCGGTCAATCTCCTGCGTAATGTCTGGCACGGCGTACTGGCCCCCATCGGGCGTGCCGGGCGTTATGCCGTGATCGACCGGATCGGCCCCGGCGACAATCTAGAAGAAGTCCATTTTGACCAGCCTCTGACCGTGAAAGGACCGCGCCCATGACTCAGCGCAGCTATTACGCCCCCAAAGGGGGCCTGCCGCCGCAAACCCAGCTTTTGACCGGACGCGCCGCCTTTACCGAGGCCTATGCCGTCATCCCGCGTGGCACCATGAGCGACATCGTAACGAGCTATCTGCCCTTCTGGGACAAGGCGCGGTTCTGGGTTCTGGCGCGGCCCCTCTCGGGCTTTGCCGAGACTTTCTCGCAATATATCGCCGAGGTGCTGCCGGGCGGCGGATCAGACCACCCCGAGACCGAGGAGGGCGTCGAGGCGGCGCTTTTTGTTGTCGAAGGCGCGCTGCGGCTGACCATTGAGGGGCAGGCGTATGACATGACCGAGGGCGGTTTTGCCTTTATCCCGCCGGGAACCGTGTGGACGCTGCACAACGCCGGTGAGACCCCTGTCAGGTTCCACTGGCTGCGCAAGGCGTATCAGGCGGTCGCCGGTCTCGATCACCCTCCGGCCATGGTCGTAAATGAAAACGACATCGCCCCGGTGCCGATGCCCGACACCGATGGCGGTTGGGCCACGACGCGTTTCATGGACCCTGCCGACCTGCGCCACGACATGCATGTGACGGTCGTCACCTTCCAACCCGGCGCGGTGATCCCCTTTGCTGAGACCCATGTGATGGAACACGGGCTATATGTGCTGGAGGGCAAGGCTGTCTATCGGCTCAATCAGGATTGGGTCGAGGTCGAAGCGGGCGATTTCATGTGGCTGCGCGCCTTTTGTCCGCAGGCCTGTTACGCGGGCGGGCCGGGGCCGTTTCGCTATCTGCTCTACAAGGATGTGAACCGGCATATGACACTCTGAGCCTCCGTGTGGGGGCGCTGCCCCCACACCCCCGAGGTATTTAGGGCCAGATGAAACGTCACGGATAATCTAGAATTCGATCGGTCAGGGAGGAAAAAATGACAGCAATCGAACACGGGCATGTGCCCAAAGGCAATACGATGGACCCCGAGGGCAATACCCTCAACCCGGTCGGGGCGGATGAGAAAACATGGGGCTGGTTCGCCATCTTCAACGTCTGGGCGAATGATGTGCAGTCGCTCTTTGGCTACTCGCTGGTGGCCTCGCTCTTTATCTCTTACGGGGTTAGCGGCTGGACCGCTTTTGCCGCCCTCATCGCAGCCGGGCTCTTTACCATGTGGATGGTCAACCTCTCGGGGGCTGCAGGCGAGAAATATGGCATCCCCTATCCGGTGCTGGCGCGTGCCAGCCTTGGCACCAGCGGTGCAAAACTGCCTGCGATCCTGCGCGCGACGGTGGCGGTGTTCTGGTACGGTGTTCAGGTCTATTTCGCCTCGACGGCTGTCGCGCTTCTGATCCGGTCGATCACCGGGGCGAGCGGCGGCGCGGAGATCCTTGGGTTGACGGGCATCGACTGGGTGTCATTCGTGATCGTCTGGGCCTTTCACATTGTGATCTTCTGGCGCGGCATGAACTGGGTCGAGACCTTTCTCAACATCGCGGGGCCATTCGTTTATCTGGTGATGATCGGTCTCGTCATCGTGCTCTGGCAACGCTCTGACGGACAGCTATTGTCCGCTGCGGGCACCATATTTGCCAATCCGGACGCAACCTTTGCCAGCGAATTCAACGGCTTTGTTGCCATCGTCGGCACTATGGTGGCCTATTTCGCGGCGGTGATGATCAATTTCAGCGACTTTTCCCGCTATGCCAAGGACAAGCCGACCATGCTCTTGGGCAACCTCACCGGCTTGCCGCTCAATATGATCCTGTTCTCGGCGCTGGCGCTTTTGACCACGGCTGGGGCGGCGGTGGTGTTCGGCGAGGAAATCACCAACCCGAGTGAGATTGTGGAACGCACCGACTCTGTTCTTTTGGGCGTCATCGCGGCGATTACCTTCTTTGCCGCAACCGTTGGCATCAATCTGGTCGCCAATTTCATCCCAGCGGTGAACGGCATCGCCAACCTTGCCCCCGGCAAGATCAGCTTTCGCAAGGCCGGGCTTATCACCTCGGTTTTTGCGTTGATCATCGGCGGGCTCTGGACCAGCTTTATCAGCGAATTCGGCATTGGCGGTTTCGTCAATACGCTCGGGGCCACACTTGCGCCGATCTTTGGCATCATGATCGTGGACTACTATGTTCATCGCAAAGGGCATCTTGATCTCGACGATCTTTATGACGTGCAGGCCGGTCGCTATCATTATGAGAATGGGTGGAACCGGACGGCGGTCACCGCCTTTGCGCTGGCTGCGATTTTCTCTGTGGCAACCGTTTGGGTGCCGTGGTTCGGGTTCCTTTCCGGTTACAACTGGGTGATTGGTGCGGTGCTCGGGGGTGCGATCTATAACCTCTTGGCCAAAGGTAAGATTAGGGTCTGATCCGCACAGGAGAGCGGGCTGACGAGGTGGAGGTGCCTTGTTAGCCCCTCTCTGGGTTGGCCTTTTACCATGGGCCTGCCCAAGCTTGGATGCGCCAAGGCGAGCCCTCCGCGAGCCAGCGGGGAGATGGTCGGAGCGCAGCCACCGTGGGTGGCTAAATCTCACGCCTTCTTGAGCCAACAGGTTCGCGCGTAGGGCCAGTGTTGATTAAACCAGCGCTGATTTGCGTTCGATTGCGCAAAGCCTCTTGCGCAGGCGGAACGGCTTGGCTATCACGCGCGGCACGGGTGATTAGCTCAGTTGGTAGAGCGCTTCGTTTACACCGAAGATGTCGGGAGTTCGAGTCTCTCATCACCCACCATCCCAACCTCTTGATCTTGCTAATGTATTGATATTTAAGGACCTGATCCGCCTCAACCGGTACATAGAGGTGGTACATCATGGGTCTTGCGATGCCGAATCCATCCTGAGCCGGAAACCTGTATTGTCGGCGGGTAAATGTGCCCTCAGATGTTAAAGATCGCGTAAAGGGCACCCGAGTTCGCCAATCGGATGCTGGACAGGCAGGCAAATGCTTGGGCCGCGGACAAGGGCGGCCGTGCTCGATGGAAGGCTCAGCGTGTTGTGCGGCCGAAATGCTGCATGACCCCCAACTTCTTGCCACTCTCCCTGATTAAGTGTCAACAGGCCCTAGTTGTCATCCGTCTGACACCACCCCGTCACATAAAGCCGGCGCGGTATTTTTCACGGATTACAGGGCTTTTCTTCCCCCAAAATGAATTGGCAACGCTAGGCCCGGTGATCCTGAACACATCGGCCAATCCTTCTGAGGGAGCACGTGGATGGCGATGCACGTGTTCCATTCCGATCAACTCACACAGACGCTTACCTTCGAAAGAGAAGGCGGTCGCGCAGCAATCCTCAATCAGGATATCGTTCTTGGCAAGGTCGCTCAAAGTCTTGCTCAGCGCAGATAACAGCAAGTTGAGCGTCGTGGCCCCCCGATCTTGGGAACGTACCGCAATGATCGGCATATATGCTTTGTAACGCCCCTCAACCACAGGGAAATCGAGCATCTCGACAAAGATTTCAGAGTCTACAATCGAGCCTTCCAGGATAGCTTTGTAGAAGGTGTCTTTCACGCACACGAACTGCCAATATCCGACAATTTCATCTCCATTGACAATTATTCGCCAAGTATAGGGGCTGTGAAAGAATATTGGGGCCCACTGCTGAGGCGTCCCTTCATGTTCAGAACAGATGCCTGCGATTGTCGCCTCATCCAACGCAATTAAGTCGGTCAAGAAGGCTTCGTAGTCACCATTGTATTTGGACGCCACAAATTCATGGCCCGCAATGCGATAGTTCTTTTCCCCATGGCTGTTTCCGAACCAGTCTTCCAGTAGTTCGACGATCTTACCTTCTCGCCAATCAAAAAAGCGCTTGAGTTCCGTCAGACTTTCCTTGTCAGGCAGATGCCGGTCTTTGACCCAAGAGGTGACGGTGTTGTTAGATACACCAATGTTCTCTGCGAGACCACTTTGGCTCATGCCTTTTTGGTGTAGGCCTGCCCGTATCGCAGCAGAAAGCTTGGATGTCATCGATGCTGCCCCTCCGCATGAAACTGTGTGCGAGTAACGGCTAACAGGTCCACTTGTAAAGTGCTTGTATTCGAGGTTGCCCTCGATTCTGTGGCGATGTCCCGACTGATCTTCCGATGTACGATTGTGAGAGGTTTGGAATGAAGTCGAAGTGCGCACGAACGGGTTGCTGCACTAATCGATTCGTCTGACCACAGTCAGGCTTCCGAGGGTGATAATGCCGCGTCCAATCCAACGCATCTCCACAGCACACCATGACCTCAGACGAACGCTGCAGCTATCCCGATAACAATTGGATCCTACCCCATGACTTCAGAAACCGTTTCCTCTCTCCGAGCGCTTTTCGCGAAAATTCTTGTAATCACATGCTTCTGGCTCCTGACTGGGGGAGGCGCGACAGCCCAGCAGACCCGCGTCAGCGTCGGGTTCGAAGATGGTTTCCTTGGAGAGTATGCGAACCAAGCTCATGCGCCAACCCAAGCCCAAACTTTCGCCACTCTGGGCATCCAGTCTGCCGTAATTTCCCAATTGACCGACAACGGACAGTTTGGTGGGTCGCAAGGTAACGACTTCGTTGTCGACGTAACTATGCTTTATACAAACGGCAGCACTTCTTCCTTTGCAGCCGCCGTGAACTGGCGGGACACGCAAGGCAGCAGCGTCTATGGGATTGGCCTGATCGGGACTGATTCAGCAGGCAATCCGATCGCAGATCCGGCGGACGGTTCTGGTTATCCGCTCTCAACGGGTTTGTCGAAAACCTATGTGTTCCAGTTTATCGGCTCTCCACGGGCGTATCAGGACACTGCTGTTGGGGCCGCCGAACCCAGTGTGAGCGGCAACGCCGCCACCGCTGGGCTTCTTGATGCGCTGAATGCTTACCTGGCTAGCTCCACGCCCGGAACGGAACCATCACCGTTGACGTCGACAATCACCGCAGCGGACATCCAGATAGATGCTGATGGGGTGACAACGACTCTTGTAACGATCCAGTTGAAGGACGTTAACGGAAACAACATCACGATCGGTGGTTTTCCGGTGACCCTTGCAACATCGGCCGGCGTTCTGATTGGATCGCTACAGGACAACGGTGACGGTACTTACACGCAGTTGCTGCAATCTTCTACCACGGGCGAAACCGCAATTCTGACCGGAACGCTTGACGCGGATGGGGCTGGCGGCAATCCCGCCGCCGAAATCAATGACGACGCCACCGTTGAGTTCGTTCCGAATTCCCCCGAGATCACGGGCGAGAAGACGGTTGTGCTGGACGACCGCGACAGCTCGGGCGGTTTGAGCGCGGGGGATGTGCTGGTCTATACGATCACGGCGACCAACACAGGCAACGTGACGTTGACCGGGGTGACGGTTGCGCAGGACACGCTGTTGCGGGCGGATGGATCGGCCCCGGCGAACGCCTTTGGCGCGGGTGATTTCACCACCGGCGATTCGACGACCTTGGCCCCGGGTGGAAGCGCGGTGTTCACCGGGTCCTACACGGTGGCGCAGGCCGATGTGGACGCGGGTGGGCTGAGCAACAGCGCGCGGGTGGCAGGGACGCCCTCGGGCGGAGGTACGCCGGTCGAAGACGTAACGGACAATGGCGACGATAGCGACGGCAACACCGAGGATGACACGACGGTCATCGCGGCGCCGCCCCCGACACCGGCGCTGGAACTGGTGCTTCTGGAAGACATCGCGCCCCTGGGTGTAATCCAGCCGCTGATCCCGGGCACGAGCGTGATCGATATGGACGGCGACGGGCGGGTGAGCCCGGGCGACCGGATCTATTACGTCTATCATGTGACCAACACGGGCAATGTGACGCTGACCGGCATCGGCATCAATGATCCGGACGCAGTGGTGACCGGCGGCCCGATCGACCTGGTGCCGGGGCAGGCTGATACTGCGACCTTCTCGGGTTACCAGGAGATCACGCAAGCCGATATCGCTGCGGGTGAACTGGCCAACCAGGCCACAGCCACCGGCACGAGCCCTGCGGGCAAGGATGATGTCAGCGACGTCTCCGACGATGTAGGCCCCGGAAGCGATGCCACGGTGACGAGACTACCCGCACAGGCAGCGCCCGCCCCAATCTTGCCGCAGATCGAAGAGAGTGTGCGGGAAATCCTGGAAGAGGATCTCGAGGACACCGTACGAACGCAACTGACCCGTTTTTCCAGTTTGTCAGCCGCCGGTTTGGGACGTCTGCGCGAAGGCGAAGATTTGGACGCTGATTGCGGCAGCCAAGGTGAGTTCGATCCAGACGGGAGTTTCCTGATCGAAGGAACAACTCTTTCGACGGAGGTGGGTTCAGAACGTGTAATTCGTGATTGTGGACGAGATCTATGGATCATCCGCCAATTCGATCTGAGATATGACCATAACGATGATTTGGGACATCGGTTTGATCTGTTTTTTGGCGAGCAGCGCGAACGGTTCATTTCGGACGGTCAACTCCGAGGCTGGTTCTGGGGAACGTCGGCAAGCCAGACGAAGGTTGACAGCTCACAGCATTCGGCAACCGGTGAAATTCTAGGGTTTAGCGGACATGTCGGAGTGTATGGTGCGGAACGATATGAGTCGGGTCTTTTTCTCGACTTCTACGGTGCGCTCTCCGCCGGCCAGAAACGCTATGAGCTAAAATTTGATCTTTCGAGCGATATCGAAGCGAATGGAGACTATCTTTATGCAGCTCTCTTTGCCGGTGTTGGACTAAGTGGTGAAACAAAGTTCGATGACTGGACTGTCGCGCCAGCGATCCGCCTGGACGTTGCGCATGCCTTTGCCGGTGATGCTTCAGTGTCAGCACAGTATGCTTCGCTTCCCAATTACGAGGAAAACGCTTCGATTCAATTGGATGATAAAGCAATAGTGCGCCTTTCCGCGGAAGTCCTCTTTGGGAACGATCCTTCATTTGCAGGCGACGGGGTGGGTTTCTGGGACAAAGTCGGCGGGCAGTTTGTTTTCGCACCCCGCCTATTCTGTGACCTTATGCTTGACGGCGGTAATACTGATTGTGGCCTGGGAGGCTATCTTGAATATTTAGAAGCTGATGACGGCAGTAAGGACGAAACAGCATATCGTCTCGACTATGAGCGCAGATCCGAGGGGGACTATAGCATTGCGGGCCAGATCAGCCACCGGCAGAGAATCGTAAACGGAAAAGGCACGTTTGAAAACGCGCTGTCTATTAGCCAAGATGGGGCGGCGACAGTTAGTTCAAATGTTGAAATCGAGTTCTAGAAGGGTCAAGCGTGACCTGATGGAGCCGTTGCGTTAATGTGGTGACCGCGCCTTGGGCAGGAGGTATTTTCAGAGCTGTTGCAGGCGCGTCGCCGGGTGCAACACAAGAGGTCTTGAGCGTTTGCAGATTTGAATAGCAGTCGCTGACCCTTGGTTTCACTTCGTGAAGCTGCCTCCTTCATGGCTATCGTGCGTCCCAGTTCATTACCACGTTCCTATCAGGCTTCCGAGTACCGCTTGGGCTTTCTATATTTCTCGAGAGAGATTCAGGACCATCCGCCATGATGTCTTGCACCTCTTTTGATGGATACAGGCGCGACCCGTCGTGATCGCGGGCCATTCCAACGCCTGCTTGGGATTGCCTTTCGTGGTCGGCTGCCCTTTAGTCGGGCAAAGCCGCTGTGATGCCAAGGGTCGCATCACAGGCATTGTAGGGAGCAAAATCATGGCGCGAACGGTTATCATTGAAAAGGCAGGCGGAGCGGAAGAGCTGAAGCTGGTCGATCTGGACGTGGGCGAGCCGGGACCGGGCGAAATTCGGATACGCCACAAGGCCTGCGGGTTGAATTTCATCGACGTATACCAGCGTACTGGCCTCTATCCGATGACCTATCCGCATGCCTTGGGTATGGAGGCTGCGGGTATAGTCGAGGCGGTGGGCGAGGGGGTGACGCACCTCAAACCCGGTGACCGTGCCGCTTATGCCGCGACCCCACCGGGGGCCTACGCCGAGGCGCGCGTGATGCCTGCGGCGCAGGTCTGCCCGCTGCCGGATGGCATTTCCTTTGAGGATGCGGCCTCGATCATGTTGCAAGGGATGACGGTGGAATATCTCTTTCACCGGGTCTGGCCGCTGGAGGCGGGGCAGACGGTGCTGTTCCATGCCGCTGCCGGGGGCGTGGGCCTGCTCGCCTGCCAATGGGCGCGCTCTGAAGGCATCACCCTGATCGGCACCGCGGGCACGGATGAGAAATGCAGGCTCGCGCTGGAGAACGGGGCGAGCGCCTGCATCAATTACCGCGATCGAGATTTCGTGGCGGAGGTCAAGGCCCTGACCGACGGCAAGGGGGTTGACGTGGTGATGGACGGGGTGGGCAAAGATACGTTCACAGCTTCGCTTGATTGTCTGAAACCGCTGGGCATGATGATGTCCTTTGGAAATGCCTCGGGTCCGGTCGAGCCGGTCAGCCTGCTGACGCTTGCTGCCAAGGGATCGCTCAAGCTGACGCGCACCACGCTGTTCACGTTCCTCGCGGATCATGCACGCTGTCAGGATATGGCGCGGCATCTGTTTGCCAAGGTTGAGAGCGGCGCGGTCAAGGTGAACATCGGTCAGACCTTTCCGCTGGAAAAAGTTGCCGATGCGCACCGCGCGCTGGAAGGGCGTCAGACGACAGGATCGACGATCCTGACCCTCTGAGATCGGGGCAGGCAGGGGCTGCTAACGTTCGGAGACTTGATAGGTTGCGGCCTCTAGCCAAGCAGGTGAGATTTCGACGCCCCATCCGGGGGCGTCAGTGACCGTGGCGTGCCCCTCGTCGATCCGGTAGGGATCACCGAGAAACAGGCCCTCTTGCCATGGGTAATAGTCCGGCCCCTCGATTGAGAACTCAAGATATTTTCCGGCATTGGGAATGGCGCGCAAGAGGTGCATGGTGCACATGGTGACCAGCGAAAGGTTGGCGGCATGTGGGGTCACGGGCAGGCCCGCGCGCGCGGCCATCCGGCAAACCTCAAGGGTGCGGTGCATGCCCCCCATGTACATCACATCCGGTTGCACGATATCGACGGCCTTGCGGTCCAGCATCAATTGCCAGCTCGAATATTCGCAATCCTGCTCGCCGCCTGCAACATCAAGCAGGAGCGCGGCGCGTGTAGCGGCGGTTTGGTCGTATTCCCAATAGGGGCAGGGTTCCTCGAAATGGCCGATGCCATGATCCTGCAGCAGCTTGCCCACTTCTATGGCGCGGGCGGGGGAATAGCAGGAATTGCCATCCACGAGCTTGTCGATGCCGTCCCCAAGTGCGTGAGACACGGTTGGCACAACTGCCTCGGTACGACCAGGCCATTCGTCGTGATTGCGCCCGGCCTCCGCGCCGACGCGCCATTTGAACGCGGTAAACCCCTTGTCGTCGCGCAGTCGGCAAAAACGGGCGGCCTCGTCCTCGGGGCTAATGTCGCGGCGCATAGAACTGGCATAGGCGCGCACCTTTCCCGGCGTGCCACCGAGCAGGGATACGACGGGTTTCCCCTCAAGCTTGCCCCGCAGGTCCCACAGGGCTGTGTCGAGTCCGGTCATGGCGCGGCGTAGGTAGCTGCCGGGAAATTTCAGCTCACGTTCATAGATCAGGTTCAGGGTGTCGGCAAAATCGAGTGCATCGGTGCCAAGCGCATGTGGCGCGATCTGGCGGTGAAAGATCGTGCAGGTGATGTCGGCGTTATAAGTCGAGACCTGCCCCCAGCCCTGCGCCCCGCTATCCGTCGTCGCGCGAACGAATCCCACGAATTCGTTCGTAAAAGTCTCAAGTCGGGCAATCCGCATGTCAGCCTCCAGATGTGGTTGCTGATTATGCTGGCGTCGGATTGGAATGGGAGCAAGCTCCACTCTAGGATGCCGCAGCAGTCCATTTTAGGACGTTGTGTGGATATATTCGCGTGATTTCCTGAACGGGTCGACGTCTGATAAGCGTTTCTTGACGCGCGCACTGCGACGACTTAGCGTCTCGGCAGGAAAACAATCCCGGAAATCGGGCGATACACAGGGAGTAGACGATGAGAAAGCTGATAGGAACAATCCTGACCAGCGCAAGCTTTGCGCTGTTGGGCACCGCAGGGTCGGCAGAGACCTTGCGTCTTTTGACATGGGGGGGCTATGCCCCTGAATCCGTGATTTCGGCTTTCAAAGCGGAAACCGGAATCGATGTCGAAGTGACGTTGTCGAACAACGAAGATATGATTTCCAAGCTGCGCGCCACAGGGGGCGCAGGCTTTGATCTGGCGCAGCCCAGCCAAGATCGTATCCTTGGACCGCAGCAAGAATTCGGCATCTACAAGCCGCTTGATCTGAGCCAGATCGACAAGTCGCAATTCATTGGCGATCTCTATGAGGCCTCAGTCGCGGCAACCACGGTGGATGGTGCCGCCTATGGCGTGGCGCATATCTGGGGGGTGTCGGGTTTTGCGGTGGACCGGTCTGTGGCGGGGGATATCAAGACCTATGCCGATCTTTGCTCGGCCGACTATGCCGGTAAAATCTCCATGAGAACCAAGCGCATAGCGCTTTTAGGCTTTGCTTTTGCGGCGGGCGAAGATCCGTTTGCGGCCTATTCCGATCCTGCCAAATACGCGGAAATCATTACCGCCGCAGCCACGGCAATGGGTGAATGCAAGGCCAATGTAAAAGCCTATTGGACTGGTGCGGACGACCTCTTGGCGATGATGCGCTCGGGTGAAGTTGTTGCGGCAGAGGCTTGGGATGCGACCGGGTTCAAGTTGAATGGAGAGGATGCAAAGTGGAATTTTGTGGCGCCTTCGACCGGGGCGCTGGGCTGGATTGATACCTTTGCCATTCCGGCCAAGGGCGAGAATGATGCAGCGGCGTACAAGTGGATCAATTTTGTGATGCGGCCAGACATCGCCGCGCAGATCGTCAATCAGGCGGGATCATTCTCGGCCTCCCAAGGGTCGGATGAGTTGGTCGACCCGGCGTTGCGCGCGGCCTATCAGGAAGCATTCCCGCCGGAGGTGATTTCCAACATCAAATGGTTCCCGCCAATTCCCGCGGGCCTTGAGGACATCGAAGGCCGTCTGCTGGACCAAATCGCGGCTCAATAACGCAAATGTGATGCGGCAGAGGGTCTGCCGCATCACCCAAAAAGGTAGAGCAGACGTGGACAGTATTTCTTCGGCCGATCTTGAATGCCGCAACCTGATCAAGCGGTTTGGCAGCTTCACGGCAGTGGACGATGTGTCCTTCGCAATCCCCAAGGGATCGTTTTTTTCCATCCTCGGCCCGTCGGGCTGTGGCAAGACCACATTGCTGCGAATGATGGCAGGGTTCGCACAGCCCGATATGGGCGATATTCTGATCAAGGGTGCATCGGTTCTGAATACCCCGCCAAACCGCCGACCGGTGAACCTTGTGTTTCAGCATCTGGCGCTCTTTCCGATGATGACGGTGGCGGAGAATATCGCCTATGGCCTGCGCCGTCGCGGTACGCCACGCGCGGCGATCTCAAAGGCGGTGTCGGATGTGCTGAGTAGGGTTGGGCTACCAGATGCCGGACCAAAGCAGATTGATCAACTGTCGGGCGGCCAGAAGCAACGGATCGCAATCGCGCGAGCGATGGTGCTCGATCCTGCAGTGCTGTTGTTGGATGAGCCACTGGGCGCGCTGGACCTCAAACTGCGTGAGCATATGAAGATCGAGCTGAAGCAATTGCAGCACGAATTCGGGACAACCTTTGTCTATATCACCCATGACCAATCCGAGGCGATGATGATGTCGGACCGGGTGGCCGTGATGAATGCCGGACGGTTCGAACAGGTCGGCACGCCGGAAGAGTTGTATTTCCGACCGCAGACCGCTTTTGTTGCCGGGTTCGTGGGCGATGCCAACCGGCTGCGGGCAAAGGTGATCGCGGCGGATGGTGCCGGATGCAAACTGACCACGGACCGAGGGCTAACGTTGGTGGCGGGTCCACCACGCGCAGGAAGCGCCGCGGCGGGCGAGCTGGTTGACGTATTTATCCGACCCGAGTCAATCGCAGTGGGGGCTGGCGCGCAAGACAGCACCAACCGGCTGGAGGCGGTGGTCGAAGATGTGCTCTTTAATGGGGCGCAGAGCCGCATTCTGGCGCGCTTGCCCGGAGGAGATGTAATCGAGGCGCTGTTGCCACAATCAGGAGAGGCAGAACCGTTGCGGCGCGGGGCTCAGGTGTCACTCGGGCTTGGGCCGGGGGCGGTCGTGTCCTTTGCGGCGGCGGTGGCATGATGCGGGAAGGCAAGCTGGTGTTCTGGTTGCTCTTCGCGCCCTTTGCGGCGTGGATCGCGCTGTTGATCGTGATCCCGCATATCGACATGCTGATCCTTTCGTTGCGTGAAAAGGTGGCGCCGCGAGTCTATGAAACCGGATTTCGGAACTACGGTGATTTTCTGGCCTCTTGGGTTTATCCGTGGACCCTGTTCCGCACGGTGGTTTTCTCTGTGATTGCGACCGTCCTGACCTTTCTCATCGGGTTTCCGGTAGCCTATTACATTGCCAAGATCGCGCGTGGTCGCACCAAGGCGGCGCTTTTCATGCTATGTCTCTTGCCGTTCTGGGTGTCAGAGATCGTGCGGGTCTTTGGCTGGATGTTGCTGCTCAGGGAAACCGGCTTGATTTCCAATGCGCTACAGGGTTTGGGGATCATCTCGGGGCCAGTGGAGTTTCTTTATAATGATGCGGCCATTTTGATCGGGTTGGTCTATACCTCGATGTTGTTCATGATCGTGCCGCTGATTTCGACCATCGACGGGATGGACGATGCGCTGATCGAGGCGGGCTATGATCTGGGCGGCAACGGTTGGAACGTGCTGACGCGAATCGTCATTCCCTATGCCATGCCGGGGATCATTGCAGGCTCGATTGTGGTTTTCATGCTGGCGCTTGGCAATTATCTGACGCCGACCTTGCTCGGGGGCAAGAGCGGGCAATGGTTCACCGCGCAGATCTATTCGCAATTCATCACGCGGTTTAATTGGGAGTTGGGTTCGGCCTTTGGCTTTATCCTGTTGGCCACGTCAAGCGTGATTGTCTGGCTTTTGCTGCGGCTGTCCGGACAGTCGCTCTCCAACACTTTGGGGCGCTAAGATGCTGGCGTCGCTCCCTCGTCCACCACTGCTGCGGTTTGCCTATGCGGCCTATGTGGCGCTGTTCTTTGTCTATATGGCGATGCCGCTGGCCGTGGTGGCGGTATTTGCCTTCAATGACAGCCAGTTTCCAGGCTTGCCGTGGGAGGGGTTCACGCTCGACTGGTTTATCGGGGCGGAGCAGCCCCGGCTTGGCTTGATCAATGACCGGCGTATCGTCGCGGGCTTTTTCAACTCGGCTTTCGTGGCATTTTGGGTAACGCTCTTGTCGCTGAGTGTCGCAACCACAACGGCCTTTCTGTTTGACCGCCATGATTTCCGATTCAAGGAATTCGCCTATCTGATGATGCTGGCCCCGCTGGTCGTTCCGGGGGTGATCTTGGGGATTTCGATCCTCGTGTTTTCCTCGACACTGGCGGAAGCGGTGAACACCATAACAGGTTTGGAAATCGGGGCGTTGCGACCGGGGCTGTTTCTGGTCATCCTCGGGCAATTCTCGTTCATCACGACGATCGCAACACTGGTGATTGCGGCGCGTCTGCGCCGTTTTGACCGCACGCTGGAAGAGGCGGCGCTGAACCTTGGGGCGAGTCCGGCAATCGTGTTTGGCACCATCACCCTGCCGTGGTTGCGCCCCGCGCTGTTTGGCGCAGGCATCATATCGTTTCTCATCTCCTTCGAGAATTTCAACACCACGTTGATTCTGAACGGATCGAATGCACCGTTGACCGTGACGATGTTCGACCGGATGCGCGAAGGCTCTACCCCGGTGCTCAATGCCGTTTCGGTGACGTTGATGGTGGGGTCAGGACTGCTTGGCCTTTTGGCCATCCTTGTGCAGGGCCGAGGGCAAAAACCCTGACATAAGCTATGCCGCAATGCGGCATAGCTTTCTGCAAACGCAAATAAATTATGCGTCCTGCCGGAAATCCGCCCAAAAAGCGGCAATCTTGGTCAGTGGACAGCATTGGCGCACGGTGTTGCTAGAGCAATTGGCGCCGAGCCTGTTTGCTTCTTCATGCCCGAAATGGCTCATAACCTCACGCAGTGGCAGCGGTTCAGGTGGATCGCTCATCCCTGTGGAGAGGTGCAACCTGAATGCTGCGTCGCCAAAATGACGGTGGGGGACCCGAAATTGAACAACGCCACGACGCGCGCAGCCCGGACATGGGAGTTCCGAACGAAATGACAAAAACTACATTTATGGCGAGCCTTGCAGCGACCACTTTTCTTGCGACAGCACCTGCGCTGGCTCAGGATTGCCCTGTCAAGGTGGGTGTGCTGCATTCGCTGTCTGGCACGATGGCGATTTCCGAGACGACGCTCAAGGACACGGTCCTGATGCTGGTCGAGCAGCAGAATGCCAAAGGCGGGCTGTTGGGATGCGAAATTGAAGCGGTTGTGGTCGATCCGGCCTCTGATTGGCCGCTCTTTGCCGAAAAGGCGCGCGAGCTGCTGACCGTGAACGAGGTCGACGTGATCTTTGGCTCATGGACCAGCGTGAGCCGAAAATCGGCACTGCCGGTGCTGGAGGAACTCAACGGGTTGATGTTCTATCCGGTGCAGTATGAGGGTGAGGAGTCCTCGAAAAATGTGTTCTACACTGGTGCCGCGCCCAATCAGCAGGCGATCCCGGCAGTGGATTATTTCCTAGAAGAGTTGGGGGTCGAGAGCTTTGCCCTTTTGGGGACCGACTATGTCTATCCCCGCACCACCAACAACATTCTTGATGCCTATCTGAAATCCAAGGGGGTCGCGGAGAGCGACATCTTTGTCAACTACACCCCGTTCGGGCATTCAGACTGGGCGACGATCGTGGCTGATGTGGTTGCGTTGGGCGCGGGCGGCAAGAAGGTGGGGGTGATTTCCACCATCAATGGTGACGCCAACATCGGGTTCTATAAGGAACTGGCCGCCGCAGGCGTCAGCGCGGATGACATTCCCGTCGTCGCGTTTTCGGTGGGTGAAGAGGAACTGTCAGGTCTCGATACCACTGAACTGGTCGGGCATCTCGCGGCGTGGAACTATTTCCAATCCGCTGATACCGAGATCAACGCCGAATTCGTCAAGGCATGGAAGGCCTATGCCGGTGAGAACCGCGTGACCAATGATCCGATGGAGGCACATTACATCGGCTTCAACATGTGGGTGAACGCGGTAACGGCGGCAGGCACCACCGATGTGGATGCGGTTCGCGCGGCAATGTGGGGGCAGGAATATCCCAACCTGACAGGCGGCACCGCCGTCATGCTGCCCAACCATCACCTGACCAAGCCGGTGCTGATCGGAGAGATTCGCGCCGATGGGCAGTTCGACATTATCAGCCAGACCTCAGAAGTGCCGGGCGATGCCTGGACCGATTATCTGCCTGCGAGTGCGCCGCTCAAGAGCGACTGGAAGGATCTGGGGTGTGGGATGTACAACACCGAGACCGAGACCTGCGTGCAGATGACCTCGAACTACTGATGCAGACCGGGTGCGTGCGTGGGGAAGCCCGCGCGCGCCCTTACCCCTGATCAAGGCCTTCATTCAGATGCGTTTCATTCCTTCCTTCGCCCGGCTTGGGGCGACAATGCTGATCCTTGCAATTCTTGCGCTTCTGCGGCCCGGTGGGGCACTGGCGCAAGAGGCGCTGCAACCGCTGTTGCAAGAGTATCAGGCCGAGATTGCCAAGCCGTCGCGCAGTACGGTTGATGGCGTATTGGCCGCTCTTTTGGCTGCTGATCTTCCCGGGACAGCCGAATTTTTGCTGCGTTGGCAGGATCGCGGAGTCTATGAGCGTACCGAAGACGGCTTGTTTTTCTTTGCCGAAGAGGCGGGTAACGGCCTGCGCTTGATTGACTTGGATAGCGGAGCGGCGGTGGCCGATGTGACCAGCCGTGAAGTGAACCAGATCCGGCCCAATTCAGGGGTCCGCAGTGTGATTGCAGCGGCGCTTGTGCCCTACGAGTTGAACGCGCCCGCACCTGAACGTCGGGCGGCTGCGTTGGATGCCATTGCCCGCAGTTCTGAGGCAAGCCAAATCGCGCCGCTCAGAAAATCCATCGAAACTGAGAGCGATCCGGGACTAAAGCAACGCAAGGAGCGGCTCTTGACGTTGCTCACCGCGCAATTCGCGACGGCACTGCCGTATCGGTTGGCTGCGATAGAGGGATTGGCGGGTGATACCAGCATTGAGGCGCGCAGCGTGCTCAACCAGTTGACGGCGCGCGTGCCGGGGGTTGGGATGGTCGCGCCAGAGGGGGCAAACATCGCCCGCGTGCTGGAGGTCGGCGTGGATATATCCACGGTCGAGGCCTATGATCGGCTGGTGGCTGCCAAGCTTGCCCCGCCTCGTCAGAGCGCAACAGATCGTCGTGACGTGCTGGCGCAACATATCGTCGATGGGGCGGTGGGCGGTGTACCCCTGCATCAGCTGAACACGGATGCCGCCCGCACCCGTGCCTATGAGGTGCTGGAGGCGGCGGGCACCGTGCCGCCCCGCGCTGCCGAGGATGAGGTCGCGCGCGCCGTGGCCACGCATGTTTTCTACGAGGTGTACAGCGAGCCCACCTCTGAGGTGACAACCGCCGCCGAGGCGGCGCTGGCCGCGACCTCGCGCGCGCTTGGCCTCTATCAGACACTCGATCTAGTGCTGGACGGGCTGTCGCTGGCGTCGATCTTCTTTCTCGCGGCCATTGGTCTTGCCATCACCTTTGGTGTGATGGGGGTGATCAACATGGCGCATGGCGAGTTCATCATGATGGGGGCTTATACCGGCTATGTGGTGCAGCTTTTTATCCCTGATTACACCATCAGCCTGATCATCGCTCTGCCGCTGGCCTTTGTGGTGACCTTCGGTGCGGGCGTGGCGATGGAGCGGCTGGTGATCCGGCATCTCTATACCCGGCCCTTGGAAACGCTGCTCGCAACCTTTGGCATCTCGATCGCGTTGCAACAACTCGCCAAGAATATTTTTGGTACGCAGGCGCGGCCCCTTACGGCACCCGATTGGCTGAGCGGGGCGCTGACGCTGAACGATATCGTGAGCATCAGTAATATCCGGGTGGCGATTTTCGTCCTTGCCCTGATCTTTCTGGCACTGCTGCTTTTCATCCTCAAACGCACGCGATTGGGGCTAGAGGTGCGGGCCGTCACGCAAAACCCCGGCATGGCGGCCAGTATGGGCATCGACCCGGACCGCATCAACATGCTGACCTTTGGTCTGGGCTCTGGCATCGCGGGGATCGCGGGTGTGGCCATTGGCCTCTATGCACAGGTCACGTCAGAGATGGGGGCAAATTATATCGTCCAGAGCTTCATGACCGTTGTTGTGGGCGGCGTCGGCAATGTCTGGGGCACGCTGGCGGGCGCCTCGATGATCGGTTTTCTGCAAAAGGGGATTGAATGGTTCAACCCCTCCAACACGCTGGCGGCGCAGACCTATATGGTGCTTTTCGTCATTCTCTTCATTCAATTCCGGCCCAAGGGCATCGTCGCCCTCAAGGGCCGCGCAGCGGGGGACTGAGCCATGAGCACACCCGATATTGCTCCGCGCAAGCGGTTTCTGGCGGAAAACCCGTCGGTGCTTTGGTTTCTTGGTTGTCTCGCCCTCTTCACCCTTGGTGTGACGGTTCTGGCGGAGGGGTTCGGGCTTGCGCTCTTTTCAACCTCGACGGTCAAAATTCTTGGCATGACGCTTTGCCTGTGCCTGATTGCGGTCGCGATGGATGTGGTCTGGGGCTATTGCGGTATCCTCAGCCTCGGGCATTTCGCCTTCTTTGGTCTGGGGGGATACGCCATCGGCATGTGGCTGATGTATGCCCGCACCCAAGGAATCGTGATCGGCTCGCTCTCTGGTGCGCCGATTCCGCCCACCCAAGGCGAGATCGAGAACGCCATCGCCAAGCAAATTTTCGGCGTGGTGGGCAGCAATGAATTGCCCATGCTCTGGGGGTTTGCCCATAGTCTGACGCTGCAACTGATACTGGTGGTGCTGGTGCCGGGTCTTTTGGCGCTGGTGTTTGGCTGGTTGGCATTTCGCAGCCGGGTGACCGGGGTTTACCTGTCCATTCTGACGCAGGCGATGACATTGGCACTGTCGCTCTACCTGTTTCAGAATGACACCGGGTTGCGCGGCAACAATGGCCTCTCGGGGTTGCAGAACATTCCCGGCCTTGATCATTTGCCGCAATCCACCCTGTCGCTGTGGTTCTTCTGGGCCTCGGCGCTGGCACTGGGTCTTGGCTATCTCTTGTTCGCGTGGTTGGTGTCGGGCAAGTTCGGATCGGTCACCCGCGCCATTCGCGACAACGAGGCGCGGGTGCGGTTTCTGGGCTATGATGTTGAGAGTTACAAGCTGGTGATCTTCACCTTGACGGCAGTGGTCTCGGCCATCGCGGGTGCGCTCTATTACCCGCAGGCGGGGATTATCAACCCGGCTGAAATTGCACCGATTGCATCCATTTACCTTGCGGTTTGGGTGGCTATCGGTGGGCGTGGGCGGCTCTATGGCGCGGTGATTGGCGCGGCGGTGGTGTCGCTCGCGTCGAGCTGGTTTACCGGTGGCGGCGCGCCCAATATCAATCTCGGGTTCTATACGATCAACTGGACCGATTGGTGGCTGGTGCTGCTGGGGCTCGGCTTCGTCGCCGTAACACTGTTCTTTCCGCGCGGCATCGGCGGCCTCTTTGACATGATCGTGAGGAAACCATGACCACGCTTCTCGAAGTCTCGGGCGTTTCTGTAACCTTTGATGGGTTCCGGGCCATCAACAATCTTTCGATCCAGATTGCAGAGCCGGAATTGCGCGCCGTCATCGGCCCAAATGGCGCGGGCAAGACGACCTTTATGGACATCGTCACCGGCAAGACGCGGCCCGATGAAGGCCGGGTGATCTGGGGTGAAAAAAACGTCTCGCTTTTGGGTATGACCGAAAGCCAAATCGCGCGGGCAGGCATCGGGCGCAAGTTTCAGAAGCCGACGGTGTTTGAGGCGCAGACCGTACGCGAGAATCTCGGCATGGCGCTCAAGAACAAGCGCGGGCCATTCGATGTGTTGTTCCACCGCCGTTCAAGCCGCGGTGCTGCCCGAATTGCAGAACTGGCTGAGGAAATCGGCTTGCTGGATGCGCTGCCGCGCCGCGCCGGGGAATTGAGCCATGGGCAAAAGCAATGGCTGGAGATCGGCATGCTCTTGGCGCAGGATCCGCGTCTCTTGTTGGTGGATGAACCCGCCGCTGGCATGACCCCGACCGAGCGCGAGCATACGACGGATATTCTCAAACGTGCGGCGCAAACCCGCGCCGTGGTGGTGATCGAGCATGACATGGAATTCATCCGCCGTCTGGGCTGCAAGGTGACGGTGCTGCACGAAGGCGCGGTGCTGGCCGAAGGCAGTTTGGATCATGTGACACGGAACCAGCAGGTGATTGATGTCTATCTGGGGAGATGAGAGATGCTGAACGTCGAGAGCCTGACGCTGCATTACGGTGCGTCGCAAATCCTGCACGGCGTCAGCCTGACGGCGCGACCGGGGGCTGTGACGGCGGTGATGGGCACCAACGGGGTGGGCAAGACCAGCCTGTTGAAGGCCATCGCCGGGCGGCATCCCTATTCGGGCGGGCGGATCGCGCTGGACGGCGTGGTTTTGGATCATCTGAGCGCGGCGCAGGCGGCGCGCGCTGGCATCGGATATGTACCGCAGGGGCGTGAGGTGTTTCCGCTCCTGACCGTGACCGAGAATCTCGAAACAGGCTTTGCCTGTCTGCCGAAATCCGAGCATGTGATTCCGCCGCGTATTTATGACCTCTTCCCGGTGCTGGCGCAGATGAAGGACCGGCGTGGCGGCGATCTGTCGGGCGGGCAGCAACAACAGTTGGCGATTGCGCGGGCGCTAATTGCGCGCCCCCGCGTGCTGCTCTTGGATGAACCGACCGAGGGCATCCAGCCCAATATCATCACGCAGATCGGCGAGGTGATTGGCCTGCTGCGCGACGAGGGGGACATCGCCATCGTGCTGGTCGAGCAGTATTTCGATTTCGCCTATGGGCTGGCGGATGAACTGGTGGTGTTGAACCGGGGTGAGGTGCGGCTGTCCGAACCTGCTGCAATGGTGGCGCGCGAACGGCTCTTGCGTGAAGTGTCTATTTGATGGGCGCACTGCGGTAAAATTAGGCAGATATGTGTGGCGCGGCGATCTGAAGTCGGGCTGGTGCACCGGGCCACTGGCGGGCCCTGACACAACAGCTAGCCTATGGTTTGTCACAAACCGGAATCATATATGACCGCCTGTCCTGTCCCCCAGCATCAGCGTAGCCATGGCACAGCGCATGTCGGCCTCTTGCGTGGCCCTGTGGGTGCGCGGCTCGACCGGCTGCATCAGGCGGGATCGGCCAAGGCGTTCGTGCATCCCGGCACCTCTGGTCCCGAGGTGGTGTTTCTCAATACCTCTGGCGGGTTGGCGGGGGGCGATACGCTAGCCTATCGCCTTGATCTTGCGGACAGGTGTCGGGCCACGGCCACCACGCAAACGGCCGAGCGCGCCTATTGCAGCACGGGCGGTGCGGCGCATGTCTCGGTGCGGCATGTGGTTGGCTCTGGCGCTCATCTGGATTGGCTGCCGCAGGAAACCATTCTCTTTGACGCAAGCCACCTGACCCGTGATACCGCGATTGATCTGGCGGAAGGGGCCTCCTGCCTGATGCTGGAGTCAGTGGTGCTGGGGCGGGCGGCCATGGGTGAGACGCTGGCAGAGGTCGCGCTGTGTGATACCCGCCGGATCAATCGGGCGGGCCGGCCGGTTCTGATTGAACCGCTGCATCTGACGTCTCAAGGCCTGAGCGCTGGCCCCGCTGTCCTGAACGGCGCACGTGCCTTTGCCACGCTGGCCTTGGTGGCACAGGGGGCAGAGGATAGCGTGGGTCGGGTTCGCGCGCTATTGGATGAGCCGGGTGTGACGGGCGGTGCCTCAGGTTTTGACGGCAAGCTGATGATCCGCTTGATCGCCGCCGATGGCTGGCCGCTCAGACGTCAAATAATACGGCTGTTGGGTATCTTGCGCCCCGGCCCCTTGCCCCGCGTCTGGCAACCCTAGGAGAGACACGCGATGAACCTCACCCCCCGCGAAAAGGACAAGCTACTGATCAGCCTCGCCGCGATGGTAGCGCGCGGCAGGCTTGCACGCGGCGTCAAGCTCAACCATCCCGAGGCGGTGGCGCTGATTACCGATTTCGTGGTCGAGGGCGCACGCGATGGACGTTCCGTGGCCGATCTGATGGAGGCAGGTGCGCATGTGATCACCGCCGGGCAATGCATGACGGGCATCCCCGAGATGATTCATGCCGTACAGGTCGAGGCGACATTTCCTGATGGTACCAAGCTGGTGACCGTCCACACCCCAATTCGCTGAAAGGATCCGATCATGCGTTATCCTGTGGCCTTTTTTCTGCTTACGCCGACGCTGGCGCTTGCCCATTCAGGACCGCATTTGCACCCGCATGGAATTGGCGCGATGTGGCTTGCTGGTGTGGGTGTGATCGCGGTGGCGGGTGGGTTCCTGCTCGGGCGGAGGCGGAAATGATCCCCGGCGAGGTTTTCCCCGCTCCGGGGGATATCATCCTGAACGCCGATGCGCCGGTGACCGTTCTGATGGTCGCCAATACCGGCGACCGACCCGTGCAGGTGGGCAGCCATTACCACTTTGCCGAAGCCAATAGTGGGCTCTCGTTTGACCGCGATGCGGCGCGGGGTCAGCGTTTGGATATTCCTGCTGGCACCGCCGTCCGCTTTGAGCCGGGGCAGACCCGTGAGGTGCGGCTGATTCCTTACGGGGGCGCGCGGCGGGTATTCGGGTTCAATGGGCAGGTGATGGGGGATTTGTGATGCAAGGGATTGGTACAAAGCGCCCCTTGCCTGGCAGCGCGCCCGACGCGAAGGGAGACCTCTGAGATGCCATATTCCATCCCCCGCGCGGCCTATGCCGCCATGTATGGCCCCACAACCGGCGACCGGTTGCGCCTTGGAGATACCGATCTGATCATCGAGGTGGAACGGGATTTGACCACTTACGGCGAAGAGGTGAAATTCGGTGGCGGCAAGGTGATCCGCGACGGGATGGGGCAGGCGCAGACGCCCCGCGCAGGTGGGGCGATGGACACGGTCATCACCAATGCGCTGATCCTTGACCATTCCGGCATCTACAAAGCCGATGTGGGGCTGCGCGACGGTCTGATTGCTGCGATTGGCAAGGCTGGCAATCCCGATACGCAATCCGGTGTCGATATCATCATCGGGCCGGGGACAGAGATCATTGCCGGAGAGGGCCGCATCCTCACCCCCGGCGGGTTTGATGCGCATATCCATTTCATCTGCCCACAGCAGATTGAGGACGCGCTGCATTCGGGCATCACTACCATGCTGGGCGGCGGCACTGGTCCCGCGCATGGCACGCTCGCCACCACCTGCACGCCGGGGGCTTGGCATATCGGGCGGATGCTGCAATCGCTGGATGCCTTTCCAATGAACTTCGGTATCTCGTGCAAGGGAAATGCGAGCCAGCCTGCCGCGCTGACCGAAATGGTCCGTGCGGGGGCCTGCGCCATGAAATTGCATGAGGATTGGGGCACCACGCCCGCCGCCATCGACTGTTGTCTCAGCGTCGCTGACGATATGGACGTTCAGGTGATGATCCATACGGATACGCTCAACGAGAGTGGATTTGTGGAAAATACCCTTGCGGCGATGAAGGGCCGCACGATCCATGCCTTTCACACCGAAGGCGCGGGAGGCGGACACGCACCGGACATCATGAAGGTTGTGGGATATGAGCACATCCTGCCGTCCTCGACCAACCCGACGATGCCCTACACGGTCAACACCATCGAAGAGCATCTCGACATGCTGATGGTCTGTCACCACCTCGACAAGACGATCCCCGAGGATGTGGCCTTTGCAGAGAGCCGCATCCGGCGCGAAACCATCGCCGCCGAAGATATCCTGCACGACATGGGCGCGTTTTCGGTCATGGCGTCCGATAGTCAGGCGATGGGGCGCGTGGGCGAGGTGATCATTCGCACCTGGCAGACTGCCGATAAGATGCGCAAGCAGCGCGGGCGACTGACTGAGGAGACCGGCGATAACGACAATATGCGGGTGAAACGTTATATCGCGAAATACACCATAAACCCCGCGATCGTGCACGGGATGAGCGCCCATATCGGCAGCGTTGCCTCCGGCAAGCGCGCCGATCTGGTGCTGTGGGACCCGGCATTTTTTGGGGCCAAGCCTGAGATGGTGTTGATGGGGGGGACCATTGTGTTGGCGCAGATGGGCGATCCCAATGCCTCCATACCCACACCACAGCCGGTCTACTCACGACCGATGTTCGGAGCTTATGGACGGTCGGTCGAGCGCTCAAGCGTGATTTTTGTGAGTGCTGCGGCGCAGGCCGACGGGATTGGCGCGGCACTGGGGCTGGCGAAATCTACGTTCGCGGTGTCGAATACACGCAGCATTGGCAAGCGCGACATGATCCACAACAGTCTGACGCCAGTGGTCGAGGTGCATCCCGAAACCTATGAGGTGCGCGCCAATGGTGAGGTTCTGACCTGCGAACCGGCGCGCGAATTGCCTTTGGCGCAGCGATATTTTTTGTTCTGAGGGATGATGATGACCAAGTTGCCCACGTCCCGCCATCTCTTGCATAGCCCGCCCGAGGCTGTGGCTGATATCGTCGTGCTGGACTATGATGCGCGGCTGATGCGGCGCAGGCGGTTGGTCGGCAGGGGTGGGTTGGAGTTTCTGGTCGATCTGGCAGAGGTCACGAACCTCGACGATCACTGGGGGTTTGCTCTCGACGATGGTCGTGCCGTAGGGGTGGAGGCGGCCCCTGAGAATCTGGTAGAGGTGCGCGGAGACCTTACGCGCTTGGCTTGGCATATTGGCAATCGGCATACGCCCTGCGAGATTTTGACGGATCACCTGCGCGTTCGCCATGATCATGTGATCGAGGCGATGCTGGTGCAATTGGGTGCAGAAGTGCGGCGCGTCACCGGCCCGTTCCATCCCGAAGGTGGGGCTTATGGCAAGGGGCGCACCATGGGGCATGATCACGGCCCGCATGATCATCACGCCTGATGCTGACGCCTGCGCATTTCACGCTCATTCAATGGCTCTCGCCCGCGTTTCCCACAGGGGCGTTTGCCTATTCGCATGGGCTGGAGCGCGAGATTGCGGCGGGGGTTGTTCACGACGCAACTAGCCTAGAGGTCTGGCTGAGCAATATCCTGCGATTTGGAGCGGGCTGGCAGGATGCGGTTCTGCTGGCCCATGCGCTGGAGGGCGACTGCGCTGTGCTGGATGATCTGGCGCGCGCGCTGCAACTCTGTGCCGAACGGTTGCAAGAAAGCCGCGAACAGGGCGCTGCGTTTGCGCGGGCCGTGGCGGGGATCACCGGGCGCGCACTGTCGGCACGCCTGCTGCCGGTCGCAGTGGGTGAGGCGGCAAGGGTATTGAACCTGTCCACATCGGACGTTGTTGGTCTTTATTTGCAGGGCTTTGCCGGAAATCTTGTGACGATTGCAGTTCGTAATGTGCCGTTGGGGCAAACCGAAGGGCAAGGGGTTCTGGCGCGAGTTTTGCCGATCACTCGCGCGCTGGCCCACCGGGCCGCAAAGGCAACGCTTGATGATATCGGCACCTGTGCGCTTGCTGGTGATATGGCGGCTTTGCAGCATGAGACCCAAGATGTGAGGATATTCCGGACATGAGCCAAACAGGCATGAATGGTCCACTGCGGGTGGGCATTGGTGGCCCGGTGGGTGCGGGCAAAACGACGCTGACCGAGGGCTTGGCGCGGGCGCTGGCACCGTGCTGTTCCATGGCGGTGATTACCAATGACATCTACACCCGCGAGGATGCCGAAGCTTTGACGCGCGCGCAGGTGCTGCCTGCGGACCGCATCCGTGGCGTCGAAACCGGCGGCTGTCCGCATACCGCGATCCGCGAGGATGCTTCGATCAATCTGGCGGCCGTGGCGGACCTGAATAGCGCCTTTCCCGATCTCGACCTCATCTTGATCGAATCGGGCGGCGACAATCTGGCCGCCACCTTCAGCCCGGAACTGGCGGATCTGACGATCTATGTGATCGATACCGCTGCCGGACAGGATATTCCGCGCAAACGGGGGCCGGGGTTGACGAAATCCGACTTTCTTGTGGTGAATAAGACCGATCTGGCGCCACATGTGGGCGTCGATCTTGCGCGTCTTGACGCAGACACGCGACAGGCACGAGGGGTAAAGCCGTACGTCCTTGGGCAATTGCGCAAGGGGGTGGGCATTGAGGCTGTCATTGATTTCATTGTGCAGGAGGGTGGGCTGCAGTTGCAGGCGTTTGACGCTGCGGGGGCCTTGAAAGGCGGTGCTTAAGTATCCAGTGCGCAGGTGGAGACCCCGTTGAGAAAGACCTTGATCGCAAGATGTCGCCGCGCGGCAAAGGCATCCGGGGTGGCCAGACGCGCGGGATCGAGCAGAGATTCTATCGGCCAAGGTCGTACCATATCCAGCAGTAGCGCTGCTGCGCTTGGGATGTGCTCTAGGGTGATTTCACCGCGCGCAACGCCGCGTTCAAGTTCTTGGGCCAAAATTCGCAAATCGCGGTTCAGCAACCGTTCGACCACATCGAGCCCAATTTCAGGGGTGGTGGGAACCTGAGACATGAATGTGCGCAAAATTTCGAGTGGCAGACCATATCCCTGATGCCGGGCATTCTGTGATAAAACGCGATCGAGCCGCGCAGCGATCGGCAAGTCTGTGTCGGATGCCGATAAGGGGCGAATGAACTGATCTGTGACCTTGTCGAGGTAACACCGCAAGAGCGCGGTCCGGCTGGGAAATGCCTCGTATAATGTGCGTTTGGACATGCCTGCGCGCAATGCGATGGCCTGCATCGTGGCTGCGTCGAGTCCGGTTTCGGCATGGACCGCCTCAAGTGCGGCGAAAATCGCCTCGCGCCGCGCGTCACAGGTGAGAGCAATAGGGCGCCCGCGCCTTATCTTTTCATATGTCGCACCGTTTTGCGTGCTATCGCGCATTTTATATGTCTCAATTTCGCACAGACGTTGTGCGGGCTTAATTGCGATCTTGCCATTTCCGGGATTGTCATATTTACAAAACCCAAGCGTTTTATAAATCAGCCGATGTAACTTTGCCACGGCTTTATCGTGAAAGGGCTTCTGATGGCTCATCTTCCCAGAATACTCCTCTCGCTCGCTGTCTGTGCCGGTATTTGGCCTGTGCTTGCGGAGGCACAGCAGGGGCAGGGACCTACCCCCGTCACCGTAGTGACCCTACAGCCGCAGGATGTGACGTTGACGTCGCTCCTGCCGGGGCGTGTGGCGGCGTCGGCAGAGGCCGAGGTTCGCCCACAGGTCAACGGGATCATCACTGAGCGCCTGTTTGAAGAGGGCGCGGATGTGGCAGAGGGCGATCCTCTCTATCAGATTGACATGGCGACCTATGAAGCGGCGGTGCGGCAGGCGCAGGCCAGCGTGGCGCAGGCAGAGGCACAGCTGCGCGCGGCGGAGCGCGAGGCACAGCGTCTTGTGGAACTGCAGTTGCGCAATGTGGCCAGCGAGCAGGCGCTGGATGAGGCAACGTCGACCCGTGATGCTGTGGCGGCCGGGCTGGAACTGGCGAAAGCGCAGCTCAATTCAGCCGAGATCGAGCTGTCGCGCACCACCATCCGGGCGCGGTTGTCGGGGCGCATCGGGCTCTCGCTGACGTCACAGGGCGCGCTTGTGACCGCAAGTCAGGCGCAGCCCTTGACTGTGATCCGCAACATCAATCCTGTCTATGTCGATGTGACGCAATCGGCTGCTGACCTTTTGCGTTGGCGACGCGGTGAGACGGCGCGTGACCTTGAGGGGGCGGATTCTACGGTTCGACTCAAGCTGGCGGATGGCTCGGATTACAGCGAGACCGGGCAACTCAAGGCGGCGGAACCGAATGTGAACCCTCAGACCGGCGTCGTGACGCTGCGGATGCAATTCGACAATCCTGATCTGCTGCTGTTGCCGGGGATGTATGTGCAGGTAGAAGTGCCTGTCGAGGTGGTCGAGGCGGTCTTCCTCGTTCCGCAAGAGGGCGTGGTCCGCGACCGACGCGGTCGGCCCTTGGCCTGGGTGGTCAATGCTGAGGGCATGATCGAGGAACGCGCCATTAATGTCATTCAGGATCGCGGCAATGCTTGGGTGGTGGACGAGGGTTTGAACGCTGGGGACCGTATCGTTGTGGCGGGATTTCAGAAAACCGCACCGGGGGCGCCCGTCGCGCCCGAAGAACGCAGCGACGCGCTGCAATAGGTATCGGGCAGAGGATATAACGAATGGCCAGCTTCTTTATCGACCGCCCGGTGTTTGCATGGGTCATCTCGATTCTCATCATGGGGGTCGGGGTGCTGGCCATCCTGATCCTGCCAGTTGCACAATATCCGCAGATCGCGCCGCCATCGGTGACGGTTTCGGCCAGCTATCCGGGGGCCTCTGCCGATACGGTTGCCAATACGGTCACGCAGGTGATCGAACAGCAGATGACCGGGCTGGACGGGCTGCGCTATTTTTCGTCGCGTTCAACCTCGTCAGGCAGCGCAGAGGTCACGCTGACCTTTGAAACCGGGACCGATGCCGATATCGCGCAGGTGCAGGTGCAGAATAAATTGGGGCAGGCCACGCCGCTTTTGCCTGAAATCGTGCAACGCCAAGGGATAACGGTAGAAAAGTCGTCAGCCGGATTTCTGATGGTGGTGGGGATGATCTCCACCGATGGAAGTCTCGAACAGGTGGACCTGTCGGATTACATGGTCACCAATCTGGTGGATGAATTGAGCCGTGTCGAAGGTGTCGGATCGGTTAGTGTGTTTGGCGCGCAATATGCGATGCGGATATGGCTCGATCCGTCCAAGTTGGCGGGCTTTGGCCTGACACCATCCGATGTGGTCGCAGCAGTTTCGGCGCAAAACGCACAGATTTCTGCGGGCTCTTTTGGTGCCCGCCCGGCGGTGGAGGGCCAGCAACTCAACGCCACGATCACAGCGCAATCGCTGTTGAGCACACCCGAGGATTTCCGCCAGATCGTGCTGCGGGCCGAAACCGATGGTGGTCTGGTGCTGTTGGACGATGTGGCGCGGGTTGAGATTGGGGCGGAGAACTATGCCACAACAGCGCGGTTCAATACTGACCCGGCGGCGGGCATGGCGATCACGCTGGCACCGGGGGCTAATGCGCTCGATACCGCCCGCGCAATCAAGGATCGGATGGCCGAGTTCGCGCGCTTCTTTCCTGAGGGCGTCGATTATGTGATCCCCTATGACACCACGCCCTTTGTCGAGATTTCGATCAAGGAGGTGGTCAAAACGCTGTTCGAGGCGATTGGTCTCGTGTTTCTTGTGATGTTCCTCTTTTTGCAGAACCTGCGCGCCACGCTGATCCCGACGCTGGCAGTGCCGGTCGTGCTGTTGGGCACGTTCGGGGTGCTGGCGGCGGCAGGGTTCTCGATCAACACGCTGACCATGCTGGCCATGGTGCTGGCGATCGGCCTTTTGGTCGACGATGCGATCGTTGTGGTAGAGAACGTCGAGCGGATCATGGAAGAAGAAGGGCTGGGGCCGCGCGAGGCCACGCATAAATCCATGGGCCAGATCACCGGCGCGCTGGTGGGTATCGCTATGGTGCTTTCGGCGGTTTTCGTGCCGATGGCGTTCTTTCCCGGCTCCACCGGCGTGATCTATCAGCAGTTCGCCATTACCATCGTGTCCGCGATGGCGCTGTCTGTGGTGGTCGCGATCACGTTGACACCGGCGCTCTGTGCTTCGCTGCTCAAGGCAAAGGGGCATGGGGCCACACGCGGACCGTTCGCTTGGTTCAACAAGGGCTTTGCCGCGCTTACCAATGGCTATGGCGGCACGGTCGGTTGGTCTGTACGCCGTCCGGTCCGGGTGTTTGTCGTGTATCTGGCACTGGCACTTGGTATGGCGCTGATGTTCCTGCGCACGCCCACCGGGTTCCTGCCCGAAGAGGATCAGGGCATTCTGTTCACTCTCATCCAGACCCCCACCGGGTCGAGCGCCGAGCGCACGCTGGAGGTGGTCAAGCAGGTCGAAGACTATTATCTCGAGCAGGAATCCGAGGTGGTGAATTCCATGTTCGGTGTGGTCGGTTTCAGTTTTTCCGGCAACGGGCAGAATATGGGTCTGGCCTTTGTGCAACTCAAAGACTGGGAAGAGCGCACCGAACCGGGCCAGAGCGTACAGGCTCTCGCGGGGCGGGCGTTTGGTGCGTTTAGCCAGATCCGCGATGCGATGGTGTTCCCGGTGGTGCCGCCTTCGGTGATCGAACTGGGCAATGTGTCAGGATTCGATTTTTATCTGCAAGCGCGCGGTGGGCAGAGCCATGCGGATCTGATGGCGGCGCGCAATCAACTGCTGGGCATGGCGGCGCAAAGTGAACTGATCGCCTCTGCGCGCCCCAACGGCCTTGAGGATGCGGCGCAGTTCAATCTGGATATTGATTGGCGCAAGGCAGGGGCGATGGGGTTGACACCCAACGATGTGGGGCAACTGCTTCAGGTCGCTTGGGCGGGTACCTATGTGAACGACTTTCTGGATCAGGGGCGGATCAAGCGTGTCTATGTGCAGGGCGAGGCCGAGGCACGCGCGCAGCCCACGGATATCGAGAAATGGCGCGTGCGCAATGCCAGCGGTGGCCTTGTGCCATTCTCGAATTTCTCCGAGGGAGAATGGGATTACGGTGCGCAGGGGCTCTATCGTTACAACGGCATTCCCTCGGTGCAGTTGCAAGGCTCGCCCGCGCCCGGCGTGTCCACCGGTGAGGCGATGGCCGAGATGGAGCGGCTGGTTGCGCAACTGGGGGCGGAATATGAACTGGCTTGGACGGGGCTATCCCTTGAGGAACGCGAATCCGGCAATCAGGCGCCACTTCTGTACGCGCTTTCCTTGGCGGCTGTGTTCCTGTCCCTGGCCGCCCTTTATGAGAGCTGGTCGATCCCCTTTGCGGTGATGTTGGCCATGCCCATCGGGATCGTAGGGGCGCTCACCGGCGCGTGGCTGGGAGGGTTTGAGAATGGCGTGTTCTTCCAGGTGGGCCTGTTAACGGTGGTGGGCCTTACGGGCAAAAACGCGATCCTGATCGTGGAGTTCGCCCGAGAACGCTATGAGGCTGGCGAGAGTATTCTGGACGCTGTGATCGAAGCGGCGCGTCAGCGCTTCCGACCGATCATCATGACCTCTATGGCGTTTTCCCTTGGGGTGCTGCCGCTCGTACTGAGTTCTGGTGCCGGTTCTGGCGGGCGTAATGCCATCGGCTCGGGCGTTCTCAGTGGGACGATCTCGGGGACCGTTCTGGGCGTGGTTTTTGTGCCCCTCTTCTTTGTTATCGTGACACGCATGTTTGGACGGGCCAAACCGGGGCAGTGATTTCTAGAACGGGGCGCGGCGGGGACTGGATGCGTTCAGCCCGCCGCGCGATCCTCAAGAATCATGTCCGAGGCCTTTTCGCCGATCATGATTGCGGGGGCGTTGGTATTGCCCGACACGATTTCGGGCATGATCGAGCAATCCGCCACGCGCAGCCCGGCGATGCCATGCACCCGGAGCCGGGCATCGACCACAGAGCCGGTGCCCGAGCCCATCTTGCAGGTGCCCGTCGGGTGATAGATCGTTGTCGAATAGCGCCGTGCCCAATCAAGCGTGCCCTCGTAATCCTCTAGATCGAGCGTTCGGTCAGGGCGGAATTCCTCGGATATTTTGCTGGTCAAAGGTGCGCACCGGCCTATGCGGCGGGCAATCTTGATGCCTTCTACAATGGTTCGACAATCGGTTTCAGTGGACAGGTAATTCGGATGGATCTTGGGATGGCGCCCCGGATCAGCAGAGGCGAGGCGGATTTCCCCCCGGCTCTCAGGCCGTAACTGACAGACCGACATGGTAAAGGCCGAGAACGGATGCACCCCCTCGCCGGGACTGTCGGCGGACCAAGGCTGGACGTGAAACTGGACGTCCGGTGTCTCTACATGATCACCGGTGCGCATAAAACCAGTGGCAAGACTTGCGGCCATCGCCATCGGGCCGCTACGAAACAGCGCATATTTCAACGCGATCCGTGCCTGATTGGTCAGGCTGCGCACTTCGTCGTTCAGCGTAGGCTCATTGCATTTGAACACCAGCCGTGCCTGTAAATGGTCCTGCATGTTGCGGCCAACTGCGGGTAGATCATGGCGGACATCAATTCCGTGATCCTGCAAATGCGCGGCCTCACCGATACCGGACAGCATAAGCAGTTGCGGCGAACCAATCGCACCGGATGACACGACCACTTCTGCGCCCGCCTTGGCCACCTGTTCCCGGCCTGAACGGTCACGATAGGCGACGCCGATGGCGCGCGTGCCGTCAAAGAGAATTCGGCTGGCCTGCGCATGTGTTACAATGGTCAGGTTCGACCGGGTTCGCGCCGGGTTGAGAAAGGCCACAGCCGCAGAGCAGCGCCGCCCTTTGCGCGTGGTTAATTGGAAATAGCCGACACCCTCTTGAGTGGCGCCGTTATAATCGGCGTTGAACGGATAGCCTGCCTCTTGGGCTGCCGCGACCCAAGCGTCACAAATGGGGCGTTGCAGGCGCATGTTTGACACCCAGAGCGTGCCTTGGTCGCCGTGAAAATCATCTGCGCCGCGTTCTTGCCGCTCTGAGCGTTTGAACAGCGGCAGAACGTCATCCCAGCCCCAGCCCGGATTGCCCATCTGAGCCCAGCGGTCGTAATCCTGCGGCTGACCCCGCACATAGAGTAACCCATTGAGAGAGGACGAGCCCCCCAGAACCTTGCCGCGTGGCCAGTCGAGCGCGCGACCGTTGAGCCCTGGATCGGGCTCTGTCCGGTAGCACCAATCGACGGTCGGGTTGTGCATCGTCTTGAAATATCCGACTGGAATATGGATCCATGGGTTCCAGTCGCGCCCCCCGGCCTCGAGCAGAACGACCTTGATCCGTGGGTCGGCCGAGAGGCGATTCGCCAAAACGCATCCGGCAGAGCCCGCGCCGACGATCACGTAATCCGCTGAAATCTCCGACATTCCCGGTGACCCTCCCTATGTCCTGACGTGAGGAAAAAAATCTCCTTGCCAGATCAAGGATAATTCGATCAATATTGAGACTGCAAGTATCAATATTGCAAAATAGGGAGGAGACCATGAAAGTATCGAAAGTCCTGAGCGGGATTTCTCGCAGGGACCTGTTCCGTCTGTCGGGTCAGTTTGGCCTGTCATCCGTGGTATTGGGCGCGGGTGCGTTGACAGGAGCGGTCTCGCTCCCGTCTTTGGCGCGTGCCGCCGAGAGCAGCTATGGCAAACGGTTCGGCAAAGAGCCCAAGCATACGCTCAAACTGGGGGCTGCGGGTTTCAACGCGCGCAATCTGTTGATCGAACGCGCTGGTGTTCTGGAATTCGCCCGCGATCTGGAGGAGCGGACCGACGGCGAAATTCGCGTGGAATTCATCGGTGATAACCAGATCTGCGGTCAGCTCAACTGTGTGGAAAAGACCCAGTTGGGTGTGGTCGATATGTATGCTGCCTCGACCCAGAACTCTGCTGGTGGCGCGCCCTATCTCAACGTGCTGGATTACGCCTATATGTTCCCCAGCCGGGCCGCACAGTATCATTTCCTCTACAGCCCCGCCTCGCAAAAAATCCTGCGCGAACCGCTGGAAAAACGGCACGGGTTGAAGTTCCTGTTCTCGCATTGCGAATTGCGCGGTCTCCAGATGGGGCAATCCTTTGCGAACAAGCCGACTGTGACAAAACTGGAAGAGCTGTTTGGAACCAAGAACCGTGTCACGGGCACGCAACTCGGACGCATCGCCATGCAGTTGTTGAACCTCAACCCGGTTCCGGTCGCGTGGGAGGAAACGCTGGACGGGCTCAAGCAGGGTCTCATCGACGGCGCGGAAACATGGGCCTCGGCAGTGGCCTATGCCAATATGTCGCCGGTGGTCAGCCAGTCGGTCGATCTCAAGTTTTTCTGTGGGACAGAGCACACTTCCATGTCGGCCAAAGTGTTCGACGCGATGGAGGGGCACTTGCAGGATGCAATCATGGAATCCGCCTATCTGGCACAGGTCCATGTGCAGGCCGCCAACGAGGCCGCATTGGTCAAGACCGTCGGGTTCTCTGATCCGCAATTGCCCGGTACGATCTTTGCCGAGAACAACGTGCGTCCGGCCTTTCTGGCTGACGATCAGATTAAGATGGCTGAGGAAATGTGCTCGCCCGAGTTCAACCCCGAGCCTTGGGCGCAATGGCGTGAGCGGCTTAATGGCTGGGCGGGTGGAATCGATACCTATCAGGAGATCTATAACGTTGCGCGGGAAATCCCCGTGGATACGTTGCCCGAGAATGTCGAGCCGCGCCGCTGGTGGCGGTCCGCCTGATTTCCAGAGAAACGGACCGGGCTGCCCTCTGGGTGGCCCGGACGACAAAGCCGCCCAAGACGCGGTATGTGTAGGGCAACCCAAAGGGAGAAATGGGCATGACCGGCTGGTTTCAGGGCACGGGAGAGATTCTGAGTGCTTTCATGGCAGGCGATTCCTGGATGTTGAGTTCGGCGATGAACCAACCTGCGGTTTGGCCGCTTGGACTTGCTGCGATGTTGGTGCTGTCCCTGCTAATCCTGATGATCTATCGCTTCAGCCCTTGGGCAGAGCGTAATCTGGAACAGACGATCATGGTTGTCTCCTATCTCGCGATTGGTGGCATCATTTTTGTCGAGGTGTTCCGCCGCTTCGTGTTCTCGCAACAGGTACCGTGGTCCACGACCTTGCCGCCCTTTCTCTTTCTCATCATGACGTGGTTCGGATGCAGCTATAACGTGAAACTGCGCACCCATCTGGCCTTTGCCGAGTTTCGCACCGCCATGCCTCGCGCCGGGCAGATGGTCTGCCTCATGCTCGATGCCCTGCTCTGGATCGGGTTTTCTTGGGTTGTTGTGGTCACCTCGACCAAGGTCGTGGCCAATTCTGCTTCGAACTTTCAGATCATGCTTGGCACCGATAACGTCATGCAATGGTGGTTTTTGTTATCTGTGCCACTGGCCTTTACCACCCTCGTGGCGCGGGTGATCGAGAATGCCCTGACCGACCTTGCCAATTTCCGCAAAGGCGAAACCCTGATCACCCAAGCTGTGATCGGAGGAGATTGAGATGACTGACCCGACCCTCATCACCCTGATTTCCATTGCCGTAACCTTTTTGTTCATGCTTGGCGTGCCGGTGTTTCTGGTCATTGGATATTGGGTCATCGGCATCTCCTTTGTGCTGGGGATGTCCCTGCAGAATATCGGGGGGGCGTTGGCAGATGTGTTCACCGATGGCTTTGCCCTCTTGGCGATGCCGCTCTTTATTCTCACCGGGGATTTGATCAACCGTTCGGGTATCGCACGGCGGCTGAGTGATTTTGCCTATGCGTGCCTTGGCTGGATCCGGGGCGGGTTGGCCATGGCGGCGCTTGGTGCATGCGGGCTCTTTGCCGCGATTTCCGGGTCAAACTCGGCGACCACGGCGACCATCGGCTCGATGCTGCATCCTGAAATGGTCAAGGGTGGATATGACGCGCGCTTTTCTGCAGCCACAGCAGCGGCGGGTGGTACGGTAGGGATCATCATCCCGCCTTCGATCATCTTCATTGTCTATGGTTTTCTCCTCAATCTGCCGATTTCAGAATTGTTCGTCGCAGGGATCATTCCCGGGGCGCTGATGGTACTGGCGATGATGTTGGCCGCGTTCCTGATTTGCTGGCGCAATGGTTGGGGTATCCTGATTGCGCTCAGCCCGATGCGCGTGCTCAAAACCGCCATTGGGGCATGGCTCGGGTTCTTTGCCATCGGTCTGGTGCTCTGGGGTATTTACACGGGTAAGTTCTCTCCGACCGAGGCGGCCGGAGTGACCGTTGGGTTTTGTGTCATTGTCGGCTTTGTCAGCTTGCCACTTTACAAGTTCATGGGTGGGGCCAAAGGGCGCGATGTCAGCGAAAAGAAGATGTCGGAAATGCTGGTGGTCGAAGGCTTTAGCCCGATGGAGCTACCGTCGATCACCATGCGTTCGGCGCAGATCACCGGCATTCTGGCACCGCTCATCGCCGTGTCCGTGGTGATGCAACAGATCCTGTCGGTTTTGGGCGCACAGGAAACCATTGGCAATTTTGTGACCTCGATGGGCGGTTATCACGCAGTGCTCTTCACCTCGATGGCTATCGTCTTTGTCTGCGGTATGGTGCTCGAAAGCCTGCCGGTCACGATCATTCTTGCGCCCATTCTGGCCCCTATTGCGCATGGCGTTGGGATAGAGCCGGTGCAGTTTGCTGTGATCTTCTTGGTGGGGGCGTCTATCGGTTTCATCACGCCTCCTTACGGGCTCAATCTCTATGTGGCGTCGGGGGTGACGGGCGTTCCCTATTTCAAACTTTTGCGCTACACGGTCCCCTATCTTGTGGCGCTGTTGACGGTCTGGGTCCTTGTGGCGCTGGTTCCTGACCTATCGACCGCGCTTCTTCCGCAGCGGTAAAGACGGGTTCGGCATGGATGGCGAGGGCGCAACAACGATACCGACCAACCTGCGGTTGCTCATGGTGATTGAAGAGATAGCGCGCGCTGGCGTGCCAATCACACCCACCGAGATAAACGCAGCTCTTGGTCTGCCCAAACCCACGATCCACCGCCTATTTGCCACGCTGGAAGAGGAGGGATTTCTTCAGCGTGATCTGGATGGGCGCAGCTATTCGCCCGGCCCGCGCCTGCGCACACTGGCGGGCGGGGTTCTGTCGTCGTTGCGTATTCGCACGGCGCGTCAGGCGATTTTACAACAGCTAAGCCGCGAGATTGGCGAGACCTGCAACATCACACTGCCGGACCGGGACGCCATGATCTATCTCGAACGTGTCGAGACGCAATGGCCCTTGCGGATCCAGCTTCCCATTGGCACACGGGTACCGTTCTACTGCACCGCGAGTGGCAAGATGTACCTCAGCACGCTTACGCGCAGCCATCTGATGCGTTATCTGGCCGCAACGGAGCTAAAAGCGCGCACCCCCAACACGTTGACGGAACCAAACGCGCTTCTGGCTGAAATCCAGCAAGTGCGCGATCAGGGATATTCCCTGGATCGCGAGGAATTCATGCAAGATATGATCGCGCTAGCCGTGCCGATTTTTGACGTCAATGATCGGCTAATGGCGACACTCGCCTTTCACGCCCCGACACAGCGGTTCAGCGTCGACAAAGCGCTTCAGTATCTAGGCGCCATGCGTCAGGCGTCCCTTGATCTCTCAAAGCTCGTAACCTGAGGCCGTTTCAGACCCATTTTGCCATGGGAGGCAGGCTCATCAACACGGCATTGGCGTCATGGCCGGTCGCAAGGCCGAATTTCGTGCCGCGATCGTAAACGAGGTTATATTCCGCGTAGAGTCCCCGATGCACCAGTTGCGTATCCTTGTCGACCTCTGACCAAGGCTGCATCCGGCGTTTTTCCACCAGCGGCACATAGGCGGGTAGAAAGGCGCGACCGATGTCTTGCGTCAGAGCAAAATCGGCCGCCCAGTCGCCGGTGTTGCGGTCATCCATGAAAATGCCGCCGACGCCACGCGCGCGATGCCGGTGAGGTATATAGAAATACTCATCCGCCCAAGCCTTGAGTTTAGGATAAAGATCGGCGCCATGGGGATCAAGGTGCGCCTGCTGCTGGGCGTGGAAATGCGCCGTGTCCTCGGGATACTCTATGCACGGGTTGAGATCGGAGCCACCGCCGAACCACCATGCATGCGGTGTCCAGAACATCCGGGTGTTCATGTGGACAGCCGGCGCATGCGGGTTCTGCATATGCGCCACAAGGCTGATACCCGAGGCCCAGAACCGCGGATCGCTATCCATGCCGGGCACACCGCGCGCGGCCATTGACCGCTGCGCGGCCTCGCCCAAAGTACCGTAAACCTCAGAGACATTGACGCCGACCTTTTCGAAAACACGGCCCCCACGCATCACGCTCATAAGCCCGCCACCTGCGTCCGAACCATCATCGCTGCTGCGCTGTGTTTCTGTTACCTCAAAGCGTCCCGGCGTCGCATCTGACAGCGGCCCTATGGCATGGCTGTCCTCAAGCGCTTCAAAGGTGGCAACGATGTCGTTGCGCAACTGCCGGAACCACGCGGCGGCGCGGGTTTTCTCATCTCTAAAATCGTCGGCCATTATTCTAGTCCTAGCGCCATCTCTTTTATTAGTGCGCCGGGGCCGCGCAGGGGTCAAGCAGCGTGCGCCCGCCATCCACCGTCATGATCTGACCGGTCATGAAGGCCGAACCGTCACATGCAAGGTATTGTACCGCTTCGGCCAGTTCGGCGGCCGAGGCGATTCGTCCCAGCGGCGTGTGGCATTCGATATCGGCGCGGTAATCGCTGTGCTCGCGCAGGGTTTCCTTGAGCGAAGCACTCATCACCGAGCCAAAGGCCAGCGCGTTGACGCGGATCCGATGTGGTGCCAGCGCCAGCGCAAGGCCGCGTGTCATCTGATCAATTGCCGCCGTGGAAATCGAATAAGCCAAGAGATCAGGATGGGTGCAGCGCGCGGCGATGGACGAGAGGTTGACGATGGTGCCGGCGCTGCCTTCGGTCTGGCCTTCGGATTGCTTGATCATCCTTCGCGCGACCTGCTGGCTCATTCGCAGTGCAGTCAGAAGATTTTGTTGCAAGAGCATCTCGACCGCGTCGTCATCTGGGTTGAGCGCGTCCGACGGGGCAACCTGACGACAGGCATTGACCAGAATGTCGACTTGCTCAAAGGCATCAATCGTCGCTGACAAGAGATTGGCCTGTGTCAGCTTTTCGCGCAGGTCGCCCGCGAAGTAGCGAATATTGCTACTGTCCTCGTTCTCGCCCAATTCCTTAACGAGTCGCGCCTCATCCATATCGGCAAATACGACATTGGCGCCCTTGTCAGCGAAATGGCGGCCGATGGCGAGGCCAATCCCGTTGGCCCCTCCGGTGACAATCGCAGTTTTTCCGGTGATGGAGAATGACATGCTGGGCCTTTCAAGCTGGGTCCGAGGCGTGTGCGTCGAACATGGCTAGCGGTTTTGACGCACGGGACGGCTGGCGTGGAGTATCTTGAAGCGGGTATCGCCTGCGGCCTCGGTGACCGAGGTGAAGGATTGGGCAAGTGTGGTCTCATAGGGCAGGTGCCGATTGGCCACCATCCAGAGCACGCCCGAGGGTTTGAGCATGCCCGCCGCGGCACGAATAAAGGCACGGCCCAAGTCGGGGTCGGCGGCGCGGCTCTCGTGAAAAGGAGGATTCATGATCACAGCATCGGCGCGCGCATCAGGTTGCCAGCGGAGCGCGTCAGCCCAATGAAACTGTGCGCGCGGATCCTGCACGTTTTGCCGCGCGCAGGACAGCGCCGCATGATCGGCCTCGACCAGATCGAGCCGCAAAATGCTATCGCGCTCTAGCGCGCGAGCGCTCAGATAGCCCCACCCCGCACCCAGATCAATGACATGCGCGCCAAGTTTCGGGGGCAGGCTGTTGGCCAGAAAATTGGATGCCGGATCAACGCCATCCGCCGAAAAAACGCCCGGCGCGGTTACATATCCGCCCGCGATTTCTTGTGGCGCATGCGCAGCCCAGTCGTTGAATTCTGGCCCTGCAATAAAGCTGAAGATTTTGCCATGCGCTTTGGACAGCGGTGCGCTGACCGGGACGCGGCGGCGGCAATCGCGCAGCACTGATTCGATGCCGTCGGTTTTCAACCCGTCGACGATCACCGGCCCATCTGTCACCGATGCCGCCTCTGCCAGTGCGGCATGGGCGCGCGCCTTGGCGCGGGGCAGACATAGGAGAGCTGCACAATACCGGCCTTCGGGTGACACAGCGCAATCATATCCAAGACTTGCGAAGTAATCATAATCGGGCTTGAGGGGGGTGATCACTTGCACACGCTCCTTCGGTAACGCCGAGAGATCAGCATCCGCGCGGGGCGTAAACACAGCGATGCGGCCCGCTTCGGGCAGGGTCGCAGTCCCATCAGCGAGGGCAAGGGTTAGGCGTGTTGCAGTGGTCAAGCTACTCTTTTTCCATTGTGCATTGCAGCGGGTGCTGGTGGCGGCGGGCAAAGTCCATGACCTGCGCCACCTTGGTTTCGGCGATCTCATGACTGAATACACCAACGACCGCGAGACCCTTTTTATGCACGGTCAACATGATCTCAAACGCCTGCGCCTGCGACATCCCGAAAAAGCGCTCAAGTACCGCCACGACAAACTCCATCGGTGTGTAGTCGTCATTCAGCAGCAAAACCTTATACAGAGGCGGGCGCTTGGTCTTGGGCCGTGTCGCCACCACGACAGCAGGATCGCCCACGTCTTTGTTGGGCCCGGTCATTGAAATCGGATGCTGGATCATTTGCGTCGCACTATCGGGGTGTTGCTATCTGACAGGGTCTGTTTCATCTCGTGTATATATCTTTTGACCCTGATTAGAAAAGGGTCGGTGTTAAAGAAGCGGATCAATCCGAAGCGTCAGCCATTGGGGCGATCAAGTTGGAGCCGCTGGCGCGGTTTGAATTGACCATTGGATCGACGCGCCACATCTCTAGCGTGTCGTCGGGGGCGGGGCGCATGAGGCGCGCGGCTCCGTGTCCGGCCTCGCCCAACCAGAGCGGCCAATCGACGGCCCCGAGTATGACCGGCATGCGATGATGCACCTGCGCCATGGTTTCATTCGCAGCACAGGTCACAATCGCGCAAGTTTCAATCCGCTCTGCCTCGTGTGCCCAGCTTTGCCAGATCCCGGCCATCACGAGCGGTGCCGCATCGCGCCGACGTATGAACCACGGAAGCCGGACATCCCCATCGCGTGTCCATTCGTAAAAGCCAGTGGTGGGGATGAGACAACGGCGGTTGCGCACCGCCTCGCGAAACGCTGGCTTGTCGGCGATGGTCTCGGCTCGGGCGTTGATCAGCAGCGGGCCGTTGGAGGGGCTGTCGTACCATGACGGTAGAAAACCCCATCTCAGTGCAGAGAGCCGTCGGCGGCCGTCCGGACCTGCACGCACGACGACGATACGCGCCGTCGGACAGACGTTGTAATCGGGCGGTTCTGGTAGATCATTGTCAGGGGCTGCCCCAAAGAGCTGCGCCATGGCGTCATTGGGGTGGGTGATGACGAAACGTCCGCACATCGTTGCCTAGCGCCCCGGCTTGGTTTTGGCCGTTTGGGACAGGGTGCCGGGATCGGCTGGCCACATTGCGGTTTCTGCGGTAATATTGAAAGTGCAGTCTTTTTCGGGCCGAATGCCCCGAGTGCGCAGCAAAAAGCACGCCGAGAGACAGGTCATCGGCGCAACGCGAACGGCACAAGGAAAGGTGTTGGATCGTCCGATGGGCGCATACATGGCCGTGCCCGCCACAGTGTAGCTCTGGTAGGGTCTGACGCGGGCGCGCTCGTCACGCACGGCGATGCGTGACTTGCTTGGCCACGCAACGGATCCCCGAGTATCGGATCGCAATATTGCAAGGTTTGGCCTGTCAGTTCCCACCACTTAAGGGCGACGCGGCAGGCCGGTGCCGATCATCGAATCCCGGGTGACGAGACTGGCCAGTTGCGCTTGGTCCATACCCTCGGTGCCATCAGGCCGTGCTGGCAGCACGACATAGCGCATGTCGGCGGTGCTGTCATGCACGCGGACCGTAACACCGTCAGGAAGATCAAGGCCGAACTCCCGAAGTACCGCGCGGGGTTCGCGCACCGCGCGACTGCGGTATTCCCGCGTTTTGTACCAATCGGGCGGCAGACCCAAAAGATTGCGCGGATAGCACGAACACAGCGTGCAAACGATGAGATTATGGGTTTTGGCCGTGTTTTCGACCGCGATCAGGTTGAGCGGCCCGATGTCGAACCCCATTTCGCGGCTGGCAGCAGAGGCATCCGCCAGCAACCGCTGCTTGAATTCTGGGTCCACCCAAGCGCGGGCCACCACTGCCGCACCATTGGCCGGGCTGCGGGCATCCATCGCCTCGATCTGCGCGGCGATCTCGGCGGGGGTGAGTTTTCCCTTCTCCACCAACAGTTCACGGACGGCGATTTCCATACGCTGCCAATATGTCAGCGGGCTGTCATTGTCCGCGCGGTAGGGATGTCCCGAAGGGCTCATTCCCTCATGATGGAAATGATCGTGATCATGGTGGTCATGGGGCATGACTGTCCACCTTTTCCAGCCAGTGGGCGTAAATCTCGGCATCAAGCGTGTCGTCGGGGTTTTCTACGGACTCGCCCCAGATTTCCGCCATTGTAAACCGCACGCGGTAAAGTGCTTTCTTGGTGGCGGTTAGGCCATAGGCAAGCTGTTCCGGGTTGTGGAACTCTCCCAAGCTTCGCTCGATCAGCCCGAGTTTGCCGCGCAGATACCATGGCGCACGGACATGGCCCGGCGGGGTCAGTGTCTTGACGCGTACACGTTCAGCCATCCTGCGCCTCGGCATAGGTCGGGCCGCGCGCGGCAACAACATCCAGTCGCGCCGCCAACTCTTCGATCGTATACACTCCCGCTTCGAGCAAATTTTGATTCACAGCGGCGATCCAGCGTTCATAATAGCTGTATTTTTCGAACGCATCCTCGCCCATGTCCTCAATCGCGCGGCGCAGCCCATCGACCGTAAACAGCCCCTTTTGCCCACAGAGCACCATCAGCGCATCTACGCGCTTTTCCCAAAGGGCAAAATCATGACCGTCCATCGGCACAGGCCCTGCGGCCTGTCCGCCCATGTCGTGCCAGCGGCGTCCATCCCAATCACTCATGGATCAAAGCCTATGTCTGCATCGGCAGCTTGTCCAGTGGTCAGTCGTGGCTTTGCTCCTCCTCGTCTGCCGCGACATAGGTGATCTCGCCTGCCGCCTCAAGCGAGCGCACGGCATTGACCACGGCGGTCATCGCCTCTTCGGCATCGCGCAAGCGCACGCGGCCGCGTTCCTGCATCTCCTCCCGGATCGCCTCGGCCATGCGTTTGCCCATATTGCTCAGGATAAAGTCTGACGCCGGGGTCAGGCCGCTCGTGACCGCCCCGGCGAGGGCAGTCACCAGAATGGCCTGATCGACCTCACGGGTGATGCGAGGGATATCGGTGGGTTTTACCCGGTCGGGAATGTGCACAAAGGTAAAGATCGCGCGGCGAACGAGGGCTGCAAATTCCTGATCGGTTTCATCCAGCCCGGTCAGCACGTCATCGCGGGTGGCGGCGGGAGAGAAGTTGAGGATTGCCCCGACACGTTCCACAGCCCCTTGGGCAAAAGCTGTTTCAGGAATGTCATGGAGTTCTGCAGCCAAAGCAAGGCCGATCCGGTCCACAGCTTCGGGGCTGACCGATCCGGTTTGTGAGACCGCATAGGTGATCCGTCGCGCCAAATCGCCCCGCAGCTTGCCCAACAGGTCGGCGGCGCGCGAAACATCGAGCTTGGACAAAAGAACCGCCGCGACCTCGATGCTCTCACGTTCGACAATCGGGACGAGGGCGGATAGATCCGCCTCTTTTATCTGGTGCCAAGGATCACCGTATTGCCGCACGCCCGCCTCTTTGCGCAGACGCGCGGCAGTTTGCGGGCTGATCCGGCCACCAAGCGCGGAAAGCGCGCCCGCTACGCCGCGCGGAAAGGTCAACCCCATGCCTTCGAGTTCCTGAGCGAATTCTGCGACGACATCGGCCAGCGTGCCGCGATCGACATAGCGCATCGAGCCCATTTGTGTGGTCAGCCGCGCCTGTAACCCATCGGGCAGGTCGGTCAACGCAATTTCTGCCCCTTCATTGATCAGGAACCGCACGATGATTGCCGCCTTTTGCGCGCGGGTCAGGCGGGCCGCAGCGCCGCTTCGGGCCAATGGGGTGATTGCTTTCATCTAGGGCCTCTGTTCGCGTCTTGGTCGACCTTAGGGATCAAAGCGTGAATAAATCTCTAAACACGGCCCAGCTTTTCATGGTTTCACGGATGACGCCGGTTTCGCTTCGTGCTAGGGGCGGGACATGAGCCAGATGCCCAGCAAAACCGAGATCCTGCAATGGATCTCGGATAATCCGACCCTCACCGCGAAACGTGACATTGCCAAGGCTTTTGGCATCAAGGGAGCTGCGCGGATCGACCTCAAGCGCCTGCTCAAGGAGCTGGAGGAAGAAGGGCATCTGGAAAAGCGCAAAAAGACGTATCGCGACCCCGACCGACTGCCCCCTGTGAGCGTTCTTCAGGTTTCGGGGCAGACACCCGATGGTGAATTGCTGGCCAAACCGCTGGAGTGGACGGGCGAGGGGGTGGAACCCGTCGTGTTGCTCATCCCGCGGGCCTCTGATCCTGCCATGGGCGAAGGCGACCGCATTCTGGCGCGCCTGCAAGAGATCAAGGGTGAGGCGTATCACTATGAGGCGCGGCTCATTCGGCGGATCGGAACCAACCCGCGCAAGGTTTTGGGTGTGTTCCGCAAAGGGGCCGAAGGCGGTCGCATCCTGCCCATCGACAAGGGTGACGGCAAGGAATGGGTCGTTGCGGCAGATGCAACGGGCGGCGCACAGGATGGCGAGTTGGTCGAGGCGGAACAGGCCGGGCCTGCAGGCCGCATGGGCCTGCCGCGTGCGCGCGTGCTGGACCGGTTGGGGGATCCATCGGCACCCAAGGCGGTGTCGCTCATTGCCATTCATCAGCACGGTATCCCGGATACGTTTCCCGATGACGTGATTGCCGAGGCCGATGGCATGAAACCGGCGGGCCTCAAGGGCCGCGAAGATTTGCGTGACATGCCGCTGATCACGATTGATCCATGGGACGCGCGCGATCACGATGATGCGGTCTGGGCGCATGCCGATGACGATCCCAAGAACGCGGGCGGGCATGTGGTCTGGGTGGCGATTGCTGATGTGGCGCATTATGTGCGTCCCGGTTCCGCACTGGACCATGAGGCGCGCAAGCGTGGCAATTCAAGCTATTTTCCCGACCGCGTGGTGCCGATGTTACCTGACCGTCTGTCAGGGGATTTGTGCAGTTTGCACGAGGGCGTGCCGCGCGCCTGTATTGCGGTTCGGATGCAGATCGACGCCCATGGCGAAAAGATCGGGCATCGGTTTGTGCGCGGGCTGATGCGCTCTGTCGCCTCGCTGAATTACAAGCAGGTTCAGGCTGCGCAGGATGGCGCACCAGACGACAAATGCGGGCCTCTGATGCGCGATGTGATCGCGCCGCTCTATGCAGCCTACGCGGCGCTGGAAGAGGCACGCAGACGCCGCCAGCCGCTCGATCTTGATCTGCCAGAGCGCAAAGTGGTCTTGAGCGACGAGGGCAAGGTGCTCTCGGTGAATTTCGCCGAGCGGCTGGATGCGCATAAGCTGATCGAAGAATGCATGGTGTTGGCCAATGTGGCCGCAGCCGAGACATTGGTCGCTCGCAAATCGGCGCTGTTGTTCCGGGTGCACGAGGAACCTTCACCCGAAAAGCTGGAAACTCTGCGCGATGTGGCAGAGGCGGCGGGATTGGTGCTGGCCAAGGGGCAAGTTCTGAAAACCGGGCATCTGAACGCACTCTTGCACGCCGCGCGTGACACGGATCATTCCGAGGTCATCAACATGTCCACCCTGCGGGCCATGACACAAGCCTATTACGCGCCGCAGAATTTCGGACATTTCGGTCTTGCCTTGCAAGCCTATGCGCATTTCACCTCGCCCATTCGGCGTTATTCCGATCTGGTGGTGCACCGGGCGCTGATTTCGGCGCATGGCTGGGGAAGTGACGGCCTGAGTCGCGAAGAAGAGGAGCGGCTCGAGGCCACGGCACAGCATATTTCTGACACCGAACGCCGCTCGATGATGGCCGAGCGCGATACCAATGACCGTTATCTGGCCGCGTTCCTGTCGGAACGGCTGGGTGAGGAATTCACAGGGCGGATCAGCGGTATCGCCAAATTTGGCGTCTTCGTGAAACTGGATGAGACCGGGGCGGATGGGCTTATTCCTGTGCGGTCGCTCGGGCGGGAGTACTTTCATTTTGACCGCGACGCCGGCACATTGATGGGCTCGGATACGGGACTTATGATTGGCTTGGGTCAGCGTGTCACGGTCAAGCTGGCCGAGGCCGCGCCGGTGACGGGCGGCATCGCGCTTGAACTGGTCAGTATCGAGGGCACAACCATGCCCAAGGGGCAGCGCGGCGCGCGCGGGGCTCCGCCCAAGCGCAAGCTGGGGGCCGCCAAGCGCAAGGCCGCTGCGGACAGACGCAAAGTCGAGCGTAAGCGGCGCTAGAATAAGATGTTTGCTCAGAGGTGGTGCTGCACGTCTTTGCCTGCCGCACCTCAAGCCGGTGGGCGGACCCGCCGATTTCCCGGATCGGCGGTTGCTCGCGGGCGGCTTGGAGATTGCTTTTGATTCGGAAATAATCGGGCTATCTTGCTGTCAGAGCCACATCAAAAAGGGGCCAAGCCATGCGAGCAGTACATCTGGGAGTAATCAGCCTGTTGATCGGGGTAACTCCGGCGTTGACCGGGGCGGTGGAGCAGTCCTTGCGCCCACAGATGCGGCCCGGTTCGGGGGCTATCACTGCGGCGGTTCTGGTTTCGACCGATCTTCCGGTCCGGAGCCAACGCCCGCAGATCCGCCCTGATCGGTTGGGCGCTGACCTAGTGGCGCAGGTCAGTGTAAATCCCGGATTTAATAACTGGATTGCCGGGTTTCGCGGGCGCGCTCTTGCGCAGGGGATCAGTGGCCAAGTGTTTGACCGTGCTTTTCGTGACGTGACCTTTAACTCCGAAATCGTGTCCAAGGATCGCAACCAATCGGAATTCAAACGTGCGATTTGGGATTATCTCGACAGCGCCGTGTCCCCCGTCCGAGTCAAGAACGGACAGGAGGCGCTGCGCCGTAACCGTCGCGCACTGGATCGGATCGAGGCGCATTACGGCGTGGAAAAAGAAGTGGTCGCGGCCGTCTGGGGAATGGAGAGCACCTATGGCGAACGGTTGGGTGATCTGCCGCTCATCCAGTCGCTCGCGACGCTGGCCTATGACGGACGGCGCGGCAAGTTCTTTGAAAGCCAGTTGATTGCCGCCCTCAAGATCCTGCAGTCAGGCGACGTGACGCCCGAGGATATGAAGGGTTCATGGGCCGGGGCTATGGGACACACACAGTTCATGCCCACCTCTTATCTGGCCTATGCGGTGGACTTCACCGGTGACGGCAAGCGTGACATCTGGTCCGACAATCCCACCGATGCGTTGGCGTCAACGGCGGCCTATCTCAAACGTTTTGGCTGGACCAAGGGCCAACCTTGGGGCGTCGAGGTGCGCGTGCCGCGCGGGTTCAACGCCGGTGCGGCCAAGGCCAAGCGCATGCCCTCGCAATGGGCGGCGCAAGGGGTTGTGGGCGTCGATGGACATGCCGTGCGGGATTACGGCAGCGCCGCTCTCTATCTGCCTGCCGGGCTGCAAGGGCCTGCATTCATGGTGTTTGACAACTTTGGTGTGATCAAGCGCTATAACAACTCTGATGCCTATGCGATGGGCGTTGGTCATCTGGCGAACCGGATCGGAGGCGGGCCAGAGATTCAGGGGGCTTGGCCGCGCGGGTACAATCCACTGTCATTTGACGAAAGGATGGAGATGCAGCGACGTCTCCAGCGCAAGGGATTTGCAATCGAGAAGATCGACGGGATTATCGGCCCCAATACGGTCAACGCCATCCGCGCCTTTCAGCAGTCCGTGGGGGTGACGCCGGACGGCTTGCCTTCGCAGGAATTGCTGGCGCTGCTCAAACGGTCGTGAGCGGATCGCGTCATGAGGCGGGCGATCTGGACCGGTTGATTGCCTGCCCGAAATGCGATCTGGTTTATTCCATACCGCAGGTGGCGATGCGTGAACGGGCCGTTTGCGCGCGCTGTCATACCGTGCTGATTGCGCCCCGGTGCAAGGCGGGTAAGCAATTGATCGCTCTGGCATTGACCGTTCTGATCCTGATCGTGGCAGCAACACTCTTTCCATTTCTTTCGATTGGGGCAGGCGGATTGCACCATGATGCCTCGATCCTGCAGACGGCCTTTGTGTTCGAGGGGGGGCTTTCAGTTCTGTCCGTGGCGGTGTTATTCTTCATCGTGGTGATACCTGCATTGCGCCTCATCTTGTTGATTTATGTCCTTGTCCCGATCATCCGGAATCGTCCGCCTGCCCCCCTCGCGCGCCCTGTATTTCGTCTGTCGGAATCGCTGGTGCCTTGGTCCATGGCCGAGATATTTGCCATTGGTTGCGCTGTGGCCCTCGTCAAACTGAGCGATCTGGCTGATGTGGTCTTTGGTCCGGCGGCCTGGATGTTTGCCGTACTTGTGGTGCTTGTGGTGGCCACGGACAGCCTCATGTGCCGCTATTCTATCTGGGCCTCGCTGGACGAATGAAAACGGCGCGGGATATGGGGCTGGTGGGCTGTACCCGGTGCATGCGGGTGGCCCCCTTGGGCACATCTGTTTGTCCGCGCTGTGGGAGCCCTCTGCATTCCCGAGACCGGTTCTCGCTGCAAAAAGTATGGGCGTGGTGGATCCTAGGTCTTGGATGCTACGTCCCGGCCAATCTCTATCCAATGCTTGAGACGCGCACCTTGGTCAGTACCCAGAGCGACACCATTGTGGGGGGCGCGGTTACGTTGGCGCAGCACGGCAATTGGGGCGTCGCGCTGATCATTCTTGTGGCCAGCGTGGTGATTCCAGTGGCCAAGTTTCTGGCTCTGGCGGGGCTCGCCTTTGGGGTTTGGCGCGGCACGCGCCTGTCCGAGGGACGGCAGCAATTGCTCTATGAGGTGGTGGAGTATATCGGGCGTTGGTCGATGATCGATGTATTTGTTGTGGCGATCCTGTCCTCACTGGTGCAGCTACAGGCGCTGGCGACCATAACACCCGGACGTGCGAGCCTGTTTTTCGCATTGTCGGTGATTTTTACAATGCTCTCGGCGCAGAGTTTTGATAGCCGGATGATCTGGGACAGTGCCCGCAGCCGCGACCGAAAAGAGGACACCCACCCGTGACACATGAGGATATGACCCCGCCACCCCCGCCCGTGAAACCGGCAAGCCGCAGCCTGTTGGAACGGGTTTCGGTGATCTGGCTTGTGCCTTTGGCCGCGCTCGTTGTGGTGCTTGGCGTGGCGTGGCAGGCCTATTCTGACCGGGGTCCGCTCATCGATATCTTCTTCGAAAATGCCTCGGGCGTGCGGCCGGGCACAACCGAGCTGCGGTTCCGAGATGTGACTGTCGGGCTGGTCGAGGAGGTCAGCTTTGCGCCGGGATTGGAACGTGTGCTTGTCAGGGTGCGGGTGGATCAAGAGGTCGCTCCCTATATCGACAGAAATGCGCAATTCTGGGTCGTGCGCCCCCAAGTCACCACGCGCGGCGTGAGCGGTCTCGGCACGGTGTTGTCGGGCGTCTACATTGAGGGGCTATGGGACAATACCCTCGATAAAGCGGTCACGCAGATCGACGGGCTGCCCGATGCGCCACTGGAACGGGTCGGGCAGAACGGGTTGCGCCTTATGCTGCGCGCCCAAGGCAAGACATCCTTGGTCGAGGGCGCGCCAATTGTTTATCGCGGAATTGAGGTTGGGCGGATCGGCAAACCGACCATCACGACGGATGGTTCGTCGGCGCAGGCCGAGGCGTTGATCTTTGCCCCGCATGATCGTCTGATCAACAGCGCAACGCGGTTTTGGGACACCTCCGGGTTTTCCTTTTCCATTGGGCCAAACGGTGCGCAGCTCGACTTTTCTTCTGTAGCCGCTCTTTTATCTGGCGGCGTCACCTTTGAGACGATCATCTCGGGTGGCACCCCGGTAGAGCCCGGTGTCAACTATACTGTATTTCCAGAAGAATCCGCAGCCCGCGCCAGCCTCTTTGCCGGGGATGACAGCGAAGTTCTCATGCTATCGGCGGTGTTTGAGGATAACATCGCCGGGCTCTCGGTTGATGCGGCGGTCGAGTTGAATGGGCTGTGGATCGGGCAGGTGAGCGCGCTAAACGGTCTGGTCGATCCTGACCGGTTCGGCGACGGCCGGGTGCGGCTGTTGGTCAGTCTGGCGATCCGGCCCGGACGATTGGGGATAGAGGGCGGCGGAGGGCACGATGCGGCGCTGGCGTTTCTGCGCGAGAGTGTGGCCGCTGGGCTGCGGGCGCGGCTGGCCTCCGCGTCACTTTTGACCGGCGGGCTCAAGGTTGAGCTGATCGAGGTGGCCCATGCGCCGCCAGCCGAGATCGAGCCGTTTGAGGATGGCGGGTTGCTCATTCCCACGACCGAGAGTCAGATCGCAGATGTTTCGGCCACCGCCCAAGGGGTGTTCGAGCGGATCAACGCCCTGCCAGTCGAAGAAGTCATGGCAGAGGCTATCACATTGATGCAAAATGCAAATGCGCTGATTTCCAGCACAGATACACGCGCCGTTTCGGGGAATGTCAACGCGCTACTTGGTGAAGCGCGCGGGCTGGTTGGTGCGCCTGAGATGCAGGCGTTGCCGGGGCGGCTGGATGCGGTTCTGACCGAGATGGAAACGCTGGTCGCGCAAATCGCGCAAGAGGCGCTGGCGGCCAAATTGTCTGCGGCGCTGAGCGATGCTTCTGCAGCGTCGCAAGGGGTGAGTGATGCGGTGAGCGGGATGCCCGAGCTTGTTGCGCGGCTGGATGCGGTGGCGCAAAAGGCGGAGACGGTTGAAATTGACACTCTGGCTGCGGAATTGACCGCGCTGGTTCAGGCGGCGGAAACCCTGCTCGCGGGGGAAGGCACACAGGCACTGCCTGCTACGCTCAACACCGCGCTAGAGGAATTACGCCTTGTTTTGGCACAGTTACGCGAAGGCGGGGTGGTGGAAAATGCCACTGCTGCGCTTGGATCGGCGCGGGATGCGGCGGATACTTTTGCCGAGGTGGGGCGGGATTTGCCGGGGCTGATTGCCGAGGTGGAAGGGGTGTTGGCGCAGGCGCGCAACACTTTGGCGGGCTATGCTGCTGAAAATGGGGTGGGCCGGGATGCCCGCGCGGCGATGCGAGAGGTTGAACGGGCGGCCCGTGCTGTGTCATCCTTGGCGCGCGCGATTGAACGTAATCCGAATTCTCTGCTGATAGGGCGTTGATTATCATGAAGAAACTTTATGCTCTTCTTATGCTGGGCGCGCTTGGTGCCTGCTCTTCGGTGCCTGAACAGCGGTTGACGGTGCCGCGTGCGCCGGTCGAGGCCAAGCAGCGGATTGCCTTTGCATCGGTCGCGTTGCGCGAGGTGTCGCTGCCGGGGTATGCAGCCGGAGAGCAGATCTATCTATCTGATTCAAATGGAATTTTGAGCACGCAACCGGGTCTGCTCTGGGCGGATGATCCGGGCCGGGCGATCACGCTGGAGCTAAGTCGGCATCTGGCGCAGATGACCGGCGCGCGGGTGGCGGCAGAGCCGTGGCCGTTTAGCGGTTTCCCCGAGGCGCAGGTCGAGGTGCGCATCGAAGAGATGGTGGCACAGGATATAGGTGTTCTCAGGCTGTCTGGACAATATTTTGTGTCGTCCGAGACAGGGCGGGCGCGGGCGCGGCTGTTTGATCTGAGCGTTCCGGTGGCTGCGGACGACGATGCAGGCGTCGCGGCGATCGCCGCCGCGCGCGGTCAGGCGGTGCGCGATCTGGCGGTTGAGATTGCCCGAAACGGGCTGAGATAAGGTACAAAGCGTACAGTCTGTACGCAGTTTGTGTACGCGGGGCCAAGCGGTCTGAATGCGATGGGGCCAGAGGGAAGCGGTCAGAGTGACAGCCGCAATTCCCCCCCCCGCGTGACCTGCCCGCTGGCGATCTTTGTGAGCACTATTCCATCTGAAAATTGAAAAAGGCGCGGCGATGTCTCGCCGCGCCTTTCGCGTCTTGGTCACCTGATCCGATCAGGCCAGATCGAACCGGTCTGCGTTCATCACCTTGGTCCATGCGGCGACGAAATCGCGCACGAACTTCTCGGCAGCATCGTCCTGTGCATAGATCTCGGCATAGGCGCGCAGGATCGAGTTGGAGCCGAACACCAGATCAACGCGGGTGGCAGTGTGTTTCACCGTGCCCGACTTGCGATCGGTGATGTTGTAGGTGCCATCGCCATTCGGTTCCCACTTGTTGCCCATGTCGGTGAGGGTGGTGAAGAAATCGGTCGTCAGTGCGCCCACCTTGTCGGTAAAGACGCCATGTGCCGTGCCGCCGTGGTTGGTGCCCAGAACCCGCATGCCGCCGATGAGGCAAGTCATCTCATGCGCGCCCAGCCCCATGAGCTGTGCCCGGTCGAGCAGCATCTCTTCGGGGGTGACGATGTACTCTTTCTTGGTCCAGTTGCGGAAACCATCGGCGAGCGGTTCCAGAACGTCGAAGGAAGCGGCATCGGTCATCTCCTCGGTGGCGTCGCCGCGACCGGGGGTAAAGGGCACCTCGATGGCGAAACCTGCGGCCTTGGCCGCCTGTTCGATCCCGACATTGCCCGCCAGAACGATGACATCGGCCACGCTGGCACCGGTCTCTGCCGCAATCGGTTCGAGCACGGACAGCACTTGCGCCAGACGGGCAGGCTCGTTGCCGTCCCAATCCTTTTGCGGGGCAAGGCGGATGCGCGCGCCATTGGCCCCACCGCGCAGATCAGAGCCGCGGAAGGTGCGCGCGCTGTCCCATGCCGTGGCAACCATATCCGAGAGGCTCAGACCGCTTGCGGCGATCTTGGCCTTGACGGCGGCGACATCGTAGCCGGTCGAACCCGCCGGGATCGGGTCTTGCCAGATCAGATCCTCTTGCGGCGCGTCCGGTCCGATGTAGCGGGTCCGGGGGCCCAGATCGCGATGCGTCAGCTTGAACCATGCGCGGGCAAAGCAATCGTCGAAATAGGCCGGATCGGCCATGAACTTTTCGCAGATGGCACGATAGGCCGGGTCCATCTTCATCGCCATGTCGGCATCGGTCATCATCGGCATAACGCGCTTGGACGGGTCGGTCGAGTCAACCGGCATATCCTCTTGCGTGATGCCAATGGGTTGCCATTGTTGCGCGCCAGCCGGGGATTTGGTGAGTTCCCAGTCATAGCCGAACAGCAGCTTGAAATAGCCCATGTCCCATTTGGTCGGATTGGTGGTCCAGGCGCCCTCGAAGCCGGAGGTCACCGCATTGGCGGCCTTGCCGTCAAGGTTCGGGTTGACCCAGCCAAAGCCTTGATTCTCGATGTCGGCGGCCTCGGGCTCTGCGCCCAAAGTCGCGGCATCGCCGTTGCCATGCGCCTTGCCGACGGTGTGACCGCCGCAGGTGAGGGCCGCGGTTTCCTCGTCATCCATCGCCATGCGGGCAAAGGTTTCGCGTACCTGACCGGCGGTTTTGATCGGGTCGGGCTGACCGTTCACGCCTTCGGGGTTCACATAGATCAGGCCCATCTGCACGGCGGCGAGGGGGTTTTCCATGGTGGCCGGGTTCTCGACGCTCTCATAGCGGGAGTCGGAGGGGGCGAGCCATTCCTTTTCCGCGCCCCAATAGGTGTCTTTCTCGGGGTGCCAGATGTCTTCGCGGCCAAAGGAGAAGCCAAAGGTTTTCAGGCCCATATCCTCATAGGCGATGGTGCCCGCGAGCAGGATCAGGTCGGCCCAGCTGAGTTTGTTGCCGTATTTCTTTTTGATCGGCCAGAGGATGCGGCGGGCCTTGTCGAGGTTGCCGTTGTCCGGCCAGCTGTTGAGCGGCGCGAACCGGATGTTGCCATGACCGCCGCCACCGCGACCGTCGGCCAGCCGGTAAGAGCCCGCGGAATGCCATGCAAGGCGGATCATCAGGCCACCGTAATGGCCCCAATCGGCAGGCCACCAGTCCTGACTGTCGGTCATCAGCGCCTTGACATCGGCCTTGAGGGCCTCGAAGTCCAGTTTCTTGACCTCTTCGGCATAGTTGAAGTCCGCCCCGAGCGGGTTGGTTTTCTGGTCATGCTGGTGCAGGATGTCGAGGTTGAGGGACTTGGGCCACCAATCCATGACGCTGGTGCCTGTTTCTGTCACGCTGCCATGCATGACCGGGCATTTGCCGATGTTGTTGCCGTCCATTTTGATCTCCTACCTAATGCGTTGTCTTGGGTGAGTGGTCTGGATGCGCCGCTGGGTCAGCGGCCGATTCCAGAGGCCACGCATGATGTCCTCGGTGGGTGTAACAGATGTGTTCAATAATTAATAATTGGTTTTACTAAGGCTATCCATAACCAAAGACTATTGTTTGCGGTCACGCCTGTAGCGAAATACGCCGGTGCCGGTGGCAATCACGCTGCCGTTTTCATCATACACGGTGCCTTCGGCAAAATAGGTGGATTTGCCGCCTCCGGTGCGCCGTGCCTCGGCAATCAGCCGCGTGCCGGTGGCCTGCCCGAGATAGTTCACCGTCAGCGACAGCGTGAGCGCCATTTGCTGCCGTTCGGGATCGCCGGTGTAGCAGCCGGCAAAGCCCATGGTGGAATCGAGCAAGGTGGCGTGGATACCGCCATGTGGCAGCCCTTGGCGGTTCATCAGGAACGGCGCGAGCGGCAATTCCAGCCGGGCAAAGCCTTCGGACCATGCGATCAGCCGATAGCCAAGATGGGTTTGCAGCGCCGAGGGCGGTTCCAGCAGGGAGGGGTCGAGGTCTTGGGTCATAGCGTTTCCTTGGTGGCAGAGAGCCCGGCGCGGGCGAATTCCGGCACATACTCTCCGAGGCGCAGGCCGCGCGCCGGGTCAGAGGCATTGCCATCCAGTGCGCGTTTCTTGACGCCTTGCAGGATCGCCGCCATGCGGAAATAGCTGAAGGCGAGGTAGAAGTTGAAGCCCTCGATTGGCGCAATTCCGCGGCGGTCGCAATAGCGGGCGATAAAGTCTTCGTCCGACCAGAGGCCAAGGGCGGCGCGGTCCACGCCTGCCAGCCCGCGCCCCTCTCGGGTGGCGGGCATCGACCATTGCATGATCACGGCAGCGAGGTCGGCGTAAGGGTGGCCAAGGGTGGACAATTCCCAGTCGAGCACGGCGACGCAGGTGGTGCCCTGCGGATCAAACAGCAGATTGTCGAGCCGGTAGTCGCCATGCACAAGCGTGCGTTGCCCGTCATCCTCGGGGATATGCGCATCGAGCCAGGCCATCAGGGCGGTCATCTCGGGCAGGTCCTCGGTTTGGGTGGCGGTGTATTGCGCGCACCAGCGGTCCACCTGACGGCGGTAGTAATTGCCGGAGGGGCCGTACTCTGTCAGGCCGGTTTTTATGAGGTCAACATCGTGGATCGCGGCCAGAACGCGGTTCATCTCGTCGATGATGGCGTGACGCTCGGGCGGGGTGAGGGCGGGCATCGCGGGGGCGTCAAAGGTCCGGCCCTTGACCTCGTCCATGATATAGAAGGGCGCGCCGATCACGGTCTCATCCTCGCACAGGATATGCATGCGCGCGACGGGGACGGCGGTGTCAGCCAGCGCGCGCTGCACGCGGAATTCGCGCTCGACCGCATGGGCGGATTTCAAGAGCACGCCGGGCGGTTTGCGGCGCAGGACGTAGCGGTGGGTTGGGGTTGTCAGCAGATATGTGGGGTTGGACTGGCCGCCACTGAATTTATGTGCGTCTACCGGGCCATGAAAGCCCGGCAGATGCGCCGTGAGCCAAGCCGAGACCGCGTCGGTATCAAGAGGTGTCATGCGGTATCTCCGCGCAAATCGGGGTGGGTGTATTCGGCGAAGTGCTGGCGCAGTGTGAGTTTGGAGACCTTGCCGGTGGCGGTCAGCGGCAGGGCCTCGACCCAGAGCAGGTCATCGGGCAATTGCCAGTTTGCAAAATGCTCTGCCATATGCGTGCAGACCTCTTGCAATGTGGGCCGTGCCTCGCCTGCGGCCACGGCAATCAGGACGGGCCGTTCATCCCATTTCGGATGCGGCACGGCAATCACCGCGCAGGCCAAAATTGCCGAATGCGACAGGGCGGCATTCTCCAGATCAATCGAGCTGATCCATTCGCCACCCGATTTCACCAGATCCTTGGTCCGGTCACGGATGGTCAATTGCCCCTCTGGCCCGACCGAGGCGATATCGCCGGTGCCAAACCAGCCCTCGGCATCCATCGCCGCACGGGTGGCATCCGGGTTGTTGAAATAGCCGCTGATGACGGTGTTGCCACGCACAAATAGCTCGCCCGCCATCTGCCCGTCATGCGGCAGGCGCTGGCCCGCGTCATCGACGATCTTGTACTCGATCCCAAAGAGGCGGCGACCGGCGCAGCATTTGGCGGTGATACGTTCGGACGGTGAGGCCGTTTGCATCGCGGGCGGCAGTACGCCATGCGCGCCAATCGGGCTGGTTTCGGTCATGCCCCATGCCTGCGAGACAATGACGCCGTGCGCCTCATATGCCTCGATCATCACGCGGGGCATGGCGGAGCCACCGACCACCAGATCTCCGAATCCTTGTGGGATTCGCCCCTGGGCCTTGATCTCTGTGAGCAACCCGGCCCAGACCGTGGGCACGCCCCATGCGGAAAACACCGCCTCGGATTCCATCAGGCGATACAGGCTGGCCCCGTCGAGATTTGGTCCCGGCATCACCAGCGTCATGCCCGTGAGCGGGGCGACATAGGGCAGCCCCCACGCGTTGACATGAAAGAGGGGCACCACGGGCAGCACACGCCGCCCCGCCCGAAAGCTTGAGGTTTGGCAGACCGGCACTTGCAGGGCGTGCAGCAACGTTGAGCGATGTGAATAGAGCGCGCCCTTGGGGTTGCCGGTGGTGCCGGAGGTGTAGCAAAGGCCCGAAGCGGTGTCTTCGGGGAATTCGGGCCAGTCGAAATGAGCGGGCTGGGCGGCAAGCAAGTCCTCGTAGCAGAGCGCATCAAGCGGGGTGTCGGGCATATGCGCGCGGTCGGTCAGCAGGACAAAGCGCAGACCTGCGGGCAAATCGGGCAAGAGCGTCTCGATCAGGGGTACGAATGTCAGGTCAAGGAAAAGCAGCCGATCCCCGGCATGGGTGATGATATACAAGAGCTGTTCGCGCGAGAGGCGCGGGTTGATGGTATGGCACACCGCGCCAATGCCTGAAATTCCGTAATACAGTTCGAAATGTCTGTGGCCGTTCCATGCCAGCGTGCCAATACGGTCGCCCGGCTTTACCCCAAGCGAGGTCAGCACATGCGCCAGTTGCGCCACGCGCGCCAGCGTTTGCGGATAGGTCTGGCGGTGTAGGTCGCCCTCAATGCGGGCTGAAACGATCCCCTGATCGCTATAGGCCTGCGCCGCGTGCAACAGGATGTCGATGATCCTGAGCGGGCGATTCATCATCTGGCCCTGCATGGTGGTTTCCTCCCTCGTCGCGTGCGCGGACGGTGGCATGAAAGCGGGTGAGGATCAATCGGCGCGGCGGCAGTCTGATCCATCCGTTCCAACAGGTGTTTGATTCGCTCTGCGCGATTGGCGAGGGATAGCCCATGAGGACAGAAAAAGTGGCAGGCGAGGTGGGGGAGAGGCATTCCGGGGTCTTGACTTGTTGCGAATAATTCTCATATTCATTCTCATGTTGAATTGCATCACCCCCCCCTCGTCCATGACCCGTCGTCGCGCGCTTGGCCTTGCGCTGGGCGCGACGGCTCTGGCCTGTGCGCCAGCCCATGCACAACAGGCCGCGCCGCTGGACGTGGTGGCCACCACCGGCATGATCGCGGATGCGGCGCGCAGGGTCGGTGGGGACAGGGTTGAGGTGCACGCCCTGATGGGGCCGGGGATTGATCCGCATTCCTACCGCCAGACCCGCAGCGATATTGCCGCCCTTGCGCGCGCTGATCTGGTGCTCTGGCATGGTCTCTATCTTGAGGCGCAGATGGAGGAGTTTCTGCTTAAACTCGCCGAGCGTTCGCCGGTCGTAGCGGTGGGGGAAGCCGTGCCCGAGGCGGATCGCATCGCGCATGAGGATTACGAGGGCCGTTATGACCCGCATGTCTGGATGGTGCCTGATCTCTGGTCGCCGGTGGTGGACCGTATCGCCGAGGCGCTGAGTGCGGCGCGCCCCGAGGACGCCGAGGATTTTGCCGTCAATGCCGCGCGCTACAAAGGCGATCTGGCGCGTCTGGGCGGATATGCGGCGGGCGTGCTGGCCTCTGTGCCTGTGTCTGCACAGGTGTTGGTCACGGCGCATGATGCGTTTGGCTATTTTGGCCGGGCCTATGGGTATCAGGTGGAGGGCATTCAGGGGCTGTCCACAGAATCCGAGGCTGGTCTGGCGCGTATCCGTGATCTGGTGGATCTTTTGGTCCGTCGTCAGATCCGCGCGGTGTTTGTCGAAAGCACAGTGTCGGATCGCAATATCCGCGCGCTGATCGAAGGGGCGGCGGCGCAGGGCCATGAGGTGATCGTCGGCGGCGAGTTGTTTTCGGACGCAATGGGTATTCCCGGCACCTATGAAGGCAGCTATCTTGGGATGATCGACCATAACGTGACCACGATCGCCCGCGCCTTGGGTGGCGTCGCACCGGCGCGGGGCATGGATGGTATTCTGGCGGCGGGGGGATGAGCATGGCATTGGAACTGGTCGGCCCGAAGCCCGCGCAGGATACCGGCAGCCCGCTGTCGATCCGGGGGCTGACGGTTTCTTATGGCGAAAAACCGGCGGTGTTTTCGGTCGATGTCAGCTTTCGTCCCGGTCAGATGACGGCAATCGTCGGTCCCAATGGTGCGGGTAAATCGACGCTGCTCAAGGCGGCGCTGGGGATTATCCGGCCCCTTTCGGGGCAGGTCACAAGTTTGGGGCGTCCGTTGGAGGAGATGCGCGCGCGCATTGCCTATGTGCCACAACGCGCCAGCGTGGATTGGGATTTCCCGGCGCGGGTGCTCGATGTGGTGATGATGGGGCTTTACCGCGATCTGGGCCTGCTGGGCCGGGTGCGCGGCACGCACCGCGCCCGTGCGCTGGCCTGTCTGGAGCGGGTCGGGATGGCGGGGTTCGCGCAGCGCCAGATCGGGCAGCTTTCGGGCGGGCAGCAGCAGCGGGTGTTTCTGGCGCGGGCGTTGGCGCAGGAGGCGGATCTGTATTTGCTGGACGAACCCTTTGCCGGGGTCGATGCCGCCACGGAAAAGGCGATCATCACCGTGCTGCACGGGTTACGCGCCGAGGGCAAGACCGTGATTGCCGTGCATCACGATCTGGCCACGGTGGCCGAATATTTCGACCGCGTGTTTCTGATCAACACCACTGCGATTGCCGAGGGGCCAGTGGCCGAGGTGTTTACCCCCGATCATTTGCAAACCGCCTATGGCGGGCGGCTGGCGTTGGCGCAGATGGGCGGGGCGGCGGTGGGCTGACATGCTCTGGGACGCGCTGACGCTGCAACTGGGGTATAACGCCACGCTGGTCACGCTGGGCGCGATGATGCTGGGCGTGGGGGCGGGGGCCACCGGTACATATCTCTATCTGGGCAAGCGCGCGCTGGTGTCGGATGCGATCAGCCATGCCACCCTGCCGGGTGTCGTGCTCGGGTTCATGGTGATGGTGGCGCTGGGCGGCGAGGGCCGGTTTTTGCCGGGGCTGATGCTGGGGGCGGCGCTGTCGGCGGGTTTCGGTCTCTTGGCGGTGACGTGGCTGACGACGCGCACGCGGTTGCATGAAGATGCGGCGATTGGCGCGGTGCTGTCGGTGTTCTTTGGCTTTGGCGTGGTTCTGCTGACGGTGGTGCAGGTGATGGACGCCGGGCGTCAGGCAGGGCTGGAGACCTTTTTGCTGGGGGCCACGGCGGGGATGCTGCGCGATGAGGCGCTGACGATTGCCGCTGGCGGTGCTGTGGTGCTGGCGCTGGTGCGTCTGCTGCACCGCCCGATGATCCTTGTGGCGTTCGATCCCGACTATGCGGTCGGGCAGGGGATGCGTCTGGCCCTTGTCGATCTGGCGATGATGGGGCTGGCGCTGGCCATTACCGTGACCGGGCTCAAGGTGGTGGGGCTGGTCCTGATCGTGGCACTGCTGATCATCCCGCCGGTGGCGGCGCGGTTCTGGTCTGAGCGCGCGGGGCATGTGGTGCTGATCGCGGGGGCGATTGGCGGCATTTCGGGCTATCTGGGGGCGGCGGTTTCGGCCACGGCGCCGGACCTGCCGACCGGGCCGCTGATTGTGCTGGCGGCCTTTGCGCTCTTTGGGGTGTCGCTCTTCATGGCGCCGGGGCGCGGTGTTCTGGCGGCGGCGATGCGGCATTTGCGGTTTCAGCGCCGCGTACATTTGCGACAGGGGCTGTTGGCGCTGGCCGCGGGGCAGCCGGTGTATGAGCCGTTGACCCTGCGGCTGATGCGCCGGGCCGGTCTGGCGCGCGCCGATGGGGTCGCGACCGAAGCGGGGCGCGCCATGGCTGCACGGGCGCGGCTGGATGAACGCCGCTGGCACCTCCTGCGCTCGGACCCGCAATTCGAGGCGGCGGCGGCACGGTATGACGGCCTCACTCCGCTGGAGGAGGTGCTGACCACCGATCAGATCACGGCCCTCGACCGGGGGCTGGGCCCGGAGGGACGCCGCTGATGGGGCAGGATTTTGTCATGCTGTCGCTCACGCCGCTGCTGATTGGCATGGCGGCGGCGGTGGCCTGCGCGCTGCCGGGGAATTTCCTGCTGTTGCGGCGGCAGGCGCTGATTGGCGATGCGATCAGCCATGTGGTGCTGCCGGGCATCGTCGCGGGGTTTCTCGTGACCGGCATGGTGGCGACCGGACCGATGATGCTGGGGGCGGCGGCGGCGGCCTTGGTCGCTGTTGCGCTGATCGAGGTCATTCGCCGTCTGGGCCGGATCGAGCCGGGGGCGGCGATGGGCGTGGTCTTTACCGCGATGTTCGCGGCGGGGGTCTTGCTTCTTGAACAAACTGCGGCCTCGGGGGTGCATCTTGATGTGCAACACGCGCTTTATGGCAATCTGGAAAGCCTGATCTGGCTGGATGGCTACGGGTGGGGCGCGCTGGCCGATCCGGTGGCTCTGGCCGGTTTGCCGCCCGAATTAGGGCGCATCGGGTTGGTGGTGTTTGGCACCGCGCTGTTCATCGCGGTGTTGTGGCGGCCGCTGACGCTCGCGACCTTTGATGAGGGTTTTGCCCGCGCCATGGGCATCCCAACCGCCGCGCTGGGCTTTGCGCTGGTGGCGGTGGCGGCGCTGGCGGCGGTGGCGGCCTTTGACGCCGTGGGTTCGATCATCGTGATTGCGATGTTCATCTGCCCGCCTGCGAGCGCCCGCTTGATGACAGACCGGTTGGGGCGGCAGGTGGCGTGGAGCGTGGCGTTTGCCATGCTCTCGGCGGTGCTGGGGTATGTGCTGGCCGGTTATGGCCCGATCTGGCTTGGCTATGGCAATGCGGTCAGTGCGGCGGGCATGATTGCCACGGTGTCAGGCGTGATCCTTGGGGTGGCGGCGCTTTTTGGGCCGCATCGACAGGCGGTCAGCCGCGCAAGCGCCACGCGCCAGCCATCAGGTCCGGCAGAATAGCGGCGCAGCGCGCATAGCGGGGCATCATGCGGCGTGGGTTGGAGAGCATCCGCCACAGCCATTCAAACGCAATGCGCCGTACCCAGAGCGGCGCGCGCAACTGTGTCCCGGCGATGAAATCCAGCCCCGCTCCGACGCTGGCAAATCCCATCTGGGGCAGGGCGGCATGGGCGCGGGCGGCGAGCATCTCTTGCTTGGGGGCGCCGAGCGCCAACAGGCACAGCCCCGCACCAGAGGCGCGCAGTTGTGCGATGACCGCCTCGCCCTGCGGTCCCATCGGATCGAACCCCATGGGCGGTGCGATCCGGGCGACCACCTGTAACCCCGGCACGCAGGCGCACAGCCGCTCTGCGGCGGCGTGCAAGGTCGCTTCGGTGCCGCCTACCAGCGCCACGCGCGTTCCCGTCTCAGCCGCGAGCTGCATCATCGGCACCACCATATCGGCCCCCGGCACCAGTCCGACCGGGCGCCGTGCGAGACGCGACAGGTAGACCACCGGATTGCCATCCGCGACCACAAGATCATGCCGCGTATAGGCCACCACAAACGCCGGATCGCTGTACAGTTTTACCAGATGATCAAGGTTGAGAGTGGCCAGCGCGAAGCCCTCTTGAGTGCGCAGACGTTGAGATAGGACGGCCAGCAATTCCACGCTCTCGCGCGGTGAAATTCGTATCACCTGATCCTGAATGTGGAATTCCACCCGATCCCCCTGCGACATTTGCGGCACATATAATATATCTACTGCAGCGCATGGTAAGACTAGGGCAAAATTGCGGGGCTTTGGCGGCGAGACTGCAAGGATTTGCGCCCGTGGCACGTTAGGGTCAGGCAAAGGCTTGAAACTGTAGGGAAATGGTCTGATTGTCGCCATGATCCCGTGATTATTCAGGATCGTGAAACAGAGGCAATAATGCAGGCAGACGGGCAAAAAGGTGGAGGCCAGAGGGCAGGGCTCGGGCGCGTGGCGCTGGTGGGCTGTGGATTCGTGGCCGATCTCTACATGCGCTCACTGGCGGCGCACCCTGAAATCACCGTTGTCGCCGCCCATGATCATGACCCGGCGCGGCTGGCGGCGTTTGCGGCGCATTGGTCGCTGAACACAGAGGCGACGCTTGACGCGTTGCTGGCGCGGCTTGGTCCCGGCGATGTGGTTCTCAACCTGACCAACCCGGCTGCGCATTATACCGTGAGCCATGCCTGTCTTGTGGCAGGCCACCATGTGTGGTGCGAAAAGCCGTTGACGCTGAAGCTGGCGCAGGCGCAGGCGCTGCATGATCTGGCGCAGGAGCGCGGCTTGATGCTGGTCTCTGCGCCGTCGTCGGTGCTGGGCGAGGCGGCGCAGGTGCTTATCGGTGCGGTGCGGCGCGGTGTGGCGGGCACGCCCCGGCTGATCTATGCCGAGATGGATGACGGGTTCATCCCGCAGGCCCCTTATCGCAAATGGCAAAGTGAGAGCGCCGCGCCCTGGCCCTATGCGGATGAATTTGAGGTTGGGTGCACGCTGGAACATGCAGGCTATGTGCTGAGTTGGCTGATCGCGATGTTCGGCAGCGTGACGCGGGTGGTTGCCGCCGCGTCCGAGGTCATTCCCGACAAACCCGGCGCGGCCGGGGCGCCGGATGTCTCGGTGGCGATGCTGTTTTTCGAGAATGGACCCATGGCGCGGCTGAGCTGTTCGATTGCCGCGAGCCATGATCACCGCCTGCGCGTTTTTGGCGACAAGGGCGTGTTGCAGGTGCCTGAGGTCTGGGACAATGCGGCGGCGGTGCGGTTTCACAGGCGGTTTGTGCTGCGGCGGCGGTTGATTGAACTCCCTATAGGGCGGCGTATCCGTCCGCAGGGTCCATCGCATCCCAAGGTGGGCCGCTGGGGGGCCGCGTCGATGAATTTCGCGCTCGGTCCCGCCGAGATGTTGCAGGCGCTGGCCGAGGGGCGGGCCTGTCGGCTGAGCAACGCCATGGCGCTGCATCTGACCGAGGTGACGCTGGCCATTCAGGGCGCATGCGGCGTGTCGGAAATCAAGAGCCGCTGCGCCCCGATGGAGGTCGCGCCATGGGCCTGAGCCTGATTATCACCGGGGCGGGCGGGTTTCTGGGCCGTGCCGTTGCCAAGGAGGCGGTTGCGCGGGGGCATGAGGTGCGGGCGCTGACCCGCGCAGAGGCCGATCTGGCGGCGGGGGATCTGGAGGGCGCGCTGGAGGGGGCCGATTGCGTGATCCATCTGGCGGGGTCGCTCTCGGGCGATCCGTCGGTGCAGGACCGTGACACGCTGACGGCGACGCGCCGTCTGATCGCGGCGGTGCAGGCGCAGCCCCTCCCGCCGCGTCTGGTGCTGGCCAGTTCCATTGTGGTCTATAGCGCCGATGCGCGGGGCGTTGTCACCGAGGCGACACCGCTTGAAGACCGACCGCACCGGCGCGATGCCTATGCCCGCGCCAAGCTGGCGCAAGAGGGCATGTTGCGCGACAGCGGGCTCAAACACACGATCCTGCGCCCCGGCGCGATCCTTGGGCCGGGGCGGGTGATGACCGCGCCTCTGGGCCCGGCGCTGGGCGGGGTTCTGATCCTGCTGGAGCGGGGCGGCGAGGTGCCGATTGTGGCGTTGGACGATTGCGCCCGCGCCTTTGTTCTGGCCGCAGAGGCGCCGGGCGAGGGCCGCGCGCTGAATATCCTTGGCGCCGACCGGCCAACGCGGGCGCGTTATGTTGCGGCGCTGCGGCGCAGCGGTTGGCCGCGCCATGTGCTGTCGCTCAACTGGCGGCTGCTCTATCCGGTCGCCTTGGCGCTTTCGCCTCTGGGGAACCGTTTGCCGGGGCTCTTGCGGCCTGCTGTGCTGCGCGCACGGATGATGCCGGTCCGCTATGATATCGCGGCGGCAGAGGCGGCGCTGGGCTGGATCCCGCATGAGGATTTCGACACCGCTTTGGCCCGTGCACAGGCGGGTGCGCCATGAGCCTGCGCATCGCCTATCTGACGGGGGAATACCCCCGCGCCACCGATACCTTTATCCAGCGCGAAGTGGCGGCGTTGCGCGCGCGGGGCCTCACGGTCGAGACCTGTTCGATCCGTCGCACCGGGACAGAGCATCACACCGGACCCGAACAGCGGGCCGAGGCGGCAGGCACGTTTCATGTGCTTGAAGCCGCCCTCTCGGCCCCTCGCCTGATCTCGGCGCATCTGGCGGCATGGCGCAGACCGGGGGCGTGGTTGCGGGCCATGCGGCTGGCGTGGCGGACCAGCCCCGGCGGGATCAAGGCCACGCTCTACCAGTTTATCTATCTGGCTGAGGCCGCCGTGCTGGCGCACCATTTGCGGGTGCGCGGCCTGACTCATCTGCACAATCATATCGCCAAATCGAGCTGCACCGTGGCGATGCTCATGTCGGAAATGTCGGGCATTCCCTATAGTTTCACCCTGCATGGGCCGGATATCTTTTATGAGCCTTATCGCTGGCGGCTGGACGAAAAAATCGCCCGCGCACGGTTTGTCGCCTGCATCAGCCATTTTTGCCGCTCGCAGGCGATGGCCTTTTGCGCGCCCAAGGATTGGGACAAGCTGCATATCGTGCATTGCGGGGTCGATCCCGCGCGCTATGACGGGGCGGCGCCCGAGGCCGCCGCACATCTGGTTTTTGTGGGTCGGCTTGCCGCGGTCAAGGGGGTGCCGGTGCTCTTTGAGGCGGTCCGCGAGCTGATCGCGGATCACGGCGCTCTGCACCTTACGCTGGTGGGCGACGGGCCGGAACGCGCGGCGCTCGAAGCGCGTGCGCGCGATCTTGGGCTGAGCGACCATCTGACCTTTGCAGGCTACAGATCGCAGGCCGAGGTGGCAGAGCTTTTGGGCCGCGCCACTGCTCTCGTGCTGCCCAGTTTTGCCGAAGGCGTGCCGGTCGTGTTGATGGAGGCGATGGCGGCGCGCCTGCCAGTGGTCACAACCCGAATTGCCGGGGTGCCGGAATTGGTCGAGGACGGGGTCAGCGGTCTGTTGGTGCCGCCCGGTGATGCCGATGCGTTGCGGGTGGCCCTGGCGCGGTTGCTCTGTGACGCGCATCTCTGCCGCGATATGGGCAAGGCGGGGCACGCGCGGGTGATGACCGAGTTTGCCTCGGACACGGAGGCGGCATGGCTTGCCACACTCTTTGAGGGCTATGCCACGGACACGCCGCCCGCGTCCCTCAGACCGGAGGGACGGGAATGAGGGTGGCGGTTGTCCTGATCGGACGCAATGAGGGCGCGCGGCTGGTGGCGAGCCTTGCCTCGCTCAGCGGGCAGGGGCTTCGGCTGGTTTATGTCGATAGCGGCTCGACCGATGACAGCGTGGCGGCGGCGCGCGCGGCCGGGGCCGAGGTGGTGGACCTGGACGCGGCCACGCCCTTTACCGCCGCACGAGGGCGTAATGCGGGGTTTCAGGCGCTTGGGGATGATCTGCCCGACGCGGTGCAGTTCATCGACGGCGATTGCATCGTGGTGCCGGGCTGGATTGACCGCGCCGTGGCCACGCTCAGGGCGCAGGACAGTATCGGGCTTGTCACCGGCTGGCGGTCAGAAATCCATCCCGAGGCGTCGGTCTATAATGCGCTTTGCAATCACGAATGGCACCGCCCGGCAGGCGACATCACCACCTGTGGTGGCGATATGATGGTGCGGGTTGCGGCCTATCAGCAGGCGGGCGGCTTTGACGGCACGGTGATCGCCGCCGAGGATGACGAATTCTGTCAGCGGTTGCGCAAGGCGGGCTGGCGGATGCACCGCTTGGCTGAACCGATGACCCGGCACGATGCCGCGATGCGGACCTTTGGCCAATGGTGGCGGCGCGCGGTGCGCTCTGGCCATGGCTTTGCGCAGGTTGGGGACATGCACCCGGGTTATTTCGCACGGGAGCGGCTGCGCGTCTGGGTTTACGGTCTGCTGTTGCCGGGACTGGCCTTGGTGGGGCTGGTCTGGTGGCCGCTGCTGGTGCTGGTTCTCGCCGCCTATGGGCTGTCCTATGCGAAGTCGGTGCAGGGGCTGAGACGTGAGGCAATGCCCATGCCACAGGCCCTGCATCACGCCGTTTTCCTGACCCTTTCGAAATTTCCAAACCTGATCGGCATGCTGACCTATCACGCGCGCAAACGGCGCGGCGCGGCGATGCGGATCATTGAATACAAGTGAGTGAATTGAATGGCGGATAAGGTGATCAACGTCGGACTGATCGGCGCGGGCTATATCGCAGGCTGGCATGCCGAAGCGCTAAAGCTGGTGCCGGGCGCGCGGCTGGCGGCGGTCTGTGATCTGTCGGCCGCTGCCGCCGAAGGGTTGGCGACGGCGCAGGGCGTGCGCGCGTTCAGCGATCTGGATGCGCTCATCGCCTCGGGCGCGGTTGAGGCGGTGCATATCCTGACCCCGCCTGACAGTCATGCGGTGTTAGCGCGCAAATGTCTGGCGGCAGGATTGCATGTGCTGGTGGAAAAGCCGGTCGCGCTCTCGGGCGCGGACACTGCCGGAATTGCCAGCGTTGCCCGCGCTGCGGGACGTCATTTTGCCGCCGGTCACAATTTTCTCGGGCTGCCCGGCTATCAGCGCCTCAAAACCCAGATCGAGCGGGGAGAACTGGGACGGATTTCCAGCGCCGAGATCACATGGGCCCTGCCGCTTGCCCCGTTGCGGTCAGGGCCTTATGGGCTCTGGCTCTTGCGCGAGCCGCGCAATCTGCTGCTGGAACTTGGGCCGCATCTTTTTGCCTTTGCCCATGATCTCTTTGGCGCTGTCACCGTCACCGGCTTGCATCTGAGCAAACCCGTCAGCCTGCCGGGGGCGGGGGAGCGCCCGCAAAGCTGGCGGATCATGGCAGAGGCGGGGGGCGTGGATATTGCGTTCAACCTGCAGCTGGTCGAGAGCGTGGATGACCGCGCGCTTACGCTGCGTGGCTCTTCGGGTAGCGCGCGGCTGGATTATGCCGCCGATGTGCTGACCGTTGGTCATGAGAACACCGCCGAGCTGGTGCTCAACCCGTTTCTGCGCCAGATGGGCGCCGCATGGGGGTCTTTTCGCGAGGGGGTGGTCAATGCGGCGCGGCACCTGACCTCACTCAACCGCAAATCGCCCTATGCGCTGAGCTTTGCCGGCACGTTCGAGGCGTTTTACACCGCCATTCGAGAGGGCAAGCCGCTGGATGCGCGGTTTGACGGCGCGGCGGCTGAGGCCGTGATGCGCGCGATTGAGGCAGCGATTGCGCTGATGCCGGATCAGGGCCGCGAAACATGGGCCGTGCCCAAGCCACGCCGCGCCCCCAAACCCACTGCCTTGGTGATCGGTGGCACCGGGTTTCTCGGTCGTGATCTCACGCGTGCGCTGGTCGCGCGCGGTCAGGATGTGCGGGTGCTGTCGCGGGGGCGGCACGGCCCGTTTGATGATCTGCCCGAGCAGGTGGAGACCTGCGCGGTTTCCTTGCAGGATGAGGCGGGGCTGAGCCGCGCGATGCAGGGCATAGAGGTGGTCTATAACCTCGCCCGCGCGCTTGGCACGAACTGGGAGGACTGTCTGCAAAACGATGTGGCCGTGTCGGACCGCATCGCCCGGGCGGCGCTGGCGGCGGGTGTCCAGCGGTTCGTCTATACCGGCACCATTGCCTCTTATGATATGTCCAGCCCTCAGGCGGTGATCACCGAATCCACGCCTTTTGCGCAGGATATGACCGATCGCAACCTCTATGCCCGCTCCAAGGCGGAATGCGAGCGCCGGCTCTGGCAGATGCACCGAGATGAGGGGCTGCCGCTGAGCATCGCGCGGCCCGGTATCGTGGTCGGCCATGGTGGCCCACTGCAACATTGGGGTATCGGGCGTTGGCATGGGGCAGGCGCGGTGCGGCTCTGGGGATCGGGGGATAATCCGCTGCCCTTCGTGCTGATCGGGGATGTGTCGGACGCCCTCATCCGCATGGGCGAGAGCATGGCCGCACCGGGGCAATCCTTTAACCTCGTTGGGGATGTGCCGCTCTCGGCACGCAGTTATTTCAACGCGATTCACATGCGGCTGGGCGCGCGGGTTCGGGTGAGTTCCGGCAATCTGACGGCGATGTGGGCAGCGGATGCGGTGAAATCCATGCTCAAGACCTATGCGCTGCGTCGGCACGGGGTTAGCCGCGCCGCGCTGCGCGACTGGCGGTCGCGGGCGCATTACGCGCAGTTCGATAATGCCAAACCCAAGGCGCTGTTGGGCTGGCAGCCGGTGGCAGAGCGCGAGGCCTTCTTGCAAGAGGCGGTGGACCGCGCGGGGCTGATCGGGTTCTGAGCCGCCGGGCAGGGCATATAATCATTGTTTTTCGGTCGTATTGTTGCCGGAATTTGGCAGCATACCGGGCACAACAGGCAGGAGACCTTGCAATGGCAGGACAGGCCACCCCCAGCAGACCGACAGGAACGCGCCCCGGCGCGGGGCCGTGGTATGGGGCATGCCGATGACCTTTAAGCGCCACGAGGACTACATGCGCCGCCGCGCCGCCCGCCGGGCGGCCGAAGAGCAGGAGGCCGAGCAGGAAGCCGAGGCGATTGAGCTTGGCTCTGTGCCCCTCAACCCGGATTGGCCAGAGGGCGAAGACGCGGTGCTTGCCGCGTTCCCTGAGTTGTTCAACCTTTCTGAGCCTGAGCCTGAGCCTGAGCCTGAGCCTGAGCCTGAGCCTGAGCCTGAGCCTGAGCCTGAGCCTGAGCCTGAGCCTGAG
>NZ_JBLXFE010000008.1:0-184493 GCF_048262375.1 Roseovarius sp.
CTATGCACAGCGCGACGTGCTCGATATGGTCGCGTGAAATGAAGCTATAGGTCTCCGGTAAACCCGGGGCGATTCACTCAACCGAGCCGCTGGTGTTCCAAGTAAGAGCGGCGGGGCTGGATATGGAGAGGGTCGGGGAGATCGCGGACGACCTTTCGGCCCCTGACCTTGATGATCCCATCCACGTCTGGTGGGGTGGCAAGCGATGGATTGTGATTGATGGTCATCACCGCCTAGAGGCCCACCGGCTGGCGCAGGAACGCGGCGGGGAGGCCCGTAAGGTGGCCGTGAAAGCCCACCCCACGATGCCCCTTGAAGAAGCCCTTGGCGCGGCGTCCCTTCTCAATGCCCGTGAGAAAGTCACGATCACCCGTGAAGAGCGGGGAGACGCGGCTTGGCGGCTGGTGTGTTGCGGCACCGGATCAATCAAGGAACAGGCGGCGTGGTCGGGCGCTGGCAAAAGCCAAATCTCCATCATGCGGGGCGTGTTTGATCGCTTACAGGCCAAAGGCACCCCCCGTGAAATCTTGATTGATCAGGGCTGGGACTGGTCTCGTGCGTTGGATCAGGGAAAGATAAAAGGGGAGTTTCACCCGGACATGATTGAAGTGCAGGCGCAGGAGTGGGCAAAGAAACTTGGGAGAGCGATGGGCGGTCAGAGATTGGCGGAAAGCCCAGAGGTTCTTGCAAGGGCGTTGCAGATCATATCCCCCGCATTGCCTTCGGGGTTGATCCAAACGGATACCTTTTGGGAAGCCCTAGATAGCGATGGTCGAGCCATGCTGGCCGAACACGACAAGGAGCTTGAAGAGGATGGCATAGAGCATTTCTGATTGAGGATGATGGGCGGCCTGAGGGCCACCCTGACCTTGCCGGGAACTTGTCCAGCTATCCCCAAAGCTCTGGGCACCCAATTGGGGAGGCTTAGGATGGGGTGATTTGCCCTTTCCCCGTCAGGAGAAACCTGATAACTAGCTGAAGGGAAAGGATACTTCCACTTGTGGGATGATCCAGAGACCCCCTTCACAGCAACCTTGAAGGGAAATCCCATGTATCATCTCTCAGTCCAGCGTTCTCCCCGCCTTATGGGTGAAATTTCGTGGTCAATCATGCGCCGTGAAACCGCCACTTGGGAGGGCTGGACAGTGCGGACCTTGGGGGTCGTGTGGTTCATTGAGCGGCAAAAGCGTCAAGCCGTATGAGAACATGAAGGGGCTGCGCCAGTGGTGTGGCCCCTTGTACTCGGACTAGTTTTGATGCGCATATCAGGGAGTGAAACCCTTAATGTGCCCAAGTGAGAGGCCGCTGTATTCGATCTTGCACACAGCTTCGTACAGGCGCGGGAGGGGTACGTTGCCGTCACCATAACGACCAGCCATTCCCGGCAAGGCATGGCCTAGCAAGATGTCGTTGATGTCCGGGTTCACCCCCGCGTGTCGGCAAGCATCCTTGAAATTGTGGCGAAAGGAGTGAAACGAGGTCTTGTCAGTCTTAGCCCCCAGCTTGGTAATGTATGCGCCGAAATCCTTAGAAGGCTGGCCTGAGTAATAGCCCTTTGTGTCAAGCTTTAGGTCCGGGAATACACGGGTCCGCCTATTTCGGCGCTGGCTGTCTACGAAAGCAGGGAAACCTAGTCTCTCCAGCTCGGGATGTAGTGGCACGTTGCGTTTCCTGCCGCCCTTGATCCGCTGGGTTGCGTCACCTTCATGTAGGCGCAGGAACCGTATGCCCCCCTCCTCGGCAACATCTTCAACATTGAGCTGGCAAAGCTCGTTCAGCCGTGCCCCGGTCCAAAGACCGAGTAAAGGGAGCCAGAACCAGCTGGTATCGCTCATGTCGGTGAGGCCATGTTCCGCGCGGACCCGTCTGGACCTGCATCCTTTGAAAAGTGGACTATTGAAGATTATCTGAAGCTGGGCTGGGCTGAAGGGGTCAGCTTCACCTCTAGCGCTGCCCTTGCTCGTCAGTTTCATTGGCCCAAAGATGTCAGAGACCTCTTCGTCAAGTTGCTCGTTTGCCCAATTCCATGTTGCCTGCAGCCTGCCCAGCGCCTTGTTGATCGTACTGGTGGATAGCGTAGGCAGGCAGAGCGCTTTTGCGGCCTCTACAGCTTCAAGCGCGGGCAGGCCCTTGGTCCCCTTGTGCTTGTTCTTGTTGCTAGGCATCACCATGAGCAAGCTCTTGAAATCCCGCGCATCGGCTTTTCTGTATTCAAGGATCGGACGGTCTCCCCTCAACTCAATGAAGAGGTCGGTCCAGATTTGGTAGTCGTCGAGAAGCTTTGGCGACCATTCATCCGTGCGCAGGGCCTCGGCTTTCCGTTGGGTGAATAACGTTGATAATAGCGGCCCTTCACTGGTCGTAGAGGTTGCAACGGGCGTCTCAGAGGGGGTTTCAACAATCTCGCCCCGAAAGCGCCCCTGCATTCCCTCAGCGGCTCTTAGGGAGGCTTCATGTAGCGTTCTTACAAGGCGACCCCAAGAGGGTGAGGCTGGGTCCAGATTGATCTCTATCCCGTCCCAAGTGAGCACGTCCGCCGCTTCGCCGAGAAAGAACTCGTCCGTTTCCCCACGGGCATAAAGCCGCCGCGTGTCGCTTGCCAAAGAGTCATTCAAGGCCATTGCCTCGTCAAAAGATTTGGCTGCTGTATAGCCTGCAAAACCATCGGCGCGGGCCTCTTCATCCTCCTCCAATATGTGCCGATAGTATGCGTCGTGAACGCGTTTGAGCTGTTCTGGCGTCAATTCGTTCTGAACTGGACGTTCCAGCATTTTTCGATGTTCAGCGAATCGCTGATCGACTTCTACCGCCGCGACCCGCACCAGATGCAAAGCTTCTCTATAGTCCTTGGTGCGGAGCGAAAACGTTTCCTCGCTCTTAGGATAAGTTGCGGCGATGTCTTTTGGGATTGCCGCACGGTGGTAGTAGGTTGCGTTTCGGCGGTACAGGCGGGGGTGTCCGGGCATCTTCTTCAAAGCCGCCACTGTAACACCTCGCTGTGACACCCACCTTCAGTAAGCCCTTATAAATAAGGTTCTTACGCAATATCAACATGATAATAGGTTGATGGTGGAGCCTAGGGGGATCGAACCCCTGACCTCTTGCATGCCATGCAAGCGCTCTCCCAGCTGAGCTAAGGCCCCAATTCCGTATGGCCCTCAGGCCGTGCGCCGCTATCTAGGCAAAGCGGCGGGCGGGATCAAGTGGAAAATCCCGCCCTTTGATCATTAAAGATCGTTGTCGTCCGAGGCCACATCGGCGATGTCGTCGAGCGACACATCCTCGTCCTCGTCATCCTCGAGCAGATCATCATCAAGCTCGACATCGACGTCATCATCATCCAGCAGATCGGCATCGTCATCAATGACGCTCCCGGACTTCAGCTTCTTGGTTTCCGCATCCTCGGCATCGGGTGTCATCGAGCGGGTCTTGCTCGAGGACAGTTCCACCACCTCGCCCGTATAAGGGCTGACGATCGGGTTTTTGTTCAGGTCGTAAAAACGTTTGCCGGTGGTCGGGCAGATACGCTTGACGCCCCATTCTTCCTTGGGCATGGGTGATCCCCTTTGAATCTCTGGTCTTGTCGACGATCCGCGTCCCCTGCCATAACATTTGACAGCTGTCAAAGCCTTTGACAGGGACACTCGGACCCTAATCAGGAGGGCATATGGGCCATCACGTGCTTGCGGGCAACCCCCCTGTTGAGCTCTGCTTGCGTCGCAGCCCGAGGGCGCGGCGGATTTCGCTGCGTGTATCGGGGCTCGACGGGCGGGTGACCCTGACCATACCCCGTGGTGTGACCGAGGCCGAGGCGCTGGCCTTTGCCCGCTCACGGGCGGATTGGTTGCGCGACCATCTGGCCGGACAGCCCGATACGGTGGCCGTCGGACATGGCTCTGAAATCCCCGTCGAAGGCCAGTTTTTGCGAATCGTGCCCGGCACCGGGCGGCGCGTGCTGCGCGAGGCGGATCAGCTCTGCGTTCCGGGACCCGCCGATACCGCCCCGGCGCGGCTCGAAGGCTGGCTCAAGGCGCGCGCCCGCGACCGGCTTGCGGCGGCTTCGGATCACTACGCCGGTCTCTTGGGGCGGCGCTACAGCCGCCTTACCCTGCGTGACACGCGCTCGCGATGGGGGTCCTGCTCGTCGACCGGCGCGCTCAGCTATTCCTGGCGGCTGATTCTCGCCCCGCCCCAGGTGCTCGATTATGTGGCTGCACATGAGGTGGCGCATCTGGCGCAAATGAATCATTCGCCCGCCTTCTGGACCGAGGTCACGCGCCTGATGCCAGACTATCAGACCCCGCGCGGCTGGCTGCGCCGCGAAGGAGGGGCGCTGCACCGTTATCGTTTCAGCGATTGACCGCCGCGTGATTTGTGATCACATGGGCGCATGCTTTTGTCGCCGCGCCCTGATCCCTCGCCCTCGGCCCATGACCGCGTCTATCGCGGTCTGCGCTCGCGCATCATGCATGGTGAAATAGCTCCCGGTCAGGCGCTCACCCTGCGCGGGATCGGTGCGGAATTCGGTGTCTCGATGACCCCCGCACGCGAGGCGGTGCGCCGCCTCTCGGCCGAAGGCGCGCTCACCATGTCCAGTTCGGGCCGCGTCTCGACGCCGGAACTCAACAGCGAACGGATCGAGGAATTGGCCGCCCTGCGCGCCCTGATCGAGGTGGAATTGGCCAGCCGCGCCTTGCCGCGCGCCCATATCGCTCTGATCGACCGCCTCCAGAGTATCAACGCCCGCGTGGCCGAGGATATCGCCCGACAGGACGCGGTGGCCTATATCCGCCGCAATCTCGAATTCCACCGCACGCTCTATCTGCGCGCGCAGGCCCCCGCGATGCTGGCCATGGCCGAAACCGTCTGGCTCCAGCTTGGCCCCACCATGCGCGCCCTCTACGGACGCCTGCGCCGCAAAGACCCGCCGCATTATCACCGCCTGATCATTGCCGCGCTCAAGGCAGGCGATGAACCCAGCCTGCGCCTCGCGGTCCGCTCTGACGTGACCCAGGGGCTCAAGATGCTGATCGGCTGATTGCTCAGAGCAGCAGCGCCAGCACCGTCACCAGAACGAGCGCCGCCCCCCATGTGCGCCACAATGCACGGCACGCCGCCTCGATCTCGACCGCTCCGATGTCGCGCCGCCCTTCGGCATTCACATAGGGAAACACGCGCCGCTCCCCGTGATAGGATCGCGGCCCCGACAGCGCCACGCCCAACGCCCGCGCCATCGCCGCCTCGGGCCAACCGGCATTGGGCGAGCGGTGCTGACGCGCCTCGCGTGCGACCTGCTCCCACCGCCTCCACAACCCGTGGGTGGCCAGAATAAGGCCCGCCGTCCCCCGTGCCGGCACCAGATTGAGCAGGTCGTCAAACCGCGCCGCCGCCCAGCCAAAGGCCTCGTGGCGCGGGGTGCGGTACCCGATCATGCTGTCGGCGGTGTTGGTGATCTTATAGAGCAAGAGCCCCGGTAGCCCTCCCACCAGAAACCAGAACGCCGGGGCAATCACCCCGTCGCTCAGGTTTTCGGCGGCGGATTCGATGGCACCGCGCGCCACATCGGACCGCGTCATTGCGCCCGTGTCGCGCCCCACGATCTGTGCCACCGCATGCCGCCCGTCCTCCAATGAAACCCGCAGACCTTGCGCCACCGCCGCGACGTGATCCACCAAAGAGCGTTGCGCCAGCAGGATTGCGGCGCCAATCACCTCTGCGGTCGGCCCCAACTGCGCCAAGCCCCAGCCAAGCCCCAGCGCCAATAGCCCAAGCCCCAGCATCGCCGCCACGCCCCGCGCCCGCCGCGCCGTCCCGCGATTGAGCACCCGGTCGCACCAGCCCACCGCGCGCCCCATCAGAACCGCCGGATGCGGCACCCTGTCCCAGAGCCAACGTGGCTCTCCCAACGCCGCATCAAGCAGCATCGCCAGAACCAGTGTCACAGCGCCGCCTCTAGCCGGTCCCAGCCATCCGGCCCCGGCAGGCCCAGCCGGATCAGATCCTCCGCATAGGGAAACACCCGGCCCAGAATACGCCGCTCCGCCAGCTTCGCCTGCCAGAGCGCTGCCGACGTCACCCGGTAGAGCCGAAAGAGCGCGCAGCCACCCACTACCTCGGCCCCCGCGCGCGACATCACCTCATCAAGCCGTGCCGCGTCTTTGTGAAGCCGCAGCCGCGTCTCGCGCGCCCAGTCCAGATCGCAGAGTGCCCGCGCTCCGATCTCCAGCGCCGGGCCCGACACCGGCCACGGGCCCAAGATTTCAGCCAACCGGTTCACATCGTCGCGCTGCCCAATGGCAAAGCCAAGCCGCAACCCCGCCAGCCCCCAGAATTTGCCGAAACTCTTGAGCACGATCACCCCCGGTGTCACCGCATGACGCACCAGCGAGCGTTCGGGGGCCACATCACAGAAACTTTCGTCGATCACAGTCAGCGGCGCATCCAGATCCTCGACGCCGTAAAACCGACCTGTCGGATTGTTGGGATGCACGATCACCCGCGCCTGCACCGGCGTTTCGGCGCGGCGCGTGTCGATCACCTGCCAGCCATGGGCGCAAAAGCTTGCGGCATGTTCATTATAGGTGGGGGCGGGGATATGTACGGCTCCGGGCGTGCGCAGCCCCGGCAACCGTGCAATCAGCGCCGAGGCGCCGGGTGCCGCCAGCACCTCCATCCCCTCCGGCACTTGCCAGAAATCGCGCGCGGCCTTGACGAGCGCTGTTTGTGCCGCCCGGTCCGGCAACGTGGTCCATGCTTCGGGGGAAATCCTGCCAACAGGATAGGGCAGGGGGTTGATCCCGGTAGACAGATCAAGCCAATCTGCACGCGCCCCGCCATGCTGCGCCAGCGCCGCGTCAATCCCGCCGCCATGATCACGGCCCATGCGCCTCAGGTCTCGCTATCGGTTGGCAGTGGCGGATGGCGGGTGACAAAATGCCCCTTCACCCCTTGCGGCCATTGCTTGTAGGGCACCTGTCCCGTGGCGCTTTCGGCATGCAGTGCGGCATAATCGACAATTGCCACCGCCGCCTCGGCGTCAGGCAGGAAATTGCCCAGCGTATAGGCGAGCTTGCCCGCGCCTTGGATCGCCACATTGCAACCATGCCCACAGCCCATGAGGCAGGAAACCCGCCGTGTGCGGATATCCGTGCGTCCCTCTGCGGCACGCTCGATCAGGGCGGCAAGATCTTCGCCATGGGATCGCGTCTGCGTCGCGGCATCCCAATCTTCGCGCTTGCAGGTGTCGCAGATGGTAATCCAGCTTGTCATCGGGTGCCTTTCCTTGTCCGCGGGCCCGTTCAAGCGGAATTCCGTGCACTCCGCAAGGTCTCCATGCTGGAAACCCATGCCAGACAATGGCCCATATCGCCTTGGTAAACCCTGTATCGAACCAGACCGGACGGGCCGCGACATGTTCTGGCGCGAATGCGTCGCACGACCACCGGGTCACCTTGGGCCGGGACCGGATTGCGGCGACCGAGGTGCTTTGAGCCTCCGCCGGACAAACCGACATCCGTATCCCGATGCCGCAAAGAAAGAGGAAAAGAATCGCTGTCATGGTCCCAGCCTGATGTGCCCGGGTTAACATCGGGTTAGCGCTGCGGGCGGGATGCGGGGCCGCCGCGCAAAACCTGTGCCGCCGGATGTGTACATAAACTGCGTACAAGATGGACACCTTGTACACACAGGCAAAAGCCGCAAAGCCGCTTCACCCCGCCGCCTCAACAGGCTAGAAGACGGCATCACCACGCTTGGAGAGAGTATGCCCAAACCCGTCGTTCTGTGTATCCTCGATGGCTGGGGGCTCAGCGATTGCCCTGACGCCAACGCCCCACATCTGGCAAAAACTCCTGTTTTTGATGGGCTTATGGCCCGTTGCCCGCATGCGACCCTGATCACCCATGGGCCGGATGTCGGTCTGCCGCGCGGTCAGATGGGCAATTCCGAGGTTGGGCACACCAATATCGGCGCAGGTCGGGTTGTGGCGATGGATCTGGGCCAGATCGACCTTTCCATTCAGGATGGTTCATTCTTTAATAACAATGCCTTGCAGGCCTTTGTTGAGAGGATGAAGGCGTCTGGCGGGCGCGCCCATTTGCTTGGGTTGATGTCTGACGGCGGGGTGCACGGCCATCTCAATCACATCGCAGCGGCGGCAAAAGCCCTGACCGATGCGGGCGTTCCGGTATTGCTCCACGCGCTCACAGACGGGCGCGACGTGGCCCCGAAATCGGCGCGGGTGAATTTGGAAAAGCTACGCGAAATCATGCCATTAGGGGTCAAAGTTGCCACGGTCACAGGGCGGTATTTTGCGATGGATCGCGACAATCGCTGGTCCCGCGTGCAAGAGGCCTACGACGCTATTGTGTCTGGTCGCGGCCTGCGTTGCCCCGATCCGCGCATGGCAATCACCAATGCCTACGCCCGCTCTGAGACCGACGAATTTATCACCGCCACGGTCATCGGAGACTATCAAGGCGCCCGCGACGGTGACGGTCTCTTCTGCCTCAATTTCCGCGCTGACCGCGCGAGGGAAATTCTGCAAGCCATTGCAGATCCAGAGTTTTCTGCCTTTGAACTCGGACCGCGACCGGCTTGGGCGGCTCTGCTTGGTATGGTGGAATATTCAGAGGCTCATAACGCGTGGTTCGACACGGTCTTTCCGGCGCGTGACATCGTTAATACCCTTGCGGAATGGGTGGCTCAACATGGTCTGCGTCAATTTCATCTCGCAGAAACCGAGAAATATCCGCATGTTACCTTCTTTCTTAACGGTGGCAAGGAAGACCCCGAACCCGGCGAGGACCGCTATATGGCCCCCTCGCCAGATGTCGCGACCTACGATCTCAAACCCGAGATGTCCGCCGGAGAGGTCACGACGCGACTCGTTGCCGCGATCCGGGGGCGATACGATCTGATCGTCGTGAACTTTGCCAATCCCGATATGGTCGGCCATACCGGCGATCTCAAGGCTGCGATGGCGGCATGCGAAGCGGTTGACCGGGGGCTTGGCTTGGCGATCGAGGCTCTCAATGAGGTCGGAGGCGCGATGATCGTCACTGCAGACCACGGCAATTGCGAGGTGATGGTTGATCCTGAGACCGGGGGGCCACATACAGCCCATACCACCAACCCCGTGCCGATTATTCTGGTGAATGGCCCCGAGGGCGCTGGCATCCGCGAAGGGGGGCGGCTGGCTGATCTGGCGCCCACGGTTTTAGAGCTTATGGGTCTTGAAAAACCTAAGGAAATGACCGGGGAGACACTTTTGGCATGAAGCTCTCAGCGGCCTGTCTTTGGGTCCTTCTGCTTGGTGGTTTTCAGGTGCCAGCCCTGGCGCAGGATCCCGCTGCGGCGGCGCGTGCGGCTGGCGAACAGCTCAGTCGCGCGGCTGAGGCCCTCGCCGAAGCTGAGGGGGCGCAAAACCGGGTCAAGGCGCTGACGCAGGTGATCACAGCCTACGAAGAGGGACTCGAAGCAATGCGCGACGGGCTGCGCCGCGCCTCTTTGCGGGAACAGGCGGTCGGCGCGGAATTGCAGGCCCGTGAGGATGAGATTGCTCAGCTTTTGGGCGTGCTCTCGACCATGGGGAGCGCCCCGGTGCCGGTACTTCTGATGCACCCGTCAGGGCCGGTGGGTACGGCCCGGGCCGGGATGATCCTGTCCGAAGTCGCCCCCGCTCTTGACGCCCGTGCGCTCGAATTGCGCGACAAGGTGCAAGAACTCAGCGTGCTGCGTGTGCTGCAACAAAGCGCCGCTGACAAGCTGCAAGAGGGGCTGGAGGGGGTGCAAGAGGCGAGAACCACTCTTAGCACCGCAATGGCGGAACGTACGGATCTGCCGCACCGCTTTACCGAAGACTCGGTTCGGACCGCACTGCTGATTGCATCCACGGAAACCTTGGAAGGGTTTGCCAGCGGATTAAGTGAAATAGCCATTGATGAGGCCCCCGGCAGCCTACCGGACATCACCTCCCGCAAGGGCGCTTTGCCGCTGCCGGCAGAGGGGGTGATCCTCCGCCGCGCAGGCGAGGCGGATGCCGCCGGGATCATCCGACCGGGTGTTCTGATGGCCACCCGCCCGCGTGCTCTTGTTACCTCTCCGAGCGCGGCGACGGTGCGGTATCGTGGCCCTTTGCTCGACTACGGAAATGTGATCATTCTCGAACCACAGTCCGGAATTTTGCTGGTGTTTGCAGGCCTCGATGTTGTTTATGGTCAGGCAGGTCAGGTCCTGCCGGGCGGCAGCCCAGTGGGCCTGATGGGCGGAGCAGGGACCGAAGGCGATTTGCTGCTTGCCGCCGATGCGCAGGATACGGGTGCCAGTCGGACGCAAACGCTCTATATAGAGGTCCGGCAAGATAATTCTCCAGTGGACCCGCTTACGTGGTTCAAGACCGATAAGGATGGTTGAGACATGAAAAAATTCCTGATGGCCGCCTCCGTTGGCATTCTGACCGGTGCGGTGGTGACAACACAGGTGGCCGCTCCGTTGCTGGCGCAAGAGGCGGAAACGGCGAACAACGTCTACGAACAGCTTGATCTCTTTGGAGATATTTTCGAACGCATCCGTGCGCAATATGTCGAAGAGGTCGAAACCAAGGATCTGATCGAGGCTGCAATCAACGGTATGCTGACCTCACTCGACCCTCATTCCAGCTATCTTTCACCTGACGACGCTGAAAACATGCAGGTGCAAACACGGGGTGAGTTCGGCGGCCTTGGCATTGAGGTCACGCAGGAAGATGGTTTCGTCAAGGTCGTATCGCCCATGGATGGAACCCCGGCAGATCAGGCCGGGATTGAGGCGGGGGACTTCATCACCCATGTCGACGGTGAAAGTGTCCTTGGGCTCACGCTCGATGAGGCGGTTGATCTGATGCGCGGTCCGGTGGGCAGTGAAATCATCATCACGGTTGTGCGCGAAGATACGCCGGAACCCTTCGATGTTTCAATCATCCGTGACACGATCAAGCTGACAGCGGTGCGTGCGCGCGCCGAGCAAGATGCAGTTGTGCTGCGCGTGACCACGTTCAACGATCAGACCTATGCCAACCTCGAAAGCGGTCTGGCGGAAAAGATCGAAGAACTGGGCGGTGAGGACAAGGTGAGCGGTATCATTCTTGACCTGCGCAACAATCCCGGTGGCCTCTTGACGCAGGCGATCAAGGTTTCTGACGCCTTCCTCGACAAGGGCGAGATCGTCAGCACCCGGGGCCGCAATCCGCAGGATGGTGAGCGCTTTAATGCCACGGCTGGTGATCTGGCGAATGGCAAGCCCATCGTAGTTCTGATCAACGGTGGCTCAGCCAGCGCCTCCGAGATTGTGGCAGGTGCATTGCAAGACCACCACCGCGCAATTGTTGTCGGCACCAAAAGCTTTGGCAAAGGCTCTGTGCAGACGGTCATGCCGTTGCGTGGCAACGGCGCGATGCGTCTGACTACCTCGCGTTACTACACGCCGTCGGGTCGCTCCATCCAAGCGCTTGGCGTGAGCCCGGATATTCTTGTTGAACAACCCCGTCGCGCGCCTGCCACCGATGAGGCAGAGACTCCGAACCGGCCGTCGCGGTCTGAGGCCGATCTGCGTGGGCGGCTCAACAATGACAGCTTGACTGAGGATGAGATCAAGCAGATCGAAGAGGATCGTGCCCGCGCCGAACTGGCGGCAAAATTGCGCGAGGATGATTATCAGTTGGCCTATGCCATTGATATCCTGCGCGGACTGTCAGTCATGGGGGCTGGCCAGAACTGAGCCAGCTATATTGCCAAAAGAAAACCCCGCTCGTGGATCACGGGCGGGGTTTTTAATGGGACGACCTGAAGATGCCAATCCAAAGATGGCCGCGAATTCGATCAATCCTCTGGATGAGTATTTAAGGCAATAACAAACGACAGGTCGGGAATACGCCGCTACTGCGCCTTGGCGCGCACAGGATCCCACGCTGCAAGGACATTGGAATTGTCGTCGCTGTCGTATTCATAAAGCGTTTTCTCAGACACACCGGGGATTTGGCCAAAGGCAATGGCAGTCTTGCGTGGGAGCCAAGAGGTACCGATCTGTCCGGGAAAAAGCTCTGACAGAATTCGGGACGACGCCAGCGAACATTGCGCCTGCGGCACCGGGCCGTTGGCCTTGGCCAGTTGAATGGCCTGTTCGGCCAATTCTGGCGACACGTCGAGTTCTTGGATCTGAACCCGGTAGGTCTCGCGCGCATGATAGCGCGTATAGACATCCTCGACCGCAGGGGTGATTCCGAAAAGAACATCGTTTCTTTCGGGCAAGTGTTTGCCCTGATTGAACGATCCTGCGGGATCGAAGATCACCCGCTGCGATCCGTTGATCATTATCGAAGTATGCGCGCCTGATCCGTTGCCGTTGTTGATCATTGTATAAACGGTCAGGCGCGTTGGCCCATCATGACGATAGGCTGCACGCGCCACGTCTTCATCCGGAGACCACACCGATTCGGCGGCACAGCCGACAAGCGTCACACAGGCGGCAACCGCCAGAACCAAAGACCGCATCACATATCCTCAGCCAACAGAGGCTTGCGCCGAATCAGCCGTTGACCGCCGCGATGAACAGAAGAACCACAATGCAGGCGACTGCGACGTATGTCACCGATCTGATGAAACCTTCAAAGGTCTTTTCCTGAACGTCGATATTCATTTCACCATGTTTATGCTCGGCCATGTCCTGCTTGTCCCTTGCTACGTGTCGTTCAAATTCCGCCGTTGGATAGCCCATTTAAAGGAGACTGTCACCTCCCAAGCTGTCGCGGGCTCAGGCTTTGTTGAGGTCCTGCGCCAGTTGGAAACCGATGCGGTTTGGCTCTGCCGTTTCCGTCTGTTTTGGCAGCGCGCGCAGCATGACACTTAGCTGGCTTACATGCTGTACCAGCTGGGTACGCATGCCAATCTGATCCTGCCCGTAAAAGGTTATGATGTCTGGCTCGAAATAGCCCATCCCTTCGATTCGGATAACGCCAGTGTCGCTGCCTGCAAAGCCCATAGCAACCTCGTGCGCTTCGTCGAGGGTTTCCTCGAAATTCTGAATGTAGAGGATCAGCCGCTCATAGGCCCATTGAGCCGGGCTTTTGTCTGTTGTCGTTCCCTCTCCGAGCTTTTTGGCGGCGGATTCGATACAGGGTTGATCAGGTTTTGAATGCACTTCATGGGCGCGGTGCATCACATGGGCCTCTGCCACTTCGGCGGCGGTATTGATAGTCTGGTCCATGGTCTTTCCTCGCGTCACCGTTCCTTGATTTGCCAGAGCCAAGCCTCATCCGTGCGGCGCCAACGTGTGATCTCTCCAGCGTGGAGTAAATGGTTGAGATGCGCAATGGCCTCAACAAGGGCAAGGCCATATGTCCCCCGGTCGATCTTGCGTTTGAAAAGAAGTGGAAAACAGTCAGCGGCGGTGCGTGGCTCCGTCAGAAATGTCCGGAGCCGGTCAAGCGCCCCAATGTGATTGTCGCGCAACTGCTGCATCCGAAATGGCAGGCCGGTGAATGGTAACTTATGCCCCGGAAGCACGAGGTGATCCTCAGATGCATATGCGGCCAGATGATTGCAGGCGCTCAGCCATTCAGCCAGTGGATCGGCCTCGGGCTCGGTCGGGTAGACGCCGATATTGGGGCTGATAGAGGGCAGGATCTGATCACCTGCAATCACCAGATTGCCCTCGTGTGACCAGAGTGTGATATGTTCGGGGGCGTGCCCGTTGCCCATTCGCACATCCCAATCACGCCCCCCCGCGCGGATCACATCACCGTCTTGCACGCGGATATAGCCCACTGGAATTGGGGCGCAGATGTCAGAGAAATTATAGGGCCGCTCTTCTTTGCGCGCGGCGTATACCTCTGGGTCCATGCCCCCCGCTCTGGAAAAGGCGAGCGCTTGCGGTGTCGGTCGTTCCTCGACATCTAGAATCAGCATGCGTGCCAAGAGCCAACTGGTGCGTGAAGCCCACAAAGCAGCACCGAATCTCTCCATCAACCAACCTGCCATACCGATATGATCAGGATGGTGATGGGTCAAAATCACGCGGCTGACCGGACGGCCCTGCAATGGGCCGGACAAGATGTCCTCCCACAGCGCGACGCTGCGTTTCGAATAAATGCCAGTGTCCACGATGGTCCAGCTGTCACCATCGTCCAGCGCATAGATATTGACATGATCAAGGACCATGGGCAGGGGCAGGCGCAGCCACAACAGCCCCGGCGCGACCTGTGTCGCTGTGCCGGGTGCCGGGGGTTCCTCCCACGGGTTATGCATGATCTGGCCGCCATCCATCAGGCTGCAAAATCCTCTGCGGTTAACGCATAGAGATCATCTGCTCCTTGCGTCGCGTGGATCAGAAGGCCCGCATGTTCGGGCAACAGGCGCGCTATATAGAACCTTGCCAGCCGGGTGCGGGGGCCATCGCCACCCTCAGCCAACGCCGCCTTGAGGTGGAAGTGTGCGCCCAAAACCCGCGCGAACCCGCGCAAGAATGGGGCTGCACCAGCAAAGCGGTGGTTCAGGTCCTTTTGCCCCAGCATCCATTCCACGGTCTCGCGCAGTGTCTCAGAGGCTTGCCAGACGGGTTCGGCCAAGGCTGGCAGGCTGCTTCGGGCTGCTTCCGCCTGCGCTTCGATTTCATCCAGAAGGGCGTGCGCAGCTTCGCCGCCATCCATTAGCTTGCGGGCAGCCAGATCCATCGCCTGAATACCGTTGGTGCCCTCGTAAATCGCCGTGACACGCACGTCACGATAATACTGCGCCGCCCCGGTTTCTTCAATAAAGCCCATGCCGCCATGCACCTGCACCCCCATTTCGGCCACAGCGATGCCGGTGTCAGTGCCAAATGCCTTTGCAATAGGCGTAAGAAACGCCGCGCGGGCAGACCAATGCGCCTGGCCCGTGGCGGTTTGCATATCAATGGCCTGCGCGCAGGCCAGTGCGATGCAACGGGCGGCAAAAATATCGGCCTTCATGGTTGCCAGCATCCGGCGCACGTCAGCATGTTCGATGATGCCACCAGAGCCGGCTTCGACGGGTGTTCTCCCTTGCTTGCGCTCCATCGCATAGGCGAGGGCATGCTGATAAGCACCTTCGGCGGTGCCGATTCCTTGGCCACCGACACCAAGCCGGGCGTTGTTCATCATGGTGAACATGGCGCGCATGCCATCATGAGGTTTACCCACCAGCCAGCCGGTTGACCCATCATACTGCATGACGGCGGTTGGGCTGCCATGCAGGCCCATCTTGTGCTCTAGGCTGACCACCTTGAGGCTGTTTTGCTTGCCAGGATTTCCTGCCTCATCTGGGATATATTTCGGAACAAGAAAGAGGCTGATTCCCTTGGTGCCTGGCACGCCATCCGGCAACCGGGCCAGCACAAGATGGCACACGTTTTCGGTAAAGTCGTTATCGCCCCAGGAAATATAAATCTTCTGCCCGGTGATCGCATAGGTGCCATTCTCGTTTGGCACGGCCTTCGAGCGCAGGGCACCCACATCCGATCCGGCCTGCGGTTCGGTCAGGTTCATGGTGCCAGACCATTCGCCACTGACCAGTTTCGGCAGGTAGATCGCCTTGAGCGCGTCTGAGGCGTGATGTTCTAACGCCTCGATTTGTCCTTGGGTCATCAAAGGGTTGAGTTGTAGGGAGAGGCAGGCAGATGACATCATCTCGTTGACCGCCGCAGTTACCGTCATAGGCAGGCCCATGCCCCCATGATCGGGACGCGCGCTGATCGACACCCACCCCCCTTCTGCGATGGCGCGGTAGCCATCGGCATAGCCGGGCGAGGTGCGCACAATTCCATTTTCAAGCCGCGCCGGGTGCAGGTCGCCATTGCGCTGCAGCGGATAGAGCACCTCTTCGCACATCCGGCCTGCTTCGGACAGGATTGCGGCGGTCATATCCGGCGTCGCCTCAGAAAACCTGTCTGTCTCGGCCACCTGCGCGAGATTGACGATATGGTCAAACAGGAACTGATACTCATCAACCGGTGCGCGATACGGCATTGAAATCTCCTGATGTTGCAAGGGTATCTTGGCTCTCTGGCCGGTCCCTTGTATTAAAGTTATCCTCGAACCCAGCGTAACTCATCGCGGCGTACCTTCAACTGCTACGCGGCGTCAGAAAGGCCCACCCTTTGGAAACGCAATCTCTTTCTCCTGATCCGGCAGGATTTGCAAGCGCTGCAGAAATCTGGCGCGCAGGTGGGCTCGTGGCATTTCCGACCGAGACTGTTTACGGTCTGGGGGCAGATGCACGCAATGATCTAGCAGTCGCACGAATATTTCAGGCCAAGGGACGACCGCGGTTCAATCCGTTGATCGTCCATGTTGCGAACGCTCAGGCCGCGCGGGCCTATGTTGACTGGTCCGAGACAGCCGAGGTTCTGGCTTCAGAGTTCTGGCCAGGCCCGCTGACGCTTGTGTTGCCATTGCGCCCCGGTTCGGGGCTCTCGCCACTTGTGACGGCCGACCTGCCAACGCTGGCCATCCGAGTGCCCGCACACCCGGTGGCGCAGGGGCTCTTGACGGCGTTTGGCGGGCCGGTGGCAGCCCCCTCTGCCAATCCCTCGGGACGCATAAGCCCGACCTCCGCCGCGCATGTAATGGCGGGCCTGTCTGGCCGGATAGAGGCTGTGGTCGACGGGGGATCCTGTTTGGTGGGGCTGGAATCAACCATCGTTGGGTTGACTGGTATCCCTACGCTCTTGCGTCCCGGAGGGGTCTCCGTCGAAGCGTTAGAGGCGGTTCTGGGGGCCTCGCTGACACGGCATCAATCTGGCGGAGCGCTCAGCGCGCCGGGGCAGATGGAATCGCATTACGCGCCCGGTGCACCTGTGCGCCTCAATGCCAAAAGCAGGCAGACAGGAGAGCTTATGCTGGGCTTTGGCCCGGTTGAAGCCGATCTGAACCTGTCGCCTTCTGGGGATCTTATCGAGGCTGCTGCAAACCTCTTTGGTCACTTGCATGCGTTGGATGCGCGAGGTGCGAAGGGGATCGCTGTCTCGCCAATTCCAGAAGTTGGTCTCGGGCGCGCGATCAATGACAGGCTGCGCCGGGCGGCAGCTCCGCGGCCTTAGCCTGCCTTGAAATCGGCCGCGATGCGTAATTCGCGCAACGGGCGCACTAGGGCGATGCAGGCGGTATAGATCGGATCAGCCTTATAAGCGGCAAGGGCAACTTCATCCTTGAACTCGGCATAAACCACCAGATCGACCCTCTCGGCCGAAATGGCATCGCTCTGAAAATTGCGCCCGACCTCGAAATGCGCCGAATGCGGGATCTTTTCCAGCATCATGAGCCCCTCGCGGATGCGCTCGACATCGTCCGGGTTGGCGGCGGAAAAGAATACGATATGGCGGATCATGTCTTAGTCTTTCGATCGAGAGGCTTTTTCGGAGAGGCCAGAGGTGCCTTGGCGGCGTGCCAATTCGGCCATAACATCAGATAGGGCGACGTTGCGAGATTGCAGCATCACGAGCAGATGAAACAGCACATCGGCGGCCTCAGACGTGAGACGCTCACGGTCGCCCTTGACGGCCTCAATAATGGCTTCCACGGCTTCTTCACCAAATTTCTCGGCGCATTTCTCTGGCCCCTTGGCCAAGAGATTTGCCGTCCAGCTGCTGTCGGGATCGGCGCTCGCGCGCGCGGCAATGGTGTGGGCGAGCTCGTCGAGGGTCATGCGGTTAACCTCATAGGAATACCTGCAGCGGCCATATGGGCCTTGGCTTCGGCAATGGTGAAGGTGCCAAAGTGAAAAATCGAGGCGGCGAGCACGGCGGAGGCATGACCTTCAATCACCCCCTCGACAAGGTGATCAAGCGTACCAACGCCTCCCGAAGCGATTACGGGGATTTCTACCGCATCGGCGATCGTGCGTGTGAGAGGCAAGTTGAAGCCCGCCCGCGTACCGTCGCGATCCATTGAGGTCAGTAAAATTTCTCCCGCGCCCTTGGTTGCGACCGTTCGCGCGAATTCAACAGCATCAATGCCCGTGGATTTGCGCCCGCCATGGGTGAAAATCTCCCATTTACCTGGGGCAACTGTCTTGGCGTCGATAGCCACGACGATGCACTGGCTCCCAAACTGATCGGCGGCGCGGGCCACAATATCGGGGTCGGCCACGGCAGCGGAATTGAAGCTGACCTTGTCCGCGCCTGCCAGCAGTAAGGCGCGCACGTCCTGTGCGCTGCGCACCCCGCCGCCCACGGTCAGCGGGATATAGCATTGCTCTGCGGTGCGGCGCACCACGTCGAACATGGTGCCTCGATTTTCATGTGTGGCGTGAATGTCGAGGAAACACAGCTCGTCCGCGCCTGCGGCATCATAGGCGCGTGCGGCATCTACCGGATCGCCTGCATCACGCAGATCGACAAAGTTGACACCTTTGACCACGCGGCCATCGGCCACGTCGAGACAGGGGATGATACGGGTTTTGAGCATATTGTCGCTGTTACAGGAATTTCACGCCGTTGTTTATGGGCAAATCGGTTAACATGCCAGAGGATATGACCCATATAAGCGTTGCAAATGAAGGAGTTTACCATGAAGCGTTTTCTTGTCGCCGCCGCGATCACCTTCACCACTGTTCCCGCTCTCGCCAGTGGGGACGATATCGCCAAAGTCAAATCCACAAGCGATGTCGCCACGACAATGGATCGGCTCGAGGCGGCCGTCACAGGGGCAGGTGCCACGGTCTTTGCGCGGGTGGATCACGCTGCGGGGGCAGCCAGCGTTGACTTGGCTTTGGATCCTTCGCAAGTTCTGATCTTTGGCAACCCAAAGATGGGCACCGCCGCGATGCAGGATGACCCTGTGGCCGGGCTATTCTTGCCGCTGAAGGTGTTGGTTTATCAGGATAACACAGGCCAGACTTGGCTGGCCTATCAGAAACCAGATGACATGTTCGACGACACAAAGATTAATAACGACGCCGAATACATCAAAACGATGACTGGCGCGCTTGGTAAGCTCACGGCCAAGGCGGCAGGCGAGTAAACTTAGACCCGTGCTGCGCTCAGGACTTGAGCATGTCTAAGGCTGCCTTGAGATCGATTGCCCCGTCATAGAGCGCGCGACCCGAAATTGCCCCATCAAGGGAAGCACCACAATCACGCAGGGCAATCAGATCCTTGATCGAAGAAACCCCACCCGACGCGATAACGGGAATGCTGATGGCCTTCGCTAGGGCTGCGGTTGCTTCGACATTGGGGCCTTGCATCGCGCCGTCGCGATTGATGTCTGTATAGATAATCGCGGCCACGCCAGCATCTTCAAATGACTTCGCCAGATCGGTTGCATCTACATCCGTCTCTGTGGCCCAGCCCTTGGTGGCCACGCGGCCACCGCGCGCGTCGATACCCACCGCCACCTGACCGGGAAAGGCGCGCGCTGCCTCGCGCACAAGAGCAGGGTTCTCCACGGCGACCGTTCCGAGGATCACGCGGGCCAGCCCCTTGGAGAGCCAGCTTTCGATGGTCGCCATGTCGCGAATGCCACCACCCAATTGCGCTGGCACCTTGCATTTTTTGAGGATCGCTTCGACCGGAGCAGCATTCACCGGCTCGCCGGCAAAAGCCCCGTTCAGATCCACGAGATGCAGCCATTCGCACCCAGCTTCTACAAATTCCATGGCTTGTGCTGCGGGATCGTCATTGAACACCGTGGCGCAGTCCATATCGCCACGCAAGAGGCGCACGGCCTTGCCGTCCTTGAGGTCGATGGCAGGGTAGAGGATCATCGGGCGGTGCCTTTCATCTGTAACTGTAACGCGTTCGCGCTTTGACATGCGGGCGGGGGAAATGCAACGCGACCCCACGTCAGACTTGATTTGTGCCGCGCCCGTGGATCAGGATTTTGGCAGATGTCAGGGAGGATCAGACATGCGCAAACTAGTTATGATGACCGCAGTGTTCAGCGTGAGTGCTGGAATGGCGATGGCCGAACCGCTTTTGGGAACATGGCGCACGGCCAAGGATGACAACGGCCATTCGGGATTAATAGAGGTTGCGCCCTGTGGCGCAAAACTCTGCGGTACGCTGGTCAAGTCCTTTGATGTGGACGGCAACGAAATGGAAAGCGAGAACATCGGCCGGAACATCATTTCTGAAACTTCTCCAACCGGAAACGGAGAGTACAAAGGCAAGGTTTACTCGCCCGACCGTGACAAAACCTACAGCTCCAAGCTGCAACTCAACGGTGACACGCTCAGGGTCAAGGGATGTATTTTGGGCATTTGTCGCGATGGGGGGACTTGGCAAAAGCTCAAATAGGTATCGCCAGAGGGTTAGAGGGGCGGATGAGGTTCATCCGCCCTTTGTCATATGCGGGCCGAACACTGACCAACCGGTGCGTGTGGTCAACTGTTCCATCGCCTCGGTGCCGAGTTTGGAATTACCATAATGATTGAGTCCCGGCGACCAGACCGCAATGGATGCTACACCCGGGACAATCGACAGGATGCCGCCGCCGACACCGCTTTTGCCTGGAAGGCCAACTCGAAAGGCGTAATCGCCAGAGCCATCATAATGTCCACAGGTCATCATAAGGGCGTTGATCCGGCGAATACGGGCCTCGGACACAAGCCGCGGTGTGCGTGACCCTCCGACCAGAAAGAGGCCAGCATTGGCCAGTTGTGTGCAGGTCATTTCAACCGCGCATTGGTGGAAATAGGTGCCCAAGGTTAGCTCTGGCGGGTTCTTGAGGTTATCATGCGAGCGCAGGTAATGTGCGAGTGCAAAGTTGCGGTGGCCGGTGGCAATTTCGGATTGTGCGACGCGGTCGTTGATGTGGATTGTCTCGTCTCCTGCTGCAGCACGGATGAAACGCAAGAGCGAGCCAAGGGTCTCGCGTGGGCTGGAGCCTTGTAGCACGGCGTCGGTTGTGACGATGGCTCCCGCATTGATGAATGGATTGCGCGGATAACCCTTTTCCAATTCCAGTAGCAACATGGAATCAAACGATTGACCAGACGGTTCGCGCCCGACCCGTGACCAGAGCTGGTCTCCGAGTTTGCCAAGGGCAAGCGCCAGCATAAACACCTTTGATACCGACTGGATCGAAAACGGCACGTCCGAATCGCCCGCAACCAGCGTAGGGTGGCCCGGACGGGCGATCGCAATGGCGAATTGTCCTGGATTCACACCGGCCAGTTCCGGGATGTAATCAGCGACCTTGCCGAAAGCTTCTGAGGCGCGGGCACACTCCGTAATCTCGTCCAGAACAAGTTGAAGCGGAGGCTGTGCCTTGGCCATTCAAGGCTTCCAACGGAGGAAATTTGCAATGATCCGCAGGCCGGTCTGCTGGCTCTTCTCTGGGTGAAATTGAGTGCCTACTATTGTATCGCGCCCAACCAAAGCGGTGATCGCCCCGGCATAATCGACATGCGCCAAAAGATGTGCAGGATTATCCACGCGGAAATGGTAGGAATGCACAAAATAGGCGTGATCGCCGGTGCTGATCCCGTCAAAGATCGGATGCGCGTGATCTATCACCAGATCGTTCCACCCCATATGGGGCACTTTGAAGGTGGGATCAGAGGGGATTATGTGCTCAACTGTCCCGCCAATCCAGTCAAATCCAGCGGTTTCCTCGTATTCCAGGCCACGCGTGGCCAGCATCTGCATACCGATGCAAATACCCATAAAGGGACGGGCATGGTTCACCACCGCCTCTTCGATCGCCTCGAACACACCGCGATGGTCAAACAACGCCTTGCGGCAGGCCGGAAAGGCACCATCGCCCGGCAGTACAATGCGCGTGGCATTCCGGATCATCTCGGGATCTGATGTCACGACGACATCACCTGCGCCGGTTTCGAAGGCCATCCGCTGAAATGCTTTTTGTGCCGAGTGCAGATTGCCGCTCTCGTAATCGACTATGACTGTGGTCATGGGTCAGAGACTACCCTTGGTCGACGGGATGGCATCCGCCTTGCGCGGATCAGTTTCGACCGCGTCGCGCAGCGCGCGCGCCACAGCCTTGAATGCGGCCTCTGCCATGTGATGGCTATTGAGCCCGTGCAGCGCGTCCACATGAAGGGTTATGCCGCCGTGGGTGCTGAGCGCCTGAAAGAATTCGCGCACCAACTCGGTGTCGAATGTGCCGATTTTCTGTGTGGGCAGGTCCATATTCCAAACCAGATAGGGTCGCCCTGAGAGATCGAGTGCGGCGCGCACCAGCGCATCATCCATCGGCAAGAGGCAGGAGCCATAGCGGCGGATGCCGCGTTTGTCCCCGAGTGCTTGGGTGAGGGCCTGACCAAGCGCGATGCCGACATCCTCGACGGTGTGGTGATCATCGATGTGAAGATCACCCGTACACTGGATTGTCATGTCAATCAGCGAATGCCGCGCGAGTTGGTCGAGCATGTGATCGAAAAATCCCACGCCGGTCTGGTTGTCATATCGACCGGTGCCGTCAAGAGTGATCTCGACGTTGATATCGGTCTCGGCGGTCTTTCGGGTAATTGTAGCGCTGCGCATGGGGCCTCCATCAAACTATGGGCTCTATACTTTGCAACGCGTCGCAGGCCAAGCACCAAGCTGACACAGTCGCGACCACCCCGGCGGATCGCCCCAAATTTTCGATTAGTATAAAGAAAATTTGGAGCGGGCGAGGCGATTCGAACGCCCGACCCTAACCTTGGCAAGGTTATGCTCTACCCCTGAGCTACGCCCGCATCCTTGGGTGAGGCGTGATCTATAAACTCTGACGGACGGCTGCAAGAGGAAAAATGCAGGCAGCGGTAATTTTTTGCGATCAAGCTGCGCGACACAGGTGAGACCTAAGTAGGAGGGTCAAACTGCTCATCAATTTTCGGGGACATGCTAGGCTCTCTGGGCGTTTGGGTCGTAGCGATAACGGCCCGCAACAGGAGGAGGAAACGCATGTCAGCCTATCTTATTGCGCAGGTAAAGATCACGGATGATGCTTGGGTGCCGGATTACGCGGCCAAGACCCATGACATTGCTGCAAAACATGGCGGTCGCTACCTGTCGCGTAGCGCCAACATCGAGACCTTGGAAGGAAGCGCACCCGATACCACATTAATTGCGTTGATCGAGTTCCCTTCTGCTGACGCTGCGCGCGCCTTTGCAAAGGATGCCGATTACGCGCCACTGGCCAAGGCGCGGCAGGCGGGCAGTGAGGGGCATTTTTGGGTTATAGACGATACCGACGCCGCCGGATCGATTCCGTATCTGCCCAAGGGATAGGGCCCATATCCCCCGGCACCTCGGGGAGAGTGTGAGGCGCCGGGGGAGGGACGGGGCAACTGATCAGAGGTTGCCGCGTGAGAGTTCTCCTGCGATATGATCAGCCTGCCGGATGGCAAGGGCCACGATGGTCAAGGTTGGATTTTCCGCAGCCCCGGTTGTGAACTGTGAGCCATCCGAGACGAAAAGATTGGGAATGTCATGCGTCTGCCCCCATTTATTGACCACCCCGTCGCGCGGATTGTCTGACATCCGGTTAGTGCCAAGGTTATGGGTTGACGGATAGGGTGGTGTCGGAAAGGTCCGTGTCGCCCCGACAGCTTCATAGACCGCTGTTCCCTGCTTGTAGGCGTGGTTGCGCATCGCGATGTCATTGGGGTGATCATCGAAATGCACATTTGCCACCGGCAGGCCGTATTGGTCTTTGACGTCATAGTTGAGGGTGACGCGATTGGTTTCCTGCGGCATATCCTCGCCCACAATCCACATGCCAGCCATGTTCTCATAGGAATCAAGCGCGGTTGTGAATTCACGCCCCCAGCCTCCGGGATCCAGGAACGCGGCCATAAAGGGCAAGCCGAGCGAGAGCGTCTCAAGTTCATAGCCCCCCACGAAGCCACGCGAAGGATCGTGCCGTGCCTCGTCCTGAATGATGCCCGCCATAGTCGTGCCGCGCCACATCTTCACGGGCTTGTCGAACACGCCATATACCGAGCCGGTCATGTGCCGCATGTAGTTTCGCCCGACCTGACCGGAAGAGTTGGCCAGCCCATCGGGGAACATTGACGAGGCTGAGTTGAGGAGAAGGCGGGGCGATTCAAACGAATTGCCTGCCACGCAAACCGCGCGCGCCTTCTGCATCTGCAAGGTGCCGCCCTCGTCAAAATACTCCACTCCGGTCACGCGGCCCTGATCGTTATGCAGGATGCGCGCGACATGCGCCTTTGAGCGTACTTCGAGATTGCCAGTCGCCTCGCCGCGCGGGATATCGGTATAGGCGGCGGACCACTTAGCGCCCCATTTACAGCCCTGAAAGCAAAAGCCCGTCTGCTGACACGCCATTCGCCCGTCATTCTCTTGACTGTTGATCGCCATGCGACCGGTATGAACTTCTTTGTAACCAAGCGCCTTTGCGCCAGCCTCGAACACCTTGTAGTTATTGGAGCCGGGCAGGCCGGGAATCCCGTTGGTGCGCGTGACGCCCAGTTTCTTTTCGGCGAGATCGTACCATGGGGCCATTTCCGCACCATCAATCGGCCAGTCAAGCAGGTTCGCGCCCTGCACCGGGCCGTAATTGGTCTTAGCCTTCCATTCATGGTCCTGAATGCGGAGCGATGCCCCGGCCCAGTGGGTTGTCGTGCCACCCACTGCCTTGACGATCCACGCGGGCAGGCCGGAAAAATCCTTGGCGACCCGCCAGTCACCCGAGGTCGTGCGCGGATCCAGCCAGGCCAATTGGCCAAAGCTTTCCCATTCGTCGTTGATGTAATCCTCGGGCAGATAGCGTCCGCCCGCCTCAAGCGCCACCACAGACACGCCGCGTTGTGCCAATTCGTTGGACAGAACACCGCCGCCTGCGCCGGTGCCGATGACGACGATCACAGAGTCGTCGTTAAAATCAAAAGGTGCAGCCATAGTTAGATTCCTCCTCAGTTGGCTATGGCTCAGAGCCAGTTGATGTCGTCAAAACCACGGTTGATATAACCGCCTTGCGAGAACGACTCGCCCTCATAGCCAAACAGCGGCCAGACCGCCTTTTGGTTATAAAGGCCGGTCACAAGCCCCCCTCGGATTTGCTGGAAAAAGGCGCTGTCTTCGATGCTGCGCAGAATGTCGACCCGGTCGCGTTCCCAACCTGCCGAGAGGTAATCGGCATAGCCCTTGCCCTGCGCCGCAGCGTTCAGGCCCGCGATGCCAGCCTCTATGGCCTCAGCCGCTTCTGGCGCATCATACCCCTTGACGGCGATGGCGTAGTATTCATCGGCCAAATGATCGTGTGGATAGATATCACGTGCCATCTGAATCAGGGTGGCCATTGTTTCAGGTCTCAGCGCTTGTGTTTCCAGCGCCCACGCCGCATCGGTGCTGGCCACAAAACCTGCGCCGACGACAAAACTTGCGCCCGCCGCGATGGAGCGCGACAGCAGTTCGCGCCGTGAAATCCCCTTTCGGGGTCTGGTCTCAGTCATTGGTTCTCCTCCCATTCAATAAAAAGGGCGCGTCCCTCCCCGGACGCGCCCATACTCTCATTTGAAACGTCCACCGCGTTCCAGAACTTCGATTTCGTAGCCATCAGGATCGGCTACGAAGAAAAACTTACCCACAAGTTTGCCATCGGGAGCGAATTCCACGATCTTTCGGGGGTTGAGACCCTCAGCCTCGAATCGCGCGTGTTCTGCAGCCAGGTCTTCGACCAGAACCGCCAGGTGCCCATAGCCATCCCCACGATCATAAGGCTCAATGCGTCCCTTGTTGATCGTTAGTTCGATCTCAAACGGGCTTTCGGAATTCGACATATAGACAAGGGTGAATTTCTCGAAATCGAGCCGGTCCGCAACGCTCAGCCCAAAGGCTTTGGTGTAGAACTCAATCGAGCGCGCCTCATCGAGAACGCGAATCATACTGTGAATGGCTTTGGCCATTATGCTCTCCGGATACTTATATTTGGTCCGGAAAAATTACCAAAGAGCGCATCGTTTGGGTAGTAAGGGGATACTACGCCGAAATTTGGCTATTCGGCTGCAATCTGCCGCGTCTCTGCCTCTAGCGGGTTTTCTCGATGCACAAGGCAGGTACAGCGCAAAAGTGAGGTGAAATTGGCAGGTTCGCCGTGCAGTTCCAAGACTTCAGCATGCAGTTTTGACACGAATCCCGGCGTGGATAGGCCCTCGCTTTCGGCTATTTCGTCGAGAATGCCCCAGAACGATTTCTCAAGACGGATGCTGGTGCTCTGGCCGTTCAGACGCATCCGGCGGGTTTCGAGCGTGTAGCGATCCGGGTCCTGCCCGGCAAAAATTCGGCACATGATCTGATCCTCCCTAATCCAATGCGCGGGGCGGTCCCGCGCGCTGGATCTCAGTACACTTCAGGATGATGACCGATTTTCTCCAGCGGGGGAAGCCTTCTGCCGCAGCAAATGTGTCTGACGGCCTGACAATCCACCTGATGGAAAACAGCGGTGCGGCCCAAGAAAGCGAACGGGATGACATTGTATCAGGCTGCAACAAAATTTCTAACACAATGACCGCTGGAAATACGACCAAGATTGCTGGACCGGACGGCAGCGAGAGCAGTAGAAATCTTTTGGATCAGATGAGTGCATGGCCAATATTGGCCAGCGCGGCAAAAATCAGCACGGCAAAGGTCAGAACCATCCCGCCTCTACGCAAGAGCATGATTTCTGGTGTGCGACCAAAGCCTACGGCGTGCAGTACCCGGCCGGACAAGAGCATCAATCCCAGTAAATGCATTACCCAACCCGGGGCTCCCTGAAGCTCTGCCGAGGCGAGCAAGATTAGGCCGAGCGGCGCATATTCCGCGCAGTTTGCCTGCACCCGTATGCGGCGGATTAGTAGCTTCTCGCCGCCATCACCCAAGGCGACATTTGTTTTGAAACGCGCGGCGATCACTTGAACGCTGAGGATGACAAAAAGTAACCCGATCAGGCCAGCGTAAAGCGGGGTAATATCAAGGGACATGCAGGATGCTTTCAGTTCAGGTGTAAGCTGCGGATGGGTTTGGGGGCAGGGTGAAGTCTTCTGTATGCACGATTACGCCCTCATCTGTCAGTAACAAGATTCCATAGGCGCCCGGTTCGTCAATCGACAGGCTTGTGTCCTGATACCCGAGCGCCATGGGCATCTGATGACAGGGACTCTTGAGGATGGCCACGGGAATGCCTCCGGCTGATCCTAGGACCGTGCGGTGGATATGGCCCGAAACGATCTGAACCACGTTGCCTTGGGCAGCGAGGCGCGCAATCAGGTCGGACCGGTTTTTGAGTCCGATCAAGTCCATGCCCTTGAAACCGGTCTCGATGGGCGGGTGATGTGTGAAAACGATTACGCGCCGCTCTCCTGCCTCGTCGAGCGCTTGGTCTAACCACGTCAGACGGGCAGGGCAGAGAAACCCAGAATGGGTATCCTCAGCCTCTTCGTCGAGTGTGTCGAGAAAAATCAGGCGATGTGCTCCGATATCAAACTGGTGTTGGATATGCCCGGTCTCCATCTGCGCCACATCAGGAAAGGCGGCAAGAAACGGGGCGCGCCGGTCGTGATTGCCCAACATCAGGCTGACCGGCAGGGGACAGGTTTCAAGCGCTTGATTCAGGCGGGCATATTCGGCTGGTGCAGCATTATGGCTGAGATCTCCACATAGTACGATGCGCGCAGCATCAGGATGCTTTTCGAGCGCATGCGCAAGGCCTCTGGTAAACCGCTCAAATGGATCGAGACCGATGATGGTCCCGCCCTCGGGTAAGAGGTGAATATCCGTGAAGACTAGAATTTTTTGCATGACACAGCCTGACCAAGTTGACGCGAACGAACCATTGCCGAATTCGTCCGATCAGAAAAGCCATTCCTATGCCGGTCGCAAAAACGTCATCCTCCTGCGGGACAAGTCGATGACTTGCGTTGGTGCGTCCACTCCCCCGGAACATGCCCGGGGGAGTGGTATGTAATTATTCCAATTCCACCAGAAGATCTTTGGCGTCGATCTGGCTGCCGGGCTGAACATGGACCGCTTTGACTGTGGCGTCGCGCTCTGCATGCAGGCCGGTTTCCATCTTCATCGCCTCGATGGTCAACAAGAGATCTCCGGTCTTGATCTTTTGCCCCGCTTTGACCGCGACCGTCGCCACGGCACCGGGCATTGGCGCGCCAATATGGTTTGTATTGCCCAACTCGGCCTTGGGGCGGGCAGCTACCTTGTCCTTGATCCGGCGGTCGGGGACACGGACGGTGCGCGGCTGACCATTGAGTTCAAAGAACACCCGTGCCTCGCCATCCTCTTGGGTCTCGCTCACCGCCACCAGCCGAATTTCCAGCGTCTTGCCGGGATCAATCTCGGCGGTGATCTCTTCGCCGGTTTCCATCCCGTAAAAGAAGGTGCGGGTGGGCAAGGTGCGCACCGGACCATGCACCGCGTGCCGCTCCATGTAGTCAGCAAAGACCTTGGGATACATCAGGCACCCCATCAGGTCCTCATTGTCGATGGTCTTGCCAAAGCGTTCCTGCAACTCGGCACGGCGCGCTTCGAGATCCTCGGGCGGTAGCAGCGTGCCCGGGCGGACCGTGATGGGCATTTCACCCTTAAGCACCTTTTTTACAATCGCCGGCGGAAACCCGCCCGGAGCCTGCCCGACATAGCCCTTCATCAAGGTCACGACGCTGTCCGGAAAGCTGACCTCTGTTTCGGGGTTGAGCACATCCTCGCAGGTCAGACCCTGACTGACCATCATCAGCGCCAAATCACCTACGGTTTTGGCAATCGGTGTCACCTTGATCACATCGCCAAACATCTGGTTCACATCTGCATAGGTGCGCGCGATGTCGTGCCAGCGGTCCTCCATCCCCATCGAGCGCGCCTGAGCTTTGAGGTTGGTGAACTGCCCGCCGGGCATCTCGTGCAGATAGACCTCTGAGGTGGGTGACTGCATGCCACTTTCAAAAGCAGCGTAATGGTTGCGCACCGATTCCCAATAGTTGGAAACCTGTCTGATCGCGGCAATGTCCAGCCCGGTGTCACGCGGTGTATGGCGCAGCGCTTCGACAATTGTACCAAGCGTCGCCTGAGAAGTATTGCCCGAGAGCGCGTCCATGGCGCAATCGACCGCATCCACCCCGGCCTCAGAGGCGGCAAGGATCGTGGCCCCTGCAATACCCGCCGTGTCATGGGTGTGGAAATGCAGCGGTAGCCCCACCTCGTCCTTGAGCGCCTTGAAAAGCACGCTCGCCGTGGCCGGTTTCATCAAGCCGCCCATATCCTTGATACAGAGGACATGCGTGCCTGCTGCCTTCAATTCCTTGGCCATTGAGAGGTAGTACTTCAGGTCGTATTTGGAGCGTGCCGGATCCAGCATATCGCCGGTGTAGCAGATTGCCGCCTCTAGAATCTTGCCCGACTCGAGCACGGCATCCATCGAGACACGCATGTTTTCGGCCCAGTTCAGCGGGTCGAACACGCGGAAGAGATCAACGCCGCTCTCGGCGGCCTGTTCAACAAAGGCCGCAACGACATTGTCGGGGTAGTTGGTATAACCCACCCCGTTCGACCCGCGCAGCAGCATTTGCGTCAACAGGTTAGGCATGGCCGCACGGATATCGCGCAAGCGTTGCCAAGGGCATTCGTCAAGGAACCGGTATGCCACATCAAAGGTCGCACCGCCCCAGCATTCGACGGAAAAAAGACCGTGCAGATCATGGGCGTAGTTTGGTGCGATGCCGATCATATCGACGGACCGCATGCGCGTGGCCAAGAGCGACTGATGGCTATCGCGCATGGTGGTATCTGTGATCAGCAATTGCTTTTGTGCCGCCATCCAATCGGCCACAGCCTGAGGCCCCTTGCGGTCAAGGATCTGTTTGGCCCCATCGGGGATTTCAGCATTGGTGGGACGGGGCGCGCGCGGCAGTTTCACGTCGGCCGGGGGGCGGGCACGCCCCTCGACCTCGGGATGCCCGTTCACTGTGATGTCGGCGATATAGCTCAGAACGCGGGTGCCGCGGTCCCGGCGTTTGGCGAACTTAAAGAGCTCCGGCGTCGTGTCGATGAACTTGGTCGTATAAGTATTGTTCAGAAACGTCGGATGCTTGAGCAGATTTTCGACAAAAGCGATATTCGTGCTCACTCCGCGAATGCGGAACTCGCGCAGCGCACGGTCCATCCGGGCAATCGCCTGCTCGGGCGTGGGGGCCCAAGCCGTGACCTTGGTCAAGAGGCTGTCGTAGTAGCGCGTGATCACGCCGCCCGCATAGGCGGTGCCGCCATCAAGACGGATGCCCATGCCGGTGGCAGAGCGATAGGCGGTGATCCGGCCATAATCCGGAATGAAGTTGTTGAGCGGGTCTTCGGTCGTGATCCGCGTCTGGAGTGCGTGGCCATGCAGAGTGATGTCATATTGGCTGGCCTTGCCGGTGGCCTCCATCAGACTCTTGCCTTCGGCGATCTTGATCTGGGCTTGCACGATATCGATACCGGTCACGGCCTCGGTCACGGTATGCTCAACCTGCACGCGCGGATTGACCTCGATGAAGTAGAATTTGCCGGTGTCCATATCCATCAGGAATTCGACCGTGCCTGCACATTCGTAATTCACGTGCTTGCAGATCTTGTAGCCCAGCTGGCAGATTTCTTCGCGCTGAGTTTGTGACAGGTAAGGGGCCGGGGCGCGCTCCACCACTTTTTGATTGCGGCGCTGCACCGAGCAATCCCGCTCAAAGAGGTGGTACATGTTGCCATGTTTGTCGCCGAGGATCTGAACCTCGACATGGCGCGCGCGCAGGATCATCTTTTCCAGATAGCCTTCGCCATTGCCGAATGCCGCTTCGGCCTCGCGCCGACCTTCGCGCACCTTTTCCTCTAGCTCGCTCTCGGTCTCGATGGGGCGCATGCCGCGCCCGCCGCCACCCCAGGATGCTTTGAGCATCAGCGGATAGCCAATTTCCTTTGCCTCCTTGCGGATGGCCTTCATGTCGTCGCCCAAAACTTCGGTGGCGGGAATGACCGGCACGCCCGCTTCAATGGCAACGCGCCGCGCGCTCGCCTTGTCTCCTAGCGCGCGCATGGTTTCCGCGCGCGGTCCGATAAAGGTAATGCCCGCCGCGTCGCAGGCATCAACAAAGGCGGGGTTCTCTGAGAGCAGACCGTAACCGGGATGGATCGCATCCGCGCCCGAGAGTTTGGCCACGCGGATGATCTCTTCAATCGACAGATAGGCTTGGACCGGTCCCATGCCTTCACCGATGCGATAGGCCTCGTCCGCCTTGAACCGGTGCAACCCAAGCTTGTCTTCTTCGGCAAAGACCGCAACGGTCTTTTTACCCATCTCATTGGCCGCTCGCATGATGCGGATGGCAATCTCGCCCCGGTTGGCAATGAGAATTTTCTTGAAGTCGACCATGCTTGTCCCCCCGGTTGATCTGTTCTGGCGGCGCGGCATTTTCATGCCGCATTGCAGCGCTGCATCCTTGTAGGATTTGTGAAAGGTTTGTGCAATCCGGCAAACTGGGTATTCGCCGGTAAGGGAAATTTCCTGTCCCGACGGGTGGGCGGCCCTACCCGTTAGAGATCACTCTGGACCGCGCGTCCTTTAGCGTGTGCGTGCCCAACTGGCCCATATTGGCGCGCAGATCTTCGGCCAGAATATCCGCGAGATGCTCCGGACCACTCTCTCCTAGCGCGCCAAGCGCATAGTGCCAGCCTCGCCCCATCATCACGAAATCCGCTCCTAGAGCGATGGCGCGCAGCACATCCAATCCGCCTTCGATGCCGCCATCCATGATGACGGGTAGGGTGGTTGCAGCACGCACCGGAGGCAGCACCTCAATGGTGGCGGGGGCGGCATCGAACTGACGGCCCGCGTGGTTCGAAATCCAGATCGCGTCTACGCCCTCTTTCTCCAGCGCTGCGGCATCGTCGGCGCGCAGCACGCCCTTGACCACCAATGGACCGTTCCACGCGTCGCGCAGCCAACGCAAATAATCCCAGTCAGGCGAGGTGCGGAGCAAATAGCCTGCGTGTTTGTTCGAGGGTAAACCCTTGGTTTGCCCGGCGTAATCGTCGATCAGGCGCATACGCGGCATTCCCAAGCGCATCGTTCCAAGTGCCCATGCGGGGCAGCGTGCCACTTGTGCCATCAGGCGCGGTGTTAGTTTGGGCGGCTGCGTCAGACCAGAGCGCACCTGCCGTTCCCGACGGCTGCCCACGGGCACATCCACGGTCAGCACCAGCACCGAGAACCCGGCGTTGCGGGCGCGTTTCAACATGTCCGTGCGAATGTCTGTATCGCGAGGGGGATACATCTGGAACCAGCCATTACCGTTCAGATGCGGAGCTAAGTGCTCAGGCTTTTGGCTGGCCACCGTCGAAAGCCCGTATGGAATTCCAATCTTTGTGGCGGCGCGCGCCAAAAGACGCTCGGCATCGGGCCAAATCAGGCCGGACATGCCAACGGGGGCAATGCCCACAGGTAATGCGTGGGTCTGACCAAAAAGCAACGCGGAAACGTCTGGCGTGAACTCACCATGCAGGATCGAAGGGCTGAGCCGTACCTGATCGAGCATTATCCGATTGCGTGCCTTGGTCGCCTCGGTTCCTGTGGCGCTATCTAGGTATTCCCAGACAAAATGCGGAATGCGCCGGGCCGCTTGGGCACGCAAATCAGATAGGGCGGGGTATCGTGAATGTAGGTTCATGACGCGCATTTGCGCGGGTTTTCAGAGGCTTGTCCAGAGGACAGTTTTGAGTGGAACAATCCCCGAACATCTCTTTATCTCCGGCTGCCCCCGCGCTATTGTCTGAAGCATGAATAGATTTGACGAATCCGACGCCTTTGAGGGTGCTAGCCTGTCCGCGCGCGCTATGGCAGCCCGCCCAATGCCCTATCTTGAGGGTCTCAATCCCGAGCAACGGCGTGCAGTCGAGACCTTGGACGGCCCTGTCCTGATGCTTGCGGGCGCAGGCACGGGCAAGACCAAGGCCCTGACCTCGCGGATCGTGCATCTTTTGAACACAGGGCGCGCCCGCCCAAACGAGATTCTTGCGGTGACTTTTACCAATAAGGCTGCTCGCGAAATGAAATTGCGTGTTGGGCACCTTCTGGGTCAACCTGCCGAAGGCATGCCGTGGCTTGGCACATTTCATTCGATTTGCGTCAAACTCTTACGGCGGCATGCGGAACTGGTGGATCTCAAATCGAATTTCACGATTCTCGATACTGACGACCAGTTGCGGCTTCTGAAGCAATTGGTGCAGGCGGCGGGGATCGACGACAAACGCTGGCCAGCCCGGATGCTGGCCGGGATCATCGATCAATGGAAAAACCGCGCCTGGACACCCGACAACCTGCCCGCCTCTGAAGGCAGCGCCTATGACGGCAAGGGGCCCGCTCTATACCGTCAATATCAGACACGCCTGCGCGAGCTGAACGCGGTCGATTTTGGCGATCTGCTGTTGCATGTGGTGACAATCTTTCAACGGCATGAGGATATTCTGGCGCAGTATCAACGCTGGTTTCGCTACATTCTCGTGGACGAGTATCAAGATACCAACGTCGCACAGTATCTCTGGCTGCGCCTGCTGGCGGGGGGGCACAAGAATATCTGCTGCGTAGGCGATGACGACCAGTCGATCTATGGCTGGCGCGGGGCCGAAGTGGGCAATATCCTGCGGTTCGAGGCGGATTTTCCCGGCGCGGCCGTGATCCGACTGGAGCAAAACTACCGCTCGACCCCGCATATCCTTGCCGCCGCTTCGGGCGTGATTGCCGCCAATACGGGACGGCTCGGCAAGGAACTTTGGACCGACGCCAAAGAGGGGCATAAAGTCAAACTCATCGGTCATTGGGATGGCGAGGAAGAGGCTCGCTGGATCGGTGAGGAAATCGAGAGCCTGCAGCGTGGCACTCGGGGCATACGGCCCTTTTCTCTCGATAACATGGCCATTCTCGTGCGTGCCAGCCACCAGATGCGCGCCTTCGAGGACCGGTTCCTGACGATCGGTTTGCCCTACCGGGTGATTGGCGGACCTCGGTTCTATGAGCGGCTCGAAATTCGCGATGCGATGGCCTATTTCCGTCTGGTCACCTCGCCTGCTGATGATCTGGCCTTTGAGCGGATCGTCAATACCCCCAAACGCGGACTTGGTGACAAGGCGCAGCAGAAAATTCAGGTGACAGCGCGCCAGCATGGTGTGTCGCTGGTCGAGGGGGCACGGATATTGCTGGATGACAAGGGGATCACCGGCAAGGGCGCGTCAGAGTTGCGTCGCTTGATTGATGGCCTTGCCCGCTGGGGGCGGATGGTGGGGGCTGCTGATGTCAGCCACGTCGAATTGGCCGAAATTATCCTCGACGAGAGCGGTTACACTGGGATGTGGCAGGCGGACAAGACACCCGAAGCGCCGGGGCGGCTGGAAAACCTCAAGGAATTGGTCAAAGCGCTGGAGCAATTTGAGAACCTGCAAGGGTTTTTGGAACACGTCAGTCTGATCATGGACAACGAGGCTGGAGAGGGGGGGGAGAAGGTCACGCTGATGACCCTGCACGCCGCCAAGGGACTGGAGTTTCCTGCCGTATTCCTTCCGGGATGGGAGGATGGGCTGTTCCCCTCTCAGCGCTCGATGGATGAAAGCGGGCAGCGCGGACTCGAGGAAGAGCGTCGGCTGGCCTATGTCGGCATCACCCGCGCAGAAGAGGTTTGCACCATCTCCTTTGCGGGCAATCGCCGCGTTTATGGTCAGTGGCAGTCACAGATGCCGTCGCGATTTATCGATGAATTACCTGAGGCCCATGTCGAGGTGCTGACCCCTCCGGGTCTCTATGGCGGGGCCTATGGGGCGGCGGCCAGCAGCGGGATCGAGAGCCGGGCCGCCGAGGCGAATGTCTATAACAGCCCTGGCTGGCGCCGGCTTCAGGCGCGAGGGGGTGAGCGTCCGATGGCGCAACCGCGTGAGGTCCGCCACAGTGTGATCGATGCGGAAGCCGTGAGCGTACATATGATGGGCGAGCGCGTGTTTCACCAAAAATTTGGCTATGGCACGATCACCGGAATAGAAGGTGACAAACTTGAGATCGCCTTTGACAAGGCGGGCACCAAGAAAGTAGTGGCGCGGTTCATCAGTGGGGCAGACGACGTGCCGTTCTGACGGGCTTTGCAATGGGTTTGAACAGTTGAACCAAGAAGAACGATCCATGTTGCCGTTCTTCTTGGCCAAAATACTCAAAAATTTGTGGCCCTAAAAGCCGCGTCAACAGGCCTGCGAACTCATGCGAGGTGATCGACGATCTCCAGATGTTGCGCGAGACGGTCTACTTCTGCAAGGTAGCGTGTGACCAGCTTGGGATCATGCGGGGCCGGGCTTACACCTGCCGCGATTTCTTGGTTGAGCACTGATTCTACCGCAAGAGACACGGGCACCGAAACCAGTCGTGCCATCGCCGTGCCACGTGAATCGCCCCAGGCATCCATCACATAGGTCTTATGCCAGACGGCCTTGCCATCCTGCTCCGCTCGAAGATCCACGCAGAGCACGACGCGGTCCGGATCGTCTGTCTCATAGGCATGCTCGGACCAGAATTGATCCGACATTTCCTTGAGCCGTGCGTCTCCCTCAGTGCCCGTGAGCGTCTCGATCTCGGTAAAGACATCCTCCCAAGCCTCGGACCAACCGTTGAGCCGCAATGTGCCGCGCACGAAATCCTTGATCCGCCATGCTGAGTCAAACCGATAATCAACGATGAAGGGGATCGAGTCGCGGTTGGGATAAACTTCAAAAGCCTCGGGTGTTGCCAATGGCGCCGTATAGCTCGAGATCGCATCCCATGGGCGCGATACGCTCAGTTCCGAGAAATTACGGATCGAGCGGGACGGAGAGCGCAGTGCTTTAAGCACCCCCAGAGGCGACCAACTGAATTTATACCGGAAAGGGTTAGGATGTTTGGGTACACCACCACAGTAGGAGGTAAAGGACAAATCGTTGCGAGCATCATAGGCAGATGAGGCGCGATACTCCGCCACCAATTGATGCGCCATCAGATGGTCAATGCCGGGATCAAGTCCGATTTCGTTTACAATACAAAGTCCCTTCTGGCGTGCTGTCTCATCGAGCGCACGCATCTCGGGAGCAATGTAAGAAGACGAAACGAAATGCGCACCTTTCTCGAGGCACAGTTCCGCGAGCGGCACATGCCAGTCGCCGGGCAGCATCGAGACAACCACGTCGCCGGGTTGCAGGACCGCCGCCAGCGCGGTCTTGTCGAAGGCGCGGATATTGTCCGTGAGGTCGCCGACCGCCGCCCGCGCCTTGTCGGTCGAGCGGTTCCAGACGGTTACCTCGTGCCCCGCCTCGATCAGCCGCCGCAGGCCAGGTATGGCCGAAAGGCCGGTACCGCACCAATGAATTGTCATAGTATTCTCTCCTTCATTTATAACGCAACTTTGCCGCAACGATGCTCAGCATCGCCACGACGGCGCAGATATTTGCCAGAATAAGGGGCCAATCTCCGATCAATAGGCCATAGGCTAGCCACAGCGAGACCGTCGTTAAAAACATGAGATTTGAGGGCAGCGACAGGCCCGAGGTGTCACGTGTCGACCATGCTTTCCAAGCCTGGGGTATCCAGCAGATCGTGCCTAGAAAGGCGGCCAGATATCCCACATAGGGCACCATTCAGATATCTTTCAAATGGGTGTGAAAGGTCTCTGATGCGCGTCCCCAAACGCCTGCATCCAATGTGTCGAGCGTCAGCAAGGAGGCCAGAAGCTGCCCTGCATAATCCTGTGAGGATTCCACCGGCAAGAGCGACGGCAAGTTGTCAATCGCCATAACGTCGAGCGGTGGGGCATCATGGACGCGCAGCACGGGTGCGGTCCATGTGGTGGCTGCGTCATAGACCGGCACCGGGTTGTAATCGCTGTCGGGGTCACAGGCCACATCACCGATCACCGTCAATCGGCGGGATTGCGTCAGGGCCGATTTTGGCACGAAAACCGGCGTGCCAGGGCGGGCAAAGATGCAGTTGAGGAAAATGTCGTGGTCGAGGATTTCGGGGAAGGGGCCGCCCGAAGCGGTCTCGGCCATATCCCAGCGGGTGACGGCGACGCCCACCGCCTCGCAGAGATCCGAAGCACCAGTGCCCACGCGCCCCAACGCCCCGATGACAATGGCGCGGGGCCGGTCCGTGCCGGTGGCATCAAGCTGTGCGCCGAGTGCAGTGAGCAGCGCGTCACGGCCCGGATAGGTGTCGACGGGCGGACAAATACCGCCCCCCTTTTGCGCGGCCCAAGCCATAAGCGACACGGCAGCCCCGGCATAGCCCGCCCAATAGCCAAAGGCGGCCACCCGGCGACCCGTCTCATCCACCAGATATTCAAGGTCATAGAGCGTGCCCCCCCCTGCCTTGAACCGTTGCAAAAGCCGTTGCCCCGCATGTTGGCCCTTAAAGGCGTGGCCAAACATGATGTGGCGATGTGTCAAAGGACTCCCATCCTCTGGCAGTTCCTTGAGGCCAAAGACGATCGCGTCCGATGGCGCGGAAGGCCATGAATTCTCGGGCGCGATCTCGCAACCTGCGTCGCGGTATCCGTCGATCGGGATGGCGCGGTTGTGGCTGTGCTCTACTGTCACGCGAATGCCCTTGGCGATGAGTTGTGCCGCGCCCTCTGGTGTCAGCCCAACACGTTCCTCGTTTGGCCGTTGCTCGGCCCGGACCCAAAGATGTGTCATATTATGCCCTCAGATCATGTTATCTGCGATGACCCGTGCCACCGAGGCGCGCGCGCGCATTGCTTGCATAAAGGCGTCAATCTTTGGGAAAGCCGACACCTGAACCCCATCTGCCTCAAGCCAGCTACACGCAACAAAGAGATACGCATCGGCCAGTGAAACCGTGTCGCCCAGAACGAAGGGTCCGGTCAGGACATGGTTTTCCACATAGGTGGCGCTGTCGGTCATGGTCTGAACCGATTTGGCTTTCATGTCATTAAACGAGCTTTGCTGATCGGCCCAACGATGACCACGCAACTTATGGGCGTGGTTCACATGCATGGTGGAGGCAATGTAATACATCGCCTCGCGCATCTTGGCCGCCAGAACAGGGTCAGACGGGCGTAAGCCAGCTTCGGGAGCGATATCAGCGATGTAATCCAAAAGCGCTCCGGTTTCCGTCAGAATGCCCTGTTCCGTGACGAGTGCTGGCACGCGCCCCTTGGGATTGATCGCCAGATAGTCGGCCCCTGATTGTTCTCCGGCCCGGAAATCAAGGCGTATTGGTTCGAACGTCAGGTCCGCCTCGTGCAATGCGATGGCCACCGCAATCGAAATGGTGCCTTTGGCAAAGTAGAGTTTCATGTGCATGTCCTTTTGAATTCAGATGAAGGTGCGGGCGTGCGCCCTATCAGGGGCGTCTAGATGCGGTGTGGCATTGAACGTGCCCACCATCAGCATATCGTGGACATGTTCCAGCCTGTGCAGGGAACTGTTCATAACCTGCAACATGACTTTGGCCATGCCCGGAATGTCGAGCCCGAGCGCCTGTCGCATGACTGTGCCGATCACACCGCCGGAGGTCACAATCAGGATGCGGCCATTGCGTTGGCAGATTTCGTCAAGCAGACCCGTGATCCGCATTGTGAAATGCTCAAAGGTTTCAGGTACATCCGCAAGATCACCACGGGCCCAGTGCTCGATCACCTGCGGCAGGTACCGGGCGAATTCTGTGGCGTCGGACGGGGCGGGTATGCCGTGCTGTGCCTCGATGGCACGCGCTAGAGCAAAATAGCTTAATTCGTCGAGACGAGGGTCTTGCTCGGCGATCTGATACCCCATGGCGCGAGCGGTGCCGATCTGGCGGTTAAGTGTGCCAGTGATCACATGGTCGAAATGCGGATTGGTTTGGGCAAGGTGCGCGCCTAGCCATTCAGCTTGCTGCACGCCAAGGTGCGAGAGGCGGTCATATTCAGCCTCATCCGTCGCATGGCTGTTGGCCTGCCCGTGCCGCACCAGAATTAGCTCAGTCAATGTCGACGTCCCCCAGAATTCCGCGCGACGTTAGCGCCGGTTGCAGCGGGGTTAAAGGTGGAACGAAAAATATTCCGTCGGCACATGTGCGCGAACTTGGCTGACGGGGGATGTATGGCTCTCGACTCAGATGTTGGTGGCCGTATCTGCTACCAGTTTGCGCAATGTGGCGCAAAAACGGGGTGAGGTGTCGGGATTGACGGTCTCGTGAATGCAACTGCATGCTTTAAAAAAACCCAAAGCAGGGAGGCACGCTAATGACCGACAAAATCAAATTCGTACTGGACGGCCGCGAAGTCGAAGCGGAGGCAGGGCAGACGATTTGGGAAGTTGCAAATGGTCGTGGCCTGAAAATCCCGCACCTGTGCCACAAGCCTGCGCCAGGATATCGCCCCGACGGCAATTGTCGCGCCTGTATGGTCGAGGTCGAGGGTGAACGGACGCTTGTGGCCTCCTGCATCCGCGAGGCCAAGTCGGGCATGGTCGTGACCACCAACTCTGCGCGCGCCTCAACGGCCCGCAAGATGGTGGTCGAGATGCTGCTCGCAGATCAGCCGGAGCGTGATGTTTCGCATGACCGGTCCAGCCACCTGTGGGATATGGCGGAAGAGAACGGTGTATCAGAGAGCCGCTTTCCCAAGGTTGAGCGTGCGCGCATTCCGCTGCTTGATGACAGCCATGTGGCGATGCGCGTCAATCTTGATGCCTGTATTTCCTGCGGGCTTTGTGTCCGGGCCTGCCGGGAAGTGCAGGTTAATGATGTGATCGGAATGGCCGGGCGCGGGCACGACGCCTACCCGGTGTTTGATTTGGCTGACCCGATGGGCGCCTCGACCTGTGTGGCCTGTGGCGAATGCGTGCAGGCCTGCCCGACCGGTGCCTTGATGCCCGCAACGGTTTTGGATGGGGCCCAACAGGGTGACAGCGCGGATTTTGACGAAGAGGTCAAGAGCATCTGTCCGTTCTGCGGTGTTGGGTGTCAGGTCTCGCTCAAGGTCAAGAATGGCAAGGTGAAGTATGTCGAGGGGATCAACGGCCCTGCCAATGAGGGGCGGCTTTGCGTGAAGGGACGGTTTGGATTTGACTATATCCACCATCCTCATCGCCTGACCAAACCGCTGATCCGTCGCGCGGATGCCCCTTCCAAGGGTCTCAATGTCGATCCTGGAAATTGGCAGGAAGTGTTCCGTGAAGCGACATGGGAGGAAGCGTTCAATCTCGCGGCGGGCGGACTCAAGACGCTCAAGGATACTCATGGTGGCACGGCGGTTGCGGGCTTTGGTAGCGCAAAATGCACCAATGAAGAGGCTTATCTGTTTCAAAAGTTCATCCGTCAGGGCTTTGGTCATAATAACGTGGATCACTGCACCCGGCTTTGCCATGCATCTTCAGTGGCGGCACTTATCGAGAATGTCGGCTCGGGAGCTGTGACGGCCACATTCAACCAGATCGAGAATGCGGATGTGGCGATAATCATCGGTGCAAACCCGCTTGAGAACCATCCGGTCGCAGCAACTTATTTTAAGCAGTTCACCAAGCGTGGTGGAAAGCTTATCGTGATGGATCCGCGTGGTCAGGGAATGAAGCGATTTGCGACGCATATGTTGCAGTTCCGTCCGGGCGCGGATGTCTCGATGCTCAATGCCATCATGCATGTGATCGTCGAAGAAGGACTCTACGACCAGCAATATATCGCGGCCTTCACCGAGAACTGGGAAGCAGAGAAACAGCATCTGTCGCAATTCTCCCCCGAGAAAATGGAAGGTGTCTGCGGCATTCCTGCCGAAACACTACGCGCCGTGGCACGCGATTTTGCGACAGCCAAGGCTGGCATGATCTTTTGGGGAATGGGCGTCAGCCAGCATATCCACGGTACAGACAATTCTCGATGCCTGATTTCTCTGGCGCTGATGTGTGGCCATGTCGGTCGTCCCGGCACCGGGCTGCACCCGCTTCGCGGGCAGAACAACGTGCAGGGGGCATCCGATGCGGGCCTCGTACCGATGTTCCTGCCCGACTATCAGACCGTGACCGACGACGGCGTGCGCCGCGCCTTTACCGAGGTCTGGCAATCGGGGGACTTCTCGAACCAGAAGGGCCTGACCGTGACCGAGATCATGGATGCGGTTCACGAGGACAAGATCAAGGGCATGTATATCCTGGGTGAGAACCCGGCGATGTCAGACCCGGATGTGGAGCACGCCCGCGATGCTCTGGCCAAGCTGGAGCATCTGGTGGTGCAGGATATTTTCATCACCGAAACGGCGAACTATGCCGATGTGATCCTGCCTGCTTCGGCGTTTTATGAAAAGTCGGGGACAGTAACCAACACCAACCGGCAGGTGCAGATGGGCCGCCCTGCTGTGACGCCTCCGGGAGAGGCGCGCGAAGACTGGGCAATCACGGTTGAATTGGCGAACCGGATTGGCCTCGATTGGAAATATGACAGCCCTGCGGATGTTTTCGCCGAGATGAAGGTCAACATGCGCTCGCTCGACAATATCACTTGGGAGCGGCTGGAGCGGGAAGGGGCCGTAACCTATCCTTGCAAATCGCCCGACCAACCGGGCGAGGCGGTGGTGTTCGGTAATGGATTCCCGCGGCCTGAGGGGCGCGCAAAGTTCACTCCGGCGTCGATCATCCCGCCCGACGATGTGCCAGATGCCGATTATCCGATGATCCTGACCACGGGACGGCAACTGGAACATTGGCACACCGGTTCGATGACCCGCCGTGCCAGCGTGCTCGACGCAGTCGAGCCAGAGGCGAATTGCTCGATTCACCCCGCAACCCTGCGCAAGCTGGGTGTGGAACCGGGTGGGATCGTGCGTCTCTCGACCAAGCGCGGCTCGATCCGGATCATGGCGCGGGCGGATCGCGCGGTGGCCCCCGATATGGTGTTTCTGCCCTTCGCCTATGTCGAGGCCGCGGCGAATATTCTCACCAACTCGGCGGTTGATCCTTATGGCAAGATCCCCGAGTTCAAGTTCTCGGCGGTCAAGGTCGAGGCGGCCAATATCGCCGCAGAGTAAATCTGATCCGGCGCGCCTCGCGAGAAATGCGGGGCGCAGGACAGCGCAAGGATTTGGTGTTTGGTCTTCGGCTCTGGTCTGCCTATAGTCGTGATCTGACATGAACCGCAAACCCGAAACCCCTTTACGCCGTGGCTGGACCACGGGCGCTTGCGCCACTGCCGCGACGCGGGCGGCGCTCTGCCTTTTGTGGGGCGAGGGGGCTGTGTCTCGTGTACGCATCAGTCTGCCGCGTGGCGAGACACCTGAGTTCGACATCGCGCATCATGCAGTGGGCGAAGGCTGGGCCGAGGCCGGGGTTATCAAGGATGCGGGCGATGACCCGGACGTGACCCATGGCGCGATGATCATCGCGCGCGTTTCGCCATCTGACGGCGGTGTCGTGTTTCGCGCGGGTGAAGGCGTGGGGCGAGTCACGATGCCGGGCCTGCCAATCCCGCCGGGGGAACCTGCCATCAACCCCGTGCCCCGCCAAATGATGGAGACTACCGTACGCGACATGGCCGAGCGCCTGTCCGAATCTCCTGACATCGAGATCACGGTATCGGTCCCCGGCGGAGCAGCGCTTGCGCAAAAGACTTGGAACCCGAGGCTGGGTATCAAGGGCGGTCTGTCTATTCTGGGAACTACAGGTATCGTGCGACCGTTTTCCTGTGCGGCATGGATCGCCTCAATCCATCGCGGTATTGACGTGGCCCGCGAGACAGGACTGATCCATGTTGCGGGCTGCACCGGTGCCACGAGTGAACGGGTGGTGCAGAAACTCTACGGGTTACCCGATCACGCTATGCTGGATATGGGGGACTTTGCAGGCGGATTGCTCAAATACCTCGCCAAACATCCGCTACCGCGACTGACTATTGGGGGCGGGATCGGTAAGATGGTCAAGTTGGCTCAGGGCGCGCGTGATCTGCATTCGGGGCGGAGTCAGGTGGATTTTGCGGCCCTTGCCGATGTGTTGGCTATGCCGGACGTGAAGGACATGAATACTGCCTTGCAAGCATATGAATTTGCGGGAAAAGATATGGCGATCTGGGTTGCGATCGAGGGTCGCGCCAAGGTGCTGGCGATGCTGCCTCAAGGGGTTGAGGTAGATACCGTGGTGATAGATCGTTCAGGCACCATCCTGGCGCGGGCGGGCAGTCAATGACGCTCCTGTTGCTTGCGGGGACGGCAGAGGCGCAGCAGGTGGCACGGATTTTGTCCATGAAGGGGCATGCGGCCATCGCGTCACTCGTTGGGGCCACGCGATCTCCACGCGCAATTGACTTGCCCACGCGGATTGGTGGCTTTGGCGGTGAGGCGGGGTTTGTCCTGTATCTCGAGTCTGCAGGGATTACGGCGGTGCTTGACGCAACCCATCCCTTTGCGGCGCGTATATCGGACCGGACAGCGCGGATATGCGCGGCAAGAGGTCTGCCATATTGCCAGATTTTGCGGCCTGAATGGTCACCAGAAGCCGATGATCGTTGGACCATGATTGCAGCAGAGGAAGAGGCAGCAGCATATATTCCTGCCGGAGCCACGGTGTTTCTTGCAACCGGGCGGCAGGGATTAGCGCGGTTTTCCAATCTGACCGGGCGGCATCTGATTTGCCGGGTGGTTGATCCTCCCGAAACAGCATTTCCGTTTGCCAACGGCAAATTCTTGGTGGGTCGTCCTCCGTTTACGCCTGAGGCAGAACGTGAATTGTTCGAGCGTCTTGGGGTGGATTGGTTGGTGGTCAAAAATGCGGGTGGTCGTGCCTCTGAAAGTAAACTCGTTGCGGCACGCGCCTGTGGTTTGCCGGTGGCCATGATCGCCCGCCCGCCGCAACCCGTCGCGCAAAGGGTTGCAACGGTTGCGGCGGCGATTGATTGGGTGCAGGGGTTATGACGGATCGGATCATAGAAACGGAGCAGGACGTGGCCGAAGGTGCCGCACATCTGGCAGCAATCTGTCCGCGCCTACGCCATGCTTATGATTTGACCGGGCCTTTGCCCCTGCGCCGTAACCCCGATGGATTCGCCAGACTTCTTGGTGCCATTGTCAGCCAACAAGTCAGCGTTGCCTCGGCCAATGCGATCTGGTCCCGGCTGGAACAGGCAGGGTTTACCGATCCGGGTGTGATTGGCGCGGTTAATGACGATGATCTGCGTGCCGTGGGTCTCAGCCGTCAAAAGGCGCGCTATGCGCGCGCACTCGCAGAGGCAGAGATTGATTATATGGCATTGCGCGCCGCCCCGACCGAGGCTGTGATCACCACCCTGACGCAGGTGCCCGGAATTGGGGTCTGGACGGCGGAAATTTATGCAATGTTCAGCCTTGGCCGGGCCGATGTTTTTGCCCCCGGCGATCTGGCCTTGCAAGAGGCGGCGCGGCTGCTTTACGAGCTTCCAGAACGGCCCAAAGAGCGGGCTTTGCGGCAGATGGCTGAAACTTGGTCGCCGTGGCGATCCGTTGCGGCACGGATGCTGTGGGCCTATTACCGGGTGGCCAAGGACAGGGAAGGGATCAGATGACACGGGTTTTGAAAACAGGCCGCAAGGAAGCTCTTTCGGGCGAAACACGCTCGGTGGTGGTGTTTCTGCACGGCTACGGGGCCAATGGCGCAGATTTGCTGGGGTTGGCAGACCCGTTGGCGGAGCATCTGCCAGATACGCTCTTTGTGGCCCCGGACGCGCCCGAGAGCATCCCCGGCATGCCCTTTGGTCTGCAATGGTTTCCGATCCCGTGGATTGACGGCTCTAGCGAAGAGGAATCGCACCGTGGGCTTGTGTCGGCTGTGGCCGATCTCAATGCTTTTCTTGATGCGCTGATGGTGGATGAGGATCTCTTGCCCGAGCAGGTGGTGCTCTTTGGCTTTTCCCAAGGCACGATGATGGCGCTGCATGTGGCCCCCCGGCGCGAAGATGCCTTGGCAGGGGTCGTTGCCTTTTCGGGGCGGCTCTTGTCGCCTGAATTGCTGGCGGATGAGACCCAGAGCCGCCCGCCAGTCCTGTTGGTGCATGGCGATGTTGACGAGGTGGTACCAGTGCAATCACTGCCACAGGCGGCCGAGGCGTTGCAGGGGGCGGGCTGGCAGGATGTCTATGCGCATATCATGAAGGGCACCGGCCACGGGATTGCACCCGATGGTCTGTCGGTGGCTCTGGCTTTCATGCGCGACAAACTGGGGCTTTGAGGCTTTCCCGTAAATCGCCTCAGGCTTGCCACATTGAAACGTCTTGGATGCGCTAACAGTGAGAGGATGGACACAGGAACCGATACCCTGAGCCAACCCAGACGGGTGATGAACCTTGGTGTGCTCTTTGTCGCCGAGTTGGTGCTTCTTGTCGTTGGTTATCAGGTGTTGAGCGATTTGGAATGTCACTCAACAGGGATTGAAGACGCATGCAGGGGCTTGCGTTTATTGGCGCTTTGGCTGCTGTGTGCCAGTTCTCTGCTGGTGATCTATCTCTGGGCGCGACCTGAGGCACGGGTTGCTTTTACGCAGTCAGCACTGCGCGCCCCGGGGGGATATGGATGGGCGATGCTGCACGGCGGGGGCGTTGTCGGCATGCTGGGGCCCCTGATCCTGATCTCGCCCGAGGATCTGAACGCGCGGTTTGAGGGCATATTTCCTCTGATCGGTCTAGGTGCGATCATTGCGGCCTTGGGTGGTCTGCTCTGGCTTATGACTATCCGGGCCTGGCTGACTTGGCTGAAAGGGCGTGGAGCGTCCCTTCTGGCGATCTCCGCCTTTGCTGCGGCGCTGCCGGGCGTGGTGGTGCTGGCTGGACCCTTTTGGACCGTGCAGGCGGTCACCGATGGCACATTTGTCGCCGTATTCCTCATGTTGCGGCTGTTCTCGCCCGAGGTGATCGTTGATCCTGCGGCTTATGTGATTGGTACGCCGGAATTTCAGGTCATGGTGGCCGATAGTTGTTCTGGCATTGAAGGGCTGGTGCTGATCACTGCCTTTCTCGCACTCTACGGGGTGCTTTTTCGGGATGAATTACGACTGCGACGGTTCGGTTTGGTCATCTGGCCTTTGGCGCTTGTGATCAGTTGGCTTTTCAACGCAGTTCGGATCACGGGGCTAATCCTGATCGGCGTGCATGTCTCGCCTGAACTTGCCGTCAACGGCTTTCACAGTTTTGCGGGTTGGTTGATGTTCACGTTGGTTTCTATCGGAATTCTGGTCGTGGTCGGACGCAGCGGCTTTGCATTGCAGGCGGGGTCTGTGCCCCGCCCCAGGTCCACCCCTCCACTGACCCAAGATGACGTGGCCGGGCGGATCTTGCCGTTTATCGTCTTTGCCCTCTCGGGGCTTATCGCCCAAGCGTTCTGGTCCGAGCCAGCTCTGGCCTACCCTTTGCAAGTGGTGATGATGCTTGCTGCACTCTGGTTGGTGCGGGACACATTGGTACGCTACCTTGTATGGCCTTCGATTTTGTCTGTGCTTGTCGGGTTGGGTGTTGGGGGTGTTTGGGTATTGACAGCATCGCCATCCGGGCCTGCCTCAGAGGCGATATCTGGCTTGGGACGCGGAGCATTCGCGCTTTGGGCCGCTCTGCGTATCCTAGGCACGGTTGCCCTCGTCCCCGTGATCGAGGAACTGTTCTTTCGAGGTTATATTCAGGCGCGTTTGGATTGGGGGACATTGAGCAGCCGTATCACAGCGGTCGCTGTCTCGGCGTGCCTGTTTGCTTTGGTGCATGGGCGCTGGATCGAAGCAGGTTTGGCCGGCGTCGTTTTCTCAATGCTTTATATGCGAAATGGGCGGCTGGCTGATGCCATTACCGCCCATGCTGTTGCCAATGCTTTCATCGCAGCCGTCGCCCTTTGGAGGGGAGATTGGGCGCTGATCTGACCGCTAAGCCAGCGTCACGCGCGACGGCGTTTGATTTCCAAAGCAAGGACAAGTGCCGCCAACACAACAGCAATAGCTAGAGTACCGCTGGCTGCGTTCATCTCAGGTACGGAAGAGGCTGTTTCATACGTGCCGGGAGTTGTCCCGCTGTACCATCCGTTCCAAAACCAATCGTACATTCTTAGCCCCTTCTTAAACGTGTACTAAAACCTTGCCTAATTTATGCCAGATTTTAGACACATTTCAAGTATTGGCCTTACGGAATCTTATTTTGGAAACGATCCGAGGTCATGGGCCGCTTTGTTTCCCAAAGCTAAGAGATCGTGCTGATAATTCGAGCGCTTGGTTTTCGCATTCTATGATCTGGCCGTGATTGGGGAACATTACCAGCAAGAATCACTCAGCAGCCCGGAGGGGAGGACCTTCACCACGCTCATCGAGGGGGTTCTTGGCCTTGTTCAGCTGAGGCGTTTCGGTCTCTTCTTCCGCGAGAGAAGGGGAGAGGAGCTTGCGCTCGTCTGGCCAGAGGATTTCAGCATGCTGAAGGTGTCGGGCAGCACGGGAGAGTACCCAATCTCGCGCGGCACGGCTGGAGCGACCCATCGAGAGCTTGGCCATGAGCTGCGCCGCCCAGAGCATATAGGTGCCTGCCCAAACCCTGAGCGCCAACATAGCAGGCGTGAAAATCAATGTAAGAACCGTGGCGATACCCAGACCAAACACCACCGCTGTCGCGAGCTGTTTCCACCAGAGCGCCGTTGGACTGTCAAAGGAATAGCCACCATTTACAAAATCGAGACTGAGCCCGAACATCATCGGTGCGAGCCCCGCCATAGTGGTGATCGTGGTCAAGAGAACGGGACGGATGCGATCTTGTGCGGTGCGGGTGATGGCTTCGATTTGGGGCATGTAGCGGGCATAGTCCTGATAGGTGTCGATCAGGACAATGTTGTTGTTCACCACAATCCCCGCCAGTGCCACAATGCCGGTGCCGGTCATGATGATGGAAAACGGCTGATCCATCACCAACATGCCAATCAGCACGCCCGTGGTCGAGAGAACCACCGCCAGAAGAACCAGTATCGCATTGTAAACACTGTTAAATTGAGCCAGCAGGATGATGAACATCAACCCCAGTGCCCCCGCAAAGGCCTGTTGCAGGAAAGTGCCTGATTCCTCCTGATCTTCGGCGTCGCCGGTCCATTCATAGCTGATTCCGGGTGGCAGGACGCCCGAGTCGAGCCATTCGGTCAGATGCGCGATGCGGTCGTTTGCGGTGATCGGCACCTTACGTTCTGTAACATCCGAGGCCGATTCCTTACGAAATAATCCGTCCTGAACCGCCGCCTTGATGTCAAAAAACCGGGTCTGGTCGACGCGGTCAATCTGGGCCAGTTGCCTGATCGGTTTGCGGGTGACGAAATTCGAGAGCGGCACCAGCCCGTCATCGGTGCGCACTTTGAGGGTGTCCAGCGTCGACAGAACGCGGTCCTCGCTGGGCAGGCGAACGCGGATTTCGATTTCCTCGTCGCTGCTGTCGACGCGCATGGTGTCGAGCAGGATGCCGCGTGTGACAAGCTGTACCATCGCCCCCACCGTGGCCACATCCGCACCAAACCGACCCGCCTTTTCGACGTCAACGTCGATTTGCCAGTCGATGCCGGGCAGGGGTAATGTGTCCTCGATCTGGTGCAGACCTTCTGTCACATCGAATTTTTTCCGCGCCTCTTCGGTAAAAGCGATGAGGCCCTTCCAGTTGTCGCTCTTGATGCGCAGGTGCAGCGGCTTGGCCGAGGCGGGGCCGCGGGATTGCGCGAGGATTTCGATCTTGATGCCGGGGATCTGTTCCAACTCTGCGGTCAGTTCGGAAATCACAGCATCGCCATCAAAATCGGGCGCCACGATATCCCGCGATACGGCAATATCGAGCAGCGGGACGGTAAACCAAGTTTCGCGCGATTGTGGGCGATCCTCCCATGGGATGGTTTCAAACTGAACCTGTCCAATGGTATCGCGCGGCGGTTGTGCCCCACCGGTGTTGGTGTTGAGCCCGCCATCTCCGGCAAAGGCGAACGCTGTTTGAATGCCGGGGTGCGCGCGGACGATATCTTCGACCTGATTGACCAATTGGTCCTTTTGATCAATCGACAGGTTGCCGCGACCCCGCACATAGACGATGCCCCGTTCGGGTTCGCTGTCCACAAAGAATTCGGTGCCGTTGTTGTTGTTGATGTAGAACATCAGCACCGAACCCACGATCACAAAGATAACCCCAAAGGCCAAGAGCGGCGCAATCGGGTTGCCGGTAATCATGTGGATGGCCCAGCCAAAGGCCGAGCGTTGATAGCCGCCACGGATTTTTGGCTTGCGAGGCGGCATGAAACGCATGCGCAACGCACGCATGAGATTGCCAAAACGGCAAGGAATGGCCATCAGCGCCAAAAGGGTGGCAACCACCCCCGCAAGTCCAAAAGCGGCTATAGCCGATACGGCCAAGAGCAAGCCAAAGACCGTGCTCAGCACCGGCACGACCGACCCGATGATGTGTCCGCTCTCCATACCCGCGAACTGCGTGCTTATCTCGTTGAGAAGCGCGGGGACGATCTGACCGGCCAGAAGCGCGACCCCGACCGCCAATGGCAATAACAATATATGCCAGAGCCAGAAACCGCCTGCGATTTGACTGGTGCGCGTGTTGAACCACCGTTCTAACCGGCCGGTGACGCCGCCCATAACCGGCAGGTAGACCAAGGCCACCAAGAGCGAGGCCGAGAGCACGAAAATCAATGTGACTGGCAGCATCCCCATGAACTGACCCGGAATGCCCGGCCAGAACAGCATCGGCAGGAATGCACAGAGCGTGGTGGCGGTCGAACTGACAACCGGCCAGAACATCCGTTTGGCCGCGCCGACATAGGCATGCATCGGGCCTTCGCCCTCTGAGATACGCTTGTCGGCATATTCCACCACGACGATTGCGCCATCGACCAGCATACCCACAGCAAGGATCAGACCGAACATGACGATATTCGATATCGTGACCCCCATCATGGCCAGCAAGGCAAAGCACAACAGAAACGATGTCGGGATAGAAAAGCCCACCAGCAACGCAGGTCGGATTCCCAAGGCCGCCAAGGTGACGATCATAACCAAAGCGATTGCCGTCAGCACCGAGCCTTCAAGCTGGCTAACCATCGAGGCCACGGTGCGCGACTGATCGTTTGAGGTGCCCACATTAACCGCGACCTGCAAATCCTTTGGCCAAGACTTTTCAGCCGCAGCCACGACCTCGCGCACCTGATTGGCGGTCTCGATGATGTTGAATCCTTTGCGTTTGACAACCTGAAGCGCGATCGTTGTTTCCCCATTGAACCGTGCAGTGCCCAGACGATCCTCGAAGGTCAGGTTGATCGTAGCCAGATCGCCAAGCCGGACGATGCGGTCGCCATTGGTTTTGATCGGCAGGTTGTAAAAGTCGTGGGTGTTTTCAAAGGAGGACGGAATTTTGACGGCAAAGGTCCCTTGTGCGGTGTCAACCTCGCCAGCGGCAATGAGTTGATTGTTATTGCGCACCACATTGATCAGTTCGAGCGCGGTGACATTATACGCCTCGAGCCGCAGCGGGTCGATGATCACCTCGAGCATCTCTTCGCGATTGCCCGCTATTCCTGCCTCCAGGACAGGTTCCAGCCCCTCAAGCGTGTTCTGCAAATCCGTGGCCAGCCGTGACATGGTGCGTTCTGGCACCGGGCCGGACAGGTTGACGATGATGATCGGGAATTCGCTGAAGTTCACCTCACTGAGGGTGTATTTTTCGGCCCCGTCAGGGAAATCAGCCTCGGCCGTATCCATCGCGTCGCGCACATCAGCCAGCGTCTTGGTCTTATCCCAACCAAATTCGAATTCGAGCGCCACACCGCCGTAATTCTCGGCGGCGGTGCCGGTCATTTTCTTGAGACCGTCGAGATCGCTCAACTCGGTCTCCATCACCTTGACCAGCAATTTCTCGCTGTCCTCGGCGGAAATGCCGGGGAAGGGGACCGAGATGAAAAGCGTGGGCACTTCGATGTCGGGCTCTCCCTCTTTGGGCAGACCCACATAGGCGATGGTTCCGGCAAGAATCGAGAGCGCGATAAAGGCCAGCACCATCCGCGCGCGGGCTGCGGCCCAGTCGACGATGCCGATCATTGGCCGATGTCCTGATAAACCGGTTCGACCGGAACGCCGTCGATCACATATTCCTGTCCGATCACGATGACGTCCGCAGCATCTGGCAAACCGGTCAGCCAAACCCCGGACGGGGTATCGCGCAACAGGTTCACGGTCACGAATTCCACCCTGCTGTCGGCATCCACGATCCGCACGCCCAAGGTGCCGGCGTCATTCAGGGTCAATGCGGATTGCGGCAGTAAATGCGCTGTTTTGCCTTCGGCGCCGATCAGGATTTCGGCGGTTTCGCCGTCGCGCAGGCTGATGTCGGGATTTGGCACTTTGACTTCGATCCGAAAGGTGCGGGTGGTATCATCGGCGGAGCGGGAAACGAAGGTCACGCGGCCGTCGACCTTGCGGCCAGAGGCCATGCGGGCGGTCGCGGGCGCGCCCAGTGCCACGCGGGCCACCTGCATCTCGGACACAAAGCCCACCAGTGACATCGGATCGAGTTGCAGCACGGTCGCACAGAGCGCGCCGGGTTGCAGCAGACTGCCGATCTCGGCGGTGTCGGTGTCGAGCACGCCGGAGAAAGGTGCGGTGATGCTCAGCCGTGCGATTTCCTGTTCGGCGGCGGCCACCGCCGCGCGGGCGGATTCGATGCCAGCCCGTGCCGCCTCAAAGCCGGAGGTCGCCGATTGCACCGCCGCCTGCGCCGAACTGACAGCCGCGCGGGTCGCGGCCACGCGGGTCTGGGACGCAAAGCCGTCCTGCACCAAGCTTTTGGCGGCGTTGTGATTGATTTCGGCCTCTTCAAGCTGGGCGCGGGCCTCATTGGCGCGGGCCTCGGCTTCGGGCACCCGGGTTTGTGCCTCCAAGAGACGGGCGCGGGCTTCGGTCAGGGCCGCGTCGCGTGCTGCGGGATCAAGGCGGCAGAGCATGTCGCCTTGGTCCACCAGCCTGCCCTTGCGCAGGGGGTCATTGATCACGAGGCCCGACGTCTCGGCGCGCAGTTCGACGATGCGGTTTGCCTCGGTTCGTCCGCGCACCACAACGACACTGTCCACTTCCCGCCCGACGGATCGCACGGCGACCACGCGCATCACCTCTGCCTGCCCGGCAGCGTCGGTCTCGGGGGGCGTGGGGTCTCCTGCCTCAGTTTTTGCGGTCGGGGGCTGCGCGCCGGAGAAGCGATCGTGCTCGAACACGATGGCATAGGTCAGGATGGACACCACCAAGGCTATGACAACAGGAAGCAAACGCATTTATCTACCTTCGAACCATGGTGGCGTAACAATACGTTGAGCGCATGTGCAGTCAAACGTGGTTTTGTCCAATCAGAGCACGTTCGGAATACGCTAAACTAACCGGTTCAGATTAATCTTTTCCGCCGCGTGCCGCAAGCGCGTCTCTGTGTCACGCGTGCAGCGCCCCTTGGCAGGGCTCAGGCTTCGGGTTAAGAGGGGCAAAATTCCAAGGGGGCGCGGCGTGAGCAATACCGACAGTTTCATCGACGAGGTCACCGAAGAGGTCCGCCGCGACCGTTTGTTCGCGCTTATGCGCCGCTATGGCTGGATTGCGGTTCTGGCGATCCTGCTGTTGGTGGGCGGGGCCACATGGAACGAGTGGCGCAAGGCGCAAGAGCGTTCGGCCGCACAGGCGCTTGGCGACGCGATGCTGGCAGCTTTGGCGGTCGAAGATCGCGACGCGCGCGCCGAGGCGTTGAGCGCCATTGACGCGCAAAACCCGCAGGCGGATGCGGTTATCGAACTGTTGGCGGCGGCAGAGGCCTCTGCGAATAGCCCCGATGCGGCGGCAGAGCGTCTTCTTGCGCTGGCGGATCGTTCGGACGTGGACGCGGTTTATCGCAATATCGCCACGCTCAAGGCGGTGATGCTGCCGGGATCAGGGCTAGAGATCGAGGTGCGGCGCACGCGGCTGAACGGTTTGGCGCTCGGCGGTGGGGTACTGCGGCTTTTGGCCGAGGAACAGCTTGCCTTGTTGGATCTTGAAAGCGGCGACCGGGCAAACGCGGCCCAACGTCTGACGGCAATTGCCGCAGATGCCGAGGCCACGACAGGCTTGCGCAGACGGGTCACACAAGTGATTGTGGCCATAGGTGAAGACTTGCCCGATCTGCCGGAACCGTTGCAGGATGCCGTGACGGCGGGTGAATGACGGATGCCGCTCCGGGCCAAAGGCTGACAGGGGCGGCAAGAGGCTAAGAATGAGGGCAAGAGCAGTGAAACCGAACGGATTGATTCTGGGGCTGGTTGCAGTCCTCGCCCTGACGGCCTGTAGTAAGAAACTGCAGATTCTGAGCGGCGAGCGTGAGGGAATACGCGAAGTTCTTCAGAGCGAGGCAGCGCGCGCATCGGTGGATGTCACCCCCGAAAATCAGGTTCTGCCGGTTTCGCTGGTTGCGGCCACGGCCAACCCGGAATGGCGTCAGCGGATTGGAACGCCTGCCACGCGCACCGCGCATCCCGCACTTGGGCGCGCGCCCACGCTTGCCTGGACTGTCAACATCGGGGCCGGTGACGGGCGACGGGTACGGATTACTGCGGACCCGGTGGTCGCCGAAGGCCGGGTTTTCACCCTCGATGCCGAGGCGCAGGTTGCGGCTGTATCGACCGCCGGACAAATTCTCTGGACCAAGGACCTGACCCCGGCCAACGATAAGTCTGACAATGCCAGTGGCGGCGGCATTGCCTATGGCGCGGGCAAGCTGTTCGTGTCTTCAGGCTTTGGCACGCTGACCGCGCTCGATCCAGCGACAGGCGCTGTGATCTGGCAACAGGATCTCGGATCACCGGGTACTGGGACGCCGGCTGTGCTTGATGATTTGGTTTATGTGGTTGCCGGCGATGATGTGGCTTGGGCCTTGGATACGAGCACCGGGCGGATTGCATGGCAATTGAGCGGCACGCCGGATATTCATAACGTCCTTGGCGGTCCTGCCCCTGCAATCACCGACAAATATGTGGTGTTTGCGTTTGGTGCAGGCGAATTGCAGGGGGCCTTCCGCAGAGGTGGTCTGCGTTTGTGGGATGCGCAGATTGCGGGCGAGCGTTTGGGCGTGGCAAGTGCGCGGGTTGATGACATCACCGGCGATCCGGTCATCGTCGGGGACCGTATCTATACCGGCAGCCACTCGGGACGCACCGTCGCGCTGAGTCTTGGCAGCGGCAACCGTCTCTGGACCGCTGAGGAAGGCCCGCTCAATGCGGTTTGGCCCGCGGGCGACTCGGTGTTCATGGTTACGGACCGCAACGAACTGGTGCGCCTCTCGGCAGAGGATGGCACGCGGATCTGGGGGCATGAATTGCCGCTTTTTGCCGATCGCAAGCCCAAGCGGCAGGCGGAGATTATTGGACATTTTGGCCCGATTTTGGCCGGTGGCCAGTTGATTCTTGCTTCTGGTGACGGGCAGTTGCGGTTTTTCGATCCGGCCTCGGGCCTGATGACCGGCGCGCGGGATCTGCCGGGGGGGGCGACGTCTAATCCGGTCGTTGCGGGTAACACGCTCTATGTCGTGTCGAAAAAGGGTCAATTGCTGGCTTTCCGTTGAGCGCGCGATCCTGTATCAGGGCGACTTGATCCGCATCGGAGCCGTAACCATGACCTTTTCTCTCGCCATCGTGGGTCGTCCCAATGTTGGCAAATCGACGCTGTTTAACCGTCTGGTGGGCAAGCGTCTTGCTCTGGTTGATAACCAGCCCGGCGTCACGCGCGACCTGCGCGAAGGGGCGGCGAGGTTGGGCGACCTGCGGTTTACCGTCATTGACACCGCCGGTCTGGAAGAGGCCACGGATGAGAGCCTTCAGGGGCGCATGCGCAAGCTGACAGAGCGTGCGGTCGAAATGGCCGATGTCTGTCTCTTTCTGATCGACGCCCGCGCGGGTGTGACCCCGACCGATGAAATTCTGGCTGAAATTCTGCGCAAACGCTCTGCCCATGTGATTCTTGCGGCCAACAAGGCCGAAGGGGCCGCGGCGGATGCGGGGGTGATCGAGGCTTGGGGGCTGGGTCTTGGAGAGCCTATTCGCCTCTCGGCAGAGCATGGTGAGGGGCTCAACGATCTTTATTCGCAGTTGATGCCGCTGTCCGATGCCTTTGAAAAACGCGCCGAGGCCGAGGCACCCGAGGTGGATGTCGAGTTGCCAGAAGATGAGGATGAAGAAGATCTCACCTATCGCAAGCCGACCAAGGCCCGACCGATGCAGGTGGCGGTGGTGGGGCGGCCCAACGCTGGAAAATCGACGCTGATCAACAAGATCCTTGGCGAAGAGCGGCTCTTGACCGGACCCGAAGCCGGGATCACCCGCGATGCGATCTCGCTCCAGATCGACTGGGACGGGATGCCGGTGCGAATTTTCGACACGGCGGGCATGCGCAAGAAGGCCAAGGTGCAGGACAAGCTGGAAAAGCTGTCGGTGTCGGATGGGTTGCGGGCGGTCAAGTTCGCGGAAGTGGTCGTGGTCCTGCTGGATGCTGCGATTCCGTTCGAGCAACAGGATTTGCGGATTGCCGATCTGGCCGAGCGCGAGGGGCGCGCGGTGGTGGTGGCGATCAACAAATGGGACATGGAACCCGACAAGAGCGACAAGATCCGCGAATTGCGCGAAGCCTTTGAGCGACTCTTGCCGCAATTGCGTGGGGCGCCGCTGGTGACGGTTTCGGCCAAGACGGGCAAGGGGATCGACCGGTTGCGTGATGCCATAGCGCGCGCGCATGAGGTCTGGAATCGCCGGGTCAGCACGGCGCAGCTCAATCGTTGGCTGGTGGGTATGCTGGAACAGCACCCGCCCCCCGCGCCGGGTGGCAAGCGGGTCAAGCTGCGGTACATGACGCAGGCCAAGACGCGCCCGCCCGGATTTGTGGTGATGTGCAGCCATCCCGAAAAACTGCCCGAAAGCTATTCTCGCTATCTGGTCAACGGGTTGCGCGCCGATTTTGATATGCCTGGCACGCCGATCCGTCTTTATCTGCGCAGTCAGGCAGATAAGAACCCCTATAAGGCGAAGAAGAAAGCGGGCCCATCAAGCTTGCGCAAGCATCTGGGAAAACCTGCGAAACCTTAGGCCCTGCGTTTGGGCATAAGGAGTGCCGATCCGTAAGGCGCAGCAGCATGGTCTGGCGCGCCATCTCTGGAGGTGTTAACGATTGTTAATCAACTCCAGAGGTGGGTACATGACGATACGACAGGTGAGTGCGATACTGGTGCTGGCGGTGATGATGCCGGGGCCTGCGGCGGCGTTGTCAAAATTCTCAGGACCTGTGGATGGCGTTACGACCGAGTTTGAACACGGTGGCGGGTGCCGCAAAAGCTCGCCGCCCGGTCAGTGCTGTCATATGGAGAAAAAGACCGGCAGGGTACATTGCCACTGATCTTGCGGATTATGCGCGGCGTGTCAGGCGCGTGACAGGGCGCGCCAGCCGCGCCATGTGACGAGGATGATTAGCGAGAGCCCGGCAAGACACAGCGCTAAAACCGGCGTATTGCCGGTCTCAAGGTTGCGGACGATGACCCCGATCAGAGCCCAGCCAACGCCGAACCCATAGCTCAGCGTGCCGGGCCGGGCCAGCAGAACCGCAAGTGTGATCACGAGAGCCAGCCCCAGCATTGCAAGCGCCGCTGCCTGTGCATTCAGGATGCCGTAGCCCGCCAGCACCAGCCCAAGCGCCACGCAGCTTGCGGCCGTCAGCCAGCCAGCATAAAGCCCAATGGGCCCTTCAAGCCAGAGCCGATCCCGGTAATGCGCCCTGAGCAGCGCCCAAATTGCACCTGCGAGCATCGCCCAGATCATCACTGTGGCCCAGAGAACATGCAGCTGCGCCACCGGAATCCAAAAGATGCCAAGGCCCAGGCTGATCATGAGCGGGGCACGCAGGCGCTGCCAGTCGCTGGCCTTTGCGCGACATAAAATCCCGAACCCCGCACCGAGGATGAGCCAGAGGTAAATCAGCCCCCAAAGCGCAAAGGCATACCCTGCGGGTTGCACCGGCGCGTTGATCTGCGGCACCGGAAACTGATCCGGACGAAAGCCCGCAAACCCGTCGGACAACACCGGCGACAGAGCAAAGCCCGTCGCCAGCACGAAAACAAGGGTCGCCTTGGCGCGATCAGGCAAGCATGCCATCCGCCTGAAGCAAGGTTTTCCCGCCCAAATAGGGGTGCAGCACATCCGGAAGACGCACCGAACCATCGCTGTTCTGGCCATTTTCCAGCACTGCGATCAGGCACCGTCCAACCGCCAGGCCAGAGCCATTGAGCGTATGCACAAACTCTGGCTTGCCGCCGCCCGCCGGTTTGAACCGTGCATTCATCCGCCGCGCCTGAAAGTCGCCACAGACCGAGACCGATGAAATTTCACGATAAGTGTTCTGTCCCGGCAGCCAGACTTCGATGTCATGGGTGCGCTGCGCGCCAAAGCCCATATCGCCGGTACAAAGAACCACTGTGCGATAGGGCAGGCCCAACCGCTCTAATATCCCCTGCGCACAACCGGTCATCCGGTCCAGTTCGGCGCGGCTGTGATCGGGGTGGGTAATACTGACCATCTCGACCTTTTCAAACTGGTGCTGGCGCAGCATGCCGGCGGTGTCGCGCCCCGCACTTCCGGCCTCGGAGCGGAAGCATTGCGTATGCGCCACCATCCGGCGTGGCAGGCTTGCCTCGTCCAGAGTCTCGCCATAGGCGGTGTTGGTCAGGGTCACCTCGGCGGTTGGCACCAGCCACCAGCCATTGGTGGTCTCATAGCTGTCTTCGCCAAATTTCGGCAATTGCCCTGTCCCCAGCATCATCTCGGGGCGCACCAGAACCGGTGTCCAGGCCTCGCTCAGCCCGTTTTCATCCACATGGGTATCCAGCATGAACTGCGCCAAGGCCCGGTGAATGCGCGCCACCGCCCCCTTGAGCACGACAAAGCGACTTCCCGAGAGCTTTGCGGCGGTCTCGAAATCCATCCCCGGCAGAACGCCTGCCAATTCGTAATGCTCCTTGGGACTGAAATCGAACACGCGCGGCGTGCCCCAGCGGTGAATTTCGACATTATCGGCCTCATCCACACCATTGGGGGCGTCCGTATGGGGCAGGTTGGGCAGACCCATCAGCAGATCATTGAGCTGTGCATCCAGATCCTTGGCTTCGGCCTGCATCGCGGCGACTTCGGCCTTTTTGTCGGATACGAGCGCGCGCAGACGCTCGAATTCAGCGACATCGCCCTTGGCCTTGGCGGCACCCACCTCTTTGCTGGCGCGGTTCTGCTCGGCTTGTGCGGTTTCAGAGGCGTGGATGCGGGTTCGGCGTGCCTCGTCGAGTTTTAGAATTTCGGCCGAGATCGGCGCAAGCCCCCGCCGCGCCAAGGCGGCATCAAAGGCCTCTGGGGTCTCTCGGATTGCGCGAATATCATGCATGGCCTTGGTCCTTGGATCTGTCGGTGAATCGCTTGGGCGGGGTTATGCACCAGAAACCGGGGCCGCGCCATGCTTTCGCGCCTTGCAAATACCCCGCCCCGCGCCTAGGTTCCCGGGCAATTCGCGGGCAGGTGTCCGCGCCATAGATAAGAGGATACCCCATGGAAGCCTTTGGCCAGTTCATCCCGCTCATTCTGATCTTTGCGATCATGTATTTCCTGCTGATCCGTCCGCAACAGAAGAAGCTCAAAGAGCATAAGTCCATGGTGGAAGCACTGCGCCGGGGTGATCAGGTCGTGACCCAAGGCGGGCTGATTGGCAAGGTCTCGAAGGTCAAGGATGACAGCGAGATCGAGGTTGAATTGGCTGATGGGGTCAAAGTACGCGTGGTTCGTGCCACGATCGCGCAGGTTCTGTCCAAAACCGAGCCTGCCGAGGGCTGAGCCCATCTTCCCCCGCGTCAAAGTACTGAAAGGGCAGTAAAATGCTGCAAATCGACCTGTGGAAACGCCTCTGCATCTGGGGGATTGTTGCCCTTGGTCTGATGCTGGCCCTGCCCAATGGATTCTATTCGCGGGTTGAGCGGCATAATGATGCCGTCGCAGCTGTGGAGGCCGGTTCCGATCCGGCAGCCGTGGCTGAGGATCTGGCGTTCTGGCCGGATTGGATGCCGTCGAGCCTTGTCAATCTTGGTCTCGATCTGCGGGGGGGCGCGCATCTCTTGGCTGAGGTCCGGGTTGAGGATGTCTATCAGGCGCGGGTCGAAGGCATGTGGCCCGAGGTGCGCGATCTGCTGCGCGAAGAGCGGGATCGGGTCGGGCCCATTCGATTGCAGGCGACCGACGCGCCGGAACTCCGGGTGCGTCTGGTGGAACGGCCCGAGATGGCAACCGAGGCGTCCGCGTTGGTGCGGGGTCTTGGGCGGCCTGTCACCGATGTGTTGACCGGCGTCGGCGGCAGCGACATCGACGTGACCACCGACGGGGCCGATATCATCATCCGGCTGAGCGAGGCTGAACGCCGCGCCACCGATGACCGCACCGTGCGCCAAGCGTTGGAAATCATCCGCCGCCGCATTGACGAGGTCGGAACGCGCGAGCCGACGATTCAGCGGCAAGGGGCCAAGCGTATTCTGATTCAGGTTCCGGGCATCGGCAGTGCGGCCGAATTGAAGGCCCTGATCGGCACCACGGCGCAGCTGACCTTTCAGCCAGTGATAAGTCGGGCCTCCCGTGCGGACGCACCGGCCGGTGCAGGCAATGAAGTGCTGCCCTCGCTGAACGAGAATGGCGTCTATTACGTCCTTGAACGGGCCCCGGTGGTGACCGGAGAGGAACTGGTCGATGCACAGCCTGATTTCGATCAGAATGGGCGGCCTGCGGTGTCATTCCGGTTCAACCCCACCGGCGCGCGCAAGTTTGGCGATTACACCGCCGAGAACGTCGGCAACCCCTTTGCAATCGTTCTCGACGGCGAGGTGATCAGCGCTCCGGTGATCCAGAGCCATATCGCTGGCGGTTCGGGGATCATCACCGGCAATTTCAATGTTGAAGAGAGCACCCATCTTGCGGTGCTGTTGCGGGCCGGGGCCTTGCCTGCCGGGCTCGATTTTCTTGAAGAGCGGACGGTCGGGCCGGAACTGGGCGCGGACAGCATCGAGGCAGGCAAGCTTGCCTGCCTTGTCGCCTTTGCGCTGGTGTTGGTGTATATGGTGCTAAGCTATGGAGTGTTTGGCATTTTTGCAAACATCGCATTGATTATCAATGTCGGTCTGATCTTTGGCCTGCTCAGCCTTATCGGGGCGACACTGACATTGCCGGGGATCGCGGGGATCGTGCTGACCATCGGTATGGCGGTGGACGCCAATGTTCTGGTGTTCGAGCGTATTCGCGAAGAAATGAGATCGGCCAAGGGGGCCGCGCGCGCGATTGACCTTGGTTATGAAAAGGCGATGAGCGCCATCGTCGATGCCAATATAACCACGTTCATGACCGCGCTCATTCTCTATGTCATGGGTTCTGGTCCGGTGCGTGGCTTTGCCATCACGCTTGGGCTGGGCATTATCACATCGGTATTTACGGCGCTGTTTGTCACGCGTCTGATCGCTGTGATCTGGTTCGAGCGGCGGCGTCCCAAGACAGTATTGACTGGACGGTCGCTTCGAATCGTGCCGGAGGTGACCTCTTGGGATTTCTTCAGCCGCTGGAAGCTCTGGCTGGGGATTTCCGGGGTAATGATCATCGTCGCGCTTGGCTCTTTTGCCGCGCAGGGTCTGAACTTCGGGATTGATTTCAAGGGTGGTACAACGATCCGCACGCAAAGCGCGGAGACGGTCGATATCGGCACTTACCGTGCGGCGGTCAGTGATCTAGGGCTAGGTGATATCAGCATCACAGAGGTGTTCGATCCAACCTTTGGTCCAGATGAGAACGTCGCGATGCTACGGATACAGGCGCAGGATGAGGCCGAAAGTGTCTCGCCCGAGGTGATCGCGGGGGTCGAAGCCGCCTTGCAGAAAGCCGTGCCGGATATTCAGTTTACATCTGTAGAGAGCGTTGGCCCCAAGGTTTCAGGCGAGCTTATTCAGGCGGCGGTGCTGGCTGTGGCGCTCGCCATTGGGGCGGTGCTGGTCTACATCTGGATGCGGTTCGAATGGCAATTCGCTGTGGGCGCCGTTCTGGCACTGGTGCATGACGTTGCCTTGACGGTGGGTGTCTTCTCGGAGCTACAGATTCAGTTCGATCTGGCGATCATTGCGGCGCTGCTGACGATTGTGGGCTACTCCCTCAACGATACGGTGGTTGTGTTTGACCGGGTGCGCGAGAACCTGCGCAAATACAAGCAAAAGCCGCTCCGAGAGGTGCTGAACCTGTCGATCAACGAGACACTGAGCCGCACGATGATGACATCCATCACCACGCTTCTGGCGTTGCTGGCGCTCTATTTCCTGGGGGGCGACGTGATCCGTGGCTTTGTCTTTGCGATGATCTGGGGTGTGGTTGTCGGCACATACTCGTCTATTTTCGTGGCCAGCACCGTTTTGATGTGGCTGGGCATCAAGCGGGACTGGTCGAAACCGGACGCCAACGCAGGCACCCAGTTCGCCAATATTGATGCCTGAGACACTGAGCGCGGTCGGGGCAACACCCGGTCTGATCTGGCTTGTGCTGGCGATTGGGCTTGCTGGTATTGTGCGCGGATTTACAGGGTTTGGCACCGCGCTGATCTTTGTGCCGGTGGCGGGGATTTTTCTACCGCCTGAGACGATTGTCGGGGTGATTACCCTCACGGGAATCGCCAGCACATCCGCACTTTTGCCGCGGGCGTGGAAACATGCGGACCGACGCGAGGTGGCAGTGCTGGCGTTTGCGGCGCTTGTGACCGTGCCGGTTGGGCTATGGATCATGGCGCTGCTCGATCCGGTCAGCATCCGCTGGGTGGTCGCGGCAGTGGGCACTGTCACCTTGGGCGCTCTGGTCACGGGATGGCGGTTCTCGGGGCAGGTGGGCCGTCCTATGCTTTTGGCAATCGGTGGGGTTGCGGGGGTGATCGGCGGGTTGACGGGGTTGACCGGCCCAGTGGTGATCCTGTTCTATCTTGCGGGCCAGTCAGCGGCGCAATCGGTGCGTGCCAATACGATCCTGTTTCTGGCCGCGCTGGATGTGGTCATCGTGGTCAACCTGTTGATGCGCGGCGCGGTCAACGCTCAGATGTTCCTGCTGGCGCTGCTGCTTGCGACGCCGTATTTTATCACTTCGCTGATCGGGCAATCGCTCTTTGACCCGCGCCACGAACGGCTCTACCGTTGGGCCGCCTATGCGGTGATTGGCCTGGCGGTCGTGAGCGGCCTGCCGATTTTCAACAAGGGGGTGTGAGCCATGCGTATGACGGAAATCAGTTTTTCCGGTGCGACGCCGATTGACGGCTACGGACCCGGATTCTTTCGTGTTGCGGGTCAGGTGATGGAGGGTGCGATGCTGGTCACCCCGACCGGCGCACGGAGCTGGGGCGGTTATGCCGATGCCGAGGCGCTCTTGGCGCTGGTGGGCGAAACCGACGTGGTCTTTATCGGTACCGGTGCCGAAGTGGCGCATATCCCTGCGGAGTTGCGCGCCACCCTTGATGCAGCCGGGATCGGGGTTGAGACGATGAATTCCCCCGCTGCCTGCCGCACCTATAACGTGCTGTTGTCCGAAGGACGCAGGGTTGCGGCAGCGGTCCTGCCGGTGTGACGATCCGCGCGCCGATGGCGCTTTTCGATGGTCTCGCATTGGGTTAAGCAAAACACATGATGCTGCAAGTCTCTGATCTGACAATCGCGCGTGGCGGTATTCCCGTGCTGGAAGGGCTGAGTTTCACACTCGCCTCTGGTCAGGCGCTTGTGGTGCGCGGCCCGAATGGGATTGGCAAGACCACACTGCTTCGCACGATCGCCGGGCTTCAACCGCCGGTGTCTGGGCAGGTCGAGGTCCCGCCCGAAAGCCTCGTATATGCCGGGCATTCGGACGGGATTAAGGCCACGCTGAGTGTTGTCGAGAACTTGAAGTTTTGGGCGGAAGCCTTTGGTAGTAAAGATTTTTCACGGGCAATTGAGGCATTCAAGCTGGCCCCTCTTGCCCATCGCCCGGCGGGCGAACTCTCGGCTGGGCAGAAACGGCGTCTGGGGCTTGCGCGTCTCTTGGTGACGGGGCGGGCGCTCTGGGTGTTGGATGAGCCGACCGTATCGCTCGACAAGGACGCGGTGGCGATGTTTGCAAGCGCGGTGCGTGGGCATCTGGCGGAGGGCGGCATGGCGCTTATCGCGACACATATCGACCTTGGGCTGAACGAGGCGCGGATTCTAGATGTGGGTCCATATCAGGCCAAGCCCTTGGCAGATAACGATTTTGATGGGGCTTTTCTGTGATTGCCTTGTTGCTCAGGGATATTCGACTGGCGGTGCGCGCAGGCGGCGGTTTTGGCCTTGGCCTCGCGTTCTTTTTGATTGTGGTCGTGCTCGTGCCGTTTGGGGTCGGGCCGCAAAGCACGCTTTTGGCGACGATTGCGCCGGGCATCCTGTGGTTGGGGGCGCTCTTGGCGTGTCTGCTGTCGCTCGACCGCATTCTGGCGCTGGACTGGGAGGATGGCAGTCTCGACCTTTTGGCGACCTCACCGCTGCCGATGGAAGGGATCGTCAGCGTCAAGGCGCTGGCGCATTGGCTGACCACCTGTTTGCCGCTGGTGGCGGCCGCTCCGGTCTTTGGTCTGCTACTCAGCCTGCCAGAAGCGGGCTATAAGTGGTTGATTATATCTCTTTTTGTGGGAACACCTGCGCTGAGCGTGATCGGTACTTTCGGGGCGGCGCTGACCGTGGGGCTCAAGCGCGGGGGGCTGTTGCTGAGCCTGCTTGTGTTGCCGCTCTATGTGCCTACATTGATTTTCGGGGCAGAGGTCGCGCGGCGTGGGGCGGAAGGGTTTGACACGGCCACGCCACTCTTGATGCTGGCGGGGATCACCTGCGGCACCATCGCGCTTTTGCCTTTTGCTTCTGCTGCGGTATTGAGAGTGAATCTGCGCTGATGACACGGGGAACGCCATGAACCTGAACGCATTCTGGGAATATGCCAATCCCAAGAAATTCATCCAGACGACGGACCGGGTGTTGCCGTGGTTCGCGGGGCTGGCGGCGGTGACGCTGGTGGGAGGCCTGATCTGGGGGTTCTTCTTTACACCTGTCGATTACCGTCAGGGGGCTACAGTAAAAATCATTTACTTACATGTACCTAGCGCCCTCATGGCGATCAATGCCTGGCTGATGATGCTGATCACGTCGCTGGTCTGGATCGTGAGGCGGCACCATGTCAGCGCATTGGCCGCACGGGCTGCGGCGCCGGTGGGGATGGTGATGACGATGATCGCGCTTTTGACCGGGGCGATCTGGGGGCAGCCGATGTGGGGGACGTGGTGGGCCTGGGATCCACGCCTGACCAGCTTTCTCATCCTTTTTCTGTTTTATCTCGGGTACATAGCCCTGTGGGAAGCCATCGAGAATGACGATACAGCCGCAGATTTGACCAGTATCTTATGTCTGGTGGGATCGGTGTTTGCGCTTTTGAGCCGCTATGCGGTGAATTTCTGGAATCAAGGGTTGCATCAGGGCGCATCGCTGAGTTTGGATAAGGAAGAGAATGTCGCCGATGTATTCTGGTATCCGCTTTTGGTGTGCATGGCGGGATTTGTGTTTCTTTTCATAACGTTGGTGTTGATTAGGACACGCACGGAAATTCGTGCGCGCAGGATGCGGGTGCTTTTGGCGCGGGAGAGAATGGGGGCATGATGCCGGATCTGGGGAAGTATGCCGAGGCGGTTCTGTCATCCTATGCGGTGTCGATCGCGTTGATCGTGGCGCTGATTGCGGTCAGTGTCATGCGATCAAACCGCATTAAGAACGAGCTGTATACTATTGAAAAAAAGGCAAAATCAAATGGCTAAAATATCACCGATGATGGTTTTACCGCTGGTGATTTTTGCCGGTTTTGCCGGCCTGGCCTTTGTGGGGTTGCAGCGCGATAACCCTAATGAGCTGCCTTCTGCGCTGGCGGGCAAGGCTGCGCCTGCGGTCGTGTTGACGCCGTTAGGGGATGCAAAACTGTTTGATGACAGTGATTTGCGGGACGGAACTGTCAAACTTGTGAACTACTGGGCGAGTTGGTGTGCGCCCTGTCGGGTCGAGCACCCCAATCTGGAGAAGCTGGCCAGGAACGGCGTCGCGATCTATGGGGTAAATTACAAAGATAAGCCCGATAACGCCTTGAATTTTTTGAAGGAACTTGGAAACCCCTATGCGGCCCTGGGGGCGGATGTGTCGGGGCGGATGGCGCTCAATTGGGGCGTCTACGGTGTACCCGAAACCTATGTCATTGATGGCAAAGGAAATATCGTCCTGCGCTTTGCAGGGCCGATCACCGAGCGGGTGATGCAGAGCACCATTTTGCCCGCCATCGAAGCGGCGCGCTAAACGGTACAAAGCGTCCACCCTGTACGCGGTTTGCGTACGCAGTCAGGTGAGCGATCATTCAGCCACCTGACAGGAGGTCGTTTCTGTGGTCGCGGAGAGCGGCGCGCAGCTGTGATGCGCGTGACTTTCTCCGACTGCGCCGTAGATGGCGAGCAGGCTGATCAGAGCGGCTTGTGCGAGGATGAGTGCGGTGCTGCGCATGGTTTACCCTTTTTCAATCTCCTGCCCCCAAGATTGGGGCGCGGGCATCACGGAAAAAGGGGAATCACCTCACAATGGCATCAGGGGCGTTGGACCGGCGGGGAATGGCCGGAAATTGGGCGGCGATGGCGGAAGTCTGCGCAAGGTATGAAACAGGCGCTCCGGTTGAGGGGCGCGTGCCGTAGCAAACAAACGTTCCCCGAAGGTAGAGTTTCGGCTATGGCTAAAGTTGAATAGTTCCCAGTACCCGGATGGTGCCATTGATTGAAACCTACGTGAACATCGTGACTCATCCGCTGGTGTGGATTTTCATTGGCCTCACCGTGGTGTTCTACGCGGTGCAGTGGGCGGTAGGACGATCCTCTGAGGCACCAACCACGCCCGACGAGCGGATCAAGGGAATTGCGAAACGGGTGGGCATGGATGCGCTGCATCCCACGCTGTTTCTGCTCTTGGCGCTGACATGGGGCATCGTGGCGGTGACGTTGTTTGCCGGTCTTTATGTCATCCTGATCCAAGTCATATTTCACGCCCCGCCCGACGGGGCGCAGGACGTTTGGGACTGGCGGTTCACTCTGGCGCAGCTTGCGGCGCTGACCACGGTGCTGGGAGCGATGATCGCGCTGCCCATCACCATCAACCGCCTGATCCTGACCCGGCGTCAGACCGATACGGTCGAGCAGGGACATATCACCGACCGGATCAACAAGGCGGTTGAGGGGTTGGGGGCGCAGAAGACGGTCAAGCGGCAACGCAGACGACAAAATGGCAGGCTGGCCTACGCAATGGGCGACAATAATGAGCCCGACTATTCCAAACCAATCATGGAAGAGATCACTCAATCCAATCTCGAAGTGCGGATCGGGGCGATTTATGCGCTGGAGCGGATTTCTCAGGACAGTGCACGAGACCATATCCAGATCATGGAAATCCTCTGCGCCTATATCCGGCAGAATGCGGGGCGCGAGGATGTGCCGCTGCCCGAAGGTGAGCCGACGCCGGAGGAGTGGCGGGCATGGTCCTCGCAAGGGCTAGAGTATCCCCGGCTGGATGTCGACGTAGCATTGAAGGTGATTGAGCGTCGCGGGGAGGACGGGAAACGTTTAGAGAAGGATCGGGACGAACCTTATCGTCTAGGTTTAGAGCGCGCGTGTCTTCGAAAGATTGAGTTGTCTCGCCGTGATCTAACCAATGCGGATTTAGAGGAAGCACAATTTCAAGGAGCAAATTTGAGGTTCGCGAAATTGTGCGGAGTTAATCTCGCGCTGGCCGAGTTGCAGGGCGCGGACCTTAGACATGCAGATTTGAGGGGGGCCGATCTTTCATTCGCCAACTTAGACGGAGCGCGCCTAGATCGAGCGCGGTTTGATCATGAAACAGACCTTAATCAGGCGAAACTTAGAGGAGCTACGCTCAGGTTCGCAAACTATGCCAGCATCCGGCAGCTTACAGATCACTTGAAAGACATGTTTGGCGATGCGTCGGTAATCCTGCCCGGCGGATTTGGCCCAAAGCACGAAAGCTGGCCCCAGCATTGGCCGAAGTTCAAATTGAATGACTCCCAGTTTGAAGGAGAGTGGCGAGATTGGCTGGCGAACCCGGATACCTACAAACCGCCTGAGCAACTTAAAAATTAATGACACGCGGGCGGTTTGACGCTCGCCTTAGACCGTTTGGGCGGGGCGCATGAGAGCCTTTGGCGCGCGCGGTGGTCCGCGATCAATCCGGAACTGGCATATCTCACGAAAAAGGCGGCCCCGCGAGGGGCCCCCCTGTCGATGATGCCGCGCTGTGGATCAAGCGACGGATTTGGCGAGGTTGCGCAGCACGTAATGCAGCACGCCGCCGTGTTCGATATACTCGATCTCGATCGCGGTATCGATCCGGCACTTGAGCGTGATGGTTTTGGTCGTGCCATCGGCATAGGTGATGGTGCAGGGCACCTCGGCCAAGGGCTTGATTGTATCAAGGCCCGAAATGGCCACGGTTTCATCCCCGGTGAGGCCCAGCGTCTTGCGGGTGTCGCCGCCGGTGAACTCGAACGGGATGACGCCCATGCCGACGAGGTTGGAGCGGTGGATCCGCTCGAAGCTCTCGGCGATCACGGCCTTGACGCCCAGAAGCGCCGTGCCCTTGGCCGCCCAGTCACGCGAAGAGCCCGCGCCATATTGCTCGCCGCCAAAGATCACCAGTGGCGTCCCTGCCGCCTGATAGGCCATTGACGCGTCAAAGATCGAGGTCTGCGCCCCGTCCGGCCCCTTGGTATAGCCGCCCTCGACCCCATCCAGCATCTCGTTGCGGATGCGGATATTGGCGAAGGTGCCGCGCATCATCACCTCGTGATTGCCGCGCCGCGAGCCGTAGGAGTTGAACTCGCGCGCGGGCACCTGACGCTCGGTCAGGTATTTGCCCGCAGGGGTGCTGTCCTTGAAGGAGCCGGCGGGCGAGATGTGGTCAGTGGTGACCATATCGCCCAAGAGCGCCAGAACGCGCGCCCCCGAGATGTTGGAGATGGTGCCGGGGTCCTTGGCCATGCCTTTGAAATAGGGCGGGTTTTGAACATAGGTCGATTGCGCGGGCCAGTCGTAGGTCTCGCCTTCGGAGGTCTCGACCGCCTGCCATTTCTCGTCACCTTTGAAGACATCGGCATATTTCGACTGAAACGCCTCGCGCGTTACGGTGCGCTCGACCAGTTCGGCGATCTCTTTTTGGCTGGGCCAGATATCCTTGAGATAGACCGGGTTGCCGTCACGGTCGGTGCCCAAGGGCTCTGTGGTCAGGTCGATGTTCATGTCGCCTGCGATGGCATAGGCCACGACGAGCGGCGGCGAAGCCAGATAATTGGCGCGCACGTCGGGGGAAATGCGGCCCTCGAAATTGCGGTTGCCCGAGAGCACCGAGGTGGCGATGAGATCGCCTTCGGCGATGGCCTCGGAGATTTCCTTTTGCAGCGGGCCCGAGTTGCCGATGCAGGTGGTGCAGCCGTAACCCACGAGGTTGAAACCCACGGCATCGAGATCCTCTTGCAGGCCAGCGGCCTCGAGATAGGCGGACACGACCTGAGAGCCGGGCGCAAGCGAGGTCTTGACCCAAGGCTTGCGGTTGAGACCAAGCGCGCGCGCCTTGCGGGCGACGAGACCTGCGCCGATCATCACATAGGGGTTCGAGGTGTTGGTGCAGGAGGTGATCGAGGCGATCACGACCGAACCGTCGCGGATCTGGTACTCTTCGCCTTTGACCTTGACCGATTTGCGCGGGTCAGCGGCGACGGCCGTGGCCGGTCCCTCAGCGGCCATGTCTGTGGCGGCGGGGCTGACATCCTTGCCGCGATAATCCGAGACCACATCAAGGAAGGAGGCCGCAGATTTGTCGAGGGTGACGTAATCCTGCGGGCGCTTCGGCCCGGAGATGGCGGGCACGATGGTGCCCATGTCAAGGCTGAGCGTGTCGGTGTAGACCGGCGCGTAATCCGAGCCACGCCAGAAACCGTTGATCTTGGCGTAGGCCTCGACCAGTTGCACGCGGGCCTCGTCGCGCCCCGTGTTGCGCAGGTAACGCAGGGTTTCGTCGTCGATCGGAAAGAAGCCGCAGGTGGCACCGTATTCGGGGGCCATATTGGCAATGGTGGCGCGATCCGCCAGCGGCAGGTGATCGAGACCCGCGCCGTAGAATTCGACGAATTTGCCGACCACGCCTTTTTTGCGCAGCAGTTCCACGACCTTGAGCACGAGGTCGGTGCCGGTGGTGCCTTCGATCATGCGGCCGGTCAGCTCGAAGCCCACCACCTCGGGGATGAGCATGGAAATCGGCTGACCGAGCATCGCGGCCTCGGCCTCGATCCCGCCGACGCCCCAGCCCAGAACGGCCATGCCGTTGACCATGGTGGTGTGGCTGTCGGTGCCCACCAGCGTATCGGGATAGGCCACGGTCTCGCCGGATTGATCGGTGTCCGTCCAGACGGTTTGCGCGAGATATTCGAGATTGACCTGATGGCAGATGCCGGTGCCCGGCGGCACGACGCGGAAGTTGTTGAACGCCCCCTGACCCCATTTGAGGAACTGATAGCGTTCCATGTTGCGCTCATACTCGCGGTCCACATTCATCTGGAAGGCGCGCGGGTTGCCGAATTCGTCAATCATCACCGAGTGGTCGATGACCAGATCGACCGGGTTGAGCGGGTTGATCTGCTGAGCGTCGCCGCCGAGTGCCTTGATCCCGTCGCGCATGGCGGCAAGATCGACAACCGCCGGAACCCCGGTGAAATCCTGCATCAGCACGCGCGCGGGCCGATAGGCCAGTTCGCGATTGGCACGGCCGCCATTTTCTGCCCATTCCGAGAAGGCGCGGATGTCGTCGAGCGACACGGTCTTGCCATCCTCAAAGCGCAGCATGTTTTCCAGCACCACCTTGAGCGCGGCAGGCAGGCGCGAGAAATCGCCAAGCCCGGCCTCTTCGGCGGCGGTGATCGAGTAATAGGCGACCGATTGGTCACCGACGGTGAGGGTCTTGCGGGTCTTGGCGCTGTCTTGTCCGACGCTGATGGGCATGGGCCGTCCTTTCATGGTCGAGGCTGGATCACTTGCCCCTGCTTCTGACCGATTTGAAAGACTCGATCAAGGGGGCTGAGAGGATATTTGTATACTATTGCACACAATTGATGGATATTTCAACAAATCACTGCCGACTCTCGAAACCTTGATTGGTTATTGTGGCCTGCGCGACCTAGTTACGGAGGGGTCACGATATGATATGGTTGTATTGGGGCAGGGCACAATCCAGCGGAAAGACGGACGATATGCGACAGATTGCAGCGAGCGTGTTCGCGGGGCTTATGCCCCTGTTGGCGACGCAAGTGGGGGCGCAGGAGCGGCCCGTAGTGGTGGAATTATTCACATCTCAGGGCTGCGCCTCTTGTCCGCCTGCGGATGCATTCCTCAAGCAATTGGCGATGCGCGAGGATGTGGTGGCTCTGGCGCTGCATGTCGATTACTGGGATTACATCGGCTGGGAGGATAGTTTTGCCAGTCCCGAGTATAGCGAGCGGCAGCGCGGCTATGCCAAGACGGGCGAGCGCAAGATGGTCTATACGCCGCAGATGATCATCAATGGCGAGGATCAGGTGGTAGGCACGCGGTTCGAGGACGTCACCGATCTGATCGAAAAGCACCGGGCGCAGGCGCAGAATGGCCTTGCGGTTCAGGTCAAGCGTGACGAGACGCGGGTGCAGATCCGCGTCGAGGCGGAGCCTGCGCGCTCTATGCCATTGATGGTGCAACTGGTGCGCTATATCCCGGAGGAAACCGTGGCGATCGAGCGCGGTGAAAATGCCGGCCAGACGATCAGCTATGTCAATATCGTAACCGAGATGACGCCGCTTGCGGTCTGGGACAGCCAAGAGCCGCTGGACCTGAAGGTGGAATTGCCTCTGGACGAGCATGCGGTCGTCGTCTTGCAATATCTCGGTTTCGGAACGATCGAGGCAGTGGCGCATCTGCGGTAAGCGCGCGCAGGACCGGCCCGGTCGGATTCGAGTATTTTGGGAACGATGAAGGCGCAGCCGCGCCATCCGAGGGTTTCGGTTCTGCGTTGAAACGCCGAAGCTCTGATTCTTTGATTCGGCGCAAATTTAAGCCGAAACAGCCTGTCAGCTCTTGCTGAAATGGCTTTAGCCGCCGGTGTGACTCATGTGGCGCGAGACGCGACCATCGACGGTCTGGCGCGAATAGTCGAAGTCATGCCCTTTGGGTTTACGCGTGATGGCGGCGCGGATCGCCTCTTCGAGCATGGTGTCGCTGCCGGGATTGTTGCGCAGGGGCGCGCGCAGGTCGGCCATGTCCTCTTGTCCGAGGCACATGTAAAGCTCGCCGGTGCAGGTCAGGCGCACGCGGTTGCAGCTTTCGCAGAAGTTATGGGTGAGGGGGGTTATGAAGCCGATTTTTTGGCCGGTTTCTTCGATTCGCACATAGCGGGCCGGGCCGCCGGTCCGTTCGGGCAGATCGGTGAGGGTGAAGCGTTCGCGCAGGCGGGTGCGCAGGTCCGAGAGCTTCCAATATTGGTCGAGACGGTCCTCATTGCCGATGTCGCCCATCGGCATGACCTCGATGAAGGTGAGGTCCATGTCGCGCGACGCACACCAATTGGTGAGCGTGAACAGCTCATCCTCGTTGAAGCCCTTGAGCGCCACGGTGTTGATCTTGACCCGCAGCCCGGCGTTCTGGGCGGCGTCGATCCCCTTGAGCACCTGGGGCAGACGGCCCCAGCGGGTGATGTCCGCGAATTTCTGATCGTCGAGCGTGTCGAGCGAGATATTCACCCGGCGCACGCCTGCGGCGTAGAGATCACCGGCAAAGCGTTCCATCTGGCTGCCGTTGGTGGTGAGGGTCAGTTCCTTGAGCGCGCCCGTTGCGAGATGGCGGGTCATAGCGTCAAAGAACGTCATGATGCCCTTGCGCACCAGCGGTTCGCCGCCGGTGATGCGCAGTTTTTCCACCCCCATGCGCACGAAGGTCGAGCACATGCGATCCAGTTCCTCAAGCGTCAGCAATTCGCGCTTGGGCAGGAAGGTCATGTTTTCCGACATGCAATAGACGCAGCGGAAATCGCAGCGGTCTGTCACGGAGACGCGCAGGTAGGAGATGGCGCGCTGGAACGGGTCTATCAACGGTGCTGTCATGCGGTAAATCTATGCGCCGCGGCGGTGCGGGGCAAGGGACAAGTTGGGCGTTGAAGGGGGCAGTTCGCGGCGGTAGAGTGGACAAATGAGACAGTTTGGCGTGATTTTGGTCGTTGTCGCCCTTGGCGGCTGTGCACAGGTGGAGCGGATTTTGGGGCCGCGGGCGGCGGCCGTCGCGCCAGAGGTCGTGCCGCCGGTAACGCCCGAGATGTTGGATGACACCACGCCGCAGGACAAGCAGGCCGCGCGGGCTGAGGCCGCGACAAGGCCGGCGGGGGTGTTGGGCACGACCATTGCCTCGCTCGGATCGCCGGCTGAATCGGGGCTCTGGCTCAAGACGCCCTTGGTCGAAGTGCCGGGCCGGGGCCGGGTGGATTATGCCGCAACAGGGCAATCGGTGGCGGTGGATCTGATCCCGCGTGACGCAGAGCCGGGTGCGGGCAGCCAATTGTCCTTGGCCGGGTTTCGGGCGCTGGGGGCGGCGTTGACCGCGCTGCCGGAATTGCGGGTCTACCGGCTGGCGGAGTGAGCCGCGCGCGTTTTCCTTTGTATTTCCTGACGTCTCGTTCTATCCGCTGGCGCGGAGCGGGACGTGGAAAAGGGGCGAGGCATGCGCACGGTGGTTTTCGATCTGGACGGCACGTTGGCCGATACGAGCGGCGATCTGGTGGCGGCGGCCAATGCCTGTTTTCGCGATATGGGCGCGGGCGATTTGCTGGATGCCGTGGCGGATGCCGGGGTTGCGCTGCGCGGCGGGCGCGCGATGTTGCGGCTGGGGATGGAGCGGTTGGGCCGCGCCGAGGATGAGGTGGCGATCGACCGCTATTATCCGGTGCTGCTGGACGCCTATGCCGCGGCGATTGATGTGCACACGGTTCTCTATCCCGGCGCGATGGCCGCAGTCGCGCGGTTGAGCGACGAGGGCTATAGGGTTGCGATTTGCACCAACAAGCCCGAGCGTCTGGCGCGGCTGCTGTTGGAGCGCCTGGGGGTGCTGGGGTCGTTTCAGGCGCTCACCGGCGCTGATACGCTGAACGTGCGCAAGCCGGACCCCGAGCATCTGCGCGAAACCGTGCGCCGGGCCGGGGGCGATCCGGCGCGCGCGCTGATGGTGGGCGACACGGTCACCGATCACGACACCGCGCGGGCGGCGGGCGTGCCGTCGGTTTTGGTGGGGTTTGGACCCGGCGGGGGCGCTGTGGCCGCACTCAACCCCGAGGCGGTGATCGCGCATTATGATGAGTTGCCGGGTGTGGTGCGGCGTCTTATCGGGTGAGCCGCAGGACCGTTTCAGGTTTTCTGAAGGAATGTGGCATAGCCACGCAAAACCATTGACGAGAGCATGGGTGCGCCCCAAAACAAAGCCATGACAGAGATATTCCAAGGTAATTTCACCCAACAGGAGCCGATCCCAGAAGAGGGGATTGCCGCCGCCCTCGACGTGCTGCGTTCGGGCCGGTTGCACCGCTATAATCTGGTTGGCGAGGAGGCGGGCGAGGTGGCGGCGCTGGAGCGCGAATTTGCCGCCTATACCGGCGCGCGTTACGCGCTGGCCGTCACCTCGGGCGGCTATGCGATGGCGACGGCACTGCGGGCGCTGGGGGTGGGGCCGGGCGACCGGGTGCTGACCAATGCCTTTACCCTGGCACCCGTTCCCGGTTCGATTGCCAGCGTGGGGGCGGTGCCGGTCTTTGTGGGCGTCACCGAGGCGCTGACGATTGATCTCGACGATCTGGTGGCCAAGGCGGGGCAGGCCAAGGTTCTGATGTTAAGTCATATGCGCGGGCATCTGGCGGATATGGACCGGCTGATGGCGATTTGCGATGGTGCGGGCATCACCGTGGTCGAGGATTGCGCCCATACCATGGGGGCGGCGTGGCGCGGCATCCCCTCGGGGCGCTGGGGCAAGATTGGTTGTTATTCCACTCAGACCTACAAGCATATGAACTCGGGCGAGGGCGGGTTTCTGATCACGGATGATGACGAGGTGATGGCGCGCGCCGTGATCCTGTCGGGATCCTATATGCTCTATGGCAAGCATGGCACGGTGCCTGCCCCAGAGGTCTTTGAGCGGGTGAAATACGACACGCCCAATGTCTCGGGCCGCATGGACCATCTGCGCGCGGCGATTCTGCGCCCGCAGTTGCGGGCGCTGGGGGGGCAATGCGCGAACTGGAACGCGCGCTACCGGGTGGTAGAGGACGGGTTGCGCGGCACGCCCGGTCTGACGGTGGTCGAGCGGGCGGAAGAGGAGAGCTATGTGGGCTCGTCGATTCAGTTCCTGTTGCTCGACTGGGACGGCGGGCGGATTGCCGAGGTATTGAAGCGGTGTCTTGCGCGCGGCGTGGAACTCAAGTGGTTCGGCGCGGCCGAGCCGGTGGGCTTTACCAGCCGCTATGACAGTTGGCGCTATGCGCCGTCTGCGCCGATGCCTGCGAGTGACCGTATCCTGCGCGGCATTGTCGATATGCGCTTGCCGCTGACCTTTAGCCTGGAGGATTGCGCGCAGATCGCGCGGATTATCCGCGCCGAGGTGGGCGCGGTGTTTCAGGCGCAGAGCGTGTAAGGGCGCGCGGCCCCCGTCCCGGATCAAGTCCGGGATGTCCCCGAGGTATTTCCGGCCAGATGACTTCAGCGCTTTGCGAGAAAGTCCTGCAGGGCTTGCGCGGTTTCTTGTGGGGCGGTGTCGGGGAAGAAATGGCCACCCGGCAGGGCGCGGGCGGTCATGTTGGTGCATTTTGCGACCCATGTGGCGGGGACGTCATAGTGCTTGGCCATGGCCCCGGAGGCCCCATAGAGGATACGGGTGGGGCAGGTGATTTGCGCTGCGGCATCGGCGCTGTCATCGGTCATGTCGAAGGTGAGTGTGGCGCGGTAGTCGTTGCACATGCCGCGGATCGTGTCGGGATCGTGCCATGCGGTGCGATAGTGCGCCAGTTGGTTCGCGTCGAAATCCGTCAGCTGCGCGCCGCCCCATCCGAGCAGGCAGGATGTGTAATAACTCTCTGGATCGGCGGTGATCATGTGCTCGGGAAACGGGGCAGGCTGGGCGAGAAAGAACCAGTGATAGTAGGATTTTGCCACCTGCCAGCGCAAATCCGACAGCAGGGTATGGGTGGGAATGATATCCATCAGAGTGAGCGATGTGACGCGGGTGGGGGCATCGAGCGTCAGGCGATGCGCGACGCGCGCGCCCCGGTCATGGCCAATCAGATCGAAGCTGTCATGCCCGAGACTGTCCATGAGGGCGGTCATCTGCGTGGCCATGGCGCGAAAGCTGTAGGCAGAGAGGTCGTGCGGTTTGGCCGAGTCGCCATAACCGGGCAGATCAGGGCAGATCACGGTGTGGGTTCTGGCCAGAGCGGGCGCGATGTGCCCCCACATGGCGCGGGTTTGCGGAAAGCCATGCAGAAGCAGCAGCGGCGGCCCGTCGCCGCCGATGCTACAGGCGATCCCGCCGTGTCGGTGATCCGTGAAACCGGGGATCATTTCGCCAGCGCGTCGAGCACGCGCGCCCAGCTTCGGATGCCCTTGTGAAAGCTCTGGACGTTGTATTTCTCATTGGGAGAATGAATCGCGTCATCCTCTTGGGCAAAGCCGATGAGCATGGCGTCCAGCCCGAGGATTTCCTTGAAAAAGCCTGCGATGGGGATCGAGCCGCCCATGCCGGTAAACACCGCCTCGCGCGCCCATTCCTCTGAGAGCGCCTGACGGGCGGCCTCGAATTCGGGGCGGTTGATGTTCATCACCGCTGCTGGCGAGCCGTCGAGATCCTGATTCCAGGTGATCTTGGCGTCGGGCGAGAGCCGATCCTCGACGTGTTTGCGGATCTTTTGGCGCAAAGTGTCGGGGTCCATGTCACCGACAAGGCGGCAGGTCAGTTTGCAATGGGCCTGCGCCGGGATCACCGTCTTGGTGCCTGCGCCCTGATAGCCGCCCCAGAGGCCGTTGATTTCCAGCGTGGGGCGCGCCCATTGCTGGACAAGGGTGGAATAACCGGTCTCGCCATGTGCCTGTGTCATGCCCACGGAAGAGAGGTATTCGTGTTCGTCGAAACCGCAGCTTTCCCATTGGCGCAGCAGGTCTTCGGGCACCTCGTGGACGCCCTCGTAGAATCCCTCGACCGCGACGCGGCCCGTGTCGTCGTGGAAAGAGGTGATCAGGCGCGAGATTTCGCGCAGCGGGTTGAGGGCGGGGCCGCCGTAATGGCCGGAATGCAGGTCGATGCGCGGGCCGGTGATGGTGAATTCATCCTTGAGCATGCCGCGCAGTTGCGAGGCGATGGAGGGCACGCCGGGGGCCACCATGGAAGTGTCGCAGATCAGCGCAAGGTCGGCCGAAAGCTCGGCGGCATTCTCGCGCATGAAGGGGATGAGCGAGGGCGAGCCTGATTCTTCTTCGCCCTCGAAGAAGAAGGTGATCCGGCAGGGCAGGGTGCCTGTCACATTCCGATACGCGCGGCAGGCCTCGATAAAGGTCATGAGCTGGCCCTTGTCATCCGACGCGCCGCGCGCGCGGATCACTTTTCCGTTGGGTGTGTCCTGAATTTCGGGCGCGAAGGGATCGGTGTGCCAAAGCGCCAGAGGATCGACCGGCTGAACATCGTAATGCCCGTAAAACAGAAGATGCGGTCCGGTGGCACCCTGAGGCCCGTCGATATGGCCCACGACCATTGGGCGGCCGGGCGTGGGACGTTTTTCTGCTGCAACGCCAAGGCTTTGCAGGTCTGCAACCAGCCAGTCGGCGGCGGCGTCACACGCGTCTGAATAGGTCGGATCGGTCGAAATCGACGGGATGCGTAACAGGCCCGTCAGCCGGTCTAGGGCGCTGGGCAATTGGTCGTCGATGTGGGAAAGAACGGCGGAAAGCGACATGTCGGGCCTTTGGGTTTGAGTATGGTTGCGAAGGAGGGTATCAGGCCGACCGGCGCTGTCCAGTGACTTGACGCAAGTCAAGGAAGCGGGGAGCGGCAATTTGTAACCTGTTGTGTGAGAGGGGTGGAATATATACCATTCCAAATATTGAATAAGTGGCATGCAAATTGCCACCAAGACCCGAAGGGCGGCTGGCACCGCTCGTCGGTGCCCGTCAGGAAGGAACAGCCAGTGGATTACGCAGCCAAGCTGGATCAAGCGATTGCCCGTCTGCATCAGGAAGGTCGCTATCGCACCTTTATCGATATTGAGCGGAAGAACGGAAATTTCCCGCATGCCATATGGCGCAAGCCGGGTGGCGCGGAGCAGCCGATCACGGTCTGGTGTGGCAATGATTATCTGGGCATGGGCCAGCATCCGGTCGTGCTGGCGGCGATGCACGAGGCAATTGACGCCACCGGCGCGGGATCTGGCGGCACGCGCAATATTTCGGGCACGACCGTGTATCACAAGCAGCTTGAGGCGGAATTGGCCGATCTGCATGGCAAGGAAGCGGCGCTGCTCTTTACCTCGGCCTATATCGCCAATGATGCGACGCTGAGCACACTGCCCAAGCTCTTTCCGGGGCTGATCATCTATTCCGACGCGCTCAATCATGCCAGCATGATCGAGGGCGTGCGCCGCAACGGGGGCGCCAAGCGGATTTTCCGGCATAACGATGTGGAACATCTGCGCGAACTGATGGCGGCGGATGATCCCGACGCGCCCAAGCTGATTGCCTTTGAGAGCGTCTATTCGATGGATGGCGATTTTGGCCCTATCGAGGCGATCTGCGATCTGGCGGACGAGTTTGGCGCGCTGACCTATATTGATGAGGTGCATGCGGTGGGCATGTATGGCACGCGTGGTGCCGGTATCTGCGAGCGCGACCGGCTGATGCATCGTCTTGACATCATCAACGGCACGCTGGCCAAGGCCTATGGTGTGATGGGCGGCTATATCGCCGCAAGCGCCAAGATGTGCGACGCAGTGCGCAGTTACGCGCCCGGTTTCATCTTTTCCACCTCGCTGGCACCAGCGCTGGCGGCGGGGGCCAGGGCATCGGTTGCCTTGCTCAAGACTGCCGAAGGCCAAAAGCTGCGCGAGCAGCACCAGACGCAGGCGAAGATCCTCAAGACGCGGCTCAAGGGGCTGGGTCTGCCGATGATTGATCACGGATCACATATCGTGCCGGTGATCGTCGGCGATCCGGTGCACACCAAGAAGTTGAGCGATATGTTGCTTGAGGGCTATGGGATTTATGTGCAGCCGATCAATTTTCCGACCGTCCCGCGCGGCAGCGAGCGTCTGCGCTTTACTCCGTCGCCGGTACATGGGGCGGGTGAAATGGATGCATTGGTGCATGCGATGGATGAACTTTGGAGCCATTGTGCGCTGAATCGCGCCGAAATGGCGGGCTGATCTCTCTGCACGTGCATTATACCTTGCCTTGTGTTAGCGTGTGATAAAGAAAAGTTCAGAGTTCGAATCGGGACATTCGGGCAGCTGGGCAAGACACTCGAGAGGCAGGGACCCGCATGATTGGGCGGCGATTTTCGCGAAAGGCCGACGTGGAAGAGGTTGAAGCCCGTGGCTTTGACGCCTTTGAGTTGCGCCTTGGCGATTTGATGCGCGGAGAGCGCGCGACGCTCGGAAAGTCCCTGCTGGATGTGGAGCGCGAACTGCGGATCAAGGCCAATTATGTGGCGGCGATCGAGAATTGCGATCCGTCGGCCTTTGATACTCCCGGCTTTATTCCCGGCTATGTCCGGTCTTATGCGCGCTATCTTGGGATGGACCCGGATCAGGCGTTCAAGGTGTTTTGCGAAGAATCCGGCTTCTCTATTGCGCATGGCATGTCGGCAGAGGCGTCTTCGATCCGCAAATCGGGGGTGGGGCCTGTCATGCAGCGCAAAGCGGCGCGGCAAGATCCGTTGATGTCACCCAATACACCGTTTCTGCCTGCCTCTGAGAGTTTTCTGTCGCGGATCGAGCCGGGTGCGGTCGGATCGGCGCTGGTGCTTGTCGCGTTGATCGGGGCAATTGGCTATGGTGGTTGGAGTGTGCTGCGTCAGGTGCAGCAAGTGCAGCTTGCCCCGGTCGAGAATACGCCGGTGGTGCTGGCTGATCTTGATCCGCTGAGCGGAGCCACGGCGCGCCCCGGTGATGTGATCGAAGGCGAAGGCGCGGCAGCAGGTGTGTTTCAACCGCCGCGCGATGAACGCCTGAGCCGTCTTTATCGGCCTAAGGCACTGGATGTGCCGGTGATGGTGGCGCGGGATGCGCCGATTTCCACACTGGACCCGAGGGAAGTGGGAACCCTGAGCCCGCTCACACCCGAGGCGGATCGCTATAGCGACAACGGTATCGCCCTTGCTTTGCGCGAGGCGCATGAGGTCGAAATCAGTCCGGGCCCGAACCAGCCGCAGGTGGTGGCCGATACCATGGCCGTCGTGCAGATGGTTGCGGTTCGTCCGGCATGGGTGCGGGTGCGGGCCGCCGATGGCAGCGTGATTTTCGAAGGCATTCTCAACTCGGGCCAGTCCTATTCGGTGCCAGCCACCGAAGAGCCGCCAACGGTGCGTGTGGGCGAATCGGGGGCGATCTATTTCGCCGTCAATGGTCAGCATTATGGTCCGGCGGGCGCGCGGGGTTCTGTGACTTCGGGGCTGGCGCTGACCGCAGAGGAATTGACCGACCGCTATGCGCTGGCCGATATAGAGGCGGATCGGGACCTGATGCGCTATGTCGCTGAGGCCGTGATCGCACCCCAGCAATAGGCGGCAATCGGCGTCGCACGATTGCCCCGGACCCCTGCGCGTATTAACTAGGGGCAACAGTCACCTTCAGACGAAACGGGGCCAGACGCGATGTCGCTCAACCATATCCGCCCGTGGCGCAATATCTACCGCCGCAAATCCCGTCAGATCATGGTCGGAAACGTCCCCGTTGGCGGGGATGCGCCGATTACCGTTCAGACCATGACCAACACGCTGACCACCGATGTGGCGGGCACCGTGGCGCAGGTTCAGGCGGCAGCAGAGGCCGGTGCGGATATCGTGCGGGTTTCGGTGCCGGATGAGGCATCCGCCAAGGCGTTGAAAGACATCGTGCGCGAAAGCCCAGTGCCGATCGTGGCGGATATTCATTTCCACTATCGGCGCGGCATCGAGGCGGCAGAGGCGGGGGCCGCGTGCCTGCGGATCAACCCCGGCAATATCGGTGACGCGCGGCGCGTGCGCGAGGTGATCGCAGCGGCGCGCGATCATGGCTGTTCGATGCGGATTGGGGTCAACGCCGGGTCTTTGGAAAAGCATTTGCTTGATAAATACGGCGAGCCGTGCCCCGATGCGATGGTAGAGAGCGGGCTGGAACATATCCGCATCCTGCAAGACAATGATTTTCACGAGTTCAAGATCAGTGTGAAAGCATCGGACGTGTTCATGGCCGCTGCTGCCTATCAGCAATTGGCCGAGGCCACCGATGCGCCGATTCATCTCGGGATTACCGAGGCGGGCGGCCTCATGTCGGGCACGATCAAGAGCGCGATTGGTCTGGGCAATCTTCTGTGGATGGGCATCGGCGATACGATCCGGGTGAGCCTGAGCGCTGATCCGGTCGAAGAGGTCAAGGTTGGCTACGAGATCCTGAAATCATTGGGCTTGCGGCATCGGGGGGTGAATATCATCTCTTGCCCGTCCTGTGCGCGCCAAGGCTTTGACGTTATCAAGACGGTCGAAGCGCTGGAAAAGCGGCTGGAGCATATCAAGACGCCGATGAGCCTGAGCATTATCGGCTGTGTGGTCAATGGCCCCGGCGAGGCATTGATGACCGATGTCGGCTTTACCGGCGGGGGCGCGGGGCATGGCATGGTCTATCTCGCGGGCAAGCAGAGCCACCGGTTGGACAATGCGCAGATGATCGACCACATCGTCGAACAGGTCGAGCGGCGCGCCGCCGAGATCGAGGCGCAAGAGGCGGCGCAGGCGGCGGAATAGCGGCAGCCCTCTGCTGCGCCTGCATGATGCCTGTGCCGCGTTTGCAAAGCGCGGAAAACTTGCTAAGGCAGGCGCGAGCCAATTCCAGCAAAGGATTCCCCGCCCATGAGCAGCATCATTGATATTCACGCCCGCGAAATTCTGGACAGCCGGGGCAATCCCACGGTTGAGGTTGATGTGACGCTGGAGGATGGCACCATGGGCCGCGCCGCCGTACCGTCGGGGGCGTCCACCGGCGCACATGAGGCCGTTGAGCGGCGCGATGGTGACAAGACGCGCTATATGGGCAAGGGCGTGCTGGAGGCTGTGGCCGCCGTCAATGGCGAGATTGCCGAGGCGCTGGCGGGTATGGATGCGACGGAACAGGTCTCGCTCGATATGGCGATGATCGAACTCGACGGCACCCCCAACAAGGGGCGCCTTGGGGCCAATGCAATCCTTGGTGTCAGCCTTGCCTGTGCCAAGGCGGCGGCGGATTTTTCTGGCCAGCCGCTCTATCGTTATGTGGGGGGCACCTCGGCGCGGGTGCTGCCAGTGCCGATGATGAACATCATCAACGGCGGTGAGCATGCCGACAACCCGATCGACATTCAGGAATTCATGATCATGCCGGTGGCGGCGGACAATATCCGCGACGCCGTGCGCATGGGCTCGGAGGTGTTTCACACGCTGAAAAAGGAACTGTCGGCGGCGGGTCTGGCGACCGGCGTGGGGGATGAGGGCGGCTTTGCGCCGAACCTTTCGAGCACGCGCGATGCGCTGGATTTCATTCTCAAATCCATCGAGAAGGCGGGGTATCGCCCCGGCGAAGAGATTTACCTTGGCCTCGATTGCGCCGCGACGGAATATTACAAAGGCGGCAAGTACGAGATTTCGGGCGAAGGATTGAGCCTGAGCAGCGCTGAAAACGTCGCATATCTGCAAGCGCTGGTGGCGGATTATCCGATCATCTCGATCGAGGATGGCATGGCCGAGGACGATTGGGAGGGCTGGCGCGCGCTGACCGAGGCGCTGGGCGACAAGGTGCAACTGGTGGGGGATGACCTGTTCGTCACCAACCCGGCGCGCCTGGCGATGGGGATCGAGCGCGGCTGTGCCAATTCGATGCTGGTCAAGGTCAACCAGATCGGTACGCTGACCGAGACGCTGCAAGCGGTGGACATGGCGCATCGCGCGCGCATGACCAATGTGATGTCGCACCGCTCGGGCGAGACCGAGGATGCCACCATCGCAGATCTGGCCGTGGCCACGAATTGCGGACAGATCAAGACCGGCAGCCTCGCGCGCTCTGACCGGTTGGCGAAATACAATCAGTTGATCCGCATCGAGGAAATGCTGGGAGAGACCGCGATTTACGCGGGCCGTTCGATCCTGAAATAAGCTGCTGCGCGCCTCTTGGGGTGGAAAATTGAAAATTTTCCAGTTCGGAATTTTTTCAAAATTCCGCTCGGGGCGCGCTGCTCCTTTGTTTTACACCTATTGGCCGTAGGATTCGGGGCGACGCGCAATTGCGTTGTGGCCCCGGAGACTGGTCTGGAATGGGTATCGACGATCTGAGAAAGGATGTGGGCGATCAGGCTTGAGTTGATGTGCTCAAGGCGATGGATCGCACCTATGCCGAGTTGGTCGATTGTCAAAAGCAGCTTGAGAGTCGCAATGCAGAGCTGACCAATTTGCGGCATTTCCTGTCGTCGATCATGGTCTCGATCATCGAACGCAACGGGCTGGGCGCGACCCAAATTGCTGCCCACCCAATCCTCACAACCCAAAGCGGCGGGTGGATGAGCTACCGCTATATGGCTCAAATCATGCTCAAAGAACGTAAGCGTCTTGGCCTTGAAGCCTATGATCTTCATGCCTTGCGTTATCGCGGCGTCATGGAATTGGCATGGGCTGGTTGTGATGGCGATGAGATCGCCAGCTATTCCGGCCACGCCACCAAAGAGATGGTCGCTAAGTATGCTGGGGAAGCCCGGCAAATCATGCGCGCACGTCAAGCATCGGAGAAACGACTGTGAACAGAACAGGACCAGAACGTGAAACTGATACCCGGGGTGATACCCTTACGGGCCTATACATCCACAAGTCATTGAAAATAAATGGAGGCGAGTAGGAGAATCGAACTCCTGTACACGGATTTGCAATCCGCTGCGTAACCACTCCGCCAACTCGCCGCTCCAAGTGGTTGCGTTGGATTATATGATCAGGTCGGACGGCGCAAGTGGGCAAAGCTGGGTTTTACGCAACGGTTTGTCGGGCCTATTGTCGTTGCCGCCGGGTGGGTTCTGTGCGAAAACCTGTGCCATAGGATTCCGAACGCAAGAGTTTAGATCATGACAGACTATGCCGCGCGGCGCACAATGATGGTAGATACGCAAGTACGCCCCTCTGATGTGACCAAATTCCCGATAATTGATGCCATGCTCTCGGTCCCGCGAGAAGCGTTTGTGCCGACCGCGCTGCGCGAGGCGGCCTATATGGGCGAAAACCTTGATCTGGGCGAGGGACGGGTGATGCTTGATCCGCGCACGCTGGCCAAGATGCTGGATGCGCTGGAGATCGAGGGCGATGATCTCGTGCTCGATATTGGCCCGGCATATGGCTATTCCGCCGCCGTGATCGCCCGTATGGCCGAGGTGGTTGTGGCAGTCGAGGACACCTCGGCGATGACCGAAGAGGCGCAGCGCACACTATCCGAGCATGGGGCCGATAATGTGGTCATGCATGAGGGTCCGCTTGCCGATGGCGCGCCGGAACACGGGCCCTATGATGTTATAACCGTGCAGGGGGCCGTCGAGCATCTGCCCGAGACACTGACGGCGCAACTCAAGGATGGCGGGCGCATGGCCTGCCTGTTCATGGAAGGGGCCTTGGGTGTGGTGCGGATCGGCTACAAGATCGACGGTCGTATAAATTGGCGGTACGCTTTTAATGCAGGTGCACCGGTTCTGCCCGGATTCGAACGGCACGCAGCCTTTACCCTGTGACGGGTGAGGTGCGGCAAAGGAGAGAGTGCAAGAGCATGAAGACTAGAAACTTGCAGGCCCTTTGTGCCGTGCTTGGGGTTGCGGTTTTGAGCATTACGCCAATCGCAGCCAAGTCCGAAACGCTGGCTGATACGCTCAAGAGTGCCTATATCAACAGCGGTCTCTTGGACCAGAATCGTGCCCTGCTGCGCGCTGCCGATGAAACTGTGGCACAAGCCGTGGCCAACCTGCGGCCGATCATCGACTGGACGTCGGGCATAAGCGTTGTGTCAAGCGACACCCGGACACAGGCGTTAAACCGCAACAATACCGCAACCGATCTCAATCTGGCGATCACAGGCAGTCTGTTGCTCTATGATTTCGGGCGCAGCGATTTTCTGACCGAATCTGCCAAGGAAACCGTTCTGGCCACAAGACAGACCCTGATCAGCGTTGAGCAATTCGTTCTGCTGACTGGCGTGCAGGCCTATATGGATGTGATCCGCAATCAGGAATTCGTGGCCTTGCGGCAAAACAACCTGCGCCTGCTGCAGGAAGAACTGCGTGCGGCGCAGGATCGATTTGAGGTAGGCGAGGTGACTCGCACCGATGTGGCGCAAGCCGAAGCTGCCGTGGCGTTGGCCAAGAGCGGTCTGGCTGCGGCGCAGGGCGATCTGACCATTGCGATCGAGGGATTCCGCGAGGCCGTGGGACGAGACCCGGGCGTCTTGCGCACTCCGGGCGATCTGTCGCGACTGGGTGAGAATGTCGAAGTGGCCAAGGCGGCGGCGGTGCGGCGTCATCCGGACATCTTGCAAGCGCAGCACAATGTTGCTGCTGCAGAGCTGAATATCCGGGCGGCCGAGGCCGCGCTGCTGCCCACGTTGAACCTGACCGGGCGGATCGGGGCCACAGAGGAGATCGGAGGGTCCGACATGTCGCGCACCGGCAGTGTCGGGGTCGAATTCCGCGGGCCGATTTATCAAGGTGGACGGCTAAGTTCGGCGCAGCGTCAGGCAATGGCACAGCGCGATGCACAACTGGCGCAACTGCATCTGGCCGGCCTTCAGGTCAAGCAGGACGTGGGCAATTCCTATGCCAATCTGCGCGCGGCGCGGGCCAGCAGAACCGCGAGCATTGAGGCCGTGCGTGCGGCACAGGTGGCGTTTGAGGGCACTCGGGAAGAGGCGACCTTGGGCGCGCGCACCACGCTCGACGTGCTGGATGCCGAACAGGAACTGCTCGACGCACAGGCCAATTTGATTTCTGCGAATGCCGACGTTGTGATCGCGTCCTATTCGGTGCTGGCCGCTATTGGCGAGCTGACGGCACGGGATCTCAATCTGGGTGTGCAAACCTATGATCCGGCGGCATATTACGATCTGGTCAAGGACGCTCCGGTCCCCAGCAGCGCACAGGGTCAAAAACTCGACCGGGTGTTGCGAGCGCTGGGAAAAAACTGAAAAGTTTTTGAATCGGTTGTGTGAAATCGCCTCGGGGGGTAAGCTTCTGTCAGGCAAGAATGGTATAAGAGCATGTCTGATCCCGTGACCAATGTGGAAATCGAGGATGTCCTGTCGTCGATCCGGCGACTGGTATCCAACGGCCAATCCGAACGCCGGTCGGAGGAAAAGGTCAAACCGCGCAATGAACCTGAGATCGAGGTGAGTCGCTTGGTGCTGACACCGTCTTTGCGGGTGGATGGCTCCCCGCGCGAGCCGGCTGTGGTCGAAAAGGAAGAGCATCCGACATTTGATGCGACCGCGATTGATCGAATGCCTTTCTGGGATGAGGTGGCGGAAGCCGAAGCTCAGCCTGAAGCTGAAGCTGAAGTTGAACCTGAAGTCGAATCTGAGCTTGGGGCAGACGCAACCGTCGAAGCCGAAGGCGAAGTTGAGCTCGACGCCGCATCCGAGCCTGAAACCAATCCGTACGAGAGCGAAACCGATGAGGCCGCGCCAGAAGGTCTGGAGGCGGAACAATCAGAGGATCAAGTGCCGCTTGACCCCGAAACCGACGTATTGTCCGATGTGCAATCCGGACTGGGCCAGCAGGCCGCTGAGTTTGAGACCCTTGTCGCCGAGCGCGATGATCAATGGGAGCCGGATGGCGCATCGGGTGATGACTATGCCGGCGGGCCGGTTTCTGCGCTTAAATGGCCAGAGGCGAAAGAGCCGTCCGACGAGGATGAGACCTCTGTCGATCCCGACTGGGCCGAGGCGGATGATCTGGCCTCAGAGCGTCAGACCCAAGACTGGAAGGCCGCTGACGAGGCACAAGAGCGCGCTGTGAATGCGTCTGATCCAGATCACGGCGAGTCGCTGCTGTTGGATGATGCAATCCTTGATGAAGACGCGCTGCGCGATCTGGTGGCCGAGATCGTTCGGCAGGAGTTGCAGGGCGCGCTTGGCGAGCGGATCACCCGCAACGTCCGCAAGCTGGTGCGCCGTGAGATTCACCGCGCACTGACCAGTCAGGATTTCGATTGAGCCGGGATTTCTGCGCTAAGCGACAATAGAAGATCAAGGTCCATGTGCTGTTCGAGATGTGTTGCCAAGGCATCAAGCGTCGCCTCGACATCCGCGCCATAACGCAGGTCTGACGACGCGCCCATTCCCGCAAGAAACGACGCACGGAACTGGTCCGAGGCAAAGAGCCCGTGCAAATAGGCACCGCGCACCCGACCATTGGCCGAGCCTGCGCCCTCGGGGCGATCGCCCACCCGCAACCAAGCGCGTGCGCAATCCGGCCCGGTGGTTTCACCCAGATGGATTTCATAGCCCTCTACGCGGTCGCCACTTTCGAGATAGCTGGCCTGCGTGAGTGCGAGCCGTTTTTCGGGCTTCATCACCGTCACCACATCAAGATGCCCCAGACCGGGGACCGAGGCGGGCGGGCCCTCGATGCCGTCGGGGTCTTCGATACGCTGGCCCAGCATCTGATAGCCGCCGCAGATACCCAGCACATGCCCGCCACGTCGGATATGCGCCGCAAGGTCGATATCCCAGCCCTGAGCCCGGAAATGCGCAAGATCGGCAATGGTGGATTTACTGCCGGGAATGAGCACCAAATTGGCATCGCCGGGCAGGGGTTGGCCTGCGGCGATGATCTCGACGGTGACGCCCGGTTCGCTGCTCAGGGGGTCGAGGTCATCGAAATTGGCGATGCGGCCCAGACGGGGAACCGCCACTTTGAACGTGCCACCCTTGGTCGAGGCAATATCCATCACATCTTCTGCTGGCAATCGCCAAGCCTCGGTGAACCATGGCACAACGCCGAGAGAGGGCCAGCCTGTGCGTGTCTCTATTTCGCGCAGACCGTCGTCAAAGAGACTGACATCGCCCCGAAACTTGTTGATGGCAAACCCCTTGATCCGGGTGGCGTCCTCGGGGGGGAGCACGGCTTGGGTGCCGACGATTTGCGCGATCACGCCGCCTCGGTCAATGTCTCCGACAAGGACCACTGGCACACCCGCTGCCTCGGCAAAACCCATGTTGGCGATATCGCCTGCGCGCAGATTGATTTCCGCCGGGCTGCCGGCGCCTTCGATCAGTACGAGATCGGCGGTCGCGGCAAGACGGTGAAAACTCTCCAAGGTGGGGACGAGCAGTTGCGGCTTGGCCTTTGCATAGTCGCGGGCGCGCAGCGTGGCAAAGCGGTGACCCTGCACGATCACCTGCGCGCCGATGTCGCTCTCGGGCTTGAGTAACACCGGGTTCATGTCCGTATGGGGCGCACGATTGGCCGCGCGCGCCTGAAGCGCCTGCGCGCGGCCGATTTCGCCGCCATCCACCGTTACGGCGGCGTTGTTGGACATGTTCTGCGGTTTGAAAGGGGCGACATTCAGGCCACGCCGGGCAAAGGCGCGCGCCAATCCCGCGACCAGCATCGACTTGCCCACATTAGAGCCGGCCCCCTGAATCATGATCGCGCGTGTCATTCTGTTGTCCCGTCGCTGCTTTTGCGCTGTGATACAAACTGCACGGGCGCAGCGGAAGGCAGATCACGCCGCAGCGCGCCTTTTTCCCGACGTCAAAGCAAAAGCCCTGCCGGTGAGGCAGGGCCTTGAACACTTAGCGGATCGCTCAGCCTATCAGGCGGCTTCGGCCTGTGCGGCTGCATTGCGGCGTTCGCTCTCTTCGCGCGACAGCGCTACGGAGGTGCGTACGCCTTTGGATACGAAATCCATAAGACCGGAGACCACACGCTCGTTCGGGTCGATCCCGGCGCAAGACAAGACTTCACGGCCATCGCGCGAGCGTGCCCAGCGGGCAATCTGCTCGGGACCATTGCCGTATTTCTTGTCATCAGAAATAGCGTCATCCAGCGCGGCCAGTACGACGGCCGCAAAAAGTTTACGAGCACGGTTGCCCTGTTCGGCGTTGAAAGCCGTACCGTCAACGAAATCCTTCATCATTCGTCCTTGTTCTTATTGCTCTTGCGTTTTGGGCGTGACGGACCTTATGGCGGAGTTTTTGCGATTCGGATAGAGTGTAGATGCATAACTTCTATGCAATTTTTGCATACCTCCTGCCGGCACGGAACGACATATCGTTGTCTTGCCACCCTTCTTCCCTCCAGATATAGGGAGCGACAATCCCTTATCAACCTTTTGTCATGGTTTGAACGCAATGCCCAAGATCAACGGAAACGAAATTCGCCCCGGCAACGTGCTGGAACATAACGGTGGCCTTTGGGCCGCGGTCAAGGTCGATCACGTCAAACCCGGCAAAGGCGGTGCCTTTGCTCAGGTTGAGATGAAGAACCTTCGCAACGGTACCAAACTGAACGAACGCTTTCGCAGCGCCGATAAGGTCGAGCGGGTCCGTCTGGAGCAGAAGGACCAGCAGTTCCTTTATGAAGAGAACGGCAAGCTGGTGTTCATGGATACTGAAACCTATGAGCAGATCGAACTGCCCGCCGATCTTTTGGGGGAGCGTCGCCCGTTCCTGCAGGACGGCATGACCATCACGGTGGAATTCCACGAGAGCGAGGCGCTGCACGCCTCCTTGCCGCAGAAAGTGACCTGCAAGATCGTCGAGACCGAGCCGGTGGTCAAGGGTCAGACCGCAGCCAACAGCTTTAAGCCTGCGATCCTCGACAATGGCGTCAAGGTCATGGTGCCGCCGTTTGTTGGCCCCGATGAGGATATCATCGTCAACACCGAGACCATGGAATATTCCGAACGCGCCTGAGGGCAAGTTTGACGTCTGTTTGCGGTCTTTGGTGGCAGGTCCGACGCGGCCTGTCACCAAGGACCGCATTTCAAAGTTTTTGTCTAACTTGATGATCTGAATCAAGATAAGATTTTTGAGACGGTCGTATACTCCGAACGGGGAGGCGATCTGAGAATTGGCTCTCAGGTTCATTCCTCCCTTGTGGTTTTGGAGGAATGCAATGATTTTTCAAGCAAAGACCAGGACGTGTGGTTTGCCAGTTGTTGTGGCGGCTCTGTCTATGGTTGCCGGAACTGCGGCCTATGCCGCCGATGAAGGTTCTGTCGCGCGAGGCGGCAGGCTCTATGACAAATGGTATTCGGTGACCGGACAAGATGCGCCGGCCGAGTCGCACAAGCTGTATCCCGCGAGCGCGAAATACGCCGACAAGCCCGGAACAAATTGGCGCTGCAAGGAGTGTCATGGCTGGGACGGGATGGGGGTGGATGGTGCCTATTCCGGGGGCAAGCATTTTTCCGGGATCAAGGGCATAAATGGTATGAAAGGTGGCGATCCGGCAGCGGTGATTGCGCTCTTGTCGGCCCCGGCCCACGGATTTGGTGACTATCTCGGCGAGCAGGATTTGACTGATCTTGCGAATTTCGTGGTCCAGGGGCAGGACAGCTATGCCGCTTACGTCAGCGACGGCAAGATCGTCGGCGACGTGGAGCGGGGCAAGCAGGTCTATGGCACTGTCTGCGCCAATTGCCATGGTGACGAGGGCAAACTGCCCAAGGAAATGCCTCCGCTGGCCTCTCTTACCGGAAACCCGTGGGAGTTGATGCACAAAGTGCTGAACGGTCAGCCCAAAGAAGTAATGCCTGCGCTGCGGGTGTTTGACCATCAGAACGCAGCGGACGTGATTGCCTATATCGAGGCGGAATTGCCCAAGGAGTAGAGCGTGATCACGTCACATGAAGGGCCGGGCGCACAGGGATGTGCCCGGTGCAACATTTTGGGAAGTAATGGTAATGACGAAACGTCTCAAACAACTATGGCACTGGTTCACACGGCCTAGCGTCCTGATTGGGCAAGGGGTGCTGCTGGTGATTGGCGGGATCGGTGGGATCATCTTTTGGGGCGGATTTCACACCGCCATGGAGGCAACCAATACGTTGGAGTTCTGCGTCTCCTGCCATGAGATGCGAGACACGGTTTTTGAGGAATACAAGACGTCCGTGCATTACAAGAATGCGTCCGGAGTGCGTGCCATCTGTTCCGATTGCCATGTTCCGCATGACTGGGGTCCAAAGGTGCTGCGCAAAATTCAGGCGAGCAATGAACTTTGGCATACTGTGCGCGGCACCATCAACACGCCGGAGAAGTTCGAGGCCAAACGAGAGCAGCTTGCCATGCATGTCTGGGCTACGATGAAGGCCACGAATTCGCGCGAATGCCGCAATTGTCACAGTTTTGAAGCGATGGATTTCGACAAACAGGCGCGCCGCTCGCGCGAAAAGATGGAGGTGGTGGCGTTGGAAGGCCATGCGCCAGACGGGTCGTCAACCTGCATCGATTGTCACAAGGGGATTGCCCACAAGCTGCCAAAGGTAGAGCGCGATTGAGTGCGGCGCGACGGATGTCGCGCCGTTCAGACCATCATCTCTTTGGTCGCGGTCAGCGTGACATCGGGGTAATCGCGCGCGATGCGGTCGATGTCCCATTGCAGGCGCGTGAGGTAGACAATGTCGCCGTCATGATCATGGGCGATGTGCTGTTTGTTGGCGGCAGTGAATTGTTCCACCGCCTGTTTGTCGCCTGAAACCCACCGGGCCGAGGTGAATTGCGAGCCTTCAAAGCGCACCGGCAGGCCGTATTCCAGCTCGATCCGGCTGGCCAGCACCTCGAATTGCAGTGCGCCCACGACACCCACGATAAAGCCAGAGCCAAAGGCCGGTTTGAAAACCTTGGCGGCACCTTCCTCGGCGAATTGCATCAGCGCTTTTTCAAGATGCTTGGCCTTCATCGGATCGCCCGCGCGGGCCTGTTGCAAGAGTTCCGGGGCAAAGGACGGGATGCCGGTCACGCGCAGCGCCTCGCCTTCGGTCAGCGTATCGCCGATGCGCAACTGCCCGTGGTTCGGGATGCCGATGATGTCACCGGCCCATGCCTCTTCGGCCAATTCCCGGTCGGCTGCGAGAAACAGCACCGGCGCCGAGACCGTGATCGGTTTTTTCAAGCGCACATGCGTGAGCTTCATGCCGCGTTTGAAATGCCCCGAGGCAAGACGGACAAAGGCCACGCGGTCGCGGTGCTTGGGGTCCATATTGGCCTGCACCTTAAAGACAAAGCCGGTCACTTGTGTCTCTTCAGGGGCAATCGCGCGAGGGCTGGCCTTTTGCACCTGCGGCTCGGGTCCATAGGTGCCGATGCCGTCCATCAATTCCTTGACGCCAAAGGAATTGATGGCAGAGCCGAACCAGATGGGCGTCATATGCCCCTCAAGCACCGATTGCGGATCGAGCGCGGGCAAGAGTTCGCGCGCCATCTCGATTTCCTCGCGCAGCTTTTCGATGAGGTCAGCGGGCACATGCTGGGCCAGATTCGGATCATCCAGCCCGTCGATCTTGATCGATTCCGCCACCTTGTTACGGTCGGCGCGGTCCATCAGTTCGAGGCGATTGTTCAGCATGTCATAGCAGCCGATAAAATCGCGGCCCATGCCGATGGGCCAACTGGCCGGGGTCACGTCAATCGCAAGGTTTTGCTGGATCTCGTCGATGATATCAAAGGTATCGCGCGCCTCGCGGTCCATCTTGTTGCAAAAGGTCAGGATCGGCAGGTCGCGCAACCGGCAGACCTCAAAGAGCTTCTGCGTCTGGCTCTCCACCCCTTTGGCACCGTCAATCACCATCACGGCGGCATCGACAGCCGTCAGCGTGCGGTATGTGTCCTCGGAGAAATCCGAGTGGCCGGGCGTGTCCACGAGATTGAAACGGAAACGGCCAAAGTCGAAAGACATGGCCGAAGCCGAGACCGAGATGCCCCGGTCCTTTTCCATCTGCATAAAGTCCGAACGCGTGCGCCGGGCCTCGCCCTTGGCGCGCACCTGTCCGGCCATTTGGATGGCGCCCCCGTAGAGGAGGAATTTTTCAGTCAGCGTCGTCTTGCCCGCATCGGGATGCGAGATGATCGCAAAGGTGCGGCGGCGGGCAATCTCTGCCGGCAGATCGGGGCGGTTTGAAAGGGTGTTCAACATGGGGCCGCATATAGAGGCCCGCGCGTGCGCGCGCAACATAGCTCAGCGCGTCGAGGCTCGTTTCAGAATATCGGCGGCGTGGGGATGGTTGAGCAGCGCCTGGCCAACCTCGAATTGCACATGGCTTGAAACGCTGTGACCTGAAATTTGCTGGCTCAGTGCCTCTTTGAGATCGGCGGGCAGGGCGGCGCTTGTGCGTGGGTCCACCAGCAGCGTTTCGGCGGCAATACCTTCGGCATAGATGATCTGATGCCGGTCAAACAGCAATTGCACATAATCAACAAAGCCGCCGCTTTCGCGCCGCACTGTATCGCCATTCACCAGATGGCGGGCGCGCACCAGCACCTCGGCACGGCCCGCGCCCAAGGCATCTGACCGCTGATAGATAAAGAGCCGGTGATCCGGGCTGACCAGCAGGTCGTTTTCATTGTGCAACGCCCCGGCAGATATCCGTATGGGGGCGAAATCGCCCACTGCGCGCACCGTTGTTTGCCCGATCCAGCGGATTGGCCGTACCCCGTCATCGCGGGTCAGGATCATATCGCCGGGCTGCAATGTTTCGACCTGCCGCTGTTCGCCCGTCGCCATGGTGATATGCGTGCCGCGTGAAAAGGATACGCAAGCGACCTGTGCGAATTTTTGCAGCACATTGTCGGTATCAATTCCGACGAGGGCATAGCCGGTCTTGGGCCGCATCTGCGCCAGAGGCATGGCAAAGACCTCAACCACGTTGCCTGCGTCATCAACCTCGACCAGCACCAGCATTTCAGAGGTGCGCCCGGTGCCTGACATGAGCGTGAGGCAGCTATCCAGATGGAGCTGTGCGCCGGGTCGGCCAATCTCTGATCCGTGCGCGATGGTAAACGGGTCGCCACCCTGAAGCGACATGGAGAGGCGGAACTGCCGGGCCTGGTTTTGCAACTCGTAGACATCGTCAAGATCAAGCTCGACTGCAAAGGACAGCGCATCGCCCATGTTGGCGCCGTTCACCACGCGAAAATCGAGCCCCTGATAAACAGACACGACATGGTCAGAGAGGGCGGTGTCAGAAGTCATCGACTGCGCGTTCTCCAAGAGCCGGGAACGGAGAGATTTCCATTCATAAATGTCAGCTTAGAATTATAGCGGCATGGCGTCAATCTGACGGGAACTCTGGTATTCGACCCTCTGGCACCAGCGGGGGCTGGTCGCGCGCGGTGACGGGTAAACATCTGGCCAATCTGCATCGGACAGTGTTTATTCCGCGTCGAAACATCAGGAGGACGAGATATGGATGTGGGGATCAAGGGCAAGAGGGCGTTGGTTTGCGCATCGTCCAAGGGGCTGGGGCTGGGGTGTGCGCGGGCGCTGGCCGAGGCGGGCGTCGATCTGGTGATGAATGCCCGCGGGTCCGAGGCGCTCGAGGCTGCGGCGACGGCGATTCGCTCTGAATTTGGCGTCGAGGTGATCACGGTTGCCGCAGATATTACCTCTGAGGCTGGACGCGCGGCTGTGCTCAACGTGGCGCAGGACGTGGATATTCTGGTCAATAATGCGGGAGGACCACCGCCGGGCCTGTGGTCGGATTGGGAACGGGATGATTTCATTCGGGCGCTTGATGCCAACATGCTGACACCGATTGCGCTGATCAAGGCACTGGTGCCGGGTATGATGGCGCGCGGCTGGGGCAGGGTGGTCAATATCACCTCGCAATCGGTCAAGGCACCGATCGCGGCCCTTGGCCTGAGCAATTCAGCGCGGGCCGGGCTGACGGGCTATGTTGCGGGAACATCGCGGCAAGTGGCGGGCAAAGGGGTGACCATGAACAATCTCTTGCCCGGAATTCACGCCACGGATCGTGCCACCTCGCTCGACCGGGGCGTGTCAGAGGCGCAAGGGATCAGCATGGATGAGGCCAAGGCGCGGCGTTGTGCCAGCATCCCGGCGGGGCGGTATGGCACGGCGCAGGAATTCGGCGCGGCCTGCGCGTTCCTGTGCAGTCAGCATGCCGGGTTCATCGTCGGACAAAACATCCTGTTGGATGGCGGCGGGGTGAACGCGACGCTCTGAGCGACCGTGGTCACGAAGTTGTAAACAGCCCCATTAGGGGCTGTTCTACCCTTGCCCAGATTGATAGCGCTATGTGCGTAACCACCGGGGGGAATACTCATTATGCAAGCATTGGCGATCATTGGCCTTTTTGGGCTGGTCATTCTGGGAAGCCTGCTCGTCGCGCCACGGCGCGCAACGATTGACGGATTTTTCAGCGGCAAAGGGACCGATGGCCGTGCGCCGGGGCTCTGGGTTTTGGTGCTGAGTCAGGTGACGACGTGGATTTTTGCACGCTCGCTGATGAATTCGGCGATTCTGGGTTATTTTTACGGGATTTGGGGCACGCTGGCCTATGCCGCCTATTATGGCTCGTTCCTGACGGGGGGCTTTATCGTAGGACGTTTGCGTGCCCAAGGCGCGCTGTCGGTGCAGGACTGGCTGGGCGTGCGGTTCGGGGCCATGGGCAATGCCTGTTACAATCTGGTGATCGGGCTGCGGCTCTTGTCTGAGGTGTTTGCCAATCTGCTGGTTGTGGGGCTGATCTTTGCTGCCGCCTTGCCGGAAATGGGTGTCGCGCGCGACGCCTCTATTCTGATCGTGGCGGTGCTGGGCCTGATCTACAGCGCTTGGGGCGGGCTGAGCGCTGCGCTGCGCACGGATGTTCTTCAGATGGTGGTCTTTCTCGGCGTGTTTGTCGTGGCATTTGTGGCTCTCGTGCTCAGCCCCGGTTTTCATATCGGCGCGGTCCTGACGGCGCCAGGCACAGCGGGGGCCTGGAACGGGCAGGTTCTGTTGCTGGTGGCTTTGCTGCAGGTCTTCTCTTATCCGGCGCATGATCCAGTGATGATGGACCGTGGTTTTATTGCCGATCCCGAAACCACGCGGCGGTCATTCCTGCACGCCTTTTGGATTTCGACCCTCTGCATCATTGGCTTTGGCTTTTTCGGCATTCAGGCCGGGCTGGTCGGGGCCGAATACGAAGGCGAGTTGATCGGTACATGGGCGGGAATGTTTCCGGCCTGGCTTTTTGTCGCGCTTTTGGTTTCGCTGCTTATTTCTGCGCTCAGCACGCTCGATTCCGCGTTGGCCAGTGCCGCAAGATTGGTGGTGGATGAGCTCAAGCTGGGCGGCCGGTCGTTGGCTGGCGGACGCATTGCGATGGTGGTTTTCATGGTGTTGGGCACGGGGCTTACGCTCTGGGGCAATCAGACGTTGTTTGATGCGGTCGCCGTTTCGGGCACGGCGAGCATGTTCCTTACGCCTGTTCTGATCGTAGGTTTGGTGATGGGGCGTCAGATTGCGCTCTGGTCCTATCTGGTGGCATTCAGTGCGGCGATGTTTGGGGCTGTGCTCTATTTTGCGCGCGGGGCGGAGTGGGCTGTCGCGATCCTGCCTGAAGCGCACAAATATGAGCAGCTCTTGGTGATTTGTGCGGCGGTTCTGGCAGTCGGGTTTGCTGCTGTGCTGAGTGGAGCGCGGCGCGGGTGAGCCTTGCTAAGATCTCGTAACGGCTTAGGTCTCTGGGGATGCATATCGCCAGAGACCGTTCTTTATGCGCGCGGTCATTGTCCTGCTGTCAGTGAGTTTCCTGAGCACCGGGAGTTCACCCTCGAAGACTTGTTTGACCGGCAGGTCGCGGCGCGGGCGCTTGGGATGGCGAAGGTCTGATCCTGAACGAAGCCGTGACTGTAAGGACGGCAGCACCGAAACCCGCGTTTGGATCCTGAGTAAGACCGCCGGTCAGACATGGCACGGCGCGGCGCCGGGGGGGGATCTGACCGGCCAGCGGTCAAGAGCGTGGCGATACGTTCCACACCTGACCACGCGCGGGGCAAGAGCCGCAAATCTCAGCAGAGGCCAATCAGCTCACAGCATGTGCCCCGATTTCGCCGCCTTGGTTGCGAGATAGGCATGGTTATGCGCGTTCTCCCCCAGTTTCAGCGGCACACGTTCGACCACCTCAATTCCGTTTTGGCGCATCATCTCGATCTTGGCAGGGTTGTTGGTCAAAAGCCGCACAGCGGAGAACCCCATCAGCGACAGGATGCGCGCGCCAATCCGAAAATCCCGCTCGTCATCCTCAAAGCCCAGCCGATGATTGGCCTCGACCGTATCAAACCCTTGATCTTGTAAAGAATAGGCGCGCATCTTGTTGGCAAGGCCAATGCCGCGCCCCTCTTGGTTGAGATAGAGCAGGACACCGGCACCCGCCGCCCCCATCTGCGCCAGAGCGCCGCGCAACTGCGGGCCACAGTCGCATTTGAGGCTGCCCATCAGATCGCCGGTGAAACAGGCCGAATGCAGCCGCGCAAGCACCGGTGCGCTGCGGTCGGGTTGGCCGATTTCGATGGCGTAATGTTCCTCGCCACCGTCTTCGGGGCGAAAGATGTGCAGGCGCCCGGCCTCTGAAACCGCCAGCGGCAAGCGCGCGCTCACAACCGGATGCAATGGGCTTGTCGCCTCAAGCCGCGCAGCGGCGGCGGTGTCCAGCAGCGTGAGCCCGTTGCGTTGGGCAAACTCCACGCCGTTCGGCAATGGCAACACCAGCGCGGCAGGCAAGAGCCGGGCCGATTTCACCAGAATCAGCGCCAGCCGGTGCAGATCGACGACGCCACCGCGCTCTGAAGTAAGTGGTCCCTTCATCGGGCTTTTGAGATCATCTGCCGGGTCCGCAACGGCAAGGATCCAGCCCAGAGAGACATCAGGAGGCAGGAGCACGCGCGCCAAATCGCCATCATAGGCGCGTGCCTTGAGGGTGGCGGCGCGGCGCGCGGTGATGGTCAAGACGGGCACGCCTCCAAGGGCGCGCAGATCAGCCAGACGCTGTGCCTCAAGGGTTTCGGCGGCCATAACCAGACCGGAGCCTTCTGGTCCGGTCAACACCACGGGCACGCCCATGCGCAGATCACTGCGCGCGCGCGCGGCGATTTCAGTGAGATCGGGGGCAAGGCTCATGCGGCGCTCCTGTCTTTGGGCCTTGTTTAGATATAAGCTTTTGTAACGAATTGAAAGAAACGCTCGCGCTGCAACACTAGGGCGTGAATGTACTGTTGTATATCTTGCTGCAACGTCGCTTGTACCGCATGTTCGGAGAAAGGAAGGGGAAACTGAGATGGCACAAGTCAAGAAAATTCTTCTCGTGGATGATGATGAAGACCTGCGTGAAGCCCTTGGCGAGCAGCTGGTCATGACCGAAGACTTCGATGTGTTCGAGGCCGCAAGCGGGGCCAGCGCGATGAGCAAAATCAAGGATATGATTTATGATCTGGTGATCCTTGATGTGGGCCTGCCCGACACCGATGGGCGCGAGCTGTGCCGGCTGATGCGCAAGCAGGGGGTCAAAGCCCCGATTCTGATGCTGACCGGCCATGACGGCGATGCCGACACCATCCTTGGACTGGATGCCGGGGCCAATGATTACATCACCAAACCCTTCAAGTTTCCGGTGCTCCTGGCCCGTATCCGCGCACAACTGCGCCAGCATGAGCAATCCGAGGATGCGGTGTTTCAGCTTGGGCCATATACGTTCAAGCCAGCCATGAAGATGTTGGTCTCAGAGGATGAACGCAAAGTGCGTTTGACCGAGAAAGAGACAAATATCCTTAAATATCTGTACCGTGCGACCGAAGGTGTGGTGCCGCGGGATATCCTGCTGCACGAGGTCTGGGGGTATAACGCCGGGGTGACGACCCACACGCTGGAAACGCATATTTACCGATTGCGGCAAAAGATCGAGCCCGATCCAAGTAATGCTCGCCTCTTGGTTACAGAATCGGGCGGATATCGTCTTGTGGTTTAAAAGGCACGGTTTGATGACCTGTATTAAAGTCGTATCTGCGACTGGGTATTAATCTGCTATCATTAGTCATGTGTGCGGTTACACACATGAACCTCCCTGTTGGACTGCCCCGGCTTTGCGCCGGGGTTTCTTTTTGCGTGGTCCGGTTTTGCAGGGGGGGGCGTTGGCGGAGAGTGCCGTGTTGGCGATTTGCCGCAACGGGATACCGAATCACGCCAATCACGGCTGGAAACGCCGGGCGCATCCCTCTACTGTCCGCCTCAACCAAGACAGGAGATGCCGTATGCCTTTTACCCTCGCCACATGGAACATCAATTCGGTTCGTCTGCGCGAAGGGCTGGTGGCAAAGCTGATGCAGGAAGAGATGCCGGATATCCTGTGCCTTCAGGAATGTAAGAGCCCGGTTGACAAGATGCCGCTCGAGTCCTTTGCAGCCCTTGGATATGGTCACGTCGTGGCGCGCGGGCAAAAAGGATACAATGGCGTCGCCATCCTGTCCAAGCTGCCAATGACTGACGCCGGGGATATGGACTTTGCGGATCTGGGACATGCGCGGCATGTGGCCGGACGGCTGGAGAACGGCGTAGTGATCCACAATTTCTATGTTCCCGCCGGAGGCGATGTGCCGGACCGCGCAGTTAATGAAAAATTCGGTCAGAAACTCGATTACCTGACCGGGATGCGCGACTGGTTCCGTGACAGCCGACCGGAAAAATCCATTCTCGTGGGCGATCTCAACATCGCCCCGCGCGAGGACGACGTCTGGAATCACAAGCAACTTCTCAAGATCGTCAGCCACACCCCCATCGAGATTGAGCATTTAGGCGATGTGATGGAGGCGGGTGGTTGGCAGGATGTGACCCGCGCCGATATTCCGGAGGGGCTGCTTTACAGTTGGTGGTCCTACCGCGCGCGCGACTGGGATGAAGCGGACAAGGGGCGCAGGCTCGATCATGTGTGGGCCAGCGCGGATATCGGCCAGAGCGCCCATTCCAGCCGGATTCTGCGCGCGGCGCGCGGCTGGGACCAACCCTCGGATCATGCGCCGGTATTTGCGACATTTGATCTTTGACTCCGCCCGCCGCGCCCTCATATAGGGGCAAATGTTACAAGGAGGCTGAACATGCTGGAACTGGGCAAGAACCAAAGCGCCCCTGCGGCGGGTGATCTGATCAAGGATGTGTCCGAGGCCACCTTTATGGCGGATGTGGTGGACGCTTCGCAGACCGTGCCGGTGATCGTCGATTTCTGGGCACCGTGGTGTGGGCCGTGCAAGACATTGGGCCCGGCGCTTGAGGCGGCCGTGACGCGCGCCAAAGGGGCGGTCAAGATGGCCAAGATCAATGTCGATCAGAACCAAATGATCGCGGGCCAGATGCGGGTGCAGTCGATACCCACCGTCTATGCCTTTTGGCAGGGCCAGCCGATTGACGGATTTCAGGGCGCATTGCCCCCTTCCGAGATCGACGCCTTTGTCGCGCGGGTCATAGAGGCCGCTGGCGGCGCGGCGGGCGGCGGACTTGACGAGGCGCTCGATGCCGCTGACGAGATGCTGGAAACCGGTGCAGTGACCGATGCGGCGCAGACCTATGCCGCGATCCTGCAAGAAGACCCTATGAATGCCCGTGGCTATGCCGGGCTTGCCCGTGCGCATATGGCCTTGGGAGAGTTGGATCAGGCCGAGGCAATCCTGAACGGTGCCCCCGCCGAGATCAGCCACGCGGCTGAAATCGATGCAGTTCATGCGCAACTGGCGCTTGCCCGACAGGCACAGGATGCCGGTCCCGTCAACGAGTTGCGCTCTGCCGTCGAGGCCGACCCGGAAAATTTGCAGGCACGGTTTGACCTCGCGCAGGCGCTCTATGCCACCGGGCAGGCGCAAGAGGCGGTGAACGAATTGCTGGAGCTGTTCCGCCGCGACCGGGAATGGAATGAGGGGGCCGCCAAGGCGCAGCTTTTCATCATCTTCGAGGCGCTCAAGCCGAATGACCCGGTCTTGCTCAGTGGGCGGCGCAAGTTGACCTCAATGATATTTGCCTGAGCCGCAGTGCGGGCTAGGTTAGACGCATGACATACAAGCTCGATTTGCCAGAGATCATTCCCGTCTTTCCATTGCCCGGTGCGCTCTTGTTGCCCAGATCGCGCTTGCCTCTGCATTTGTTCGAGCCGCGCTATCTGGCGATGCTTGAGGATGCGCTGAAAACCCCGGAGCGGTTGATCGGGATGATCCAACCCAACCGCGTGCCGGGCCGCGAGGGCGGCACCGGGCTGCATGCGATCGGCTGTGTGGGGCGGGTCACGCAGTTTTCCGAAACCGAGGACGGGCGGTATATGGTCACGTTGACCGGCCTCTCCCGGTTCCGAATTCTGGAAGAGGTTGAGGGGTTTACCCCCTATCGGCGTGCACGGGTCTCTTGGACCGGGTTCGAGCATGATCTGGGGCCAGTGGACAGTGATCCCGGCTTTGATCGGCGCGCCTTTCTCAGCCTGCTGGCCCGCTACTTTCAGGCGCGCGAGCTTCAGACGGATTGGGACTCGCTGAAAGAGGCCGAGGAGGAATTGCTGATCAATTCACTCTCGATGCTGTTGGGGTTTGAGCCAGAGGACAAACAGGCGCTGCTGGAGGCCCCATCGCTCAGCACGCGCCGCGAGACCCTTGTGACGCTTATCGAATATGTGCTGCGGGGCGGCGACAATGAGGACATTATGCAATGAATGATGATATCCAACCTGCTCCGGCCTTTGATCGCCGCATGTTAGAGGCGCTGATCTGCCCGCAAACGCATACAACGCTTGAGTATGACATGGCGGCACAGGAATTGATCAGCCGCGCCGCTGGTCTGGCCTTTCCCATTCGCAACGGCATTCCGGTGATGTTGATCGACGAGGCGCGCAAGCTCGATTAATTTGCCCGCACGGCGGTTAATTCAAAGCTGACGTCGACCCCAAAGCCCAAGGATTTTTCATCCGTCACCCCGCTTCCGATGTTGAAGTCGCGCCGGTCGAGGGAGAGTGTGCCCCGAGCCGTGGCCGTATCCCCCGCGATGCTCAGATCAAACGGCAACTCGACCGGCACGGATTGATCACGGATCGTCAGCGTGCCACGCGCGAATTGACCGTTTGCGCTGGCCAGAAGGTCGGCGGAAAATACGGCGGTTGGAAATTCCGTGGTGTTGAAGAAATCCGCGCCCATCGCCTGTTGCGTCACTGACCCGAGCGAGAACGAGGCGATCCCGATCGTGACCTCGACATGGCCATGGATGCCGTCAGCGTTCGGCGTTTCCGCATAGGTGATATCGGCGGTCCATTCGCCAAAGCTACCGGTCACGGCAGAGCCCAGTTGCTGCACCGTCACCTGCAACTGCCCGCTCTCGACCTGCCAGTCACTCTCGACGGCTGTCAGTGTTGCGGGCCCATCTGATTTTGAAATCGCGAACCAGCCAAGCGCCGTTGCCCCCCCCATGGCTCCGACCCAAATTGCCAAGGCGGCGATCACGGGCAGGGCATGGTTGGGCTGTCGCGCCGTGGGAGTCGCGTCAATGCGTCCCGGCAGCATGCGGCGCAGGGTGGCGTCACCATCCAGCAGATGATGCTTGAGCGCGCCCGCCACATGCGCGGCAATTGCGCCGGTCATCACCAGCATAAAAAGATAATGCAGGGATGATGCCAGTCCTGACAGGGTCTCTGACTTTGGCACCCACGGCAAGTCTTGCCCCAAGGGCCACCAAATGGGTGCAAAGCCGGAGGTTGCAGCGTGATGCACCCAGCCCGTGAGCGGCACAAGCACGAGCGAGCCATAAAGCAGCCAATGCACGGTTTCTGCAGCCAAGGACTCAAGGCCCCGGTCCCCATTCAACAGCGCCGGTTTTGGTTGGTTGAGCGCCCAGAGGATACGGGCCAAGGCCACAAAGAAAATCGCAACCCCTAATGTTTTGTGTATTGAAAACAATAGTTTTGCGCGTTCTATCAGGTCCTCGGCCGGCGCTGCCTGAATCTCGTTCGCCAGTTCGGTGGCATACCAGCCCAAGGGCAGGTTCGAGAGGATTAAGAGCGCAGTGAGCCAGTGAAAACTCTTGGTTACGCTGCCATAGGTGGTGGCAGAATTGGAAAATGGCATCGCAAGGCTCCTCTTGGGTGCGCTCGCACTCTAGCCGGATATCGGTGCGCCACAATGGCAGCCCGCGCACAGTGGCTCTGCGTCTTTGCGGGGATGTGCGAACACCGGGTAAAACCGTTGCTTTGGCAGACGCGGCGATGTATCGGGGGACACTTTTAGAGGGAGGGTGGCCAATGAGCCGAGCATTCGTTTTTCCGGGACAGGGCGCGCAGGTGATCGGAATGGGGGCTGATCTGGCGGCCACATATCCAGCAGCGCGGGCGGTTTTCGACGAGGTGGACGAGGCGCTCGGGCAAAAGCTGTCGGCGTTGATCTGGGAGGGTGAGCAAGAGGCGCTGACCCTGACCGAAAACGCCCAGCCGGCGCTGATGGCCACATCTCTGGCAGCGCTGCGCGCGCTTGAGACCGAAGGCGTGGATCTGGCGCAGGTCGCAAGCCATGTGGCGGGGCATTCCTTGGGCGAGTATTCGGCACTGGCGGCGGCGGGCGCGATCAGTGTTGGCGACACCGCCCGGCTTTTGCGTATCCGTGGCCGCGCCATGCAACAGGCGGTGCCGGTGGGCGTGGGCGCGATGGCGGCCCTTCTCGGGCTTGATTTCGAGGCCGCCCGCGATGTGGCGCAAGAGGCCGCACAAGGCGAGGTTTGTCAGGCCGCCAATGATAACGATCCGGGGCAGGTTGTGGTTTCGGGCCACAAGGGGGCGGTTGAACGGGCGCTGGATCTGGCCAAGGCGCGCGGTGCCAAGCGCGCGATGCTCTTGCCGGTAAGCGCCCCCTTTCATTGCGCCTTGATGGCCCCTGCCGCCGAGGTGATGGCCGCAGCCTTGGCAGAGGTCACGATCACTGCCCCTGTGGTGCCGCTGGTGGCCAATGTGCGCGCGACCGCCGTGACCGACCCGGCCGAGATCCGCACACTGCTGGTTGAGCAGGTTACGGGCTCTGTGCGCTGGCGCGAGTCGGTGATCTATATGGCCGCAGCGGGCGTCACCGAGATATGGGAGATCGGAGCGGGCAAGGCGCTGTCGGGGATGGTGCGACGCATTGAGCGTGAGATCGCCTGCCGTGCCATCGGCTCGCCGCAAGACGTGACATCGGCGACAGAGTCGCTGGCTGGGGCCTGATCCGGCTTTTTGATGAATTAAGAGAGGACATGAAATGTTTGATTTGACAGGGAAATCTGCGCTGGTAACTGGGGCTTCTGGTGGTATCGGGTCTGCGATTGCGCGCGCGCTCCACAATGCGGGAGCGACCGTTGGCCTGAGCGGCACCCGCGTCGAGCCGCTCGAAGCGTTGGCCGCAGAGTTGGGGGACCGTGCCCATGTGCTGCCTTGCAACCTGAGCGACGCCGAGGCGGTCGAAGCCCTGACCAAGGATGCCATTGCGGCGATGGGGGGGCTTGATATCCTCGTGAACAACGCAGGCATCACACGCGATCAGTTGTTCATGCGGATGTCCGACAAGGATTGGCATGATGTGCTCGATGTTAATCTGACCTCTGCGATGCGGCTCTGCCGCGGGGCCGTGCGCCCGATGATGAAGGCACGATGGGGCCGGATCGTCAACATCGGTTCAATCGTAGGGTCCAGTGGGAACCCCGGTCAGGCCAATTATGCCGCCGCCAAGGCCGGATTGGTGGGCATGACCAAATCCATTGCCGCAGAGGTGGCCAGTCGCGGCATTACCGTCAATGTGGTGGCGCCGGGTTTCATCGCCACGCCAATGACAGACAAGCTGAACGACGATCAGAAAGCCGCGCTTAGCGTTCATATCCCGATGGCACGCATGGGCACGGCAGACGAGATCGCGGCGGCGGTCCTCTATCTTGCAAGCCCCGAGGCCGGGTATGTGACGGGGGCCACGTTGCATGTGAATGGCGGTATGTCGATGTATTGAGTTGACGTGCCGTCGTCCCGTCCTGATCTGAGGAAGTGAAAGCATTTGCCATTGCCCGCGCATATGCTATAGGCCTCGCAGATCAGCCGGAGGGATATGCGGATTCTCCCGGTGGCCTGTGTGTTAAGGCAGTCGAGAACCGCCCGCTGGGGCACAATCATCGCCACTTCCCGGGCAGGGCGGGGGCAGACAACGGGCAACACAGCCCAAGACAAAACGAGGAACAAGACATGAGCGATATCGCAGACCGCGTTAAGAAGATCGTTGTGGAACACCTGGGTGTGGAAGAAGACAAGGTTATCGACAAAGCTTCTTTCATTGACGATCTTGGCGCGGACAGCCTCGACACGGTCGAACTGGTCATGGCATTCGAAGAAGAGTTCGGCATCGAGATTCCCGATGATGCGGCCGATACGATTCAGACCTTTGGCGACGCGGTCAAGTTCATCACCGAAGCGTCCTGATTTCGCCTTGGTGCGACAGTCCTGAGCCCTGCCTTCTGGCAGGGCTTTTGCGTTTCAGGGCCTCTGTTTGTGTCACATTGACGTGAGCATTGTCTGCGCCCGCCGCTTACCGGTACCGTCACGGTGCCATGAGATTCGCTTAATGGTTCGTTGATACATCGCCTTTCCATCGCTCCGACCACGGGCAACGCGCAGGCCGCGCGGAAAAAGGAAAGGGATATCCATGAACAAGGCAATCACCGACGGCATCGTTTTCATGCCGCAACCCTTCGCATCAGGCTTGCTCCAATGGTCACGCGGTGACGGGCGACCGAACTCTGACACCTATGAAAATGCTGCAGATGCGGCCTTTGTGCCCGCCGATCAGGATTTCGGCGGAGCGCTGGAATTGCAAAAGACCGAGGCCGTGCAGCGCCTGCGCTACACCGGTGAGACCCCGATCCTGCCGGGTTGCTATCTTCAGATCCGGGTGCGGATCAAGGCGATCGCGGGCAATTTGCCAAGCGTGCGGATCGCGGCCTTTGCCGGTGGCGCAGGCGGCGTAGCCCTGCCGGATGTGACCGTGACGGGTCCGCAGATCGCGCTGACCACATATGGCGAGGTGGTCGAGGTGACGGCCATTGTCGGCACCGGCACCCGCACGGGCGTTGATATGGCGTGGGGCCCCGCCGCGATCTTTGGCCATTTTGGTCTCGACCTGACCGGGCCGAGCGGCGGAGTTGTCCGGATCGACGATATTGTCATTGAGGATGTCAGCCGGGTCTTTCTGCGCAATCTGATCAGCATGGTTGATGTGCGCGACTACGGTGCGCTTGGAAACGGGATTGCCGATGATCACGCGGCGTTTGAGGCGGCGGATACGGTCGCGCAGGGCCGCGAGATTATCGTGCCGGCGGGTCAGTATTTTCTGGGCCAGAGCACGACGATTCAGAACCGTATCCGGTTCGAAGGCACGGTCGAGATGCCCGATGCGGCGATCCTCGCATTGACCAAGAATTTCGATCTGCCCGCCTATATCGACGCATTCGGAAACAGCGAGCTGGCGTTCAAGAAGGCGTATCAGGCGCTGTTGAACAATCCCGATCATGTCACGCTCGATCTGGCCGGGCGCAAAGTCTCGTTGCGCGGCCCCGTCGATATGGCGGCAGCGGTGGGCAATCGCACCACCTACAACCAGCGCCATGTGATCCAGAATGGTCAGATTTCGGTGTTTCCGGGGCCCGCGTGGGATACAGATGTTGTCACCTCGCAGGCAAGCTATGACATCGCCAATCCCAAGCGTCTGACCAATGTGGCCAATGTGGCCAACATTCCGGTCGGCGCGCTGCTCGAGGGCAACGGTGTGGGCCGCGAGGTTTATGTCACGGCCAGAAACGTGGCAGCCCAGCGGTTGGATATCAGCCAGCCGCTGTTCGATGCTGCGGGCACGCAGATCTATACCTTTCGGCGATTCAAATACCTGCTGGATTTCAGTGGCTTTGGCGATGTGTCGCGTATGGTGTTTTCCGAGGTCGATTTCCAGTGCACCGGCGATTGCAGCGGGGTGCTTTTGCCGCCGCAGGGATCCGCCAATCATTTCCGTGATTGTTTCTTTACCCGCCCCAAGGATCGCGGCATCACCAGCCATGGTGAGGGCGATCAGGGGATGATGATCGACCGCTGTCAATTCATCTCGGACGAAGGGCCGCTTCTGTCAACCGAGCGGCGCACCATCGCCTTCAACGCCAATGCCAACGATCTCAAGATCCGCGACAACCGAGGCGTCCTGTTCCGGCACTTTGCCGTAATGGCGGGCAGCAGTTCGATTATTTCCGGCAATCATGTGTTTCAAGGGGACAGCGCCGAGAACGGTGTGCGCGCTGCGGGCTTTGTGCTGACCCGGGTTAATAATCGCGGCAGCATCAGCGGGAACTACATCGACAATTGCTTTATCGAATGGGTCAATGAACATGATGCAGAGCCAGAGTTCGCAAGCGAGTTTTCCTTTAGTGCGCTCAGCATCACCGATAATGTCTTTCTTGCTGGTAACACGGCCCCTTGGTTCACCTACATCGTGGTCAAGCCGCATGGCGCAGGGCATTTTCTCGATGGGGTGACTGTCACCGGCAATACTTTCCGTGCTGTCGGCACCATCAGCCGGGTCGAAGCGGTCGATACCAGCTTTGCCGATCTCGACTATGACCGGGTGCGCAATGTCACCTTTGCCGAAAACAGTTTTCACAATGTGGACACACCCGTGGCAAATCCGCTGGTCATGCAACACACCGAAGCCACCGCCTCCTCGACATGGGTCGTCCAACCCGCCCCTCGTCTGCCGTTCGGGGCATGGGCGCAGGTGGTAGAAGCGGTCATGCCAGAGGGGCCCTTGCGCAACACGGCCGCTGCGGTGATCCATGCCAGCCCCTATTTCGAGGCCAAGCAGGGGCCGGACCGCGACCGGATCAATCTGCGTTGGTCGACCCCAGTGTCAGGCTCTGTGATCTTGCGGGTACGGATCGACGATCCTCTCTGAGACAATCCCGTCTCTGGCGGTGGTTCAGAACTCCCGCCAGAGGCCGAGCTTCACGCCACGTTCGCCGCCCCCCGAGACCGGCAGAACCAACCCGAATTCCAGATGTGCTCCGGGTCGGGTTGCATAGACATAGGACGGGGCAAACCGGGTATAGGCCTGACCAAGCGCCGGATGTCCTGTCTGAAGCTGCACGAGGACCTTGCTGCGCGCGGTGGTATTAAGGCCAAAAGTAATATCACTCTCCAGAGTCATGTCCCCGCTCCCAAAAACGACTGCGCGCCCGTCAAAGGCAGCCCAACCGTGGCGCCCCCATAGCGTGAAACCGCGCCCCAGTGACACGCCGGGGCGCAGCGCGGTTTCTTCGGAAACCTCACCCAGACCCATTTCCACTGCGATCTTCACTGCCTGCGCGTCCTGTCCAATGGGCCAGCGGACAAAGGCAATGCTCTTGGTCATACGCAGCGTATCGCCCCCCAGATCGAGACCCAGCGTCAACCGCTCGGTCAGACCATGCTCGGCATAAAGCGTGAAATTTTGCCGGTAGAGACCGAATTGATCCGGGCCCTCGATCTGGCCTGAGGCCGCCAAAAACGTCTGACCCTTGCCGCGTGGCCACGCACCAGCCCCTGCCATGCCGATCAGCCATGGCAAGACCAGAACCGCAATGAGCAGGCATCGCAACATGGTAACCTCCGCGTTAACCCTCGTTAAAAAGGGTAAAGCGAGGGTTAAGATGGCCGGGGAATTTACCGTGCGGGGGGCGCGTGTTAGGCTGATCTGATAAAGGAGATGTGCCATGCCCCAAATCACCACCGCCACCAACCATCAGACTGTCATCACGACATTCGAGGTGACGCCCGGCACCTGTCAGGATCTGATGGATCTGCTCACCGCCGCTTACCGTGATTTCATCTCGCATCAGCCGGGCTTTATCGCCGCCGGTTTGCATGTCAACGATGCCCAGACCCGGATCGCCAACTACTCGCAATGGCGTGCGCGTGAGGACTTTCAGGCAATGCTGCGCAGTGAGGACATGCGCACCCGCAACCGCGAGATCAATGAGCTTTGCAAGAGCTTCGAGCCGGTGATGTATGACGTGGTGGCAACTTTCGGATGAGCGAAAAAGATCGGCCGTCCGATGATTTGACCCGTGAAATGGCGGCGTTGCGCCGGGAATTGCAGATTCTGAACGCTCACCGGTTCATTCGGGTGCACAATTCATTTCCGCGTATGCTGGCGTTCAATCTGGCACGCGGTCTGGCGGCTGGGCTTGGGACGGTGCTCGGGGCGACTGTGCTTTTGTCGGTGATGATCTGGGCGCTCAGCCAGATCGAATTCCTGCCCATTATCGGCGATTGGGCCGCGCAGATTACGGCGCAGGTACGCGATTTGCAGAACTGATCCGGGCGTGATCTGGATCATGGCGACACGGGCTCAATCGGCCCAAAGTTTCTTCAGGTAACAGGAAAGGACAGATCATGTATTCACACATTTTGGTTCCGATGTCGTTTGATCAAGAGCGCGATTCGAACGCTGCCCTGCAGGTGGCGCAGCTCTTGTCGGATGATGCGGGGCATATCAGCCTTTTGCATGTGATCGAACAGGTGCCGGGCTACGCTATCTCTTATCTGCCCCAAGGTTATGTGAATGAGGCGCGAAAGGCGATTGAGGCCGAACTGGCCGAAATCGCGGCCACCTTGCCAAATGGCTCGGCTCATGTTGTCGAAGGGCATTCGGGTCGTACCATTCTCGACTGGGCCGAAGACCACAACCCCGACTGCATCGTGATCGCCAGCCACCGCCCCGGTATGCAGGACCTCCTGCTGGGGTCTACCGCTGCCAAGGTGGTGCGCCACGCCAATTGTGCGGTGCATGTGATCCGCTGAGTGACGCAGCCGTCATTTAGGTGCGCAGGGGCAGGTGGCTCCACAAAAGGCCCTGACGCAGCTGATAGAGGCGCGCTATGCAATGCCTGACGGATGGCGCGCACTCAAACCACACAAGACGCGCGGCGGTTGCGGGGATATGTCCGGCTTTTGATCTAATCGCTTGAAGCGTCCCGGAACCGGGCTTAAGGGGCAGGGATGGCCAAGATCCTGACCTTCTTGCTGGCGGTGGCAGTCGCCATTGCGACGCTTACGCCCTCGTCTTCCGGGCCCGCGCAGGGACTCGAACTCGACAAGCTGGCGCATTTGCTGGCCTTTGGTCTTCTGGTGGGCCCCATGGCCGCCCAATATCCCAAACGTTGGCCCGTGATCTGGATTGCGGCGCTTGCCTATGGTGGTCTGATTGAAATTGTGCAGCCTTATGTGGGGCGCACTGACGAATGGGCGGACCTGGTGTATGATGGTTTGGGGGCCGCCTGTGGCATCGGTCTTGTCTTGATCTATCAGCAGGTGCGGCGGCGTCAAAACGACGTTGCGCGCTGAACGGTTTAAAGCAGACTACTCGTTTTGAGGGCGGCTGGCGATCCCGGGAGGACTCGAACCCCCAACATCCTGATTAGAAGTCAGGTGCTCTATCCAGTTGAGCTACGGGACCGCTGAGCAGGCTCATAGCGTGCCATTCGCGCAAGTTCAAAGCCTAATCTTGCGAATTGAACGGCGAATCGTCATAGGTAACCCCCGCCAGATATAGCCCATGGGGCGGGCAGACCGGACCACAGGCGGCGCGATCGCATGCGTCCAGCGCCTTGCGTACATCGTCGGGCTCCCATGATCCCGCTCCAACGCGTTCCAGTGTTCCCACGATGCTGCGTACTTGATTGTGCAAAAAGGACCGAGCGCGCAATTGGAAATGGATTTCCGTACTGCTCGGCCCGGAATGTTCAAAAATCTCAAGCGAATCCAAAGTCTTGACCGGGCTTGCCGCCTGACAGATGGTTGAGCGGAACGTTGTGAAATCATGCAGCCCGATCAGATGGGCCGCCCCTGCGCGCATCGCCTCGATATCCAGCTTCGGGCGCACATGCCAAACCCGCCCCTGATCCAGCGTGACAGGTGCCCGACGAGACAGAATACGAAAAATATAGCGCCGCTCGGTTGCGGAAAACCGAGCGTGCCAATCTTCGGTTACCCGCGCGCAGGCGGTGATCGCGACGGGCTGCGGCTTGAGATGGTAATTGAGCGCTTCTGACAGGCGAAACGTGTCCCAGTCCCGCGCCAGATCGCAATGGGCCACCTGCGCCAGCGCGTGCACGCCCGCATCGGTACGTCCTGCCGCCGCGATGCTATGCGGACCCGGTTCAATCTTGCCAAGGGCAGCCTCGATCGCACCCTGAACCGAAGGCAGATCAATCTGCCGTTGCCAGCCGACGAAGGGCGCTCCGTCATATTCAATTTTCAGGGCATAGCGGGGCATGGTGGAACGGAACTTGTCTCTCGATTGGGGTTCATCTGGCCTGAAATACCTCGGGGGTTCGGGGGCAGCGCCCCCGTGGCCCTACGGTTTAAAACTCGGCGCCGCCGCCCTGTTGCCAGGGTTTGACCAGATTGCCGAACCGGGTGAACTGCGCCTCAAAGCTCAACTCGACCGTGCCAATCGGGCCGTGGCGCTGCTTGCCGATGATGACCTCCGCCTTGCCATGCAGGCGTGACATCGCCTCTTGCCACTCTGCCATCTTGTCCATCTCGTGATCGCCCGGCTTTTCGCGTTCCTTGTAATATTCTTCACGGAACACGAACATGACCACATCGGCGTCCTGTTCGATCGAACCGGATTCGCGCAGGTCCGACAGTTGTGGGCGCTTGTCTTCGCGGCTTTCAACCTGACGCGAGAGCTGAGACAGCGCGATAACCGGGATGTTCAGCTCCTTGGCAATCGCCTTGAGCCCCATGGAAATTTCGCCAATCTCCTGCACGCGGTTGTCGGACGAGCCGCGCACCAGCTGCAGATAGTCCACGATCAAGAGATCGAGCCCGTGGGTCCGCTTGAGCCTGCGCGCGCGTGCCGCAAGCTGCGAGATCGGGATGGCGGCAGTATCGTCGATATAGAGCGGGCAGGCCTCCAGCGTCTTAGCCGCCTCGACAAACCGGCGAAACTCGCTCTCGTCCATGTCACCCTGACGGATCTTGTGTGACGAGATTTCCGAGGCTTCGGCCAGAACCCGGCCTGCCAGCTGCTCGGCGCTCATCTCGAGCGAGAAAAAGCCCACGACGCCGCCGTCCACAGCCCCCTCGGTGCCGTCCGGCAGGGTGCCGCGCCGATAGGCCTTGGCCACGTTGAAGGCGATGTTGGTCGCCAATGAGGTCTTTCCCATCGACGGGCGTCCGGCAAGGATCAGAAGGTCAGACTTGTGCAGACCGCCCAGCTTACCGTCCATATCGACGAGGCCGGTCGAGATTCCCGCCAGCCCCCCCTCTCGCTGATAGGCTGCATTGGCTACATTAACAGCGTCCGTTACTGCCTTGAGAAAGCTTTGAAATCCGCTTTCGGACTGTCCTTGCTCTGCAAGCTGGTAGAGTTTCTGTTCGGCCTCAACGATCTGATCTTTGGGCTCGCTGTCCACATTGACGCGCGCGGCCTTGCCCGCAATGTCATGGCCCAGTGAGATCAGCGCGCGCCGGATCGCCAGATCATAGATCATCTGCGCATAATCGCGCACCGCAAAGGTCGAGATTGCGGCCCCGGCCAGCTTGGCCAGATAGGCGGCTCCGCCCAGCTCTTTCAATCCTTCGTCATTTTCCAGAAAGGCACGCAGGGTGACGGGGGAGGCGAGGTTGTTTTTTGCGATGCGCGCGGCGGCGGTTTCAAAGATGCGGGCATGCACGGGGTCGTAAAAATGTTGCGGGCCGATAATGGCGGCGATCCGGTCGTAGACATCGTTATTTGTCAGGATCGCGCCCAGAAGCTGCTGCTCGGCCTCGACGGAATGCGGCACGCTTTCGGCGGATTGAATCTCTGCCCCTGTGGGATTGAAAGCGGTCAGTCCGTTCATGCCTGTTGTCCTCGTCAAACGTGTTTTTATGTTTGGTAGTTCTAAGCGAACTGCAGCCAATTCGCCACTTGTATAACTATGTGGACGCTTGGCGGGATAACCCGGTGGATAGCTTCGGTTTCCCTATCCGGAGGCCGCATGATGTGGGTGGCTCTGTTGAAACCACCGCATCTGGAAAGGGGCTGCGATTCGATCGGTGGGTTATCCCCAGCCTTTGGGGATAAGTTTATTTCTTGTTTGCCGCCTGCCACTTACGGGGATCGCCCAAAAATTCCTCGACCCCGTCCAATGTCGCGGCATCGAACACGTCTTGTGTGCGGGCCTCTGCCAGCACGTCCCACCAGGTGCAAAGATGATGCAGCGCGACGCCGTGATCGCCAAGTGTCTTTTCAGTTTCTGGGAAAATGCCGTAGTAGAAGATCACGGCCGTATGACCACAGCTCGCGCCTGTCTCGCGGATAGCGTCCACAAAGCTGAGCTTCGAGCCACCATCGGTGGTGAGGTCCTCGACCAACAGAACGCGCTGCCCCTCGGTCATGGCGCCTTCGATGCGGGCGTTGCGCCCGTAGCCTTTGGGCTTCTTACGGACATAGGTCATGGGCAGCGCCATGCGTTCGGCCACTAGGGCGGCAAAGGGGATACCTGCTGTCTCTCCGCCCGCGATATTGTCAAACGCCTCGAATCCCGCCTCACGCATCACGGTGATGGTGAGAAAATCCATCAGGGTGCTGCGAATGCGCGGATAGGAAATCAGCTTGCGGCAATCAATATAGGTGGGCGAGGGCAACCCCGAGGCCAGCGTAAACGGTTCATTCGCGTTGAAATGCACCGCGCCAATCTCAAGCAGCATGCGGGCGGTAAGGCGGGCGATTTCCTCTTTGGGCGGATAGGTGGCAGGGATCATGGTGCAGTCCTCATTGCGGGGCGTGCGCCGAAGAGATTTGAGGCCTCCGGCGGGAGTATTTTCAGAACGGTGAACCTCAGGTCACGCGCCAATGCAGCGCGAAGCCGGGGTCGAAAACGGTCACGGGGCCATCGTCCGTGTCGATCTTGCCGGGGTAGCTCACGGCGTCGCCCTTGCTAAGAGTGGTCCGTGCCTCGTTGGGCGGCAGGCGGTAAAACGCGGGGCCGTTCAGCGAGGTGAAGGCTTCGAGGTGATCAAGTGCCTGCTCTTGCTCGAACACATGTGCCAGGATCGACAGGGTGTTTGTCGCGGTAAAGCAGCCAGCGCAACCGCAGGCGCTTTCCTTGAGCGGGTCGATATGTGGCGCGCTGTCGGTGCCAAGGAAAAACCGCGCGTCCCCGCTCGTGGCGGCGGCGCGCAGGGCAAGGCGGTGCTCTTCGCGCTTGGCCACCGGCAGGCAATAGTAATGCGGCTTGATCCCGCCCACGAGGATGTGGTTGCGGTTGATGATCAGGTGATGCGTGGTGATCGTCGCTCCAAGATCGCGGTCATGGGCGCGCACATATTCGACGCCATTGGCCGTGGTGATATGTTCCATGATCACCCGCAATCCCGGTGTGGCGCGGCGCACAGGATCGAGCACCCGGTCGATGAACACCGACTCGCGGTCAAAGATATCGACCGCGGGGTCCGTCACCTCGCCATGCACGCAAAGCGGCAGGCCAATTTCAGCCATCTTCTCGAGCACGCCGCGCACCCGGTCGAAATCGCGCACGCCACTTGCCGAATTGGTGGTGGCTCCGGCGGGATAGAGCTTGACCGCGGTGACAAGCCCGCTGGCATGGGCAGCGGCCACATCCTCGGGGTCAGTCTCTTCGGTCAGATAGAGCGTCATCAGCGGGGTGAAATCCGTGCCTTCCGGCAGAGCGGCCATGATCCGCGCACGGTAGGCTGCGGCATCCGCGCCTGTCACCACCGGTGGCACCAGATTGGGCATCACGATGGCGCGGGCAAAGTGCCGCGTGGTTTCAGGCAGGACGGCGCGCAGCATCGCGCCATCGCGCAGATGCAGATGCCAGTCGTCGGGGCGGCGGAGGGTCAGGGTATCTCTCATGCGCTCGCGCATACACAATCGAACGGTGCAAGACCAGAGGGTCAGCGCAGCGCTATGGGCTATTCTTCTTGGGCCCGGGCACGCATCAGGCTCAGTGCCCTGCGAAAACGGGGGCCGCCGACCTTGCGCGCAAGGGCATTCTGGCAATGCAGGATTGTCAGGTGAATGCGGTCGTCTGCCATCAGTCTTTGAAGAACACTTATCAGATAGGGCGTGTCCTGACGCCGTCTACGATAAAGCTGCGCTAAGCTGAGCCGTGTCAGTTTGTTGGCGCTGACCTGGGCCAGCAGGCGCTGGATAACGCCCATGCGCAGCAAGGCTGGCTCGATCTGATAGCCCAAATAGCGCGTGCGAAACTTCATCACATTGGACCGGGTAAAGAGCGCGGCATGCATCGCGTCCAACTCGATCTCGGGATCATAAAGCAGGACCGCCTCGGCGGCCGCATCCAGCATGTCCGGCGCATAGCCGTAGCGATCGCTGAACGAGACCCGGCGCATCCGCAGGAACCGATCGTCCCATTCGGCCACCCGCGGATCAAGGGTCGCCTGTGGGCTCAGCATGACCACCTTCGCACCGGGTGCCGCCACGGAAAACGCCGCCGCCGCATAGCCGCAGGGGCCCGTGCCGTAAAAGATCACCTGCTCGAACTCGTCAAAAAAGCCATCATCAATCAACCGGTCGAAATAGCCATAGACCCGTGCATCGCGAAACCATGTATCCGTCGCACTGATCAGGCCGAGATGTGACCAGCCAAGCGCCTTGGCCATGGACCAGCCAAAGGGTTGCGCTTGTGGCGAAAGCTCGGGCAGGCGTGAGAACGACTCGAACGTGACCAGCAGCGTTGGCTTGCGTTCGATCAGGAGGGCGGCATGCCGGTCACCCAGCTGTTCGGCATAGCCGTCGTCACCTGCCAGCTCATTGGCACGCTCGCACCACTCTGCCCAGCCAAGCCCAGAGAGATCGGCGTCAAAAATATCGGCACTGTCCTGCATGTTCGCTGATTACCTCGGTCGTGTCGGAGCCGTTCGATTGCGGTCCTGTTGGTTAACAGGCTGCACCTCAAATCGGGCAAAACTTGGGAGAAACCAAGGGCTTTCCGGGGGCGGGTCAGACCTTTGCCTGACATGGCCGCCCTTGACCCGCAAGGGCATGCGATGCAGTTCTGGTACAGGCGAAGAAAACCGGAGGCAAGAGCGTGCAAAACCCCACATCCATCGACGCGGTGCAGAACCTTCTGGCTGGTCAGGATTATGTCTGTGGCCGTGCCCTTGGCACCGTGACCTATCTTGCCTTGACCCTTGGTCGCCCGCTCTTTCTCGAGGGCGAGGCGGGCACCGGTAAAACCGAAATCGCCAAGGCTCTGGCCAAGGCGCTCGGACGACGGCTGATCCGGTTGCAATGCTACGAGGGGCTTGATGCGGCAAGCGCCGTTTATGAATGGAATTTCACCGCGCAGATGATCGCCATCCGTGCCGCAGAGGCGGCGGGCGGCATGGACCGGAGCCATCTCAAGTCTGAACTCTTTACCGAAGACTATCTGATCGAGCGGCCTTTATTGCAGGCCATGCGCCCGCAACCGGGCGGCGCGCCGGTCCTGCTCATCGACGAGGTTGACCGTACGGACGAGCCATTCGAGGCGTTCTTGCTCGAAGCGCTCAGCGATTTTCAGGTGACGATCCCCGAGATGGGCACGATCCACGCGCCAAAGCCGCCCATCGTTATCCTGACCTCGAACCGCACCCGAGAGGTGCATGACGCGCTCAAGCGGCGTTGCCTTTATCATTGGGTGGATTACCCGACCTTCGATCGCGAAATCGAGATCCTGCAGGCCCGCGCCCCCGAGGCTGCCGAAATCCTCAGCCGCGAAATCGTGGCCTTCGTCCAGAAGCTGCGCACCGAGGATCTGTTCAAGAAACCGGGGGTGGCCGAAACCATTGACTGGGCCAAATGCCTGCTTGCGCTCGACGTGATAGCGCTCAGCCCCGAGGTGATCGCGGATACTCTGGGTGCGATCCTGAAGTATCAGGACGATATCTCGAAACTGCAGGGCTCCGAGGCGAAACGTCTGCTGGACGAGGTGCGCGAGAGTTTGGAGCCGAAATAATGGGAAAAACGCAGCACTTGCGCATTTTTCAGCCTCATCCCGGACTCTATGCCTATTACGATGGCCGGGTGCCAGGTTACCGTTTCATGGAGGGTGACAACTGGGTTGACGACGGAGCAATCGGTCTGGGCATTGCCACCTACGCGCTGGTCGCGGGACAGGCGGCGCTGGTTTATGATACCAGCGTTTCATCCGAGCATGGCGCGGCAATACGGGCGCATCTTGAGGGGCAGGGTGTTACCGAATTCACGGTTGTTTATAGCCATTGGCATCTGGATCATGTCGCCGGGACGTCAGCTTTTGCAGACTGCGACGTGATTGCGAATGCGCGCACTGCTGCGCATCTTGCAGAGCGGTGTGATGCGATTGAATCGGGTAGCTATGCCGGGCTGCCTGAGATCAAGCCGCTGATCCTGCCGACGCGGGTTTTCTCCGGGCAGCTTGAAATGTTATTCGGCGACCAGAAGGTGACGCTGATCGAGGCCAATATTCACAGCGATGATGCCACAGTGCTTTGGTTATCGGAGCGGCGGATTCTGCTGGCCGGTGATACGGTTGAGGATTGTGTGACCTACGTGGATGAGCCTGCGGATTTTGCCGTGCATTTGCGTGATCTTGAACGGTTGGCCGCGCTTGAGCCGCTGTTTGTGCTACAGGATCATGGGGCACCGGACATTTTGGCGCGCGGTGGTTATGGCCCTGAAATCATCCGTGCGACGCAACGCTATATTCGTTGGCTTATGGGATTGGAGACAGCACCAGAGAAATGCGCGACACCGCTGCAGGACATCATCGCGGATGATCTGACGACCGGTACTTTGGAATGGTACGCGCCCTACGCCGCCATACATGCCCAGAATGTTCAACGAACGCTAGAGTTGTATGGGCATGACTGATCTCCCGACCCTTGAATTGCCGGATAATCCCAAGCTGACCCATAACATCACGCATTTCGCGCGGGCATTGCGGGCGGCGGGGCTGCCAATCGGCTCGGACCGTGTGCTGGATGCGATCCGCGCGGTGGCGGCTGCCGGGTTCTCCAGCCGGACCGATTTCTTTTATACATTGCGCGCCTGCCTGGTCACGCGGCCAGAGCATCTGGTGGTGTTCGCACAGATTTTCCGCCTTTATTGGCGCGATCCACGGTATGTTGAGCATATGATGGCCATGATGTTGCCTGCCATACGGGGCGTGCAGGAGGACCGCAGCGCGCAGGCGGCGGAAAAGCGTGCCGCCGAGGCGCTCTTGGATGGGGTGGCGCGGGATGCGCCGCAGATCGAAGAGCACGACAGCGATGAGGTGCAGATCGACATCGACGCATCGGCCACGATGTCGGGCGAAGAACGGCTGCGGACACTGGATTTCGAGCAGATGAGCACGGCCGAAATGCAACAGGCCAAGCGCATGCTGGCGCGGTTGACCTTGCCGGTCAATCCCTATGCCTCGCGGCGCGGTATGGCGTCCTCGAACGGCAAACGGATTGACGCAAGGCGGACCTTGCGGGCCGCGCTGCGCCACGGAGGCGAACTGCGGCGTATTCATTGGCAAAAACCGCGCGAGCGCTGGCCCAATCTGGTGGTGCTTTGCGATATCTCAGGCTCCATGAGCCAGTATAGCCGTATGGTTTTGCATTTTCTCCATGCTGTTGCCAATCAAAAGGGGGCAGGCTGGGCGCGGGTGCATGCCTTTACCTTTGGAACGCGCCTGACCAACATCACCCGGCAATTGGCAACACGGGATGTGGATGCGGCCCTTGCCGCCGCCGGACGTCAGGCGCAGGATTGGGAGGGAGGCACCCGGATCGGTGCCTGTCTGCATGATTTTAACCGGGACTGGTCGCGGCGGGTGATGGGACAGGGTGCGGTGGTGCTCTTGATTACCGACGGCTTGGATCGCGATGCACCGGATGCCTTGGCCCACGAGATGGAGCGGCTGCATCTTTCGTCGCGCCGCCTGATTTGGCTCAACCCACTCTTGCGGTGGGAAGGCTTCGCGCCCAAGGCCCAAGGTATTCGCGCCATGCTGCCGCATGTCGATGCCTTTCGCGCCGGGCATTCGATTGCCACGTTGGAGGAACTGGCAGAGGCCATCTCGCGCCGGGATGACACGGGCGAAAAGGCGCGGCTGATGGCAGCGATGCAGGGATGAACTGCGTGAAGGGAGATCTGGATGGACCGATTTGACAATATCCCGGAAACGGCGCTTGCGTGGTATCGCGCGGGCAAAGGGGCGGCTCTGGCCACGGTGGTTGAGACGTGGGGGAGTGCGCCGCGCCGCGTCGGTAGCCAGCTTGCGATTTCGGGCGAGGGCGAGATTGCCGGATCGGTCTCGGGGGGCTGCGTCGAGGGCGCGGTTGTGGCCGAGGCCCTGGATGCGATCGAAGCGGGCCACCCCGTCATGCTGCAATATGGTGTGAGCGACGGCGATGCCTTTGCCGTGGGTCTGGCCTGTGGCGGCACCATCCGGGTCTTGGTGGAACCCATCGGATCGGTGATGCCCGAGGGTTTGCTGGCCGATCTGGTTCTGGCCCGCGAGGCGCGGGTGCCTGTGGCCTATATCACCGGAATACAGGTCGAGCGGCGGCTCGAGAGGGACGGGCACCGCACGCGGTTTCGCATGGATCGCTCGGGCTTTGAAGAGGACGGGACGAGTTTCGTCGCAATTCACAACCCGCCCTTGCGCCTGATCCTCGTGGGGGCGGTGCATATCGCGCAGGCCCTTGTCCCGATGGCGCGGATCGCAGGGTATGATCCGCTGCTCATCGACCCGCGCGAGAGCTTTGGCTCCGAGGCGCGGTTTCCGGGCGAGACGGTGCTGCACGATTGGCCCGACGAGGGCATTCGGGCCTTTGGTCTGGATGCGCGCACGGCGTTGGTTTTGCTGACGCATGATCCCAAGCTGGATGATCCGGCGCTGATTGAAGCGCTCAGGTCCGACGTGTTCTATATCGGCGCGCTGGGGTCGATCCGTACCCATGCCAAACGACTGACGCGGCTGCAAGAGGCCGGGTTTACCGAGGCCGAAACGGCGCGCATCCATGGGCCGATCGGGCTGGATATCGGGGCGGCCAGCCCGTCCGAGATCGCGGTGAGCATCCTTGCGGAAATGACCCGCGTTCTGAGGAAAGGCGCATGAAATTTGGCCCCGCGCCGCTCGATCAGGCCGAAGGCGCCATTCTGGCCCATTCCGAACAGGTGGCCGGGGGCCGATTGCGCAAGGGCGTGGTGCTGGGGCCCGCGCAGATCGAGGCTTTACGCGCTGCGGGCTATGATAGGGTCACAGTCGCCAGTTTGGGCGCAGAGGATATCCACGAGAACGCGGCAGCGGCAGATCTGGCTGCGGCGCTGCACAAGGGTGCCAGCGACATAGCGCTGAGCGCGCCATTTACCGGGCGGGTCAACCTGATTGCAGAGCGACCGGGCGTGGTCTGTCTGGATGCGGCTGCGATCAATGCGGCCAATGCGGTAGATCCGATGATCACCGTGGCGACCGTGGCCCAGCATCATCAGATCCATGCCGGCGGCATGATCGCAACGGTCAAAATCATCGCCTACGGGGTGCCGCGCACCGCGTTGGCGCGCGCCGCCGAGGCCGCGCATGCTGCGGTGCGATTGGCGGTCGCGCAGTATCGCACCGCAAGCCTGATCATCACCGATGTTCCCGGCGGTCCGGGCGACAAGGGGGCAGAGGCGATCGCCGCGCGTGTCACCGGGCTGGGCATGCAAATGGCGGAAACCGTGATCTGTGCGCATGATGAGGTGGCCCTGTCTGCGGCGATCAAGGACGCACAGGGCGAGATCGTGCTGATTCTCACCGCTTCGGCCACGTCGGACCCCTATGACACCGCGCCTGAGGCGCTGCGGCGTGCGGGCGGGCAGGTGGAGCGGTTCGGGATGCCGGTCGATCCGGGCAATCTGCTGTTTTTGGGACGCGTCGGGCAAAGACCGGTGATCGGTCTGCCGGGGTCGGCGCGCAGCCCGGTTCTGCATGGGGCCGACTGGGTTCTGGCGCGTGTGGCCTGCGGTTTGCCCTGCGGAGCCACAGAGATTGCGGCGATGGGCGTGGGCGGCTTGCTCAAAGAGATCCCGACCCGGCCCCAGCCTCGTCGGGCCACGCGGGACTAAGCCGTAAGAAACCGGGTTCTCAAGTGGGGAGAGGCATGCTTTAGTCGGACTGGACAGTGAGACCGTTCCAACTAAGGTCTCGCAGGGGACGAACACTTAAAACCGGGAGGAGCCAATGCCTGAGGTCAAGATGACCGTGAATGGCAAGCCAGCGTCGGGCCAGATCGAGGGCCGCACGCTTCTTGTCGAATTTCTGAGAGAGACGCTTGGGCTGACAGGCACGCATGTGGGCTGCGACACCAGCCAATGCGGCGCCTGTGTGGTGCATGTGGATGGCAAGGCAGTGAAATCCTGCACCATGTTCGCAGCCGAGGCAGAGGGGGCCGAGATCAAGACCATCGAAGCCATGGCAGAGCCGGACGGCACCTTGCATCCGATTCAGCAGGCGTTTCAGGATCACCACGGGTTGCAATGCGGATTTTGCACGCCGGGCATGGTGATGTCGGCGGCAGCGCTTCTCGCCGATAACCCAACACCGACCGAGGCAGAGGTGCGAGACTATCTTGAGGGCAATCTGTGCCGCTGCACGGGCTACCACAATATCGTCAAGGCCATTCTTGCGGCCAGCGGTCAGGACGTGAGCCGCATCGCGGCGGAATAAGGTGCATTTGGGGGCGCTGCCCCCGCGCCTGCGGCGCTCCCCCGGAGTATTTCGGGAATGATGAAAGCGCTGCGGGTGATCATGGGGGCGAACCCCGGACGATCAGGGAGGAGAATGACATGCCGAAAGACGGAGGCATTGGCGCCAGCACCAAGCGGCGCGAGGATATCCGGTTTCTGACCGGGAACGGCAATTACACCGATGACATCAATCTGCGTGGTCAGGCCTATGTATTTTTCCTGCGCTCGGATGTGGCGCATGGGCGGCTCAACAAGGTTGACACGTCGGACGCCGAGGGCATGCCGGGCGTGGTCCGGATTTTCACCGGCAAGGATTTCGAGGGTATCGGCGGATTGCCCTGCGGCTGGCAGGTGACGGACCGTTTCGGCGAGGTCATGCAGGAGCCGGGGCATCCGGTGCTGGCCCAAGGCAAGGTGCGCCATGTGGGAGATCCGATTGCCGCCGTTGTGGCCGAGACCTACGCGCAGGCGCGCGACGCGGCTGAGGCGATCGTGCTTGATATCGAGGAATTGCCCGCAGTCGTGGACATGAAGAAGGCGCTGGAAGAGGGCGCCCCCAAGGTGCATGACGAGCTGAAAAGCAACCTCTGCTATGACTGGGGCTTTGTCGAAGAGAACAAGGCGGCGGTGAACGAGGCCTTTGAGGCGGCGGCGCATGTCACCACGCTCGAGTTGATCAACAACCGGCTGGTGGCAAATCCGATGGAGCCGCGCGTGGCAGTGGGCGATTTCAACCGCTCGACCGGCGACTCGACGCTCTACACCACAAGCCAGAATCCGCATGTGATCCGTCTCCTGATGGGGGCGTTTGTGCTGGGCATTCCCGAGCATAAATTGCGCGTGGTGGCGCCCGACGTGGGTGGCGGCTTTGGCTCTAAAATCTTTCATTATGCCGAAGAAGCGTTCTGCACATTCGCGGCCAAGGCGCTCAACCGCCCTGTGAAATGGACCTGTTCGCGCTCCGAGGCCTTCATGACCGATGCGCATGGCCGTGATCACGTGACCAAGATTGAATTGGCGCTGGATGCGGACAACAACTTTACCGCTGTGCGCACCGATACCCATGCGAATATGGGGGCCTATCTCAGCACCTTTGCGCCGTCAGTGCCCACTTGGTTGCACGGCACGTTGATGGCGGGGAATTACAAGACGCCGCTGATCTATGTGAACGTCAAGGCGGTGTTTACCAACACGGTGCCGGTCGATGCCTATCGCGGTGCCGGACGGCCCGAGGCCACGTTCCAGCTGGAGCGGGTGATCGACAAGGCCGCGCGCGAATTGGGGGTCGATCCCATCGCGCTACGCCGTCAGAACTTTATCACCCAGTTCCCCTATGCCACGCCCGTGGCCGTGGAATATGACACCGGCGATTATCACGCCACCATGGACAAACTGGAAGAGATCGCGGATTTCAAAGGCTTTGACGCCCGCCGACAGGACAGCGCGGCCAAAGGCAAGCTGCGTGGCCTGGGGATCAACTGTTATATCGAGGCTTGCGGCATCGCGCCGTCGAACCTTGTCGGCCAGTTGGGCGCGCGTGCGGGCCTCTATGAGAGTGCGACGGTGCGTGTGAATGCCACGGGCGGTCTTGTGGTGATGACCGGCTCACATAGCCACGGGCAGGGACATGAGACATCGTTTGCTCAGGTGGTGGCCGAAATGATCGGCATCGACGCCAATATGATCGAGATCGTGCATGGCGACACCGCCAACACGCCGATGGGTATGGGCACATATGGCAGCCGCTCGATTGCGGTCGGCGGGTCGGCCATGGTGCGGGCGACCGAAAAGATCATCAACAAGGCCAAAAAAATCGCGGCCCATCTGATGGAGGCCTCCGATGCCGATATCGAGCTGAAGGATGGTAAGTTCAGCGTCGCGGGCACGGATAAATCGGTGGCTTGGGGCGATGTGACCCTCGCCGCTTATGTGCCGCACAACTATCCGCTTGCAGATATCGAGCCGGGTCTGGAAGAGACGGCGTTCTATGACCCGTCGAACTTTACCTACCCCTCGGGCGCTTATGCCTGCGAGGTCGAGGTTGATCCCGAAACCGGGCGTGTCACCATCGAGCGGTTCTCAGCTGCGGATGATTTCGGTAATATCATCAACCCGATGATTGTCTCGGGGCAGGTGCATGGCGGCATCGGGCAAGGGATCGGGCAGGCCCTGCTTGAATCCTGCGTTTATGACGAGAACGGGCAGCTTCAGACCGGGTCTTACATGGACTATGCCATGCCGCGCGCGGATGATGTGCCGTTCTATCAGGTGGATCATTCCTGTCAGACGCCGTGCACGCATAACCCCTTGGGGGTCAAGGGCTGTGGCGAGGCCGGGGCGATTGGCAGCCCGCCAGCGGTGGTCAATGCGGTGATTGACGCGCTGCAACGGTCCGGCCGGAACATCACCCATATCGATATGCCGCTGTCGCCGTCGCGCGTCTGGCAGGCGATGCAAGGGTAAGGAGAGCGATCATGTATGCATTCGATATCGAACGTCCCGCCACCATCGCTGACGCGATCACGGCTCTGGGTTCAGAAGAGGCACAGGCGCTGGGCGGGGGACAAACCCTGATCCCGACGATGAAGCAGCGTCTGGCCGCACCTGCCAAGCTGGTGTGCCTGTCGGCCATCAAGGAGATGCAAGGGATTTGCACCGCCGACGATGGCGCGCTCTGCATCGGTGGGGGCACCACCCACGCCACTGTGGCGGCAGGGGCCGGGGCCTATCCGGCGCTGGCGTCACTGGCGGGCCACATCGGCGACCCGGCGGTGCGCAATCGCGGCACCATCGGCGGCAGTCTGGCCAATAACGATCCCTCGGCCTGTTACCCGGCGGCGGTGCTGGGATCGGGGGCGACGGTGATCACCTCGAACCGCAGCATCGCGGCGGATGACTATTTCCAAGGCATGTTCACCACCGCGCTTGAGGATGGCGAGATCATCACCGAGGTGCGCTTTCCGGTGCCGGAAAAGGCCAGCTACCAGAAATTCGAGCAGCCCGCCTCGCGCTTTGCCCTCGTGGGCGTGTTTGTCGCCAAATATGCGGGCGGCGTGCGCGTGGCGGTGACAGGGGCCTCGGAAGAGGGCGTGTTTCGCTGGTCCGAGGCCGAGGCGGCGCTCACCGCCGATTTCACGCCCGAGGCGCTGGAAGGGCTGTCGCTTTCGGGAGATGGGATGATCTCGGACCTGCATGGCTCGGGCGCGTACCGTGCGCATCTGGTGGGCGTGATGGCACGGCGGGCGGTTGTGGCCGCAGCCTGAGCCAGAGCGCGATGAAACAGATGAAACTGGCGGGCCATTGGCCCGCCAGTTTGCATTCTGACATCAATGTCGCGCCCGTGGCTTGACCTCGTGGCTGATATCGCATTGCCTTGCGGCAAAGAACGCAAGGGAGAGCAAATGCAACAGATCGACAATCCGTGGCGGGGCACAGGACTGCCGGAGGCGGTATTGAACGGGGCCCCTTGGCCCAGTGTGGATGCCGGTGCGGTGCGGGCGCTCTTGGGGCGCTGTCCTGCGGCGGCAGAGACGCCTTTGGTACAGGTCACCGGCCTTGGGGCTGAGGTCTGGGTCAAGGACGAGCGCGGGCGCATGGGACTGGGCAGCTTCAAGGCGCTTGGGGCCGCCTATGTAATCGCCCATGCCGCAGCGCAAACCGGAGAGGACATCAGCACCGCGCTCAAAGGACGGACCTATGTGACGGCAAGCGCTGGAAATCACGGCATGTCTGTGGCGGCGGGCGCACGGCTCTTTGGTGCGCGTGCGGTGATTTATCTGGCGGAAACCGTGCCCGAGAGCTTTGCCGAACGGCTGCGTGCCAAGGGGGCCGAGGTGGTGCGCGACGGACAGGATTACGAGGCCAGCATGATGGCCGCCGGACAGGCGGCGACGGATAACGACTGGACCCTCCTGTCGGACAGTTCCTGGCCCGGTTATTTCGATCTGCCGCGCCGGTTGATGGAAGGCTATCTGGCGATGGCCGAGGAGGTGACCCGGCAGATGACGTCACCGCCGACCCATATCCTGTTGCAGGCCGGTGTCGGGGGGCTGGCAGGGGCCTTGGCGGTCTGGTTCCGGCATGTCTGGGGCGATAGTCCGCAAATCATCGTGGTCGAGCCGGACCGCGCCCCGGCGCTCTTTGAGAGCATCCGGGCCAGTTGCCCGCAAGAGACAACCGGCCCGGCCTCAAACATGGGCCGGCTGGATTGCAAAGTGCCGTCGCTGATTGCGCTCAAGGGGTTGGCGCGGGATGCGGATGTCTTCATGACCATCACGGATCAAGAGGCCGAGGCCAGCCTTGGCCCCCTTGCCGCGCAGGGGTTGGCGACAACCCCCTCTGGTGCCGCCGGGGTGGCGGCGCTTGCGGGGTTGGGGCTGGGACCGGATGCGCGGGTGTTGTGTATTCTCAGCGAGGGGCCCGAAGCATGAGACGCGGATTTGCTGTGGGCGAATACCGCACCCGGTTGCGCGCCGCGCAGGCAGACATGGCCCAGGCAGGGCTGGGGGCGATCCTGCTGACGACAGAGCCGGAAATCCGCTACTTTACCGGATTTCTCACCCGGTTTTGGGAGAGTCCAAGCCGCCCGTGGTTTCTCGTCCTGCCGGCGGCGGGTGATCCTGTGGCGGTGATCCCGTCAATCGGGGCGGCGTTGATGGCCCGCAGTTGGGTCCGTGATATCCGCACATGGGCCGCGCCCGATCCAGACGATGACGGTGTGTCCTTGCTGGCCGATACGTTGCGGGAAATCGGCGGCCCTGTAGGGGTGCCCTCTGGCCCCGAAAGCCATCTGCGCATGCCCTTGGCAGAGTTCGAGCGCGTGAAACGGGCAAGCGGGCTGGCGTTCCGCGACGACGCCGGGATCGTCGCAGATCTGCGCGCGGTCAAATCCGAGGCTGAAATCGCCAAGATCGCGCATATTTGCGGCATTGCCGGACGCGCCTTTGACCGGGTGACCGAGATTGCTCAGCCCGGTGTGCCGCTCAGTGCGGTGTTTCGCGATTTTCACCGGCTCTTGCTGGAAAAGGGTGCCGACTGGGTTCCCTATATTGCGGGGGGCGCGGGGCCGTTGGGCTATGCGGATGTCATTTCCCCAGCAGATGATACGCCGCTGGCGGCTGGCGATATTCTCATGCTCGACACCGGCGCGGTCTGGGATGGGTATTTCTGCGACTATGACCGGAATTTCGCCATTGGCCGCGTCACGGCCGAGCAGACGGCGGCCCATGCACAGCTGATCGAGGCGACGGCTGCGGGCGAAGAGGCGGCGCGGACAGGGGCAACGGCCCGTGATGTCTGGCAGGCGATGGCGCGGATTACCGGCAGCGATGAGACATCTGGCCGCTTGGGGCATGGCTTGGGCATGCAATTGACCGAAGGCCTGTCGCTGACGGCCAAGGATCACACGATCCTCAAACCCGGCATGGTCATCACGCTAGAGCCGGGCGTTGAGCTCGCGCCCGGTCGGCTCATGGTGCATGAAGAGAATATCGTGATCCGCGAGGGCCGTGCGCAGCGCCTCTCTCGGTTTGCCACAGCGCCCCTGCCCGTGATCTGACCGGCCTGCCTGAAATTCAGGCAGCGCAAAAAAAAGGCCGAGCACTAAGCTCGGCCGAAGTCCAACAGGGAGGTATGATAGTGACTGCCTTGCGGCTATCACCGTCACGATTGGGAGATAAGGGCGTACCCCTGACCGTTCAAGAGAAATTACGCCGCACTTGCAGCATGTCCGTTATGCAATTGATGCATGGCTCATACGCGTTTTGCGCTAAACGTCAGCTAACCGCCTGTTCTTTAAGCGTTTTGCGATACGAAATAATCTCATTCTGAACAAAATCCCGAAAGGCGGAGATCCGTTTGGAGTGCCGCAATTCCTCTGGATAGGCTAAGAATACGGGCACTTCGACGGATTGCACCTCGGGAAGAACGCGCACCAACTGAGGAAAGTCGCGGGTCAGGTAATCGGGCAGCACACCGATGCCGAGATCCTGCAGAACACCCTGAAGAACTCCAAAGTAGTTGTTCACGGTCAAAAGCGAGGAAATGTCATTGGTCATCAACTCGTTCACCAGCATCGCACCGGCCCCGACCTGCGCCGAGCGCGGATTCTGGCAGATCAGGCGATGCGCGCTCATTTCATCTAATGCAGTGGGTTCACCGTGCACTTCCAGATAGGACCGGGTGGCATAGAGGCACATATGCACGCTCATGAGCCGTTTGCGGATCAGATCGGCCTGTGATGGCTCTTTCATGCGGATCGCCACATCGGCCTCGCGCATCGGAAGATCGAGAACGCGCTCTTCCAGCATGAGATCAATCTTCAGATCCGGGTATTTCTCATAGAGCTTGGGCAACCGCGGCGCGAGCCACAGCGTGCCAAAGCCGGTGGTCGTGGTCACGCGCAACTCGCCAAACACTTCTTCTTCGCTATCGCGGATACGGGCGGTGGCGGCATCGAGACGCTTTAGCATGGCGCGGGTGGCGTCAAACAGCAATTCGCCCTGTTCAGTGAGAATCAGTCCCCGTGCATGACGGTGAAACAGGGTGGCGTTTAATGCCTCTTCCAGCGCGCGCACTTGGCGACTGACCGCCGACTGCGACAGATGAAGCTGCTCGCCAGCATGGGTGAGACTGCCGGCATCCGCCACGGCATGAAATATTCTGAGCTTGTCCCAATCCATAACTTTAACTTTCTTAGGAAACGCGCGTTCATCACGCAATAGCAGATAATCTTCATTCAACTATAGGGGAGGTAAGAGATTTTCACAAAATTCCACTTGGTAGGTCATAAGTTATGACCTAATAATGCTCTATAATGAGGCACGGCCCTCAACCAAGGGAGGCACGATATGACCACGCAAAAGGTAACGTTGAACGATCGCTTTGATCTGGAAAAATCGCCGGTTCTTTTGAATGGCACGCAGGCCCTTGTGCGTTTGATGCTGACGCAGGCGGCGCGCGACCGGGCGGCGGGGTTGAATACGGCTGGTTTTGTGACCGGCTATCGTGGCTCGCCTCTGGGGGCAGTAGACATACAAATGCGCCGCGCCGGACGGGTTCTATCCCAGGCACAGGTTCGGTTTGAGGAAGGCTTGAACGAGGATCTGGCCGCGACAGCGCTTTGGGGATCGCAGCAGGCTGAACTGCGTGGCGAGGGCAAATATGACGGTGTCTTCGGTCTCTGGTATGGCAAGGGACCGGGGGTGGACCGCTCGGGTGATGTGATGCGCCACGCCAATATGGCGGGCACGTCAAAACATGGTGGCGTGTTGATGGCCATGGGGGATGATCACACCGGCGAATCCTCAACCGTGCTGCATCAGAGCGAATGGGCGCTGGTCGATGCCTATATGCCGGTGGTCAACCCGGCGGGCGTACAGGAAATTCTCGATTACGGCATTTACGGCTATGCACTCAGCCGCTTTGCCGGGGTCTGGGTCGGGCTCAAAACAATGAAGGATACGGTCGAGGCGACCTCGGTGGTTGATGGCCGCCCTGACCGCGTGCAGCTCATAACGCCCGATTTCCCAATGCCCGAAGGCGGGCTGAACATTCGCCTGATCGACACGCCGCATGCGCAGGAAACCCGCATGATCGACTATAAACGCTTTGCCGCAGAGGCGTTTTCCCGCGCCAATGGCATGGATAAGCGCGTCCTGGGTAAACCGGGCGCCAAGATCGGCTTTGTCGCGGCGGGCAAGAACTGGCTCGATCTGGTGCATGCGTTAGAGTTGCTGGGGATTGATGCCAATGAGGCAGAGCGATTGGGCATCACCACCTACAAGGTCGGGCAGGTGTTTCCACTCGATATGCAGGGGTTTCACGACTGGGCCGAGGGGCTCGATCTGATCGTCGTTGTCGAGGAAAAGCGCAAGCTTATTGAACTGCAAATCAAGGAAGCGATCTTTGACGACCGGCGCGGGCGGCGCGTCTATGGCTGGTACAAGGGCGGGGCAGGCGGCATGCACCGCGAAGAGTTATTCCCGACGCGCGGCGCGCTTGATCCAATCTGGATTGCGGAAAAGCTGGGCGGCATCCTGATCGAAGAAGGGCGCGGCACCGACCGGATCAAGGCAGGGCTTGAGGCGCTGTCAGAGGCGCGGCGCAATGACAACGCCACGGAAATCGTCAGCCGCTTGCCCTATTTCTGTTCGGGTTGCCCGCACAATACCTCGACCCGTCTGCCCGAGGGCGCGCGCGCCTATGCCGGAATCGGCTGTCACTACATGGTGCAATGGATGGACCGAGAGACGACCGGCTTCACTCACATGGGCGGTGAAGGCGCAAACTGGATGGGAGAGGCGCCGTTCTCCACGCGCAAACATGTGTTTCAGAACCTTGGCGACGGAACCTATAACCATTCGGGCGTGCAGGCCATTCGCGCGGCTTTGGCCTCGGGCACAACGATCACCTACAAGATTCTCTATAATGATGCTGTGGCGATGACCGGCGGGCAGGCCAATGAGGGCGGGCTGAACGCCCCTCGCATCGCTGCCGAACTGCGTGCCATGGGGGTGAAACATCTGGCAGTCGTTTACGACGAGAAAGAGGATGTTGACCTTAAGTCTTTTCCGCAAGGCGTTGAATTTTCAGAACGTTCAGATCTGATGGCGGTGCAGGAGCGGTTGGCGAAAATCGAGGGCGTCAGTGTCATCCTCTATATCCAGACCTGTGCCGCCGAAAAACGCCGCCGCCGCAAGCGGGGCGCGTTTCCCGACCCGGACCGCCGCGTGTTCATCAACACGGATGTCTGCGAGGGCTGCGGTGATTGCGGGGTGCAGTCGAATTGCGTGTCCATCGTGCCGGTGGAAACTGAACTGGGCCGCAAGCGGGCGATTGACCAATCCAGCTGCAACAAGGATTTTTCCTGTCTCAAGGGCTTCTGCCCCTCCTTCGTCACGCTGGAAGGCGCGAAAATCCGCAAAGACAGCACCGCCGACCTGACCCTGCCCGATATGCCAGCCCCAGTGCTGCCCGCGATTGACGGCACCTATAACGTGGTCATCACCGGTGTCGGCGGCACCGGGGTTGTGACCATCGGCGCGGTCATGGCGCAGGCGGCGCAGATTGATGGCAAGGGGGCGGGTATGATGGAAATGGCCGGTCTCGCACAAAAAGGCGGGGCGGTGCATATCCATTGCCGTCTGGCCGAGAGCCCCGATGACATCAGCGCTATTCGCGTGGCGACGGGCGAATGTGATGCGCTCATTGGCGGCGATCTGGTGGTCTCTGCCGGGGCCAAGACGCTGGGCCTGACCCGTCAGGGTCGCACCGGAGCAGTGGTCAACAGCCATGAAATCATCACCGGCGATTTCACCCGAAACACCGAATTCACCCTGCCTGCTGACCGGCTGCAACTCGCGCTCGAGGCGCGGTTGCGCGACGCGGTGCAAATGTTCGATGCCTCGGATCTGGCAAAAACCGTGATGGGCGATTCGATCTATTCCAACATGATGATCTTTGGTGCGGCGTGGCAGCGCGGGCTGGTGCCCCTCAGCCACGATGCGATCACGCAGGCCATCCGCCTCAACGGTGCTGCGGTCGAGGCCAATCTGCGGGCCTTTGAAGTGGGGCGGTGGGCGGCGCTCTACCCTCTTGAGGCGGCAAAGCTTGTGTCGCCCAAGGTGGCGGAAAAACCCAAAACGCTGGCCGAACGGATCGCCTACCGCGAAACGCATCTGCTGGCCTATCAGGGCAAGCGGTTGGCCCGCCGCTACGTGCGTCTGCTCGACGGGATCTCCGACGAGGGGGTAAAGGACGCGGTGGCGCAGGGCTATCACAAGCTCTTGGCCTATAAGGACGAATACGAGGTGGCCCGCCTGCATCTGGAAACAGCGGATAAGGCGCGGGCTGAATTTGGCGGCGATTTCACTCTCAAATTCCATCTGGCCCCGCCGATCCTGTCCAGAACGGGCAGCGATGGCCGCCCCTCAAAGCGCGAATTTGGCCCCGGTATCCTGCGGGTATTCGGGCTTCTGGCGCGACTGAAAGGTTTGCGCGGCACGCCGTTTGATCCGTTCGGGCGCACAGCGGAACGGCGGATGGAACGTGCCCTGATCAAACAATACCAGACGGATATGGCAGAGGTTCTGCCCAAGCTGACGGCGCGCACCCGGGACGCGATCATCGCACTGGCGCTCTTGCCATTCTCAATCCGGGGCTTTGGCCCGGTCAAAGAGGCCAACGCCGCCAAGGCCGCGAAACGGCGCGAGGAACTTTTGGCGGTGATCCGGTCCGGTGGCGCAGAAATGGCACAGGCGGCGGAATAGGCGTCATGAAACTGTCACCTGATCTGGTCACGTCTGTCGCATAATCTTAACGAGCCGCGACTCACCCAAGGATCGCCCATGCGCCCAGACCGCCAGATCGCCCGTGACATTTCCTACGCCTATTCGGCCCAGACCAAGGGCGGGCGGGCGATGATCCGCACTATGGAAAACCTCACCGGGCGGATCGCACTGATCAAGCGTGCGGCGGGCTATGAGGCCGAAGTGTTGCAGGGCCGCGACTTCTGGCAGGTGATGGTAGAGCGTTATGGGCTCACGCTCGATGTGGTGGGCGGCAGCCTGGACACTATCCCGCGCGACGGGCCCTTGGTGCTGATTGCCAATCACCCCTATGGTATCCTCGATGGGTTGATGATGGGCCATATCCTCAGGCAGACACGCGGCGATTTCCGCATTCTGGCACATCAGATTTTTCGCAAGGCTGAGGATCTGAACAAGGTCATCCTGCCAGTCAGTTTTGACGAAACAAAAGAGGCGGTCGCCCTCAACCTCGCGACGCGTAAAACGGCACTAGAGTATCTGGGGCAGGGTGGCGCGATTGGCATTTTTCCGGGGGGCACAGTCAGCACGGCGGCCAAACCCTTTTCACGGCCCATGGACCCCGGTTGGCGCGGCTTTACCGCCAAGATGATCGGCAAGAGCAAGGCCGCCGTGGTGCCGGTTTATTTCGACGGACACACCAGCCGCCTCTTTCAACTGGCCAGCCACCTGCATGTGACCCTGCGCATGGGCCTTTTGATCAAGGAATTCCGCAAGCGGATTGATACCCCCGTGCGCGTGGTGGTGGGCGATCCGATCCCTCGCAACACCTTGGCGCAATATGCAGGCGACACGAAATCCCTCATGGCATTCCTGCGCGCCAAGACTTATGAATTGTCGCCAAGCCCGGTTACCTCCTCGGAAATCGGGTTCGAATTCGGATAACGACACTGGACGCGGGACATGGCGGTAGGGATTTTCGACAGCGGGCTTGGCGGCCTGACAGTGTGGGATGCGGTCAGCAAACGCTTGCCGGATGTGCCATTCGTCTATCTGGGCGATAATGCGCATACGCCCTACGGGGTGCGCGATGCCGATGACATCTATGATCTGACCACGGTGTCGGTTGACCGGCTGTTTGCAGCAGGCTGTGATCTGGTGATTCTGGCCTGCAATACCGCCTCTGCCGCTGCGCTCCGCCGCATGCAGGAATCTTGGGTGCCGCGCGACAAGCGGGTGCTGGGCGTGTTTGTGCCGCTGATCGAAGCCCTGACCGAGCGGCAATGGGGCGACAATTCCCCCCCGCGTGAGGTGGCGGTCACCAACGTCGCGCTCTTTGCAACACCCGCGACCGTGCGCAGCCGGGCGTTTCAGCGCGAACTGGCGTTTCGCGCGATTGGCGTGGATGTCGAGGCGCAGGCCTGTGGCGGCGTGGTCGATGCCATCGAGGAGGGTGACATGATCTTGGCCGAGGCCTTGGTGCGCAGCCATGTCGATGCGCTCAAACGCAAAATGCCGCACCCGCAGGCGGCGGTACTGGGCTGCACCCATTACCCGCTGGTGCAAGAGGTGTTTCAGGATGCGCTTGGACCCGATGTCGCGGTCTATTCGCAACCTGACCTGGTGGCATCCAGCTTGGCCGATTATCTGGGACGGCATCCGGACAAGATCGGATCGGGTCGTGACAACCTGTTCCTGACCACCGGCGATCCCAAGCGGGTCTCAAGCCGCGCCACGCAATTTCTGCGACGAGAGATCAAGTTCTCTGCGGCCTGAGCGGATCTGCCACGGTCGTTCTGATTGGACCACCGGCATCACGCCGCATTGCGGCAGGGCCGGAACTGAAATATCCTCCACCCATCTGAAAGTGAGGTCACGATGACCCATAAAATCGCCATTCTCGGGGCTTCCGGCTATACCGGAGCAGAGCTTGTCCGGCTTCTTGCCACCCATCCGTCTATGGAAATCACGGCGCTTGCCGCAAATTCCAAGGCGGGGCAGAGCATGGGGCAGGTGTTCCCGCATCTGCGGCATCTCGATCTGCCCGACCTTGTCACCATCGAAGAGATTGATTTCACCGGCATTGACCTGTGCTTTTGCGCCCTGCCGCATAAGACCAGCCAAGAGGTGATTGCGGCGCTGCCGCGCGATCTGAAGATCGTTGATCTTTCAGCAGATTTTCGTCTCCGCGATCCGTCGGATTATCAGAAATGGTATGGCAATCCCCATGCCGCCCCCGAGGTGCAGAAAGAGGCGGTCTATGGCCTCACGGAATTCTACCGTGAGGAGATTCGCGGCGCGCGGCTGGTGGCGGGCACGGGCTGTAATGCGGCCACCGGGCAATATATCCTGCGGCCGCTGATTGCCGCTGGCGTGATTGATCTTGACGAGATCATCCTTGATCTCAAATGCGGGGTGTCGGGCGCGGGGCGCAGCCTCAAGGAAAACCTGCTGCATGCGGAGCTGTCTGAGGGCTACCACGCCTATTCGGTCGGCGGCACGCATCGCCACCTGGGCGAGTTCGATCAGGAATTTTCCGCCATTGCCGGTCGGCCGGTCGAGATTCAGTTCACCCCGCATCTCATCCCGGCCAACCGCGGTATTCTGGCCACGGGCTATGTCCGGGGCGAGGCGGCGGCCATTCACGCGACGCTGGCGGCCGCCTATGCCGATGAACCTTTCATCGTAGTCCTGCCCTTGGGGGAAACCCCAAGCACCCGCCATATTCGCGGCAGTAATTTCTGTCATATCGGCGTGGTGGCAGATCGGCGCGCGGGGCGCACAATTGTCGTGGCGGCCCTCGATAACCTGACAAAAGGTAGCAGCGGCCAAGCGTTGCAAAATGCCAATCTGATGTTATCTGAGCCTGAGACCACGGGGCTGATGCTGGCTCCCGTCTTTCCGTAGGGGAATGAGACCGATGAAATCGCTCAAGAAAAAGCGCCGCGTTCAGGTCATCGCGATTGCCGCCGTGGCGCTTGTGATGGCCACCGCTTTGATTGGCTATGGCATGCGCGACGGGATCAACTTTTTCCGCTCGCCAACGCAGGTCCTGGCCGAACCGCCAAGCCCATCCGAGGTGTTCCGCATTGGTGGGCTGGTGGAAGAAGGCAGTCTCAAGCGTGGCGAGAGCGAGGTCATTCGTTTCAATGTGACCGATGGCGGCGGCGTGGTGCCCGTCACCTACAAAGGCGTGTTGCCTGACCTCTTTGAGGAAAACCAAGGCATGGTCGGCACCGGCAGCTACCGTGACGGGGTGTTTGTTGCCACCGAAATTCTCGCCAAACATGACGAGACCTATATGCCCAAGGAAGTGGTGGACGCGCTCAAGGAGCAGGGTGTTTATAAAGAACCGAACGGTAGCTAAATCTGCCAGTAACCCATCTGCCTCAGCCTCATGCCGGCAATTGGCATGAGGTGGGGCAGATGCAAAACATTACCGACATTGCAAAAGAAATCGTCGCCCGCGAGGGCGGCTATGTGAATGATCCCGATGATCCGGGTGGGGCCACGAATTTTGGCGTAACCCTTGATACCCTGCGCCGGTTGGGGCTTGATCTGACACAGGATGGCATGATCGACGCCTCGGATGTGCGTGCGCTCACACGCGATCAGGCGACAGCGATTTTTATCGACCACTATTATAACCGCCCCGGCCTTGCGCGCCTGCCGCAGAGCCTACAGGCCAGCGTGTTCGACATGTATGTCAACGCCGGGGCCAATGCGGTCAGAATTCTGCAACGGCTCTTGCGCGACATGGGGCAGGTGATCGAGGTGGACGGCATGATTGGGCCACAAACCGTGGCCGCGGCGCAAGCGGCGGCAGAGGCGGCCCCGGATCATATTGCGGATGCCTACGGGATCGCGCGACGCACCTATTACCTCAGCCTCGCCGATGCACGTCCCGCAAGCCGCAAGTTTGCCCGCGCGCGCGCGGGGGGCAAGGGGGGCTGGATCAAACGGGCCGAGGCCTTCATATCGCCGCGCTTTCATCTCAGCCCGGCAGAGTTCAGCGCAAGGGTGATTGCATGGTGATGGATATTCTCAGGGCGCTGTTTGGTGGTGGCGCGAATGTGGTGCGCGAAACCGCCGAGGTGTTCCGCGTCAATGCCGAGGCCGCTGATCAGCGCAGTGTCGAGACACAGCGCGCCGCGTTGGAACAGATGACGGCAGAGTTCCGGCAGGATAACCGCGGGTCCTTCGACCGCATCATCGACGGGCTGAACCGTGTCCCACGTCCGGCGATGGCGCTTGGCACGATTGGCCTTTTTGTGTCGGCGATGATCGATCCCTTGTGGTTTGGCGCGCGGATGGCCGGGCTGGCCCTCGTGCCAGAGCCGCTCTGGTGGCTCTTGGCTGCGATTGTCAGCTTTTATTTTGGCGCGCGGCATCAGGCCAAGGGACAAGAGTTTCAGCGCGGGATTGCCAGCACCCTGGCGCGCGCGTCGCAGGTGACTGAGACCATTCGCACGCTGCGCGCCCTGCGCCCTTCCAGCCCCGGCGTGGCTGACAGTGGCAGCGACGCGGGGCTGGCATTGGAAGCCCTCACCCCGGATGAAAATCCGGCGCTCGCGGAATGGCGGCGACAGGGCGGGCGCCCCGCGACAATGTGATCCGGTGCGCGCGCCGATTGCGATTGGCCAGGGCGTTGCACTGATCTATACTCAGGCCATGATTACAGAAATCGGTCACTTCGCCCTCATCCTCGCTTTTCTGGTGGCCTGTGTTCAGGCCACCGTCCCGCTTGTCGGGGCCTATAAACGTTGGCCCGGCTGGATGGCCGTGGCCGAACCTGCGGCCACGATCCAGTTCCTGCTGACTGCCACGGCTTTTGCCGCGCTGATGTGGGCCTTTGTAACCTCGGATTTCTCGCTGCGGCTGGTTGTGCTCAACAGCCACACAGACAAACCGATGCTCTATAAGGTCACTGGCGTCTGGGGCAACCACGAGGGCTCGATGCTGTTGTGGGTGTTCATTGTCACACTCTTTGGCGCGGCGGTGGCTTGGTTTGGCTCGAATCTGCCACCGTCCTTGCGCGCGCGGGTGCTCAGCGTGCAAGCGATGGTGGGCGTGGCATTCTTTGCCTTTATCCTGCTGACATCGAACCCATTCTTGCGCATGGCGGTGCCGCCATTCAACGGGCAGGATCTCAATCCGCTGCTGCAAGATCCCGGCCTCGCCTTCCATCCGCCGTTCCTCTACCTCGGCTATGTCGGCCTTTCGATGACCTTTTCCTTTGCGGTTGCGGCCCTGATCGAAGGGCGCGTTGATGCAGCATGGGGGCGGTGGGTGCGACCCTATACGCTTGCGGCGTGGATTTTCCTGACCATCGGCATCGGTCTTGGCTCTTGGTGGGCCTATTACGAATTGGGCTGGGGCGGGTTCTGGTTCTGGGACCCGGTGGAAAACGCAAGCTTCATGCCATGGCTGATTGCCGCCGCCCTGCTGCATTCCGCCATCGTGGTGGAAAAGCGCGAAAGCCTGAAAAGCTGGACCATTCTCTTGGCGATTATTGCATTTGGCTTTTCCATGGTCGGTGCATTCATCACCCGGTCGGGTGTTCTGACTTCGGTGCATGCCTTTGCCACCGACCCCGAGCGTGGCGTGTTTCTGCTTGGCATCCTTGCGGTGTTCATGGCGGGCGCGCTCACGCTCTTTGCGGCGCGCGCAGGTGTGATGCAGGCCAAGGGCGTCTTTAGCCTTGTCAGCCGCGAATCCGTGCTGGTACTCAATAACCTGCTTCTGGCGGTGGCCTGTTTCGTGGTCTTTATCGGCACGATCTGGCCGCTTGTTGCCGAAATGCTGTTTGACCGCAAACTCTCGGTGGGCGAGCCGTTTTTCAACGCAGCCTTTACCCCCTTTATGGTGGCGCTAGGTGTGGTGTTGCCGCTCGGGTCCATGTTGCCTTGGAAACGCGCCACATTTGGCCGCGTGATCCGACCATTGGCTCCTGTTTTTGCGCTTGCGGTGGCGATCGGCGCTCTGGCTTGGGCGATGCAGACCGGGCGTTCGGCGCTTGGCCCGATGGGCCTGTTTCTTGGCGCTTGGCTGGTCGGTGGTGCCATGGTCGATATCTGGACGCGCACCGGGCGCGGGCAGGGGCGCTTTGCGCGCCTCACCCGCCTGCCGCGCGCCGACTGGGGCAAGGCGGTGGCGCATGGCGGTCTGGGCGTGACCATGGCCGGGATTGCCGCGATGATGGCATGGCAGCAAGAGGATATCCGTGTCCTTCAGGTAGGCGCGCAATTTGACATTGCGGGTTATACCTTGCGCCTTGACGAGGTGCACAAAGAAGATGGCCCCAATTATTTTGCCACAATGGCCACCTTCACCCTCAGCAAGGACGGCCGTGAAATATCAAAAATGAAGCCCGAGAAACGCGAATACCCCGTGGCGCAGATGCCCACGACAGAGGCAGCACTCGACAACGGGGTGCTGCGCGACATCTATGTGGTGATCGGGGATCCGCAGCAGGGCGGGGGCTGGGCTGTGCGCAGCTATTACAAACCGCTGGCCAACTGGATCTGGGGCGGCTCGATCCTGATGGCGCTTGGCGGGTTCTTGTCGCTCAGCGACCGGCGCTACCGGGTTGCGGCAGGTGCTCGTAAACTGGCCAACGCGGTGCCTGCGGAATGAAACGCCTCCTCCTCGCACTCTGTGTGATCGCAGCGCCGGTCTTTGCGGTGCAACCCGATGAGATACTCGACGATCCGGTGCTCGAAGCGCGGGCGCGTGACATTTCCTCGGGCCTGCGTTGTCTGGTCTGCCGCAACGAGAGCATCGACGATTCCAATGCAGAACTGGCCCGCGATCTGCGCCTTTTGGTGCGGGAACGGCTGGTGGCAGGCGACAGCAACCAAGAGGCGGTCGACTTCATCGTCGCGCGCTACGGGGAATATGTGCTGCTCAAACCGCGCACCGGGGGCGCCAATATTCTGTTGTGGTTGGCCGGACCGCTGATGCTGGGCGCAGGGCTGGTGATCGGCGTGCTCTATGTTCGTGGCCGCACACGCACACCCGAAACCGAGGTGACCCGCCTGAGCGAGGCCGAGGAAAACCGCTTGCGTGAAATTCTGAAAGACTGACGCGCGGTTTCGCTTGGCGCGGGCAGATGTCTGGGGTTTGATGCTCAAAACCAGACCGAAAGGCCCGAATCCGTGAAAGATTATCAAACCATCACGCTTGAGATTACCGACGGCGTGGCGCTGCTTTGCCTGAACCGTGCTGACAAGATGAACGCCCTCAACACGCAGATGCGGGCCGAGATCGCTGATGCGGTCCACTATGCCGGGCGCAAGGCACGCGTTGTGGTGCTCACAGGTAACGGTCGCGCCTTTTGCTCGGGGCAGGATCTCAGCGACGGTGGCAATGCCTCGACGCTTGATCTGGAACGGGTGCTGCGCGAGGAATATGTGCCAATGCTGCGTGCGATTACCGATTGTCCCGTGCCCACGATCAGCGCGGTCAACGGGCCTGCGGCAGGGGCGGGGGCCAATCTGGCGCTGTCGGCGGATGTGGTGATCGCCGCTGAGAGCGCCTATTTCCTTCAGGCCTTTGCCCGCATCGGTCTGATCCCGGACGCTGGCGGCACCTATGCGCTGCCGCGTCAGATGGGCATGGCCAAGGCGATGGGCGCGGCGCTCTTTGCCGAACCGATCTCAGCCCGTCAAGCCAGCGATTGGGGCATGATCTGGGAGGCGGTCAGCGACGAAGGCTTTGCCGCCCATTGGCGCGCCCGCGCGGCCCATCTGGCCAAGGGGCCAACACAGAGCTACGGTGCCATCAAACAAGCGATCCGCAGCACATGGGACAATACGCTTGAAACCCAGCTTGACCTTGAGGCCAAATTGCAGGGGGCCTGCGGCCAGAGCCGCGACTTCAAAGAAGGCGTGCTGGCCTTCCTCGAAAAACGCCCGCCGCAATTTGAGGGACGATAAGCCGCGAGGGCAGGACTTATGATGATTGCCCTGTCTGCGCTTGGCTGCCTCGGCGTTCTGGCGCTGACTGGCATCTGGCCGATACGCAAAAGCATTGATATTTTCGAAGGTAAACGCGGCATGCAGGCCGCCGCACCAAGCCTGCTGCGGCGCATCCGCGGCTGGTCCTTTGTCGGTGTCTGGGGCCTGCTGGTACTCTACGTCGGTGCCTTCTACGGCGACTGGGCCAAGACTGGGGATATGGAAGGAGCCGCGTCGCGGGCGATGGAACGGTCACGTTTCGTGATCGAACTTGTCATGATGATCATGGCGTCCGACCAATGAGCCCGTGGGCGACCACCAAGCTAGGTTTCGACGCGGTGCAGGCGGCGTTGCGTTGTGCGTCGTGTGGCGGGCAGCAAGGGTTTGATCCGCGCACGCAATCCCTCAGGTGCGAGTCTTGTGGGCAGCTGACGGAGATCGTTGCCGATCCGGACCTCGACGCGCAGCGCGAGCAGGCCTTTGACCCCGGCGCGCCCGAGGATGAGCCGCCCGAGATTGAGCACGCACATCGCTGCGAAACCTGTGGCGGTGAGGTCGTTTTTATGGGCCAGGCGATATCCGAACAATGCCCCTATTGCGACGGTTCCGTGGTTTTGTTTGGGGGGCATGCGCATTACACGCCGTCTGGCCTCATTCCCATGGGCAATACAAGGGCCGAAGCGGTTGAGGCAATCGTTCGCTGGGTGCGTGGGCTCTGGTCCGCGCCGTCGCGGCTCCCCAAGGCCGTGACCGAGGGGCATATGGCGGCGGTTTATGCACCCTTCTGGACATTCGATGCGTCCAAAGACGTGAATTACACGGTCCAAAAGCGCACAGGACAGGGCAAGTCGGCGCGCTGGATCAGGGTCTCCGGGCAGGTCACGATGGTGCTTGATGACGCGGTGATCGGGGCTTCAGACCATGTCACGCCGGACATTCGCGACGGGATCATGCACGGGTTCTATCCTCAATGGCTCAAACCGTATCAGCCGGAATACTTGGCAGGCTATGCGGCAGATCTGCACGGGAGGCGAGTGTCCGACGGGCTGGACAAGCTACGCCGGGACATAGAGGTTCAGATAAGGCGGCGCATTCGTGCGGATGCTGGCGGCGGGCGGATCAGGAACATCACCTGGACCGGACATTTATCGGAAATTCGGTTCCGCCGCGTGCTCCTGCCGCTGTGGATTCTGCACTATCACTACGCAGGCAAGCCCTATCGCATTGTCGTCTCTGGGATCGACGGGCGTTGTTTTGGCGAGAGACCTTTCTCGATGGCAAAGCTCTTTGGTTGGGCGTTGTTGGCGGCGGGCGGTCTTTTTAGTGCAGGTATGATTATCGGTGCGGGGCTCGCACCCGGATAGGCGGCGGTCTTCGGTCGTGTATCGTGTTGTCGGCGGCCCTTCAAAAATAAAAAGTCCGGCATAGTGCCGGACTTTCATTTTGGATCGTGTCTGCGCCTCAGCGTTTTTCGATATCCACATAATCGCGCAACGTCGCCCCTTGATAGAGCTGACGCGGACGCCCGATTTTGAGCTGCGGATCGGCAATCATTTCCTTCCACTGCGAAATCCAGCCGATAGTGCGGCTGACCGCAAAGATCGGCGTGAACATCGAGGTCGGGAAACCCATCGCCTCAAGGATGATGCCGGAATAGAAATCCACATTCGGGAACAGCTTTTTCTCTGCGAAATACGGATCGGCGAGGGCCTGCCGTTCCAGTTCCTTGGCGACCTGAAGCGTCGGGTTGTTCTCAACCCCAAGCAGTTCCAGCACCTCATCCGCGGATTGCTTCATCACCTTGGCGCGCGGATCGAAATTCTTGTATACCCGGTGACCAAAGCCCATCAGACGGAACGGATCGTCCTTGTCCTTGGCGCGCGCGATAAACTCGGGTATCCGGTCCGGCGTGCCGATTTCCTGCAACATCTCCAGACAGGCCTGATTGGCCCCGCCATGCGCAGGCCCCCAGAGACAGGCAATCCCGGCGGCGACACAGGCGAACGGGTTCGCCCCAGAGCTGGAGGCAAGCCGCACGGTCGAGGTCGAGGCATTTTGCTCGTGATCGGCATGCAGCGTGAAAATCCGGTCCATCGCCCGGCTCAGGATCGGATTGACGACGTAATTACTGGCTGGCACCGCAAAACACATACGCAGGAAATTCGACGCATAGTCGAGATCATTGCGCGGATATTCGAACGGTTGGCCAATGGTGTATTTAAACGCCATCGCGGCGATGGTCGGCATCTTGGCAATAAGCCGGATCGACGCCACTTCGCGCTGCCAAGGGTCCGAGATATCGGTGCTGTCGTGATAGAACGCGCTGAGCGCCCCCACCACGCCGACCATGATCGCCATCGGATGCGCATCCCGGCGAAAGCCGCGGAACAGGAAATGCATCTGTTCGTGGATCATCGTGTGGTTGGTCACACGGCTCTCGAAATCCTCAAGCTGTGCCGGGCTCGGTAACTCGCCATAGAGCAGCAGATAGCATACTTCGAGATAATGCGATTTCTCGGCCAATTGGTCGATCGGATAACCGCGATGCAACAGCTCACCCTTGTCACCGTCGATAAAGGTGATGGTGCTGTCACAGCTCGCCGTCGAGGTGTAACCGGGATCATAGGTGAACACGCCCGCATTGGCATAGAGCTTGCGAATGTCGATCACATCCGGGCCGACCGTCGGAGAGAGCATCGGCAATTCATAGGTATTGCCGTCAATCTCCAGCTTCGCCACTCTCTTGTCTTCTGACATCAGGGGTCCTCCCTCTCAGCGCCTGCTTGCGCCATCTGCGCTTCAGGCTGGATAAACTCAATGCCTTGCCAAGGGATTAATCCCCTCCAAAGGCCGCATCGGTCAACCGGGCGATGGTTTCGTCTCGCCCGAGGACCAGTATCATGTCGAACACACTCGGTGTCGCACTACGACCCGCCAGTGCCGCCCTGAGGGGGCCTGCCAGCTTGCCGAACTTCATTCCGTGGTCTTCGGCGAATTGGGTCGCCAGACCCTCGATAGCCTCTCGTGTCCACGTAGCAGTTTGCAACTGCGGCGTCAATTCCTTCAGTATACCACGGGATACTGTATCGAGATGCACCGCCGCTTTCTCCTCTGGATGAATTGGCCGCGAAACAAGGATAAACGCCGCCTTATCAAGGAGTTCAGGAAAGGTCTTGGCGCGCTCCTTGAGACAGTACATCGCCTTGGTAAACAACGTCAATTTCTCGTCATCCAGCGCGGGTTCACCCGTCACGGCTAGAAATTCCTGCAACTCATGCAGCAGTGCAGCATCATCCGCTACGGCAATATGCTGACCACAGAGATTCTCCAGTTTCTTGAAATCCAGACGCGCCGGGGATTTACCGATTCCCTTAAGATCGAACCAGGATTGCGCCTGCAGGTCGTCAAAGAATTCCGCGTCGCCATGGCTCCAGCCAAGGCGCGCCAGATAGTTGCGCACACCAGCCGCCGGATAGCCCATCTTCTGATATTCCTCGACGCCAAGCGCGCCATGCCGCTTGCTCAGCTTCTTGCCATCGGGCCCATGAATGAGCGGAATATGGGCATAGACGGGCAGGGGCCATCCCATGGCCTCATAGATCATCATCTGCCGGGCGGCATTGTTGAGGTGATCGTCGCCGCGGATCACATGGGTCACCCCCATGTCGTGGTCATCCACGGCCACGGCCAGCATATAAACTGGCGTGCCGTCGCCGCGCAGCAGGACCATATCATCGAGCTGATCGTTGCGGATGGTCACATCGCCCTGAACTTCGTCCTTGATCACCGTCACACCATCGCGCGGTGCCTTGATCCGGATGACATAGGGCACATCCTCGGGATGCTGATCAGAAGAGGCATCGCGCCACGGGCTCTGAAACAGGGTCGAGCGCCCCATCTCGCGCGCGCGCTCGCGAAAGGTCTCGATCTCTTCCTGTGTGGCAAAGCATTTATAGGCCATCCCCTCGGCCAGCAGTTTGCGTGCCACTTCGGCATGCCGGTCTGCACGCTCGAACTGGCTGATCACATCGCCGTCGTGGTCCAGCCCGAGCCAGTTCAACCCATCGAGAATCGCTTGTGTCGCCTCCGGGGTCGAGCGCGCCCGGTCGGTATCCTCGATGCGCAACAGAAACTTGCCGCCGCGCCCGCGGGCATAGAGCCAGTTGAACAATGCGGTGCGCGCGCCCCCGATATGCAAATAGCCAGTGGGCGAGGGGGCAAAGCGGGTCACGACCTGTTGCGACATGGGACAGATTAACCTTTCGGTAACGATGAAGGGGCTAGCGTTGTCGCCTGTCTATCGGCCCGTCATGGGGGAAACAAGCCTTGGGCATCTGGCACCGGGTTGAAGCGATTTGGCTGGCGCAACGCGGCATGCTCTTTCCTTGGGCGCCGGTGGTTCTGGCCTGCGGCGTGGGTGCTTATTTCTGGCAATCCCGCGAACCGTCTGTTGGGGTTTTGTGGGGCTGTGGCGTGGTCGCGTTCATACTGGCGGCGCTGGCGACGCGCGGGCGCGAATGGGTGGGGCCGCTTCTTTGGGCGGCGGCACTCTTGCTGGCAGGCTTCGCCGTGGCGGGGCTGCGGGCGCATCTTGTGGCGGGGCCGGTGCTGGGCTGGCGCTATTATGGGCCGGTTGAGGGGCGCATCGTGGGCCTGGACCGCTCGGCCTCGGACGCGCTGCGCCTGACCCTCGACAAGGTGGTGCTGGCGCGGATGGCCCCGGATCGCGTGCCGCATCGGATAAGGGTGTCTTTGCACGGCGATCAGACGCATTTCACCCCGCAGCCCGGTGCGCGGGTGATGATGACGGCGCATCTTGGCCCCGCCGGAGGGCCGGTGGAACCGGGCGGGTTCGATTTCCAACGGCATGCGTGGTTTCTGGGCTTGGGCGCGGTGGGGTATACCCGCACGCCGGTTCTCAGGTTGGAGGCGGCGCAGTCAGGGCTGGCACTCTTTCGGACGCGCATGGGTCTGTCGCACCATGTGCAACGCGGGTTGCCGGGGCAGGTCGGCGCTTTTGCCGCCGCAATCATGACCGGCGACCGTTCAGGACTCAGCCTTACAACGCTCGATGCCATGCGCGTCAGCAATCTGGCGCATCTTCTGGCGATTTCCGGGCTGCACATGGGGCTCTTGGCGGGGTTTGTGTTTGCCGGCTGCCGTTTGGCCTTCGCCGCTGTGCCACGGCTGGGTTTGCGCCTTCCGGCCAAGAAACTCTCGGCGGTTCTGGCGCTGCTGGCGGCTGCCGGATATCTCGGGTTATCCGGGGGCAATGTCGCGACCGAGCGCGCCTTTGTCATGGTGGCGGTCATGCTGGGCGCGGTGATGCTGGAGCGTCGCGCGTTTAGCCTGCGGGCGGTCGCTGTGGCGGCGGTGATCGTGCTCAGCTTGCAACCCGAGGCGCTGCTTGGCCCCGGCTTTCAGATGTCCTTTGCGGCGACGGTGGCGTTGGTGGCGGTGTTTGGCTGGCTGCGCGATGCTGGCCTGTCCGCTGGTCCCCGCTGGCTGCGCCCGGTGTTGACGGTGATCCTCTCATCTGCGGTGGCGGGGGCGGCAACAGCCCCGGTCGCGGCGGCACATTTCAACCAATATGCGCAATACGGCCTCTTGGCCAATCTGCTCAGCGTGCCGCTCATGGGCGTGGTGGTGATGCCTGCGGCGGTGCTGGCGACGCTGGTCTTGCCGCTTGGGCTGGACTGGATTGCGCTCTGGATCATGGGGGTGGGGCTGCGGTGGATTCTTGCCGTGGCGGATTGGGTTGCGGCCTTTGACGGTGCCCGCTTGCCAGTCGTCGCGCCGGGGCCGCATGTGCTGCCCGTGTTGGCAATCGGGGCTCTGATCCTCGTGCTCTGGCAGGGGCGCGCGCGATTTCTTGGGCTCTTGCCTTTGGTGCTCGGCTCTGGGCTCTGGGGTCTGACAGACCGGCCTGTGATGCTGATCTCAGACACGGCTGCCCTGGTCGGCATCACAACGGATGCGGGGCGCGCCCTCAACGAACCCACTGGTGGCGGGTTCGTGGCGCAGACCTGGCTTGAGAATGACGGAGAGGGGATTACGCGCGATGCCGCATTCGCCCTGTGGTCTGACGATCTGGCGTCTGACCTTGGTGTTCGTCTTGTGCAGGGCAGGGCCGCAGCCCGATTGCCCTTATCATGCGACGGGGCCTGGCTGGTTCTCGTGACCGCCACACCCGATACACCGCCGCCCCATGATCCCGATTGCAGGATCGTCACGCCCGAGACTCTGCGCCGTACTGGATCTTTGGCCCTCTATGCCACCGCCGACGGCCTGCGCCTTGTCACCGCCCGCGACCTCTCTGGCGCGCGGCTCTGGAATTCTCAGTAGCTGCGGATCAACCCGACGAGCCGCCCTTGCACCTTGACCTGATCATCCGGGAAAAGCCGTGTCTCATAGGCCGGGTTCGCCGCCTCAAGCGCGATGGCATTGCCCCGCCGATAGAACCGTTTGAGCGTCGCCTCCTGATCCTCGATCAGTGCCACAACAATATCCCCGTTATTGGCCACCGCTGTCTCGCGGATGATCACCACATCGCCATCGTTGATCCCGGCCTCGATCATCGAGTCGCCCCGAACTTCGAGCGCATAGTGATTGCCTGATCCGCTGATCATGCTGGCTGGCACAGATACATTGTGCTGCACATGGGCAATCGCCTCGATCGGCACACCGGCGGCGATGCGGCCCATCAACGGCACCTCAAAGGCATGCGCCACCTCGACCGGCTGGGCATTGGCGGGCATGCGCCCGCTTGGCCTGTCACCCTCGATTACACGCGGGTTAAACCCGTGCCGCGCCTCCCCCCCGAGGCTTTCGGGCAGGCGAACAATCTCCAGCGCCCGCGCCCGGTGCGCAAGACGGCGGATGAACCCCCGCTCCTCCAGCGCGGTGATCAGCCGGTGAATGCCGGATTTTGACCGCAGATCAAGCGCCTCTTTCATCTCGTCAAAACTGGGCGGAACCCCATCCCGCTGCACACGCTTTTGGATAAACTCCAGCAAATCGAGTTGTTTTTTGGTCAGCACGGGCCGGATCCTCACCAGTTTCATGTGGTTTTGTTCTACACATGTTCTCGTTTTGTGTCAATCCGTGCCGCTTGGATCTGCGGTGCAGGGGACCGCTCTCCCATTGCATCGTCCGACCCGGACGGGTATTCGCACGGCGTAACTGCTTCACCCTGTCACCGCAAAGGGGGCTCTTATGATCCCGACGCCCTGTTATTTGATCGACGAACAGCGCCTCGTGCAAAACATGCACAAGATCGAGCGCCTGCGTCATCTGTCCGGTGCCAAGGCGCTCTTGGCTCTGAAATGCTTTGCGACATGGTCCGCCTTTCCCACCATGCAGCCCTTCATGGATGGCACCACGTCCTCGTCGCTCTATGAATTGCGACTGGGGCGTGAAAAATTCGGCAAGGAAACCCACGCCTATTCGGTGGCATGGTCCGACGCCGAAATCGACGAGGCCGTCACCTATGCGGATAAGATCATCTTCAATACCGTGGGCCAACTGACGCGCTTTGACAGCCAGTCGTCCGGCATCGAACGCGGCCTGCGCCTCAATCCGCGCTTTTCGACCTCGAGCTTTGATCTGGCCGATCCCGCCCGGCCCTTCTCTCGGCTGGGCGAGTGGGAGGTGGACAAGATCCTTGGTGTTGTCGATCGGATTTCCGGGGTCATGATCCATTACAATTGCGAGAACCGCGATTTCGACCTCTTTGATCAGCAACTCACCCGCATCGAACGGGAATTCGCCCCGGTGCTTGAACGGTTGAAATGGGTCTCGCTCGGGGGGGGCATTCATTTCACCGGCGACGACTATCCGCTCGAGGCGCTCGCCGCGCGGCTCAAGGGCTTTGCGGAACGCTTTGACGTACAGGTCTATCTGGAACCGGGCGAGGCGGCGATCACCGGGTCCACCACGCTAGAGGTGACGGTGCTCGACCTGCTCGACAACGGCAAGCAACTGGCCATCGTCGATTCCAGCACCGAGGCGCATATGCTCGACCTGCTGATCTACCGCGAGAGCGCCAAGTTGCCGCAAGAGGGCGCGCATGCCTATCAGATCTGCGGCAAATCCTGCCTTGCAGGCGATATATTCGGAGAGGCACGGTTTCCCGCACCTCTGGCCGTGGGGGATCGCATTTCGATTGCCGATGCCGCCGGTTACACAATGGTCAAGAAAAACTGGTTCAATGGCGTCAATATGCCCGCCATAGCAATTCGGCGGTCCGATGGGACCGTCGATCTGATCCGCAGCTTTACCTTCGAGGACTATGCCGCCTCGCTCTCATGAGGAAAATTCACATTCCTTCCCGGGGCTGAACGCCCTCCTTCCCCTGTCCTGCAAGAAAAGGAGACAGCAGAAGTGAAACGTAACGTACTCATCATCGGTGCCGGTGGCGTGGCGCAGGTCGTCGCCCATAAATGCGCGCAAAATAACGATGTGCTGGGCGATTTACACATCGCCTCGCGCACGCAGGCCAAATGCGACGCCATCATCGCCTCGGTTCACGCCAAATCCGCGATGAAGGGGCCAGGCACCTTTAACAGCCATGCCGTCGACGCGCTGGACAGCGCCGCCGTGGCCGCGCTCATTCGGCAAACCGGCGCACAGATCGTCATCAATGTCGGTTCGCCCTTCGTGAACATGTCCGTGCTCGACGCGTGCATCGAAACGGGGGCCGCCTATATCGACACCGCTATTCACGAAGACCCGGCCAAGATCTGCGAAACCCCGCCGTGGTATGGCAATTACGAATGGAAAAAGCGTGACCTCTGCGCGCAAAACGGCGTGACTGCCATTTTGGGCATCGGCTTTGATCCCGGTGTGGTCAATGCCTTTGCCCGGCTGGCAGCGGATGATTACATGGACACGGTGACCTCGATCGACATCGTCGATATCAACGCAGGCTCGCATGGTCGCTATTTCGCCACCAATTTCGATCCCGAGATCAATTTCCGCGAATTCACCGGCACGGTCTATTCTTGGCAAAACGGCGCGTGGCAAGAGAACAAGATGTTCGAGGTCGGCCGCGATTGGGATTTGCCTGTGGTAGGCACCTGCCGCGCCTATCTCTCGGGACATGACGAGGTGCATTCGCTGGCCGCCAATTATCCCAACGCCGATGTCCGGTTCTGGATGGGCTTTGGCGAACATTACATCAACGTCTTTACCGTGTTGCAAAACCTTGGCCTGCTCTCTGAGCAGCCGGTCACGACCGCCGAAGGGCTGGAAGTGGTGCCGCTCAAGGTGGTCAAGGCGGTACTGCCCGACCCGGCCTCATTGGCCCCGGACTATACCGGCAAGACCTGTATCGGCGATCTGGTCAAGGGCACCCGGGGCGGCGCGCCCGTCGAGGTCTTTATCTACAATGTCGCTGACCACAAAGAGGCATTTGAAGAGGTCGGCAGTCAGGGCATTTCCTACACCGCTGGCGTGCCGCCTGTCGCCGCTGCCATGCTGATCGCCAACGGGGACTGGGATGTCGGCACCATGAAGAATGTCGAGGAGCTTGACCCCAAACCGTTCTTTCGCGTGCTCGATGGTCTGGGCCTGCCAACCCGTGTGCAGATCAATGGCGTGGACAAGGCGTGGAACGACTGATCCGGACGCATTACCGGATTTAGGGGAGGGGACCGTGCCTTAGGGTCAAGGTCGCCCAAGATCAAACAGCCAGAGCCTTTCGGTGTTTCAACCAAAACCCGAAAGGCTCTTGGATGCTTTTCTGAACGCCCGGATACCGGGGCAGTGGGACAGCGCTGGTCTCAGGGAGTGTTTCTGCCCGGTCTCATCGTTCAGCGCTCAGTCTGGGATGGCGGTTGAAACCCTGCGCACCGCTGCAAAAATGCACAGCGCTGAGCACCGAGGGCCGAGCAACGAACGGACGTACGGTAAGACCGCACAACCGTACAGTCAGCTCTAATTGGCCGTGATGCGCCCGCCCCAATGAGGCGCGAGCGCGCTTGTATGAGTCTTTTTCAATATAAATCAGTACATTACGCGGCAAAGCTCATGCAGGAAGATGGATCTTGAACCGTGCCCGGATGGCTGCATCCGTCACCGGATCGAACCGCGCCGATGCCCGTTCTGACAAGATTTTCTCTTTCTTTTCAGTGGCTTTTGCAATCAGATCCGGCTTGCCAAGCTCATCCCATTCCTTGGGGGATGATCGGTTGGCAAGGCAGGGATAGAGATAATCCGTCTGCATCCGACTAAGTGTTTGTTCTGCCCCAAGAAAGTGACCCGGCCCGCCGATGCAGGTGGCGCGGATCACCTCAAGACTCAGCGTGTCCTCATCCACCTCGATCCCCCGGGCACATCGCAGCGCCTGACCAATGAGATCATCGCCAAGTATCAGAGATTCAAGGCAAAATCCGAGCAGAGAGGCATGCATGCCCGCCGCTTCATAGACCATGTTGAGCCCCGAAAGCCCCGCCATGACGTTCGAGGTCGCCTGTTCCCAACCCGCCTGCATATCCGGCAGTTTCGCATCCGCAATCCCCGCCGCCGCCCCCCCCGGCAGCCCGTAATATTTATGCATTTGCGCGCATCCCGCAGTCAGAAGCGCCTGTTCCCCTGATCCGCCCGACATCGCGCCGGTTCGCAGATCGCTGACGAATGGCCATGTGCCAAAGATCGCCGGAAAGCCGGGCTTGACTGCGTTGACATAGACCAGACCAGCCAGACATTCTGCTGTTGCTTGTACGATTGCCCCGGCGATTGGGGCGGGTGCGGTGGCTCCGGCTTGGCCCGCTGAGAGCAGCAACACCGGGATGCCAACGCGTATACACTCCTCCATGACGAGGCAGGATTCAGTTGCGAATTTCATCGGTGGCACGACAAAGCAATTGGAATTGCTTACAAAAGGCCGCTCCCGCCACTTGTCCTCACCCCCTGCGATCAGATGCAACATCTCAATGGCATCGGCGACGAACCCCGGCTCGGTAAAGGATGTCCCTACATGCTTTTTGGTGCCGGCGCAGCAGGCATAGAGCGTGTTGAGGTCCATTTCGCGGTTGTCGACAATGTCCCGACAGACCATTGGACGCTGCACGAAATGGATGTTGTCAAGCTGATCGGCGATCCGCGCCGCATCATGTAGATCTTGCACTGTGCTTTCGCGGTAGGTGCGATTATGCACATCAACCAGATGCACCGCTGCCCCGGCCGTGCCGTAATGCACCCGGTTTCCCTCAAGCAGCATGTCATGTTTGGGGTCCCGGCCAAACAGTGTGATCGAGCGGTTCGCCTTGGCGATGGTGTCCTCAATCAAGGCCCTTGGAAACCGAATGCGCCCATCCGACCCGAGAATAGCCCCCGCACCGGTCAAATAGGCCACCCCGGACGGCGGCGCATCTGCAAGGCCGATCTGTTCGAGCGCATCCAGAACGGCATGATGAATTCGGTCCATCTGCACTTGGGTCAATGGGTGATATGTGCCACCCTCCTGGCCCGGATGGACCGGGCGAAGATTGGCAGCAAGCGGGTTAGAGCGGGCCTCACGGCGGGCGGCACGGCCACCGGCGCGGCGCGTTAGAGTCTCGGACATTTCTGTATAATCCTATTGAAAAAGAACGACCTGGCTATGCTGAGCTCAGGCCTGCACAGGACCACCACGCGCAGCCCGACCACGCTCCGCACCAATCGTGCGGACAACAAGTGCGATCTTGCTGCGTGGGTGCATAATGTTCTCCTTCAGACCTTTTGACAGCATCTGATTCTGCGGGTTCTGTCTGTTCCATTTCCGACGCATGTCGCAAATGCGACCCTGATCGTCGCGCTTGACCAAGGGGGGTCTTGGGGCTAGGACCCTCGAATGATGACCGTACACCGCATTATTTGCTGCATTATCTGCTGAGTTTACTCAGGCGGGCCGGTCTTGTGTTTCCAAGTGATCACGAAGTTGCTAAGCCCGCCGCGGGACCGCGCGCGAGGACAAGATGACGACGATCAAGCTGCACAATACCCGAAGCCGAAAGAAGGAGGATTTCAAGCCTCTCGATCCGACGAACGTGCGCATGTATGTCTGTGGGCCGACGGTCTATGACCGCGCCCATCTGGGCAATGCACGGCCTGTGGTGGTTTTTGACGTGCTCTACCGGCTGTTGCGTCATGTCTATGGTGCCGAGCATGTGACCTATGTGCGCAATTTCACGGATGTAGACGACAAGATCAACGCACGCGCGTCGGAAAGCGGGCGGTCGATTGGCGAGATCACAGCTGAGACCACGCAGTGGTTTCTCGACGATATGGCGGCCTTGGGCGCGCTGGAGCCCGACCACATGCCGCGCGCCACGCAATATATCCCGCAGATGGTGGCGATGATCGAAGGGTTGATTGCCAAGGGTCACGCCTATGAGGCCGAAGGTCATGTGCTCTTTGCCGTCGATAGCTGGCGCGAGGGGTATGGCAAGCTGTCGGGGCGGTCGGTCGATGACATGATCGCGGGCGCGCGGGTCGAGGTGGCGCCCTATAAGCGCAACCCGATGGATTTCGTTTTGTGGAAACCGTCGAGTGAGGATCTGCCAGGGTGGAATAGCCCCTGGGGGCGCGGGCGGCCCGGCTGGCATATCGAATGCTCGGCCATGGCGCATGAACTCTTGGGGGAGAGTTTCGATATCCATGGCGGCGGGAACGACCTGATGTTCCCGCACCACGAGAACGAGATCGCGCAAAGCTGCTGCGCGCATCCCGAAGGGCAATTCGCGCGCTACTGGCTGCACAACGAGATGCTGCAGGTTGAGGGCAAGAAGATGTCCAAGAGCTTGGGCAATTTCTTCACCGTGCGGGATTTGCTGGATCAGGGAATACCGGGCGAGGTGATCCGCATGTCATTTTTATTGTCCCACTACCGAGATCCGATGGATTTCGGGGTGAAACGTCGCTACGAGGCGCGCAATTTTGTGACAGATTTTGCTAAAGGTTTAGCTCAAGGTGGAACTGAGGTGTTGCAGGACCTTTCGTGTGCTGCGCCCTTCGAAGAAGTTGTGGCTGCGCTTGCCGATGATCTGGATACCTATTCGGCTATAGAATCGATCCGCAAACGTTTGAAACAGATGCCGAAAGCGCCCGAAGAGCTTGCCTGTTTCTTGTCTCAGCTCTATTCAAGTCAGAAACTGCTGGGCTTCGACCTGAAAGACTCCAAGACGGCTATTGATTGGGCCCGGTACAAGGATCAGTTCACGAACGTCGTTTTTAAGGCTCTGCTCGATCAGCAAGAGAGTATGATCAGGGAGAATCTGTCCGAGCTTGCTAGGCGCATTGATCGTGCGCGGGAAGAAAAGGACTATGATACTGCTGACCAGCTGAAGGCAGCAATCTCGGCGGCAGGTGCCGAAGTCAATAACTCTCCAACTGGAACGAGAATTATTCGTCTGCCAGATTTCGACCCATCGAAGCTGGAGGCGTTGAAGTGACGCGCCTCGCAGAACACCGCTTGCAGGCCGCGCAGGGCATGACCGCCGGGGGGACGCTGCAACGGGTGTTTGGTGCAGTTTATGGCGGCCAAATGCATCGAACGATGGCGCGGGACTGCGACCTTGCAAAAGCGCCCGCCCGAGGGGGCGGTCGGGCGCCGCGCGGCGGTGCTACGCACCTTGATTCCGCGCGGGGTGCGGCATGACCTGCGATCGCCTCTATCTCTACGACACCACCCTGCGTGACGGGCAACAGACCCAAGGGGTCAGTTTCTCGACGCCCGAGAAAATCCAGATCGCCCATGCGCTTGACCGGCTGGGCGTCGATTACATCGAGGGCGGCTGGCCGGGGGCAAACCCCACCGACAGCGCCTTTTTCGACGCCGCCCTGCAAACCCGCGCCACGATGACCGCCTTTGGCATGACCAAACGATCTGGCCGTTCTGCCGAGAATGATGAGGTTTTGGCCGCCGTGCTCAATGCCGGGACCAAGGCCGTATGCCTTGTCGGCAAGACCCATGATTTCCACGTCACTGCCGCCCTCGGGATCAGCCTTGACGAGAACATCGACAATATCGCCCGCTCCGTCGCCCATCTGGTCGCCGGAGGCCGTGAGGCGCTGTTTGATGCCGAGCATTTCTTTGACGGCTATACCGCCAACCCGACCTATGCGCTCGATTGTCTGCGCGCTGCGATGGCGGCGGGCGCACGGTGGATCGTGCTCTGCGATACCAATGGCGGCACGTTGCCGCCTGAAATTGGGCGCATCGTCGCTGAGGTGATCGCGGCGGGTATTCCCGGTGAGCGCCTCGGCATTCACACCCATGACGACACCGGCAATGCCGTGGCAGGCAGCCTCGCGGCGGTGGATGCGGGCGTGCGCCAGATTCAGGGCACGCTCAACGGGTTGGGCGAGCGCTGTGGCAATGCCAATCTGACCACGCTCATTCCGACGCTTCTGCTTAAAGAACCCTATGCCAGCCGCTATGAAACCGGTGTGACGCTGGACGGATTGCAGAGCGTCACTGCGGTCAGCCGGCAGCTTGACGAAATCCTCAACCGCGTGCCGCTGCGTCAGGCGGCTTATGTTGGTGCCTCGGCTTTTGCCCACAAGGCGGGATTGCATGCCAGTGCGATCCTCAAGGACCCCAGCACCTATGAACACGTCGATCCCGCTGCCGTCGGCAATGCGCGGATCATCCCGATGTCCAATCAGGCAGGGCAATCGAACCTGCGTCGCCGACTGGAAGAGGCTGGTATCGTGGTGGAGCCAAGTGATCCGGCGCTGGCGCGGCTCTTGGAGACGATCAAAACCCGCGAAGAGCAGGGCTATACCTATGACAGCGCGCAGGCGAGTTTCGAGATCCTCGCGCGCAAGGAACTGGGACAGATGCCCGTCTTCTTTGAAGTCAAGCGTTACAAGGTGACGGTTGAACGGCGCAAAAACAAATACGACCGCATGGTGAGCCTGTCCGAGGCGGTGGTCGTGGTCAAGGTGGATGGCGAAAAGAAGCTGTCAGTGTCCGAATCCATGGATGATCAGGGTTGTGACCGGGGACCCGTCAATGCGCTGGCCAAGGCGTTGGCCAAGGATCTGGGCCGTTATCAGGGCCAGATTGAGGATATGCGGCTGGTGGATTTCAAGGTGCGGATCACCCAAGGCGGCACAGAGGCCGCGACCCGGGTCATTATTGACAGTCAGGACAGCACCGGGCGGCGCTGGTCCACGGTAGGCGTTAGCCCCAACATAGTCGATGCCTCGTTTGAGGCGCTGCTCGATGCGATCAACTGGAAGCTCCTGCATGAGGGGTCGGCGTGAGCGCGACGTTCGATACGGATCTGATTGCATGCGGTGATATCGTACGCCGCGCTGATCCCGACAGGTTTCAGGCGGCCATGGCCGCGCCGGTCGCGGCCCGCGCGGTGCTGTTTCCGATGTACGCCTTTAATGTCGAGGTGGCGCGCGCGCCATGGCTGACGGCAGAGCCGATGATTGCCGAGATGCGCCTGCAATGGTGGCGCGACGCTCTGGACGAAATTGCAGCGGGTGGTTTGGTGCGTCGACATGAGGTGGTCACACCCTTGGCGCATGTGCTGGATGCGGCAGGGGCAGCGCTGCTGGCAGAACTGATCGAAGCCCGGCGGTGGGACATCAACCGTGATCCGTTCGAGGATGAGTCGGATTTTGTCGGCTATATCGAGGCCACGTCTGGAAATCTCATGCAGGCTGCGGCGCGTGCATTGGGCAATGCAGAACCGCAGGTCATTCAGGATGCAGGCTTTGCGCTCGGCCTTGCCAATTGGTTGCGCGCCATTCCGGCCCTAGAGGCCGCAGGTCGCAAACCTTTGGTGGATGGTCGCCCAGAGGCGGTTAGGGCGTTGGCCTCTGAGGGCTTAAAACGGCTCAGACGGGCGCGGGCCCGGCGAGCGGAAGTCTCGCGCAAGGCTGGGGCCGCGCTCTTGCCGCTCTGGCTGGCCGGACCGGTGCTGCGCCGTGTTGCGCGAGATCCGCGGGCGGTCGCTGAGGGGCGTCTTGGGCTGGCACCCGCGCGTGGCCGCCTCACCTTGCTTGCGTCCTCTATCACGGGCCGTTGGTAGGCGGTTTATGCCAAGAGGTTATGCACCTGCGCCAATATCGCCGCGATGGATGGGCTGTTTCGATTGGCGCGGGTCATGACCAGAAGGCCAACCATCAGCCCTTGCAACACCTTGGCGGTCTCTCGGATTTGTGCCTCGGTGCGATGCTCTTCAGTAGATTGCGCGAGACACTCGACAAAAAAGGCTTCAACCTGCGCCAAACTGTCTTCGATGATGAGGGCGATTTCGTCATCGTGTGGCGCAAGTTCCATCGCGGAATTGATCATCAAGCACCCCCCTGGCATCGTATCATTGCCTTGGGCGATAGCTTCGAATGTGGCTAGGATTGCATCATGCGGCGTGCGGTTCTGTCGCAAAAGCGCGAGAAAACCGACGCGATAGCTTTGATCATAATGCTTCAACGCACTTAAAAAAAGGTCGCGCTTATTGCCAAAACCGGCGTATAGGCTGCCACGGTTGAGGCCGGTGACTGATACCAAATCCGCCATCGAGGTCCCTTGATAACCATGCTCCCAAAAGGCAAGCATCGCGGCCTCGAGAACTTCGGTTTCATTATAGGATTTTTCCCAAGGCATGGCAGGTCTGTCCAACTCTGCAGAATTCAAGGATTATGCCGACCAGTCACTGCCTTTACTCTAAAACTTCCCCGACACCTTGCACAAGGGTGAGTAATGGGCCCTTGCCCAAGATGCCGGGTGCTCGTGAGGCGTCCCGTTACAGGAAACGGGGCGGCACATTCTTCTGAGTGATGGCGCAAAATGCCTGATGTAACATGAGCTTGTTTTGAATGATCGGTCAAATGATATTTTTGTGCGCAGCATGTGACCTTCTATGGGTTTTGATCCGGCAAGGGCGGCAACCCCGGCGTGGCAGCCGCCTCGGGATGCTCGGCTACATAACGTGCCTTGATCATCTCTGATGTGCTGCGGCTGTCATCATGGCTCCAACCTGGGGGAAAGAGACAGTATTTGATCCGCTCACGCCATGTCAGGTCCGGTTGCATCACGTCATTGAATATCCCTACCCATTCATGAAACGCGACGCGGAGCGGATTGAACGTGCCAAGGTTGTGCACGAGACCGTAGTCGACTTTTTCTTCGTCCATCTCGGGCACGAAAGTGCCAAACATCTTGTCCCAGATGATGAAAACGCCGGCATAGTTGCAGTCCAGATAGCGCGGGTTTCGTCCGTGATGCACCCGGTGATGCGAAGGTGTGTTCATCACCGCCTCGAACCACTTGGGCATGCGACCGATCGCTTCTGTATGAATCCAGAATTGATAGATGAGGTTCAGCCCACCGACAAAGAGCACCATTGCCGGATGAAACCCCATGAGGAGCAGCGGTGCACGGACAATCATCATGAAGGTAAACGTTCCGGTCCATGTTTGTCGGAGCGCGGTCGTCAAGTTGTAATGCTGCGACGAGTGATGGTTGACGTGGCTCGCCCAAACCCACCGAATGCGATGGCCAAATCGGTGGACCCAGTAATACCGCAGATCGTCCAGCACAAAACAGATCGCAATGACCCACCAGGATGTTCCCAGATCAAGCGGGGTGAGCCGCCAGAGCACCATGAAAAACCCATAGGCAACAAAGCCCAAGAGGATGCCAGAGGCCACATTTCCGGCCCCCATCAAGAGCGAAGTCAACGCGTCGCGTGTCTCATATCTCCCGCCACGGCCGTTGAGCACGATCCACAGAAGTTCAGCAAGGATTGCTGCGATAAAGAATGGCACCGCCCAGTTTACCACATCGGGAAACCTGATCATGTCGGTCATGCGAAGTCCTTGAGCTTGTCACGCCAGAGCGCCATTTCTTCAGGGGCAAGTGCCAGATGGATGTGGGGGGCCGTGTAATCAGGCAGGTCTATACGCAGGCCGGTCGTGCTATGTGCAACCTGTGCGTTTGTCAGATACCGCGCGGTGGTGTCCGCCCCCATTGGCCAGACGATGCCATGTCCATGGGCTGTTTCAATCAGTGCGGCCGAATGATTTTTGCACAGCGTTACGCGGGTGGGGGTATGGTCCGGAAATTCGCGCAACCAGGCTGCGCGAGCAGTTTTGCTGTCGGATATGGTCGCGGGGCGGGACAGACCAAGGAGGTGCAAGAGCATCGCAATCATTGCAATGCCAATCACGACCATCGGCAACAGGATGCTCAACGGCATGGTGTCCTCCCTCGTTCTCGATCTAGCCGGATGGCCGGGGGGGTTGTCAAAGGTGGCGTAACGTCATTCGCATAGAAAGCAGATTGCTGAAACGCGACGCATCGCTCAGGCCTTCCGGACGTTGTCTCAGCAAAAACTCCGGATGTGACCGCACAGTCAGAAACCCGGCAGAGGCAGACGCACCTTGTGCGAACTTTTAAAATTTCACGATGATCACTCCAAAAACGACAGGATGTCGTCGTTTGCCAATCACGCATGCTTCATCCGTGATCTGCATGACGAAAAATGGACCGACATCATGCATCAGCGCCGCATTCCCGAATGGCTCCGTCATGCTCCTGCCCCGTCTGTACGCGGCTTTGCCATGCTCGCAGGCACCGAGGCCATGGCGCGTGGTATCCTTATTTCGGTGATGCCGCTTGAAATGTATCGCGCGCTGCGGGATGCGGCGCTGGTCTCTGAAGTCTATTTTATGGTGGGTCTCCTGTCACTTATCACTGGCTTGATGGTGCCGTTTGTGTCTCGCTTCATGCCGCGCCGCTGGATCTATGTCAGCGGTTGCGCGATGTTCGCTGGCGGTGCCACCTTGGGGGCACAGGGCGGCGCACTGGGCATGATCGGCGCATTGGCTCTGATCACGGCGGCGACAGTGACGATCTTTGTCTGTTTCAACACCTATGTGCTCGATTACATCGCCAAGACCGAGCTCGGCCGTTGCGAGACATCTCGGATGTTCTACAGCGCGCTTGGTTGGACAATGGGGCCTTGGTTGGGTGTGACCCTACTGGGGATTTGGCGACCCCTGCCGTTCATTATGGCGGCTGCGGCAGCGCTGACCATGATGGGGCTTTTCCTCTATATGCGGCTTGGCAATGGGCGGCTGATTACCCGTGCGCGCCGTCCAGCGCCCAATCCCTTGGCTTGGCTGCCCCGCTTCTTTGCTCAGCCGCGGCTGGTGGCTGGATGGGTTTTCGCGGTGATACGGTCCTGCGGCTGGTGGGCTTATGTGGTGTATCTGCCAATCTTTGCCGTCGAGCAGGGGCTGGGGGAAGATTTGGGGGGGATGCTGCTGTCTGTCTCAAACGGCATGCTGTTTCTGACACCGCTCATGCTGCGGTGGATGCAGCGTCATTCGATCCGCCACGCTGTGAGGGCGGGTTTTCTGATGTCAGGGCTGCTCTTTGTTTTTGGCGCTGTGCTCAGCGGTCTGCCTTGGCTGACTATCGCCAGCCTCGGCTGCGCGTCGGTTTTTTTGGTTTTACTGGATGTATCGGCGGGGTTGCCGTTTCTGATGGCTGTCAAGCCCTCAGAGCGCACCGAGATGTCCGCAATCTATGCAAGCTTCCGCGATGTGTCCGGCATTCTCACGCCAGGGGCGGCTTGGCTGGTCTTGCTGGTTGCGCCGTTAGCGGGTGTTTTTGCAGTATCCGGGATTGGTCTCGTGGGGTGTTGGCATCTCGCGCGCCGCTTGCATCCTCGGCTTGGAGCTGTGCGTGTTCCAATGGAAGCCAAGGCGGCACTCAATATTTCTCTTCCCCTGACACGCAAAACTGGTTAAATCCACGGCCATGATCACCTGTGAGACATATGTAACGACCCGACGCCGACGCGCCTGCGTCTGACGTCCGCTGCTCTCGTGATCCGTGCGTACCTGCGCGCCAATTTCCTCAAACGCCCTCCGGAATGATTGACTTGGCCCCGCCATTACGGCACTCAAAGGGCCTATTTGACAAGGAAACAGCCATGATCTCTTCGATCCTGCCAACCTACAATCGCGCACCTCTCTCCTTCGTCAAGGGGGAGGGTGCCTGGCTGATCGAGGCGGACGGGCGACGCGTTCTGGATCTGGGTGCCGGTATTGCTGTTAATGTTTTGGGGCATGCGCATCCCGCGTTGGTGGCCGCATTGACCGAACAGGCCGGCGCGCTGTGGCACACGTCGAACCTCTATCAGATCCCCAAGCAACAGGAATTGGCAGATAGGCTGGTCGCCGCCACCTTCGCGGATACGGTGTTTTTCACCAATTCCGGAACAGAGTCCTGCGAGTTGGCGGTCAAGATGGTGCGCAAGCATTTTTATGACGCAGGTCAGCCGGAGCGCACTGACATCATCGCCTTTGAGGGGTCTTTTCACGGGCGGTCTTCTGCTGGGATTGCGGCGGCAGGCTCGGAAAAAATGACCAAGGGCTTTGGCCCGCTGCTGCCTGGTTTCAAACATGTGCCTTGGGGCGATCACGACGCGCTTTATGCCGCGATTGACGACAATACCGCCGCCATTTTGATCGAACCGGTGCAGGGCGAGGGTGGTATACGTCCGCTGCCCGATCAATGCCTCAAAGGATTGCGCGCGCTCTGTGATGAGCGTGGGATTTTGCTTGTTTTGGACGAGGTGCAATGCGGCATGGGGCGCACGGGACGGCTCTTTGCCCATGAATGGGCAGGTGTGACGCCAGACGTCATGATGGTTGCCAAGGGCATTGGTGGCGGCTTTCCGCTTGGGGCTGTGCTGGCCACGGAATTTGCGGCTTCTGGTATGACGGCGGGTACTCATGGATCGACCTATGGCGGCAATCCCTTGGGCTGCGCCGTGGGCTGCGCCGTCATGGAGCAGGTCGCCACCTCCGAATTTTTATCCGAGGTCAATCGCAAGGCAGGTCTCCTGCGGCAGAAGCTCGAGGGGCTGATCGCCGCCCATCCCACCATATTCGAGGCCGTTCGCGGCTTGGGATTGATGGTAGGTCTCAAGTGTCGCGTACCTAACACAGATGTTGTAAGTGCCGGGTACGCAGCACTCGTTGCGACGGTACCTGCGGCCGATAATGTGCTGCGAATTCTACCTCCGCTCAACATCACCGATGACGAAATCGCCGAGGCCGTGGCCCGTCTTGACGCTGCAGCAACCGCGCTTGAAACCGCATGATTTCATCGTTCTCAGAATACTCCGCGGGGGCGGGGGCGGGGGATGGTCCCCGCATGACATTCCAGCAAGAAGCGATCCGACCATGACCCATTTCCTCGACATCCATAAAACCTCTGACACCGATCTGCGGATGATGATTGATCAGGCGCGCAGCATGAAAGAGGCGCGTGCGGGCCGTCCGCGCGGCACGCCCGATGATGAACAGCCGCTCGCCGGGCGCATGGTGGCGCTCATTTTTGAAAAACCCTCGACCCGGACCCGGGTATCCTTTGATGTGGGGGTGCGTCAGATGGGCGGGCAGACTCTGGTGCTTTCTGGGGCTGATATGCAACTGGGCCACGGCGAAACCATTGCCGATACAGCCCGAGTGATGAGCCGCTATGTCGATCTGATCATGATCCGCACATTTGATGAATCCGTCCTTTTGGAAATGGCCGAACACGCCGATGTGCCTGTCATCAACGGTCTCACTGACCGCACCCACCCATGCCAGATCATGGCCGATATTCTTACTTATGAAGAGCATCGTGGGCCGATCAAGGGCAAGAAAGTGGTCTGGTCCGGCGACGGCAACAATGTCTGTGCTTCTTTCCTGCATGCGGCGGGGCAATTCGGATTTGATCTGACCTTTACGGGGCCAATGCAGCTTGATCCCGAGTCCGAATTTATTGGTCTTGCGCGCAAGGCTGGAAGCACGATTACGATCGAACGTGATCCGTTCAAGGCGGTTGAGGGGGCCGATTTGGTGGTCGCGGATACATGGGTCAGCATGCACGATAGCCAATCCACCAAGGAACGCCGTCACAACATGCTGCGTGCCTATCAGGTCAATGACAAGCTGATGGCGGCCGCCAAGCCGGACGCGCTTTTCATGCATTGCCTGCCCGCGCATCGTGGGGAAGAGGTGACGTCAGAGGTGATGGACGGCCCGGCTTCGGTGATTTTTGACGAAGCCGAAAATAGACTGCATGCGCAAAAGGCCATCATGCGGTGGTGTCTCGGAGTCTGATAGCGCGGACGCTTGCAATTCTGTCGCCAAAGCGCTTAGCCTGAATTTGAGCTGTTAGCGATATCAGGGGGGGGCATGGCGCAGATCGGTATCTACGGGCTGGGCACCATGGGCAGTGCCTTGGCGTTGAATATGGCGGAGCATGGCTTTGACGTCGCGGTAACAAACCGCGAATCCGATTGGATCGCCCCCTTTATCTCCGAGGCTGGGGATTTGGCAGCGCGGTTGCATCCTTATACGACGCTGGCAGAGTTCATAGCGGCCCTGACGCCGCCGCGTGTTATTCTCTTCATGATCCCCTCCGGTGCCCCGATGGATGCGATGATTGATGAGATTACCCCGTTGCTCGCTCCGGGGGACACTGTCATCGATGGTGGAAATGCCGATTTTCATGACACCCGCCGCCGCACTGCGCAACTGGCCGAACGCGATCTGCATTTTGTTGGTATGGGGGTGTCCGGCGGCGAGTCTGGCGCGCGCCATGGCCCATCTATGATGTTGGGCGGCAGCGCTCATAGTTGGCAACAACTGAAGCCGGTATTGACCGCTATTGCAGCCCGCTATGAGGGGGCACCGTGCGTGGCGCATCTCGGACCGGACGGGGCGGGGCATTTCGTCAAGACCGTTCACAATGGCATCGAATATGTCGACATGCAGGTCATCGCTGAAATCTACAGCCTCTTGCGCAATGGGGCCGCCTTGGCCCCCACCGAGATTGGAGCACTTTTTGCCGACTGGGATCGTGGCCCGCTCAAGTCTTATCTGGTCGAGATTACAGCGCGGCTCTTGAGCTATACCGACCCTGAAACAGGCCATCCAATGGTCGATGTCATCAAGGACGCTGCGGGGCAAAAGGGTACTGGACGCTGGACCGTGATTGAGGCGCTGCGAATGGGACAGTCGGCCAGCATGATCGAGGCTGCGGTTGGCGCGCGTGGCTGGTCTTCTGAAAAGGCAACGAGGCAGCGGGCCGAGACCATCCTCGGAGGCGCAGTGGGTGCGTTCGACGGCACGCCAGAGGTTCTGGCAGAGGCCTTTCTCGCCGCGCGCATCCTGGCCTATGCCCAAGGGTTTCGAATTCTGGCGTCAGCATCCGAAGAGTACGAATGGTCCCTTGATCCCGCAACCATTGCTCGCATCTGGCGGGCGGGTTGCATCATCCGTTCTGCTCTGCTCGATGACATCGCCGCAGCGTTCGATCAGCATCTGCCGCAGGGTCAGTTGATCCTTGCACCTCAGATTGCGCAAACGTTGGCGCGCTGCATTCCATCGCTGCGGCAGGTGGTTTGCAGCGCAATGCATGGTGGCCATCCGGTGCCAGCACTCTCTGCGGGCCTGTCATGGTATGACAGCATGCGGTTGGGTCATGGCAGTGCCAATATCATTCAGGCGCAACGTGATATGTTTGGTCATCACGGGTTTGAACGGCTGGGTCGGAGCGGACGGCATCACGGTCCATGGTGGGATTGAGACCGAGCAGCGATCTTGACGAGTTGGAGCAAAGTGAACATGGATCATAAATCAGACTGGCCCGATGGTTATGGGCGGCGGATCTTGACCTCGGTGGACAGCACCAACGCAGAGGCCGCGCGCATCGCGCCTTTTCTGACTGGACCAGAGTGGATTCTTGCGCATCAGCAGACGGCCGCCCGCGGGCGGCGGGGGCGGGCCTGGGTCAACCCCGCCGGCAATCTTGCTGCGACGTTGGTCATGCGCCCGACCGAGCGCCCGGACCGCGTGGCGCTGCGATCTTTCGTGGCGTCGCTGGCGCTCTTCGAGGCGTTTGTCGCTGCGACCGGGCGGGCCGAGGTCTTTGCCCTCAAATGGCCCAATGACGTGTTGCTGAACGGCGGCAAGTTGGCTGGGATCTTGCTGGAGAGTGCCGGGGCAGGGGGGAGCCTCAGCCATTTCGCCATCGGCATCGGTGTCAACTTGCGTAACGCGCCGGAGATGTCCGAGGTCGAGGCGGGCGGGCTGCGCCCTGTGTCGCTCTTGTCCGAGACCGGAATTGACGTTGATCCCGAAGATTTTCTGGACCTGCTCGCCTCTGCCTATGCGCGGGCGGAGGCGCAGTTCATAACTTATGGCTTTGCCCCTATACGCACTGCTTGGTTGGCGCGGGCCGCAAGGCTGGGTCAGGTGATTACTGCCCGCACAACGCGTGAGGTATATGAGGGCACGTTTGAGACGGTGGACGAGGCCGGCAATCTTGTTCTATTGACCGCAGGGGGGCGACAGACGATTGCCGCCGCCGAGGTGTTCTTCTGACGAAAAGGGGCCGGACGCATGCTCTTGGCAATTGATTGCGGTAATACCAATACGGTGTTTTCAATCTGGGATGGGCAAGAGTTCCTTTGCACCCTGCGGACGGCCACGGATCATCAGCGCACTGCCGATCAGTATTTCGTTTGGTTCAAGACCTTGCTGCACCATTATGGTATCAAGGCCGAGATCACCGGGGTCATCATATCTTCGACTGTTCCGCGTGTGGTGTTTAATCTACGGGTCTTTTCTGATCGTTATTTCAATTGCCGACCCTTGGTGGTGGGCAAGCCCGAGTGCCGCCTTCCGGTTGATGTGCGGGTGGATACGGGCACACAAGTGGGCCCGGATCGGCTTGTCAATACAGTGGCGGGGTTTGATCTCCATGGTGGTGACCTTATCGTGGTTGATTTCGGCACGGCCACCACCTTTGACGTGGTCGACAGCGATGGTGCCTACATCGGCGGTGTCATCGCACCGGGGGTGAACTTGTCGCTCCAAGCTCTACATGAAGCAGCCGCAGCGCTGCCACATATTGACGTAACCAAGCCTGAACGTGTGATCGGAACGAATACCGTTGATTGCATGCAGTCGGGAGTATTCTGGGGTTATGTCGGGCTGATCAATGGTCTATGTGAACGCATAAAGGCCGAACGCGGCCGCGCCATGACGGTGATAGCAACGGGTGGGCTGGCACCTCTCTTCCAGCAGGGAACGGACATATTTGACATGTTCGAGGACAATCTGACGATGCACGGCCTGACCGTCATCCATGCGTATAACAAGGAGGGCTGACGCCCCATGAGCAGTGAACGACTTATCTACCTGCCCCTCGGCGGGGCGGGTGAAATTGGTATGAACGCCTATGTCTATGGCTATGGTAAACCCGGCAAGGAACGGCTGATCCTCGTCGATTTGGGGGTGACCTTTCCGGACATGGACGGGACACCCGGTGTCGATCTGATCCTGCCTGACATTTCGTGGCTTGAGGCGCACAAGGGGCAGTTGGAAGCGATCTTTGTAACCCACGCACATGAGGATCACGTCGGTGCTGTGGCGCATTACTACGAACAGCTTGGCGCGCCGGTCTACGCCCGTGCGTTTACCGCCAATATCGCGCGGCGCAAGATGGAGGAGTATGGCCACTCCGATAAGGCGGTCAAGACCGTCTCGCCGTGGCCCGAGACGGTGAAGGCTGGACCTTTTTCCGTGGGCTTTGTGCCGACGTCACATTCCATTCCCGAAAGCTCTGGTCTGGTGATCGATAGTGCTGGTGGACGGATCGTACATACGGGCGATTTCAAGATCGACCTTGATCCCGTGGTCGGAGAGCCGTTTGATCGCGATCTCTGGGCCAGCCTCTCAGAGCCGGGCGTCAAGGCGCTGGTCTGCGACTCCACCAATGTTTTCAGTCATCACGAGGGCCGCTCCGAAAGCACCGTGGGTGCCCCGATCACTGAGTTGGTGGCGGCGTCCAAAGGTATGTTTGTCTGCACCACTTTTGCCAGCAACATCGCGCGCATCAAATCGCTGGCCGAAGCCGGCGAGCGGGCGGGCCGTTCGATCTGCCTTATGGGGCGTGCGATGCAGCGGATGATTGAGGCGGGGCAGGCCACAGGCGTGCTAAAAGGCTTTCCCAAGACCATCAGTCCGGAAGAGGCGGGCTCGGTGCCGCGCGAGAACTTGATGCTGATCGTTACGGGCAGCCAAGGTGAGCGGCGCGCGGCGAGTGCACAACTGGCGAACGGCAAATACAACGGCATCACCCTCAAGAATGGCGACACCTTCCTGTTTTCCTCCAAGACCATTCCCGGCAACGAGCGCGGCGTCATTCGCATCATCAACCAGTTCTCTGAAATGGGCGTCGATGTGGTCGAGGGCGATGAGCGCTATCATGTCTCGGGCCATGCCAACCGGCCTGATCTGAATGAGATGCACAAATTGATCAAGCCGCAGATGGTCATTCCCATGCACGGCGAGCATCGGCATCTGCGTGAGCATGTGAAACTGGCCAAGACCAACGGGCTTAAAGGTGTTTTGGCCGTGAATGGCATGATGATAGACCTGAGCGGCAATGCGCCCAAGGTTGCCGAATATATCGAGACGGGCCGCACCTATCTGGACGGGTCGGTAAAAGTGGGCGCGCTGGACGGTGTTGTGCGCGACCGCATTCGCATGGCGTTGAATGGCCATGTCATGATCAATGTCATCCTTGATGAAGAAGACGAACCATTGGGCGAACCTTGGGTCGAGGTAATGGGCCTATCCGAAACGGGTCGCTCACGCGCACCGCTTGTGGATGTGCTTGAGGAAGATCTGGCGCAGTTTATGGGCCGCGCAGGGGCCAAAACTCTGACCGACGACGACAAACTGGAAGAGGGGTTGCGCCGCGTTGCACGTCAGAGTGCGCAGACCGAAATCGGCAAGCGGCCTGAAGTGACGGTGATCATCAGCCGCCTGACGGTCTGAACAAGAAAGAGCAGGGCCTATGCGGATCGCCTATGTCATGGCCGAGGGGCGGGGAGAGACAGATCTATTGCTGCTTGATGTCGCGCGTGCGGCTCAGGCGCGGGGCTTGCGTCTGTGCGGCACGGTTCAGGTCAATACCAACTGTGGCGATGATAGGCCCTGCGATATGGATGTCAAAATTCTGCCCGACGGGCCGGTGATCCGCATATCTCAGAGCCTTGGGCCGGGTGCGCGCGGCTGTCGGCTCGATCCATCGGCATTGGAGTTGGCGGTGGCCGCCGCCGAAGCGCAGCTTAGCGAGGGCTGTGATCTGGTGATCGTCAATAAATTTGGCAAGCACGAGGCCGAGGGCCGGGGATTTCGAAATTTCATCGCCGAGGCGTTGGCGCGTGATGTCCCGGTGCTGGTTGGCGTCAACGCTCTCAATGCGCCGCGCTTTGCAGAGTTCTCAGGTGGTGTCGCCATAGCTCTTACCCCCGAGCTTGCGGACATTGAAGGCTGGTTGGACGGATCATTCCGCGCACCCGGCCCTTGATGGAGAAGGCAATTGACCGAACCGGGACCATCTGTCATGCAGCAGGTTCAGTCAAGGTGAGGCAAAGACGATGAAGGTCATCATCTGCGGGGCCGGTCAGGTGGGCTGGCAGATAGCACGGCATCTTTCGGGCGAGCGTAACGATGTTACGGTCGTAGACAACAATCCCGATCTGGTGCGCCGTGCCACTGAAACACTCGATGTTCAGGGTATCACCGGCTTTGCGTCTTATCCCGATGTGCTGGACCGTGCGGGTGCGCGCGATGCTGACATGATCATTGCGGCCACCTATTCCGATGAGGTCAACATGGTCACCTGTCAGGTGGCGCATTCGGTTTTTGGTATCAGTCGCAAGATCGCTCGGCTACGCAGCCAGTCTTATCTTGATGCGATTTACTCTGATCTCTATCGGCGCGATCATATGCCAATCGACGTGGTTATCAGCCCCGAGCGCGAGGTTGCGCAGGCCGCCTTGCAACGGCTGGCGGCGCCTGCTGCGTTTGATACCGAAATTTTCATGGGCGGTCAGGCACAGCTCATGGGGATCAGGCTCGAAGAGGATTGCCCGGTGCTTAATACGCCGCTGCGGCAATTGAGTGATCTCTTTTCGACGCTGCGGGTGGTGGTTCTTGCGGTTCGCCGTGAGGGTAGGCTTTTTGCGCCTGAGGCCGGGGATCAGTTGTTTGAGGGCGACGAATGCTACCTCTTCGCGCCGATTGAGGACGTGCCGCGTACACTCGAAGTATTCGGAAAATCGCAAAAGAAACAAGAGCGCGTGGTCATCATTGGGGGCGGCAATATTGGTCTGGCGGTGGCGCAGTCGCTGGAGAAACGGCCGGGCGGCCGTATTCGTACCAAAGTGATCGAGAAAAACCGCCAACACGCCGAGCGTGCGGCGGATGCACTGGAACGGACCATCGTTCTGAATGGTGATGGCCTTAACGCGGCCTTATTGGCGGAGGCGGGAATTTCGCGGGCCGATGCAGTTCTGGTCGTGACCGATGATGACAAGACCAACATGCTCGCGGCCGTGCGCGCCAAATCCGAAGGGTGCCCCTTTGCTGTGGCATTGATCAACGACCCGACCATGGTGCCATTGCTAGAGCCTTTGGGTATTGATGCCTATATCAACCCGCGCGCGACGACCGTCAGTTCAATCTTGCGCCATATCCGTCACGGTAAGGTGCGTGGTGTCTATTCCATAGGCGACGCTGAAGGCGAGGTGATCGAGGCCGAGGTAATGTCGACCTCTTCCATCGCGGGGGCGGCGATCCGCGATATTGATTTCCCCGAGGGCGTTCTGGTCGGGGCGGTTCGCAAGGGTAACAAGATACACAAGCCTGCGGGTGGCCTGCGTGTCGAGGCGGGCGATGTAATCGTTATCTTTGCAATGGCGGCGGATGTGGCGGCGGTCGAACAGCTGTTGCAGGTCTCGATAGACTTTTTCTGAACGATGATCGCGCGGCTTCTGACATTCCCTCTGATCCTGATCCTCGCCGGGGTCGCCGCGTTGATGATGCTCCTTCCAGCGATTGACGCGGGCATGCGCGGCTACAGCGGCGTGGCGCGTGCCTTTGGTTTTTCCGGCATTATCGGTTTGGCGCTTGTGATCATCATTGGCCTTGCGCTGTCGGGGCGGTCGGATCAGCGGATGAGCGACACGCAAAATCTGATGTCGCTCTTGCTGGCCTATGTGCTCTTGCCGCTCTTTCTTGCTGTGCCGTTTTACGGGGGCGTGCGTAATACCACTTTTCTCAATGCCTATTTCGAAATGGTGTCCGGCTTTACGACCACCGGCGCCACGCTTTTTGACGCCCAAGGCCGTCTGGTGGACAGCCTGCATCTGTGGCGTGCACTGGTTGGCTGGGGCGGAGGGCTTCTGATCTGGATTTCAGCTTCTGCGGTACTTGCGCCGCTCAGCCTTGGTGGCTTTGAGGTGACTGCCCGTGCCGAGCCGGGGCAAGACGCGACGGTTTTGGGCCGGTTCGAGCGGGCAACCCCAGCCAAGCGTTTGGCGCAATCCACGGCAGTTCTGGCTCCGGTCTATATCGGGCTGACGGCGGCGCTGTGGATAATCCTCATGATAGGTGGCGAACGTACCTTTGTGGCAGCAGTACATGCCATGTCGACGATGGCCACCAGCGGGATTTCCTCAATCGGCGGGTTGCAGAATGGTGCATCGGGCTTTGCCGGTGAGTTCGCGATTTTCCTTTTTCTCTTTTTCGCCCTTTCGCGGCTCACCTTCTCGTCAGATACGATCACGTCTGCGCGCCCGGGCGTGGCCAACGACCCGGAATTCCGGCTCGGGCTCATTTTGCTGATCGGCGTGCCGCTGATGCTGTTTTTACGCCACTGGATCGCCGTCTTGGGGATCGAGGAGACCTCTGACTGGCGTCTTGCGCTTCGGGCGCTGTGGGGGGCGGTGTTTACCGTGCTGTCGTTCCTGTCAACCACCGGGTTCGAGAGCGCGGATTGGCATGAGGCGCGTGCTTGGTCCGGTTTGGGTACACCGGGCCTAGTTCTGCTGGGGCTGTCTCTGATCGGTGGCGGGGTGGCGACCACGGCGGGGGGGGTCAAGCTGCTCCGGGTTTATGCGCTCTATTTGCATGCGCGACGTGAAACCGAACGTCTGGTGCACCCGTCGTCGGTTGGGCGCGCAGCGGGGCTTGGGCGCCGTATTCGGCGGCAAGGGGCCTATATCGCATGGATTTTCTTCATGTTGTTCGCCATGTCCCTGACCTTTGTCACAGCGCTTTTGACACTCACTGGCCAGGGTTTGGAATCTGCTCTGATTCTCGCGATATCGGGTCTGTCGACGACTGGGCCGCTGATACTGACCGCGAGCGATGCGCCGATCCGCTTGCTGGAACTCAGCGCAGGGGCAAAAATGGTCTATGCCATGGCGATGGTACTGGGGCGACTGGAAACATTGGCCCTTATTGCTTTGCTCAATCCGTCGATTTGGCGCGACTAGGGGACCATTGCCGTTGCGAGCCGCGGATTGGAATGATTTTACTTTTTGGGCTGGAAACTCCTGCACGGGCAAGACATACTCTTTTGTGTATGAAAGACCCCTCGCGCCGGTTCGCGGTGCGCGCAATAAAAAAAGGCAGGAAGACGCATGGCTTCTGATCGACAAAATTTGCAGGACGCATTTCTCAATCAGGTTCGCAAGACCAAGATTCCTGTGACAGTTTTTCTAATCAACGGGGTCAAGTTGCAGGGTGTGATCACTTGGTTTGACAATTTCTGCATTCTGCTGCGCCGGGACGGTCAGTCGCAACTTGTTTATAAGCATGCGGTGTCAACCATCATGCCGTCGCAGCCTGTCAATCTCTATGATGGTGACGACGCCAATTGATGGACCATGCGCGCCCGATCACACGGGCTTGGGTAATCCACCCCGAGATTGCAGGTACCAGCCGCCCCCGTGATCCTGCGCTTGCTCTCGAAGAAGCCGTGGCCTTGGCTCAGGCGCTGCCCGATATTGACGTGGTGGGGGCCGATGTGGTGCGCCTGCGAAAACCCGATGCGGGTCGGCTATTTGGCAAGGGCAAGCTTGAGGAACTGAAGCAGGCTATGCAGGCTGAAGAGGTTGAGCTTGTGCTGATCGACGGCCCTGTGACGCCCGTTCAACAGCGCAATCTCGAAAAAGCTTGGGATGTGAAACTCCTTGATCGCACCGGGCTCATTCTTGAGATATTCAGCGATCGCGCCGCCACCCGCGAAGGTGTTTTACAGGTTGAAATGGCGGCACTCAGCTATCAGCGCACGCGCCTCGTGCGGGCTTGGACGCACCTCGAACGACAGCGCGGTGGGCTTGGTTTTGTGGGTGGTCCTGGCGAGACCCAAATCGAGGCGGACCGTCGCGCGATTGATGATCAACTTGTGCGTCTGCGTCGCCAATTGGAAAAGGTTGCTAAAACCCGGACCCTGCACCGCGCCGCCCGTGCCAAGGTGCCGTTTCCGATTGTGGCGCTTGTCGGCTACACCAACGCAGGCAAATCCACCCTCTTCAATTGTCTGACCGGGGCGGATGTGATGGCTAAGGATATGCTGTTTGCAACGCTTGACCCGACCATGCGTCGTGTGTCGTTACCCGAAGGCGGACCGGAAGTCATCCTGTCTGATACTGTGGGCTTTATCAGTAACCTACCCACCGAACTGGTTGCGGCGTTTCGAGCCACGTTGGAAGAGGTGCTGTCGGCAGATTTGATTTGCCATGTCCGCGATATCTCGCACCCTGAAACAGTCTCGCAGGCGAGGGATGTAGCAAGTATTCTTGAGAGCCTCGGGGTGAGCGATAAGACACCGCAGATCGAGGTCTGGAACAAGATTGACCGATTGCCAGAAGACGCGCGCCATGCGGCGGTGACTCAGGCCGCACGGCAAGAGGATGTGTTTGCAATTTCTGCGATCACGGGGCAGGGCATCAACGATCTGGTTGCCGCAATCGGTGCAAAACTCATGGATGTGACCCATGAGACGGCGCTGCACCTTCGCTTTGCTGATGGCCGCAAACGTGCATGGCTGTTTGAGAAAGAATTGGTCGAGACAGAGAAACAGACAGACGATGGCTTTGATCTGACGGTCCGCTGGACAGCCCGTCAAGAGGCACAGTTTCGCGATCTCTGACAGGAAAATGCCTGAGCCGACTTTGGCGCGTGGACTGATTTTGATACGACTCACCTAGATGTGGCTGGTGTTGAGTGTTTTTAAACAGTCCGGCCTTCCGCTTACATTGCCGGAGACCGATTGCATCCTCATTGGCGGGCGGCGTGCAATGCGCTTTAATTTGCCACCACATCGTGAAAATGATCTGATTCAAAAGCCGATGAACCGCCCGCTTGGCGTCGAGTGGCCTTATTGGTGGCTCACCGTTGTGAATGCAGGCTGCCGCAGCTACGGGGCTTACGCCTTGCGGGCGATTTGGGTCGGGCATGTTCAAGATAGAAGCACGCCTTCATCGCACATGCGGGATCTAGGTCCCCTTTAACCGGGCTCTCTGAGTATCAGGGAATTGCTGGCAGGTTCGAGAACGAAATCAGCCGTTTGCTACGCTCGTCCCAGAGATGCAGCCGTGCGGTGGCAAAGCTCTGGCGGATCGTGAGACGATGCAAATCGGCGAGGGCCGCATGGTCTCGCAACACCTCGGGCAGCCGGTAAAACGGAACGCGGCTATAGAGGTGATGCACATGGTGAATGCCGATATTCGCGCTCAGCCACTGCAGAACGGCAGGCAGAACATAATGCGAGCTGCCATGCAGGGCGGCGTCGTGCAAATCCCACTCGGCATCGTTTTCCCAATGAGTGTCCTCGAATTGGTGCTGCACGTAGAAAAGCCAGACACCGGCAGTTGCTGCCAAAAGCGTCGTTGGCACGAAGATCAGCAGGATCGGCATCAGTCCGCCGAAATAGAGGATTAGCCCAAGAGCAGCCAAAATCGCCGCATTGGTGGCCATGGCGCTGATCCAATAGCGGGATTGCGCCATCAGCCCCATAGGCAGGCGATTTTGCAGGAAAAAGAGATACCCCGGCCCCAAGCCAAACATCACGATAGGATGGCGGTAAAGGCGGTACATAAAGCGTCTGAGTGGTGAAAGCGCGCGATATTCGGTGACAGTCAAGGTGGTGATGTCGCCAATGCCCCGTCTTCCGAGATTGCCCGCCGAACTGTGGTGGATCGAATGGGCGCGCCGCCACACATCATATGGGGTCAGGGTCAGCACACCAATCACGCGGCCTAGCCAATCACTTAGGTTGCGGCTTTTGTAAAATGCCCCGTGGCCACAATCGTGCTGGATGGCAAAGAGGCGCAACAGGAACGCCGCATTGACGAATGAGAGCGCGAGTGTCAGCCAAAGGCTGATCGACAAGGACCACCACGCCGCCGCCCAAAGCAGGAGGAAAGGACCAAGTGTCACGCAAAGCTCGAATGTACTACGAGTCGGACTAGGGTCGCGGTAGGTCGATAAAATGCGTACCCAGTCCCGTGCGTCTTTGACATTCGGGGTGTGCGGTACGGTCGAGGTATCTTTTGGCATGCCTATTGTTCTCATTCTTGCGCGCGTTCTTGATAAACGAAAGCACGGGACGGGCAAGGATTAAGGCACATTCAACTGATATACGGTCGACCATGCCGCAGGTTTCTTGTTTTGGGCATAAAGGTATGGAAGTCCAAATATGTGCCGGAACTGATGTCAAAGTCAGACAGGCATGGATTACTCAGCCGTTAAGAGAGTTTTTTAGAGTAATCGAGGTGGTGGATCAGTTGTTCGCCCGATCTCAACGGAAATATTCACCTCAAGGCTGGATGATTCTGCTGAGAGGTAAAAAATTGGCGGGCTGCCACCCCGCCTGCGCTTTGCGCTCGTCGGGACAGTTTGATATCCGAAAAGAAATCCAGTGCCGTAGCGCCGCCTGACAGGTTAACCAGATCGCCAAAGGCCAAGCGAGCTTCGTAAGTCTCGTTAATCATTTCATTCGCGTCAAAACTGTCATGTCGAATGTCGCGCGAATGCCAAAACCCCTCAAGCCCGCGTAGAGCGGTTTAAGCTAATTTATTGCTTCACCTGAGATTTTTGGCTCCGGCGGTAGGGATCGAACCTACGACCAATTGATTAACAGTCAACTGCTCTACCGCTGAGCTACGCCGGAACACGTGCGCCGTATAGCAATGGGACTCGGAGAGGTCCAGAGGCTTTATGACAAAAATTAATTCGATTTTAGAACAGGCTGAACAAGTTCGAATATTGCGTCTGCGTGCAGGTGATCTACTGCGCGCGCCCGTGATTTCTGAGTAAGATCAATAAGGTGCGCGAGGACATTGCGGCCTGCGGCGGGAAGGAGGTTGAGGGGAGTGTCCGCGTAGACATCGGATGCAATTTGAGTGGCTGTCTTTGGAGCGTTGCGCAGGGCGTCGAGAATCGCAATCTCGCGCGCTTGGCGGTGGGATATCAACCATTCAACTCGCGCGGCCGGAGACTCAATCGGTGCGCCGTGTCCGGGGAGGAAACGTGTCGCGTTGAGCGTTCTCACTTTCGCGCAGGATGCCATGAACTGGGTCAAATCCCCATCCGGGGGGGACACCAGCGAACTGGCCCAACCCATAACGAGATCACCGGTCATCACTATGTCCCCAACGGCGAAGCACAGATGATTGCCAAAATGACCCGGCGTCCAATGTGCGGTGAGCTGCCAGCCGTCGCCCGTTACGGTTTCACCATCACAGAGCAGCAGATCCGGGGAAAAGCCTGCGTCTACACCTTCCCCGCCTCCGATCATGCCAGTTTCAGCGAGGCGTTGCATCACTGGGCTTCGGCCCGCGTTGGCATCGCCATAGGCGAACACTGGCGCACCTGTTTCAGCGGAGAGGCGTGCCGCGAGGGGCGCGTGGTCGAGATGCGCATGTGTCACGAATATATGGCTGATGCTCTGGCCGGGGCCGAGCGCGCCCAATATGGCCATCAGGTGCGATGTATCATCCGGGCCGGGATCAATCACTGCCAGCTGTCGCGTACCCAGTAGATAGGTATTTGTCCCCCAGAACGTCATTGCGGATGGGTTGGGAGCCAAAATACGACGGATGTCGCGCCCCAGGTCCTGTGCCAGCCCCACGGGTGGCCTTTTTCCTTGATCCGCTTGCATGGCTCTTCCTTCTGGCAACGCACGCGGCTAGGTTTAACCATGTCGGTTCGATGGCTCAAACCCTATATGCCCCGAAGCCTGTATGGGCGTGCGGTTCTTATTCTATTGTTGCCAGTGATCACGTTGCTTTTAGTGGTGTCGGTGGTGTTTATCCAACGACTGTTCGATGATGTCACCCAACAGATGGTAAAGACCGTGGCAAGAGAGATTCGGTTGGTGTTGGCTGAGACTGAGGGCCGCACGATTGCCGATATGCTCGAAATCGAAAGGCGGCGCGTTCCCGTCTCAGAGGTTCCAAAGGCCGATGATCAGGACTGGTTTGACCTGTCAGGGAGCGTGGTCATTCGTGAATTGCGAGAATATTTCACCGATTTGGAGCGGGTCTCGCTGGCGGACAGCAGATATGTCGTTTTGTATTTTCAACAAGATGATGCGGTAACGCAACTTGTGTTTGACCGCCGCAGAGTGTCCGCACGCCGACCCTATCAAGTGCTGGTAAACTTGGCATTTTACGGAATTCTGATGACGGTGGTGTCATATGTTTACATGCGCAAGCAGCTCCGGCCCATCACGCGCTTGGCTGAGGCCGCTGAGGCGTTTGGACGTGGTCGGCATGTGCCCTATCGTCCGGCAGGGGCCATAGAGGTGCGTTCTGCAGGCAATGCGTTTCTCGACATGCGGGCGCGGCTAGAGCGACAAATCGAGCAGCGAACCTTGATGTTGTCGGGGGTCAGCCATGATCTGCGAACGCCTCTGACGCGGCTTCGATTGAGCCTTGCGATGTTGGACGACGAAGAGGCCGCGCCAATGCTCCGGGATGTGGTTGATATGGAAAAGTTGCTGGATGGGTTTTTGGCATTTGCGCGCGGCGCACATGAAGGCGAGGCGACTCCGGTTGATCCGCTTGCCCTCGTTCGCCAGATTGTAAAGGATGCGCAACGCGCGCAGGTGCCTGTGGATCTGGGGGAGTTGCGCGGAGAAGGTGAAATTCTCCTGCGGGCCGATAACATCAGGCGAGCGGTTGAAAATCTGATAAACAATGCTGTGCGCTACGGGTCGCGGGCGGAAGTCTCGGTCGTCATGACGGATAAGTCGTTGCGGATCAGGGTCGAAGACGATGGGCCAGGGATTCCGCCTGACAGCCGAGGTGACGCGATCAAGCCATTTACCCGGCTTGAGCCCGCGCGCAATCAGAACCGTGGTATGGGGGTGGGTTTGGGCCTGTCAATCGTGTTGGATGTGGCGCGGGCGCATGGCGGCACTCTGCGTTTGGGCGAAAGCGCGCGCATGGGTGGATTGAGTGCGGATATCGTGATCGCGCGCTAGAGCGCGTTCAAAGCAATGGCTGATTGTCCTCTTCCTTGGATCGGATCGGACGCTACACGCAATAATTGACTTTCGAATCCGTGCAAGTGTGCGGGTGACCCTGCGTGGATCACCCAAGTCATAAAACATTTTAAAATAGATAGTTAGCTAGCACGACGTTCATCAAAGCTGAGCGCGATGAAGCTGGGAAGGTGATCGCCCAGACCGACAACGCGCGGACCGCCACCATGGTCTTGGCGTCCACGACCCCCAGAGGCACCGCCACCTTGGCGCGGGCCGCGATCCTGTGAACGCTCGTTTTGACGGTCTTGTTGACGGTCATTGCGGCGGTCTTGCTGCTCGGGGAGTGCTTCGTCTTGAGTTGGAGCCTCAGTGACAGCTTCCTGGATGATTTCTGTTGGTTTTTGTACAGCCTCGGACTTGCCTCGGCTGCGACTGGTGCTGCGGGCACGGCGCGGCTTGGCGGGGCGGTCGTCGCTGCCTTGCGGGGCCTCTGCGTCGGTCGTCGGAGCGCCAAAGGTCACCGGACTCTCGACTCGGGGAATTTCCTTTTGAATCAAAGTCTCAACGCCCGAAAGGTTCTTTTCGTCGCGCGGATTGCAGATCATCAATGCCTTACCGGCCCGTCCCGCGCGACCGGTGCGGCCGATGCGGTGAACATAGTCCTCGGCGTGGCTGGGCACGTCAAAGTTGAACACATGGCTGACGGCTGGCACATCCAGACCGCGGGCGGCCACGTCGGAGGCCACAAGAAACCTCAGCGTGCCTGCACGGAACCCGTCGAGAGTGCGTGTCCGTTGGCTCTGCTCAAGATCACCATGGATCGGTGCCGCATCATAACCGTATTTCATCAATGACTTAGCGACCACATCCACATCGATCTTGCGGTTGCAAAAGATGATCGCATTGCTGCAGGATTCGCCTTCACGGTCAATCAATGCGCGCAGAAGCTTGCGCTTTTCGCTGTCAGCATTCTCTCGGCGCGAGGGTTTGAACATCACCACGCCCTGCTCGATGGTTTCGGATGCGGTTGCCTGTCGCGCGACCTCGACCCGGGCGGGGTTCGACAGGAAGGTGTTGGTGATCCGCTCGATCTCGGGCGCCATGGTGGCGGAGAAGAACAGCGTCTGACGAGTAAACGGCGTCAGGCTGAAAATCCGTTCAATATCAGGGATAAAGCCCATGTCCAGCATGCGGTCGGCTTCATCCACGACCATAATTTGAACGCCCGTTAACAACAGCTTGCCGCGCTCGAAATGATCGAGCAGGCGACCCGGTGTGGCGATCAGAACATCGACGCCTTTGTCGATGAGTTTATCCTGTTCCTTAAAGCTGACACCGCCGATGAGCAGCGCCTTGGTGAGCTTTAAGTGCTTGGAATATGTGTCAAAATTCTCGGCCACTTGAGCTGCGAGTTCGCGGGTGGGACAAAGCACGAGGCTGCGGGGCATGCGGGCGCGGGCGCGGCCACGGGCCAGAAGCGAAAGCATCGGCAGGGTGAAGCTGGCGGTTTTGCCGGTGCCGGTCTGGGCGATGCCGAGGACATCGCGGCCCTCAAGCGCATGGGGGATGGCTTCGGCCTGAATGGGGGTCGGGGTTTCGTAACCGGCCTCTTCGATGGCCTTAAGGACCTTGGGATTCAGGTTCAGATCAGAAAATTTTGTCATGTGTATCCGTGGTTTACGGACACAATCTTGGCCCGTACGTCTGGCGCGGGTTCGGGCCCCTCATGGGCCTGTGGTTCTCCACATGGATGACCCGCTGCGCAGCATTTACCTGAGAACGCGGTCAGCGTCAATGCGTCGCTGATTCTTGGCAGGGATACCGGGCTAAGATCAGATTATTGTCCTTTATTTGGAAACACTTATGCTTGTTCTGGAAAGTGGAGAGTGCGTTTGGTGTCGAGGTCGAGATTGAGGCTGTGGAGATGCCGGTGATCGGCAAGCCGATGGCAGAGGTCGGGGGTGGCGGTGCAGACCTCGGTGAAGAACTTGCGCAGGGCCAATTCGCCCCCTTCGGCCTCTAACATTTGAAAAAACTCATGCATATTAAGGGCATAGCCGTCAGAGTGCGGCGCGGGCTTGAGTTCGGCACGGTAGGAGCCGTGGCTGAGGCGATAGCGGTAGGCGGCCAGCCACTGATCCCATGTGGCGGCGTGCAGGTGGCAAAGTTTCAGTTCATGTAATTCTTCAACATCGTCGCATAAAATCTTGTTTTTAAATGCATTATGGATGCGAAGACTGATGTCTGGCAAGCCGGTTCGGACAAACACCTTGCCCGCTACATGGCTGAGAAAACCGCCGTTCAGATAGGGGCCGTAGGTGGGATAGATCGCGTTGGTCTGGGCACGTCGCTCGGCCTGTGAGAGGGCGCAGGACTTGTAACATCTGTAAGGTTCAGCGTCTTTTTTGTAAGGTTCGGGTGCCAGCGCCTCGATGGGGCGGACGCGGGCGCTGATCGTGTCAGGGGAGAGCCGCGCCAGCTGCGCCGCGAGCGGGCTGGCGGACCAGAGAAACTCATCGACGTCGATATGGGCGAGCCAATCGACCTGCGGTCGTTTGTTGAGACAATGAGTGGCGTTGATGCTCTGGCGCGGCTGGTGATTTTCCGGACGACCGTTGCGAGTGCGTCTGCGCCAATAGTCGTCGTCGCAGAGGATCACGCGGCATTTTGGATGGGCGCGCAATGCTGCCTCAGCCTGTTCGTTTGGCGCGTCGAGATAGACATGCACCCGGCGGGCACCCAGATCGAGATGATGGGCGGCGAAATTGAGGATGTCGCGGGCAGGGGCCTTGATCGTGGCGACCACGCCCCAAGTGGGTGATGCGTTCATTCAGGCAGAATGCTGTCAGCGCGTATCGCGCGCAAGGGTGGTTAATCGAACTTGCGCGAGGGGGCGAGAACCGTGGCTTCGCCGATCAGGACCTTCTTGCCATTGACCAGACAGCGGCAGTCGAGTTGCACCCGGCGTTTGCCGTGGTCGATGCCGATCACCTCGACCTCTGCATGGACCATGTCGCCGGGACGCACGGGGGCGAGGAATTTGAGGGTTTGGCCCATATAGACGGTTCCGTGGCCGGGCAGTTGTTCGCCAATAACCGCTGAAATCAGCCCGGCGGTCAGCATGCCATGTGCGATGCGTCCCTCAAAGATGGTGTCCTGCGCGTAATCGTCATCAAGATGCACCGGATTGCGGTCGGTCGAAACCTCGGCGAACATCTCGATGTCGCGGTCGGTGACGACCTTTCGCAGATGGCGGGTCATCCCCATCTCGATGTCTTCGATACAGATCGTGCCGCGCGGCATGTTGTCCAACATTCGCCCCTCCAACAGGTTTGGTGCGTAATTATTGGCCGATATTTTGACCAAAGTTGGAACTTTATTACTTTGCAGATGCAGAAAAATCAAGTGATTTCTGTCAGCGCAAGAATCCGATCGCGTAGGTGGGTTCTGATTTTTCCTTGTCCAAGTAGTGCCTTAGCGCAGTCTCATCGGGCTGGTGCGACGTTTTGGTCTCAGACGCGGCCAAGCCGCCGGAGATGAAGAGAGAATCGATATCCTCGCCCGTCGCTCCGGCCACGTCGGTATGAACCCCGTCCCCGATCGCAAGGATGCGGGCATTTTCGACATCGCGCCCCAGAGACAGAAGGCGGCGGCGGGCAAGGTCATAGATGGGCGGATGCGGTTTGCCGAAATAGAGGCTCTCACCGCCCATTTCCGTATAGAGCCGCGCCAGTGCACCCGCACACCATTCGCGCACCTCGCCCCGGTCCACCACGATGTCGGGATTGGCGCAGAGAAGTTTCAGGCCCTTTTGCTTAGCGTATAGAAACTGTGGCCGCATCTCGGCGGGGTCGCGGAGCGGATCGAAAGGCCCGACGCAGATGATGCCTTCGGCGTCTTCCAAGGGAACGCAGGTGATGGGGGCGGGGTTCTCGATCAGGTGAAGTGGATCGAAGAAACGTTCATCGACGGGTTGGCCGACAAACCAGACCTTTTCGCCGACGGCGCCCTGAAACATCGCGGCGCGGGCGCTGTCGCCGGAGGTGGCGATGGTGTCCCACGCGTCGCGCGGCACGCCGAAGCTGTCGAGTTGTTTCTCGACGCCAGCACGCGCGCGTGGCGAGTTGGTGACAAGCACGACGATGCCGCCCCCCGCGCGATAGGCCTGTAGGGCCGCCACGGCATCGGGCAGGGCGCGCACCCCGTCATGCACACAGCCCCAGAGATCGACAAAGAGCGCATCGTAATTTGCGGCGATGTCCTTGAGGGTGGTGATGATGCGGGTCATGGGCGGCTCCTTGGCTGTGCTTGGCGCAGATATGGCAGGGCCGCCGCGGTTTGGCCAGCGGTGGGTTTGAGTATTTTCGCCAAGATGGTGCGGGGGGTCAGTTTCCGTGCGGGCGCACGATATGGTAGTCACCGCTGAGATAGGTCAGCGGCTTTTGCCCGGCATTGGTGAGGGCTGTGACCGTGCCGATGCAGATGGCATGGCTGCCATGGATGATGCGGTCGGTCAGCATGCAGGAAAAGGCAGTGGCGCGCGGCAGCACCGGGCCTTCGGGACGGGGGGTGATATCGAGCCCGTCAAAGCGAGCCGCCGGGTTCTCGGGTGAGGGGCCGGCAAAGGCGCGGGCGACCTCGACCGCGTCCTCGGACAGGACATTGACGCAGAAGGCGCCGTTTTCGATTACCGCGCGGGCGATGCGGCTGTCGGTGCGCAGGCAGATCAGAACCGAAGGCGGGTCAGCCGAGAGCGAGGAAAAGGCGCTGACCGTGGCACCCGCGCGGCCCGTGACCCCGTCGGTTGTCACGACGGTCACCGTCGCCGCCACCTGTCGCATGGCGGAGAGAAAGGCGTCGCGCTCAACGCTGAGGGTGTCTGATATCACGCGCATCTCTCCTGTCGGGCTACGGTTCTTTGGGTAACGCCGAAATGTGGCGGGGTAAAGGAATTCCCGTGCCGGACGGGCAGGTAGCGTGGTGTCGCGCGCTTTCAAGCTGTAATCGCGAGAGGACAAAAAAAACCACGCAGGCCGGGGCCCGCGTGGTCAGGGGGAACGGTTTGATCCGTCCTTGTTGTGTCTATTTGATGATCACCTCGGGGCCCATCACCGCATTGGGCAAAACGGTCGAGATCCATGGCACATAGGTGACGATGATCAGGAACACGAAGAGCACAGCGAGGAAGGGCAGGGATGCCCGCACCACGGCCATCATCGGCATGCCTGCCACACCGGAGGTCACAAAGAGGTTGAGGCCAACGGGCGGGGTGATCATGCCGATTTCCATGTTCACCACCATGATGATGCCAAGGTGAATGGGGTCAATCCCAAGCTCGATGGCGATGGGAAAGACCAGCGGAGCCACGATCACCAAGAGGCCAGAGGGTTCCATGAACTGCCCGCCGATGAGCAGGATCACGTTGACCACGATGAGGAATGTCACCGGCCCCAGCCCCGCGCCGAGCATGGCGTTGGCGATATGTTGGGGGATTTGTTCCTCGGTCAGCACATGTTTGAGGATAAGCGCGTTGGCGATCACGAACATGAGCATCACGGTGAGCTTGCCCGCATCCAACAGGGTCTTGCGGGTGTCGCGGTGGAAAAAGGCGGTGACAAGCGCCGTGGGGCGTTGGTAGAGCGCCAGCGGTGCCTGACCCTCTCCGCGTGCGAGGGGACCCATATCGCGATAGACGAAGGAGGCGACGAAGAAGGCATAGACTGCCGCCACCGCTGCGGCCTCGGTCGGGGTGAAGATCGCACCGGTGATGCCGGGGATGCCATAGATCCCCACCATGATGATGATAATCAGCAAGAGCCCCCATGCCGCGTCGCGAAAGCTGTCGAAAATTTCGCGCCAGCCGCGCCATTCGCCCTTGGGCATGTTCTTGATCTTGGCGATGACATAGATGGTGATCATCAGCATCGACCCGGCCAAGAGCCCCGGCAGCACCCCTGCAAGGAACATCCGTCCGACAGAAACATCCGTGGCGCTGGCATAGACCACCATGACGATAGAGGGCGGAATGAGGATGCCGAGCGTGCCCGCGTTACAGATTACGCCCGCTGCGAATTCCTTGGTGTAGCCCAATTGGCGCATGGCGGCGATGACGATGGTACCGATGGCGACCACGGTGGCGGGGGACGAGCCCGAGAGCGCCGCGAACATCATACAGGCCAGAACCCCGGCAATTGCGAGGCCGCCGGGCAGGTGGCCGACGCAAGCGATGGCAAAGCGGATGATGCGCTGCGCCACGCCGCCGGTGGACATGAAGGACGAGGCCAGCACGAAGAAGGGAATAGCGAGCAGAGTGAAATGCCCGACGAAGGCGTTGAGCAGCGTGCCTGAAATCGACGCCAGCGAGGTATCGGAATAGATCAGCATGAAGATTGTAGAGCTGAGCCCGAGCGAGATGGCGATTGGCACGCCGATCAGCATCAGGCCGACGACCATGGTGAAGAGCAGAGCGACATCCATCAGTTTTGGCCTCCTTTGGTGTCGCGCGCATGGGCGGCGCGGAGTTCCTCGATTTCGTCTTCAACCTCGTGGCTGGCAATCAGGCGCTCGCTCCGACCCGTCCAGATGGCGATGGCAGCTTGCGTAAAGCGCAGGACGAGCAGAAAGGCCGAAAGCGGCATCACGAAATAGGGCACCACCTTGGGCAGTTTTTCGTAGGCGTCGCCATAGTTGATCAGGTCTTCGAGAAAGCGGAACACGGCCAGCATGGGCACATCCTGCACCTCGTAAAAGCTCTGGGAGCGGGCGGAGGTGTCGAAGCCCGTTGGAAACCAGCGACCGGAGGTGGGCGGCAGGTCGGCAAAGACCGCCCAATAGTCATAGCTGCCCTTGAGCAGCAGCAGTGAAAAGATCAAGCAGGCCGCGACCGCCAAGAGGCCGACCAGCCGCCGCATCGGCTCGGAGAGCAGGTTGATCACTGCGTCGACGCCCAGATGCGCGTGTTTCTTGACCGCGTAGGAGGCACCCAAGAGAACGAGCCAACCGAACATGAACACGGTCAGTTCGAGCGCCCAGAGAATATTCATGTTGAACACATATCGGGCAACGACGTTGGCAAAGGTCAACAGTGTCATCAGCCCCAAGAGAGCGGCGATCACCGTCTCTTCGATATGGTCGATTAGCCCTGTCTTGTGCTGCATCGTCCCATTCCTAATTTTGCTGAGGGTATCGCACTTCGGGCGGGTCACTTGAAAACCCGCCCGATGCGATCAATGGCCTGCCATTCTGGCGGCGGGCCGCACCATTTAAGGCCGGATCAGGAGTTGGAGTTCGAAGCCACGGCGGCGTCGATGTTTTCCTGACCCACGTCCTCCTTGAACTGGTCCCAAACGGGGTTCATTGTCTCGACCCATTTGGCGCGCTGTTCCGGAGAGAGCTGACGCACTACGCCGCCAGCATTGATGATCGCCTGCTTGGCCTCTTCGTTGACGCGGCTGGATTCCGCATTCCGAGCCTCTGTCACTTCGCTGACGATGGTCATGAACTGATCGCGCACATCGGGTTCCAGGCTGTCGAGGAAATCAACGCTGGCCACGACGAGATAGTCGATGATGCCGTGGTTGGTCTCGGTGGTGCCATCCTGCACCTCAAAGAACTTTTGCCCGTAAATGTTGGACCATGTGTTTTCCTGCCCATCGACAACGCCCTGTTGCAGCGCGCCGTAGACCTCGGAGAAGGCCATTTTCTGGGGGCTGCCACCAATTGCGTTCATCTGCGCCACAAGCACATCCGAAGATTGCACGCGGAACTTGAGGCCATTGGCGTCCGTAGGCTCGAGCAGCGGCTTGTTCGCTGACATCTGCTTCATGCCGTTGTGCCAGTAGGCCAGACCCTGAAGGCCACGGCGCTGCATCGAATCGAGCATGGCCTGACCTGTCTCGGAGCCTTGGAAGCGGTCAACGGCGGCCACATCGGCAAAGAGGAAGGGCAGGTCGAAGAGGCGGAACTGCTTGGTGAATTTTTCGAACTTTGACAGCGAGGGTGCGGCCAGTTGCACATCGCCCTGCAACATCGCCTCAAGCACTTTGTCATCGTCATAGAGTGTGGAGTTGGGGAACACCTCCATGCACATTTTGCCGTTCATTTCCTCGTTGACGCGGGCTTGCAACAAAGAGGCGGCGATGCCCTTGGGGTGTTTGTCGGTGTTGGTGACATGGCTGAACTTGACGACGATTTCGCCGTCTTCACAAGCGGCCATAGCGGCGCCTGCGCCAACGGTCAGAGCCAGTGCCGAGACGGCAGCGGTCAGGAATTTCATGTGGGTCTCCTCCCAAGTGGTCATGGTGTGACTGTGCCCAAGCCGGGCACGGTGACGTCATGGTGAGGTAAAGCAGTTCTCCGCTCAAGAATTTGTATGATTCTCAGGCAAGATGCTCATTTTGTGACAGGTTAACAAATGGTTGCACGGCAAAACCAGGCGGGCAGGTTTGCGCCGGGTGCATGGCTTGTGCGGTATTTCACACAAGCGACTCGGGATGTGTGCGGAATTTCGCACAAATTTCTCTGGGCTCAGCGGCGGTAATCTTCGGGCCGAATCCCATAGCGGGTGAGCTTGTCATAGAAGGTTTTGCGCGGCAGTTTCAGGGCCACTGCGGCCTGTGCCGCGCGCCCGTTCTGTCGCCCGAGCGCCGCAACAATGAGCGAGCGCTCAACCCGTGCCATCTGTTCGGCAAGGCCCAACTCGGCGGCCTCGGCGGCGC
>NZ_JBLXFE010000009.1:0-152608 GCF_048262375.1 Roseovarius sp.
GCGCGGGTCCGATGAATATCTCGCCGGGTTCGGTGAGGCTGAGGCAGGCGGCGCGGTGTTTCGCATCCGCTATCTGGCCGGGATTACCCCGGCAGATCGGGTGATCTTTGACGGCGTGGTCTATGACATTAACGAGATCGCAGAGCATGGGCGGCGGCGCGCCCTTGAGCTGCGTTGTGCGAGGATACCGGCATGAGCGTGCATTCACGCGGGATCAAGCCGCAGCTTTCGGCAGACAGTGAGGCGCTGACAAAAACCCCGCCCGCGCCTAAGCACCTTGCACCCCATGCAAAGGCCGAATGGAAAAGGATTTTTCCGCAATTAATCGCACGCAGAATCGTCACCCGCGCTGATCTGGCCGGGGTGGAAAATTACTGCGCGGCGGTGGGTGCGGCGCGCACAATCGCAGAGACCATGAGCGCCGGGGACTTGCCCGATCTGAAATTGGGTGGCCTGCAAATCCGTTACATGCAGACCGCCCGCCAGCTTGCCGCCGAGTATGGTCTGACCCCGACCAGCCGCGCCCGGATAGGGGCAGGGCTGGCCGATGATGACGACGCCGACAACCCGCTTGCGGTGTGATGATGGATGGCGCGCGCATCATAGAGGCCAGCACCTACCCGGCTTGGATTGACGATAACCGCGCCATTCCTGATCCGCTTGGCTATGGTGAGCGCGCCGTCGAGTTCCTGCGCAGGCTGCGCCACCCGGCGGCGGTAAATGAAAACCGCGCACCCAAGGCGGCAAACGCAAACCGCCACCCCCAAGCCTTTCAGCTTGCGCCCTTTCAGGAACGTATCGTGCGGCGCATCTATGGGCCGCGCCATGAGGACGGGCGGCGGATCGTCAAGACGGTGTTCTTGATGTTGCCGCGTGGCAATCGAAAAACGAGCTTGGCCGCAGCCCTGTCTTTGCTGCATGTGATCGGCCCTGAAAAGGTGCCAGCCGGGCAGGTTATCTTTGCTGCATCCGATCGGGAACAGGCTGGCATTGGGTTTCGTGAGGCCGCTGAAATCATTCGATCGGATAAGCGCCTTGTGGCCGCAACGCGGATTCACGACGCTTTCAACAGCGCGAAACAGATCACCGATATCAAGAGCGCGGCACGGCTGCGCGCCGTGTCGAGTGATGGCCGCGCGCAGCATGGCACCACCCCGGCCTTTGTGCTGGCCGATGAAATTCACGCTTGGAAAGGCCGCGACCTTTGGGAAGCCCTGAAATCCGGTCTGGCCAAGACTGATGATAGCTTGATGGTGATCGCCACCACCGCCGGGCGCGGTAGTGAGGGGCTGGCCGCAGAGCAATACGATTATGCCAGGCGGGTGGCCTTGGGTGAGATCGACAACCCCGAGTTTCTGCCGATCATCTTTGCGGCTGCGCCCGATGATGATTGGCAGGATGAAACCGTATGGCACCGGGTGAACCCCGGCCTTAAGCATGGGTTCCCGAGCTTGTCCGGCCTGCGCAGTCTGGCCAAAGAGGCCAAGGATCACCCGGCAGAGCGCTACAGCTTTCAGCAATTCAACCTGAATATCTGGCACGGCAACAGCCGTGACCCTCTGTTCTCTATGGCCACCTATGACGCCCGGCAGTTCAAGGATGATGAGGCCGATCTTGAGGCGCTGCCCTGTTGGCTGGGCGTCGATATGGCCTTGTCGGGCGATACCGCCGCAGTGGTGGCCGCATGGCTGCATGATGATGGCCAGATCACCATCAAGCCGTGGTTCTTTGTGCCGGGCGATGAGCTGAAAGAACGTGGTGAGCGCGACGGCTTGCCCTATGAACGGTGGCGCGATGATGGGCTGATCACGGCCACGCCCGGCCCGATCATCGACCCGCTGGCCGTCGAGGATCACTTGCGCGAGTTGGCCGCGCGCCATGACGTGCAAGAGATCGCCTTTGATCCGCATTTGGCCCGGCAGATCATGCAGCACTTGCACGACGCTGGCCTGCCCGTGGTCGAGCTGCGCCAAGCGCCCTTGAACATGGGCGTTGCCATTGGCGATCTTGAGCGCACCGTAAACGGGCGCATGATCCGCCATGACGGCCACCCGGTGTTGCGGCACCACTTTGATAGCGTGGTCGCGTCCCGCAACACGTCATCCGGCCTGACCCGGATGCACAAGGCCAGCAAAACAAGCCGGATCGACGGTGCCGTCGCGGCGGCTATGGCCGTGCATCGCGCGGTGGCCGGGGAATCCATGAAATCGAGCTACAGCGGCGAAGATGCCGAGATATTCACTTTCTGAGGTAATGAGCGATGAATGATGCAACACTGCCCGGCCTGATCGTTCCGGTTGAAGCGCGGATCACGGCGCTTGAAAAAGGATTACAACGGGCGAACCGGGCGCAGCAACGGGCCGCGCAGAGCATGGAGCGCCGCGCCAAACAAAGCGCAGACCGCATGAGCGCATCCTATGCACGGGCAGGGAATGCCGCCGCCGCTGCGTTCAAGCGCGTGGCGGTGCCGCTGGCCGCTGGCCTTGCATCGGCTGGCACTGCGCGTGCAATCGGGCAGACCGTCAAGGCCGTGGCGCAGCTTGGCGATGAGGCGGAACGGGCAGGGGTGCCGCTCAAGGATTTTCAGGAATGGAAGTTCATTGCAGAGCAAAATCGCATCGGCGTTGACCAGATGACCGACGGCTTAAAGGAATTGAACCTACGCGCGGATGAATTCGTGATCACCGGTAAGGGACCGGCGGCAGAGGCATTCGCACGGCTTGGGTTCGGCGCAGAGGAATTGCGCGAGAAACTGAAAGACCCGAGCGCGCTTTTGGTCGAGATCATCGACCGCCTTGGGCGTTTGGACACTGCCGGGCGCATCCGCGTTGCCGATGAGATTTTCGGCGGCAGTGCCGGTGAGCGTTTCGTCGAGCTGGTGGATCAAGGCGCGGTAGGATTGCGCGCCACAATCGACCGTGCGCACGAATTGGGCTTTGTTCTTGGTGATGACGTTGTGCGCCGTGCCGATGACCTTGATCGCAAGTTCGCAGAGCTGACCACGCGGGTATCCAGCTTCGGAAAGCGAGTGGCCGTCGAGATCGCAGACGGAATCGCAAGCGTTGTCGGATTGCGTGAATCGCTGGATAGCCTGTTTCAAAGCGAGGCGCAGGGCCGCGCAATTCTTGGCGATGATGTTTTTAACGCACTCGACCAGAGCGCAGCGGCGCTTGAGAAGAACAAGCGCGAGGTGATCGACCTGCGCGAAACCTACGCAGAGCTTTTCCGCGAGGTGAATAATCTCACCGGGCCGGGTGGTATCCGCGTTTTCGAGATCAACAATGAGGATGCCAAGTTCGCGCTGGCCGATATCCTGACCGGCATTGATGACGTTTCGCGCAAATTCGATGCGGGGCAGATCACCGCAGAAGAATTCCGCGATGAAATGGCCGAGCTTGCCGGTGAAGCCGATGAGGTGCGCGCAGAGCTGGCAAAGATCGGCGATGCCAGTTTCTCAAATGCGATCACGGGTATCGGAAACCTTGCCGCTGCAATCCGCACCGCGTTGGGCGAGGCGGTGAAATTAAGAAACGAGTTGCCAAGCGGGTTTGTTTCGTCGGGCCGTGGTGATGGCAATTCCGAGGTTCGGAAGCGGCGGCTTGATGACAATGGTAATGCCACACCGCAGGCCGTCACCACGTCGCTTAGACCGCGCGCGGCCCCGCCTCTGATCGGCGAAACGGCACCCGATACCGGGCGCAGTGGCGGCGGTGGTGGCCGCACAGTTGATGATTTCACGCGAACCGCCGCCGCAATCCGCGATGAGACACGCGCGCTTGAGCTTGAGGCGGCGGCGCTCGCATCCGTTGCACTGGCAGGAAACAACCTTGCACCGGCCATTGAGCAAGCGCGCCGTGAGGCAGAGCTATTGCATGAAGCGCAGCGCCAAGGGCTGACGATCACGCCGCAGTTACGGGCAGAAATTGCGCAGACCGCCGCAGAGTATGCGAAAGCCGGTGCAGCCGTTTCCGGTGCGGAGAACCGCCTTGACGATTTTCAGGCTGCGCAACAAGCGATTACCGGGGTCGCAACCGGAGCGTTTCAGGGCCTGATTACAGGCGCACTTTCCTTCAAAGAGGCGATTGCACAGGTGGTCGCGCAGCTTGCGGCGATGGCGGCCAGCAAGGCATTTGCGAGCATTTTGGGCGGTGCAACCGGTCTGTTGGGCGGGCTGGCCGGTGGCCCTCTTGGGCTGGCCGGTGGTCTGGTCGGTGGGCTTTTCGGGTTCGCAGGCGGCGGATACACCGGGCCGGGCGGCAAATTCGAACCCGCCGGGGTGGTGCATCGCGGCGAATTCGTAATGTCCAAAGAGGCGACCAGCCGCATCGGCGTGGGTAATCTCGACGCGCTGCATAGGGCCGCACAGAACGGCTTTGCCAGCGGCGGCTATGTAGGTGGCCCGGCACCTCTTGGACCGCGCGCAGGGGGCCGCTCTGAGTCACAGGCGGCAAGTGCGCAGCCGATCAATATCAGCGCACCCGTGACGGTGAACGCAACCGGCGGCACCCCGGAACAAAACGGCGATCTGGCCAAGCGGGTTTCGCGGGAAATGGAACTAACCATGCGCGGTGTGGTCGTTTCTGAAATCCAGCGGCAAATGAGGCCGGGCAACATGCTGGGCAAGGGCGCGCGGTGATGGTTACCTGTGCCGTTATTCGCCTTGAACGTCCCCAGCCTTTAGAGTATTCTTAAAGAGCCTTAAGGGCAGCACAAAGCACAAAGCACAAAGCAGTCAGGTTTGAGCCGATACTTTCGATGACGCTCACCGACACCAAATACCAGCCACAATTTGAACGTCCGCACCGGGAACATGACCGGGCAACGAGTCGCCTAGCTGGAAGGTGCAGGAAAGATCGCTTTGGATCGCTCCCCGGTGGAAGACATCGGACGCCCCAAGCGGTTGCCGCCAGTCTCATGACGAAATGGCACAGAAAGACGGTTGCAATGTGCGGTGAGCTTAGGCTCTGGGTCACAACAACCGATCACGTCTAGGTTGGAGGAAAGCCGGGCGTGATGCGCAGCCGAAAGGCTGTAACCGCTTGGCCGCAAGGCCGGAGTCGGGGCGCTGTTAGGTCAATGGAAGCCACCTAATGTTAGAAGCCCTTCACCACCTGTTAGACGCAGATTACTCCCCAGACCTATGCAAATTTAGCGTTTGTATCGGTCTGGGGGAAAGACCTATTTCCGCAGGGATTTATCATCATTCATTCTGTGCAAATCAAATGAGCTTGCGGGAAGAAGAAGAAAAGATGGAGGGCGCGCAGCGCCCGCAAGCGAGCGCCAGCGAGCGCGCAGGAGTGATGATGAAAGTATTTGATGCACGGTCACTGTTAGACGGATTGACCAGTTCTTGGACGAACCCGGCCCGTCGAGAGGGCAGAACAGTAAACCTTAGAAAGCCGCCGCCGGATCTGATTGCATTGGCTCATCGCTCGCGCACTTTCGAACCGATGAAAACCATCCTGAATGTGCAGGAAAAGCCTTGAGTTTTCAAGAGTAGTAATGTTATAATATAACACATACTGGGCTGGCTTCCAACGTTGCCCAACTTGACCCCGCGCCGGATCATCATTGCGATGTAAGTCAACCGGCGCGGGGTTTTCAGTTTCCAGATGTAAGTAAGCGCTTAAGTGCGGCAATTTCAACAGGTTAGCCGACGCTTTGCCGCTTGCGCTTTGGATTCTTGGCGTGCGAATCTTGGGTATACAGAACCCAAGAGGATCACGACCATGCAGAACCCCGTCGATACCTACATCGCCGACGCAGATTATCACGCCCTGAAAAATGCACTGGTGCAAATGGTGGCGCAGCCATTTGACCGCGCAGGCACCGACGCCGAAACAGAAGTGGTGCGCGCCCTTGGTGAGATCGGGGGCGTTTGGCCAGTGAGCGTGATGGATGATGCCGAAAGGTCTTGACTCCGCAGGGGACGGGGACATATAAAGTCCCCGTCCCCGCAAGTGAAGGAATCGAGCATGGCAATGACAGAGGCAGAAAAAAAGAGGCTGCAACGCCAGCGTGCGGAAGATGAACGCCGTGCCCTTTCTGACGCGACTTACCCTTACCTGAAAGAGACGTTCTCGGAGTTCCTGAAGTATGAAGGGAACTATGTGAACGTCGAGATCGCGCTTGCGTTGGCGGGTATCGAAGCACCTCTGATCGAAGATGAGCGCGATCCGCATACCTGCGCATTGGAAGAGGTGATTGTAGATGTCGAAGATCCATTTCCCGGCGCGAAGGGGGCAATCGGGCGGGCGGAGGTAATGATTGATTGCTTCATGGATGCAGCTATCGAACTTGCCTGCGTAGTCAACAGTTACAAACGCCAAGAAATCGAAGCACGCCTTGCCGAACTGGAAAGCTCGCCCGAAACGGATAAAGCCGAGGCCATGAAAGAAGCCGTAAAGCTCAACAAGTTACTGGACCGGCTCAAAAAGCAGGTTCGCAGGAACTTTCCAGTCTGGAAGGTAACGGGCGTCTGACGCCCATAGTCGCGACGTGGTCCCGGCCTAGGAAACTGAAACCACGCCGCAAATGAAACGTCTCAGGAAAAGGAAGAGACATTATGAATGATAATAACACAACGAAAACCGCAGTGGCAACTGTTGTCGCGGAGTGGAAACACCGCGTTAATCAGGGCGATCGGGCTGCATTGGCAAAGTTCATATCTGGCATGCCCAATGCAAAAACCGTCACTCATCAAGAGTTGACGGCAATTTGCAATCAAGCGGTGGAGTATGCTGCATTGCCCCCCGCAAATGTCGTGCTGGAAAGTGGGGAAATTTTGGTCGAACCCGCCTCTTTGAAAGGGGAAAAATTCTTTTGCTTTGGTGGAACGCATGCGAATTACGGAAATTTTGCGTTGTTCTGGTCTGTTCGGGGGCCGGATGGTGGTTCGCGCGAACGCCCCTGTTTTATGTTTTGGGATGATGAAGCCGTGATGTTGAAGCCGGGATACGCTGCGTAGCTATTCCGATCACCGCACCGACCATCAATCCCAAGAAAGGAAACAGATATGAACGCATCTACCGCCACCCCGATCATGCTCAAGGGATATCGCGTCCCGCTCGCATGGTTCGTGGCTTCATTCAAAGCTGACACCCATGCGCTTTACGTGTCGGATAATTCAGCATCCGCCCTTGAACGCGTCGAGGTTCTCGACGGCGGCGACATGATCACGCTGCATGATCGCAGTGACCCGATGCACGTTACCATTTTGACCAAGGCACCGACCGAGGACATGTTGATTGAAGCGTTAGGGGTGATCGCGGAAAGCGGCGCGTAAGCACCGCCACGGCCAGAACGACCAAATCAACCCGCCGGTGTAAAAGCTGGCGGGTTTACAATTTTTCGCATACGTTAACCTTTCTGAAACTATTTTCTGGAGCTGATTATGAGAAAGATTCTGATTGCCTTTGTGATTTCAGGCGCACTGGCCGTGCCGACTGTTTCGCTTTCCGGCGTGCCGCTACCGGTAATAGCGGGCAGTTCAAGTGAGACCGTTGAACACGGCGGCGGGTGCCGAAAAAGTTCCCCGCCGGGCCAGTGCTGTCACATGGATAACAGCCAAGGCCGGGTGCATTGCCACTAAGGTGATTTGTAATTAACGGCCATGATATTGGTGAGGCCACTGCGGTGGCCTTGCCAGTTTGGGCATGTTGACGCAACGTCACTTTGTCCATTTTTAGGCCGGTTACATGGTTACAAAATGTCACTTAAGTTATTGTTTTTAATGAAATAGTCTACGGTTCAAATCCCTTATCACCCACCATTTTCCTCTCAAGTTTCCGGTTTTGTCCAATGGGCGAACAGCGCTCCATGATGCTGGATCAGGATGTGCTGAAGGACAAAGGGTCAACGCGCGCGCCGCCGGCGCGCATGCCAGCTGTCGCGCGGTCATGGCGCAGATAGGCGATGCCGCGCCCACCTGACTGGGTATAGAGCGTGCCTGCGGTCTTGCCTTCGGGTGTGATGATCTCGGTGCCGGTTGGGGCCGTGCCATGCACCGCGACCATGGTCAGGCCTTTTCGCAACTCGGTCTTGTGTTTCATCCGGGCAGTGACCTCTTGGCCCACATAGCAGCCCTTGCGAAAATCTACGCCGTTCAACCGCTCGAACCCGGCCTCTAGGATAAAGGTGTCGGGGGTGAGTTCGATGCCGGTTTCGGGGATGCAATGGGCCACGCGAATCCGTTCGAAATCGCTGCCGTCGTCGCCGCCTGTGTCGCCGTAAAGCCGCCAGCCCAGATCCGGGTGGCGGGGGTCAGGCAACGCGCCCGCAGGGGCGGGCCCGGTGCCGCGCCGCACCTGCATCGTCGTTTCGGTAATGGTCACATCGGCCCGCAGTTTATACATGGAGAGCCGTTGCAGCAGCATCGGCGCCAGACTGGCATCCACATCGAGCAAGATTGCATCGCCGTGACGAGACACCAGAAAATCCGCCAGATACTTGCCCTGCGGCGTCAGGATCGCCGCATAGACCAGCCCCTGATCCAGTTTTTGCAGGTCGTTTGTCACCAACCCTTGCAAGAAATGCAGGGCGTCCGTGCCTGTGATCTCCAGAATGCGGCGCGTCATGCCTCTTCCCCCGTGTTGCTTGCCTGTAATATAGGTCAAGACAGCAGACACAACAGGGGGGCGTCATGCGCGCAGCACTCTCGGTGGTTATTCCGACACTCAACGCGGGGGCGAACCTTGGGGGATGCCTTGGGGCGCTGATGGAGGGAGTGGAAGCGGGCGTGATCCGTGAACTGGTCGTGACCGACGGAGGATCGGATGACGCCACCCTAGAGATTGCTGATGCGGCCGGGGCGGTGATCGTGCAGAGCGGCGCCTCGCGCGGGGGACAATTGCGGCGCGGCGCGCAGGCGGCGGGCGGGGAATGGCTGCTCTTTCTGCATTCCGATACGGTTCTGCCCGTTGGATGGCCCGGCGTGGTGAGCGCGCAGATGGCGCGGGGCGGGGCTGGTGCCTTTCGTCTGTCGTTTGATGCGGCAGGGATGATGCCCCGGTTGGTGGCGGGGTGGGCCAACCTGCGGACGCGGATGTTGGGGCTGCCCTATGGCGATCAGGCGCTGTTGATCTCGCGGGTGACGTATGAGGCGGTGGGGGGATTTGCCGATATTCCGCTGATGGAGGATGTGGCCATGGCGCGGGCGCTGAAGGGGCGGATTGCGCTCTTGCCGCTGGCGGTCACGACCTCAGCGGCGCGTTACCAGCGGGCGGGCTGGGTGCGGCGGGGCGGGCGTAATCTGGGGTTGGTGATCCGCTACCTTTGCGGCGCGGACCCGGTGCGTCTGGCTGAGACATATCGGCGGAAAAGCTGATGGCGGGGCGATCAGGTTTTGTGCGGTTGAGGGGGCCGGAATTTTCAAAAAATTCCGGACAAGAAAATTTTCAATTTTCTTGTCAGCGGGCGGTGTCGTAAGGGCCACTTGGGTCATTGGCACGAGAGCGAAGCGGCGATTGACGCCGCGTGGCAACGGCGTAAGGTGCGCCGTAAAAATGCAGGAGACCCCCCCAAATGAGCCTCGCCCACGGCCGTCCCTATCTGGCCATTCCCGGCCCCTCGGTCATGCCCGAAGAGGTGCTGCGTGCCATGCACCGTGCCGCCCCGAATATCTATGAGGGCGATCTGATCGAGATGACAGCGGGGTTGATTCCCGACCTGCGCGCCGTGGCGCGCACGCGCCAGCACGCGACGATCTATATCTCCAATGGCCATGGCGCATGGGAGGCGGCGCTGGCCAATACGCTCAGACCCGGCGACCGGGTGCTGGTGCCCGCGACGGGCCGGTTTGGGCACGGTTGGGCCGACGTGGCGCAGGGGCAGGGGATTGCGGTCGAAATGCTGGATTTCGGCAAGCGGTCGCCGATTGATCTGACCCGTCTGGAAGAGGTTCTGCGCGCGGATAAGCGCCATGAGATCAAGGCGGTCTTGGCCACGCATGTCGATACATCCACTTCGGTTCTCAATGATATTTGCGGAGTTCGTGCCGCGCTTGATGCCGCAGGACACCCGGCGCTCTTGATGGCCGATTGCATCGCCTCGTTGGCTTGTGACCGGTTCGAGATGGATGCATGGGGCGTCGATGTGATGGTCGCGGGCAGCCAGAAAGGGCTGATGGTGCCGCCCGGTCTGGCGTTTGTGTTCTTCTCGGACAAGGCGGCTGCGGCGCGGCGGGCGCTGCCGCTGGTGAGCCGGTATTGGGATTGGACCAACCGGGCCGACCCGCAGATGTTCTATCAGTATTTCGGCGGTACGGCCCCCACCCATCATTTATATGGATTGCGTGCGGCACTGGATCTGATCAGGGAAGAGGGCGGTATCGATGTGGTCTGGGCGCGGCATGACCGGCTGGCGCGCGCGATCTGGGCCGCTTGCGAAACCTGGGGGCAGGCGGGGCCGTTGGAGTTGAACATCGGGGATCCCGCGTTGCGCAGCCGGGCCGTGACCGCGCTGCGGATCGGGGCGCCGCATGGCTCGCGCCTGCGGACTTGGGTGCAGGATCATGCCGGTGTGACGCTTGGCATCGGGTTGGGGATGGCAGAGCCGGATGATCCGGCATGGCACGGGTTTTTCCGCATCGGCCATATGGGGCATGTGAATGCGCATATGGTTCTGGGCGCGCTGGGTGCGATTGAGGCCGGGCTGACGGCGCTCGATATTCCGCATGGTGAGGGCGGGTTGACGGCGGCGGCGCAGGTGATCGCGGGCAAGGGGTAGGCGGCGGCTTGGCGCGGTTCGCCTGTTGCTCGCCTTGGCCCTGAGCAATGAGCCGTCGCTTAGCCGGGCCGCGGGACGGCCCGGAGAGATCATGCGGCGGTGCGTTTCACGCCTTGGTCCGCGCGCGTGTCATGCCAAACGTCGGCAACAGGTCAATCGCGTCCGTGCCGTTCTTGCATCTGACCTTAGTCGCGCAGGTTGGTTTCCAGCCAGTGTTCCAGCCAGTGGATGTTGTAATTGCCCGACTGAATGTCATCCTCTTGCAGGAGCGCATGAAAAAGCGGCACCGTGGTGTCGACGCCATCGACGATCAACTCACCCAGAGCGCGCGCCAAACGGCGCAGGGCGCTGTGGCGGTCTTTGCCATGCACGATCAGCTTGGCGATCAGGCTGTCGTAATAGGGTGGGATTTTATAGCCGTCATAGAGCGCTGAATCCATCCGCACGCCAAGCCCGCCGGGGGCATGAAACTGTGTGATCCGGCCCGGGCGGGGCGCGAAATCGGGCAGTTTCTCGGCGTTGATGCGCACCTCGATGGCGTGGCCGTTGATCACCAGATCGTCCTGTGTGAACGACATTGGCAGGCCTTCGGCGACGCGGATCTGTTCCTGCACAAGATCCACGCCAAAGATCGCCTCGGTCACCGGATGTTCGACCTGAAGGCGGGTGTTCATCTCGATGAAAAAGAAATCGCCCTTCTCATAGAGAAACTCGATCGTGCCGGCGCCCCGGTAGTTGATGCGCGCCACGGCGTCGGCGCAGATCTTGCCGATGCGGTTGCGTTCCTCGGGGGTGATGCAGGGGCCGGGGGCCTCTTCCAGCACCTTTTGGTGGCGGCGCTGAAGCGAGCAATCGCGTTCCCCCAGATGCACGGCAGAGCCCTTGCCATCGCCAAACACCTGAATTTCGATGTGGCGCGGCGTGGTGAGATACTTCTCGATATAGACTTCGTCGTTGCCAAACGCGGCCTTGGCCTCGGAGCGGGCGGTCATGAACGCCTTTTCCAGATCGCCTGCTGATTGCGCCACTTTCATGCCGCGTCCGCCACCGCCAGCGGTGGCCTTGACGATCACCGGAAAGCCGATTTCGGCGCAGAGGGCCTGTGCCTCCTTGAGATTGGCGACACCCCCTTCTGAGCCGGGCACACAGGGCACGCCAAGCGCCCTCATTGTGTCCTTGGCGGTGATCTTGTCGCCCATGATGCGGATATGTTCCGCTGAGGGGCCGATAAAGGTCAGGCCATGATCCTCGACGATCTGTACGAAATTGGCGTTTTCCGACAGAAAGCCATAGCCCGGATGGATCGCCTGCGCGCCGGTTACTTCACAGGCGGCGATGATCGAAGGGATCGACAGGTAGCTCTCGGATGAGGCGGGCGGTCCGATGCACACAGATTCGTCTGCCATACGGACATGCATCGCGTCGGCATCGGCGGTGGAATGCACCGCCACCGATTTGATCCCCATTTCACGGGCGGCGCGGATCACGCGGAGGGCAATTTCGCCCCGGTTGGCGATCAGGATTTTATCGAACATGTGCAGGCCTTATTCGATAATCATCAGAGGTGCGCCGTATTCGACCGCCGCGCCATCCTCGATCAGGATGCGTTTGACGGTGCCGCCTCGGGTGGCGGGGATGTGGTTCATCGTCTTCATCGCCTCGATGATCAGCAGGGTGTCGCCCTCAGAGACCTGCGTGCCGACGCTGACAAAGGCGGGCGCGCCCGGTTCGGCCTGCATGTAAACGGTGCCGACCATTGGCGAGGTCACGGCACCGGGATGGCTGGCAGGATCCTCGGCGGCGGGGGTCGCAGCGGCGACCGCAGATGGTGCCGGGGTATAGGCGGGGCCAGGGGCCGGGGCGGCAGGCGGCGCGTAATGGGGGGTGACGGTTTCGTTCCGGCGACTGACGCGTACGTTGAGCGTGTCTGCATCGCCGTATTCACGTTTGACCGAAAGCTCGGTCAGATCGTTCTCGTTCAGCAGTTCCGCCAGAGCCTTGATAAAGGCTACATCCGATTCATGGGATTTGTTCGACATTAGTTTCCTCGACCACAGCGCGATGATGTCCCACGGGGGGGCTCATGGCATTTGTTTTGGCCGCTTATAGGGCAAGGTGACGGCTGAGAAAAGCGGCCATTACCTGTAAATCTAGGGGCGTTGGGGCAATTTTACGAGAGCGGCGGGCAATCAGAGTGGCATGCCGGATAATTTTGCGACCAGTTCGGCCAGTTTGCGGGCCTGAAATTTCTCAAGGAGTCGCGCACGGTAGACCTCGACCGTGCGGTAGCTCAGGCCAAGCTCAAGCCCGATTTCCTTGGAGGTCAGGCCGCGACAGGTGAGGATCGCCACTTCGCGTTCGCGTTGGGTCAGTTGAACAAGGGGGCGTTCCTTGGACAGATCGGAAAAGCACCAGATGCCGCGCTGAAAGGGGGCCTCGGGGGTGAGGGACTGGCCGCGCACCCGGCACCAGAACAGCGTGCCATCGCGGCGTTTCATCACCCGCTCATCGGCGTAGCGCCCGGTCTTGCGCATGATGGCAAGCGCATCGGCACCGATGCGGCGGTAATCTTCGATCGAGGGATAATAGCGGGCCAGCGGGATGTTGAGGTAGTCGTCGGGCGTGTCGCCAAAAATTGTGGCGAAGTGCCGGTTGCATTGGCGTATGATGCGGTGTTCCAGCAGCACGAGGCCAACGGGCGCGTGTTCGAAGGCGAGTTCCTTGATGTCCATGGCGGTCTCCATGCCGCGTTTATGCCGCGCGGGGGGCGGCGCGCCAAGGGCTTTGCGTGTTTCTACGGAATTGTGCTGTGTCTGCGTTGGTGGTTTGGTGGCGGTGGGGAGGACAGGGCAATGAACATCGGAATCTGGCTGGAGCGGGCGGCGCGGGCGTGGCCCGAGCGTGGAGCGCTCTGTGCAGGCGTTGCGCCGGTGGCGGATTATGCGGGGTTTGATCGCGCCGCCCGCGAGGTGGCGGGCGCACTCTTGGCACAGGGCGTGGCCCCCGGCGACCGGGTGGCGATTTTCATGGGCAATGCGCCCGAATATCTCTTGGCGCTCTATGGCATTTGGTATGCCGGGGCGGCCACTGTGCCGATCAATGCCAAGCTGCACGCGGCAGAGGCGGCGTGGATCATCGCGGATGCAGGTGTACGGGTGGTTCTGGCAGATGCGGCGCGGTGCGACGCCCTTGCCGAACAGGGCATTGCGGCGCAAGCGGTGACGCGCGACAAGGCCGTGGCAGAGGTGGCGACGCGGGCGCCGGGGGATCTGGCGTGGCTGTTTTACACCTCTGGCACCACCGGGCGGCCCAAGGGGGTACGGATCACGCACCGCATGCTGGTGGCGATGTCGCTCGCCTATCTGGCGGATGTGGACGAGGTGACGGGCGAGGATACCACGCTCTACAGTGCCCCCATGAGCCACGGTGCGGGGCTCTATGCGATGGTGCATGTGTTGCGCGGCGCGCGGCATGTTTGCCCCGCCTCGGGCGGGTTTGACGAGGCCGAAATCTTTGGTCTCGCGCGGCATTATGGCCGGGTGCATATGTTTGCGGCCCCGACCATGGTCAAGCGGTTGACGGCGCGGGCGCGTGTGAGCGGCGAGACCGGTGAGGGGCTGCGCAGCGTGGTCTATGCCGGGGGGCCGATGTATCTGGCCGATATTCTGGAGGCGGTTGAGGTCTTTGGCCCGGTGTTCCTGCAGATTTACGGGCAGGGGGAGTGCCCGATGGCAATCACCGCGCTTGGCCGCGACGATGTGGCGGACCGCACTCATCCGCGTTGGCGTGATCGGCTGGCCTCGGTCGGGCGGGCGCAATCGGTGGGCGAAGTGCGGATTGCAGATGAAACCGGGGCCGAGGTGCCATCTGGCGAGGTGGGCGAAATCCTTGTGCGCGGTGATGCGGTGATGCCGGGCTATTGGCAGAACGCGGCGGCCAGTGAAAAGGCGCTCAAAGGTGGCTGGCTCTGGACCGGGGATCTGGGCCGGATGGATACAGATGGCTATGTGACCTTGCAGGACCGGTCCAAGGATATGATTATCTCGGGTGGCAGCAATATCTATCCGCGTGAGGTGGAAGAAGTACTCTTGACCCATCCGTCGGTGATCGAGGCTGCGGTGGTGGGTATGCCGAATGCGGAATGGGGGGAGGTGGTGGTGGCCTTTGTCGTCTGCAATGGCGCGCTTGATGAGGTGGCGCTTGATACGCATTGCCTGAGCCAGATCGCGCGTTTCAAACGACCCAAGCGCTATGTTGCGGTGGCGGACCTGCCCAAGAACAACTATGGCAAGGTCCTCAAGACCGAATTGCGGGGGCGATTGGCTCCGTAGCGCCGCCTTGTTTTCGCCGCGCAAAGGCGTTAGATGCGCGGGGTCAAGCGGTCGCAGCCTACCCGCTTTAAAAAACAAGGATGAAAAATGAGGACGATTGTTATCTGCTCGGGCGGGCTCGATTCCGTATCGCTCGCCCATAGGGTCGCCGCCGAGCATGAATTGGCGGGGCTCCTGAGCTTTGATTACGGGCAACGCCATGTGAAGGAGGTGGAGTACGCCGCTGCTTGCGCGCGCCGATTGGACGTGCCGCATAAGGTGGTGGATATTCGCCAGATCGGGGCGGCGCTATCGGGATCGGCGCTGACCGATGACGTGGCGGTGCCGGACGGGCATTACGCCGAAGAAACCATGAAAATCACCATCGTGCCCAATCGCAATGCGATCATGCTGGCCATTGCCTTTGGCATGGCGGCGGCGGAAAAGGCCGACGCCGTGGCCACGGCGGTGCATGGCGGGGATCACTTCATCTACCCCGATTGCCGCCCCGGTTTCATCCATGCCTTTCAGGCGATGCAGGATGCGGCGCTGGAAGGCTATGCCGAGGTCACGCTCTACACGCCCTATTTGCAGGGCTCCAAGGGTGATATCGTCACCGATGGGGCCAAGCACGGTACGCCCTTTGCCGAAACATGGTCTTGCTACAAGGGCGGTGCGCGTCATTGCGGGCGCTGCGGCACCTGTGTCGAGCGGCGCGAGGCGTTTCATCTGGCGGGGGTGGTGGACCCCACCGACTATGAGGACCCGGATTTCTGGCTGGCGGCTGTGGCCGGGCGGGAGGCGTGATGTATAGGATCACCAAGGAGTTTCATTTTTCCGCCTCGCATCAATTGTTTGGTCTGCCGCTCGAGCATCAATGCGCGCGGTTGCATGGGCATAATTACGTTGTGGTGGTGGAACTGACCGCCGCCGAATTGAACGCGCATGGCTTTGTCCGCGACTACCTCGATCTGGGCGATTTGAAGCGGTATATTGATGACACGCTCGATCACCGGCATCTGAATGATGTGCTGGGCGATGACTGCGTCACTGCCGAGCGGATGGCTAAGCATTTTTACGACTGGTGCCGCGCGCGCTGGCCCGAGGTGACGGCGATCAAGGTCAGCGAGACGCCGAAAACATGGGCGGAGTACCGCCCGTGAGCGAGGCGATCCGCGTATCCGAAATCTTTGGTCCGACCATTCAGGGCGAGGGGGCCTTGATCGGTCAGCCTACGGTGTTCGTGCGCACCGGGGGGTGCGATTATCGCTGTAGCTGGTGCGACAGCCTGCACGCCGTCGATTCAGCCTATCGCGAGACATGGGCGCCGATGCGCGCCGAAGCGGTGATGAAAGAGGTGGCGCGGCTGTCAGGCGGGCGACCGATCATGGTGACGCTCTCGGGCGGCAATCCGGCGATTCAGCCTTTGGGCGCGTTGATCGGGATGGGTCATGCGCGCGGATATCGGTTCGCGATGGAAACCCAAGGTTCGGTCGCGCGCGACTGGTTTGCGGCGCTGGATATGCTGGTGCTCAGCCCCAAGCCGCCCTCGTCAGGGATGGTGGTGGATTGGGCGGTGTTCGGCGCGTGCATTGACGCGGCCAAGGGCGCGGCAACTGTTCTCAAGATCGTGGTGTTTGACGAGGCGGATTATCACTGGGCGCGGGAGGCTGCGGGGCGCTATCCGGGTCTGCCGGTCTATTTGCAACCGGGCAATCACACGCCGCCCCCGCCCGAGGATGATGCCGCAACCGTGGATCAGGACGGCATTGACGCGCGCATGCGCTGGTTGGTGGACCGGGTGACCGCCGACGGATGGTTTGACGCGAAGGTTTTGCCGCAACTGCATGTGATGCTCTGGGGCAACAAGCGCGGGGTGTGAAGGAGACAACGATGAGCGAGAATATTTACAAGGATCTTAAGCAACTGGGCGGGGAAACCCGCGTGCCGCAGAGCCCGGAAGAGGCAGTGTTGGAGCGGGTGGCCAATCCGCAGGCGGATGTGCTCTATAATGTGCGCTTCACCGCGCCCGAGTTTACCTCGCTCTGCCCGATGACCGGTCAGCCGGATTTCGCGCATCTGGTGATTGATTATGTGCCCGGCAAATGGCTGGTCGAGAGCAAGGCGCTCAAGCTTTACCTCACCAGTTTTCGCAACCATGGCGCGTTCCATGAGGATTGCACGATTTCGATTGCCCGGCGGTTGGCCGAATTTCTAGAGCCGGAGTGGCTGCGCATTGGTGGCTATTGGTATCCGCGCGGCGGCATTCCGATTGATGTGTTCTGGCAGACGGGGGCGATGCCTGAGGGGGTCTGGATTCCCGATCAGGGGGTGCCGCCCTATCGCGGTCGGGGATAAAAAACCGGAGCCTTAACCGTCAGAGCCAAGAGGTTTGGCCTGATCCGGGGCTGATCCGTGCGGAAAAGCCCCGAGAGACATGGATGTCCGGTTCGCGTTATGCAGACTGGAAAGCGCACGGGCCGGATGCGCCGATGTGGCGCGCGGCTCTTTTACGGGCGCGCGTTATTCCCAGCAACTGATCAGCACGGTCATGTCGCCTGCGCGGTCGGTCAGCGTCTCGGCCGGGATGCGGTCCTGTGCGGTTGTGGTGTGCGGGGTGATGCCGGCTTTGGCCAGCACCTCTTGGAGCGCGTTGTTGTTGGCGGCAAAGCTGACCTCTTGCGGCAGGGTGCGCCCGGTGTCGGCGCGCGCCAGCAGCATCCCCAGCACCGCGCCTCCGACATCAAGCAGCGGGCCACCGGCGTCTCCCTCAAGCGCGGCGAGCGTGAGGCGTTTGAGGTTGGGTTCGCCATTCAGCCCCTGCAAATCGGAGAGCTGGCCAAAAGTCAGCGTCGGCGCCCCGAGGATGCCGCCATAGGAATAGCCCGACACTGCCACATCGCTGAGCAGGCGCGGTGTGGTTTCCTGAAAGGTGGCGACGCGCAGCGGAGAAAGTGCCGTGCGCGGGCGCAGGATCGCCACCCCGAGGGCCGCGTCGGTCAAGATCACATCGGCCTGATAGCTCTCGTCAATTGTGATCCGACTGCATCCTTCAACCGCTTCGGCGGTGGTCAGCACCGCGCCACTCGTATCGACGTAGAACCCCGAGCGGGATTTCATCGGTTTGCGAATTTCCAGCCCTGAAATCAGGTCAATATCCTGCGCGCCGCTGCCCTCGCTTGGGTCAAGCGTGCCGGGCAGCCAGTCAAAGCTGTCCTGCATCCGTGCCAGCAGGCGCGTGCGGCGGGCCTCGTCACCGGCGGGCCAGATCATGGTAAAGCCCTTGATCTCTCCATCGCGCAGCCAGACCTGAGTGTGCGACACCTTTAACGCACTCTCGCCGATCAGGGTAAAGCTGTCGCTCTTGAGGCTGCGCGGTCCGGTCTCAGGCACGATTTCAAGCGTTTGCATGATTTCGTAGAGGCCGGCCAGCGTGGCGTGATCGCCCTCTTGGCTGATCAGAAGAACACGGGCGTCAATGTCGCCTATGGCATTGAAATGCGCAAAGGGCGGTTCGTATCGGTCAAGGCCGACCACGGCGGTGGGCAATTCCATGGCGATTCCTGTGGCATTGTCGCGCACCACCGCAAGCTTTAGCCCCTCAAACACGGCATTGTATTGACCCAGCAACTCCGCCCGCTGCCGGGTGGTGAGCACGCCGGTCGCCTCAAAACCGTTTTGTGTCTGCCAGCGCGCCATTGCGGCACGGGTGCCCTGTCCAAAGGCTGCGTCGATGGCCCCTTCATAGGTTCCGGCCCATTTCATCGCCTCCTGCAATTGGGCGCGGTCGTCACGGCTGAGCCGGCTCTCGCTCTCGCGTGCCTCGCGCGGGGTCTCGTCTGCGGGTTCCGGTTCTGTGGGCACGGGTGCGGGGTCAACGGCCACGATGGGCGGGCTATCAAGGGCGGGCACGACCGGCCCAGAGGGGCGGTCCAGCAGGTTCGCGCCAATCGGCCAGAACTGCTGCTGATAATCGCTGTTTTCAGCAATATAGCTGTCGCGCGCAATCACGCCCTCCGCGCGGTATACCTGCAAGACACGCTCGGCTTCGTCGCGCCGGTAGGGCCCAAGCGCGATAGCATACCAGCCCCGCCCAAGCGAGAATCCGTTCACATCCGCCAGTGTGGCAGCATAGCGGCGCGCGCTGGTCTGTGCCTCATTAAGACTGGGTTGGGCCTCGATTTGAACCCAAACGACAGCCTCCTCTTGTGCCCATGCCGCAGGTGCGACGATGAAAACCGCAAAAATGAACCCCAGAAATATACGCGCCATCAGATTCCCTAAGTCGTTTCCTGTAACGGTCATTCAGACCTTTTGGGCGTATTATCAAAATTGCCGGGCGATGCACTCGAAATATTTGGGTCGTGCCGGTGCGCCGGTGCGCCAAACGCCCGATTGACCCCGCCCCGCACCCGGCCTAGGTAGGGGCGGCAAATCAGGGGCGTCCCCGGGGGCAGGCATGAGCGACACGACTGAAAAACCGCGCAGCTTTCAGGAAATCATACTGCGGCTGCAAAGCTATTGGGCGGCGCAGGGCTGCGCGATGATGCAACCCTATGATATGGAAGTGGGCGCAGGCACCTTTCATCCCGCCACCACGTTGCGCTCTTTGGGATCAAAACCGTGGGCGGCGGCCTATGTGCAGCCGTCTCGCCGTCCCACGGATGGGCGCTATGGCGAGAACCCCAACCGCTTGCAGCATTATTACCAGTATCAGGTGCTGATCAAACCCAGCCCGCCGAATATGCAGGATCTCTATCTGGGTTCGCTCAGGGCGATCGGGATTGATATGGCACTGCATGACATCCGCTTTGTCGAGGATGACTGGGAAAGCCCGACCCTTGGCGCATGGGGTCTGGGATGGGAGGTTTGGTGCGACGGCATGGAAGTGAGCCAGTTCACCTATTTCCAGCAGGTTGGCGGGCATGACTGCGCGCCGGTTTCGGGAGAGCTGACCTATGGATTGGAACGGCTGGCGATGTATGTGCTGGGCATTGATCATGTGATGGACATGCCATTCAACGATCCCGCCGCGCCGATTGCGCTGAAATATGGCGATGTGTTCCGCCAGACCGAGGAAGAATACAGCCGCTGGAATTTCGATGTCGCCAACACCGAGGTTCTGTTGCGACATTTTGAAGAAGCCGAGGCCGAATGCGAGGCGATTCTGGCACAGGATGCCGTGGACCCCAAGACCGGCAAGCGGATCATCATGGCGCATCCCGCCTATGATCAATGCATCAAGGCCAGTCATCTGTTTAACCTGCTCGATGCGCGGGGCGTGATTTCCGTGACCGAGCGGCAGGCCTATATCGGCCGGGTGCGGGCGCTGGCCAAGAAATGCGCCGATGCCTTTGTGCAGACCGAGGCCGGGGGACAGGCGGCGTAATGGGCAAGATACTGGCAGGGGCGATCCTGATCACGGCAGTGGTGGCCGGCGCGGCCATGTATTACCTGCAGGTCTACCACTTTTACGAAGAAGTGGCCGTCGATGGCACCAATGATGTGGTGCTGACCTCGCTGGTTACGGGCATGCCGGAACCAGTGCTTTACGGCGATTTCCGCGCCATTGATGCCAACAGCAGCCCGATCCGCTATCGCGCCTGTTTCACCACCGCGATGAGCCATGCGATGTTGACAGAGACCTATGAAATCTATGAACGGGCCGAGCCGCTGACCGCCCCCACATGGTTCGAGTGCTACGACGCTCAAGCCATTGGCAAGGCACTGGAAGAGGGTCGCGCGTTGGCCTTTCTCGGGCAGCGCGACGTGATTTACGGCGTTGACCGCGTGGTCGCCATCACAGAGGACGGGCGGGGCTATGTCTGGCATCAGATCAACCGTTGCGGTGAGGTGGTGTTCGACGGACAACCCGCCCCCGCCGATTGCCCCGAACCGCCGCAAGGATACTGAACCATGCCCGACCTCCTGATCGAACTTTTCTCCGAGGAAATTCCGGCACGTATGCAGGCGAAAGCTGCCGAGGATTTGCGCCGAGGTCTGACCGATGCGCTGGTCGAGGCCGGGCTGACCTATGCGGGCGCTGCGGCGTATTCCACGCCCCGCCGTCTGGCGCTGACCGTGCAGGGCCTGAGCGCCCAGAGCCCGACCACCCGAGAGGAACGTAAAGGCCCGCGGGTTGATGCGCCGGAAAACGCCATTCAGGGCTTCTTGCGCGGTGCGGGGCTGACCCGTGATCAACTGGAAGTGCGCGACGAGAAAAAAGGGCAGGTCTATTTCGCCACCCTCACCCGCCCCGGTCGTGCGGCGGCGGAGATCGTGGCTGAGGAGTTCGAAAAGCTCATCCGTAATTTTCCATGGCCCAAGTCGATGCGCTGGGGTGCGGGCAACCTGCGCTGGGTGCGGCCTTTACAGTCTATCCTGTGCATTCTGAGCGATGAGGCGGGCGAGGTTCAGGTCGTTGATCTGGATGTCGACGGCATCCGCGCGGGCAACACGACCGAGGGGCACCGTTTCATGGGGGCGGGGCGGTTTGCGGTGTCATCCTTTGATGATTACCGTATCAAGTTGCGGCGTGCGCATGTCATTCTGGACGCAGACGAGCGGGCGCAACATATCTGGCAAGACGCTGGCAATCAGGCCTTTGCCTCTGGCTTGGAACTGGTTGAGGATCGCGGACTCTTGGCTGAGGTGGCGGGGCTGGTGGAATGGCCCGTGGTGCTGATGGGGCGGATTGACGCCGCGTTTCTGGGCCTGCCGCCAGAGGTGTTGCAGACCTCGATGAAGGAACATCAGAAGTTTTTCAGCGTCAGGAACCCCAAGACCGGTCGGATTGAGCGCTTTGTCACGGTTGCCAATGTCGAGACTGCCGATCAAGGGGCGACGATTTTGGCAGGCAATCAAAAGGTGCTGGCGGCGCGTCTGTCAGATGCGAAGTTCTTTTGGGAGAATGACCTGCGCACGGTGCAGGCAGGCGGGCTGGAGGGCATGGCCGAGGGGCTGGCCTCTGTCACCTTCCACAACAAGCTGGGGAGCCAAGCCGACCGGATCGACCGCATCTCGGCACTGGTGCGCGAAATCGCGCCGCAGGTGGGTGCGGATGCCGATCTGGCCGCGCAGGCCGCGCGTGTGGCCAAGGCCGATCTGCAATCTGCCATGGTCGGCGAATTCCCTGAATTGCAGGGATTGATGGGGCGCTATTACGCGCAGGCGGCGGGGCTGCCGGACGAGGTGGCGGCAGCCTGTGAGGAACATTACAAGCCGCTCGGGCCGGGCGACGCCGTGCCGAGCGCGCCGGTGTCGGTAGCGGTGGCGCTGGCTGACAAGATCGACACGCTGACGGGATTCTGGGCGATAAATGAAAAGCCCACGGGGTCGAAAGACCCCTATGCGCTGCGCCGCGCGGCGCTTGGGGTGATCCGCTTGGTGTTGGGGAATGGGGCGCGGTTGCCGCTGACAGGGGTGATCGACGCTCAACTCATGCGGCAAAAGATGAACCTCTACCGCAACAAGGCCACGAAAGGCGAGATCGACACATTGGAAGAGGTGTTGGGCGAGTTGGCGGAACAAGGGGTGTTTCGGGCCGCCTATCACGCGGTTCTTGATCGCTTGCAGGCCAACGGAGAACCCAAGGACCGCTGGGAGGGAACCATCGTGGCGCAGTTGGGACAGTCGGTTCCTGAGTTTTCGGCTGACCTCCTCGCCTTCTTCCACGACCGCCTCAAGGTGCATCTGAAGGATGAAGGCATCCGCCATGACGTGATCGACGCCTGTCTGGCGATGGGCGGGAATGACGATCTCACCCTTTTGGTCAAACGCGCCACGGCGCTCAGTGATTTCCTCAAAACCGACGATGGCGAGAACCTGTTGCAAGGCTTCAAGCGGGCCAACAACATTCTGACCCAAGCCGAGCAAAAGGACGGGGTGGAATATTCCTATGGCGCGGATGTGAAATTCGCGGAAACCGACGAGGAAAAGGCGCTCTTTGCCGCGCTTGCCACCGCCGAACCTGCGATTGCTGCCGCCCTCAAAGCCGAGGATTTCGCCGGGGCGATGGGCGCTATGGCGGGCTTGCGTGCGCCGATTGACGCCTTCTTTGAGGCTGTGCAGGTCAATGCAGAGTCGCAGGTTATCCGGCGCAATCGTCTGAACCTGTTGAGCAGTATTCGCCATATCTGCCTACAGGCGGCGGACCTGACCCGGATCGAGGGCTAGACCGCGCCATCCTCGGATTTGACCTGCGGATCTCCAACGGCAAGAGGTCCTCGGGTCAAGCCCGAGGGTGACACCTCATCCCCGTGATCCTTTCCCTTGCCTTGTCCGTCAGCGGGCGTATGGTGCGGGCAAAGGAAAGGTGCCGCAGTGCAGCAAGACGACAGCCATATCACCCTGATCACCCCCACGGCCCCGATGCATACCGAAACCCACGGGGGGCGGGCGAAATGCCTGCAACGCCTTGTGCGGTTGAATTTGCCGGTGCCGCGTACCATTGCGCTGTCGTTCGAGGCGGTGCACCGCATTGCCGCGGGCGAAGTGCCGGATATGGGGCGGTTTCTGGCGCCGTTTGGCGATGCGCCGCTGCTCTGTGTGCGGCCCTCGTCCGAGGACCCCGATTGGGGCGGTCCGGGGGCGGTGCTCAATATTGGCATTAATGACGCGCGCTTTGTCGAGTTGTCGGACAAAATTGGCAAGGAAGCGGCCTCGCATGTCTATCTGCGATTTGTACAAGCCTATGCGATCCATGTGGCGCGACTTGATCCCGATGTGTTCGAGGATGTCTCGCCCGATCCGGTGCTGGGGCTGACACAAGCGCTCAAGGCCTATGAGGACGAGGCCGAAGAGCCATTCCCCCAAGACCCCGGCAAGCAGTTGACCGAGGTGCTGCGCTCGATGGCGCGCGCTTGGGAGGGTACGACGGCGCGGCTCTTGCGTCAGGCCAAGGGCGCGCCTGCGGATGCGGGGTTGGGCCTTGTGGTGCAGGAGTTGGTGCTGGGGCTGGGGCAGGGGGAGTGCGGCTCTGGTGTCATGCAGCTTGTGAATGGGCAGACGGGCGCGCGCCAGATCATCGGGCGCTACCTGAGCCAGAGTCAGGGGCGCGACGCGCTGAGCGGTGGGGTGGATGCGATTTACCTCACCCGCGATCCGCGCGGACCGTCGCTGGAGGAATTGGCGCCTGAAGCCTTTGCCGAGATCAAGGCACATGCGACATTGATGCGGGCAAAGCTGCGCGAGGAAATGCAGGCCGAATTCACCATCGAGAATGGTCGGGTCTGGATTCTGGACGGGCTGCGGGTGGCACGCAACGGGCGTGCCGCAGTGCGGATTGCGGTGGCTATGGCCGAGGATGGCATCATCAGCCGTGACGAGGCGCTGATGCGAATCGAGCCGCGCGCGCTCAATGAATTGCTGCACCGTCAGGTGGACCCGAACGCCCCCCGTGACGTGCTGGCGCGCGGTATCGCCGCCAGTCCCGGCGCCGCCACGGGCCGGGTGGTGTTTTCCGCCGCCGAGGCGCAGGCCGGGCATTCGCGGGGCGAGGCCTGTATTCTGGTACGGCGTGAAACCAGCCCCGAGGATATTCGAGGCATGCATGCGGCCGTTGCGGTGCTGACTGAGCGTGGCGGCATGACCAGCCATGCGGCGGTCATTGGCCGCGGTATCGGCCTGCCCTGTGTTGTGGGAGCGTCGGATATTCATTTTCAGACCCGGCGCAAACAGTTGAGCATGCCCGATGGCCGGGTGGTCAAGGCGGGCGAGGTCATCACCATAGATGGCACCGGAGGGCTGGTGCTGGCCGGCGAGACCCCGCTGCTTGAGGCGGCGCGTGACGAGTCGTTCCAGACATTGATGAGCTGGGCGGATGACGTGCGCGACATTGCTGTGCGTGCCAATGCCGATACCCCCGCCGATGCCGAGGTGGCGCGCAATTTCAACGCGCGTGGCATCGGGCTTTGCCGTACCGAGCACATGTTCTTTAACACCGAGCGTTTGACGGTGATGCGCGAGATGATCTTTGCCGATGGCAGCACGGATCGCGCCGCCGTGCTGGAGCGGCTGTTGCCGATGCAGCGCGCCGATCTGGCGGATCTCTTTCGGATCATGCAGGGTCTGCCGGTCTGTATTCGACTGTTTGACCCGCCCTTGCATGAATTCCTGCCCACGGACCGGGCCGGGCATCTGCAACTGGCCGAGGCGCTTGATCTGCCGCTGTCGGATGTGACCCGGCGGGTCGAGGCGCTCAGCGAATATAATCCCATGCTGGGCATGCGCGGGGTGCGTCTGGGGATCACCGTGCCGGAAATCTACGACATGCAGGCGCGGGCGATCTTTGAGGCGACGCTGGAGGCCAGCCGTGAAGGCGCGCCGGTGGTGCCTGAGATTATGATCCCACTGGTCAGCGCCAAGCGCGAGGTCGAACTGGTCAAGACGCGGGTCGATGCGGTGGCGGCGGCGGTGCGCAATGAAACCGGCCGCGAGTTCACCTATCATCTGGGTGTGATGGTTGAAACGCCGCGTGCGGCGCTGCGTGCGGGCGAATTTGCGCCGCTGGTGTCCTTCCTCAGCTTTGGGACCAATGACCTTACGCAGATGACCTATGGTCTGTCGCGCGACGATGCGGGGCGGTTCATGTCGCAATATGTCAAGCAGGGCGTTTACCCCGAAGACCCATTTCATATGCTGGATGTCGATGGCGTGGGCGAGTTGCTGAAAATCGGGGCAGAGCGCGGTCGGGCTGCCAATCCGGACATCAGTCTTTCGATCTGTGGCGAGCATGGCGGAAACCCCGAATCAATCGCCTTTTGCCGCGATGCCGGTTTCAACTATGTTTCCTGTTCTCCGTTCCGCGTTCCGGTGGCGCGACTTGCTGCCGCACAGCTGACCGTCAAGGACAAGATGCGGTAGGAAACGCCGCTCTTCGCGCAACATCGGGCAATGTCGAGCGGTATTTTGCGACAGAAATAGCCATCGGCGGGAACCCGCCTGTGGCTTGGGTGGACGCAATCGCGGTTTTTGTCTATGCGGCGCGCATGCAGTGGACCATACGTCCACCCGCCTGGAGACTAAAATGAGACGGATTGCACTCGCTGCGGTACTCGCGGTGTTGGCAGGCCCAGTCCTGGCAGATACGCCGGTGACCCGATTGATGGATCAAGAAATGCGCGCGTTGCGTGCAATCTCTGGCGACCGAATGGCGAGCTATCTGAGCCGCCCCGAGACCGAGATCAGATATTCGAGCGCATGGCTCGATCAGCAAGACACCGCCGAAGGCGGAGCGCAATGGCGCTGTTTGGCTGAGGCGCTCTATTTTGAGGCACGTGGTGAGAGCGTCAAGGGACAGTTCGCCGTGGCCGAGGTGATCATGAACCGTGTGGATGATTCCAACTATCCCGATACGATCTGCGGTGTGATCCATCAGGGCACCGGCCGCAAATACCAGTGCCAGTTTACCTATACCTGCGACGGACATGCTGATGTGATCGCGGAACGCGAGGCATTCGAGACCGTTGGCAAGGTTGCCCGATTGATGGTCGATGGCGCGCCGCGCAGCCTGACCAGCGGTGCCACCCATTACCACACCCGTTCTGTCAGCCCCCGTTGGGCCCGGCAATTTCCGCGCACCGCCTCGATTGGGGTGCATCACTTCTACCGGCAACCGACGCGCCTGTCGTCGAACTGAGCACACGCAACAAGGAAATAGCTGACTTTCACGACAATCGCGGTTGACTCGGGCGCGCGCGTCGGTAAAAGGCAGGCTTCATGAGATATTCACGGGTGATCTGATTGCCCGGCGCAGGAGATAACCAATGGCGAAGCCGACGACCATCAAGATCCGTCTGAACTCGACCGCGGGCACGGGCCATTTTTACGTGACCAAGAAAAACGCACGCACCATGACCGAAAAGATGACCGTACGAAAGTACGATCCCGTGGTGCGCAAGCATGTCGAGTACAAGGAAGGCAAGATCAAGTAAGATCCCCTTTCAGACCAGACAGCCAAAGCCGCGCCAACCCGAGCGCGGCTTTTTCTTTTGGGCGCTCAGGTGGTCGGCGATTTACCGCAAGAGTATGTTCCATGTCCGAGTTTCTGATCCGCCCCATCTTTCCCGCCGACCATTCGGCGATCAATGATCTCATGCGTGCCGCCTATGCAGAGCATATGCGCAGCGCCTACCCCGAGGCATTGGTGCGCCAAGCGATGCCGATTCTGACGCGCAGCACACCTGCACAGTTGTTTGGCGGGCGGTATTATCTGATTGAAGTCGAAGATGAGGTGGTGGCGACCGCAGGATGGAGTGACATCAGCCCGTTTGGGCGGGCCTGCCCGCCCGGGCAGGCCCATCTGCGGCATCTGGCCGTTGCGCCAGAGTGGCAGGGGCGCGGCATGGCGCGTGCGTTGCTGGCGTATCTCTTGGCGGCGGCAGGGCGGTCAGGCGTACAGCGCCTGCACTGTCTGTGCCCATTGAATGCCGTGCCGTTCTGCGTGGCGGCGGGGTTTCAGTCTCTGGGGGAGGTGGTCCTTGACCTGTCGCATGAGGTGAGCCTGCCTGCGGCGCAGATGCGGTGTGACCTTGGGCGGGAAAATGCAACGCGGCCAGAGATATTAGAGGCTGGCGCGAGTCTTTGAGCTGTGGCAAGTTTTTTCTCGTTATGCGTGTTCCATTGAACCTTATCCCAAAGCTATTTGTGGTCTTCGCCTTTGCTGTGGCGATGGCCGCTGTGGGATTTGGACATCGTGGTTTCAACGCCCGTGCCATGGACCCGGCTTATATCGCCTTTGTCGCGGCGGGGGGCACGGCGCAGGATCTGTGCGAAGGTCATGAGGCGCTGGCATCCGGCGCGGGGCATTCAGAGCATCAGGCCGCTGGCGGCTGCGATGCCTGCCGTCTGGTGGATGCCGCGATGGTGCCCGCAGTTGAGCCGGCGGCTGATCCATGGTTGGCGCCACGCATGCTGGACCGGCACACTGAGGCATCCCAATCACTCCCACAGGGCAGAGGGCATCGTCTGGCCCAAGGTCGCGCGCCGCCGCGCGCCTGATTATCCAGAACCTTCCGCATTTCACCCTGTGCCCTCGGGAGTCAGAGGGTATCTCTGATGGAGTTTTCCATGACGTCGATTGATACGGCCTATCCCCCTGCGCAGGCGCGCCCGGGGGGCAACAAATTCTATTTTGCAGCGTGGCGTTGGCATTTCTATGCCGGGCTTTTTGTAATCCCATTCTTCTGCATCCTTGCGGTTACCGGCATGATGATGCTGTGGATTTCCTGGGTGGACGGGCGTGACGGCGAACGCACGCCGGTGGTGCCGCAAGCCGCGGCTCTGGCCGTGTCAGCGCAGGCTGAAGGCGCGCTTGGCGCTGTTCCCGGTGGCACGCTCAAGCAATATGTCGCCCCACGCAGCGCCGGTCTGGCGGCGATTTTTCGCGTCGATCGTGATGGTGATGCCAATATGGTTGTCGTCAATCCCTATACCGCAGAGGTGCTGGAGATCTTTCCGCGTCGGTCCGGCTGGTATGATTTCGCCGATGGTATCCACAGTGAGTTGATGTTGGGTGTGACTGGCGACCGGATGCTGGAGGTTGCAGCCTCTCTGGGTATGGTTCTGATTGCCACCGGCCTCTATATGTGGTGGCCGCGTGAGGCGGGATGGCGTGCCGCGCTGATCCCCACATTCGGACGGGGCCGGGCGCTCTGGCGGTCGTTGCACGGGGTGCTGGGGTTCTGGATTTCAATTGTTCTGGTGTTCTTTCTGGTGTCCGGCCTCGCCTGGACAGGTGTCTGGGGCGAAAAAATGGTTCAGGCTTGGAGTCAGTTCCCCGCTGAGAAATGGGATAACGTGCCGCTGTCGGACGATATTCACGCCAGCATGAACCATGACCGCAAAGAGGTGCCTTGGGCGTTGGAACTGACGCCCATGCCCGCCTCGGGCAGTCATGCGGGGCATGCAGGGCTTGCCGAGGGAACGGTGGTGGATATCGACACACTCAATGCTTTGGCGCGCGAGATCGGATTTAAGGCGCGCTATCAGCTCAATCTGCCAGCTGGCGAAACCGGCGTCTGGACCATCAACCGCGATTCCATGAACACTGATGACACGGATCCCACTTCTGATCGCACGGTGCATGTGGATCAATATACCGGCAATATCCTCGCTGATGTGCGATATGCGGATTATTCGCTGGCGGGCAAGGCGATGGCGGTGGGTATTGCGCTGCATATGGGCACCATGGGGCTCTGGAGCGTACTGGCCAACACGGCGGTCTGCCTTGCGGTGCTGTTTCTCTGTATCAGTGCGGTGGTGATGTGGTGGACGCGACGACCTGCGGGGGCGGGTGGGCGTCTTGCGGCGCCGCCGCTGCCCAAGGACATGCCGATGTGGCAGGGGGCTGTATTGATCGGATTGGTGGTGTCGCTGGCCTTTCCTTTGGCGGGGCTCACGCTGATCGCGGTTCTGGCTCTTGACGGGGCGATCCTGTCGCGCCTGCCTGCATTGCGGCGATTGGTGAGCTGATCACGGACGAAGGTGCCCGGTCGCCCCGGTCATTCAGGCGCAAGCCCAAGCCGAACCCCGCCCAAGTGGCGGGGTTCAGTCGTTTTGAGGCATGGGATGGGGTTTCTTACGGGAACTGATGGGATTAACGCCTGCAGGTGGCACAAATGCGCGGATATCCGCGAATCACCCGGCTGATGTGGCGGGTATTCGCGTGCGATTTCCAATTATTTTAAGGTCATTTCATGGGAAAAAGCCTGTGAACTAGATTTGATCTCAAAATGAATGGGAATTCATGGTACATTTCTGAATGGCCTCTATTTTCACATATATTGATGTCATACGGATAAGCTCCACAATATGAGGTGTTATATTGATCGAGTTTGACACATTATGTTGTTCGGAGATCTATTCGAAAACAACATCATGTGGCTGATTGCGAAAAAAATCATTGCTATGGGAGAATTTCCCAGTGTATCAATAATGCACGATGAGGACGGGATCACAGAGGGGCGACAAGACCCCGAAAACTCCCAAGTCAGGTTTCATACAGGCCCCCGCTTTCATCGAACAAAGAGATCCGGCGCGCGAGCGAGCAGACATCCCCCCAGGTGGCGCGCGCAGTCGGACACCCCGCTCAAGCGGGACGAGGGCGGCGGGTTGATCAGTGGCAGCAGATCAACTCGCCGTTTCGTGTCTGAGGGGTGCGTTTCATTCGGGGGCGGCATAAAGGACCAACGGGACAGTGGGCCGGATATTCAGAGGTGAGAGCCTCCACAAGGTGGATGGAAAGGGCAGGGTATCAATCCCGGCCCTGTTTCGCCGTGTGATCGAGGCCTCTGACCCGAACTGGACCGACGGTCTGAACCCGGAACTGATTATTGTTTATGGCGATCACCGCCGCCGCTATCTCGAATGCTACACCATCGAGGCGATGCAGGAGGTCGATGACAAGATCAACGCCTTGCCGCGCGGTTCTAATGCGCGCAAGCATCTGCAACGGATGTTCCATGGTCAAAGCTTTCCCACCTCGGTCGACGAGACCGGGCGGCTGGTGCTGCCTGCCAAGTTGCGCAAGAAAATCGAGCTAGAGGGGGATGCGTTTTTTATCGCTGCGGGCGACACCTTTCAGATCTGGAAGCCCGAGACCTATGAGAGCGAAGAGCTTGCCAAGACCGAAGACTGGTTGAACGATTTCCCCGAGGATTTCGACCCGCTGATCCTGCTCGATAATCCGGAAGGGGCTTGACCCATGGCCGCTGCCGCCGCCCCAAAAGATACCGCACCGCATATCCCCGTTCTCTTGCGCCCGCTGATTGCCGCCGTGGCGCCGGTGCGCGGGGTCTGGCTGGACGGGACGCTGGGGGCGGGGGGCTATACCCGCGCATTGCTGGAGGCGGGGGCAGACCAGGTGATCGGCGTGGACCGTGACCCGCTGGCGCTGGAGATGGCGCGGGACTGGGGTGCGGCCTATGGCGAGCGGCTGCGGCTGGTGCAGGGCAATTTCGCGCAGATGGATGACTATGCCACGGATCTTGACGGGGTCGTGCTTGATCTGGGGGTGTCTTCGATGCAGTTGGATCGGGCCGAGCGGGGGTTTTCCTTTATGAAGGACGGCCCGCTCGACATGCGGATGAGCCAGGATGGGCCGACGGCTGCCGATCTTGTGAATACGGCGGCTGAGGCGGAACTAGCGGATATCCTTTATCTTTATGGCGAAGAACGGGCGAGCCGCAGGATCGCGCGGGCAATTGTCAAGGCGCGGGACGTGGCCCCGATCGAAACCACGCTGCAACTAGCGAGCCTTGTCGAGCGGTGCTTGCCGCGCTCCAAGCCCGGTCAGGCGCATGCGGCGACGCGGAGTTTTCAGGCGATCCGCATTGCGGTGAATGACGAATATGGCGCGCTCATCGACGGGTTGGAGGCGGCAGAGCGGGCGCTGCGGCCGGGTGGGCAATTGGCAGTGGTGACATTCCATTCCATCGAGGACAGAATGGTCAAGCGTTTCATGCAGTTACGTTCGGGGGGCGGTGGCACTGGCAGCCGACACGCCCCCGAAATCGCGCGGGAAGAGCCGCAATTTATCCTCAAATCACGCAAGGCCATCGGGCCTGATGATGAAGAATTAGCCGAAAATCCGCGCTCGCGCTCGGCCCGGTTGCGCGTGGCGGTCCGTACAGATGTGCGGGCTGGACGTACGGAGCGTACACAACTTGGGATGCCCATGTTGAAGGGAGAGAGATGATGCGCAGTCTCATCTGTGTCTTGACAGCGCTTTCGGTGATTGGCTTGGCCTTTTGGGCCTATCGGGAAAATTATCGCACCCAAGAGGCGCAGGCGCAGGCGCAAGAGTTGCAGCGCGGCATCGGCGCGGCGCGGGCGCGGCTTCGGGTGCTCAATGCCGAATGGGCCTATCTTAACCGTCCTGATCGTCTGATGGATCTGGTGGAGTTGAACTACGACAAGCTGGGTTTGTTGCCGCTGCAACCCTATCAGTTTGGCCGCGTCGATCAGGTGGCATTCCCCAAGCCGGCAGAATTGCCGATCAGCAATCCCGTTGATGTCTCGAACATGGAGCAGTTCCCATGATCCGCACACCGCTGCGCCCGCTGGCGCGCATTCTGGAGGCGCGCAGCCGGGGTGAGAACCCGGATGCGATTGAGCGCGAGAATATCCGGTTGCGCCATGAAGAGATGCGCGATCGCGCGCGGCGCCGAGCCGAAGGGCGGCTCTTGGTGCTGGCAGGGGTGTTTTTTCTGGCATTTACGGTTGTAGGCGGGCGGATGGCGGTTTTGGCCGGGACCGAGCCGTCTGAGCCTACCACGAGCGTTGCAGGGGCGCAGATATTTGCGCAGCGGGCCGATATTGTGGACCGCGAGGGACGCATGCTTGCCACCAATTTCGACACGCACAGTCTCTATGCGCAGCCGCAGCAGATGATCGACCCGGTGCATGCCGTAGAAAAACTGGTTGAGATTTTTCCCGATCTGAACGGCGAGCGGTTGCTTCGGGATTTTACCGGATCGCGCAAGTTCCTGTGGATCAAGAAGAAAATCAGCCCCGAGCAACAGCAGGCCGTGCATGATATTGGCGAGCCGGGACTGCTGTTTGGTCCGCGTGAGATGCGGCTCTATCCCAATGGCCGGTTGGCGGCGCATGTGCTGGGCGGCACCGGCTTTGGTCGTGAGGGGGTGCATGCCGCCGAACTGGTCGGCGTGGCGGGCATTGAGCGGCATCAGGATGCGCGGTTGCGGGACCCGGCGCAGGCGCATGAGCCGCTGGTTCTTTCGCTTGATCTGAGCGTGCAGGCGGCGATGGAGCGGGTTCTCGACGGCGGCATGAAGATCATGAACGCCAAGGGGGCTGCGGGCATCCTGATGGATGTGCATACCGGCGAGGTTGTGGCCGTGGCCTCTTTGCCCGATTTCGACCCCAACGATCGCCCGGCATTGCCGACATCGGGCAGCCCGAGTGACAGCCCGCTCTTTAATCGTGCGGTGCAGGGGGTTTATGAACTGGGCAGCACGTTCAAGGTGTTCCCGGTGGCGCAGGCGCTGGATCTGGGGATGCTGACGCCTGAAACCATGATCAACACGAAGAGCCCGATGCAATGGGGTAAGTTTCGCATCCGCGATTTCAAGAATTACGGGCCGGAGTTGAGCGTCACCAAGGTGATCGTCAAATCCTCGAACGTCGGCACGGCGCGTATCGCCATTGAAATCGGTGCCAAGCGGCAACGCGAGTTTCTGGATCAACTGGGGTTCATGGCCCCGGTCGAGCTGGAAATTGCCGAAGCCTCGGGCAGCACACCGCTCTTGCCCAAGAACTGGTCCGAGCTGTCAACCATGACGATCTCTTATGGTCACGGGTTGTCGGTCAGCCCGATGCATCTGGCGGCTGGCTATGCCACGATTGCCAACGGCGGGCGGCGGGTGACACCGACCCTGCTGCGCGATCCGAACCGCGCGCCGGGTCCGCGGGTCATTACCGAAGAGACCGCTGCGGCGATGCGGGAAATCTTGCGGCATGTCGTGACCGAAGGCACGGCGAGCCTTGGCGATGTGCCGGGCTATGCGGTCGGCGGCAAGACCGGCACCGCCGACAAACCCAAGGAACGCGGTGGCGGTTATTACAAGGATAAGGTCATTTCGACCTTTGCCAGCATGTTTCCGGCGCATGATCCGAAATACGTTTTGGTGGTGACATTGGACGAGCCGGTCGAGACCTCTGGGGATGAGCCGCGCCGCACTGCGGGCTGGACCGCCGTGCCGGTGGTCGCCGAAATCATCCGTCGCGTCGCCCCTTTGCTGGGGCTACGACCCGAGATTGAACCCAGCCCGCTTGCTGCTATAAGCCTGACATCGAATTAAGCCGGAACGGGGCAGTGCGGTGGGGCAGATTAAATCATTGGCGGCTTTGGGACTGACCGCCCAAGCCGGTCGGCAAGCCGAGGTAACAGGATTGGCGGTGGACAGCCGCGAGGTGAGGCCGGGATTTCTATTTGCCGCGCTGCCGGGGACCAAGGTGCATGGTGCGGAGTTCATCCAATATGCATTGCGGCAGGGGGCGGGGGCGATCCTGACCGATGCCACGGGCGCGCGGATGGCGCAGGAATTTCTGAGCCTGAGCGATGCGGCCTTGGTGGTGGCCGAAGACCCGCGCCAGACGCTGGCCTTTGCCGCCGCGCTGTGGTTCGGCGCGCAGCCTGAGACGATGATCGCGGTGACCGGCACCAATGGCAAGACGTCCGTCGCGACCTTTACCCGGCAGATCTGGGAGCGTCTGGGCTTTGACGCGGTCAACCTTGGGACCACCGGGGTCGAGGGGGCCTATAGCGCGCCTCTGGGACATACCACGCCCGAGCCCATTACCCTGCATCGCATGTTGGCCAAGTGCGAAATAGCCGGGGTGACCCATGCCGCGATGGAGGCCTCGTCGCATGGGTTGGCGCAGCGGCGTTTGGATGGTGTGCATCTGATGGCGGCGGGGTTCACCAATTTCACACAGGATCATCTGGATTATCACGCCAGCTTTGACGACTATTTCGCGGCCAAGGCGGGGCTCTTTGCCCGCGTTTTGCCCGAGGATGGGGTGGCGGTGATCAATATCGACGATGCCCGCGGGGCCGAGATGGCGGCGATTGCGACGGAACGGGGTCAAGATCTTATCACTGTGGGGCGTGCGCCGGGCGCTGATCTGCGCCTGTTGGCGCAGCGGTTCGATGCCACGGGGCAGTCGGTCCGGTTCGAGTGGGAGGATGAGGTCACTCAGGTGCGTCTTGATTTGATTGGTGGGTTTCAGGCGGAAAATGTGCTCTTGGCGGCGGGGCTGGTGATTGGGGCCGGGGCCGATGCCGAGCGGGTGTTCGAGGTTTTGCCTGGCATGAAGACGGTGCGGGGCCGCATGCAGTTGGCCGCGACGCGGAGCACTGGCGCGGCGGTGTTTGTCGATTATGCCCATACGCCCGATGCGGTGGCCACCGCGCTCAAGGCGCTGCGCCCGCATGTGATGGGGCGTTTGATTGCGATCGTGGGGGCGGGCGGCGACCGTGACCGGGCCAAGCGTCCGCTGATGGGACAGGCCGCCGGGGCCCATGCCGATCTGGTGATCGTGACCGATGACAATCCACGCTCGGAAGATCCCGCAAGCATTCGTGCGGCGGTGATGGCGGGCTGTCCGGGGGCGTCTGAGGTGGGCGACCGGGCCGAGGCGATCTTGCGCGGGGTGGATGCGCTGGGGCCGGGGGACGCGCTGTTGATCTGTGGCAAGGGCCATGAGACCGGGCAGGTCGTGGGTGATGATGTGTTACCGTTCGACGATGTGGAACAGGCAAGTTTGGCGGTGACGGTTCTGGATGGGGGGCGGGTATGAGCCTTTGGTCTGCACATGAGGCTGCGGCGGCCACCGGCGGCCGTGCGACGGGCGACTGGCAGGCGTCGGGCGTGTCGATCGACACGCGCACGCTGCGGCCCGGCGATCTGTTCGTGGCGCTGAACGCGGCGCGCGACGGGCATGAGTTTGTCGCGCAAGCGCTGGCCAAGGGGGCGGCGGCCGCATTGGTGAGTCGCGTGCCCGAAGGGGTGCCCGCCGATGCGCCGCTCCTGATCGTTGCGGATGTGCAGGCGGGGCTTGAGGCGCTGGGGCGCGCAGGGCGTGCGCGCACGCAGGCCAGGGTGGTGGCGGTGACCGGATCGGTTGGCAAGACCTCGACCAAGGAAATGCTGCGCGATGTGCTGGGCCATCAGGGCCGCACTCATGCCGCAGAGGCCAGCTACAACAATCATTGGGGGGTGCCGCTAACGCTGGCGCGGATGCCGGTCGATACCCGGTTCGCCGTGATCGAGATCGGTATGAACCATCCGGGCGAGATAGCGCCCCTGGCGCGTATGGCGCGGCCGCATGTGGCGGTGATCACGACGGTCGCGGCGGCGCATCTTGAGGCGTTCGAGAATATCGAAGGGATTGCGCGCGAAAAGGCCAGCATCTTTGCAGGGTTGGAGCCGGGGGGCGTGGCGGTGATCAACGCCGATATCGCGACCGCGCCGATCCTGCGGGCCGAGGCCGGGCGCTGGGCGGCGCGGACCGTCAGCTTTGGCACTGCGAAGGGTGCGCATCACCGGCTGCTCAATGTGGAACTACATGACCGGGTGACGGTGGGCCATGCCCGCGCCTGGCGCTCGCCTTTGGTTTACAAGGTTGGCGTGCCGGGGCGGCATTTCGCGATGAATGCGCTGGCGGTGCTGGCGGTGGTGCAGGTGCTGGGCTGTGACCGGGCGGTGGCGATGGCCGATCTCGCGAGTTGGGCCCCGCCTGCCGGGCGCGGTACCCGAGAGGAACTGGTACTTGATCTGACCAGTGATGGCATGAGCATCGACCTGATCGACGATGCGTTCAACGCCAACCCCACTTCGATGGCAGCCGCCCTCGAAGTGCTGGCCGCCGCGCATCCGCGCGATGGGGTGGGCCGCGTGGCGCATGGGCGACGGATTGCAATTCTGGGCGATATGTTGGAATTGGGCGCTGATGAGGCGGCGATGCACATTGGTCTGGCCGATCTGCCCGATGTGGCGCGGATTGACGAGATCCACTGTGTCGGGCCGCGCATGCGCGCGCTGTGGGATGTGTTACCCAAGGTGCGTCGGGGCCGGTGGGTTGCGACCGCTGAAGAGCTGGCGGCGCAGGCGCACCGGTTGATCGACGCGGGCGATGTGGTTCTGGTAAAAGGATCCAAGGGGAGCCGGGTAAGTTTGGTGGTCGAGGCGCTGCGCCGCGCGGGCCGAGTGGCAGAAGAAGGATAACCGGAATGCTATATTGGCTGACCATCTGGTCGGATGGCGGGGATTTCTTCAATCTTTTCCGCTACATCACGTTTCGTGCGGGTGGGGCCTTTATGACGGCGCTGATCTTTGGGTTCTTGTTTGGCCCCCCGCTGATCCTTGTGCTGCGCAAGCGGCAGGGCAAGGGCCAACCCATCCGCAGCGACGGGCCGGAGGGGCATTTTTCCAAGGCGGGCACGCCCACCATGGGGGGGCTCTTGATTGTGGGGGCGCTTTTGACCTCGACCCTGCTCTGGGCGCGGCTGGACAATCCCTATGTCTGGCTGGTGCTGTTTGTCACCGTGGCCTTTGGCCTGATCGGGTTTGCGGATGACTACGCCAAGGTCAGCAAGCAGAACGTCAACGGTGTCTCAAGCAAGACGCGTCTGGCGCTTGGGTTTTTGATTGCCTTTTTCGCGGCCTACTGGGCCGCTTTGCATCATCCTGACGAGTTGCAATATCAACTGGCCTTGCCGGTTTTCAAGGATGTGCTGGTCAATATGGGGTTCCTTTTCATTCCGTTTGCGATGTTCGTCATCGTGGGGGCGGCCAATGCCGTGAACCTGACGGATGGTTTGGACGGTCTGGCGATCATGCCTGTGATGATCGCCTCGGCGGCGTTAGGGGTGATTGCCTACACGGTTGGCCGGGTCGATTTCACCGATTATCTGGGGCTGCATTATGTACCGGGCACCGGCGAAATTCTGATATTCGTTGCAGGCCTTGTGGGCGGCGGTCTGGGATTCCTGTGGTATAATGCACCGCCTGCGGCGGTCTTCATGGGCGATACCGGATCGCTGGCGCTGGGCGGGGCCTTGGGCGCGATTGCGGTGGCGACCAAGCATGAGCTTGTGTTGGGGATCGTGGGCGGGCTCTTTGTGGTCGAGGCGCTGTCTGTGATCATTCAGGTGATCTATTTCAAGCGCACCGGCAAGCGGGTGTTTCTGATGGCCCCCATTCACCACCATTACGAGAAAAAGGGCTGGGCCGAGCCGCAGATCGTTATCCGGTTCTGGATCATTGCGCTTATTCTGGCGATGATCGGGTTGGCGACGCTCAAGCTACGGTGAAACGCGGGCGGGGTTTGGTCTGAGGCGGTTATTGAGCCCCGCACGGCGCAGCGTTCCGGGCAAACGACCGCTCAGGGCCAAAATCACCCGCATCCCCGGCGCTCAACTCTCCATCCAGATCGTCACCGGCCCGTCATTGAGCAACGAGACCTGCATGTTGGCCCCAAAGCGCCCGGTTTCGGTGGGAATGCCCAAAGCTGCGATCTGGCCAGCGAAATATTCGTAGAGATGACGGCCTGTTTCGGGATCGGCCGCAGTGGAAAAGCCCGGTCGATTGCCGCGTGAGGTGTCGGCGGCAAGGGTGAACTGGCTGATGACCAGCGCCGCGCCGCCGATGTCGGTGAGCGAGCGGTTCATCTTGCCCGCCTCATCGGTGAAAATGCGCAGCTTGGCGATTTTCTGCGCAAGCCGACCGGCCTCGGCCTCGGTATCGCCCTGCATGGCACAGATGAGGATCAAGAGACCCCGCCCGCAGTGGCCGATGATCTGGTCGTCAACGGTAACGGAGGCATGGGAGACACGTTGCAGAAGGGCGCGCATGGGGACCTTGGATCAAAAGAGAGGGATCAGCCGCGTGGGTCGTAGATCTCGGACAGATCCGCGCGGCTGGTGCGAAATCCGTTGGTGGCGTGATCGGAATCGGGCAGGCCAAAGGAGATGGCGCACAGGATCAGGCGGCTGTCGGGCAGGTCGAAATGCTGGCGGATCATCGGCGCGTAAGCCGCGACCGAGGCCTGTGCGATGCTGGCCACGCCAAGCGCGGTGGCCGCGAGCATGAAAGCTGTGACGAATCCGCCTGTGTCCATTGCGCCATAAGACCCCAGCGCGGCCTCGGAATGGAGGATGGCCACATGCGGCGCGCCAAAGAGCTGATAGTTCTGCATGGATTGCTCGGCCCGCCCGGCACGATCGTTGCGCGCGATACCCGCCGCCTCGTAGAGTTGCAGGCCACAGTCGCGGCGGCGGGTGCCATGCGCGCCCGGATAGCTCTCGGGCCAAGGCAGATCGGGAGAGGGGCTGTCATTCCGGACCGCATCCAGCAGCGCCGCGCGAAAGCGGTCGGTTTCTTGGCCATGTGTGATGGTGATCTGCCACGGCTGGGCGTTGCACCACGAGGGCGCGCGGCCTGCGGCGGTGACGATCTGGCGGATCGTATCCTCGGGCACAGGTTCGGACCGAAAGGCGCGGCAGGAATAACGAGCGTGCAGAATGGCGTGCAACGTATCGAAATCGTTTGTCATTCAGAGATGTCCTTGCGTGGCCATGATCACCAAGACCTGTGGCCTTGGCCGCCCAGCATAGGGGGAGTTTTTCGGGTTATCCATGCCCCGGCGGTGAATTTTCAGGGCGGGTTTCATAAAACGCCTTGTTCCAGTGCGATGACATAGCCCACGGCCCCCGCGATGAGCGCGCCGAGGATCACGGCCAGCGTGATCTTCCAGATCGACCACGGGCGTTCGCCCTGCACCCGGCCCGTGCGGCCATTGACCACAAAGCGATAGGTTTCGCCGCGATATTTATAGGCCGCAAGCCAGACCGGGAGCAGGATGTGCTTGAAGGTGACCGCGCTGACCTGGGTGTTGATTTCGTGGATTTGCTGGCGGTCGCCGCCGATGTCAAAGCGCACGTCGCGGGCGATGATCGCGTCCATCCGGGTGCGTGCCTCGGTGAACCCGACATCCAGTTCGATGCTGTAGCCTTCGGCGCGAAAGCCTGCGAGATATTCCGGCGCGTAGGGTTCCAATGCCGCCAGATCCCAAGGCTCCAACGCATCGGTAAAGCGTTTGGGCAGGGAGTGCGAGGCCAGCACAAGCACGTCGTCAAAGAACCGCGCCACCCGCCCCGAGGCCGGGGTCCAGCGGATTTTTGGCACTTGCATGGTCTGGCGTTTGCCGTCGCGGATCACGGTTTGAGTTTCGTAATAGACCGTGCCACGCTCGCCGCGATAGCTGGATTTGGTATCGGCGTCGAAGGTCCAGTAGGGCACATATATGCCCTGCATTCGGCGGCCCTTGCGGGCGTAATCCTGAAGCCCGTTCGGTGCAAACCAGAGGCGGCCCAGCCAGTCGGTCATTGCTTGTCGTGCGGTGGCCTCGTCCAGAGCAAAGGGCAAGAGCGCGCGGGGTTTTATATGGCGGTGGGGGCCGGTGTCGGTGACGACCGGCGAGGCGCAGAACGGGCATTCGACGGCATGGGTGTCAGTGCCAAGCTCGACCTGTGCACCGCAACTGGTGCAGGTGGTGGAGCGGGTTTCCTCCATTTCCTGCGCGGGCAGTTGATCGCGCAGGGCGCGGTCAAAGTCGAGTTCCTTGATGCCGCCCTGCCAAGGGCCGCTGGCCTTGATCGCGTGGATATCGCCGCAATGATCGCAGATCAGGTGGTTCTGACCGGGATCATAACGGTAATCAGCACCACAACTGACACAGGGAAAACGATGCTCCGCAGTCATGCCCGTGGTCACCCGTTCCAGTTTGCGATGATTGCGTCAGCTTCCATCTCGATCAGCCATTCGGGGTTCACGAAACGGTCAATCGCCATGATTGTGTCGACTGGCCGGACATCCACGAAGTATTCCTTGCGAATGTCGATGGCTGCTTTCCAGTTGTTGATGTCGGTCAGGATGACGCGTGTGCGCACCACGTCATGCAGGCCCGATCCGGCCTGTTCCAGCGCGGCCTTGATAATCGCGATGCATTGGCGCGTCTGCATCGCGATGTCCCCGATTCCGACGGTCTTGCCGTCCGCGCCCACCGGGGCTGTGCCGCCAACCGAGATGAAAGGGCCGACACGCACAGCGCGACTGAAGCCGACGATACGTTCCATTGGGTTATTGTTGGAAATCAGTTCACGATCAAAGGTCATGGCGGGTCTCCGGGTGCAGGGGCCGTGAGGGATCAGTCATCAATCATCAATCATGGATCGCGGTGACCGCGGTCCGGAGCAGGGGATTCCGGCGCATGGGATCATGCGCCCGGCGGCGGCGGCGGCAGGACGGTGAAGAGTTGCGCCAGTTCGGCCACATCCTCGGCGCGCAGCCAGCCGTCTTGCCCGGCAGTCCAGACATGGGTGTCGCGCGTCAGTTTGCCATCGGTGACCATGCGGCCCATGGAGGCCTTGGAATAGGGGCCGTGTGTCTGGCCGTTCTCGGCGATGTGCCAGACATGCTCGACCGGCGGCGGCGGTGGCGGGGTTTGCGCGACTGCCGCAGGGCCGGGGCGGGCGCCCCATGGTCCCTGATCGGCCATCTGTTGCGCCATGGCCATGCCCATACCCATACCAAGCCCGGCCCCTATGCCCCCTCCGCCGGATGGGTTCTTGGCTGCGGCGGTCATGGCCTCGGCGGTGGAATACTGGGTGAATTTTCCCAGATCGCCCGCGATGCCCATCGAGGTGCGTTTGTCCAGCGCCGCTTCGACCTCGGGCGGGAGCGAGATGTTTTCGATGTAGAATTCAGGGATGCTGAGGCCGTAGTCGGCAACGATGGCGGAAATTTCGCCCGCCACCAGCTTGCCCAGATCGGCGGTGTTGGCGGCCATGTCGAGCACCGGGATGCCCGAACCTGCGATGATCCGCGAAAACGCCTGGACGATGATGTTGCGGATCTGAAAGCTGATCTCGTCCATGGTGAATTCGCCATCTGTCCCGACGATTTCCGCAAGGAATTTGGCGGCATCAGACACGCGCACCGTATAGGTGCCAAAGGCGCGGATGCGGGTGGGCCCGAATTCCGGATCGCGCAGCATGATGGGGTTTTTGGTGCCCCATTTGAGATTGTTGAACCGGGTCGTGTTGACGAAGTAAATCTCGGATTTGAAGGGTGATCTGAAGCCATGATCCCAATGTTGCAATGAGGTCAGGATTGGCATGTTGTTGGTCTCGAGCATGTAGAGACCGGGGGTGAAGACATCGGCCAATTGCCCCTCATGCACGAATACGGCGGCCTGTCCCTCGCGGACTGTGAGTTTGGCGCCGTATTTGATCTCGTGGCCTTCACGCTCGAACCGCCAGACCATGGTGTCGCGGGTGTCGTCGGTCCAGTGGATGACGTCGATGAACTGGCCGGAGAGAAAATCGAAAATGGACATCGGGAAACTCCTGTGATCGGGATATCAGACCGGCCCGCCCGCCCGCGCATCGAGCAAGCGGCGCAGGATGGGGCGGGCCTCGTCGGGGGTCATGCCGGGCTTGAGGTCAGGGTGATAGAGCAGCCACAAAAGCTCTTCGTCATGGCTGGTGAGCAGGGCAAATTCGTCGTCGTCGTTAAAGATCGAGGGGCGCGCCCCGGGGAAGTCATCGGCAAGGCCCAGCCCCTGCGCCAGTTCTTCGTGCACGCAGGATTGGCGCATCAGGGGGGGGTGTTCGGCGCGGATCAGGGCAATGGCGCGGGGATAGGTGTGATCCTCGCCCTGACCCGGGGAGGCGGCCACAAGACAATGGATCGAGCGTGGCATGTCGCGGAAGATGGCGAGGGTGCTGGGGCCCGCCTCGGGGGCGAGTTGGCGGATCCGTGCGAGCGCTTGGGCGCGGTCATCCTCGCCCATAAAGAGCACATGGAAATTGGGCGTGCCCGTGCCTGTGCTGATCGGGTGACGGGTGACGCGCGCCAGCCGTGCGGTATAGTCCGCGACAACCCGGCGGTCGGCGGCGCGCTGGTCCTCGGACACCGAGGCGCCGAATTCCACGTTGATGCGGACCGGCCCCACCCATTTGCGCAGCCCCCCCGCGCGCCCGGATGAGGGGCGATAGCCGGCTCCCGGCTGATATTCGTCGTAAAAGGCGATCCGCTCAAAATTGCGCAGAATATCAGTGTCGGTATAGGGGGTGTCTGGCCCGCCGCCGTCGCGGCGCAAAAGGCCGCGACTGAGCAGGTCCGTCTCGACCCTCGCGTAATAGGTGGCGAGTGCCTGACTGTTGGCGGAGGGTCCGGGGTCTGAGCCCGCTGGCAGTGCCGTGGGGCGCGCCGCCGGGCGGGCAGATTTGGAGGGGCCTGAGGGCAAGTCACACGCGGCCAGCGCCATGAGCGCCAGCCCCAAGATGCCCCAAGTTCGTGGTCTTGCCCGCATGCCTCTGTCTTAGCTCTTGGGTACGGATGTGGCCGCTGTGTCGCCGGTCCCGTCGCGCCGGGCCTTGGCCGAGGCCAGCGTGTCGCGCAGCTCGGCTTCCATCTTCTTGAGGTCTTCTTCGGCCTTTGCCCGCTTGGCCTTGCCTTCGTCGGCGATCTGGAGGCTCTCTTGGATGGTGCCGATGAGATCGGCATTGGCCTGTTTCACCGCCTCGATATCGAACACGCCGCGTTCCATTTCTTGACGGATCATCTTGTTGCTGTCGCGCAGGTTCTTGGCGTTGGCGGTCAGGAGTTCATTGGTGAGGTTATTGGCATCGCGTACCGCCGCTGCCGCCTCGGCGGAGCGCTGGATCGTGACTGCCTGCGCCAGTTGGGTTTCCCAGAGCGGCACGGTGTTGACGAGGGTCGAGTTGATCTTGGTGACCAGCGATTTATCGTTTTCCTGAACCAGACGGATCGAGGGCAGCGATTGCATGGTCACCTGACGGGTCAGTTTGAGATCATGCACCCGGCGTTCGAGATCGTCACGCGCGGCGCGCAGGTCGCGCAATTCCTGCGCCTTCATGACCTGATCATTCTCAGGCGCGGCCTGAACGGCGGCTTCGGCGGCGGGGATGTCCTTGGTGTCCAGCTCTTTTAGCTTGGCCTCGCCTGCCGCGATGTAGAGCGCCAGTTCGTCATAGAAGGCGAGGGTTTTTTCATAGAGCATGTCGAGGGATTTGATATCCTTCAGCAGCGTGTGCTCATGCGCCAGAAGGTCGTCAGTGATCTTGTCGATCTGGCCCTGCACCTGTTCAAACCGCGCCGTGAACTTGGCAAAGGGCGCGGCGCGGCCCAAGAGTTTCTCCCACCATGACCGTTCGCGGCGCACGTCGAGTTCCGAGACCGCAAAGCCGCGAATCGTGGTGACAATCCCGCGCAGGCTATCGCCCGCCGGTCCCACATCCTTGTTGCGCACGCCTTGCAGCATGGCTTGGGAGATCACCTGCAATTCCGCCTGTGCGGCAGAGCCGAAGGACACGATGGATTGGGTGTCGCCCATGTCGATTTCCGCCATGCGGCGGCTGATTTCCGCGCTTTGCGGCGCGTCTGCCTGGTCGAGCGCGACGATGGCATTGGCATCGCTGGGTTCGGGCAGTATCGCGCGGCTGACGGCCTCGACATCCTTGAGCACGGCTTCAGCTTTTTGGCGGGTGGTCTCTGACATGGTGTCGGTCCTTTTTACGCTAAATCTTTGGTTTCAAGGTGAACGCCCTCGCGCTCCAGCCGGTCGCGCAACACGTCGATTTCGATGTCGAGATCAGTGCTGTTATCGGCCATCAGCGCGCGGGTTTTGGCAGTGAAATTCTGTTCAAGATCCGAGAGCAGCGCGAGATATTTGTCGCGCGCGGCCGTATTCGGCGCTCGGGCATGCAGATCGGAGAATTTCACCGTCGCATCGCGTGCGCCCATCAAATAAACGCCCAGATATCTACGCGCCGCCGTCAGGTCGCGCGGATCATCCTCGACGGTGCGCAGCATGTCACGCACGGTGGTCTGGAACCGTTCGAGCCGGGTTTCGGCCTGTCGGTCCCCGGCGCGTTTGAGTGCATCGGTCATACCGCGCAGATAGTCTTCGGCCTGATCGACGACGCGCGCAACGCGGTCGCTCTGAAAAGTATCGACGCCCGCCATCCCCTTGTCCTTGAGCGGATCGAGGCCAAAGGCAAAGCTGTGCAGAACCGCGCCAAGGCTCGCGTAAATCAGCGGCTCCGAGATGCCGCCGCTGCTGGCATAGCCCGCGATGCCAAGGCCCAGCCCGGTCAGGGCCGACGCAAAGATCTTGCGTGGGATGGCGGGACGGCGCGCGATCTTGCGGGCCTCATAGGCTTCTTGTGCCAGAATACCCTCACGGGTGAGCCACGCGGCCAAAAGGAGCGCGCCCAAGGCAGCGAGGTTAAAGGCCAGTTCGACCGGACCAGAGGTAAAGGCACGGGCAGCGAGCGGCAGGGGCGCGAAGAACAAGAGATTGACGCGCCCGCCCGCGCGGGTGCGCCGCGCACCGCGAAAGCCGCCCCGGTCAGGAGAGGGGGCGGCCTTGTCCCCGCTGTCTGGGCTGAATTTGCCGCCAAACCGCTGCGCCATCAAACGCCCCCTGTCGCCGCGACGAACATGATCAGCGCCACCAGCAAGAAAAACGCCAGTTTCTGAAGTCCTGTGTCACTCATGGCACCCCCGCGACTGGTTTAAGCTGTCTTATTCTGAACTTAGGCGATGGGGGCCGTGCATGCTAGGGGGAAGATTTCCGACACGGGTGCAGCAGGAAATCGGCACCTTGAGGATTTGGGCCAAGACCAAACGGCGCGTCAGACGCCGATTTCCGGACCAAGACACATCAGAGGGGCGTCTGAGCGTTTGACCTCGTAGAGTTCCGAGAAGCTGTCAGCCCCGCTAAAGCGCGCAACGAGACCGCGCTCAGAGCGATCAAAGCTCCAGCATTGGGGGTCGGGGCGGTTGTCATAGACAAAGCAGATAAGCCCGCTGTCCTCATACCAGTGCCCATCCTGACATTCGCCGTCGAGAAACGACCAGCGCACGCGTCGGTCGGGCAGGTATTCCTCGCCGCCATAGGGTGTGCCGCCCGCGCCGTAATAAAACGTTTGGCCGCGTGTATAGGCATCAAATTCGGCGGCGGACATTTGCGCCGCAACGGGATGAGCAAGGCCGGTGAGGGCCGCAAGGTGGATCAAGATGCGCATGCGCTCAGCCTGCCAGATCGGACCGGTTGCCGCCAGAGGATTCGCGCCAGCGGGCCGCGAGCGGGTCCATGACGCGCCGCCAGAGCGGTGGCACGAGTGCAAGCGCCGCCAGGACGGGCAGGGATCCCGGCAGGATCGGCATGGTCGCTGGCGTCAGGTGCAGCGCCGGGTAGGGGCGTTGTGGAGTCACATGATGATCGGAATGCCGCGGCGCGTTGAGGGTCATCGCGGCGACCGGAAATTCCGCCTCGGGATCGGGATTGTCTGTCCGCCCTGCGATCAGCCTGTCGAGGGTAAAGACCAGCACGGTGATATAGCCCAGAGCCAGCCACCCCCAAACCCCGCCCCAGAGTGCCGCCAGCCCGGTCAGAAGCAAGGGCAGGCTGGTGGCGATTTCAAACAGCAGCATGGTTCGATCCTGATTTTGCCTCAGTCTAATCCGGGGCAGGGGTGGCGTACAGGGTTTGATTGGCAAAATCCGGCGCAATTCGCCGCAGGATCAACGCGAATGGTGGTGCAAATGTCGTTTTTGAGGGCCCCGGTCAGGTGACAGGCCGCTAATCTTGAGCGCAACAGGGAAAGAGGAAGATCGCAATGGCATTGGATGATCGCAAGGGTGTCTGGAAATCCGGTGGCGGCAAAGGCCGTCGGACACCGAAGGGGCGGCAGTTGGAAGATGGCGCTTGGGCCGAAGTTCAGGCGCTGTTGGGCGAGAGCACGCCACGGCGGGACCTCTTGATCGAATATCTGCACCGCATTCAGGACCAGTTTGGCCATCTGTCGGCGGCGCATTTGCGTGCTCTGGCTGAAGAAATGCGCCTGTCGCAGGCCGAAGTTTACGAAGTTGCAAGCTTTTACGCGCATTTTGATGTGGTCCGCGAAGGCGAAGTGCCGCCGCCTGCTCTCACCATCCGGGTTTGCGATTCGCTCAGCTGTGAACTGGCAGGGGCGCAGGCCCTGAAATCCGCGCTGGAAGAGGGTGTTGATCCGGCCGAAGTGCGGATTGTGCGCGCGCCTTGCATGGGGCGGTGCGATACCGCGCCGGTGGTGGAACTGGGCCATAATCACATCGACCATGCCACACCCGAAAGCGTGCTGGCCGCGGTGGCCGCAGGCGATACGCATGTGCATGTGCCAACATATGAAGCGCTAGAGGCCTATCGTGCGGCAGGAGGATATGCCACGCTGGCAGAGCTGCGGGCCGCAGGCGACGCCGATGCTGAATTCGAGCGTGTGCAGCAGACGTTGCTGGATGCCGGGTTGCGCGGGCTGGGTGGGGCCGGTTTCCCGTCTGGGCGCAAATGGGGGTTTGTGCGGGCTGAAGCCGGGCCGCGCTATCTCGCTGTCAATGGCGATGAGGGCGAGCCAGGCACATTCAAGGATCGCTATTACCTGGAGCGGCAACCGCATCTTTTCCTTGAGGGGATGCTGATTGCGGCTTGGGCTGTGGCGGCGGAGCGCTGCTTTATCTACATGCGCGACGAATATCCGGCCGTTCTGGAGATCCTCGCCACCGAGATTGCCGCGCTCGAAGCGGCAGGGCTGATTGAGGCAGGCTATGTCGAGCTGCGGCGCGGCGCGGGTGCCTATATCTGCGGCGAAGAAAGCGCGATGATCGAATCGATCGAGGGCAAGCGTGGTTTGCCGCGCCATCGTCCGCCGTTCGTGGCGCAGGTGGGGATTTTCAATCGCCCGACACTGGTGAACAATGTCGAAACCCTGCTGTGGGTCACGCGCATCCTGCGCGAAGGCCCGGAAATCCTGAACACCGTCGAGCATAATGGCCGCAAGGGGCTTCGGTCCTATTCGGTGTCGGGACGGGTGCAAAGGCCGGGTGTGCATCTTTTGCCCGCAGGCTCGACCATCACCGATATCATCGCGGCGGCGGGTGGTATGCTGGAGGGGCACAGCTTTAAGGCCTATCAGCCGGGTGGCCCGTCTTCGGGGCTGTTGCCTGCGTCGATGGACGATATTCCACTCGATTTCGACACGTTGCAGCCGCATGGGTCGTTTATTGGTTCGGCGGCGGTGGTGGTGCTGTCGGATCATGACAGCGCGCGCGATGCGGCGCTCAACATGCTGCGCTTCTTTGAGGATGAAAGCTGTGGTCAATGCACGCCCTGCCGGGTGGGCTGTGAAAAGGCGGTCAAGCTGATGCAGGCCGACCATTGGGATCAGCCGCTCTTGGCAGAACTGTGCACTGCCATGTCTGATGCCAGCATTTGCGGGTTGGGTCAGGCGGCCCCCAATCCCATCCGTCTGACGATGAAGCATTTCGCTGACGAAATCTGAGCCTGCTCAGGCTTCCATATCCCTTCGATCCGCATTAGGTCAGGTATGACACGCGGATCGGAGGGCGCATGGCGTTTTTCTCGAAACTCAAGGAACGGCTGTTCAAATCTTCTTCCAAGCTCGAAGAGGGGCTGGAGGCAATTGTAGACGAGGGCCGGTCAGAGTCCCCCGAGCCCACGGTTCCCGTGCCAGCGCCCGAACCCGAACCGGCGCGCCCGTCGGTTCCGCCGCGTCCCCAAGAGGTGCCTGCGCCGCCGCCGCAAGAGGCCCCGGTCGCACCCGCTCCGCAAGAGGTGCCGCCGCCCCCGTCCGAAGCCATGGCCCCGCCGCACCCGCTCGAAATGCCCGAAGATCTGCCTGCCGCCGCGCCGCGCGCCGGAATCTTGGGGCGGCTTTTGGGGCGCGGTTCGCCAGAGGCTGTGCCGCGCCGGGTGCTTGACGATGCCATGCTCGAGAGCCTTGAAGAGCTTCTGATCGGGGCGGATATGGGCGTGGATACCGCGCTGCGTGTTACGGCCAACATGGCCGAAGGGCGCATGGGAAAGCGGCTCTCGACGCAAGAGGTCAAGGAATTGCTGGCGCAAGAGATCGCACGGATCATGGAGCCGGTGGCGCGCCCGATGCCGATCTACGCCAAACGCCCGCAGGTGGTGCTGGTGGTGGGGGTCAATGGGTCGGGCAAGACCACGACCATCGGCAAGCTTGCGTCACAGTTCAAGGCGGCTGGAAAATCGGTGGTGATTGCCGCCGGTGATACGTTTCGCGCGGCGGCGGTCGAGCAGCTTCAGGTCTGGGGGCAACGGGCTGGCGTCCCGGTGATGACCGCGCCCGAAGGCTCGGACCCGGCAAGCCTTGCCTATGATGCCATGACCCGTGCCGAGGCAGAAGGCGCTGACCTTTTGATGATCGACACGGCGGGGCGATTGCAGAATCGGGCCGACCTGATGGAAGAACTGGCCAAGATCGTGCGCGTCATTCGCAAGAAAGACCCGGATGCGCCGCATAACACGCTGCTGGTACTGGACGCCACAACCGGGCAAAATGCCCTGAGCCAAGTCGCCACCTTTCAGAAGCTCGCCGATGTAACGGGCCTCGTGATGACCAAGCTCGACGGCACCGCGCGCGGCGGCGTTCTGGTGGCGCTGGCGGATAAGTTCGGCCTGCCGATCCATGCTATTGGCGTGGGGGAGCAGATTGACGATCTGGCCCCATTCGATCCGCAGGACTTTGCCGCAGCCCTGACCGGGCTAGAGGTTGAATGATCTCTTGGCCCTTTCATCTGGCCAAAAATACCTCGGGGGGGGTGGGGGGCTGGCCCCCCGATGGCGTGAGTTCTGAATGAGCGACTGGCTGATTTCCCTTGAGGGTACAGAGGCGGGGCACCAGCTTGCCCTGATGTTGGCGCTTGCGGCGGCCCTGCTGCATGCGATCTTTGGAGCGCTGCAAAAGGGGCGGCATGATCCCTGGCTGAGCCGGGGCGCGATAGATGCGAGCTATGCCGCCATGGCCGCGCCCTTTGCCCTCTTTGTCGTGCCGTGGCCTGCGCCGCATATGTGGCCGATCTTTGCGGGCGCGGTGGTGATCCATATTGGGTACAAGGTGTTGCAGGCGATGGCCTACACCAAGGGGGCCTATACGGTGGTCTATCCGGTGGTGCGTGGCACCGGGCCGCTCTTTACCGTGATCGGGGCCTATGTGATTTTCGGAGAGGTGTTCACGCCGGTGCAATGGCTGGGGGTGGCGGTGCTGCTGTGCGGGATCTACGGGCTTGCGGTTTATAATCTGCGCACGCTGACCTTGAACCGCGATACCATGCCGCTGGCCTTGGGGTTGGCGGTGGCGACCGGGCTCTTTGTGGCGTTCTACACCACCTATGACGCCTATGGCATCCGGGCTGCGGCCGATCCTTTTACCTTTCTGGCGTGGTTTTTCTTTCTCGATGGCTTGACCATACCACCCTTTGCCTATCTGCGCTGGCGCAATCTGCCGGAACGGCCAAGCATGGGTCCGCTGATGCTGCGTGGCGTGACGGGCGGGGTGGTGGCGTTCTTTTCCTTTGGCTCGATCATGCTGGCCACCCGTCTGGACAAGGTGGGTGAGGCGGCGGTGCTGCGCGAGACCTCGACCGTCTTCGCCGCTCTCATCGGCTGGCTGGTGCTCAAGGACACGGTGGGGCCACGACGTATTGCGCTGATGACCTTGATCGCGGCGGGGGCGGTCATAGTTGAGCTTGGCGGCTGAATGCGCGACAAGCGGCGCAAAGGATAAGGGAACGTGACGTGATGGATAAGACGCAGCCACCCAAATGGGCCAAGCCGGTTTTGGAATTTGGCCCGGTTCTGGGTTTTTTCGCCGCCTATCTCTGGCTCAAAGACCGGGTGTTCACCTTTGGGGGCACCGATTATGACGGCTTTATCGTGGTCACAGCCGGATTTATTCCGGTATTTTTGATCTCGATGGGGCTCTTGTGGCGTCTGACCGGGCATCTGAGCCGGATGCAGGTGGTCACGGCCGGTTTGATCGTGGTGTTTGGTGGGCTCAGCGTCTGGTTCAACGATCCGCGGTTTTTCAAGATGAAACCGACGATGATCTATCTGCTGTTTGGTGGGGTGCTGGGATATGGCCTGATGCGCGGGCGCTCATATCTGCAATATGTGATGGATGGGGTGATGCCGCTTACCGATGCCGGATGGATGATCCTGACGCGGCGTCTGATGGCCTTCTTTTTCGGTCTGGCGGTTCTGAATGAGGTGATCTGGCGCACGCAATCCGAGGAAATCTGGGTCTATTTCAAGACTTTCGGTCTGACGGCGGCGATTTTTCTATTCTTCATGGCGCAAGGCGCGCTCTTTCGTGATCATTCCACCGATGAGGATGACAAAGGAGCATGACAGGGCGGGCCGTGACGGTCCGCCCTTGACATCCGCTTAGGCGTAAAACAGGTCCTTGAAGACGTGATAGACGATATCCTCGCGGCGCAAGCCCATGCGGGCCAGTTCTTCGTCGGATTTCGCCTCAAGCGCCTCAATCCGGTTCTGGCGCGCCGTTACTTTGGCATGCGCCTCCATGCCGCGGAGCAATGCGGCGGTAAACTTTTTCCAGCCCGCGCGCAGCGGTGAGGCGGAAACGTTCGTTGTGATACTTGCCATTGGAAACCTCACTTGAATGGTGTTTGGTTTCCTCCCTGCCCTCAACATAGGTCAGTGAAATTGACGTGACTAGCGCCGAAAAGGAATGGCCGGGTTGCATTCGCTGCATCCCGGCCCTTTGAAAATCAGTCTTTTTTCAGCTTGGTCGCAATGTCCGGCATGGCGGGCGGCTGTGACGGGGCGCGCGGGCGCTTGGGCGTTGTCGGCTCTGCCTGTGCCATCTCGGCGGCCTTGGCCGGTGCGGTGGGTGTCGTCGTTTGCGGTGCCGCTTTGACCTCGGCCTGCGGCGTGGGTTTGTCAGCAGAGATTTTTTCAGCCGGTACGGGGGCAGGTTTGGTTGCCACTACGGGCGCGACCTGTGCCGCCACTGACGCCAAAGGCGCTTCGGGCGCGGGCTTTGCCGCCGGTACGGGCTCAGGTTTGGCGGTTGCGACAGGCGCGGGCTTTTTTACCTCAACCGGAGCGGGGGAGGCGGCTGCAACCGTGGCACGTTTGGCGCGGCGTGGCTTGGCTGGGGATTTTGCGACAGACGCCTTGGTTGCGGGCGCCTTGGTCGCGGGCGCTTCGGCCTTGACCGGGGTTGCAGGTACGGCAGCCTTGGCTGCCAGTCCACGCGACAGCATCCCGGATTTCAACGCGGCCTCACCAAAGACTTGCGCCACGCGGAGCTGTTTCTCGATCATATATCCGGTCAAGCGTATCCCGGCGGCGGACAGTTTCAGCGGAAGGTCAGGGGCAAGCATGTTTTCGTCCTTTTCAGCAGCTGCGCGCCTGCGTCTATCGCAAGCGGATGACAGGAGTATAACGTGGGCAATGCTGCGTCGCAGCAATTTGACCAAAGGTCAAATCACAATCGCAGCTTTGCGCTGTTTTTTGCTGAAACTTTGAACGAAATGCCCGAAATTCGAACTTATCGCCCGTGAATTAAGGTTTGAAACAGTTTGGGATCGAGACTTTGGGCGGCAAAGGTTTCGCCCTCGGTCAGAACGCTGACCGCGTCGTGGCTGTGCAGGCTTTCTTGATGGCTGGCGACCACACGGAAATCCCCGATGCGCGGGTCGGCCAGCAACTGCTCGCAAAAGAGCCGGGCTGCATCCTCGACAAAGATCGGGTTGGCGGCGTTCAACTCGGCAAAAGCCTGCTCGTCTTCGCGCTTGACCATGACTTGGGTCTCGGTTGGGACGGCACGACGCGCCAATTCAATCAGATCCTCGAACCACAGGCAGTCAGTATTGGCCCGTTCGACCGAAATCCGCGCGACCGAGCGCTGTGAATGAGGCGTAGCCAGTTGACCGCGCGCAGATCGCGCATGCTCGCTGAGTTCCAGCGAACAGGGGCAGGTTGAGGAATAAACATAGTCGAGATGCATGAACTTGCGCTTGATCCCGTCTGTTTCGATCAGTTCCATCGCGATGTCATAATACTGAAACCCCTCCAGTCCGGATCGCAGCGACCGCACCTTGGCCGGGTAGGACAGGCACATTTGCAGCCGCGCATCGACCGAGTCGAGATCGGAGATGTAATCGTTCAGCGCCGCTTCCATGACCTCGGCGCTGAATGTCTTTTCGGCATGTTTGTAAAAACTGCGCATAATCCGGGACATGTTGATGCCCTTCTTGCCCGCATCAAGGCTGACGGTGCCGGTGACAGAGGTCTCCAAGGTCAGATCGCCGTTGCCGCGGGTGTGATAGCGAATTGGCAGGCGGAAATTGGAAATTCCCACATGCTGCAACTGCTGCTTGCTGCCGCGAATGAGTGAGGCCGGACCATTCTGCAAATCGGGCAGTGTGGCGAGATAGGCAGGATCGGTCGCGAAACCCTCAGGATAAGCGCGCGCCAGAGTTGGATAGTTCGCCACCTCGCCCGAGGGCAGGAGCCGTGCAATAGCGGGGTCGAGATCGGCCACTTCTTCTGGCGACGCGGCGCGCGCCCAGTCGCGCAGCAGCGCCAACGCTTCTTTGGCCTCGTCCCGATCCGGGGCAGGCTTTATCTCAGACGGATGCACATTCATCGCAAAACTTCCTTATCCGCTCTGCCAGATTTTTGCATACATCATAACGGCAGGAATTTCTATTATCGTAGCGATCTACGTTAAAAGCGGCAAAGCGGATCATTCAAACCCCGAAAATGGCTGGAAAACCTGTCCTCTCAGGCTGTGGCGTTCAGCGCCTTGCGGATGTCGTCGATGAGATCGTCGGTATCTTCCAGACCAATGCTCAGCCGCACAAGCCCCGGCGTGATGCCAAGCGTCGCCTTTTGATCCGCAGGCAGTCGTTGATGCGTGGTGGTGGCGGGATGGGTCACGATGGATTTCGCATCGCCCAGATTGTTCGAGATGATGACGATCTCCAGCGCGTTGAGGAAACGGAAGGCCGCCTCTTGCCCGCCCTTGATGTCGAGTGCCAGAACCGTTCCGCCCGCGCCCATCTGCGCGCGCACCAGATCGTGCTGCGGATGGTCGGGCAGCCCCGGATAGACCACCCGCGCCAGACGCGCATCGCCCTGCAAGGCCTCGGCAATTGCCTGCGCGCTTGTTGCCTGCGCCCGCACCCGCAGGTCGATGGTTTCCAAGCCCTTGAGCATGACCCAAGCTGTGAAGGGCGACATCGAGCCGCCAGTGTGTTTCATGTAAGGCTCGACCGTGCCGCGAATAAATTCACGCGTGCCAAGGATCACACCGCCCAGCGTGCGGCCCTGTCCGTCGATATGCTTGGTTGCCGAATAGACCACCACATCCGCGCCCTGCTCAATCGCCCGGGAAAACACCGGCGTCGCAAAGACATTGTCCACGAGCACCAGCGCGCCCGCCGCATGCGCCAATTCCGCCACAGCGCGGATGTCTACCACATCGAGCGCGGGGTTCGAGATCGTCTCGAAGAAGACCGCCTTGGTGCCGGGGCGGATCGCTGCGCGCCATTGTTCGATGTCAGTTCCATCTACAAAGGTTACCTCAACCCCGAACCGGGTCAGAATTTCCTCTAGCACATAGAGGCACGACCCAAAGAGCGCACGCGCCGACACCACATGATCGCCCGCCCGCAACATCGAGGTCAGCGCGCCCGAGACCGCCGCCATGCCGCTTGCGGTGGCAAAGGCGTCCTCGGCCCCCTCCAGCGCCGCGATGCGCTCTTCGAACATTGCCACGGTAGGGTTGCCGTAACGGGCATAAATGAACTCATCCGCGCCCGCCTTGATAAAGCGGGCTTCGGCGTCCTCAGCGGTGTCGTAGACGAACCCTTGGGTGAGGAAAATCGCCTCGCTCACCTCGTTATACTGGCTGCGCCGTGTGCCACTATGCACCAGTTTGGTGCGTTTTTTCCAAGTCTCGCTCATCTTTGTCCTCCGGGCCGCTTCGCCCATGAAAAAAAGCCCCGTCGCGGTCAAGCGAAAGGGGCCTTTCATCCTGACCTCTTTAGCGGTTTGTTTAACGTGGCCCGCAATCCGGTAACAAATCGCCACAGACGCGCATTACTCCTGCGCGCCGCCTGCGTCAACACTGTCGCGTATGTTTCACGCAGGCGTCACCAGAGCGGCATATGCGCCAGATACCCCACAAACACTATATTTGGCGGGGTGACGGGCCTGCCATTGTCCCATGTGACCGTGGTGCCAATGGCCGGGTGCCGCCTGCGGGGGGATCTGATCTCGGCGCGGATTGGCCGTCTTGAGGGGTTTGAGCGCCGCCTGTCGTACACCGTCACCCTGTCAGAGATACGCCTACCCTTGCCAACGGGGCGCAAACCGGCATTCTGCCCGCAGATAACGCCAAGGAGAGTGACAGATGACTGACCCCATTGACCTCTATTTCTGGCCCACCCCCAATGGCTGGAAAATATCCATCGCACTTGAGGAAATGGGTCTGCCGTATCGCTGCCATCTGATTGATATTGGCGCGGGCGATCAACATGCCCCGGCATTCCTTGCAATCTCGCCCAACAATCGCATCCCCGCGATCACTGATCCCGATGGGCCGGATGGCGCACCGATCCATATCTTCGAATCTGGTGCTATCCTGCTCTATCTCGCACGCAAGACCGGGCAGTTTTATGGTCAGAGTGCACGCGACCGCATCGCCGTCGAGCAATGGCTCATGTGGCAAATGGGCGGCGTCGGGCCAATGGCGGGACAGGCGCATCACTTTCTGAAATTTGCCCCCGAGGACATCCCCTATGCCAAGGACCGCTACCGCGGTGAGGTTGCGCGCCTTTACGGCGTTTTGGACCGGCAATTGGCCCGGAATGAGTATGTCGCGGGCGATTTCTATTCCATAGCAGATATGTCGCTCTGGGGGTGGTGCTCGCTCTGGGAGGGGCAGCAACAGACGCTTGCGGATAAACCGCATTTCGCGCGGTGGCTTGAGGTTGTGGGCGCGCGTGAGGGCGTGAAACGCGGTCGCGCACTGCATGCAGACATGCGGCGCGATCCGACAGCCAAGCCGTAAAGCGTAAAGAGCAAGGCATCGGGTGACATCCGTCGGATGGGATATGCTGCATTGCAGCAACACTCTGGGTGACAGTGCAACAGGCAGGCGATTTTTGCAGCCCGTTGCGGTATCGTGATCGCAGGGAGGGAACCTATTCAATCCAAGAAAGGGACCCCTATGGCCGAGACCGACCTGACGCCCCGTTTCATGCCCGCCCACTGGCGCCGCGATCTGGATCTTTTTCTGGCGGAACGGGCCGCCGGAATGAATGGTTATCTGTTGGCGCGCCAGCGGCTGCCAAGCGTGGCGCATCTCCAGAGCCTCAACGATTCCGAACTGGCCAGCATGGGCCTGAAACGCGCCGATATCCCGGCTTTTGTATTCGAGGACATGTTGACCGAATGAGCCTGACCTGTTGGTGTTGATCCAGCTTGACAGTCTCAACACCAACGGCCAAGTCTGCGCCTCATGTTCGATATGCGACCCGTGGGATATCTTGTTGGCCTGATGGTCATGGCCATGGGCCTGACCATGGCGCTGCCGCTGTTGGTGGATATCGCCGAGGGGCGCGAGCATTGGCCGGTCTTTGCCGAGAGCATGATCGTGACCTGTATCACGGGCGGGCTGGTGGCGCTGGCTTGTAAAAATTCCATGGGGCAGGGGCTGAGCATCCAGCAGGCCTTTTTGCTGACCACATTGGTTTGGGTGGCGCTGCCGCTCTTTGGCGCGCTGCCGTTCATGCTGGGCGAAACGAAATTGGGGTTCATTGACGCCTTTTTCGAAGCGATGTCCGGCGTTACGACCACCGGGGCCACAATGATTGCCGGGCTGGATGATCTTCCCAAGGGCCTGCTCTTGTGGCGGGGCATCCTGCAATGGCTGGGCGGTCTGGGGATTGTCATCGTGGCGTTGGTGTTTTTGCCAGAGATGCGGGTGGGGGGCATGCAGTTCTTTCGCGCCGAGGGGTTTGACACCTTTGGCAAGGCCTTGCCGCGCACCCTCGATATCTCAAAGGGTGTACTCAACGTCTATCTGGGGCTGACGGCGGTCTGTACGCTGACCTTTCTGATCTTGGGGATGGGGGCGTTTGATGCGACGGTTCACGCGCTGACCACTGTATCGACCGGCGGCTTTTCCTCTTATGACGAATCATTCGGAAGGTTTCCGGGCGCGCCGCAATATGCCTGCGTTCTGTTCATGATCCTTGCGAGCCTGCCGTTTGTTCGGATGATGCAGGGGGTTCATGGCAATATTGGTCCGCTCTTTCAGGATACGCAGGTGCGCACCTATCTGCGCTGGCTGGGCTATGCGTTTCTTCTGGTGGCGGGCTATGATCTGGTGATGAATGGTCGGATCACCGAAGAAAGCCTGCGTGAGCGGCTGTTCAACGTGGTCTCGATTTTCTCCGGCACCGGGTTTGGCGACGGCGATGTGACAGCTTGGGGAAATTTCCCGTTTGTGGTGCTGATCGTGGTTGGGGCGATCGGGGGCTGCACCGGCTCTACCGGCTGTTCAATCAAGATTTTCCGCTACCAGCTGATGTTGCGCGCGCTGGGACAGCAGGCGCGGCGCATTTTCAACCCGTCCAGCGTGATGATCCTGCGCCACGAGGGGCGGAAGGTTGAGGATGAGGTGCTGCAATCGGTGATGCTGCTCTTTACAATGTATATCCTGTCGCTCGGGATTTTCTCGGTCGCACTGGAACTGACCGGGTTGAGTTTCATTGAATCGGTGACCGGGGCATGGACCGCGATTTTCAACGTTGGTCCCGCCTTTGGCGCGAGTGTGGGGCCGACCGGATCGCTCTTGGCTTTTCCGGACGGGGCCAAGGCGTTGATGATCCTTGCCATGTTGATGGGACGGCTGGAGATTCTGGCCGTGATCGTGCTTATCCTGCCGTCGTTCTGGCGGCCCTGACCCCCGTGACCTGAAAAGGAGCCTGACATGGCTGAGAAATCCGCAGATTTTCGTGCAATGGCGCCCTTGGGGGCGCAGATCAGCCATATGTTGAAAGCGCGCGGGATCGAAGTGATCTTTGGTATTCCGGGCGTGCATAATCAGGAAATGTACCGTGGCATTGAGGAGGCCGGGATCACCCATGTTCTGGCGCGGCACGAACAGGGGGCGGGCTTTATGGCCGACGGCTATGCACGGGCCAGTGGCAGGCCGGGGGTGGCCTATGTGATCACCGGGCCGGGGTTGTGCAATATCCTCACGCCGCTGGGGCAGGCGTGGTCGGACAGCGTGCCGGTGCTGGTGTTGTCCTCGTGTCTGGACGAAGCTGCGGCGCAGCAGGGCCAGTTGCACCAGATGCGCGATCAGCGTGCAGCAGCCGCCTGTGTCTGCGAATGGAGCGAAGAGGCGCGCGATGCCACAAGCGCTTACCGGCTGATTGACCGGGCGCTGACGGAATTCGCGACGCAGCGGGGCCGGCCCCGGCATATTCAAGTGCCGATCGCGGTGCTGGAAGGATTGGCCGAGGCGGCGCCCGACGCAGTGTCCTTAGCCCGAACCCCTGCGTTGACAACCGAGGGGGTAGCCGAAATCGCCACGGCGCTGAACCATTCAAAAAAGCCGCTGATCATCCTGGGTGGCGGTGCGGTCAAGAGCGCTGCGGATTGGCGCGAGATTGCCACGCGGCTGGGGGCTGCGACATTCACCACCTACGCCGGGCGCGGGATCATGGCGGCGGGCGCGCCGCTTGATTTCGGGGCCTATCTGGCGCGCCCCGACAGCGCGTCGGTCATTGCTGAGGCTGATCTGCTGCTGGTCGTGGGCAGTGAGCTGTCGCAAAATGATCTCTGGCGCGCGGAGCTGGGGCATCGCGCGCCGCTTATCCGGGTGGATATCGATGCGCGCGTGCTGGGCGGGGCTGTGGCGGGTAGCCAACGCATACTGGCCGACGCAGGCGCATTGGCGCGGGCGCTCTTGGAGCATGATCTCACGCGCAGCGCGGGCTGGCGGCCAGAGGAGATCACATCCGCGCGCGCCCGCTGGCGGGCAGAAAGCGATGCCGAACGCCCCGGTATCGCCAGCATTTGTGATCTGCTGCGGGCGGCCTTGCCCGAGGACACCATGATCTATTCCGACATGACGCAATTTGCCTATGTCGCCCAGGAGGTCTGGCCGATGGAGCGTCCCGGTCATTGGCACCATCCCACCGGCTTTGGCACGCTGGGCTATGCGTTGCCTGCCGCGATTGGCGGGGCGATGGCGCGGCGTGGCAAGCCCACGGTGTGCATCGCAGGGGATTACGGATTTCAGTATACGGTTCAGGAGTTGGGCACGGCGGTAGAGCAGGGATTACCGCTGCCGATTCTGATCTGGGACAACACCAAGCTGAAAGAGATCGAGGACAGCATGGTGCGCGCGCAGATCGCGCCCAATGCGGTCAAGGCGCATAATCCGGATTTCTGTGCTCTGGCGCGGGCTTACGGCGCGCATGCGGTGGCACCGCAGAGCGCTGCAGAGCTGCAAGAGGCGGTGCTGGCGGCGCTGAGGGCTGACCGCCCCACGCTGATCCACATGACACCTGTGCTGTCGGCGCAGGACTGAGCGCACGCGGTCAATAGACGTCGCTGCGACCGCTCACCGAAATATAGCTCGGACAGCCGGGCCGTGCGGTGTTGATGATGAGATACCAGACGGTTTCCCCCGGTCGTCCCGCGCGGGAATATTCGCAGCCCGAGGGGTGGGTCCACCACTGGCCCTGATGGCTAAGCGGCGGCATCACGCTGATTTTTTCAACCTTGATCTGGCTGGCGCGGCCAATTTGCCTTGAGATATCCGCGGTGGCGACCCCGGTGAGCCCGAGTGTGATGGCCGTGATAAGCGACAGGATGGGTTTCATATTCCGGGCTCCGTTCTTGCGGTTGGGGGCTGTTCTGGCAGGGGCAGCCGCTGTGGTCTGAGCGCCACTCCACCGCCCCGCGGGGGCGCGTTGGCGTCAGGACCGTGGCAAAAGAACGACTCTTGCCGCGAATTACTCCCAGTTTTTACGAAATTCCCGTGGGTTGCGGATGTCTTTACGAGGGATAGACAGGCCTGTGCGTTCAGCGATGCGCCCCGCCCCTGTCGCTCGGATACGGGCGTGTTATAAGGGCGTCGGGCGGCTGCGGTTGGTGGCGGCCCTGATTTGCTCTCAGACCACAGGCGCGTGCTCATGCCCGTTGTTACCTTTCATGTCGGCATGCCGAAATGCGCGACGACGACGATCCAGAGTTTCCTTGCCGAGCGGGCCGGTTGGCTGGGCGCGCAGGGGCAGGTTTATGAGCGCCATCCCGATGATCGCACGCGCAATCAGGGCAACGCCGCGCAATTGGCGGCGCTTTGCGCGGCCAAGGATTTGGACCGGCTGACCGAGTATTTGCGGTACTTTCTGCGCTCGCGGCGGGATGTGCTGCTGAGCAGTGAGATCCTGTTTGATCTGGGGCGAGAGGATGGGTTTGCCCCTCTGCGCGATGCGGTCGGGCAACATGGTTATGACCTGCGGGTACTGGTCTATCTCAAACGGCAGGACCTGTGGATCGAGAGTGATTTCAAACAACACGTCAAGGGGCGAACCGCTTGGGTCGAGGGGTTTGACAAGCTGCTGCAGATGCGCCTGTCACGGGGGACGCTGGATTATCATCGATTGCTGTCGAATTGGGCCGGGCAGGTGGGGCGAGATCGCATGACCGTCGTGCCGCTCAACCCGTCGCAGCCGCATGATTATGCCGTCCAAAGATTTCTGGAGGTGATCGACCTGCCGCAGCCAGAGGGCGATTTGCATGTCCCGCGCCAGAATGTAAGCCCGCCTGCCGCGATGATCGAGGCCGCCCGGCACATCAAGGCGGCGCTGCTCGCGCAGGGTCTTGGGCCTGTGGAGATTGCGCCGCTGCTTGCGCAATTCTTTACAGAATCGGCAGCGGAGGGGCGTTCGGGGCAGGACTTGGGGGTTCTGAGCCCGGCGGCACGGCGCGATTTGCTGGACCGCTGTTCCGCGTCCAATGCGGCGCTGGCGGCGTCGTTTTTGGGAGGGCGGGCGCCATTTGACGCACTCGGACCGGACGCAGAAGAGGATTGGGTGTCTCTGTCGGAGAGGGCCGTGGATTGTCTGTCTGGCAGGGTGGCGTCCTCCATGTTGCGTTCCAAGCCTGAGGGGGATGCGCCGTCGTTTCTAGGGCGGCTGCAAGGATTGCTGCGTCGCTGAACGGCTGAACAGGTCGCAAATCTTTTCTGACGGGTACAAATTGGGCTGGTCTCAGCCGGGAGGCTTGATTAGGTAGTTGAGCGATAGCGACGCAATGGAGTAAGCCCAAACATGGCTAAAATCACCTATATCGAGCATAATGGCACGCGGCACGAGGTCGAGGTCGCCAATGGCCTGACCGTGATGGAAGGCGCGCGCGACAATAATATTCCGGGCATTGAGGCCGATTGCGGCGGGGCCTGCGCCTGTTCAACCTGTCATGTCTATGTCGATCCGACGTGGGTAGAGAAGCTGCCTGCCAAGGATGATATGGAAGAGGATATGCTTGATTTTGCCTATCAGCCTGATCCCGAACGCTCGCGCCTGACCTGTCAGATCAAGGTGACGGATGCGCTGGATGGTCTGGTTGTTCAGATGCCGGAAAAACAGATCTGAGACACGCGGCGCGGATGCGGCTCAGTTGAATTTCATCTGGCCTTAAATACCTCGGGGGTGTGGGGGCAGGGCCCCCACCTGCCTGCGCCTCAGAGCGCACGCCAGCCGATGTCGCGGCGGCAAAACCCCTCTGGCCAGTCGATCCGGTCCACCATGGCATAGGCCCGATTTGCGGCGTCGCGCAGGGTGGTGCCGCGTGCAGTGGCGGCCAGAACGCGGCCACCGGTGGCGGTGATCTGCGGGCCCACGCGCGTGGTGCCAGCATGAAAAACCATGTGAAAGCTGTCCTCGGGGCAGGTATCCAGCCCCTTGATCACGCTGCCTTTTTCATAAGCGCCGGGATAGCCCTGTGCGGCCAGAACCACCGTGAGGGCGTGATCATCGGCCCAATTGACGGACATCTCATCGAGCCGCCCCTCAGCGGTTGCAAGCATGAGGTCGAGCGCCTGCGCGCCCAAACGCATCATCAGCACCTGACATTCGGGATCGCCAAAGCGGCAATTGTATTCGACCAGCCGTGGCATGCCGTCCTTGATCATCAGTCCAACAAAGAGCACGCCTTGATAGGGGGTGCCGCGCCGCGCCATTTCGCGTAAAGTAGGGCGGACGATCTGATCCAGCGCCTTGGCCGTCACCGCGTCGGTCATCACCGGGGCGGGGGAATAGGCCCCCATGCCGCCGGTATTGGGGCCGGTGTCGCCTTCGCCCACGCGCTTGTGGTCCTGCGCCGTGCCGATGGGAAGGGCGGTTTCTCCGTCGCAGAGCACAAAGAAGCTGGCCTCTTCGCCCTCCATGAATTCTTCGATCACGACCTCTGCCCCGGCGATGCCGAATTCGCCGCTGAACATGTCGTCAAGGGCGGCGAGCGCCTCTGCCATGGTCATTGCCACGATCACGCCTTTGCCTGCGGCCAATCCGTCGGCCTTGATCACGATGGGAGCGCCCTGAGCCTCGACATAGGCGCGGGCGGCGGCGAGGTCGGTGAAATGGGCATAGGCGGCGGTGGGGGCGTTTGCCGCGTCACAGATGGATTTGGTAAAGCTCTTGGAGGCCTCGAGCCGTGCGGCGGCAGCGGAGGGGCCAAAGACCAGCAATCCGGCCTCGCGCAGCCGGTCGGCCACGCCTGCGGCCAAGGGGGCCTCGGGGCCGATGATCACGAAGTCAATCGCTTCGGCCTCGCAGAACCCGGCGAGCGCGCCGCCGTCGAGAATATCGAGGCTGGCGCATTCGGCGATTTCCGCGATGCCCGCGTTGCCGGGGGCCACGATCAGCCGGTCGCATTTGGGGTTTTGCAGCACTGCCCATGCGAGGGCATGTTCACGTCCGCCTGATCCGAGGATGAGAATGTTCATGGCGGGCAACTCCTGCTTGGCCTTGGTTGGCCTGCGTTCTAAGGTGGCGGGCAGACAGACACAAGGCAGGAGGCGCGCGCGCATGTCCGATCTGATCGACGATCCCCAAGAGGGCGGCAATGCCCCGGAGTTTTCCGTCTCTGACCTGTCGGGGGCGATCAAGCGGATGATCGAGGGTGAGTTTTCTCATGTGCGGGTGCGCGGCGAGTTGGGGCGAATTTCTCGGCCAAGGTCGGGGCATATCTATCTCGATTTGAAGGATGACAGCGCGGTATTGGCCGGGATCATCTGGAAAGGGGTTGCCGCGCGTTTGGCGGTGCAGCCGGAAGAGGGCATGGAAGTGGTGGCGACGGGCCGTCTGACCACATTCCCCGGCCAATCGCGTTATCAGATCATCATCGAGGATCTGAAACCGGCGGGCATGGGCGCGCTGATGGCGATGCTGGAAAAGCGCAAGGCGGCATTGGCCGCGGAGGGGTTATTTGCGCCAGAGCGCAAGCAGCCGTTGCCTTATCTGCCGGATGTGATCGGGGTCGTCACCTCTCCCTCAGGGGCCGTGATCCGCGACATTCTGCACCGGTTGCGGGACAGGTTTCCGCGCAAGGTGCTGATCTGGCCGGTCGCCGTGCAGGGCGACAAATGCGCGGGTGAGGTGGCGCGGGCGATCCGGGGGTTCAATGCGATGACGCCCGGCGGCGCGCTGCCGCGTCCTGACCTCATCATCGTGGCGCGGGGCGGGGGATCGGTTGAGGATCTTTGGGGCTTCAACGAGGAAATCGTGGTGCGGGCTGCAGCGGAGAGTGTGATCCCGCTGATTTCCGCCGTGGGCCATGAGACCGACACGACGCTGATTGATTTTGCCTCTGACAAGCGCGCGCCCACGCCGACGGCGGCGGCAGAACTGGCGGTGCCGGTGCGGTTGGACCTCTTGGCTTGGGTCGAGGGGCAGGGCGCGCGGCTGAGCCATGCGCTGAGTCAGGGGGTGGGCCTGCGCGCTCAGCGGTTGCGCGATCTGGCGCGGGCCTTGCCACGTCCAGAGATGTTGCTTGATGGGCCGCGCCAACGGATGGACGCCTTGGGCGAGCGGCTGCCTGCCGCGCTGATCCGCTCGGTGCAGAGCCGGCGGGTGCGGCTGTCCGAAACGGCGGGGGCGCTGCGCCCGGCACTCTTGCGGCGTGCGGTCGAGGGGGATCGGCGGCGGTTAGAGAGTACGGCGGCGCGGCTGAATGTGCATGCGCTGAACCGTGACATTGCGCAGAAGCGGCGCGATCTCGACCGGTTGACGCTGCGGTTCTCGGATGCAGCAGGGCGGCAGGTGCGGGGCTGGCAGGATCGGCTGGCGGCATTGGACCGGCTGCGCGAGACGCTGGGATACAAGGCGACCCTGAGGCGCGGCTATGCGGTGGTGCGCGGTGATGGCGCGGTTGTGACCACGCGCAAGGCGGCGGCTGGGGCTGTGGCCTTGGAAATCGAATTTGCCGATGGGCGGTTGGATTTGTCGGGGCCGGTCGCGGGGACCCCCGCGCCGAAACCCAAGGCGAAAACACCGCCCGAGGGGCAAGGCAGCCTGTTCTGAGGCGGCGGGCGGTTACGCTGGTTTCTGCCCGCCGATGCGTTGGGTCAGTTCCGCCGCCGCGTCGGCCACTTGCCGCCCGACCACGTCGAGCCGGGAATCGGGCAGGCGCGCGGCCAGACCCGAGACCGAGATGGCGCAAACCGCCTCGGCCTGCGGCGACCAGACTACGGCGGCAAGGCAGCGCAGGCCTGTGACATGTTCCTCGTCATCCAAGGCATAGCCCTGTGCGCGGATGCGTTTAATATCGACCATGGCGGTGGTCAGGCTGCGATGCGAGCGTTTGGTCATCGGGTGAAACCCGGTGCGTGCCACGAAATCCGCTATGTCGGCATTGGGCCAAGTGGCGAGAATCGCCTTGCCCATGCCCGAGCAAAAGGCGGGCACACGCCCGCCGGGGGGCGAGATGGCGCGCATGATCTCGCGGCTTTCGACCTGTGAAAGCGTCACAAGTTCGTCCTGATCGAGAATTCCAAGATTGGCGGTTTCGCGCGTGGTATCACGCAGGTGGCGCAAGAGCGGCAGCGCCGGGGTCACGAAATTATGCCGCCGGGCAAAGGCAGTGCCCACGGAAAACGCGCCGCGCCCCACATGCCAGAGCGCACGCTCTGAATCGAACTGGGCGAAATGCTGCAATTCCAGCGTGGTGAGTAGGCGGTGTGTGGTCGAAACTGCAAGGCCCGCCAGCCGCGCCAGATCCGACACGCGCGCGCCCTCATCCTGCTGGCTGAGCAGGTGTAGCAGGCGCAGCGCGCGCGCGACGGATTGGACGCCTTGGGATTGGGGATCGGACATGTTCGGTATACCTTTCCATACAATGGAAAACATTTTTCCCGTTCTTACAAGTCCCGCAGGGCTGAAGTAGCTGCAAATCCGATAATTTCCTGATTACCGAAGGGACGACCATGACCACATATGTAGAGCGTCACGGCCTGAGCGTGGCTGCACCGCTGGCCCGTCTGATCGAAGATGAGGTGCTGCTGGGGCTGAGCGCCGATCAGTTCTGGTCCGGCTATGCCGCACTGTTGCGCGATCTGGCGCCGAAGAATGCAGCGCTTTTGGCCAAGCGTCGCGCCTTGCAGGTGCAGATTGACGACTGGCACCGCGCGCGGCAGGGACAACAGTTCGACGGCGCGGCCTACCGCGACTTTCTGACCGAAATCGGGTATTTGGTGCCTGAGCCAGAGGCGTTCGAGCTGGGCACGCAGAATGTGGATGCCGAAATCGCGCAGGTGGCGGGGCCGCAATTGGTGGTGCCGGTGATGAATGCGCGTTTCGCGCTCAATGCCGCGAATGCGCGCTGGGGCAGTCTCTATGATGCGCTTTATGGCACGGATGCGATTTCCGGCACGGCGCAGGGACCGGGCTATGATGCCGCGCGCGGCGCGCAGGTGATTGCCTGGGCGCGGGCGCATCTGGATAAGGTGGCGCCGCTGGGTGCGGGCTCTTGGGCGGATGTCGAGGCGTTGGATGTGAACGGCGGATTGCAGATCACGGTGGGCGGTCAGGCGACGGCGCTGGCCAAGCCCGAGCAGTTCGCGGGCCATACCGCAGGCGGCAATATCTTGCTGCGGGTTAACGGGCTCATGATTGAGATCGTGATTGACCGTGCCTCGGCCATTGGTCGCGACGATCCCGCAGGCATTGCCGATCTGCGGATCGAGAGCGCGCTGACCGCGATTCAGGATTGCGAGGATTCGGTCGCGGCGGTGGATGCCGACGACAAATGCGTGGTCTATGGCAATTGGCTGGGTCTCATGCGCGGCGATCTGGAAGAGCGGTTCGAGAAGGGCGGGCGGCTCTTGACCCGACGTCTGAACCCGGATGTGACCTATGTCGATCCGCAGGGGCAAGAGGTGGTACATCCCGGTCGTGCGCTGATGCTGGTGCGCAATGTGGGGCTCTTGATGACCACCGATGCGGTGCTGCTGGATGGCAAGGAGACACCCGAGGTGATGCTGGATGCCGCCGTCACCGTCGCGGCGGCGATGCATGATCTGGCGCGCGGGCCTGCGGGCAATTCACGGGCGGGATCGGTTTATGTGGTGATCCCCAAGCTGCATGGGCCGGAGGAATGCGCCTTTGTCGATACGCTCTATGGGCGGATCGAGGATGTGCTGGGGGTGCCGCGCAATACTGTCAAGCTGGGGGTGATGGACGAGGAGCGGCGCACATCGGCCAATCTCATGGCCTGTATCCGGGCGGTCAAGGATCGCTGTGTGTTCATCAACACCGGGTTCCTCGACCGGACCGGCGATGAAATTCACACCTCGATGCAGGCGGGGCCGGTCATTCCCAAGGGCGAGATGCAAAAGGCCATCTGGCTCGCGGCTTATGAGGCCGGGAACGTCGATGCGGGGCTGGCGGCAGGCATGACCGGGCGCGGGCAGATCGGCAAGGGCATGTGGGCCAGACCCGATGACATGGCCGATATGCTGGAGGTCAAGATCGCCCATCCCAAAGCCGGGGCCAATACCGCTTGGGTGCCCTCACCCACGGCGGCGACGCTGCACGCCACGCATTATCATCAGGTCGATGTGGCCGGGCTGCAAGCGGCGTTGAAGGGGCGGGATCGTGCATCGCGCGCCGATCTATTGACGCCGCCACTCATGGTGGGGCGGAACCTCTCGGATGAGGAAGTGCGGCGCGAGTTGGACAACTCCTGTCAGTCCATCCTCGGCTATGTGGTGCGTTGGGTCGATCAGGGCATTGGCTGTTCCAAGGTGCCGGACATCAACGATGTGGCGCTGATGGAGGATCGCGCGACCTTGCGGATTTCCTCGCAATATCTGGCGAATTGGCTTATCCACGGGGTATGTTCGGCAGAGGAGGTCGATGCCTCGTTGCGGCGGATGGCACCCAAGGTGGATGCGCAGAACGCCCATGATCCGGCATACCGCACCATGGCCCCCGATTTCGACGGGGCGGCGTTCAAGGCGGCGCGGGATCTGATCTTTGAGGGGGCCAAGCAGCCCTCGGGTTATACCGAGCCGCTGCTGCATGCGGCGCGGCGCGGGGTTAAGGCAGCGTAAGGGGGAAGGTCCATGCTGACGGTAAAGAGGCTCGATCTGGCGGACGCCGGGGTATTGCTGGCTGGGGCACGCGCCAAAGCGGCAGACATCGGTGTACCCATGTGCATCGCCATCACCGATGAGGGCGGCAATCTGGTGGCGTTCGAACGGATGGATGGCGGCAAGGTCACCTCGATCACCATCGCCATCGACAAGGCGTTCACCGCTGCGGGGGCCAAGAAGGCGACGCATGAATATGGCGAGGTCAGCCAACCCGGCAAGCCGGTCTATGGCATCGCCTCGGCCATTGGCGGGCGGCTGATGGTGGTGGGCGGCGGCCTGCCTGTGATCGTGGACGGCGAGGTCGTGGGCGGAATCGGCGTGAGTTCTGGCACGCCGATGCAGGATCGCGAAGTCGCAGAGGCCGGGATCGTGGCGTTTCTGGCGGGGGTTTAAACCTCTGCCGGGGCGACGGCCTGCTGGAAATTGGCAAAGAACTGCGCGGCGAGCTTTTTCGCCGTGCTCTGGATGAGGCGGCTGCCCAATTGCGCGAGCTTGCCGCCAATGTCGGCGCGGGCGGTGTAGCGCAAGATGGTGATGCCGTTTTCTTCGCTCAGTGTTACATCGGCACCGCCCTTGGCATGGCCTGCGGCGCCGCCACTACCTTGGCCCGTCAGTGAAAAGGCATCCGGTGCGCCGGTGGTGTCGAGCGTCACCGTGCCGGTAAAGCGCGCTTTGACCGGGCCGATCTTGAGCACGACGCGCGCCTCTAGGTCCGTGTCGGAATGTTTGATCAGTTCTTCGCAGCCCGGAATGCTCTGGCGCAGAATTTCAGGATCGTTCAGCGCGGCATAAACGCGAGACTTGGGTGCGGTGATGCTGATTTCATCGGTGAGGTCCATGGGATACATCCTTGATGTGAATAGATAAGTTCAGGTCTGACGCTGACCTTGTCGGCGGTGTTGGACGATCTGTGCCAGGATCGAGAGCGCGATTTCCTCGGGCGTGACGGCGTTGATCGCAAGGCCTGCGGGGGAATGGATGCGCGCGTGCGCCTCCGGGCCCATGTCAAGCCGCGCCGCGAGGGTGGCGAATTTGCGGCGGCTGGCGACAAAGCCGATGTAATCGGCATCGCTGGCCAGCGCGATCCGCAGGGCGTCGAGATCGCCCGTCCCTTGCGTGGCGATAACCACCATGCGGGCGCTGGTGGGGTCGGGCAGGGGGCCAGCGTCAGGCGTGGTGATGTCAAAGCCGAAGGGCTGCGCGAGGGTGGCAAGCGCCGAGGCCACGGGCGAGGCACCGAAAATCACCAGTTCGGGGCGGGGCAGGACCGGTTCCACGAAAACCTCCATCGCGCCCTTGCTGGGGCAGCCATTGCGGGCGATATCGCGGCCCTCGTGGGTTTGGCCGGGGGTCAGGCCCTGTGCGGCGAGATCTTCGTCGGGCTGGATTGAGATCAGGCGTGGGGTGCCTCTGGCGATGGCGCTCTGGGCGGCGCGGGCAATCGCGCGGCACACGCAGCCGCCGCCGATCCAACCCTCAGCAATAGTGCCATCGGCAAGGATCAGCGCCCGCGCGCCCGGCTTGGCGGCAGTGGCACCCACGGTGCGGATCACGGTGGCGATCGCATAGGGCGCACGCGCCTCATCAAGGCGGCGGGTGGCGGTGTCGAGCGTGTCGGGGGTCATGTCAGAGGCGCTCCAGTTGCGGGCCAAGAGCTGCCAGATCGTTCAGCGTTGTAGCGGCGGCGAAGAGGTCGAGATATGGCAGGGCGGCGGCCATGGCAGCGGTCACAGGCGCGTAATCCTTCCAACCTTTCAAGGGGTTGAGCCATATGATCCGCCCGCCGCGTTTGCGCAGGCGGATGAGCGCGCCGGTCAGGGCCTCTGGCGGGTCGGCGTCATAGCCGTCCGAGAGGATCACCACGACCGTGCGGCCATTGACGCACTGCCGCGCCGGGCCACGGGCGAATTGCGCGAGGGAGGTGCCAATCCTGGACCCTCCGCCAAAGCCATCCGCCATGAGTGACAGGCGGTTGAGCGCACGCAACGGGTCGTGGTCGCGCAGCGCGTCCGAGATGCGCACGAGGCGAGTGTGGAAAAGCCAAGCATCCGTGGCATCATCGGCGCGGATAAGGCCGGTGAGAAAGGCGAGAAACACCCGCGCGTAGATTGTCATCGAGCCTGAGACATCGCAAAGGGCGACGAGGCGCATTCGCCGGTCCGGGCGTTTCTTGCGCGGGAGCGAGAGTGGCTCGCCCCCGGTCGAGAGGCTGGCGCGGATGAGGCGGCGAAAGTGCAACTGATCGCCCCGGCGCGCGGCGCGGCGGCGGCGCGAGCGCCTATAGGCAAGGCTTTGGGCGAGGCGGCGGGCGATGTTTTCAGCCTCGGCAATATCCTGAGGGCTAACGAGTTTGCGCATGTCGTGATGCATCAGGCTGGCGGTGTGGCTGGCGATCAGCGTGCCGGTGCCCTCGCCATGAGCGGCACCTGCGCCATCGTCGGGGGCGTGGATTTGCCCGCGCGCGGTGTTGTCCTCGCCGGTGGTATTGCGGCTATTGCGGCTGTAGGCGTTACCGCTGCGGTCACTGGGGGTAAATTTCTCGCGCACGCGGCCGGCGTTCAGCCAATAGCTGTCAAAAAGCGCGTCGAACTGCGCCACCTCATCAGCGGTGCTGGCGCAGACCGATTTCAGAGCGCGGCGTGTCTCGTCCGGATTGGCCGCGTTGACATGGGTGAGGGCCATAAGGGCGGTTTCGGTCTCGCCCACGCCAAGGCGCAGGCCATTGTCGCGCAGATGCGATATGAATCCCGCGACGCGCGCCGATGGCCCGGGATCGCGGGCGGCAAAGCGGGTGACGCGGCTCATGCGGCCTGCCCTGCGAGACGTTGCGCCACTTCCGTGGTGATAGTGGCGCGGTCGGTCTGGGTCTTGAGCAGCGTTGCAAGGGCGGCTTGTAGCGCCACAGGATCATGGGTCAGATCGTTGATGCCAAGGCCTGCGAGGGCGGCGGCAAAATCGAGGGTTTCGGCGATGCCGGGGGTTTTCTCCAGATCCTCGCGGCGGATCGCCTGCACAAAGCTGACGATCTGGCGGGTGAGGTGCTGGTCGATCTGGGGACAGCGGCTTTGCAGGATCGCAAGCTCTGCGGTGCGGTTCGGGTAATCGACATGCGCATAAATGCAGCGCCTGCGCAGCGCGTCCGAGAGGTCGCGGGTGCCGTTTGCTGTCAGGATCACCATCGGCCGCGCGGTGGCGGTGATGGTGCCCATCTCGGGGATGGTGATTTGAAACTCTGACAGAATTTCAAGCAGATAAGCTTCAAACTCCTCATCGGCGCGGTCGATCTCGTCGATCAGCAGAACCGGCGATTCTGCCTGCCTTATTGCCTGAAGCAAGGGACGCTCCAGAAGATACTCATCCGAGAATATTCGCGCCTCGACACCGGCCCCTGTCTCGCCCCCTTCGGCGGCGGCGCGTATGGCGAGCAGTTGGCGGGGGTAGTTCCATTCGTAAATGGCTTGGGCTGCGTCGAGCCCCTCGTAGCATTGCAGCCGGATCAGGCGCGCGGATTTGAGCGCGGCCAGTACGCGGGCCACCTCGGTCTTGCCCACGCCCGCCGCCCCTTCAAGCAGCAGGGGCCGCCCCAGCGACAGCGCAATATGCAGCGCCATGGCCAAATCATCACCGGCGATATAGCCATGATCCGCCATGCCCTGTTGCAGATCGCGCCAGTCCGCCATGCTGTCCTGCTCTTTCATCGTTCCTGAAATACTCCGGGGGTCCGGGGGGCAGCGCCCCCCGTCTGCCCCTAGCCATGTAGCCCAAGCTCATGCGCGGCGCGCCAGATCCGCCAGTGATCATGCGGCATATGGGTGTGGCGCAGGCCAAAGGGACGCAGCGCGTCATGCACCGCGTTGGAAAAGGCCGGGACACCGCCGACATTCGGGCTTTCGCCCACGCCCTTGGCCCCGATGGGGTGATGCGGCGAGGGGGTTTCGGTGTGGTCGGTGGTGTAATGCGGCGTTTCCCACGCGGTCGGGATAAAGAAATCCATCAGAGTGCCGGTTTTCACATTGCCCATCTCGTCATAGGCAATCTCTTGGCCCATGGCGATGGCGAGCGCTTCTGTCAGGCCGCCATGCACCTGCCCCTCGATCACCATCGGGTTGATCCGGGTGCCGCAATCGTCGAGCGCGTAGAACTGGCGGATTTGCGTCTCGCCGGTGTCGACGTCAATCTCCATCACGCAGATATAAGCGCCGAAGGGATAGGTCATGTTGGGCGGGTCGTAATAGCTGACCGCCTCCAGCCCCGGCTCTATGCCGGGAATGGCCTGATGATAGGCGGCATAGGCAATCTCGGCCATGGTCTTGAACCGTTCCGGCGCGCCCTTGACGGCAAAGCGGTCGATGTCGAATTCGACGTCATCGTCATGGACTTCCAAGAGATAGGCCGCGATCATCTGCGCCTTGGCGCGGATTTTCCGACCTGCAAGCGCCGTGGCCGCCCCTGCGACGGGGGTTGAGCGGCTGCCATAGGTGCCAAGGCCGTAAGGGGCGGTGTCGGTATCGCCTTCCTCGACCGTGATCTTGTCCGCTGGGATGCCGATTTCAGAGGCTAGAATCTGCGCAAAGGTGGTGGCATGGCCCTGACCCTGAGAGATGGTGCCAAGGCGGGCGATGGCCGATCCGGTGGGGTGTATGCGAATCTCGCAACTGTCGAACATGCCCATGCCGAGGATGTCACAATTCTTGACCGGGCCTGCGCCGACGATTTCGGTGAAATGGGTGAGACCGATGCCGATCAGTTTTCGGGTTTCGCCGCGTTTGAAGGCTGCGACCCGTTCGGCCTGTTCGGCGCGCAGTCCGGCGTAATCGACGGCCTTGAGCGCCTTGTCCCAAGCGGTGTGATAATCGCCAGAATCGTATTCCCAGCCAAGCGCCGAGTGATAGGGGAATTGATCGGCGCGGATAAAGTTGAGGCGCCGCAGCTCTGCGGCATCCATGCCCAGCTCGATCGCCAGTATCTCGATCATCCGTTCGATGAAATAGGCGGCCTCGGTCACGCGGAAGGAGCAGCGATAGGCGACGCCGCCGGGGGCCTTGTTGGTATAGACGCCGTCAACGCCGACATAGGCCACCGGAATGTCATAGCTGCCGGTGCAGATGTGAAAGAAACCCGCCGGAAATTTGGTGGGATCGGCGCAGGCGTCGAAGGCACCGTGATCGGCGGTGACATGGCACCAGAGGCCGGTGATCTTGCCCTCTTTGGTGGCGGAGATCCTGCCCTTCATCCAGTAGTCGCGGGCGAATGCGGTGGCCATCAGGTTTTCCATCCGGTCCTCGACCCATTTCACCGGCAGGCCGGTGACGATGGTGGCGACGATGGAGCAGACATAGCCGGAATAAACGCCCACCTTGTTGCCAAATCCGCCGCCGATGTCGGGGCTGATCACGCGGATGTTGTGTTCGTCTATCCCTGAGAGCAATGAGGCCACGGTGCGCACCACATGCGGCGCCTGAAAGGTGCCGTAGACCGTCAGCTTGCCATTGACCTTGTCCATTGAGGCGACGCAGCCGCAGGTCTCGAGCGGGCAGGGATGGGTGCGGTGGTAATAAATCATCTCTTCGGCCACCACATCGGCGCTTGCGATCACCTCTTCGGTGGCGGATTTGTCGCCCTGTTCCCAGAGAAAGATATGGTTGGGGTGGCGGCGGGGGCCGTGCGCGCCATCGGCACCGGGGCTGAGATCCTCGCGCAGCACGATGTCGGAGCTGAGCGCCTCGAACGGGTCGGTGAGGACGGGCAATTCCTCATACTCGACCTCGACCAGTTCCACGGCATCGGCGGCGATATAGCGGTCACGGGCGACGACAAAGGCTACTTCCTGCCCTTGAAAGAGCACCTTGCCATCGGCCAGCACCATCTGTTTGTCGCCCGCAAGCGTGGGCATCCAGTGCAGGCCAAGCGGTTCGAGATCCTTGGCGGTCAGCACTGCGACCACGCCATCGAGCGCCATGGCGGCGGAGGTGTCGATGGATTTCACGCGGGCATGGGCGTAAGGCGAGCGCACGAAATCGCCAAAGAGCATGCCGGGCAGTTTGATGTCATCGACGTAGTTGCCCTTGCCTTGGGTAAAACGCGCATCCTCGACGCGTTTGCGGGCGCAGCCGATACCCTTGAGCTTGGCGGTGCGGTCGTCGCGGTCCGGGGTCAGGTCGTTCATTGCGCGGCCTCCTTGGCGGTATTGATTTCGCTCGCGGCGGCAAGCACGGCCTTGACGATGTTCTGGTAGCCGGTGCAGCGGCACAGATTGCCAGCCATGCCAAAGCGCACCTCTGCCTCGGTCGGATCGGGGTTTTCCTTGAGCAGTTGGGCGGCGCGGGTGATCATGCCCGGCGTGCAAAAGCCGCATTGCAGCCCGTGATGTTCGCGGAACGCCTCTTGTAGCGGGTGGAGCGAATCGGGGCTGCCCAACCCCTCAACGGTGGTGATGCTCGCCCCGTCGGCCTGCGCGGCGAACACCGTGCAGGATTTGACCGAGCGGTCGCCCATGATCACCGTGCAGGCCCCGCAGTGCGAGGTTTCGCAGCCGATGTGCGGGCCAGTTATGTTGAGGCGTTCGCGCAGGACGTGAATCAGAAGTTCGCGCGGCTCGGCCAGCAGCTCGTGACGGGTGCCGTTAACGGTGAGGGTGATCTGCATTTTCTTGGACATGGGTTCTATTCCTCAGGCGCGCGACCAGGCGCGGGCTATGGCGCGGGCCAGAACGATGCCCGCCGCGTGACGTTTGAATGCGACCGGGCCGCGATTGTCCTCTGACGGGTCGATGACGTCCTGCATGGCGCTGATTGCGGCAATCACCGCGTCCTCGCTGCAATCGGTACCGATGAGGGCGGCACCTGCGGCCTCGGCCCAGACGGGCACGTCCGAGAGGTTGGTCATGGCGATTGAGGCGGCAGAGCATTGCGCGCCCTCGCGGGTCACTATCACGGCGGCGGCGGCCGTGGCATAATCACCGATCTTGCGCTTCTGTTTTTCATAGGCCTGCCCGCCGGTCGGTGCGTCAAAGCTGACACTGGTCAGGATTTCATCATCCTCGCGGGCGGTCAGATAGGCGCTCTCGTAAAACTCCCGCGCCGGGATGTCGCGGCTGCCGGTGGGGCCGGTGACGTGAAAGGTGGCATTCAGGCATTGCATGAGGCCGGGCATGTCGTTGCCCGGATCGCCATTGGCGACGTTGCCGCCCACCGTGCCCATCGCGCGCACCTGAGGGTCGGCGATTTGCAGCGCGGCCTCGCGCAAGATGGGGGCGTGGGTGGCCAGACCGGCATGGGCGATGAGTTCGGCCTGCGTGACCATGGCACCAAGCGTGATGCGGCTATTGTCTGTGCGCACACCGCGGAGCGCATCGATGGCTTGCAGGTCAATGAGATGCGGCACCTCGGCCATGCGCAGCTTCATCATCGGGATGAGGCTGTGCCCGCCTGCGATCACGCGGGCGTCGTCGCCGTGCTGTTGCAAAAGCGCCAAGGCGGCGGGCAGATCACCGGGGCGGTGATACTCGAATGCGGCTGGAATCATGTGGTCTCCTCCCAAAGACGGGGCCGGGTGGCCTTGGGTTGGATTTGGAGGAGGGGGGGCGTTAATGTCGCATCACTTGTCCCGAGAATCGTGGCTCGCTGCACGAAATGCGAAATGGCTGCACGAAATGCGAACGTCTCAGAGGGTCAGGGTTTCCGCCGCCAAGTGACGCCAGGCCTTCATGCGGGCGCGAAACCATGTGCGCTGACGTTTGGCATATTGGCGGGTGGCGATGCTGGCGGCCTCGCGGGCCTCGTCCAATGTCATCTCGCCACGCAGATGCGCGATAAGCTCTGGCGCGCCGATCGCCTTCATCGAAGGGCGGGCGGGGTTCCATAGGGCGAGATTGGCGCGCGCCTCGTCCAGCGCACCGGCGGCCAGCATCGCGTCAAAGCGGCGGGCGATGCGGGCGTTGAGCCAATCCCTGTCCGCCTCGACCACAAGGGGCGTACAAGCGCTGAGCGGCAGGAGGGGCGGCGGCGTGTCATCTTGCCAGTCTGCCAGCCCCCGGCCTGTGGTACGCGCCACTTCCCATGCGCGTTGCACGCGCATGGGGTTGCGGATGTCAATCCGGGCGCAGGTCGCGGAATCGAGAGCGTCGAGAAGCGGGGTTAGCCCCTTGGTTGCCAGCAGGTGATCAGCCTCGGCACGGATTGCGGGAGGGGTTGCCGGGATCTCGGCCAAGCCTTCGGTCAGGGCCGCAAAATAGAGCCCGGTGCCGCCAACAATGATCGGGCGCAAGGCGGACTTGAGGATATCAGCCACCTCGCGGAGCCAATGCCCGGCGGAGTAGTCTTGGAGCGCGCCGATGTGACCATAAAGACGGTGCGGCAGCGCTGTCTCATCCGCCAGACTAGGGCGTGCGCTGAGAATGCGCCAGTTTTCATAGACTTGCAGGGCGTCCGCATTGACGATCACACCGCCCTGAGCCTCGGCAATGGCCATGGCGAGCGCCGATTTCCCGCTGGCGGTGGGGCCTGCGATCAGAACGGGGCGGTCGGCGGCGATGTTTGCGGGCAAGGTCATATGCCTCGGTTAGCGCCAATCGTACGGTTTGGCGAGGCAGTTTGCCGCCTTTTCCCCGTTAGCCGGGGCTTTCTGCGATTGCACATGGGCGGCATTTGCGACATTTTGCGCGGGATTGTAATGCCGCAGCGGAGAATGCCCATGACCACCCCGGATCGAGCCAAGTTCAGCCGCGTGATGCTCAAGATTTCCGGGGAGGCGCTGATGGGGGATCTGGGCTATGGCCTGCATCCGCCAACCGTCGAGCGGATCGCCCGAGAGGTCAAGATCGTACATGATCTGGGGGTCGAGATTTGCATGGTGATCGGCGGCGGCAACATCTTTCGCGGCTTGCAAGGCTCGGCGCAGGGGATGGAGCGGACCACTGCCGATTACATGGGGATGCTGGCGACGGTGATGAATGCGCTGGCGATGCAGAGTGCGCTGGAGAAGATGGGTGTGTTCTGTCGGGTGATCTCCGCCATTCGCATGGACGAGGTGGCAGAGCCCTATATTCGCCGTCGCGCGGTGCGCCATCTGGAAAAAAAGCGCGTCTGCATCTTTGCGGCGGGCACCGGTAATCCCTATTTCACAACGGATACGGCGGCGACGCTGCGGGCCAATGAAATGGCCTGCGAGGCGATTTTCAAGGGGACCAAGGTGGATGGGGTTTATGATAAAGATCCCATCAAACATCCGGATGCCAAGCGCTATGATCGCGTGACCTATGATGAGGTGTTGGCCCAGCATCTGGGGGTGATGGATGCCTCTGCGATTGCGCTGGCACGGGATAACAACCTGCCGATTATCGTGTTCTCTCTTGACGAGCCGGGCGGTTTCAAGGGCATTCTCGCAGGCGAGGGCACCTATACAACCGTGCACGGTTGAGGCAAAACAAGGCTGATACGACAAGAGCCGAAAGAAGGACCAAACCAAGATGGCGGAAGATATAGAAATCGACACGGACGATCTGGAGCGTCGGATGGAAGGCGCGATGAGCGCGCTCAAGACCGAATTTGCGTCATTGCGTACAGGTCGGGCCTCTGCGTCTATGCTGGAACCGATCATGGTTGATGCCTACGGTCAGAAAACCCCGATCAATCAGGTGGGCACGGTCAACGTGCCAGAGCCGCGTATGGTGACAATCAACGTTTGGGACAAAGGTCTGGTTGGCAAGGTCGAAAAGGCCATTCGCGAAAGCGGTTTGGGCATCAATCCACAGCTCAACGGCACGATCATCATGCTTCCGATCCCGGAATTGAACGAACAGCGCCGCAAAGAGCTGACCAAGGTGGCGGCGCAATATGCCGAACATGCCCGAGTCGCCGTGCGCAATGTACGCCGTGACGGCATGGATCAGATCAAAAAGGCCAAGGCCGACAGCATGTCGGAGGATGATCAGAAATTCTGGGAAACCGAGGTGCAGGCCCTGACCGACCGTTTCATCAAGCATGTGGACGAGGTTCTGGAGGGCAAGCAAGCGGAGATCATGCAGGTCTGATGGCAGAAAATGCGCCCATGGTAGGAAAAACACCCCCGAGCGAGGGGCCGCGCCATGTTGCGATCATCATGGACGGCAATGGGCGCTGGGCGCAAAAGCGTGGGCGGCCGCGCCTCTTTGGGCATCACGCGGGCGCGCGGCGGGTGCGTGAGATCGTTCAGGCCTGCCCGGGACTGGGCGTCAAGTATCTGACGATATTCGCCTTTTCCACCGAAAACTGGAAGCGAACGCAGACCGAGGTGGCTGGGCTGATGAGCCTTTTTCGCCGCTATATCATGAAAGAAATGCAGGAGTTCGTGCGCGAGAACGTGCAGGTGCGTTTTATCGGTGACCGGCCGCGTCTGGATGCCAAGCTGCGTGGGCTGATGGACGAGGCCGAGGCGATGACCGCGCATTGCACGGGCACTAATCTGACCATCGCGCTCAATTACGGTGGGCGCGATGAGGTGTCGCGCGCCACGCGGAGGCTGGCCGAGGACGTGGCTGAGGGGCGGTTGCGCCCCGAGGAGGTGGACGAGGAAACCTTGCCCCGGTATCTTGATACCTGCGTACTGCCCGATCCCGATCTGGTGATCCGCACCTCCGGCGAGGCGCGCATTTCCAATTTTCTGCTCTGGCAATCGGCCTATGCGGAATATGAGTTCATCGATACGCTGTGGCCAGATTTCACCCCGGATGTGTTTGCGCGGTTGTTGTCGCAATACGGCACGCGGGACCGTCGGTTCGGGGCTGTGCCTGCATGAGTGGCGGGACGCGCTGGGCAGATCTGTGGCCGCGTCTTGCTTCGGGCATAGTGATGGTTGTTGTCGGTGCGGCCGTAATCTGGCTGGGCGGTTTGCCCTTTGCCGCATTGGTCTGTGTGCTGGCGGGCGCTATGATCTGGGAGGCGGCGCGCATGTTCGCGGCCCCCGACGCGCTGCGCTCTGGCGTGCTGGCAGCGGTGGCGGTGGCGCTGGCGTTGTGGCTTCCGGGGATCTTGGTGTTGCCGGTGCTGATGGCCGCGGTGGTGGTCGCGTCGGGTTCGGTCGAGCGCGAGCGCGGGCCGTTTTTCGCGCTGGCGCTTTGGGCGCTCTTGGGCTGTTACGCCATGGGAACGCTGCGCGCTGATGCCGGTCTGATCTGGGTGTTGTGGATGGTGGCGGTGGTCGTCATCTCTGATGTTGCGGGCTACTTCGCCGGCCGAACCCTTGGCGGGCCAAAGTTCTGGCCGCGGGTCAGCCCCAAAAAGACTTGGTCGGGCACGGTTGCAGGCTGGCTGGGGGCGGCGGTGATTGGCGCTATATTTGCGGGACCGACACAGGTGGGGCTGATGCTTGTGCCGTTGTCGGTTCTGGTGGGCTTTGCCGGGCAGATGGGCGATATCGCCGAGAGTGCGGTCAAGCGGCTGCGCGGGATCAAAGACAGCTCCAACCTCATTCCCGGACATGGCGGCGTGCTGGACCGGTTCGATGCGATGTTGGGGGCGGCCTTGGTGGTGGTGACCCTGTGGGCGCTGCGCCTCTTGCCGGGGGTGGCATGAAACGCATTTCCATTCTGGGGGCGACCGGCTCTGTCGGGCAGAACACCATTGACCTGATCAAGCGGGCACCGGGGGCCTATAAGGTAGTGGCGCTGACCGGCGGGCGCAGAATTGATACCTTGGCCCGCGATGCGATTGCTCTGGGCGCGGATGTGGCCGTGACGGCGCATGAGGATTTGCTGGTATCGCTGCGTGAGGCGCTGAAAGGCAGCGGTGTCGAGGCGGCGGCAGGCCAGACCGCGCTGATCGAGGCGGCACGTCGTCCGGCGCAATGGGTCATGTCCGCGATTGTCGGCGCGGCGGGGCTGGCACCCGGTCTGGCGGCACTGGAGCAGGGGGCGACGCTGGCGCTGGCCAACAAGGAATCACTGGTGACGGCAGGGACGCTGATGATGCGCACTGCGCGGGCCAATCGGGCCACCATCCTGCCGGTGGACAGCGAGCATTCAGCCATCTTTCAGGCGCTGGTGGGCGAGGATTCCGCCGCCGTCAACCGGGTGATCATCACCGCCTCGGGCGGGGCGTTCCGGGATTGGCCGATGGACCGGCTGGCAAATGCCACAGTGGCCGAAGCCTCATCCCATCCCAATTGGGACATGGGTCAGCGGATTACGATTGATTCCGCTTCGATGTTCAATAAGGCGCTGGAGATGATCGAGGCGCGGGAATTTTTCGGCTTTTCCCCCAATCAGATTGAGGTGTTGGTGCATCCGCAATCGCTGGTACATGCGCTGGTCGGGTTCTGCGATGGTGGGCTGATGGCGCATGTGGGGCCGCCGGATATGCGCCATGCCATCGGCTATGCGCTGAACTGGCCGCAGCGGCAGGCATTGCCGGTCGAGGTGCTGGATCTGGCCACCATTGGAACGCTTGAGTTTCGCGCGCCTGATCCGGCCCGCTATCCGGCGCTGCGACTGGCGCGCGAGGTGATGGAAGCGCGCGGTCTGTCCGGCGCGATTTTTAACGCGGCCAAGGAGCGCGCGCTGGATCATTTCATTGCCGGTCGCATCAAATTTACCGATATGAACATCGTGGTCGAAGAGGTGTTGAACGCACTTATTGATGCGCCAGAGGCACGCAATTCTGAGCTGACCCTTGATGTGGTGGCCCATATGGACCATCTGGCAAGACAGCAGGCCGATCTGGTCGTGACCGAGCGAACAACCCAAGGATAAAGCGTGGATATTCTGACTTTCCTGCCGCAGTTCGGCAATGTCTTTCTAACCCTGTTGGCCTTTGTCGTGGCCTTGTCGGTGATCGTGGCAGTGCATGAATATGGCCATTACATCGTCGGTCGCTGGTCGGGGATCAAGGCAGAGGTGTTCTCGTTGGGCTTTGGCCCGGTGGTTTTTTCGCGCGTTGACCGGCATGGCACGCGCTGGCAATTGGCGGCGCTGCCCTTTGGCGGGTTTGTCAAGTTTTTGGGCGATGCGGATGCGGCAAGCGGCAAGGATGGCGCTGCAATGGCGGCCTTGCCGCCGGAGCGGCTGCGCCAGACTATGCACGGTGCGCCGCTCTGGGCGCGCACGGCGACGGTTGCGGCAGGTCCGGTATTCAATTTCATCCTGTCGATCCTGATTTTCACTGTGGTGATGATGAGTGGCGGCAAGACGGCTGATCCGCTGACCGTGGGGGCATTAAAGCCTCTGCCGGTTGAGGGGATTACGCTGCTGCCGGGGGACCGGGTGCTGACGATTGAGGGGATGGGCCTGCCCGATGTGGCAGGGGGCGAGCTTTATGACGATCTGATCGACGCACTGCCCAGCCAAGCACTGTTGCGATATGAGGTTGAACGCGCTGGTCGTCAGATCGAGGTGGCGGGCCCCCAGCTTATGCCGCCTCTGATCAGCGGGCTTGCGCCGCAATCGGCGGCCTTTGATGCGGATTTGCAATCAGGCGACGTGATCACAGAGGTCAACGGCACGCCGATTGTGGCCTTTGACGAGCTCAAGGATGTGGTCGAGGGATCGAACGGTGCGCCGCTGACGCTTGGCATGTGGCGTCCGAGCGGGGAGACCTACGAGGTCAGCATCACGCCGCGCCGGGTGGATGAGCCGCAGCCCGAAGGCGGATTTCGCACGGAGTGGCGCATTGGAATCGCGGGCGGCATGGCCTTTGAACCAGCAACCGAACGGTTGGGGCCGATCGAAGCGATCGGTGACGCGGTTGGTCAGACCGGTGCGATCATCCAAAGCTCGTTTTCGGGGCTCTATCACATGATCACCGGCGCGATCAGCAGCTGTAATATGTCCGGGCCGATTGGGATTGCACAGGTTTCGGGGGCAATGGCCAGCCAGGGACCGGAGAGCTTCATCTGGTTCATCGCGGTGCTGTCGACGGCCGTCGGGATGCTCAACCTCTTTCCGGTGCCGGTGCTGGATGGGGGGCATCTGGTGTTTTATGCCTATGAGGCGGTGTCTGGTCGCCCGCCAAGTGAACGGGCGCTCCGTATTTTGATGACTGTCGGTTTGACGCTGGTGCTGTCGATGATGCTGTTTGCCCTGTTCAACGATCTGTTCTGCCCGTGAGGGCGGAATGTTTGTGGCCTCTGGCTGATATTGGCCTCTTGCACCATTGCGCGGAACAAAGGTGCGCAGCGCCTGTCCGCCCCTTCGGGCGGGCACCGCGCGCTCATCATTTCGGGGCCAAGGTCAGCAACAGGCCAAATCCAACCTCTGAGGCAGCCTAGAGCGGCAGATACTCGACTATCTCGCCTGCGCGCCGTGCTGGATCGTTGACCGGGCGGACCATGAGGGCCTCGGCATTAGCGAGGATGCTCAGCAGGGAGCTGTCTTGTTTGTCCTCGGGGCGGAGTCCCTCGGGCAAGAGCGCCGCGCGCATGTAATGTTCGCGCGGGCCGTTGGGGGGCAGGGCGACGGCAAGTGGCGCTCGCAAGCGCGGGCTCGCATGGTGGCCTAGTCCAAGCATGGCGTTGATCATCGGTGCGACGAACACATGGCCGCAGACCATGGCAGAGACTGGATTGCCGGGCAAACCTACCATTGCAGCCGTGCTCATGCGCCCGGCCATCAGCGGTTTTCCGGGGCGCATGGCGACCTTGTAGAACGCCCGCTCCATTCCCAGATCGCCAGCGACGCGACCGACCAGATCGTGATCTCCAACCGAAGCTCCGCCGATGGTGACGATCAGGTCAGCCCCACGGGTCAGAGCAAACCCGGCTGTAAGCGAGGCAATGGTGTCACGGGCGATGGGCAGAATGCGTGCCTCGGCCCCGAGACCGTCCAGAAGCGCCTTGAGTCCAAAAGTGTTGGACGCGAGGATTTGATCCGGGCCGGGGGTCTCGCCGGGCATGACCAACTCGTCACCCGTGGACATGAGCGCGATTTGCGGTTTGCGGCGCACCGGCACGGAGGCGATGTTCATCGAGGCCAGAAGGGCGATATCGGCGGGCCGCAACCGGCGCGGGGCGGTAATGCTCTGGCCTTCGCGGAAATCGCAACCAAGCGGGCGGATGTGGTCCTTGTGATCGAGTATTTCACCAAGGGTGATCTGATCGCCGTTTCGGATCACATCCTCTTGGATGATCACGCGGTTGGCCCCTTGGGGAACCGGTGCGCCGGTGAAGATACGCACTGCCTCGCCCGCGCCAACGCTGCCCGGATAGGCATGACCAGCCGCCGCCTCGCCGGTTACGGTAAACTGCGCCCCAGAGGCAACCTCGTTACCGCGGAGCGCGTAACCGTCCATTGCTGCGGCTGCGAAGGGCGGCTGATTGCGGCTGGCCGCCACGTCGCGGGCAAGGATACGGCCCGAGGCCTGCGCCAGCGGCACCTCTTCGATGTCGAGCGGCTGCACGAGGCTGAAAAGATGCGCGAGAGCCGCGTCAACGGTGATCATTGTGCCTCGTACCGCCCTGATTTTCCGCCATCTTTCAGGAGCACTCGAATGCCGCCGATCTCCATCGCTTTGTCCACCGCCTTGGTCATGTCATAGACCGTGAGCGCGGTGACAGAGGCGGCGGTCAGCGCCTCCATCTCGACCCCGGTCTGGCCGGTGGTCTTGACCGTAGCTTGAATTTGAACGCCGGGCAGGTCCGGATCGAGCGTCAATTCGACGGCGACCTTGGTGATCGGCAGAGGGTGACAGAGCGGAATGAGGTCTGGTGTTTTCTTGGCCGCCATGATGCCCGCAAGGCGCGCAACGGCCAGAACATCACCCTTTTTGGCGCGACCTTCTGCAATGATATCAAAGGTTTCTCTGGCCATCTTAATGTGGCCTTCCGCCACGGCGACGCGGGCGGTGATATCCTTGTCAGAGACATCGACCATATGCGCGTGCCCCTGTCCGTCAAAGTGGCTGAGCCCGGTCATCAAAAGCCTCCGGGCATCAGTGGGTTGGCCAGAATGTCACGAGTGGCCTGCGCCACATCCTTGGCGCGCATCAGTGTTTCACCAATCAGAAAAGCACGCGCCCCGTGGCGGGCCATGTCCGCGAGATCCTCTGGCGTGGCGAGGCCGCTTTCGCAGACGATCATCTTTTCGGGGGGAACGAATTTTGACAGGCTTCGGGTGGTGTCGAGCGAGGTTTCAAAGGTGTTCAGGTTGCGGTTGTTGATTCCTATCATCCGCGATTTCAACCTATGTGTGCGATCAAGCTCTTCGCGGTTATGCACCTCGATCAGAGCATCCATGCCCCATTCGGTGGCGGCCTCTTCCAATTCGCTTGCCTGCGCGTCCGAAACGCTGGCCATGATGATCAGGATGCAATCGGCGCCCCAGGCGCGCGCCTCGGCCACCTGATAGGGGTCATACATGAAATCCTTGCGCAGCACCGGCAGGTCGCAGGCGGCACGCGCCTGCCTGAGGAAGTCCGGCGCCCCCTGAAAACTTGGCGTGTCGGTCAGCACCGACAAACAGGTCGCCCCGCCCTCCACATAGGCTTGCGCCAAGGCCGTGGGGTTGAAATCTGCGCGAATCAGCCCCTTGGAGGGGCTTGCCTTTTTGATTTCGGCGATCAGACCATAACCGGACTTGCTTGCATTGTGCAGCGCCTCGGCGAAACGGCGCACGGGCGGGGCCTCATGCGCGAGCGTCTCTATGGTGGCGGCGGGACGCTCGGCCTTGGCGGCGGCGATTTCCTCGAGCTTATAGGCTTTGATCTTGTCCAGAATAGTCGGGCTGGTCATACGGTCTCCGATGTCAGTTTGGCCAAGGCGGTCAGCTTTGCGCGTGCTGCCCCGCTGTCGATGCTCTCAGCGGCCTGAGCTACGCCCTGACGGAGGTCGCTGGCATGGCCCGCGACGGTGAGAGCAGCGGCGGCATTGAGCAGAACAGCGTCACGATAGGCCCCCGGAGCACCATCCAAGAGCGCGCGCAGGGCATTGGCGTTGTCCGCAGGGGTGCCGCCCAAGATGGCCTCAAAGGGGTGCACGGGCAAGCCGAAATCTTCGGGGTGCAATTCGACCTCGTGGATGCTGCCATCCTCTTCGAGCGCGGCAATCCAGGATACCCCGGTGATCGTCATCTCATCGGTTCCGTCCGATCCATGCACGAGCCACGCGCGCTCGGACCCCAGTTGCCCCAGTGTTTCTGCCATGGGGCGGATGAGATCGCGGGAAAATGCGCCGGTGAGTTGGCGTTTGACGCCTGCCGGATTTGTAAGGGGGCCGAGGATGTTAAAAATGGTCCGCGTGCCCAGTTCGGTGCGCACCGGACCGACATGTGCCATGGCGGGGTGATGCATGGGGGCCATCATGAAGGCGATACCCACCTCTTTGAGTGCGCGTTCGACCACGGGCACGCCGACCATGACCTTGATGCCCATCTCGGTCAGGGCATCCGCCGCACCGGATTTGGATGAGAGGTTGCGGTTGCCATGCTTGGCCACCGGCACGCCGGCCCCCGCCACCACAAAGGCGGTGGCGGTCGATATATTGAGCGTGCCCTTGCCATCGCCGCCGGTGCCCACGATGTCCATGGCCCCTTGCGGCGCGCGCACCGCGTTGCATTTGGCGCGCATCACGGCGGCGGCGGCGGCGTATTCATCGACCGTTTCGCCACGGGTGCGCAACGCCATGAGAAAGCCGCCGGTCTGGGCCGGTGTTGCCTCGCCTTCAAACAGGATCTGAAACGCGGTTTCCGCCTCGGAGCGGGTCAAGGGGCGATCGGCAGCCGCGCCGATAAGCGGTTTCAGCCGGTCGCTCATGCCGGAACCTGCATCATGTCGAGGAAATTCTGGAGCAGCGCGTGACCGTGCTGCGAGGCGATTGATTCGGGATGGAACTGCACGCCCTGAATCGGCAGGTCGCGGTGTTGCAGGCCCATGATCGTGCCATCTTCCAGCTCTGCGGTCACTTCCAGACAATCGGGCAAACTCGCGCGTTCGACCACCAGAGAGTGATAGCGCGTCGCCTCAAAAGGCGAGGGCAGCCCGGCAAAGACGCCTTTGCCGGTGTGGTGAATATGCCCCATCTTCCCATGTACGATTTCGGAGTGCCGAATGACCTTGCCGCCGAACGCCTGCCCGATGGTTTGATGTCCGAGGCAAACACCCAAGAGTGGAATCCCCGCTTCGGCCGCCGCGAGGGTCAGCGGCAGGCAAATCCCCGCCTGATCCGGGTCACAGGGGCCCGGCGAGAGCAGGATGCCGTCAGGGCGCATCGCCATCGCCTCTTGCACATTGAGCGCATCATTGCGCACCACGCGCGTCTGGGCGCCCAATTCGCCGACATAATGGACGAGATTATAGGTGAAACTGTCGTAGTTATCGATCAAGAGCAGCATTCGTGCCTGTCCTCATGCAAAGGGGGCTGGAGGCCATGGCCCCGGTCGCGGTATACTTGTTCAGTCTTGCGCGGCACCGTCAAGGGGCGCTAGGCCGGATATAAGGTAAAACGGGCAGATACGGGGGCAAACGCAGTGGCACGCGGAGTATTGGCAGGCATCATGACGGGCACGCTGGTGTCGGGGTTGGCCTTGGGCACGATTTCGGTGCTGAGTGGAAAGCCGGTGGTGGCACCGCCAGAGGCGGTGAGCCTTGAGGTGCCAGCGGGATCGGGGTTTGATCTGCGGCGCGAGGATGAACAGGCCACGTTGCCCGATGCGCAGAGCGCGCCAGAGAGCGGAGACGTTTCTCAGGTGCCTGCCCCCGCGCCGGATGATCTGGCGTCGCTTGGGGGGGCAGAGACCGCGCCTGTTGCTCGTCCCGAGACCGGTGCTGCCGAGGAGCTGACCGAGGCCCCGACCACAGCCACCGAGAGTGTCGGTGTCGAGGTGCAGAGCGATGACCCGGTCCTGCCCACCCCGCTATTGCCGCCGCCCGTGGTGCCGGTGAATGAGGATCAGTTGGCTGTTTCGACTGATCCGGCGCAGCCACCTGTCCCGGAGATCAGTGAAGAGAGTGCCGCTTTGATCGCACCGCAAGACAGCACGCCAGAAGTCGCCGGGCCCGAGACTGACGCCGCCGCGTCGATCTTTCCCACAGAGGAACCGGCTCCGGTGCTGATCCCCGAGGCGTCCGGGCCGGATGGCGTCGCGGATATGTCACCCGATGCAGAAGCGCAGGTCCAAACCGAGGTCGAGACAGAGGCCGTACCCGAAGAGGAGGCAGGGCCCAAGACGCTGCCTGCGCTTGGAACGATCGGCAATCGTGCCGAAGGGGTGACAACCAACCGTCTGCCCAGTCTGACGGACCCGGCCCCGGAGAAGGCGCCGGAGGCAGAGGCAGAGGCAGAGCCTGGAGCCCAAGATTCCGCGACCCCAGACGGAGCCTTGGCGCGCAATCGGGTGGCATTTGACAATCCCGAGGGCAAGCCGCTCATGGCGATTATTCTGATGGATGACGGGCAGAGTCCGATCGGGGTTGAGGCGCTCCAGAGCTTTCCCTATCCGCTGAATTTCGCGGTCGATGTCGGCTGGTCCGGGGCGGCAGAGGCCGCAGAACGCTATCGCGCCGCCGGGTTCGAGGTTTTGGCGATGGCTGATCTGCCTGAGGGGGCACGCCCAGAGGATGCCGAAGTGGCGATGCAGGCATGGTTTGCACAGGTGCCGCAGGCGGTCGCGGTACTGGAGGGCACAGGTACCGGCCTGCAATCGAGCCGCGAGGCCAGCGAGCAATTGGCCCCGATCCTCAAAGAAAGCGGGCACGGTCTGGTGATGCATCCCAATGGGCTCAATACCGCACAAAAGCTGATTGCGCGCGAGGGCGTGCCCTCGGCCAGCCTGTTTCGGGATTTTGACGGGCAGGGGCAAAACGCGGCTGCAATCCGGCGGTTTCTGGATCAGGCGGCGATGAAGGCGGATCAGCAGGACGACGGCGTGATCATGCTGGGCCGGTTGCGGGCCGACACGATCAGCGCGCTGCTCTTGTGGGGATTGCAGGACCGGGCCGCGAGCGTGGCGCTGGCGCCGATTTCGGCGGTGCTGACGTCAGATTGATCCGGGCGGCGCTGTCCGGGAAGGGTTTGCGCCGTTCAGGCCGCGAAAGGCCCGTATCATGCCGCACAGGGGACAGCCGTGGCGGCGGTTTGGCCACAGGTTATGCCCGAAACCATAGCGAAAGGGCATGGCGATGATCCTCTATCCCACCTTGGAAATTCTCGATGGAAAATGTGTCAGTCTGACTCGCGGCAGGCTGGACGAGCCGGTGCTGTGGCATGTGGACCCGATCGAGACCGCGCGCGGTTATGTGGCGGCAGGGGCCGAATGGATGCACCTCACGGATATGAACAGGTTGCGCGGTGCGGGTGACAATGATGCTCTGATCGAGCAGATCATCCGCGCTGTGGGCGTTCCGGTGCAGCTGGGGGGCGGTTTTCGATCGCGCGAGGCGGTAGAGCGTTGGATCGACCGGGGGGCGGGGCGGATTGTGCTGGGCACAATGGCCGTACAGGACCCCGAAGCGGTGAAGGTCCTTGCCAAGTATCATCCCGATCAGATCGTCGTGGCGGTGGATATCTATCAGGGGCAATTGATGACCGACGGCTGGCGCACGGCTTCGGCCTTTGGCCCGGCTGAGTTTATTGCAGCCTTCGACGGCGTGCCGCTGGCCGGGCTTTTGGTGACCGATATTGACGCTGATATTGAGGATAGCGACGGTAGTCTCGGGGTGATTTCCGGGCTGGCGGCTGGCACGCGGCATGCGGTGATCGCGCGGGGTACGGTGCGCTCGGTTGATGATGTGGCACGGCTGCGCTACATACCCAATATCGCCGGAACGATCATCGGGCGCGCGCTGTTGTCCAAGGATGTCGATCTGGCCGAGGCTTTGGCGGTCGCGCGGGCGGCGCCCGAGGCGAAGGCCGAGTTCATCTAAGGTCGCGCCACATGCCGGGGGCGATCCCGTCCAGCGTCCAATCTCCGATGCGCCAGCGGATCAGGCGCAGGGTGGGGTGGCCGATATGGGCCGTCATGCGGCGCACCTGACGGTTGCGCCCTTCGGATATGCTGAGTTTCAGCCAGCAATCGGGCACGGATTTGCGAAAGCGGACGGGTGGCGTGCGCGGCCAGAGTGTTGGCGGCTCCATCCGCTCGACCCGCGCCGGACGCGTCGGTCCGTCATTGAGTGTGATACCCTGGCGCAACGCCGCAAGCGCTGCGTCATCGGGCAGGCCCTCAACCTGTGCGAAATAGGTTTTTTCCATTTTGAAACGGGGGTTTGCGATGCGTGCTTGAAGTTGGCCGTCATCGGTCAGGATCAACAGCCCCTCGCTGTCACGATCGAGCCGACCAGCCGGATAGACCCGCGGTACGTCAATGAAATTTGAGAGTGTCGCGCGCGGGCTATCGGCGCTGCCGCGATCCGTGAATTGCGACAGCACGTCATAGGGTTTGTTGAAGAGGATGAGACGGGCCATGCCCCTGTCTTGCCCGAGGGACCGGCCCGCCGCAAGCCTCAGTTATAGCCGGGGCGCAGGCCCTCGCGTATCTTGTAGGTCCAGGGCAGGCCCGCATTACGCCAGCCATTCACCACCCGCGCGCCTGCATCGTTGGTATCGCCCTCAAAGCCATCGACGACATTGTAGATCGTGATGTCCACACCGGCCTCGACCAGCTTGGCGATGGCGGCCGCGCTGCGCGACCCCGAGCGGCACATCACAAAGAGCGTGTCGACCCCTTGGGCGGCGTCGCTGACCAGCCACGCGCGCATTTCCTCGACGAAGGTGGGGTTGTCGATCATCTTGTAGGCGCCCTTCTTGGCGTCGAAGCCAAGCGCGGGATCCATCAATTTCGACGGTATATTGGCCGCAGCGGCGGTGGCATAGCCGATGAGGCTGACCTCGGACGGGGTGCGCACGTCGATCAGTGCCACGTTTGGATGATCGGCCAGCACCCGCCCGGCCTCGGCGGCGGTGATATAGAGGCCGGGGGCGGTGTGTTTGCTCTTGCTGAGTGTGTCGACGGCGACCGGGTCTTGCAGGACCAGCGCATCCCCGGCCGTGCTGGCAAGAGGGATCAGCGTCAGGCCGAAGGCCACAAGGGCCACGGCGGCGGTGCGGATTAGTCGGTCCATCTGATGTCCTCCCTTATATTCGATGAATGGAATATAATGGTTCAGATTTACGCCCGCGCGGACAACCCTGCCTTGACCTGAATCAACCGCGATCAGCCGTTGGCGTCGCCGCCAAAGCGCGCGGCATCCGCCGCCGCGCGACGTATGGCGTTGGATTTATGGACGGTTTCCATATATTCCGCGTCGGGGTCGCTATCATAGACCACGCCGCCACCGGCCTGAATATAGAGCTTCTCATCCTTGACCACTGCGGTACGCAGCGCGATGCAGACATCCATATCGCCGCCCGAGCTGAAATAGCCCACGCCACCGCCATAGACGCCACGTTTCTCAGGCTCCAGCTCGTCGATAATTTCCATTGCGCGGACCTTGGGCGCACCCGAGACCGTCCCGGCGGGAAGCCCCGCCAGAAGCGCGCTCAGCGCATCCTGATCCTCGGCCAGTTCGCCAACGACGTTCGAGACGATATGCATCACATGGCTGTAGCGCTCAATGATAAATTTCTCGGTCGGATGGACGGTGCCGATCTTGCTGACGCGACCGGCATCGTTGCGACCCAGATCGAGCAGCATCAGATGCTCGGCCAGTTCCTTTTTGTCGGCCAGAAGATCGGCTTCGAGCGCGCGATCCTCTTCGGGGGTGGCACCGCGTGGCCGGGTGCCCGCGATGGGACGGACTGTCACCTCCTGGCCAAAGACCCGGACCAGAATCTCTGGACTGGCCCCGATCACCTGAAAGTCGCCAAAGTGAAAGAAAAACATGAAAGGCGACGGGTTTGTGCGCCTCAAAGAGCGGTAGAGCGAGAACGGGGGTTGGCGAAAAGGTTGCGTCCAGCGCTGGCTGGGTACCACCTGAAAGATGTCGCCCGCACGGATGTAGTCCTTGGCCTTTTCCACGGCGGCTTTGTATGCTTCGCGGGTGAAGTTGGACACCGGGGCGGCATCCTCATGTGCCTCGCCCAAGCTACGGCTCGCTTGTGGCAGGGCGCGTTCCAGATCACGTACCGCGTCCATCACCCGTTCAGCGGCCTGCGCGTAGGCCGCGCGCGCTGATTGTCCACTGCCGACCCATGCCGGGGCCACGACCATCACCTCGCCCTTGACCCCGTCGAGGACGGCAATCACGGAGGGGCGCAACATTACGGCGTCAGGTAGGCCGAGCGGGTCTGGATTCACATTCGGCAGGTGTTCGACCAGCCGGATCATGTCATAGCCCAGATAACCAAAGAGCCCGGCGCTGGCGGCGGGCATGCCCTCGGGCAGGTTGATGCGGCTCTCGGCAATCAGCGCGCGCAGATTGGCCAGCGGATCGCCCGGCTGATCTTCGAACGCATCGTGGTCAAAGCGCGCCTGCCGGTTGATGCGGCTCGCGGTGCCGTGGCATTGCCAGATCACATCGGGTTTCATGCCGATGATCGAATAGCGCCCGCGCAATTCGCCCCCGGTTACAGATTCAAGCAGAAACGCGTCGCGCGCGGCCCCTGTCAGCTTGAGCATCAGGGACACAGGCGTATCAAGATCCGCAGCCAGCCGCGTATGCACCACCTGATTTTCGCCAGCCTCATAGGCGCGGGCAAAGTCCTCGAACGACGGGGTCAGTTCCAATTTGGACGGTCCTTAGTTGAAATTGGCGTGCACCGCGTTGAGCGCGGCCTGATTCAGCTCGACGCCCGCACGGGTGCGAATGTCATCTGCAAGTATCTGAAAGAGATCCTGACCAATGTCGGCGGCCGCTTGATCCTGAAGCGCTGTCCGCAGTCGGGCCAAATCCTCATCCGCAGTGTCGGAGGCCGGCGGGGCGATACTGTCGAGCCGCAAAACGAACAGGCGGCCCTCTCCCTCTATCACCTCGACTTGGCCCTCCGCCATGCCAAACACCGTGTCAATAAAGGCGGCTGGCGCTTCGGGGCGGTAATCCCGCCGGGTCATGTCCTTGACTTCGGTCACCGTCAGCTCCAGTTCGTCAAAGCTTTTGCCCGCGCGCAATTCTGCGAGTTGCGGTTCCACCTGCGCCTTGAGCGCCGCAACCGTTGCCTTGGCGCGCCAACCGCGCAGTACGGCGTCGCGGACATCCTCAAGCGGTTGGATACGCGGCTCGTCTATGCCGTCAAGACGCAGGGCCATTATGCCGCCATCCTCCAACTGGATAACTTCGGGGTAATCCCCTTCTGCCACGGCTTCGGCTGCGGCGCGAAAACTGTCATAGCCTGCCATGCCCTCGGTCAGGCCGGGGTGCCAATCTATGCTCCCAAGCTCCATGTTGGTTTCACGCGCCACTTCCTCAAGTGTGGCCCCCCCCACCAGCAGATCATCCACCGTGTCGATCTGCGCGTCGATCACGCGGCGGGCGCGGTCGGCGGCAAGCTGGTCGCGCAATTGCGGTTCGGCCTCTTCAAAGGACGTGATATGTGCCGGAAGCACAGCGTTGACGCGAAAGAGGGCCGGGCCCAGATTGGTATCGATCGGGCCAACCACCTCGCCTGTTGTGGCTGAAAACACCGCCTCGGCTGCGTTGCCCAGATCCTCGCGCGCGACATCGCCCAAATCGACATCAGCCATTTCAAGCCCGCGTTCCGACACGAGCATCTCAAGAGCGATGCCTTCGTCAATTCGGGCCCGGGCGCGGGCTGCGGCCTCTGTATCCGAAAATATCAGGCGTTCCACCAGACGCCGCTCAGGCAGGTTGAACTCGGCCTCACGCTCAACATAGGCATCCCGCAAAGCAGCCTCATCCACCTCGACCGTGTCGATAATCATGCTGGGGGTGACCCAAGCATAGGCCAGTTTCTTGGTTTCCGGCGTGGTGAATGAGGGCAGATTGGCCTGATGATAGGTTTTCAGATCCTCCTCCGAGGGGACCGGCAAACCGGATTTCAGGGCACTGCGATCAAGCACGGCAAAGGCCAGACTGCGGCGCTCTGCCAGATAGGTCATCATCGCGTCCATATACGCGGCGGGCGTCTGCAATCCGGCGAGGGCTGCGGCCTGAACCAGCGTGCTGGCGGTCTCGGAGCGGATGTTTTCCTCGAATTGGGATTCGTTCAGACCCGCCTGTTGCAGGGCATAGGCATAGGCTTCGCGATCAAAGCTGCCATCAAGCCCCTGAAACGCTGGAATATCAATGATCTGGTCGCGCAGGTTTGTATCGCCGATGGACAGGCCCAGACGCGCGGCCTCGTGTTCCAGGGCAGCGCGCGCCACAAGACGGGACAGAACATCAGTATCGACCCCGGCGGCGCGGGCCTCGGCAAGGCTTATGGTGGTGCCGCGTTCCGCCTCTAGCGCGCGAATTTCGTTCTGGAGAGCGCGTGCATAGGTGGTGACGTCAATGTCCACCGTCCCGACGTGGCCGATGCTGCGCACCGTACCCGAGAGGTTGGTTGCCCCAAACCCGGCAAGGCCGACGATCAGAAGGCTCAACAGAACCCACATCGCGCCTTTGGAAATACCTTTGCCTGCCATCTTGGCCCCCTGTCGGTTTGTGGCTTATGCCTGCTTGGGCGACTGTCTACGCGCTGTCGTGCGTCGGGACAAGAGGCCAGCGGAGTGCGGCCAGCCTGTCAAAGAGCGTGTCGATCCCCGCGCGGTCCAGATTGGCAAAGGCCACGCGCAATTCACGCGCACCCTGTGGGTCGTTCTCGGGGCGAAACATCGTGCCGGGTAGCAGCAGAATCCCTGCCTCGCGCACCAGAGCTTGCGCCAGTTGGTCAGAGGCCATGGCAAAAGGATGCGCCATATAGGCAAAATAGGCACCGCACCCCAAGAGTTGCCAGCCATGACCTGCAAGCTTTGGCATATTGTCATGGATCGCCGCGCGACGGTCGAGAATCTCGTCGCGCTCACCCGCGAGCCATTGGCCCAGATTGCGCATGCCCCAGAGCGCCGCGATCTGACCCAGCTGATTGGGGCAAATCGTGACCGTGTCGAGGAATTTCTCAACCTCGGCCAAACGGGCAGGGGCGGCCACCATCGCGCCCACCCGGTGGCCGGTCAGGCGGTAGGCCTTGGAAAAGGAATAAAGCTGGATCAGCGTGTCGGCCCAATCAGGATCGTGAAAGAGGTCGTGCCCCGCAGCGGGCCGCGCATCGAAATCGCGATAGGTCTCATCGACTATAAGGGCGAGACCGCGTTCCTTGGCAAGCGTGTAGAATGCCTGTGTCAGGTCGGCTGGATATTCCACACCGCCCGGATTGTTAGGGGTGACCAGCACGATGGCACGGGTGCGCGGTGTGATAAGCGCCGCGGCATGATCCGGGTCGGGCAGCAATTCCGCACCCGCTGGCAGCGGAACGGTGCGCACGCCTGACATGTCGAGCCACATTTTATGATTGAAATACCATGGGGTTGGCAGGATTACCTCATCCCCTTCGGCGCAGAGCGTGGTGATCGCCGCACAAAATGCCTGATTACAGCCAGAGGTGATGGCGACCTGAGCGGGCATGATGCTGCCGCCATAGGTGGCGGACCATTGCGCCGCCACTTCGGCACGCAGATCAGGCAGACCAAGGACGGGGCCGTAAAGATGCGCCTGCGGTTCGTGCATCGCGGCCTCGGCCACGGCGCGGCGCAACGCCTCTGGGGGCGGGGCCACCGGGGCGGCTTGGCTCACGTTGATAAGGGGGCGCTCGGGCGGAAACGTTACGCCGTCAAGCCAGCGTCGTGCCTCCATCACCGGCGGTGAATAGGTGCAGGCGGTGCGGGGCAACAAGGCCATGTCACGCGCCCCGATACGGTTCGACATATTGCAGGGCCATATCCCACGGGAAGAAAATCCACGTGTCCTGACTGACCTCGGTGACAAAAGTTTCCACCTGCGTCCGGCCCATCGGTTTGGCATAGACAGTGGCCACATGCGCCTTGGGCATATGTTGGCGCACAACCTCAAGCGTGCGACCGGTATCAACCAGATCATCGACGATCAGGACGCCGGTGCCATCGCCGATGATAGCCATGTCCGGCGATTTGATCACCACGGGCGCGGTCTGGCTCTGGTGGTTGTAGGATTTGACGCTGATCGTGTCGACGGTGCGAATGTCCAATTCGCGGGCCACGATCATCGCCGGGGCCATGCCGCCCCGGGTGATGGCCACGATCGCGCGCCAGCCGCCTTCGGGCGTCTTGTCCTGCAAACGCCATGCAAGAGCGCGGGCGTCGCGGTGCAATTGATCCCAACTGACGTGAAAGCCTTTTTCATGGGGGAGGCGGTCCATCATTTTTTCACCTGCTCAGTAAGAGTTTCAGCCCGAGCGCGCCCATCAGCAGGGCTGCTGCGCGGTCGATCCATGGTTTTGCGCCCAAATAGGCGCGCCGCGCCTGCGCACCGCTCAAAAGCGTGGCAAAGCCAGCATAGAACGCCCATTCAACCACCATGTGGTTTCCGACGATGATTGCAACCTCAAGGCTGGATAGTCCTTTGGGGAAAATCACCACCAGCACTGAGGCCGCAAAGAGCACCGATTTCGGGTTGCCGAGATTGATCAGAACGCCGTCCATAAATGCCCGACCGCGCGGCTTGCGTGCGCCTTCGGCTACAGGTTGGTGCGCCGCACGCCATGTGTTCCAGGCGATATAAATCAGATAGGCAACACCCGCGAATTTAAGCGCCGCATAAGCCCAAGGGAAAAGGACAAAGAGTGTTTCGAGTCCGAGGAGCGCCGCCAGCGTCCAGAGCGCGGCAACAAGGCCAAGGCCGAGACCCGCCGCGATGCCCGCCCCACGTCCGTCAGCCAATGCCGTACGCAGGGCAAAGAGCAGGGCCGGACCGGGGCTGAGGATGGCCGCGGCCAAAACCGCATTGAAGGCGAGAAGATCGAGCGCGGTCATTGAAACTCTCCTCTCAGGTGCTGGCGATCTTGACGCCGAGCAGGGCCAGAAGCCCACCGAACGATCTGTCGATGATGGATTTCAGGCTGACATAGGCCGTGCGGCTGCGATCCAGCGAGAATATCCGCGCAACAAGGCTGTTCCAAAGGGTTTCGTTCAGAAACACCACGATCAGCAGGGCCGCGAAAATCAGAGGCGAGGTGCCGGGGGGCACGGTGCCGATGAAGATCGCGGAAAAGAGCACCGCCGGTTTCGGATTGGCCAATTGCGTCATCAGGCCCAGCCGAAAGGCCGAGGCCGCCGAACGGGGCACGCGGTCCTCTGCGCCCATGTCCAGCGGGCGGTCGGCATCGCGCCACAGCCCCCATGCCATCCAGATGAGATAGGCCGCGCCTACGATCTTGAGTGTCCAGAGCAGGGCGGGTGCCGCCTGAAACACAAGGCCAAGGCCGAAAAGCGCCGCCGCCGCCCAGATCACGCCGCCCGCGCCGATGCCCATCGCCAGAAAAGCGCCGGTGCGCAGTCCCTCGGTGATGCCGGTGCGTGCGGCCATCAAGACCGCCGGTCCGGGGCTGATTGCAGCCATCAGGTGCAGCAGGCAAACCGCGAGAAAGGCGGTGAGGGTCACTGTTCCGCGTCCTTGCGCCCGCCGCTGGCGTCGATGTCGGGGGCATCCACTGCCTTCATGCCGACGATGTGATAGCCTGCATCGACATGCAGGGTTTCGCCGGTCACGCCAGAGCCCAGATCGCTGAGCAGATAGAGCGCGGAGCGGCCCACATCGTCGATGGTCACGTTGCGGCGGAGCGGCGAGTTGAGCTCGTTCCATTTCAGGATATAGCGGAAATCGCCGATGCCAGAGGCGGCCAGTGTCTTGATCGGTCCGGCGCTGATGGCGTTGACGCGAATACCATCCTTGCCCAGATCTTCGGCCAAATATTTAACGCTTGCCTCCAGCGCGGCCTTGGCGACACCCATCACGTTGTAATGCGGCATCACCTGCTCTGCGCCGTAATAAGTGAGGGTGAGGGCCGATCCGCCCTCGCTCATCATCTTTTCGGCGCGCTGCATGACGGCCGTAAAGGAATAAACCGAGATATCCATTGTCATCAGGAAATTGTCGCGGCTGGTGTCAACATAGCGCCCGCGCAATTCGTTCTTGTCGGAAAAACCGATGGCATGAACCACGAAATCGAGGCTGTCCCAATGGGTGCCCAGATCGACAAAGAGCTGATCGACCGAATCCATGTTGCCCACGTCGCAGGGCAGCACGATGGTTGAGCCCAGTTCTGCCGCCAGCGGATCAACCCGTTTCTTCAGCGCATCGCCCTGATAGCTAAAGGCCAGTTCTGCCCCCGCATCCGCACAGGCGCGGGCAATACCCCAGGCGATTGATTTATCATTGGCGAGCCCCATAATCAGCCCGCGTTTTCCCGCCATCAGATTGTTTGACATTCCCAGCCCCCGGCCATCATAATTTTTCTGACCTTTAGGCGATTGGCGGGATTGCATCAAGGGCTGGCGATTCTGTCGCTAAACCTGTCAAATGCTATGATCTGCGTTAGATTGCTTCGCAGGTAGTAGCTTTCGACCGATGGCACCGGAGCAGTTTGATGGAACACGATGGCATATTTGCGGGGGATGACCCGTTCAACATAGCTCGAAGTTGGCTCGCTGAGGCGGAAAAGACCGAGCTGAATGATCCCAATGCCGTGGCGCTTTCGACCGTGGATGCGGATGGTTTGCCGAATGTGCGTATGGTGCTGCTCAAGGAAATTTCCGCTGACGGCTTCATTTTCTACACCAATTACAATAGCGCAAAGGGGCGGGAATTGGCGGCCAACCCCAAGGCGGCGATGGTGCTGCATTGGAAATCCTTGCGCCGCCAGATTCGCATTCGGGGAGATGTGACGCAGGAAGAGGGCGCGCGCGCGGATGAGTATTACGCCTCGCGCTCGCTCAAAAGCAGGCTGGGGGCATGGGCATCAGAGCAATCACAACCGCTCGATAGCCGTGCGAGCCTGATGGCGAAGGTTGCCAAAATCACGGCTCTGAAAGGACCAAATCCGGCACGCCCTCCCTTTTGGGGCGGCTTTAGGATTGCTCCCCTGGAAATCGAGTTTTGGGCGGATGGGGCGTTTCGCCTGCATGATCGCTTTGTCTGGCGACGGAAAGACTTAGGGGAAAACTGGAGAATTCAACGCCTGAACCCATAAATTTCACGTTGCGTGAAATGCAAGGCTTTGAAAATTAATGTTATTAACCGCTTGCAAGAGGGGGCGAATATAACGCAAGTGTTATGGCAGTCTTGGGGATGAAGGCTGTAAGGTAGGAAAAATTGACGATACAAAATGATGACATTCGCAGAGTAAGGGGGCGCGTTAAGTGGTTTGACCCTGTAAAGGGTTTCGGGTTTGTTGTTGCCGATGAGGGTGGCCCCGATATTTTGCTGCACGCCAATGTTCTGAGGAACTTTGGTCAGAGTTCTGTTGCGGATCGTGCAGGCGTGGAAATGGATGTCCAGCAGACTGAGCGCGGTCGGCAAGCCGTGACCGTGCACGCGATTGAGCCGCCGGATGATCTGGAAAATACCGGGCTTGCAGATCTCGACGAGATTGATCCCGAGATCATTCGCAATGCGCCGCTGCAACCCGCCCGGGTCAAATGGTTCGACAAGGGCAAGGGATTTGGCTTTGCCAATACCTTTGGTCGGGATGAGGATGTGTTCGTTCACATAGAGGTTTTGCGCCGTTCTGGTCTGGCGGATGTCCAGCCCGGAGAGGCGCTGGCTATTCGCGTCATTGATGGTAAAAGAGGGCGAATGGCAACCGAGGTGTGTGGATGGGAAGCTGCGGTAAAATCATCAGAGTGACAGGCGCGGCCGTGCTTGCCTGTTTTGCAAGCACGGCTGTGGCCGAATCGTGCCGGGAAGACGTTGCGATGCTCAGGAGCGACGCGGGCACCGCGAGGTTCCGCATCGAGGTTGCCGATGACAAACAGGAGCGCGCGCAGGGACTCATGAATCGTGAGACCCTTTCCAAGAGTGCGGGCATGCTCTTTGTCTACCCCAAGCCGCAATCGGTGGGGTTCTGGATGAAGAACACACTGATTCCCCTCGACATGATTTTCATGGATGAGACCGGAACAGTGAAAAAGGTGCATCACGAGGCACAGCCACTCGACGAGTCACCGATTTTCGGCGGCGATGGGATACTCGCCGTGCTGGAAATCAACGGAGGTCTGGCGCGCAAGATCGGTATTACCGAGGGTTGGGCCATGCGTCACAACGCTATCGACCAGAGCAAGGCCGCTTGGCCATGCTCTGAGAGTCAATAAAGCGACGCGACGCTGGTTTTTGGCTTTTCAAGCCCTGCAATCGTCAGTATGCAGGCGCACGGTCCGGGGCGTAGCGCAGTCTGGTAGCGCACCTGTTTTGGGTACAGGGGGTCGTGAGTTCGAATCTCGCCGCCCCGACCATATTTTAAGCAAGTAAACACGAAATGCTCAGCGTGCCTTTCAGGCGCGCTGTTTGCTTTTGTGCCCCTCGTGACGCAGTTCAAGTGATTTGAGAGCTAGGGCGGTCAACTGTGCCGAAAACAACGGCTTCTCACGCCTGACCTTGGCGCAAGCGGCGCGCATGCCCAGCCTCTCTGCCTGTGGATGAATCATAGGGGGCCGAGGGGGGATGTTCGCGAGAAGACAAGTCAAACATTTTTTCTGTGAAAATTGGAAAAGTTTTCGTTGACCGCATATGGCAATATACGTCAGTTTGTGTGGGCGGGCACCAAGGCCACAATATATAGTGGTTAGCCCGGGCAGGGACACGACATCAAAATTCGCTATGACCGACCAGTTACCGATCAACACCGTCGTGCGCGCGCAGCGTGTCGGACGCTGACGCGACGCTGTTTCGGATTGAAATGAACAACTCACACCGGGCCATAGGTCCAAGAACTATTGCGATGGGGCAGAACAGATGAAGATCGAGAGAAAATTCACCACCGCCGGGCAGGACGCTTATGCTGCGCTGGAGTTTGTGACCACCAGCTCCGAGATCCGCAATCCTGATGGGACCACGGTTTTCCGGCTGGACGAGATCGAAGTCCCCAAAGGCTGGAGCCAAGTCGCAAGCGATGTGATCGCACAAAAGTATTTCCGCAAGGCTGGCATTCCCAACCGGATCGAAAAGATCAAAGAAGAGGGCGTGCCCGAATTCCTGTGGCGGTCGGTTCCGGCGGCGGACAATGACGGATTCGGCGGAGAGACCAGCGCCAAGCAGGTCTTTGACCGGCTGGCAGGGGCATGGTGCTATTGGGGTTGGAAAGGCGGTTATTTTTCCAAGGAAGCCGATGCGCGCGCCTATTTCGACGAGATGCGCTATATGCTGGCGCGCCAGATGGCGGCCCCCAACAGCCCGCAATGGTTCAACACCGGCCTGCACTGGGCGTATGGCATCGATGGCCCGAGCCAAGGGCATTACTACGTCGATTTCGAAACCGGCGAGCTGACCAAATCGGCCTCTGCCTATGAGCATCCGCAGCCGCATGCCTGCTTTATCCAATCGGTCAAGGATGATCTGGTGGGCGATGGCGGCATCATGGATCTGTGGGTGCGCGAGGCGCGGCTGTTCAAATACGGCTCCGGTACCGGCACCAACTTCAGCAGCTTGCGCGGCGAGGGCGAGCGGTTGTCAGGGGGGGGCAAGTCCTCTGGCCTCATGGGCTTTCTCAAGATCGGTGACCGGGCTGCGGGCGCGATCAAGTCGGGCGGCACCACGCGCCGTGCGGCCAAGATGGTGATCTGCGACGCCGACCACCCCGATATCCAGGAATTCATCAACTGGAAGGTCAAGGAAGAGCAGAAGGTCGCCAGCATCGTCGCGGGCTCCAAGATGCACGAGCAGAAGCTGAACGAAATCTTTGCCGCGATCCGCGCGTGGGATGGCAGCTCTGAGGATGCTGTCGACCCCAAGAAAAACGATCAGTTGAAATCTGCCATTCGCGGCGCCAAGCAGGTGCAAATTCCTGAAACCTACGTCAAGCGGGTGCTGGATTATGCCAAGCAGGGCTATGACAGCATCGAATTCCCGACCTATGACACCGACTGGGATTCAGAGGCCTATGCGAGCGTTTCGGGTCAGAACTCCAACAATTCGATCCGCGTCACCGATGCCTTTCTCAAGGCGGTCAAGGACGATGCGGATTGGGCGCTGATCAACCGTGTGGACGGATCGGTCGCAAAGACCATCAAGGCGCGTGATCTGTGGGAAGACGTGGGGCACGCGGCTTGGGCCTGTGCCGATCCGGGCATTCAGTATCATGACACCGTCAACGCGTGGCACACCTGCCCCGAAGACGGCGAAATCCGCGGCTCGAACCCATGTTCCGAATATATGTTTTTGGACGATACGGCCTGCAACCTCGCCTCAATGAACCTCTTGAAGTTCTATACTGACGGCAAATTTGACGCCGACGCCTACATGCACGCCACACGTCTCTGGACTGTGACGCTGGAAATCTCGGTGACGATGGCGCAATTTCCGTCCAAGGAAATCGCGCAGCTCAGCTACGAATTCCGCACGCTGGGTCTGGGCTATGCCAATATCGGCGGCTTGCTGATGAACATGGGCTTTGGCTATGACAGCGACGAGGGGCGCGCGCTCTGCGGGGCGCTGACGGCGATCATGACCGGCGTGGCCTATGCCACCAGCGCCGAGATGGCGGGCGAACTGGGTGCCTTTGCGGGCTACAAGCGCAACGCCAAGCACATGCTGCGCGTCATCCGCAACCACCGCAATGCCGCCTATGGCGCGACCGAAGGCTATGAGGCTCTGGCGGTGAAACCTGTACCGCTTGATCACAAAGGCTGCCCGGATGCGCGGCTGGTCGATCTGGCGATGGCAGCTTGGGATGAGGCGCTCAAGCTGGGCGAAAAGCACGGGTATCGCAACGCGCAGACATCGGTGGTCGCGCCCACCGGCACGATCGGGCTGGTGATGGATTGTGACACCACCGGGATCGAGCCTGATTTCGCGCTGGTCAAGTTCAAGAAGCTTGCGGGCGGCGGCTACTTCAAGATCATCAACCAGTCAGTACCGGCTGCCCTTGAAAAACTGGGCTATGGTTCGGCGCAGATCGAGGAAATCGTCAGCTACGCGGTTGGTCACGGCACCATCGGCAATGCACCGGGGATCAACCACACCTCGCTGATCGGGCACGGCTTTGGTGAAACCGAACTGGCCAAGGTAGACGCGGCCCTCGGCAGCGCCTTTGACATCCGCTTTGTGTTCAACCAGTGGACGCTGGGCGCAGAGTTCTGCACCAATGTTCTGGGCATCCCGGAGCAAAAGCTGAACGACCCGACCTTTGATCTGCTGGCGCATCTGGGCTATTCCAAGCGCGATATCGAGCTGGCCAATGACCATGTATGCGGGACAATGACGCTCGAGGGTGCGCCTCATCTCAAGGCGGACCATTATCACGTCTTTGATTGTGCCAACCCCTGCGGCAAGAAGGGCAAGCGCTATCTCGGGGTTGAGAGCCATATCACCATGATGGCGGCGGCGCAGTCGTTTATCTCGGGGGCGATCTCCAAGACGATCAACATGGCCAATGACGCCACAATCGAGGATTGCCAAAAGGCTTACGAGCTGTCGTGGTCCTTGGGGGTCAAGGCGAATGCGCTCTACCGCGACGGTTCGAAGCTGAGTCAACCGCTGGCGGCCTCGCTGGTCGAGGATGACGACGAGGCGGCAGAGATCCTCGAATCCGGCACGCCACAGCAAAAGGCACAAGTGCTGGCCGAGAAGATCGTGGAAAAGGTGATCATCAAGGAAATCCAGAAATCGCACCGCGAAAAACTGCCCGAGCGGCGCAAGGGCTATACGCAAAAGGCGATTGTCGGCGGTCACAAGGTCTATCTGCGCACGGGCGAATATGAAGACGGCCAACTGGGCGAAATCTTCATCGACATGCACAAGGAAGGCGCCGGGTTCCGGGCGATGATGAACAACTTCGCCATCGCCGTGTCGGTCGGCCTGCAATACGGCGTGCCGCTGGAGGAATTCGTCGATGCCTTCACCTTTACCAAGTTCGAACCGGCGGGCATGGTGCAGGGCAATGACAGCATCAAGAATGCCACCTCGATCCTTGACTATATCTTCCGCGAACTGGCGGTAAGCTATCTCGACCGCACTGATTTGGCGCATGTCAAACCCTCGGGGGCCAGCTTTGACGATATCGGTCGGGGCGAAGAAGAGGGCGTGCGCAATGTCTCGGAAATGAGCGAAGCGGCGGCCAACCGCTCCCTCGAAGTGCTCAAACAGATCAGCTCGACCGGCTATCTGCGCAAGCGTCTGCCGCAGGAACTGATCGTGTTCCAAGGCGGGCAGACAATGGCGCGCGCCTCTGGCGACGGGATCGACGCGATGACCATGTTGGCCACGCTGGTGCCCGAAACCGCCACCTCGACGGTGGCGACAATGAGCAGCACGACGGCGGTGGCCTCGGGCGCGGTCAGCATGGACGCCCGTACCAAGGCCCGGCTTCAGGGCTACGAGGGCGAGGCCTGCGGCGACTGCGGCAACTACACGCTGGTGCGCAATGGCACCTGCATGAAGTGCAACACCTGCGGCGCGACGAGCGGGTGCAGCTAAGGAATTCGGACACGGGGCGGGTGCGCTCGCCCCGGGCCGATCAGGCCGCAGGCAGAAACCGAGCGGTCAAATGATGAGCCTGATCAGCAAAACTTGGGGCGCCTTCGGGCGCCCCTTTTTCATGCTGTCGCGAATTTGCCCGCGCTCCCTCCTTGCCCGCGCCGTGGACCAACGTGGATTGCTCCATAAGCTCCACCGCAACCGAACCGGCCTGCTCGAAGAGAAAGGTTGAGGGCGCCATATCCCCCGCCTTGATCGGGCGGTCAGGCTTATCAGCATCAAATGCATCCCGCCGGTTTCGGTCGCGCGCAGGGTGGTCTGTTTGGCGGCGGGCCTTACATCAGCCCTCAGCTGCGCGCGTCCTCTAGAATCATCTGCGCCGCCTTTTCGGCGATCATCACCGTGGGGGAATTGGTGTTGCCTGAGGTGATCGTCGGCATGATCGACGCATCAGCGATGCGCAGCCGCCCCAGCCGTTTCAAGCGCAAGCGCGGATCGACCACCGCCGCGTCATCCGCCCCCATCCGGCAGGTCCCCACCGGATGAAAGATCGTGGTGCCAATATCGCCTGCGGCTTTCACCAGATCGTCTCGGGTTCGGTAATCGGGGCCGGGCCTATATTCTTCGGGGTGAAACCGTGCAAATGCAGGTTGCGCCACGATCCGGCGGGTCAGTTCGATAGACCGGGCCGCCACATCACGATCTGCTTCGGCAGACAGGTAATTGGGCCGAATCTCAGGATGCGCGCGGAAATCGGCCGAGGTCACATGCACGCTGCCCCGGCTCTCGGGGCGCAGGTTGCACACGCTTGCGGTCATCGCCGGGAAGGGGTGAACCGGATCGCCGAACTTGTCCAGACTGACGGGCTGAACATGGTATTGCAGATCCGCCGTCTCCTTTTCCGGCCCGGACCGGGTGAAGAGGCCCAATTGACTGGGGGCCATCGACATCGGGCCGGACCGCGTTAACAAGTATTCCAGCCCGATCCCGAGTTTGCCATGCAAACTGCTGGCCTTTTCATTCAGGGTTGGCACGCCATGCACCTTGTAGATCAGGCGCAATTGCAGGTGGTCCTGCAGATTTCCGCCCACTTGCGGCACCTCGACCACAGGGGCAATCCCTGCGGCCTGAAGCGCCGCACCATTGCCGATGCCCGAGAGTTCCAGCAAGGCCGGAGAGCCGATTGCACCGGCGCAAAGCACTGTCTCGCGGCTGGCCATTGCCGTGTTACTGCGGCCCTCCCGATGATAGACAACGCCCTTGACCTCGCCATTTTCCACGATCAGCCGCTCGGCCTGCGCGCCAGTCAGGATGCGCAGGTTGGGGCGGTTCCTGGCCGGGCGCAAAAAGGCCTTTGACGTGCTCCAACGGATACCTGAGCGTTGGTTGACCTCAAAATAGCCGCCGCCCTCATTGTCACCCGAATTGAAATCATCGGTGCGCGGGATGCCCGCCTGTTGGGCGGCCTCAAGGAAACTGTCCAGCACCTGCCAGCGCACGCGGGTTTTTTCAACCCGCCACTCACCGCCCGCGCCGTGATGGTCGGTCTTGCCGGCGTGGTGATCCTCGGTGCGACAAAAGAGCGGCAGCACATCATCCCAGCCCCAGCCGGTACAGCCCATCTGAGCCCATTGGTCATAATCACGCGCCTGACCCCGCATGTAGATCATGCCATTGATCGACGAACATCCACCCAGCACCTTGCCGCGCGGATAGATCAGAGCGCGCCCGTTCAATCCCGGCTCAGCCTGAGTGCGAAATCGCCAGTCGGTGCGGGGATTGTCGATGCAATAGAGATATCCCACCGGAATGTGAATCCAGTGATAGTTGTCGCTCCCCCCCGCTTCGAGCAACAGAACACGATTGGCGGGATCAGCCGACAGGCGGTTGGTCAGGACACAGCCCGCGCTGCCTGCGCCGATCACGATGTAATCATATTGATCCATAAACCTTCTCCATTCCGTGCCACGCAGTGACAGATCTTCTCGGGCCGGTTGGAAACCGATCGCCGGTTCGCTTTGAAAAGGGCCCGTTTCCCGGAGAGGGTTCCAGACCGCGACCAAGGTGTGCGGCGGCGAAGTCGCCCCTTAATCTGCGTACATGCAAAAGTACACGGATCATGAACACCACGCCTGTAATGATCGTAACAGCGAAGTCAGAGGTTGCCAGATCGTTTTGCAAATTCAGGGCTATGCCCACGCAAAAAGATCGGGCAGACCGCTGGATGACCTTCCGTCCTCCAACGCGCCGCTGCGCGAACAGACCTCTGCACCGGTGTATGGCCCTGCTGCATCCAAGCGCATCAAAGCAATCCGGCAGGATCGGCGTGTTAGCATCATGTCTGATGTCGGCTGAGTCGGCACAAGAAAGCCGGGTCGATGCACGATACGATCGGCGCAATCGAGAAGGGGCGCCCGAAGACGCCCCTGAGTCGCTGGATCTGAATGCCGGGCCAAGAGCCCCGACATAACAAGGTTACAGAATTTTTTGACCGGTCTTTTCCCAATCGGCCATAAATGTCTTGAGCCCCTGCTCGGTCAGCGGGTGCTCTGCCATTTTCTTGATGACGCCGGGGGGGGCGGTCATCACATCCGCGCCGATATAGGCCGCCTGAAAGGCATGGTTGACGGTGCGAATCGACGCCGCAAGAATTTGCGTCTCAAAACCGTAATTGTCATAGATCGTGCGGATATCGGCGATAAGCTCCATCCCGTCGAGGTTGATGTCATCAAGGCGTCCGATGAAGGGAGAAATGAACGTGGCCCCCGCCTTGGCCGCCAAGAGCGCCTGATTTGCCGAGAAACACAAGGTGACATTGACCATATTGCCCTCGCCCGAGAGCACCTTGCACGCCTTGAGCCCGTCCCATGTCAGCGGCACCTTGACGGCGATATTGCCTGCGATAGCCGCCAATTTGCGGCCTTCTGCGATCATCTCATCGGCGGTCAATGCCACAACTTCGGCGCTGACCGGGCCATCGACCATTTCGGCGATTTCACGGGTCACTTCCAGAATGTCACGGCCTGATTTCAGGATCAGCGACGGGTTGGTGGTCACGCCGTCCACCATGCCAAGGTCGTTGAGTTCGGCAATCTGATCGGTTTCTGCGGTGTCGACAAAGAATTTCATGGGATGGCCCTCTGTGGCGGGTTGGGTTTGCTTGGCGAAGCGTTTACCTCATAGGGACGTCCGCCGAAACCCCTCACGCACAGGAGCTGCCCGTTGACCCAGTCACTGCCCGACTTCTATCACGAGGGCGAGTTGGTGGCAGTGCTGACGGCGCAACCGCTGGATGGGCCGCTGGATTACCTTGCCCCCGAAGGCGGTGTGATGGCGGGCGCCTTTGTTGAGGTGCCGTTGGGGCCGCGCCGGGTGCTTGGTGTGGTCTGGGGGCCGGGGCGGGGCGGTTTTGACCTCAAAAAGGCGCGGACCATTCTGCGGGCATTGGATGTGGCCCCGATGCGGGCTGAAATGCAGGAGTTTTTGCGCCGGGCGGGCGATTATACCCTTACGCCGATGTCTGCGATGCTGCGTTTGGCGACGCGCGCGCCCGGTCTCAGCGATCCGCCCTCGATGCAGAAGATTTATCGCTTGGGCGAAGCAGAGCCAGAGCGTCTGACCGATGCCCGCAGGCGTGTTTTGGAGGTGCTGCGCGCGCATGGAGGCCTTGGATTCACGCTCAAGGAGATAAGTGATCTGGCGGGCGTCACCTCTTCCGTGGTCAAGGGATTGGTGAGCCAGGGCGCGGTGCGCGAAGAAGATACGCCGCGTGACACGCCCTTTGTCAGGCTGGATCCGGACCTGCCCGCCAAAACCTTGACCGACGATCAGGCCGCGGCTGCGGCGCATCTGTGCGCCGGACTGCGAACCGAGGGCTATGGCACGACCCTCCTGCGGGGGGTCACCGGATCGGGCAAAACCGAAGTCTATCTCGAGGCGGTTGCCGAAGCGATGCGCCAGGGAGGGCAGGCGTTGGTGCTCTTGCCCGAAATCGCGCTTACGGCAGAATTCCTGACACGGGTCGAGGCGCGGTTCGGGGCAAAACCGGCCGAATGGCATTCTGGCGTCACCATGACCGAACGGCGGCGGGTCTGGAAAATGGTCGGGCAGGGCGGTGCGCAGATGGTTGTTGGCGCGCGCTCTGCACTCTTTCTGCCTTTCCAGAACCTCCGACTGATCGTGGTCGATGAGGAACACGACAGTTCCTACAAACAAGAAGACGGCGTGCTCTATCATGCGCGGGATATGGCGGTGCTGCGCGCCAGCCTGTGCGGGGCGCGGGTGGTGCTGGCCTCGGCCACGCCCAGCCTTGAAAGTTGGGCCAATGCGCAGGCTGGCAAATACGAGCGGCTTGATCTGGATGCGCGGTTTGGCGCGGCGGTGATGCCGGAACTGGTAGCGATTGATATGCGGGCCGAAAGCCTGCCCTCGAACCGCTGGATTTCACCCAGTTTGCAGGCGGCGGTCACTGCGCGGGTGGCAGCGGGCGAACAGGCGCTTTTGTTTCTCAACCGGCGCGGTTATGCGCCGACCACGATCTGCCGGGCCTGCGGACATCAGATCGGCTGTGACCACTGTGATGCACGTATGGTCGAACACCGGTTTCAAAAGCGGCTGGTGTGCCACCAATGCGGTGAGAGTGCGGCCATGCCCGAGGCCTGTCCCTCTTGCGGCGTGGCGGGCAAGCTGGCTGCGGTGGGGCCGGGGGTGGAACGGCTGGCCGAAGAAGCCGCAGCACTCTTTCCGCAAGCGCGCATTGCGGTGCTGTCTTCGGATTTGTTTGGCTCGGCGCGGGCCTTGAAAGAGCAGATTGTCGAGATTGCCCAAGGCGGGGCCGATATTATCATCGGCACGCAGCTTGTGGCCAAGGGACATAATTTTCCGATGCTGACGCTGGTGGGGGTGATTGACGCCGATCTTGGCTTGCAAGGATCTGACCTGCGCGCCGCCGAGCGGACGTTTCAGCTCATGCGGCAAGTGGCCGGGCGCGCGGGGCGGGCCGAGAGGGCGGGGCGCGCGCTCTTGCAGACGTTTCAGCCCGAGCATCCGGTCATTCGGGCCATTCTGGCCGGGGACGAAGAAGGTTTCTGGCAGGCCGAGGCGGAAGGGCGACGGCAGGCGGGCGTGCCGCCCTATGGACGGATGGCGGGGATCATCCTCAGCTCGCCTGATATGCAGGCGGTGTTCGATCTGGGCGAGGCGCTGGCACGGCGCGATGGGCCCATTCGGGCTGTGGGCGCGCAGGTGTTTGGGCCCGCGCCCGCGTCGATTGCCCGCATCCGGGGGCGCCACCGGGTGCGTTTGCTGGTCAAGGCCCCCAAGGGGGCCGCGTTACAGGTCGCAGGGGCGACATGGATCGGGCAAGTGCGGTTGCCTGCGCAAATGCGGCTGACGGTCGATATCGACCCACAGAGTTTCTATTGAAAGCCTTGGCGGTTGGTGGCCGCTTTCTTGAAAAGAAAGCGGTCCGAAATCTTTTCAAGATTTCGGTGGACCAATTGTGCACCCTCTCGCCAAGCCTGCCACTTGGGCGTAAAGGGAAAATATGAAACCACAATTCCCCTTGGGCAAGGCGCAAGACCTGCCATTTTGGCGCAGGCCTGTAACGCTGCTCTTTATTATGGCTGCCGCGATGCCGGTGGCCTTTGCCACATGGTCGGCGCTGCTCAACAACTTTGTCATCGAGGTGGCGGGATTTGACGGTTCAGACATTGGCTGGCTGCATACGGTGCGCGAAATCCCCGGCTTTCTCGCCATTGGCGTGATCGCGCTGATTATGTTGATGCACGAGCAAGTGTTGGCTCTGGTCTCCTTACTGCTGTTGGGTGTGGCCACCGCGATCACGGCGCATTTCCCGAGCCTTGGCGGTATTCTCACCATCACAATGCTCAGCTCCATCGGGTTTCACTATTTCGAGACCGTGAACCAATCGCTGCAATTGCAATGGCTGGACAAACTGCGCGCACCGCAAATGCTGGGCTGGCTCATGGCGGGCGGGTCGGCGGCGACGCTGGTGGCCTATGTGCTCATTGTGCTGACATGGCAGGCCTTCGATCTGAGCTATAATTTCGTCTATCTCGTTGCGGGTGGTTTTACGGCGGTGGTGGCGATCTTTTGCCTTATCGCCTATCCTCGCTTTGAGGCCCCTAATCCGCAGCTCAAGAAGATGGTGCTACGGCGGCGCTACTGGCTTTATTACGCGCTGCAATTCATGGCGGGCGCGCGGCGGCAGATCTTTATCGTCTTCGCGGGCTTCATGATGGTCGAGAAATTTGGCTTTGAAGTGCATGAGGTGACGGCACTGTTTCTCATCAACCTCGTGGTCAACATGATCTTTGCCCCACTGATGGGCAAGGCCGTGTTTCACTTTGGCGAACGGCGCACGCTGCTCTTTGAATATGCCGGACTGGCGGTGGTTTTTCTGGCCTATGGCGGGATTTATTTCTTTGGCTGGGGCGTGGTTCTGGCCGCGACACTCTATGTGTTTGACCACATACTGTTTTCGTTGGCTCTCGCCCTCAAGACCTATTTCCAGAAAATCGCCGACCCCGGCGACATCGCTCCCACCGCAGCGGTGGCCTTTACCATCAACCACATCGCGGCGGTGTTTCTGCCTGCGGCGCTGGGCTATCTATGGCTGGTCTCGCCGACTGCGGTGTTCGTGGGGGCGGCCGGGATGGCGGGTGTCTCATTCTGTCTCGCGCTGTTGATCCCGCGCCACCCGGAACCGGGAAATGAGACAATTCTCGCACGATTTGTGGCGACCCCCGCCGAGTGACGCCACCCACCTGAGAGGAAGTTTGATGCCGACCTATACTGCCCTGACCACACTGCCCGAGAAATCCAATGCCGAGGCGCTGGCCGAAGCGCTGGAGAACCTCGAGCCGGAACCGACGGGGGTCGGCTCGTTTGAGATGGAGGACGGCTCCGGTCTCTGGGAGATTGGCGCCTATTTCGAGGAGGCCCCGAATGAGGTCGCCTTGGCGCTCTTGGCCAAGATGCACGGGGCCAAGCCCTTTGTAATTTCAGAACTGCCCGAGGTGGACTGGGTCGCCAAGGTGCGCCGTGACCTGACGCCGGTGGTCGCGGGGCGGTTTTTTGTCTACGGCAGCCATGATGCCGACAAGGTACCGCAGGATTGCGAGCCATTGTTGATCGAGGCTGCGATGGCCTTTGGCACCGGACATCACGGAACCACTCAGGGTTGTCTGAAGGCGTTGGACCGTCTGGCGACCCAAGGGTTCGTCGGGCGCTCAGTCCTTGATCTGGGCTGTGGCACGGCCGTTTTGGCAATGGCGGCGGCGCGGATTTGGCCTGGCGTCATGCTGGCCAGCGATATTGACGAGGTCGCGGTCGAAGTGGCACGCGCCAATGTTACGGCCAACGGGTTGGAGGGGCGGGTTGTCTGTGTCGAGGCCGAAGGGTTAGACCATCCGCGTCTGAGCGAGTCCGCTCCTTATGATCTTATCTTTGCCAATATTCTGAAAGGTCCGCTGGTGATGCTGGCTCCGGGGATTACGGCGGCTCTGGCAGATGGGGGCAAAGTGATTCTTTCGGGCATTTTGAATGAGCAGGCAGATGAGGTGCGCGACGTTTATTGCGCCATTGGAAACAGTCTTGAGCATCGCGAAGAGATTGGTGACTGGACCACCCTTACCCTATCCAAACATCCGTAAAATGCGTCAGAAGTGAGGCTGTTCCGAGAATTTGCCTTGGATTTGCCACAATGAAATCCTATGATTTCCTTATCTCGGTGGGGGCCGTGACAACGGGATGTTTGGTTATGGCTGACGCATTTCATGAATTCGATTCACGTCTTAAAAACATTGTACGCAAGCGCAGCAAATTAGCGCAGGGTTATGTAAGCAACGTCGGCAAGGATGGGCTGATCATCTATCGGCCCAAGCGACGCCGCGCAGGGTTTCCTCTGCGTGGGGTTTTCTACATGATTCTTGGCTTTATGTTCTTCAAGGCGGTGATCATCGCACAACTTGGCTTGCCGCTCTATAGCGACCGATTGGCGCTACTCTCTAAGGCGAGTATTGTTGAGCAAGCTGGGGCGCTGGTGATGCAGCCCGATCCTCTGAGCGTGGAAATGTCGGCGTATCTGCGTCCAATCCTGCACTGAGCCGATCGAGCACAGCAAAGCCTGCTCCGAGCATAAAAAACCCGCGCGGGTCGCACCGTCGCGGGCTTTTGCGTGTGCTCTGGCAGAGCTATCAGATCTGGCGCGCAACCAGATCAATGTCGCCACGGCTGAGGCCGATATCGTCCAGTTCGCGATCTGACAGACGCGACAGGGCGGCGCGGGTGGCGCGACGCTCGTTCCATGCGGCGAGAACCGAGAACGTGCGAGCGAAGAAAGCGCCGAAACCGGCGTGAGAGCTATGGGAGCGGGTGCTGTCGAGAGCGGCCATGATTTTATTCCTGCAAATTGGGGGGACAGAGCATGTCTGTTTCTGAGGGGCAGGTAATCCGCCAGTTTCATTCTCGCAAGGCGAGTTTATTGCATAGTTCTTATGCGTTTTATGCATGGGTATAACACGGGCTAATCCTATTGAATTTAAACGATTTTAAATTTCATGAACGCATTGGCACGGTGATGATGGCGACTATTTTGCAACGCAATGACGCAAAATCAGGCGATTTGCGAACGCGCATTCCGCTTGGTGCTTGTTCTCGTTTCGTGCTAATGCTGGAAAAAAGGCGCAAGGGCAGGGCAGACATATGCGGGTATTGGGCATTGATCCGGGATTGCGCAATCTCGGGTGGGGCGTGATCGAGGTTGAGGGCAGCAGGCTTACTCATGTGGCCAATGGTATATGCCATTCGACGGGCCCGGATCTTGCGGCACGGCTCCTGTCGCTCTACGAACAATTAACCGATATTTTGCATAGGTTTGACCCGCAGGCGGCGGCGGTCGAGCAGACCTTTGTCAACAAGGACGGGGCGGGTACGCTCAAACTGGGACAGGCGCGGGGTATCGCCCTGCTGGTGCCCGCGCAATACGGGCTGACGGTTGGGGAATATTCGCCCAACACGGTCAAGAAAACGGTGGTTGGTGTGGGCCATGCCGCCAAGGAACAGGTGGCGCATATGGTCAAGGTGCAACTGCCCGGCGTGGCGCTGGCGGGGCCAGACGCGGCGGATGCGCTGGCGATAGCGATCTGTCACGCCCATCACGCACGCTCAAGCGATATGCTGGCGCGTGCGGTGGCGAGGGCCAGCGCATGATCGGGCGGATCGCGGGGCGGATCGACTATCGCGGCAACGACCATGTGCTGATTGATGTGCGCGGTGTCGGCTATCTGGTGTATTGCTCTGAGCGCACCTTGTCGGCATTGCCCGGGGTGGGCGGTATGACTGCCCTTTATACGGATTTGCTGGTGCGCGAAGATCTCTTGCAGCTTTTCGGCTTTCCTACGCTCGTGGAAAAGGAATGGCACCGCTTGCTGATGAGCGTTCAGGGGGTCGGGGCCAAGGCCTCGCTTGCGATTCTGGGGGCCTTGGGACCCGAAGGCGTGGGGCGCGCGATTGCGATTGGGGATTGGAATTCCGTGACTGCTGCCAAGGGGATCGGGGCCAAGACCGCGCAGCGCGTGGTCAATGAGTTAAAGGACAAGGCACCGGTAGTCATGGCGATGGGCGCAGCCCCGCCCCCCGCGCCGGACGCGGGCGAGGTGATCGAGTCCGCGCCGCTGGCCGTGGCCCCTGTCGCCGCACCGCGCGACCCCGGCGCACAGGCCGAGGCGCTGTCGGCGCTGACCAATCTGGGCTATTCCCCCGGCGAGGCCGCGGGCGCGGTGGCGCAGGTGGCGGGTGAGATGCCCGAGGCCGCCACCGCCGATCTGATCCGCGCCGCCCTGCGGCGGCTGGCGCCGAAAGGGTAAACCATGGCTGAACCAGACCCGACATTGCGCGGCGCGGCGCTGCCCGAGGATCAGGACCGCAGTCTGAGACCGCAGGCCCTGTCGGAGTTCATCGGACAACGCGAGGCGCGGGCCAATCTGGCGGTGTTCATCCAATCGGCGCGGCAGCGCGGCGATGCGATGGATCACACGCTGTTTCACGGCCCCCCCGGTCTGGGCAAGACCACGCTGGCGCAGATCATGGCGCGCGAACTGGGTGTTGGGTTTCGTATGACCTCCGGCCCGGTGCTGGCCAAGGCGGGCGATCTCGCTGCGATCCTCACCAATCTGGAGCGCAACGATGTGCTTTTCATCGACGAAATCCACCGGCTCAACCCGGCGGTGGAAGAGGTGCTCTATCCTGCGATGGAGGATTTCGAGCTGGATCTGGTGATCGGCGAGGGGCCAGCTGCGCGCACCGTGCGGATTGAGCTGCAGCCCTTTACGCTGGTGGGAGCGACGACGCGGCTGGGCCTCTTGACCACGCCGCTGCGCGACCGCTTTGGCATCCCCACGCGGTTGCAGTTTTACGAGATCGACGAGTTGCACGAGATCGTGACGCGCAATGCAAAACTCCTCAATATTCCCACCGACACCGAGGGCGCGCGCGAGATCGCGCGGCGCGCGCGCGGCACGCCGCGTATCGCCGGACGGCTTTTGCGCCGGGTCGTGGATTTTGCGGTCGTTGAGGGCGGCGGCGTGATCAGTCGCGCGCTGGCGGATAGCTCGCTCACCCGTCTTGGCGTGGATCATCTGGGCCTTGATGGGGCCGACCGGCGCTATCTGCGGCTGATCGCCGAGGCCTATCAGGGCGGACCCGTGGGGATCGAGACCATTAGCGCGGCGCTGAGTGAGAGCCGAGATGCGCTGGAAGAGGTGATCGAGCCGTTTCTCCTGCAACAGGGCCTCATTCAGCGCACGCCGCGCGGCCGCATGTTGGCGCAGGGCGGCTGGGCGCATCTGGGGCTGGCGGCACCGGGCGGCAAGGTGCAGAGCGATCTTTTTGAGGAGTGAGGCGCGGGTGGCGATGTCGGAGTTGAGTATTTTCAGAACGATGAAGCGCAAGGCGGGGCTGGCCTGTCGGGGGGTGGCATGGCCGACCTTCTGACCCCTGACGCAATCGCGGCGCTGTTTACCCGCGCGGACGGGGAATTCCTTTTTGCCCGCTGGGGGCGGCCCATTGTGCCGGTGGTGTTCGGCACGGATGACGCGACGCTCAGCGTGGTCAAGGGCGCGGTCGAGGCGGTGGTGGCGCTGGCGGGGCATCAGATGGCCGAGACCGATCCGGAACTGGGCGCGAACCTGATGCTCTTTTTCTTTCGCGAGTGGCGCGAACTGCCCGAGGTGCCGGGGTTGGATCGTCTGATCCCCGATCTGAAATCCTTGGTGACGCGATTGCAGGCGGCTGACGCCAATCAATACCGGATTTTCAGGTTTGACGAACGCGGCGCGATCCGGGCCTGTTTTGTGTTCCTGCGCATGGATGACGCTCTGAGCGCCGTGCCGGCCGAGACACTGGCGTTGAGCCAGATCGTCCAGAGCATGCTCTTGTGGTCGGACCGGGCGTTTCAAGAGCGCTCGGTGCTGGCCGCGCTGCCGGGGGGCGCTGTGGTCTTGCGACCCGAGATTGGGGCGCTGATCCGGGCTGGCTATGATCCGATTTTACCTGCTGTCAGCCAAGACCCCAGCCATGCCTTGCGATTGGCGGCGCGGCTCGGGCAGGCTGGACCACATTAGACGCGGGTTGGACAAGCTCGGTAAGAGCGTGTCCTGGCCTCATTGCCCTTCAAAAGCGCAGAGAATGTGCACATCCATGCCCATATCCGTCAGGCGCTTGTGTCCGCCCAGCTCCGGCAAATCGACCACAAAGGCACAGCCCACGATCACACCGCCCAGCCGTTCGATCAGGCGGATACCCGCCGCCGCCGTGCCGCCCGTAGCCAAGAGGTCATCGACCACCAGCACCCGTTCGCCGGGCTGAATGGCGTCGTCGTGGATCTCTACCACCGCCTCGCCATATTCGAGCTGATATTCTTCGGAAATGACCGCTCCGGGCAACTTGCCCTTTTTGCGGATCGGCACAAATCCTACCGAAAGCTGATGGGCGATGGCGCCGCCGAGGATGAAACCGCGCGCCTCCAGCCCCGCCACCTTGTCGATGGGCTGGCCTGCGTAGGGATGCAGCATCTGGTCGATGGCCATGCGAAAGCCGCGCGGATCGGCAAAGAGCGTGGTCACGTCGCGAAACAGAATCCCTTCATGCGGAAAGTCGACAATGGTGCGGATATAGTCCTGAACGGTTTTGATCGGCGGCATGGCGTGGCTCCGGCTGGCTGAGGCAGGGTTGTGGCGCAGGTGACGTGCGGGCGCAAGCGCAAGTGCTCAATGTGTGGTGCGATATTCGGCGATAACCTCGGTCAATGTGGCGATGGCCCAAAGAGTGAGGCCAAAGACCACGATGCACAGAAGGAAATTGAGGGCTGATTGGATCAGGCGGCGCAGACGTCCCTCGGGATTGCCCAGAAACGGGATCTCGGGCCGCAGCAGAAATCGCGAAGCGATATAGCCAAACAGCAGCCCCGAGAGACCCCAATAGGTAAGGGTCAGGATCGGGCTGTCATGGGTGCGCGCAAGATAGCTGGCAAAGCCCACAACCAAGACCCACCGGATGACCTGAAATATCTCATCGGTGAGCGCCTCAAAGCGGCGCCCCATGGCGTAGCGCCATGTCTGATTGGTGAGGGTGTCGATAAGCTGGGACATACCCCTGTTGTGGGCATTGTGCGTGCCTGCGTCCATATGTGTGACAGGTCACGCGCAAAGAGTTGAGGCGCGCGCGATCAGCCGAGTACGCGCCCCGCCACCGCGTCAAGCCGCGCCATCAGATCCGGATCACGTTTCTCTGGCGCGGTCAACAGCGCAAAATCGAGCGCGCGGTCACAGCCATGCAGGCAAGGCGCGCGCTCGGCCCCAAGAAGGCTGGGCAACCGGCGCACAAGGGTGCGTCCCTTGTCGGCATTGCCGGTCAGGGTGGCGATGATGGCGGTGATATCGACCGCGCCATGCTCCGGGTGCCAGCTGTCGTAGTCGGTTATCATCGCCACGCAGGCGTAACAAAGCTCTGCCTCGCGCGCCAGCTTGGCCTCGGGCATGCCTGTCATGCCGATCACGTCGCAGCCAAATACTTCGCGGTACATTTTCGATTCTGCCATGGTAGAAAACTGTGGCCCTTCCATCGCAAGATAGGTGCCGCCGCGATGCACCGTGATGCCGGCGTCGCGCGCCGCCGCGTCGCACGCGTCCGAAAGCCGCGGGCAGGTTGGGTGCGCCACGCTGACATGCGCCACACATCCGGGGCCGAAAAAGCTTTTCTCGCGCGCGAATGTGCGGTCGATATATTGATCGACGAGGACGAAATCGCCGGGGGCCAGTTCCTCTCGGAACGAACCACAGGCAGAAACCGAGATCACATCTGTCACGCCAAGCCTTTTGAGCGCGTCGATATTGGCACGGTAAGGGACCGAAGAGGGCGTATGCACATGGCCGCGCCCGTGACGCGGCAGAAAGGCCATCGGAATACCGTCGAGCGTGCCGGTCAGTATAGCGTCAGAGGGGCCCCCCCAAGGCGTATCCACCACTCGCCATTCGGCGTTTTCCAGCCCGTCAATCTCATAGAGCCCCGAGCCGCCGATCACGCCGATCATTGTTTGTGTCATCTGCCGCTGTCCTGTCCAATGCTCTTGTCCCGCCATGGTTACGACGGTTTGCCGCAAATGAAAATGCCCGCGCGATCCGTGAGTGGCGCGCGGGCGGACCTGCCTGTCACCCCCGACAGGCAGGCGCTGTGGCAGGGGCTTTAGCCCAGCATCGCCACGACCTCTTCGGTGGTCCAGACGGCGTTGGCCATGTAGCGGAAGTTGATCAGGGCGGCGAGATAGCCGTCGCCCTCTGGCAGCATGGCGGCGGCGGTGGCGTCCTTGATCACCGCGACCTCAAAGCCCTGTTCCAGCAATTCGCGCATATGGCTTTCGGTGCAGAGGTTGGCGGACATGCCTGCGAGGATTACCTGATCCACGCCGCGCTTGCGCAGTTGCAGGGCCAGGTCGTTATGCTCCGGCCCGTAGAGTTTGTGCGGCGAGGTGACGATGGTTTTGCCGTCGTTGATATAGGGTTTGTAGATTTCGAGGAAATCGGCACCGGAGCCTTCGAACCCTTCGAGCGACAGCGGATCCTTGCGGTCGAACATGCCGATTTTGTGCATCAGCTTTTCCAGCGCACCTTCGAATTTCCAGCCGTGATCGCTGGGATAGTAGTAATGCGGCGACACGGCGACGGTGATGCCTGCGGCCTTGGCCGCCTTGAACAGGCTCTCGATATTGCCAACGGTGTTGTTCCGCTCAACGCTTGCACCGACCACGCCCCAGGTCACGCCCTCTGGGCTGAGAAAGTCGTTTTGCGGGTCGGTGACCACGAGGGCGACACGGGACAGGTCGATTTTCATGTCACTGGGTGGCAGCGCCGGTTCTGCGGGCTCCGCATAGGGATTGTCCTGTGCCTGTGCGCGGGTCGCGGCAAGCCCTGTGGCCGCCGCTGCAAGGGCTGCGGTGCCGGTCAGGGCCTGGCGGCGGGTAAATTTCGCGTCGTGATCGTGGTTATGGTCATGGCAGTTGCACATGGTCTGTCTCTCCTGAGTGATGCGTCGAGTGGATAGACTGTGACAGGGCCAATGTGCCTTTTTGTCCCAAATACGGGGCGTCAATGAATATTTAAGTGCGAATTTTGCCAGGACGTGGCACTGTTGGGGTCATGCAGATCACCGAAACCCACGACCGGATCCTGAGCGAGCTGGATATCCAGCCAGAGCCCTTTGCGCTCTGCGCGCTTGAGGGCATGTGTAGCCTTGGGCTGGGCCGCGTGCCGGGCGCAACCCTGCACTATGTTCTGAACGGCGAAGGGCATCTGAGCCTCCAAAATCATGACCCCATCGCCCTTGCGCCGGGGCGGCTCGTGTTGGTGCCGTCTTGTGCGCGACATTCGCTGAGCCATCGTGGCGGGGGCGCAACGGGATTGCCGGATTGCCGGCCAGCCGGGCTTGATCTTGAGGAACATGTGGCGCGCGGCGAAGGCGAGGGCACGATGGTTGTGCTTTGTGCGCGGCTGCGACTGGGGTTGCGCGGCACACATGGGCTGATTGATCTGATGCGCGCCCCTCTGACCCTTGATCTTGCGGCGTCACCCGGCGCGGCGCGCGCGATGGAAACGCTGCTTGGCGAAGTTACCCACCAGCGCTTGGGGGGGCGGGCAATGGTGCGCGTGCTGCTCTTGCAATGCGTGATCGAGATGCTGCGCGGACGGCTTGAGGCGGGTGATCCCGCAGTTCTCTGGTTGGGCGCTCTGGCGGATCCGGGATTGTGGCGGGCACTTTGTGCGATGTTGGATGATCCCGGCGCGCCGCACGCGCTTGAGACCCTCGCCGAAACGGCTGGCATGAGCCGCTCGCGCTTTGCCGAGCGGTTTCAGGCGGCCTATGGGCAAGGGCCGATGGGGTTTCTGCGCGCACTGCGTTTGGCGCGTGCCGCACAGGTGCTGGTGGATCAAAGGGTGCCGGTCAAACGGGTGGCGCAGATGGTCGGTTTTTCCAGCCGGAGCGCCTTTACCCGTGCCTTTGTCGAGGCGTGGGGGCAATCGCCGCGCGCTTTTCGTCTGGGAAACAACAAATGATCAGGCTGCGGAGCGGGCGCAGAATGTGACCATGTTTCGGCCTTGCGCCTTGGCCAGATAGAGCGCGCGGTCTGCCTCCTCCAACAATTCCCCGACGCCGGGCACGGGCAGGCTGGGGGTGGGAATGGCCATTGTGACACCAATCGAAACGGTGACATGCAGCGGTGTTTTATGCCCAGAGAGCGTGATAGGCGTCTTTGCGATCATGGCGCAGAGCCGGTCGGCGGTGCGCTGGGCGCGCAGGCGGCTGGTGGCGGGTGCCACGATCAGAAACTCCTCGCCACCGATGCGGGCAAGCATATCGCTCTCGCGCAGATGCGTCCTGAGGTGGCGCGTCACCTCACAGAGCACGCGGTCGCCTGCTGCATGCCCGTAGCGGTCATTGACCTGTTTGAAAAAATCGAGATCTGCCACCATGACGGCGAAGCTTTCGCCATTGCTCTGGCTGTGCTCGATCAGACGTTGCAGGAATGGCAGGGCAAAGCGGCGATTGTGTACTCCGGTCAGCGGGTCAATCATGGCCGCGTTCAGACCGTCACGGAGCGCCGCCCGATGCCGTTCACTGCGCCGCTTACGCCGCAGTTGCGCCGCCAGCCGCAGGCTCAGCTCTGTATAATCTGACAGCCCCATGATCACATCATCTGCGCCCATGTCCAATAACGTGACCCCAAGTGGTGAGGAATCGGCATTGATAAGCGCGATAACCGGGCTTGAGCGGGTGCGCTGTGCGGCTTTCAGTTCCGCCAAAAGGCGCAAACCCTGTTCCGCCTCGATCGTGGCAATGCGCAGCAAATAGACATCGGCGGGCGGCCGCGTATCAGAGAGGGAAAGCGCGTGATCCATGTCCATCATGCTGGTGCGGTGAGGCGAGCCCCGCGTGAGCCAGTTTTGCAGGGCATGGGCCTCGGTATGGGACTGGGCAATGATGCCGATGCGACCCGGCAACTCAAATCCGCATGGCGCCTCGGCAAAACCCACGGCGGGTGCGATGCCAATCTGGTCGGTGAGTTCCTGTTCGCTGTGGCGTTGCCGCAAGAGGTTGCGCAACCGCGCAAGCAGCAACGCCTCTGGCACCGGCTTGCTCAGGATATCATCCGCCCCGGCGCAGAGCGCGGCGCGGCGTTCGCTTGGGCACGGGGAAGGCTGGAGAAGCATCACGGGAATATCCTGCGTTACCTTGGAGCGGCGCAATTCGCTGACGAATTCCGCTGCGGTGACACAGGCAAGCTGGGCATTGGCAAGAATGAGATCGGGGCGACTACGGGCGGCAAGTGTCATGGCGTCTTTGGCCGAGGCCGCCTGAATCACCTGATAATGCGCAGCGCAAAGTTTGACCTTCAACACAATCCTGTTGGTCGCAAGATTGTCGACGATCAGAATTTTACCTGACATGGACGCGACGCCTTTGCTCTTGCCCTTTACGATTGGTTCACTATCCATGGCAGAGGTTAAGAAAACCTTTCCAGAAATTGACCGGGATGACGATGCAGCAGGAAACCGCCGAAACAATTGCCTTGCAGGCGCTGGGCTGGCTGGCAGCACAGGACGATCTTTTGCCGGTGTTTCTGGGGGCGACGGGCGCCTCAGAGCAGGATGCGCGCGAACGCGCGACAGAGCCGGAATTCCTGGGCGCGGTGCTGGATTTCCTGATGATGGATGATGCCTGGGTTGTCGGGTTCTGCGACGTTCAGGGACTGAAATACGAGACGCCGATGATGGCGCGCGCGGCACTGCCGGGCGGTGCGCAGATGAGCTGGACATGAGTCGCGCCGACGGGGTTCTCTTTGACAAGGACGGCACGCTTTTTGACTTTCACGCCACATGGAGCGTCTGGGCGCATGCGACCATTGTCGATCTGTCCGAAGGCGATTCCATCATCATGGAGCGGATGGCCCATGAGGTGCATTACGACCTGGCGGCGCGGCGGTTTCACCCCACAAGCCCGATCATTGCGGGCACCAACCGCGAGGCGGCCGAATGTCTGGGCCGTGCCTTGCCGGGGCGTACGGTGGACGAGATCGAGGATCATCTGAGACTCAGCGCCGTCACCGCGCCATTGGCCCCCGCCGTGCCGCTGGCCCCCTATCTCAAGGGGCTGGCGGGGCGCGGTCTGCGGCTGGGCGTGATGACCAATGATACCGAATACGGCGCGCGCGCGCATCTGGATAAGGCGGGCGTGCTGGCACATTTCGATTTTATCGCGGGATACGATTCAGGCTATGGGGCCAAGCCTGCGCCGGGGCCACTGCTGGCCTTTGCAAACGCCATGACGCTGGAGCCGGGCCGCGTGGTCATGGTGGGCGACAGCACGCATGATCTGATGGCTGGGCGCGCAGCCGGGATGCAATGCATCGGTGTTCTCACCGGCACGGCCACGCGCGCGGATCTCGAAGCGTTGGCCGATGTGGTGCTGCCTGATATCGGCCATATCCCGGATTGGCTCGACGCATGACCCGGCACCCCCTGTTCGGACTGGCGCTGGCGACGTTCGGCGCGCTGATGCTGACGCCTGATGCGCTCCTTATGCGCTGGTCGGGCATGGTCGGGTATCAGATGGTCGGCTGGCGCGGTCTCTTGATGGGGGGCATGTTTCTGGTGTTCTGGGGGCTTACCAGCAAACATCGGATGCGGGACTTGGGCATTCTGGGCAGTGGTTATGGCCTCGGAATCGTGATCTGCCAATATGTAAACGCGACGCTGTTCAGCTTGGGAATCGCCAATGCGCCAGTGGCCGTCGTGCTGTTTGCCGTGGCGACCGTGCCGGTCTTCGCCGCGATCTTTGCGCGGTTGATCATAGGAGAGCCGACGCGTGCTGCCACATGGGTCACAATCGCGGTGGTGATGAGTGGTATCGCACTGGCGGTGTTTGGCGGTGGCCATGGCGATGTCACACTGGACCGCGCGGCGCTTTGGGGGGCCTTGGCTGGGCTGGGCGTGGCGATGGTGCTGGCGCTCAACTTTGTAATCCTTCGGGCGCAACCACATGTGCCGATCCTGCTGGCGATGGGGTTGGGCGCGGTGCTGGCCGGTGCGACGGGGGTAATGGTGACCGGGCCCGCAGCGATGATGCAGGGCGAGATATGGGCGATTGCAATCTGCGGTCTGGCCATCCTGCCCGTGTCCTTCTTTTCACTCTCGCTTGCGTCACGCTATACCCATGCCTCGAATGTCAGCCTTTTGTTGCTACTTGAAACGGTGCTTGGGCCGCTTTGGGTCTGGTTCGGAACCGGAGAGGCACCAACCGGGATGATGCTCATGGGGGGCGCCATCGTCGTGGCCAGTCTGGCGGTTTACCTCTGGCTGACCGGCAAACGCGCGGCCCGACATGCGCTAAGCCCGGTATCGTGAACCCCGGAAAACAAAAACGACAGTATGCGTCGCTAAGCGGCATGTGAGCCGCCCGCCCACGGTGTTTCGTGATTTCAAACGAGCACGGGAGAGCGCGATATGGCCGAAGATCTCAAACGCAGGACACGCAGCGGTGGACGCGCAGGTGGTGTCGCCCGGCGCGGCAGCGCGGTGATCGAACAGATGCCGTGGAACCCGCCCATCAACCTAGACCGCCCGACCGAGCCGCTGACCGAGGCGGGCGTGCTGGCCATCCACGATGGTGCGATGCGTATTCTCGAAGAGATCGGGATCGAATTCCTCAACCCCGAAGCCGTCGAGATCCTGCGCGCTTCGGGTGGCTGTGAAATCAATGGCGAGAACGTTCGTATGGGCCGCGATTTCGTCATGGAGATGATTGCCAAGGCCCCCGATAGCTGGACCATCACACCGCGCAACCCGGAGCGCAGGATCACCATCGGCGGCAATCATCTCAATTTCGGCAATGTGTCCTCGCCGCCGAGTTACTGGGACATGAAGATCGGGCGCAAGGTCGCGGGCACCCGCGAAATGTGCCAGAACCTGTTGAAGTTGACACAATATTTCAACTGCATCCATTTCGCGGGCGGATATCCTGTGGAACCACAGGATATTCACGCCAGCGTCCGGCACCTCGATGTGCTCTATGACAAGCTGACGCTGACCGACAAGGCGATGCATGCCTATAGCTTGGGCGCTGAGCGGGTCGATGATGTGATGGAAATGGTGCGCATCGCGGGCGGCCTCAGCCACGAGGAATTCGAGGCGAGCCCGCGCATGTATACCAACATCAACTCGACCTCGCCCTTGAAACATGATTTCCCGATGCTGGATGGCTGGATGCGTCTGGCGCGGCGCGGTCAGGGTCTGGTGGTGACGCCGTTCACCCTGGCGGGCGCGATGGCCCCGGTGACGATGGCGGGGGCGGTGGCGCAATCCATTGCCGAGGCACTCTGCGCCGTGGTTCTGGCACAGATCATCCGCCCCGGTGCGCCCTGTGCGATTGGCACGTTTACCTCGAATGTTGATATGAAATCCGGCGCGCCGGCGTTTGGGACACCTGAATACATGCGCGCCACCCAGATGACCGGGCAACTCGCGCGCTTCTACAGGCTGCCGATGCGGGCAAGCGGCGTCTGCGCCGCCAACGTCCCCGACGGACAGGCGATGTGGGAGACCTCAAACAGCCTCTGGTCTGCGGTGCAAGCCGGGGCCAATATGGTCTATCACGCGGCGGGTTGGCTGGAAGGCGGGCTGATCGCCAGCCCTGAGAAATTCGTGATGGATTGCGAAATGTTGCAACAGATTCAGCGATATATGGACCCGATGCTGACCGCCACCGGACCCGACGACATCGCCATCGAGGCGATCCGCGAGGTGGGCGACAAGGGGCATTTCTTTGGCATCCAGCACACGCAGGACCGCTATACCACTGCCTTTTATCAACCCTTCCTCAGCGATTGGCGCAATTACGAGGCCTGGGAAGCGGCGGGCGCTGTCTGGACACCGGCGCGCGCGCATCAGGTATTTCAAGACATCATCGCGGATTTCGAGGCCCCGCCGATGGAGGACGCGATGCGCGAGGAGCTGGCGGATTTCGTCGCAAGGCGCAAATCCGAAGGCGGCGCGCCCACGGATTTCTGAAGGCGGTTCTGGGCGACTGTTGCTAGCATTTGTCCCAATCCCCGTTGCGCGGCCACTTGATCGAGCCAAGTGGCCGCTAGGCCCAAAGCAGCAACTTCTTGGAAAGCCGCCTTAGCGTCTCAGTTGGTCGCGACCTTGAAAGCGTCGGGTATGTAGCGGACCTTGGCGTTCGGCCCCTTCGGATCAAGAGTGTTGAGCGCAGGACGTTTTGCAAGGTAGCCACGCCAGTTCTTGTCGGGACTCGTACTGATCTTCACGCCGTGGTCCTTGAACATGCGCGCCGATAGCTGCGTCACTTCCAGCCCGGTTGCATCTTTGCAATTTGACCGGATCACGTTCCTGATTTTTTGATCGAGGTCCGATATGATAGCGCCATCTATGGGCTTTGCCTCTTCGCTCTTGGGTTGCGACACTTGGGCAGAATATGGCGGACGGGATGCAATCACGTGGAATTCCGAACAGGCCGCCCGAAACCTCTCGAGCGTCTTGGCCTCTCCCGCTCCGATCACCCTCAGACCGTAACCGCGCAGGCGGGTCGCGAGATGGGTGAAATCCTGATCCGAACTGACCAGCATAATTCCCTCGCATTGATCCGACAGTGCGCGCTCCATCGCGTCGATGCAGATCATCATATCGGTGGCGTTCTTGCCGCCGCCGGAATGGATGAAGTGGAAACCAGGCAACTTGTCCCAATCGGGGAGCAGGCAGACATTGCCATAGGCGCGCAGCAGATCCGGGACGCCGTGGCGGCGGGCCAGATCGAGGATGGTCCGGGCGTGCGTCACAGGGATATTGTCGGCATCGACAAAGACCGAGAGGCGCATCGGTGCCGTAAGGGGGGGCGGGGGCAATGTGCTCATGCCCGCAGCCTAGGATGTGAAACCGGATTGATTTGGGGCAGCAAGCGATCTTTTCTATGACCTACACGTCAAGCGTGTGGATGCTTGGTCTCCGGCAAGCCTGAGAATTTCGACCAAGAAGACGTTCACCCCGCCGACCTGCCGTCCAGCCAGCGCCGACAGCCCCGGTCCACCCCGGCGTGCAGCAGTAGCGTCAGCACCGCCAGCACGATCAGGGCGGCGAACATCAGATCAATCTTGGCGCGGCCATTGGCCAGCAGCATGAGATAGCCCAGCCCTTTGGACGCCCCCACCCATTCGCCGATGATCGCCCCGATGGGCGCATAGACTGCCGCGAGGCGCAGACCCGAGGCAAAACCCGGCAGCGCGGCAGGCACGCGGATATGCCACATCAACCGCGCCCGGTTCGCGCCCATGATGCGCCCAAGGTCGAGCCAGTGTGGCGGCGTGCGCATCAACGCGTCGAAAAACGCCGAAGTCACCGGGAAATAGATGATCAAGAGCGCCATCGCGACCTTGGACCAGAGGCCATAGCCCAGCCAGAGTGTGAGAATGGGCGCGAGGGCAAAGACCGGGATCGCTTGGGAAAACACCATCATCGGGCGGATCAGACGGCGCGCCAAATGCGAGGATGCAAGGCCAATCGCCGAGAGCCCGCCGAGTATGGCCCCCAAGGCCAACCCAAGCAGCACCTCTGCGGCGGTGATGGCCGCATGATGAGCAATCAGCGCCCGGCTGGCCCAAAGGGTTTCAGCCACCCGCAACGGACCCGGCAGAATAAAGGGCGGCAGGCTGGCCAGCGTCACCAGCGCCTGCCAGAGCACCAGCGCCAGAACCGTGGATGTGGCGATGGTGATAAGGCGACTCATGGCATGGGGTATCCCGCGATGGCCGCGTCAAAAAACGCGCGTTCCAGCCGCACGGCGGTGACAAAGGCGGTCTGCGCGGCCTGCCGGTCTTCGGGTGAGAGGCCGGGCCAGACCTGATCAAGCTGGCCGCGCAGGTAGGCCACCACGCCCTCGAACCCCGAGCCGCTGTGCAGAGTGATCCATTCCCCGAACCAGAACGGCAGGGTTGCCGCCTTGTCCGCATGCGGGCTGGCCCAATCCAGATAGGTCCATTCCGCCACGCTAAGGACCGCGATCATCTGCGCATAACCACCTGATTTTGCCGCCGTGCGCATCAGCGCCTTAAATTCGGTTGTGACCGGATGGGGCGCGGCGGGCGGCTCAGTCGTGCCGCCAAGCGCCGCAATCGCGCGCAGGAAATAGGTGTTTTCAGGTCCGGAAATCAGCCCCAGAAACTGTGCCGCCGGGATAGCGTCGGGCAGGCTGGGCGCATGGGCGATGGCCGAGGCCAAAAGCCGCACGAAATCCTCGATAAAGAGGTAATCCTGTTGCAGATAGGCCAGCATGCGATCTGCGGCCAGCGTGCCTGCCGCAAGCTGATCGGTAAAGACATGCCGGGTGGCGGCCTGCCAGTCCTCGGCCACGAGCGATTTGAGGTGATCGGTGGGGCGCATGGGGGGCTCCTGTCAGGCGGGCGCGCGCAGGCGGGTCAAGAGGCGCCCTTGGGTGGCAAGCGTATCGGGATCGTCCACGGCGCGCGGCACCGACCCCGATGGTGGGATTACATTTTCGATGCCGGTCTCCGTCAGGATGTGAATGGCATGGCCCATGCGCGCAGCCTCGGCCGGGTCATGCGTGACCATAAGCACGGTGCGCCCGGCCAGATGCGTGGCGCTGAGATCCTGCATTTGCGCACGGGTGCGCGCATCCAGCGCCGAAAACGGCTCATCCAATAGAACAATGGGGCGGTCCTCCATCAGCGTGCGCGCCAGCGCCACGCGCTGTTTTTGCCCGCCGGAGAGAGCATCAGGTCGCTTGCTGGCGTGATCCGCAAGACCCACCCGCGCCAGCATGTCCCGCGCGCGGACCTTGTCACGCGGCATTCCGCGCAACCGCGCGCCCAGCGTGACGTTGCCCAGCACATCAAGCCAAGGCATCAGCATGTCGCCTTGCGCCATCAGGGCCATGCGTCCGGGCAGGGGCAGGCCGTCAGAGGCAGTGATTGTTCCGGTAAAGCGGGTAACATCGTCAACACCAGCAATCAGGCGCAAGAGTGTGGTCTTGCCCACTCCGGATGGCCCGAGCAGGCATGTAATGCACCCGGCCTGAAGGGTTAGCCGAAGCGGCCCAAACACGGGTAGCCCGTCAATCCGGGCGCTGCCATCGAGGGTCAGACTTGGCGGGGCGGTCATGCGCGGTCTCTTCAAACATGGGCCGCGGCCAAACGGGGAGGGAGGGCGCTAGGGTGCGCGGTCTCCGTTCCCTCCGCCGGTGCAAGCCGGATCAGGTTCGATGGGTTGGCATCTCGCCTCTCAGCCCAAAATCGGGCACCCCAACGGATGCCCAAGAAGTAGCAATGCGTTCACCGGATGGCAAGGGGCCGCCGATCCTTGGAAAATCCACCGTATTTTACCTGTTAAGGGACCGTTAAGCCCCGGCTGTCAGTGTGGCGCGGTCTGAGGGGTGAGTGTCATGCACGGGCTGGTTAACCGCGCCATTGAGAGATTTGTCAGGGATGCCTATGGGCGCGACGTGTGGATCGACACGGTGCAGCGGCTGGATCTCGGCTTTACCGAGTTCGAATCGATGATGACCTATGAGCCGCATGTGACCGAACAGGTGCTGAGCGCAGTGGGGGCGCGGTTGGCGCGCGGGCGCGACGATCTGCTTGAGGATATTGGTACCTATCTTGTTTCCAACCCGGCGACCGAGGCTCTGCGCCGATTGCTGCGCTTCAGTGGCGTGGATTATGTGGATTTCCTGCATTCGCTCGACGATCTGCCAGAACGCGCCCGCCTCGCGGTGGCTGATCTGGAGCTCCCCGCGCTGGAGGTGCAGGATCAGGGGGGCGGGGTCTACCGCCTGCAGGTCGATCTGCCACAGGGGCAGGGCTTACGTCTTGGGCCAGTGGTGGTGGGGCTATTGCGGGCGATGGCGGACGATTATGGCGCGCTCGCCGTGGTCGAGCATCAGGGCAGTGAGGGCACCCATGAAATTATCGAGGTTCGGCTTTTGGATGCGGGCTTTGCCCATGGGCGCGCCTTTGTTTTGGGCGCTGGAGAAAACTCGCAATGACCGATGGCGATGGGGGGCTGTTCCAAATTCTCAATGGGCTCTGCCCGATGCATGTGATGCTGGATGCCGCCGGGCATCTGGTGTGGGCCGGGCAGACCTTCTCCAAACTCTTTGACGGCAAACCCCTGCAGGGCACGCGGTTTCTGGACCTGATCGAGCTGCGCCGCCCGCATGAGGTTCGGGATATGGAGGGGCTGCGCGCCTGTCATGGCACGCGGCTGCGCCTCCGCCTGCGCGCAGAACCGCGCACCACGCTCAGGGGGGTGCTATTGGCGCTGCCTCAGGGCGGGGCGGTTGTGAACCTCTCTTTTGGAATTTCTGTGGTCGAGGCGGTGCGCGAATTCGGCCTCACCGGTGCGGATTTCGCCGCAACCGATCTGACCACAGAGATGCTCTACCTGATCGAGGCGAAATCCGCCGCGATGGAGGCGTCGCGCAAGCTGAACCTGCGCTTGCAGGGCGCGCGCGTCGCTGCCGAAGAGCAGGCCTTTACCGACACATTGACCGGCCTCAGAAACCGGCGCGCGCTTGACCATGTGCTCGACCGTCTGATGCAGAGCGAGCAGGATTTCGCGCTGTTGCATCTCGATCTGGATTTCTTCAAGCAAGTGAATGACACGCTGGGCCATGCCGCTGGCGATCATGTTCTGCAAGAGGTGGCGCAGCGGCTGTTGGCTGAGGTGCGGTCCGACGATCTGATCGCGCGCGTCGGGGGGGATGAATTCGTCATTCTTCTGGTGGGCATGACAGATCGTGCGCCGGTCGGGGATTTGGCCAGCCGCATGATTGCCCGACTGGAAGAGCCGGTTCCCTACAGCGCGCAGACCTGTCAAATCTCTGCCAGCATCGGGATCACGTTGAGTTGCGGCTATGACATGCCGGATCCATTGCGCATGGTGGCCGATGCGGATCTGGCGCTCTATGCCGCCAAGGCGCGCGGGCGCGGTTGCGTGATGTTCCATACGGCACAATTGCACAGCCACCCCCCTGCAGGGCTTCGCCTGAGTGTGGCAGAGCCCGGTGCCAGCCCATCGTTGACGCCACAGGCACGGTTATGACGACCGCCGAGATCCAACGCCTCATGCCCCTCAGGGCTTCTGCGCCACCTAACCGCGTGCGCACCGCAATTGTCCCCCCGCATCAGGGGCGCGTCACGCTCTCAAGATAGGCCCAGACATCGTACGCCTTTTGCACATCACGCAATTGATAGGCCATCTTGCCGCGTGCGTCCGGATCATCGAGGTAGTTGCGCAGATAGGTGGTGGCATCGCGCACATAGACCACGAAATCCTCCTCGTTCCAGCGCAAACCGGATTTGCCCGCCGCCACCATCGAGGTCGAATAATTAAACCCCGGCACGCTGCCCGCATGCCGCCCGATCACGCCATAGAGATTGGGGCCGGTTCGCCCCCCGCGCACCACCGGCGTCTCGGTCTCATCAATGATCGAATGACAGGCGCGACAATCCTTGAACAGCGCCTTGCCCCGTGCCACATCCCCGGCCAGTGCAGGCCCGGCGAGGCCTGCAAGACCGAGCATAAAAATCGCGTATAGGTTGCGCATATTGACACCTCCTCGCGTCACTTGTCCCCTTAGTAGGTGGGTGGCGCAGAAGCTGAGTCAATCACGGCAAGGTGCGGATCACGCGGATGTCACCCCGCGTGCGCAGCCTGTCACCGACCGGGTTCAGGCCCCCGCAAAGCGGAGCGCCGGGCCGTGAGCAAAAAACCTAACCACCGACGTCACGCGGAAATGGCTTGCCCAATGGCCTAATGGCCCAACGGCGCAGGCAGGAATTCGCTAGAGAGGCCGGACAAGGCGAAACAGAGGTTCAACTTGGCGCTGATACGGGCGAAATAGAGGATGTTAAACGTCCGGAGGCCCGTGATAGTGATGGCGTCTGCGGTCTTTGCCGCTCGTATGATCAGAGGCGCACGATGACGCTCAGTTGGGTTCAGATTGTCCGCATTGGGCTGGTGCAGATGTGTCTGGGTGCGGTTGTGGTGCTGACCACCTCGACGCTCAACCGCCTGATGGTGGTGGAATTGGCCCTGCCAGCGGTGCTGCCCGGCCTCTTGGTGGCGCTGCATTACGGGATTCAGATCACCCGGCCCAATTGGGGATACCTGTCTGACACCAGCGGCCACCGCACTCGCTGGATCATCGGCGGCATGGCGATGTTGGCCTCGGGTGGCTATCTTGCCGCCCTTGGCGTTGTGCTGATGGAAACGCAATTCGGGCTGGGCCTCGCGCTCTCGATCTTTGCCTATGCGCTGATCGGGGCGGGGGTGGGGGCCTCTGGCACATCGCTCCTTGCGCTTTTGGCGACCGCCACCGCGCCGCGCCAGAGAGCGGCGGCCGCCACGATCACCTGGCTCATGATGATTGGCGGGATTGCTGTCACCGCCAGCATCGTGGGGGCTTTCCTCGACCCCTACAGCCCGGCGCTGCTGCTGCGGATGGTAGGCATCGTGACGCTGGGTGCGCTTCTTCTGACCGCGCTCGCAATCCACGGCATCGAGACCCGCGTCGGTGCCGAGCCTGCCCGCGCCGAGGCCCCCATGCGCTTTCGCGAAGGGCTGGCCGAGATCTGGGACGAGCGTGAAGCGCGGCATTTCACGATCTTCGTCTTTCTGTCGATGACCGCCTATTTCATACAGGAACTCATCCTAGAGCCCTATGCCGGTCTGGTGTTCCACTTCACCCCCGGTCAATCCACGCGCCTCAGCGGCGCGCAGAATGGTGGGGTTTTCCTTGGCATGCTGACCGTTGGTCTCGCAGCCACCGGGCTGCGCCTAGGCTCGATCCGCCATTGGGTCGTGGCGGGCTGTCTGGGATCGGCATCGGCGCTTGCGGGGATTGCGCTGCTTGGGGCCACGGGCGCGGCGGCGGCCTTCGTCCCGATCGTCATCGCGCTCGGGTTCTTCAACGGCATGTTCGCGGTGGGTGCCATTGGCGCGATGATGGCACTGGCGGGGCAGGGGCGCGCGACGCGCGAAGGCACGCGCATGGGCCTCTGGGGCGCGGCGCAGGCGATCGCCGCAGGGGGTGGAGGGCTCTTGGGGGCGACTGCGGTCGATATGATGCGTTCATTGTCGCAGACGGATGCCACAGCATTCGGCACGGTCTTTGTTTTTGAGGCTGGTCTATTCGTGCTCTCGGCGCTGATGGCGCTCAGGGTGATCAATCATGGTCGCGATCGGGGCGCGCTCTTGGTCCGGGGGGAATGACCCCGTTTGATGGCGTCGATATCAAGCCCGTCCGCGCGCCCTCAAATTGGCTCGTTACCTCTTCATATGAGAGCATAAAACTGTGTTCCGGGTGCTGGCCTCGATGCGGAATGCCGAGTATAAGTCCGACACGCAGCGCGAGAGGTTGATCTCGTTCTGCCATGATGTCGACGTGCGACGGCTGACCTTCGAGGCCTAAATGAACAAGAAACTGCTGCGGACGTGCCCCATGGTGCATCTCAAGACCGGATTGAAGAACCCCGCGCATGTGACGCGGCCGGTGTCGGTCACACGCATATGACGACGCTCATCCCCACATGGATCGACGGCGATCTGGTCGCGGTGGACAAGCTGGAGGCGCATCAGCGCGGCCTGCGGCACAAGGCGGTGTCTGTGTTTGTCATGGCGGGTGAAGACCTGTTGATCCAGCGTCGCGCGCTCGGCAAATACCACACGCCGGGTCTCTGGGCCAACACCTGCTGCACCCATCCTCATTGGGGCGAAGACCCGCTCGCCTGCGCGCACCGCAGACTGTCCGAGGAATTGGGCATCACCGGTCTCACGCTCACGCACCGCGATCAGGTCGAATACCGCGCCGATGTCGGCGGCGGGATGATCGAGCACGAGGTGGTGGATATGTTCATGTGCCGCTTGCCCGTCCGCTGCCCCCTTGCTCCCAATCCCGAAGAGGTGATGGAGACCCGCTGGATTTCGCTCAACGCGCTGAACGTGGCGATCCGCATGCACCCTGCGCGCTATACGCCATGGCTGCGGATTTATATGGCCGAGCATGCGGCGCAGATCTTTGCCTGAGCGCTGAGCGCCTTACATCTGCCCCATCAGCGCCAATCCGCCATAGAGCGTGATCGCCCCCAGCAAAATCGCCACGATCACATTGCGCAGCACATAGCCCGCCGCCAGCGTGACCAGCGCCGCCGCCATGCGTGGCGCATCCAATGTGCCACCCGTTGCCGCAGGCCAGACCACCAAGGGTGCCACCAGCCCCGGCAGAACCGCCACCGCCGTATAGCGCAGATGCCTGAGCAACCACGCAGGCAAGGGCCGGTTGCCAATCAATCCGGTAAACACGAACCGCAGTCCGAAACTGCCCAGACCCAACAGCACGATCACGGTCCAGAGGCTTGTCTTGTCGATCATGCGCTCCGCGCCTCCTTGCGCCGCTCAAGCATCAATTCGACCTGTGCGCCGGTCATCATGCCCGCTACCCCAGCGATCAGCAGCCCGAGATTATATGGCAAAAACGCAAACACCAGCGCCAGCGTCACCGACACAAACGCCGCCGCCAGATGCGCAGGCGTGCGCAGCATCGGCGCGATCATTGCCAGAAACGTGATCGGCAGCGCGAAATCAAGCGCCAGCCCACCGGGGATCGAAGTGCCCACCAGTGCTCCGACCAGTGTAAAGATATACCAAAGCGGACAGATCGGCGTGACCACCCCAAAGAAATACGCCAGCCGTTGTGCAATCGACCAGTCAGGGTTCTTCTCAAAGGCGACAATCGCGCAGGTATAGCTCTGATCAACGGTGAAATAGGCCGCGAGCGCCCGCTGTCCCAACGTGGCCCCGCCGATATAGGGCGTGAGCGAGGCCGAATACATCGCCATCCGCAGGTTGACCGCCAGCGCCGAAATCAGCGCAATCGCCGTGGGCGCGCCATCGCTGAGCAGTTGCAGCGCAGTGAACTGCGCCGCCCCGGCAATCACCAGCACCGAAAAGCTGAGTGTTTCAAATACGTTGAGTCCGGCTTCTGTCGCCACCACGCCAAACAGCAACGAGAACGGTACGATCACCAAAATAAAGGGCGCGCCATCGCGCACACCTTGCCAATAGGTCGATTTACTGGTTTGCCTTGGCACCGCTTGCCCCTAAGTTGCCCTCGTGCTCTGACACCGCCTACCCAATGCAAGGAGGAGATGCAATTGGCCACGCGTGACGACCTGATGCCTTATCTCATCGCGCCCGATCCTGCCGCCCCCCGTCTGACCCGCGCGGTCGAGGGAACGGACCATGAGGGCAACCTCACTCAAATCTCGGTGGTCGAGGAGCGCCCATTGACGATTTTCCTCAATGCGCAGGAAATCGTGACCGCCATGACCATTGGCGATTACCCTGAATATCTGGCGCTCGGCTTTCTGCGCAATCAGGGCATGCTGGGGCCGGATGAAACCGTCCTCGGCGTGGACTATGATGAAGATCTGGAAACTGTCGTTGTCCGTACCGATGGCCAGACCAATTACGAGGAAAAGCTCAAGAAAAAGACCCGCACGAGCGGTTGCGCCGTCGGCACTGTCTTTGGCGATATGATGGAGGGGTTGGAGGGCGTGACCCTGCCAGCCGTGACGGTCAAGACCTCTGATCTCTACGCCTTGGCCAGCGTGATCAATCGCACCCCGTCGCTCTATCTCGAAGCAGGAGCGATTCACGGCACCGTGCTCTGCCAAGGCAACCGCCCGCTGGTCTATATGGAGGACGTGGGCCGCCACAACGCCGTGGACAAGATCGCGGGCTGGATGCTGAGCGAGGGCGTCGCGGCGGGCGATAAACTGCTCTACACCACCGGGCGGCTGACCTCGGAAATGGTAATCAAGACCGCGATGATGGGGATTCCGGTGCTCGCCTCACGCTCGGGCTTTACCGCATGGGGCGTGGAAATCGCGCGCCAGGTGGGGCTGACCCTGATTGGCCGGATGCGCGGCAAGCGCTTTGTTTGCCTGTCGGGCGAGGATCGGCTGGTGCGCGATGCAGACCCCGAGAGCGTGGGCGACGAGGACAAAAAGCACCGCCGCAAGGGGGGCGAGGCATGAGCGAGGCGTTCCATCCTGCGACCGATAGCGATGTGGATGACATCTTATCGCTCTGGGCCCGCGCGGGGATGCTGCGGCCTTGGAACGATCCGCTGGCCGATATTGCCGCCATTCGCGCCAATCCGAAATCGGCGCTGCTCGTGGCGCGGGCGGATGGAAATCTGAGCGCGACTGTGGCGATCGAGGATGGCGGGCACCGTGCTTGGGTTTATTACCTTTGCAGCGCTCCGGACGTGCGTGGCCAAGGTTGGGGACGGCGGGCAATGGCCGCAGCCGAGGCGTGGGCGCGTCGGCACGGGCAGTCGAAGCTTCAGCTTCTCGTGCGCCGTTCGAATGCGCCCGTGCTTACGTTTTATGATCGGCTTGGGTACGAGGAAAGCTCTGTCATGGTATTGCAAAAATGGCTCGATCCAGAGTTGGAAAGGGCTTTTACGGAGAATCCGAATGCCCACTGATGTTCTTGGGGTGATCCTCGCGGGGGGGCAGGCCACGCGGATGGGCGGCGGCGACAAGGGGTTGCTGGATTTGGGCGGGCGCCCGATCCTTGCGCATGTGATTGATCGTCTGGCCCCGCAGGTGGGCGCGATGGCGCTCAATGCCAATGGCGATCCCGCCCGCTTTGAGGCCTTCGGTCTGCCGGTACTGCCCGATCCCATCCCCGGTTTCGCGGGGCCGCTGGTGGGGGTTCTGGCCGGTCTCGACTGGGCAGCGGGGCAGGGGGCTGAAACAATCGTTATCGTCGCCGCCGACACGCCGTTTTTCCCGACCGATCTGGTGACGCATTTGAGGAAACAGGCTTCTGACATGGCGCATCCCCTCGTACTCGCCGCCACCCCGCGTGGACAGGCTGAGACCAAATCCATGAGCGGCAGCGGTCTCATCCGCCACCCCACCTTTGGCCTCTGGCCCACGGCGTTGCGGCATGATTTGCGCGCGGCGCTGATGGATGGGCTGCGCAAGGTCGTGCTCTGGACCGACAAACACGGCGGGCGCGAGGCGGTGTTCGACGATGCCCTTGATCCCTTTTTCAACGTCAACACGCCCGAAGATCTGGACGCGGCGCGCAGGAGAGCAGAAGTATGAGGATTTATGGCGTCACCGGCTGGAAGAACGCTGGCAAGACCGGGCTGATGGAGCGGCTGGTGGCTGAGATCACCGGGCGCGGCTATTCCGTCTCGACTGTGAAACATGCCCATCATACCTTTGACGTGGACCACCCCGGCAAGGACAGCCACCGCCACCGGGTGGCAGGCGCGACCGAGGTGATCCTGGCGTCACGCAATCGTTTTGCCCTCATGCATGAATTGCGCGATGCCGACGAGCCGACGCTGGAAACCCTGCTGCAAAAACTTGCCCCCGTCGATCTGGTGCTGGTCGAGGGCTACAAGCGTGACCGCCATCCCAAGGTCGAGGCGTTTCGCGCCGAGACCGGCAATGCGCTGATTGCCCCCGGCGATCCCACCATCCGCGCCGTGGCCAGCGATGTCGCGCTTGACCTCGACCGACCGGTGTTCGATCTGAACGACACGCGCGGTATTGCCGATTTCATCCTGTCCGAGGTGGGGCTGTGACCGGGTTCGACAGCTTTGCCATGCTCGACTGGTCGGGCGGCAACGACACCGGGCCGCGCCCGCGCCGCGATGCGATCTGGCTGGGGCTGGTGCGGGCCGGGGTAGAGGAGCCGCCGCGCTATCTGCGCAACCGGCAGGAGGCCGAGGCGGCGCTGATCGCGTTGATCGAGGCGGAAATCGCCGCCGGGCGCAGGCTGCTCATCGGGGTGGATTTCCCATTCGGCTTTCCGGCGGGGTTCGCGCGGACACTGACCGGCTCTGACAGCCCGTTCGCGGTTTGGGATTGGCTCGAGACCGTGATCGAGGACGGGCCGCGCGCCAACAACCGCTTTGACGTGGCCGCCGAGATCAATGGCCGCTTTCCCGGTGTGGGGCCGTTCTGGTTCAACGGGATGCAGCGCGAGATCGCGGGCCTGCCGCGCAAGGATACGCGCGCAGGCCATGGCATGCCCGAGCGGCGCGCGGCAGAGGACAGGACCAAGGGGGCCTTTAGCTGCTGGCAGATGGGCGGCGCGGGGGCGGTGGGCGGTCAGGTCCTGACCGGGTTGCCGGTGCTCAACCGCCTGCGGCGCCGGTTTTACGGGCAGGTGGGCGTGTGGCCCCTTGAGGTGTTGGATAAGCCCGTGGCGCTGGTCGAGACCTGGCCCGGTCTGATCAATGCCGCCGTCAAACGCGCCGAGGCGCAGGGAGGCATTCGTGATGCGCATCAGGTGCGGCTGCTGTCGCGCGCGCTGGCCCACCTGCCCCCAGACAAGCTTGCCGAGATGCTGGCGGTGGATGCCCCCGAGGAAGGCTGGATTCTGGGGCAGGGATATGAGGAAGACCTGATGCGCGCCTGCGACGACACGCTCTCTCCACCGCCCCTGCGCAACGATTGCTTTGCGCTGCCCGCAGGCGTGGACTGGACACCGGTCGATCAGGCTCTGGCCCTCTTGCAGGACCGCTTGCGCCCGGTGGTGGGCCAGACCCGCGCACCGCTGGCACAGGCTTTGGGGCGTGTGCTGGCGGCACCCATAACCGCGCCCCGCGCCAACCCACCCGAGGCGAATACGGCCGTGGACGGCTATGGCTTTGCCCATGCCAGCCTGACTACGGGTGATCAGATCCTGTCGCTGGTCGAGGGGCGTGCCGCTGCCGGAGTGCCTTATCCGGGTACCGTGCCCGCCGGCCATGCGGTCCGCGTGCTGACCGGTGCGGCCTTGCCCAAAGGCGTGGATACGGTCATTCTGCAAGAGGACGTGACACTTGGGGAGGGGCGCATCGCCTTTCGCGCAGGTCTCAAACCCGGCGCCAACACCCGCCGCGCGGGCGAGGACGTGGCGGCAGGCGCGCCGCTGCTGCATCCCGGTCGTGTCCTCACCCCGGCCGACCTTGCCCTCTGTGCGGCCACCGGACTGGCCGAGCTGCCCATCCATCACCAATTGCGCGTCGCGGTCCTGTCAACCGGGGATGAACTGGTTGAGCCGGGCGATCCCGCCCGCCCCGGTCAGATCTATGATGCCAACCGGCCCATGCTCACCGGCCTTATGCAACAGATGGGCTATGCCCCGCTTGATCTGGGCCGTATTGCTGATGACCGCGCAGCCCTCCGCGCCGCCTTGGACCGCGCTGCCACGAATGCCGATGCGATCCTCACCTCTGGCGGGGCCTCGGCGGGAGATGAGGATCATGTCTCGGCCCTGCTCAATGAGGCGGGCGCGATGGCCCAGTGGCGCATCGCTCTCAAACCGGGGCGCCCGCTGGCGCTTGGCCTCTGGCGCGGCGTGCCGGTCTTTGGCCTGCCGGGCAATCCGGTGGCGGCGCTCGTCTGTGCGCTGATCTTCGCGCGACCTGCGCTGCGGCTTTTGTCCGGCGCAGGCTGGTGCACGCCTCAGGGCTTTGCGGTGCCCGCGGCCTTTGCCAAATCCAAGAAACCCGGCCGCCGCGAATATCTGCGCGCCCGCATTCGCGACGGCCGCGCCGAGGTCTTTGCCTCCGAGGGCTCTGGCCGCATCAGCGGATTGAGCTGGGCCGAAGGGTTGGTGGAACTACCGGACGAGGCGGCCACGATTCAGCCCGGCGACCCGGTCCGCTACATCCCCTATGCAAGCTTTCTCAGCGCCTGACCGGTGTTACGCCACCCCGGCGCGCAACGCATCATGGATATGCACAAGGCCACACAACTGACCGGACTCATCCACGGCAAACAACGCGCTGATCTTATTGGAGTTCATCACCCCCAACGCCTCTGACAACAGCGCTTCGGGCAGGATGCTGCGGGGATTGCGTGTGGCGACCTCTCCGGCGGTGCGCGCCATCAGATCCGACAGGTTGCGCCGCAAATCACCATCGGTGATCACAGCGAGCAGCCGCCCCTCCTCGACCACCGCCGCCACACCAAAGCCTTTGGCGGTCATTTCGAGCAGGGTCTCGCCCATCGGTGTGGTTTCGCGCACCACCGGCAGGGCGTCGCCCCGGTGCATCACCGACGATACCCGCAAAAGCTGCGCCCCCAGCGTGCCACCGGGATGAAAGGCCAGAAAGTTCTCGCGCTCAAAACCGCGCAACCGCATCATCGCCACGGCCAGCGCATCCCCCAAGGCCAGCGTGCAGGTGGTGCTGGTGGTGGGGGCCATGCCAATGGCGCAGGCCTCGGGCGCATTGGGCAGGGTCAGCAGGAAATCCGCCTGTTGTCCCAAGGTGCTGTCAGGCTTCTTGGTGATCGCGATAAGCGGGATCGCAAAGCGGCGGCTATGGGCGATGATATCGGCCAGTTCGCGCGTCTCGCCGGAATTGGAGATCAGGATCAGCGCATCCTCGCGCGTGATCATGCCCAGATCGCCATGGCTGGCCTCGCCGGGATGCACATATTGCGCCGGCGTGCCGGTGCTGGCCATGGTGGCCGCGATCTTGGCGGCGATATGCCCCGATTTGCCCATGCCCGAGACGATGACCCGGCCTTTGACCTCGAGCAAGCGCGCGATCACGGCGTCAAAATCGGCGGGCAGGGACGCGTTCATCGTGGTGAGGGCCTCGGCCTCGATCCGGATCACGTCGCGGGCAATCTCGGTCGGGGTCTCGATCTGGGTCGTGGCGGTTGACATGGGCGCAGCCCTCCTTTTCGTGGCAACTGTTAGCCTGTCGCGTCTCCGGGGCCAAGGGCGGGATACGGGTTGCAACAAAATGCCGCCCCGTCACAGCCGGGGTAGCAACCTCCGGTGGTCTGCGTTTTCCATCTGGTCAGTCTGAGCGTGCCGTCCTATCGTCGCGCCATGAATGCCGATGCCGCCCTTCTTGACAGCCGTTATGCTTGGATGCGCCTTGCCGTGTCGCTGGCGATTGCCACCGTGGGGAATGTCGGCATGTGGTCGATCATCGTGGTCATGCCCGCCATGCAGGCCGAGTTCGGCGTGGATCGGGCAGCCGCCTCGATGCCCTATACGCTGACCATGGTGGGCTTTGCACTGGGCAATCTTGCGATCGGGCGGGTGGTGGACCGGTACGGCGTGACAACCGCCCTGATTGGCGCGGCGCTGCTGATCTCCGGCGCCACGGCGCTTGCGGCGATCAGCCCCACGGTGCTGATCCTGTCTGCGCTGCAATTTGTCATCGGATTTGGCACAGCCGCCAGCTTTGGTCCGCTCATTGCTGATATTTCGCTCTGGTTTCTGAAACGGCGCGGCATCGCGGTCGCGATCACTGCCAGCGGCAATTACCTCTCGGGCGCGATCTGGCCCGTGATTCTTGCGGGTATTCTGGCCGGGCAGGGCTGGCGCGCGGTCTATATGGTGCTGGCGGTCGTCACCTGCGTCGGGATGATCCCTCTGGCGCTGCTCTTACGCCGCCGACTGCCGCTTGGCGCGCGCACCCATGCCGATAGCCTGTCCTCGGCCCGCGCCGGGGCCACCGGCCTTTCGCCGCGCACACTGGCGCTGTTGCTGGGGGTGGCCGGAATCGGGTGCTGCGTGGCGATGTCGATGCCACAGGTCCATATCGTCAGCTATTGCGTCGATCTGGGCTATGGTCCTGCCGTGGGCTCGCAGATGTTATCGCTTATGCTCATGGGGGGGGTCGCCTCACGCATCGTGTCGGGACTTGTGGCGGATCGCTTGGGCGGGGTGCGCACCCTGCTGATTGGCTCAGCCCTGCAATGTCTGGCACTTTTTCTCTATCTGCCGTCGGGCGGGCTCACCTCGCTTTATGTGGTCAGCCTGGTCTTTGGGCTGGCGCAAGGCGGCATCGTGCCCAGCTACGCGCTGATCGTGCGGGAATATATGCCCAGCGCCGAGGCCGGCCGCCGGGTTGGTTTCGTGATGATGTCCACCATTGCCGGGATGGCGCTCGGCGGCTGGATGACGGGTTGGATCTATGACCTGACCGGAAGCTATCACGTCGCCTTTCTCAATGGCATCGCGTGGAACTTTCTCAACATCGGGATCATGGTCTTGATCCTGATGCGCACCCGCACCCGCACCGGCAGCCCCCTGCCAGCCTGATTTGCCTTCAGTAGCTGTAGTCGGTGTAAATCCGGCTCAGATCGCCTTGCCAATCCCCAGTGTAGCGATCCAGCAACTCATCCGCCGGGGTTTTGCCGGTCTCGACACTCTCGCGCAGCGCATTGAGGAAATGCGTCTCGTCGGGGATCATGCCACCACCGCCCGTCCGTGCCCGCGCCTTCAGACCGGACTCGGAAATATCCAGCACCGCACGGGCCAGCTCGTGCATGTGGATATTGCCCACCCGCGCCTGTAGCCCGTCCACACTGGCGGCAACCCGCAGCGCGTCGCGCGTTTGGGCATCCCAGCCCTTGCAGATGTCCCATGCGGCATCGAGGGCGCTCTGATCGTACATCAGCCCCACCCAGAACGCGGGCAGCGCACAAAGCCTGCGCCACGGACCACCATCCGCACCGCGCATTTCCATGAATTTCTTGATCCGCGCCTCGGGAAAGGTGGTGGTCAGGTGATCCGCCCAATCGCTCAGCGTCGGCTTTTCGCCGGGCAGGGCAGGCAGTTCACCGCGCAGGAAATCGCGGAAGGACTGCCCCAGAGCGTCAATATACTTGCCGTCGCGATAGACGAAATACATCGGCACATCGAGCGCATAATCGGCATAGGCCTCAAAGCCAAAGCCCTCTTCGAACACAAATGGCAACATGCCGGTGCGTGCCGGATCGAGATCGCGCCAGACCCGCGCGCGCCAGCTCTTGTGGCCATTGGGCTTGCCCTCAAAGAACGGGGAATTGGCGAAAAGCGCTGTTGCCACCGGCTGCAAGGCCAGTGCCACGCGCAGTTTCTGCACCATATCCGCCTCTGAGGCGAAATCGAGATTGACCTGCACGGTGCAGGTGCGGCGCATCATGGTGCGGCCCATGGTGCCGACCTTCTGCATATAGCTGTCCATCAGCTTGTAGCGGCCCTTGGGCATGAGCGGCATGTCGTCATGTTTCCAGATCGGGGCAGCGCCCAATCCGATAAAGCCCACACCCACCTTGTCGGCAATATCCTTGACGTCGCGCAGATGCTCGTTCACCTCGTCGCAGGTCTGATGGATGGTTTCCAGCGGCGCACCCGACAACTCCAATTGCCCGCCCGGCTCAAGGCTCACATTCGCGCCGTCTTTTTCAAGACCGATAAGCTTGCCACCCTCTTCTACGGGTGCCCAGCCATGGCCATCGCGCAGCCCTTCGAGCACGGCCAGAATACTGCGCGGACCCTCATAAGGGATCGGGCGCAGCGTGTCCTTGCAATAGCCAAACTTTTCGTGCTCGGTACCAATGCGCCAATCTTGCTTTGGTTTGCAACCACTTGCCAGATATTCGGCTAGTTGCTCATGGCGTTCAATCGGCCCGCCGCCGGATTGTGGGATGGACATGTTCGGGCCTCCTGATCAGGCAATTTTCACGAGCGCCACAGTTGGCGTCAAACGTCCGGACTGTCAATGCAGCCAAAGGTGCGAGGGAGCGCTTTGCGATTTCTGCCAGATCACTGTCGGGTGATCAGGCAGGCGGCGCATCTGCGCCAGCATATGTTCGGTGCGCAGACCGGGCAGGGCGGCAAAGGCGTCAAACAGCATCTCGGCCCCCTCGGCGCTGAGCGGAATACACAGATCGGGAGTGCCGCCCGTGCTCAGCACCCAATGCGCCGGTTGCGCCGTCGGATCGAGCGTCAGCGCATCCAGATCGCGGATCGCCACCACGCCCCCGGTCAGCGGACCGAAATAGGCAACCTGCCCTTCGTCCACCCGCACCACGCCGGGGCCGCCCGATCCGGCGCGAAACCGCGCCCGTTGCACACCCATCACCAGAACCGCGCCCGCCAGGATCAGCAGCGCATACCCCAGCCATTGCAACAGGCCGAAACTGCCAATGCCCCACCACAGCCCGAGCGCCGCGATCGCCAGCCCGCTCAACACCTCGCGCCAGCGCCAGAGGGCCGCACGAGCCTGCGGGCGGATAAAACTCATGCCCAATCCCCCAAGACCTGCTGCCAGAGCGTCATCCCCGCCACGGCGGCCGTATCGGCGCGCAGGATGCGTGGCCCGAGGCTCACGGCATGCGCCTGCGGCATCGCCGCCAGCTTGGCGCGCTCGCCATCCGAAAAGCCGCCCTCCGGCCCGATCAGAATCGCCCAAGGCGTGCCGCGCGGCAGATCACCGGCAAGGGCCGCCGCATGTCCTGCCAATCCCTCGTCACAAAACATCAGCCGTCGCTCTGCAGGCCAATCCGCCAGCATTCGGTCCAGCCGGTGCAGATCGCAGACCTCGGGCACATAGGTGCCACCGCATTGCTCGGCGGCCTCAACGGCATGCGCTTGCAGGCGGTCCTGTCGAATCCGCTCTGAATTCGTAAAATCGGTTTGCACCGGGATGATCCGGGCAGCCCCCATTTCAGCGGCCTTTTCGACAATGAAATCTGTGCGTGCCTTCTTGATTGGTGCAAACATCAGCCACAGGTCCGGGGGATCGCGTTGCGGTGCGGTCTGTTCGGCCACCAGCAGCACGCCGCCCCGCTTGCCCGCCTCAACCACCTCGGCGCGCCATTCGCCATGCTGCCCGTCAAACAGCAACACCGCATCGCCCACCGCCAGCCGCATCACCCCAAAGAGATAATGCGCCTGCTCACGGGTCAGAGGAATGGTTTGCCCTTCCCCCAGGCGGTGCTCTACATAAAGCCTGATCTTAGCCGTTTTCATGGGGCCAACATATGACCGCAAAGAACCAGACGCCAGAGGCCACCGGACAGGTTTCCGATGCCTATGCAGGCAATTGGGTGGATCGGCTGGCTCCGCCGGTCACCCGCCCCTACCTGCGGCTGGCGCGCGCTGACCGGCCTATCGGCACATGGCTCTTGCTCTTGCCGTGCTGGTGGGGCCTGACGCTGGCGATGCTCTCGGACGGGCAGGCGGGCTGGCATGACCTCTGGATCTTCATCGGATGCGCGCTTGGTGCCTTTCTCATGCGCGGTGCGGGCTGCACTTGGAATGACATCACCGACCGGCATATTGATGGCTCCGTGGCGCGCACCGCCTCGCGACCGATCCCATCGGGGCAGGTCACGGTGCGGGGCGCCGTGATCTGGATGGCGGCGCAGGCGCTTTTGGCCTGTGCCATCCTGCTCACCTTCAATGCCGCGGCAATCGCGCTTGGCGTGCTCTCGCTGCTGCCGGTGGCGGTCTATCCCTTCGCCAAGCGATTTACATGGTGGCCGCAGGTCTTTCTCGGCCTTGCCTTTAACTGGGGTGCGCTCTTGGCTTGGACCGCCCACACCGGGCGGCTCGCGGCCCCGGCGGTCATTCTGTATCTCGCGGGCATAGCCTGGACGCTGTTTTATGACACGATCTATGCCCATCAGGATGCCGAGGATGACGCCCTGATTGGCGTGAAGTCCACCGCACGCCTGTTTGGCGATACCTCGCCCCGCTGGTTACAGTGGTTTTTGGTGGCGACCGTGTCGCTCATGGCAGTGGCGGTCATTCTCGCAGTACCCGATGCCAAATTGACGGCCCTGCTCGTGGCGCTCTGCGGGCCTTGGGCGATGGGCTGGCATATGCAGGGCCAGATGCGCCGTCTGCGTCTCGACGACACGGCGCGGTTGCTGCAACTGTTTCGCTCCAACCGCGATGCGGGCCTCTTGCCTGTGCCGTTTTTCGCCGTTGCCTGTCTGCTGTGATTGAACTCGCCCCGTCGCCCGCCTAAAGACGTAAGCAGTACCAACTATTGGCCATTGCCCGATGCGTCTATCATCCGCCCTCACGATCGCAGGAACCTTTGCCGGGGCAGCGTTGCTTGCTGTCGTGGCCGCAGGCTTTGCCGTCAGCACTATCGAGGACAGCTCGCGCCGCGCTGTGCGCGATACGCTCGACCGCGCCGGGCTGGTCTGGGCCGATGTGGACAGCGACGGACTCCAGCTTTTCCTTGCAGGCACCGCCCCCTCCGAAGCCACCCGCTTCAAGGCGCTGTCGCTTGCGGGCACCGTGGTTGATGCGGCGCGGGTGATCGACCAGATGCTGGTGCAGGACGCGGCCGACATCGCGCCGCCACGATTTGCCATCGAGATCCTGCGCAACGACAGCGGCATTTCGCTGATTGGCCTCGTGCCGTCTGCAACCAATCGCAACAAGCTTCTGGCGGATATCTCCTCTGCGACCGATGGCGCACCCATCGCGGACCTGCTCGATGCCGCTGATTATCCCTATCCCGAAACATGGCCCGACGCGCTGCGGTACGCGGTGCGCTCGCTCGGCAAACTGCCCCGCACCAAAATTTCCGTGAGCGCCGAACGGGTCGAGATCACCGCAATGGTTGACAGCCCCGAAGCACAGCGCCGGATCGAGGGAGAGCTTGCCCGCAACGCCCCGGACGATGTCCGCCTAGCTCTGGCGATCTCGGCCCCCCGCCCGGTGATCACCCCCTTTACCCTGCGTTTCGTGATCGACGGGGCAGGGGCCCGGTTTGATGCCTGCTCCGCCGATACCGAAGAGGCGCGCGAGCGCATTCTGCGCGCCGCTGGCAAGGCGGGCATGCAAACCAAGGCTGACTGCGTGATCGGCATGGGCGTGCCTTCGCCGCAATGGGCACGCGCGGCCGAACTGGCGCTCGCGGCGCTTGCGGATATGGGGGGCGGCAGCGTGACCTTCTCGGATGCCGATATTGCCCTGCTGGCTCCCGAAGGCACGCCACAAGACCGCTTTGACGATGTCGCAGGCAAGCTTGAGGCGGATCTCCCCGAGGTGTTCGCCCTCACCGCGACCCTGCCACCGCCCCCGGATACCGCACAGCCGGTCGAACCGGAATTCGTTGCCACCCTCTCACCGGAGGGCCAAGTGCTGATTCGGGGCCGGGTGAGCAGCGAGGCCAGCCGCGAAACCGTGCGCAGCTTTGCCAAGGCGCGCTTTTCCTCCGATTCGGTGCATCTGACGGCTCGCGTTGCCGAAGGCTTGCCGCGCGATTGGCCGATCCGTGTGCTGACGGGACTCGAGGCCCTGTCGCATCTCTCCAATGGCGTTGTTACCGTCACCCCCGACAACCTCAGCGTTCAGGGCAACACCGGCAGCAAAGGGGCCAGCGCCGAAATCGCTCAGTTCCTGTCGGACAAGTTTGGCGGGTCCGAACAATACGTGATCGACGTCAGTTATAAAAAGGCGCTTGATCCGATCGCGAGCCTGCCCACCCCCGAAGAATGCGAGGCGCTGATCGCTGAAATCCAAGCCACCCGCAAAATCAACTTCGAACCGGGATCGGCCACTATAGACGCTCAGGGTGGGGCAATCATGGATGATATCGCCGACATCCTCAAAGAATGCGGCGAGATTCGCATGGAAATCGGCGGTCATACCGATAGTCAGGGCCGCGAGGAAATGAACGAACAACTCAGCTTGTCGCGGGCTCGTGCCGTGTTGGATGAACTGCGAATGCGCCGGGTTCTGACTTCGAGCATCGACGCCAAAGGCTATGGTGAGAGTGCCCCAATCGCTGACAACGGCACCGAAGAGGGCAGAGAGACCAACCGGCGCATCGAATTCCGCCTGATCCGGCCAGCACCCGTGCCAGATGAGCAAACAGCGCTTGAAAGCCTCGAAGAACCGGGGGAAGAAGGGACAGAGGCCAAAGAGACTACGCAGGACCAAGCCACCGAATGAACAGAACCGAATTCATCATCGCGACCGCCATCGTCCTCTTTGTGGCGTTTTGCATGGGCTGGTTCGCCAATTGGCTGGTGCATCGCTTCATCCGCGTGCCCGGCTCCGATGTCGGAGAGTTGGAGCGTCTGGCGCAGGAACTGCACGAAGCCGAGGAAACCCGCGATCAGGCCATCACCTACCTGCAGCAGCGCGAGGCGGAACTGACCAACCAGATCAGCCAGACCGAGGCCGAACTGGCCGCCACCATGGACGGCCTGCGCGAGGCCCGTTATGAGGCCGAACAATTGCGTGCACATCTCGAAAAGATGGCCGGTCGCGCGGTGGGCTGATCAACGAGACTGTCCCGGCAAGCGCGGGACGTCTCTGGTCACTCTTGGCCTATTTCTGATGTTTCATATGCCATGCGTGGAACAAGACGCGGCATGCGCCGCTGCGCGATTCCTGGGCCGGGCCCAGCGGCCTAGCGATTTTGTGGTGCCGCATAACTCTGACAAGTCATCCGGGCTTTGCTGGCACAAGGCGGCAATCACCGCCATTGCATCGCTTGTCCCCGGCCCAGAGACCGCGCGGCTCCTGTCTCGGGCTCAAAGTTTCCTTCGAGCCGAACAGCCGCCGCGCGCCTGACGTTTTGCAACGCCGTCGTGGCTCAGTTCCCGGTGCCATGCCCCTTGCCATGGGACGCGCCGGGCTTTCGGTCAAGATCGACCGGCACATCGACCACGATCTCACCGGATTTCTCGAACACCAGCGTCAGCGGCACAATCTTGCCCTGTTCGAAACTCTCGGTCAGGCCCATCATCATCACATGCGCCCCGCCCCGCTGCAACACCAGCGTCTCGCCAGCGGGGATGGCAAAGCCCTCCTCGACATGCACCATCTTCATCACACCCCCCTCTTCGATATGGGTGTGCAACTCGACCTTATGCGCGGCGGGCGAGGCCGCGCCGATCAGCCGGTCATCGGCATCGCCGATATTCTCGATCAACATAAACGCCGCGCCGGTCTTGGCCATCGGGCTGGCACTGCGGGCATAGGTGTCAAGCACATGGATTTCCTGCGCCAGAACCGGCGTAGCAAGGGCAATGGCGGCAAGCGCCGCGAAGACGTTGGATTTTAGGGACATCTGTCGTTCCTTTTAGGTCTGTGTATCGGTGATGGAATCGGGGTCAGACCACCACGGGCGGCGCGCGCGCCATACTCAGGGGCAGGCTGCGCGTCACCACATGCGGCGCAACCTCTGTCACCGTAATCCGCCGCACAGCGGCTTGCCACGCGCGCAGGGCAGGGGGGTTGGCCAGAACCACCGCAAATCCCGGCAGACAATCCGGGCAGATATGCGGCGGGGCGGCGGGCTGACCCTCGGCGTCCACCGCGACTGTCACCGGCCCTGTGGTGGTACAAAGCACGATTTCGCCCACCGGCTGCGCCACTCCCCGCGCCACCGCAAGGCTCTGGCTCGTGAGCGTCAAAAGCAGGCAGAGGCCAATGGCCAATATCGGGCGAAACTGTCTCATCAGCCCGAGGTATAGGCCCCGGCCCCCAACCTCGGCAAGCGACAAAAGCAAACAGCCCCGCCGCATTGGGGCAGGGCTGCTGATAAGTCTGTTCGACTGAGCGTCTTAGGCCGTTACGGCCTGCGCCTTGGCGATCTCTTTCTTGACCTTCAGCGCGGTGGCCGACAGCTCGTCGTCCTTGGCCTTGGCAAGAAACGCATCCAGACCACCACGGTGATCGACACTGCGCAGCGCATGCGCGGTGATCCGCAGCTTGATGCCACGATTCAGGGTCTCGGATTGCAGGGTCACGTCATTGAGGTTCGGCAGATACCGACGACGTGTTTTATTGTTGGCGTGGCTGGAATTGTTTCCAACCATCGGGCCTTTTCCAGTCAGTTCACAGCGGCGCGACATGGGGTCATCCTCGTTCTTGCTGAGGGCGCGTGCTGGCCCTTCTTAACACAAACGGGCACCACCACAGGCAGCGCCCCGAATTCCGTTCGGGGTCTTTAGGCCCAAAGCGCAGGCGCGTCAAGGGATTCTCCCGCCGAATTTGCTGCAATCCCGTGTCTTTCGTCGGGGCCAACCCAGTGATCCGCCCAGACCGCCATGGGCCAGAGCATTTTTTGCAAAACACAGCGAAAATTCCAGAAAACCCGCCTGCGCGCCTGTCTGGATCGTTGAAAGACTGAAAGGTGGGATTGTGGAATTGGTGGAGCCTAGGGGGATCGAACAGGTTCGGTCTTTTCCTTTTTATCTCAATTGGTTGGCAATTCTTTAGGCGTGGCGGTTGGTACGGTTCTATGTAACACTTGAGCACCGTCCTCTGCAACCTGAATGACAACTAGGGAGGCCCACCTACAGCCTGCGCCACAACATGAAAGACCGGATGCGGGCGGCGGAGATTTTCCCGGATACCCAAAGGGCTATCCAAGGCCATGCCTTCGGGGGCGGTGAAGATGCGGCCTATGGTGGCCCCGTATCGCTGGAACAGAAGCGTGACGCACTGGTAAAGGCGCTGAGTGGGTATAGGGAAAGCCCGCAGGGGTTTTCTGAATAAGCCGCCGTACCAAGGTCAGCACCTCCAAACCACCAAGGGGATTGAGGGGTGATTTTCGTCTGGAACGATAGCAAACAGCTGAGGGGAAGGCAGCGCGGAGTATCACATCGGTTCTCTGAACGGCGACGATAAGGGAGGGCGTGAACTTCCGTCGTGTCGTTAATCGGTGTTCTTAAACTCCGCCAACTGGATTAGCGCCATTTGGTTCGGATATTTCCGCGATAGCTTTCTGATTAGCTCTGGCTCAATCTGGTTCACAAAGGAAAGATATCCCCGTAGGCTCGCTAACTCCCGACTTGTTAACTCGCTCGCCAAGAATATACGTGTGCGCAGTTGACGTTTTCTATCGCGCCCCAATGACATTTTTTCATCATTCGTAATTGTGATTCCTGTAACATGTCTGTTGAATTTCTTTGAAGAGAAAACGGTTTTCTTCGAATTGACGGAAAGTCTCGGGTAGTCCAGATGTAGTAGTATCTCTTCTATGTGTTTAGGGAAATCAAACAGCACGCCTTTGAGAGAGGTCGAGAAAGTTAAGTCATCTGAATAACGAGTATAGACCACTCCAGCTTTTGCAGCGACAGTGCTGACACGTTGATCGAATTCCATGAGCATTGCGTTTGATATGGACGGTGAGCCGGGAGAGCCGATACTTAATGCCAATCCATCTTCTGAATGTTTGAAGAAAATCCGACCCAACATTATCGCTTCCAATTCAGAATCACATATCCGTTTCTCCAACAAAAAGAGCTTAAAATCACTTGCGCGAATTGATGGAAAAAACTCAGAAAAATCCATTTTTAACAGATAAGGATTATGCAGATGAGGACGTGCATTATCGGATATACTGATGTTCTCCCTATAGGCTGTGGCGCAATCATGATATGAGAAGCTGCGGTGCAAAAACTCAGACAAGATGAATCTCTGCAGAACCTTCAGGTCGCGAGAAGGTTGTGAAATTTCTCGCGTGCCGCCGGTGCGTTTCTTTATATGGTAAGTTTTATAGCGAAACGGAGCAGTATTCACATATGAGATTAGCTCTTGCTCAGAGAAAGAGAATCGACGCCTCACTATTTCGAATATAGGTGTCATCCTTCGCCACCCATCCGGCGTTTCCAAAGATTCAATCTCCTATTGAAACTTTGATTTGCTGTCATTTGTCTTTGATAAAAATCTAAAACTTCAAGCTTAATGGCCCTTGAGTCATAGCGCCGTGGGTTATCTGGATCGGAGAAGTCTCTTTTAAAAGACAGCTCAACACGATCTGAAAGGTTTGGCGTGACAAAATAGAAGGTTTGCGATGATCTCTTTTCACCGGTAACCAGCTTAAACTTCTGCAGGATATAAAGGGCGGATTGAACCTGCTTTTTTGACATTTTTATGTCTAGTTTTTGTAGAAAATCGGCGATTTCAGCGGACGTTAGTATCGTGAACAGATCAATTATCTGAAAGATCAGAAAAATGGTGTGACCGTGATCATGAGTGTCGAAAGCGCTGGTCTTGTCGATCTTGTCAGAAATATCCCAAACATCTTTCAATATTTCCTCAATTTCGTTGTTTTCGATCTTTTCGATATCGCTGCTGTCAATTTCATAGACGAGAACTGATTCATTTCTTGATGCCTCAAGGGGCGACAACAGGCCAAACTTGATGAAAGACTCGGAGTTGTGGTGTGCGCTATGAACAACCACAACCATTTTCTCCCTCAACTTTGGATTCGCAAAAAACAAGCCAAGTTCTGCAAGTGCACCAGCGCTTTCCAAGATGATCACGATAATGGAAGATAAGGAGGCAATGTCGTTCTCAAATTCGGACAAGTTCGAATAACCGGCCTGCCAATCCTTGAAGTTTTCGGCTAGCGTGAAGCCCTCCGATTTATCGGGCATGCGTGCGGATAAATTCATGAACATATTTCGTATGGAATGATTGTTGACCGCACGAATATCTACTGGACCCCCGCAAACAAAGGTTATGTGAGGAGCAAGTAATACTCTGGAATTCCGTAGATCAATTAGCTCAAGGAACTTGTCTCGCGGGTCACCAACTGCAGTCATTGGCCTACTCGCGAGACATAATGCTCATTACCTTTAAAGAAGCGATAAGACCCAAAAGTTCTTATCGGATCGAGTGCTCGGAGGAACGATAAGAACTTTTGGGTCTTATCGCGCCAAAATGCGAACAATAATTTAGGGTCTGGCTGTACACCTGACCGTGCGTCTCCGCACTTCCGCGTAAAGAGCTTTTTCATTTTATCAATTATCCAAATGCTTCTCAACGGATTTCTCACGTCATTCCCAGAGAATTTGGCTAAGGGCAAAATCTGGGAACTCCCATGCTATCGCTATCGCTTGATAGTCAGCTAGACTGCATGAAACATCAAGCATGTTCAATTAACTGACAGCACTACAAGCATTACACAGAATCGGTTATTCGCCGTGTGTCGCCAGATCGCTCACACTATTCTAGGGTCACATTTCCGAAGCCCCATATCGCCCCAGCCGAGCGCCAGTAATATCCCCCATACCCCCACCAGCGCGGCCCGGAGACGGGGCAGGGGGCCAAGGCCCAGCGCCACGGGGTCATTGATCGCGGATGATGATGCACGGGGCCACCTTCAAGGCTGGGCTGGGGGTATCCTGTTTTGTCCGTAAGGGTATACCCCAAGGGCCACCAAGAAAGATGCCGCTAGGGTGTACGTAAGGATTGACATTCATCAACGGTCACGCCTATCAGGGGGCACCACCCAACCGGACACCTGAGGGGATACCATGACACAGACCATTCTTTACGCCCGCGTTTCCACTGTAGACCAGAACCTTGACCACCAGCTATCCCAAGCCACGGCGGCAGGCTTTGTCATTGATGATGTGGTATCGGATCATGGCGTTTCCGGTGTCTCTGTCCCCTTGGCTGAGCGGCCCAACGGGCGCAGGCTGTTCGACAAGCTGCGGCGCGGGGATACGCTCGTGGTGCGCTGGGTGGATCGGCTGGGGCGTAACTATCAGGACGTGACCGACACGATCCGCCACTTCATGCGGCAAGGGGTCGTGGTCAAGACGGTGATCAACGGTCTGACCTTTGACGGGGCCACCAGAGACCCCATGCAGGAGGCCGTAAGGGACGCCCTGATAGCCTTCATGGCGGCAACCGCACAGGCACAAGCAGAAGCCACAAAGGAGGCCCAGAAGGCGGGCATAGCGGCTGCCAAGGGTGACCGGGAACGCTATCGGGGCAAGAAGCCCACATATGACCGGGATGGTCTGGACAAGGTGCGGGATATGCTGGCCACCGGCTCTGGCACCTCTGAGATTGCGAAGGTGGTCGGGGTGTCCCGGCAAACGGTGCTGCGGATCAAGGGCGACCCGGCTGCGGCTGAGGCTGCGTTGGCCCGTTGGGGGATGTGAGGGGACGCATACAAAGAAGCGAAACGGATTCGCTTCATCGGAGGAAGGGGCTACGTGCCTAGAAGACACTTTGGGGCATAGTTCACCTGTATCCGATACAGGGGAAACGCGGTGGCCCCCTCCCTCTACGACTTCAAAGGCCACTCCATCCGGGTGATCGAGATAGACAACGCCCCGTGGTTTGTGGCGGCGGACGTATGCAAGGCGCTCGGGTTCGCCCTCAAGCCCGATGGCACGGTGAATACTACCCACGCCATACGGTCTTTGTCTGTAGCCGAGGTTATCACTCATCGGATGAGTTATAATAGGGGGCGTTCAAACAAGCTGGTCTCCGAAAGCGGCCTCTACAAGCTCATCATGCGCTCCGACAAGCCCGAGGCCAAGGCGTTTCAGGACTGGGTGAGGGGCACGCTCCTGCCTTCGATCCGCAAGGACGGGTGGTATATCATGGGCGAGGATGATGATCGGCCTGATGGTCTCAGAGTCCTACAGGGCACCCTAGAGTCGCCTGATATGTTTCCCTAACCAGCCCAGCCCAGCGCCCACAGGGGCCCCGTGCGGCTCTCCTGACGCCCCTGTGAGTCTTCTATCTGTTTCCATGGCGTGACTGAGGTTGATGAGGGGGCGGTGTCCCGTTCAGGTTGCACCTACAGACATAATCGTGTGTCGCCCCCCAAGGTTTCCTGAGGGAAGCGCTTGGTCTTGTCTGAAACCCCCAACCATCATCATCAAACAGGAATAACCCTATGGATACTCGTGCAGAAGCGGCCTTGGCCGATGGATTTTACGTGGCCTACACAGATGGAAGCTGCAAGGGCAACCCCGGCCCCGGTGGATGCGCATATCGTCTGTACTCGCCGGATAGGCAGTGGACTGAAAATGCTCGCCAAAGTCTGGACACCACCAACAACAAAGCTGAAATGTGGGCTGTTATAGATGCCCTCACAGCGACCCCAGAGGGCGCATCCGTGTTGGTGTGTCTCGACAGCGGATACACCAAGGACGGCATTGAGAAATACCTTGAAGGATGGATCAAACGTGGCTGGCGAAAGTCGGACGGCAAAGAGGTTCGCAATCGTGACTTGTGGGAGAAGATCATTGCCCTCATGGCAACCCGAGAGGTGATCTTTCACAAGATCAAAGCCCATTCAGGCGACCCGGACAATGAGCATGTGGACGCCATGGCGAGTGATGCTGCGAAGAAGGCCACTAAAAAGGTCTTTCGTGCATGACGGGACGCGGCGGCGCGGAACTGAGAGCGAGTGAAGGCCCCGCAAGGGCCGGTAGAGGAGGGCGTGGGCAACTGCGCCCCCTCCAGCACCATCGCAGCCATAGAGATCATCAACAGAACAGGAGGCACCCAAATGGAAACGCCCAGCGCGGCCCTTGAGAGGCTGAGACAAGAGAAGGCTGAAAACCCCCAGCCACCCTACAGGGTGCCCGAGAGGCTGCACCTGAAAGAAATCTCTGAATCGCCCCGAGTTTGTCGGAGACCATCAACTTAAGTAAGGATGATGGTTATGACAAAAAGCAAAATGGCAAATCGCTACTCGCCAGAGGTCCGCGCACGTGCGGTCCGGATGGTTTTTGAGCATCAAGG
>NZ_JBLXFE010000010.1:0-137448 GCF_048262375.1 Roseovarius sp.
CTGGCTTTGTCTGGTCAGATCCAACTCATGGACGGCAAATTCGTAATTAGCAGGTCGCATTCACGCTCGGTTCAGAAAAGTACTGGTTCGGTCAAGGTCAAGTCACCCTCCGGAAACCAAAAATATCAAATAATATCAGAGTTTTGCGCCCCAACGCATCTGGGGCACTTTGCGTTCTGGCCTCGCCGAAAACTCTGTGGCAGCATTACGCCATGATCGAGTTCCGACCCCTTCCCGATGACCATCCCGACCTTTAGCGTTCGTCCCGTTGCGTGCGGCGCTGCTGACATTGCGCTACGCGCAGGAGCACGGCGCTATCGGCTTGACCAAGACCAAGGCGTTCAAGCGTGTCTTCGTGCATTGGGCGGTCGAGAACTTTGACTGGCCCGGCAACAGCGCCGAGAAAATGTTCCGCTATAACAAGGTCATCAATGAATATGAATTCCCGCCGCTCGAGGTGCTGCTCTCCCTTTGCCTCGGGCGTTACTTCAGGGGCCGCCGATCTAAAAGGAATCCGTTTTTTAATTCTACATAGAGCGAAGAAGATTAAATGCTTTGTAGGAATGATTGGGACGGTGAATTGAGATCGTTTGTGCATCTCGTCCACTAAAACGTTCCTGTAACGTCATCAATCATGACGTGCCATCGCTACCTGGGACGAGGAGCGCGAGCGTGGGCCTCACTGCCCCTTCCAAGAGTGCCCGTTCCGATCCTACCCTTGCAAGTACACGGACGCCCATCAGGATACAGAGCAAGTGTCGCGCCAAATCCTCCGCTGCGTGTGACGTGGTGATCGAGCCCTCTGCCTGACCTCGGCTGACGCAACGTAAGAAGAAGGCCTCGACGCTCGACAGCATGCCGACGACAGCCTCCTGGAACCTCGGATCGTGAGGCGCCACGTCAAGCACCGCATTCACGAGCATGCAGCCCTTAAGATCCTTGTCGTCGAGCGATCGCTTCACGATCTCCGCGAAGAATGCCTCAATAGCGTCGGAAGGCTCCATGGTCTCACAGTGTCGAATACGCTTGCCGATATTTCCCTCCACATAATGGTCGAGCGCGCGCTGATAAATGGCGCGTTTGTCGCCGAACGCATTGTAGAGGCTTGCGCCAGCCAAGCCCGTTTTCTCAATCAGATCACGGATCGACGTCGCCTCGTAGCCGCGGCTCCAGAAACATTGCACTGCAGCGTCGAGCACTGCGTCCTCGTTAAACTTCCTCGGTCTGGCCATTCTGTTTCCTCTTGGTTCGCATTGACCGCATCTTGTCATCGAACGCTTTTCCATGCATTTTAGAACAACCAAACAAAAATACAAGGCGGCCCCTCGTTGGATCGCGGAACTGCTTCGGAAGGGAACCCTCAATGAACCTCGAACATGAGCTGGCCGCTTACAGGGCCGATTTTGCACGTACAGCGCCGTGCGGTCGGCCGGGTCTGTTCGAGGCCAAGATTGAAGATCTCCGCGCGAATGGCAAAGCGTTGTCGGCGATCAACGGCGACGAGAACTGGGAGCTTCCCGTCCCCGCGACCTATGTGATCGCAAAGGACGGTCGTGTCACGCTCGCTTACCTCGACGTCGACTACCGCAAGCGCCTTGAGCCCGAGATTGTCCTGGCCGCCCTGCGTCTTGCGGGGGCCTGACCCATGTCCGGAACCGAGGCTCCCAATGCAACTCTTGCACCTGACTCATCGCTCGCCAGCTCACGCAACCGCTTCGCTGGCCTCTTTTGGGCGACCCTCACCGTTGCAATCTTCTCTGGATGGTTCGTGATTACGCGCTTCAGCGTCACGCGTGAGCTCAGCATCTGGGATATTACGGCGTTGCGCTTCGGGATTGGGGCGACTTTGCTTGCACCTGTCCTGATCCGGCGTCGAGCCACTCTTCCTCCCGCGGCCTGGCGTGAGGGCCTGGTATTCGCCATGCTTTGGGGCATGCCTTTCGTGCTACTTGTCGCGTTGGGTCTCAGCCTGACCTCGGCTGCACAGGCTGCTTCAATTGCGCCGACCCTCATGCCGCTATTCGCTGGCATCTTCGCCTGGGTTTTCCTCGGTGAGTGGCAGGGCCGTCAACGCTGGATTGGATACGCGGCGATCTTTGCCGGGTTGTCTCTGCTCTTACTGGCAGGAGCCGCCGCCCACGGGCCGCCCAGTCTGGCAGGACTTGGCGCGCTGGCCGCTGCCGCAGCGATGTGGGCAGTCTACACATTGCTGTTCCGGAAGAGCGGACTGACTCCGATCGAGTCCGCCGCCCTCATCTGCTTTTGGTCGGCGACACTCTTCCTGCCTGCGTACCTCCTTCTAGGTCTTAGCCGTCTGAGCCATGCCTCAGCGGCCGAAATTGCGCTGCAGTCAATTTATCAAGGCGTGCTGATGAGCGGTGTCGCAATCTTCACGTTCAACCGCGCCGTCTCACTGCTTGGATCAGCAGCGGCCACTGCTATCATCGCGCTCGTTCCCGCAGTCGCGTCGCTTCTCGCCATTCCCGTTCTCGGCGAGATGCCGTCTGGCGCCGAGTGCGTCGCGATCGCAATCATCGTCTCCGGCGTTCTGTTGGCGTCTCGTCGGCCCGACATTGCCAAACCATCCCAAACCCCACGAAGAACTCTCTGATCCTCTTTTATTTCCATCCGAAACCGAACCCGGCGAAGATCGCTATGTTTCTGGAAGAAACGGGACTGTCCTATGAGGTCATTCTCTTTGATAGCAGCAAGCGCCGACGCTCTGCGCGGCAAAGTCGACATGCGTGCCGTTGCCAACGCTTGCCGGTTGGCCATCAAAAAGCGGCAGAAGCACAAAGGCGATCCGCTCACGCCCGGAGGCGGCAAGGCCGTCTCCTGTGGCCAGACAGGTGACACCCAGCGGTTCGAACAGGCGGGCATAGAAACCGCGAGCGGCGGCGATGTCGGCGGTGCCGAGGCTGAGATGATCGATCATGGTCATGGCATCTCCTTTCGGCTCGGACGGGTGGGTGATGTGCCGGTGCACGGGGTCTCGAGGCGAAATTTGAGAAATCGCGCGGTTTCATGCAGCACTTCGCCAAGCGGCTGCGCGCCTATCCGCGCGAGAGCTCCAAGATGGCGGCGCGAAGGCGGCAGCAGAAAAGTGACGTAAGGGATGCGCACATCGGCGCGGGCGAAGTCCAGAGCTTCTCGTGCGATCGCGAGGCCAAGGCCAAAGGCATCCCCCCGCAGAACAAGGCCGAAATCCCATTCCCCACCGTCGTTCTGGAACCCACCCCAGCCGATATAGCGGCCACCGGATAGGATCGCCCAATGGCCTAATCCGTCACGCTGCCAGTAGGCTTCCTTGGCAGCGACGAAGCGTTGCGCTGTTTCGGCATCCCAGGGTTGGACCAAAAGTGGCATGTGCTGCGCGACGCGCGGATCGGACATGTGATCTACAAGCAATGCAAGCGGAACCTGTGCAAGGCGCGAAAAGGTCAAATTGCGATCTGAATTGGGATAACGCATGGCGCAAATCGGCTCAGGCAGTTCCAAAGGGTCGCATCCGCGCGACCAATACGCCGTCGCGGCGGATCAAGAAGGCACGCAGTTGAGCGTTGAAATCCTTGCCCACTGCATCTCGCACCGACGGTCGGGCCGCAAGAAGCAACCGCCAAGCCTGAACTTTTGGCAGGCCTTCGAAGACGTCAAAACCGTCGATTTCGCTGAAGACATCAAAATAGCGGAAGACCGGTCCGAATGCCACATCTACAAGGCTAAAGTTTACGCCCGAAAACCATGGCTCCGCGCTCATATGGTCTTCGATCAGTCTGAAACGACGGCGCAGCGCGGCGATGCTCGTCTCGAACGACGCGACATCACGCGCAGAATAGACGTCGGCAATTGTCTCGAGCACCTCTGAGGCGAACCCGAGCCATGCGCGATGGCGCGCACGTTCGACGGGATCGACCGGATGCAACGGGTTGGGTTGCGTCTCTTCGAGATATTCAAGGATTGCAGAAGACTCGAAGAGCGCCGCGCCCCCAACCGTCAGAACCGGCGTGCGCCCGAGCGGCGAAATCTCCAGAAACCACTGCGGCTTGTTGCCGAGATCCACAACGCGCAGCTCATGCGCGACGCCCTTCTCGGTGAGTGCGATGGTGATGCGCTGCACATAGGGGCAGAGCGCATGGCTGATGAGTGTGATGGACCGGGTCATGGCATTCTTCTCCTGCCGGGTTCTGAAATCGTGTCATCCATCGCGGTTGCGTACCAGAACGGTGCCCTTCATGTGCGGGTGGAAGGTGCAGACATATCGGTATTCGCCCGGTTCGTTAAAGGTGACCCGGCGAAACGCGGCCCGTTCCAGCGGTCCGGTGTCCCAGGTTCCGTCGAGCGAGGTCGCGGTATGTGGCGCGTGATCACCATTCTCCCAAGTGACATTGTCGCCCACGAGGATTTCAGCCGTTGGTGGAACAAAGGTGAAATCGTCAATCCGCACGGCGACCTCGTGCGATCCGCCATGCGCGAACGCGAGATTCGCCTCTCCGGTCAGGGCGATGGCCGCGCCAAGGCCCTGACCGAAGCGGCGACGCGTGATCTCGCTCAGTTTGCGCATTTCAATCCCGCGACCATGTGGTCAGCGTGTTGTTCATGCGCGCGGAACGTTGCAAGTGCCTCTTCAAGCAGATCCTTCAGCGGCGCCACTGTGACGGTAGGGATAAAGGACTCGGCCACGGTCTTGTTGACGATCTGGTGATAGCCAAGCTCGTTGGTGGCATAGGCGCAATCAAAATCCTTGCCGCGCAGCGTCACGAGTTCGGCCCGCTTGGCGGCAGCCCCCTCGATCAGTGCCTTGCTCAGCGCATTGTCCTGCGGGGTAACGTCCAACTTGGAGATCAGAGCCACGGCTGCGTCATTGACGGCCGAGTGATCGCGGATCATTGTCTGCGCAAAGTTGCGCACAGCATCGTTCTCCGAGATTGCCAACGCGAGATGTGCATAGCGGATATCGAGCCCGCCCGCGGTATAGGCGGAGTGCGCGATCTCCAGATCGTTCATCGGCTCACTCGTGTGGGCCATGAGGGCCGACGAGGCGATGGCCAGACCAAGGGCGAGGGACTTGCAGAGGGTTTTCATCGTTCATTCTCCTGAACAGGTTGCGATGTCTGTCAATTGCCCCGAATTTTCCGGCGTTTGAATGCGGGTGCGTTCGGTTTTTTTGCGCAATCGTCCGGAATAATCGGCGTTTCCCTCATCGATCGATCATCGCGGGTCATGCTCTGGAAGGGGTGGCATGGCCCCTTCCAGAGCTGCAATGCCCGCGCTTCAACGACGCAGTGCCGGATAGCCCTGAAGATAGATCAGCCCCTGATCGCGGACCGGTTCATGGCAGGCCAGGCAGGCATCGCGGTAATCTTCGGTGTTCGTGATCCGGGTCTCCTGTCCCGGAAAGAAGGCCCAACCCCAGCCGTCGCCAAAGCGTGGCCCCTGGCCCAGCTTGCCCTCGCTGTCCCGCACCATAACGAAACGACCCTTGAGCTTGTCGGCATAGCTGGCGCGCCCGGTCGTCAGGTCCTCTGTCTGGGTACCCCACACTTCCTTGACGATCCTCGTCTCCTCAGCAAATTCGCCGTCGCGCAGATAGGCCTCGAGTGCGGGTTTGTCGATGTAGACGGTGTGGATCTCATGCGCGCCGTCGGCAGGGGTGTCCGCGAGTACCGAAAAGGCGCCGATCTGCACCCAATCGGTGCGAAAGTCCTCGGACGGAACCTCAAGCACGGGCTCGACCTGAATGGCGTCGGGCTGCGTCGCCATCTGGGCGAATGCGGGCAGGCTTGCGGCGGACATGATCAGGGCAAAGGCAGAGAATCTCATCTGGGCGTCTCCTTGTGACACTGTGAACGAAAACCGCATGAGCAGGCGGGACCGTCACCTTGCGAATCGTCCGTCGCCCCACGGCAATGCCTGTTCACAGCAAAACTCCTGCGTGATAAATGGCCCTCCGTCCGGAATTCATGCCCGATCGTCCAGGCCTCTGGATTCTGTGGACCGAACCTGTAGGTTGTGTCGCATGTTGGACCTGCTCAGCGATATCCTCACCCGCCTGTCGTTTCGCGGCACGCTCTATTTCCGCACGAGCTTCACCGAACCCTGGGGGGTGCGCGTGCCGGCCTATCGAGATGTGGCCCGTTTCCACTATGCCCATCGCGGTGAGGCGCTGGTGCGTGTTGCGGGCCAGCAGGCGCCGGTGATCCTCGCGCAGGGCGATCTCGTCATCATTCCGCATGGCGAGCCGCATGTTCTCTCATGCCGCCACACCGGACCCGAGGAGGCCTTGCCGCTCGACGACGTGTTGTCCCGCTCGGGGTTTCCTGGATATGGCACACTGGTCTGGGGCGGAGAAGAAAGCCCGCGCGACACGCAACTCATCTGCGGGCATTTCGCGCTGGCCGAGGGCTCGCGACACCTGCTCTTCGACCGGCTCCCGCCGTTCATCCATCTGCGCGGCTATGGCGAAGAGGCCGGGCCATGGCTCGACGCGACACTCAAGGTCATCGGGGCCGAGGCGGGGGGCGCGCGGCTTGGTGGCGATCTTATAGCGCTCAAGATGTCCGAGGCGATCTTTGCCCAGGCCATCCGTGCCTTCATCGAACAATCGCCTGAGGGGATACCGGGTATCGCGGGTTTCGCCGATCCAAAGATCGCGCGCGCGCTGTGCATGTTTCATCGCGACCCTGCTGCCGATTGGACCGTTGCCAGCCTCGCGCGCGTTGGAGGTTTGTCGCGCACCGGTTTCGCCGAACGGTTCTCGGCCCGGCTTGGGATCACTCCCATGAGCTATGTGACTGCATGGCGCATGCAGATCGCGCGTGAGGCTCTGGCGCAGCGCGGCCTGTCGGTGGCTGAGGCTGCCGAGGTCTCGGGTTATGCCTCGGAATCGGCGTTCAGCCGGGTTTTCAAGAAAGAAATCGGCGTTACGCCCGCAGCAGTCCGGCAAAGCCGAGCGTGACGTCCTTAATACGGTGTGACGGCGGCGCAACCAGCAATAATCCGTCAGGCGCGACCAGACGATGCCGCAGCCCTTGCTACCTGTCGTACGCGCTGGCGTTTCATGCCGCAGATCACGATCCCGACGGCGACACGTCGCTGATTGTCGAGGACTGTTTCGGACACGAGCGATGGCTAGACGTCCTTGAGACTGAACTTGGTGACGTGATCCCCTATGGCCGCCACTTCGAACTTCATACCCGACAAAAGACCCTCTGACCCGCCGATCTGATCGTGGCAGAGGGCGCTAGGGGGCAGGGGGTGGAACCTTTCTGGGGCAGGCGGTCAGCCGCCGCGCGTTGGAACTTTGGGTCTGCGACGTCTCTGCTCGATCTTTTTACGACCGCGCGGGCGCCCATAGGGTGATCGATGTCGAAATTCGGGTGATCGATCTGATGTCGCGGTGAGGGTCGTCGCAGCAGTGGACGAGCATTCAGAAACGGAATTGTCCAACCGTATTTCTGGACGATTGCGCATTCTTTCTGGATTTTCTGACATTCACCGTCCCCGTGATTGGGCCTATCTCGTTCTTGCGGCGAGCTGCCGTTTCTGAAACCACGATGAAAGGACCCTGCGCGATGCGCTTTGTTACAAAAAACATTCACGCTTGGCTCGATTACCCGGTTGCCTTCGCGCTCATTGGTCTGCCATTCCTGCTCGGGCTCGGTGTGTCCAATCCGCTGGCTCTGACGATCTCACCCATGATCGGGCTGGCGGCTTTTGTGCTGACGGTTTTCACCGATCACCATCTCGGGATCATCCGGGTGCTGCCCTACAAGCTGCACCTCGCAGTCGATCTTGCGGTCGGGCTGCTCTTTCTGGTGCTGCCATTCGCCCTCGGTTTCTCCGGTCTGGACGCCGTCTATTACTGGCTCAACGGCGCGGCAGTGGTTTCTGTCATAGGGCTGTCCGAGCCCGAACCGCAGATACCCACGGCCTGACGCTCTGCTTTCCCAACTGCCAACGAAAGGACATGATTCCATGGCACGCATCACCCAAGTCTCCGACTCCGCCGCCACCCCTGAGGCAAATGCCCTCTTCAGCGCGATCAAGAGTAAGATCGGCATGGTGCCGAACCTCTATCGCGTTGCGGCGAACCAGCCATCGGTTCTGGCCGCCATGCTCGGCCTGAATGAGACGCTGGCTGGCGGTGGTTTCGATGCCCGCACCCGCGAGGCTATCGCCCTTGCCGTGGCCGGCACCAATACCTGCGATTACTGCGCCTCGGCTCATTCCGCGATCTCGGCCGGGCTCAAGGTTGCGCCAGAGGCGATCAAGGCTCATCTCGCCGGACGGTCCGAAGACCCACGCACGGCGGCGATCCTAAAGCTCTCCGTGGACATCGTCACGGCAAAGGGTATGGTGTCGGACACCGATCTCGAGGCGGCTCGTGCCGCAGGGCTGAGTGAGGCCGACATTGTGGAGACGCTCGCCAATGTGGTGGCGAATATCTTCACCAACTACCTCAACCACGTCGCGGAAACGGACATCGACTTCCCGGTCGTCTCCACCACTCAGGTCGCAGCCTGAGCAAGCAGGCCCGTCGAACCTTCGGCGGGCCTCTCCCAGATCGCCCGCTCATGCAGAAGAATAACCCGTCATGAAACGCGATGCCGAGTCCTGACCCCAGGTTTCTGCGCGTGCTAAATCAAGCGATGTGCATCCTCTGGTGCGACAGGGCTTGCCATTCAGCATTGTCAGACCGCCGTCCGTCCAATCCAGCGTTCGCGTGTGGCGGCCTCGATCGCACGGTCGGTCTGCGTGACCAGCGACAGGTCTGCTTTGCGTTCAACGTCCAGCGGTTCGCGGGAATAGTTCATCGCCATGGCATCGGTGACGTCTGCCGGACTTTCGGAAAATCTCGCAAGCGTGCACATGTCGGGCGACGTTGTGGTGTCCTGCATGGTTTTTCCTCGTTCCTGCGGGCTTCGTTGATCCCGGAGGACCCTTGTTGAAATTAATCGTAGACAAATCACACAAAAGTGCAAAACTACACAAATATCCCCATTCCCGACAGGATCGGGCGCGGCAATCAGAACGGGTTTTCAGCAAAACCCGCACCTGTCCGGGGCAGGCCCGGGCGCAACTCATGTGGACCGACAAGGAGAATAACATGACGATCTGGAGCAAACTCACCACAACTTCCCTGCTGACCCTCGGGGTTGCCTCGATGGCTACGGCCGGGGAGATTACCGTCTATACCGCGCTGGAAGAAGAAGAGGTCGCGGCCTATGTCGAAGCCGCGCAGAAGGCATTGCCTGACACCGAGATCAACGTGTTGCGCCTGTCAACCGGCAAGTTGGGCGCGCGGATCTTGGCCGAAGCGAGCAATCCGCAGGCCGACGTGATCTGGGGTTGGGCGGTGACTGCAATGATGGATCCGCAGATCCTCGAGATGCTGGAACCCTATGCAGCCGAGGGCGTGGACGTGCTGCCCGAAAGGTTCCGTGACGCCGACGACCGCTGGTTTGCACCCATCGGCTATATGGGTGCCTTCTGCGTGAACACAGCCCGGCTAGAGGAAAAGGGGCTGCCAATGCCGAAAAGCTGGAAAGACCTTGAGAATCCGGCCTTTGAGGGTGAAGTTCTGATGCCTGATCCGAATTCATCTGGCACCGGGTACCTGCATGTGAACGCAGTGCTTCAAAGCATGGGAAAAGAGGCCGGTTGGGCACAGCTGGAGGCGGTCGATCCGAACATGGCTCAGTACACCTCTTCGGGTTCGAAGCCCTGCAAGTCTGCGCGTGTGGGCGAATACACGGTCGGTATCTCGCTGGCCTTCACCGCGATGCAGTCCATTCAAGAGGGATATCCCCTAGCGATGGTCTTTCCCGAGGGCGGTGTCGGTTATGAGCTTGAAGCTTCGGGCTTGATGGCAAGCTCGGACAGTAAGGACGAAGCAAAAGCATTCCTCGACTGGACTATGTCAGACGAGGCGATCGGTCTCTATCAACAATACAAGGCGCTGATCACCGTGCCGGGCGTGGATGCGTCGAATGCGTCCAAGGATGCGGGTCTGCCGGCGGACATCTCCACTGTTCTCGCGGATATCGATTTTATCGAGTCGGCCAAAAACCAAGTCGCTGTCAAGGAGACCTGGAAAGAAAAGCTGGGGCGTTAATCCTGGACCCGAGGAGAGGCAGACCACACCCGTGCGTGGGCTGCCCTCCCGCAGCCCGCGCCACCTGAACGAAAGACCCGATCACGATGTACCTGTCTGTCCGCAACGCCACCAAGACCTTCGGCATGTTTACCGCTCTCGACAAGGTGTCAATTGACATCGAGCGGGGTGAGTTTGTTTGCCTGTTGGGGCCGTCGGGCTGTGGTAAAACAACGCTTCTGCGGCTGATTGCGGGGTTGTCCGACCTCGACGGAGGCGAAATCATGGTGGAAGGCGAAGCGTTGTCGTCGCTGCCAGCGCGCAAACGGGGCTTTGGTATCGTGTTCCAGTCCTACTCGCTCTTTCCGAACATGACGGTGGCCGAGAATATCGGCTATGGTCTGAAAATCCGCGGAACGCCCATGGCAGAGGTGACAAGGCGCGTGTCGGATCTGCTGGATCTGGTGAAATTGCCGCGTGCGGCTGACGCCTTTCCTGGACAGCTGTCGGGTGGCCAGCAGCAACGGATTGCGCTGGCCCGAGCAATCGCTGTCGACCCGCGGGTGCTGCTTCTGGACGAACCGCTTTCGGCGCTGGATGCCAAGGTGCGCGCAGAGCTACGCGGCGAGATCCGGCATGTGCAGCGCTCGCTGGGTATTCCCACACTGATGGTGACCCATGATCAGGAAGAGGCGCTGGCGCTGGCCGACAGGATTATCTGCATGAACCACGGTGTCGTGGTGCAGGTAGGTACGCCGGAAGATCTGTACCACCGCCCCGCGACGCGGTTCGTTGCCGATTTTATGGGCATCAGCAACCTTGTGCCAACGGAAGTGGTGCGCCGTGGATGCCACAAGTTGCTGGCGACGCGCCCTGTAGGGTCGGACGCGGCATACATCGCCTGCATCCGACCGGAACAGATCGGTCTGATCCCGGCAGAGGATGGCGAGGCCACAGTGTGCAACATCAGCTTTCTCGGCAACCTGCGGCGGCTGGAGGTCGACAGCCCGCTTGGCATGCTGGTGGTCGAGACCCATGGCGGCAACCCCTTTCGCGAAGGCGACCGGGTGCGTTTAAGTATTGAGCCAGAGGCGTGCACCTGGGTCGCAGATGACATTGCCGGACCCTCGGCATGAGCACGACAGAGACCACGATGCCGAGCGCCCGGAAGGGTGTGGATGCCGACCGCGCGCTGACTCTGGTCTGCGTTGGCTTGCCGCTGCTGGGGTTGGTCCTGTTCTTCGTCTACCCGATGATGATTGTATTCCTGCGTTCGGTGACGGTCGAGGACGGCTACGGGCTTGCGAACTACACTAAGGTTCTTAGCTCGGCCGGATTCTGGCGCGCTACGGGTAATTCGCTGGTCATGGGAGGCGCCACCACGGCGCTCAGCGTGCTGCTTGGATTCGTTATTGCCCAAGGGCTCTATCGTTGTGCATTTCCCGGCAAATGGTTGATCCGGACTGTGATTATCCTGCCGCTTCTCGCGCCCTCACTTGTGCAGGCCCTAGGGCTGATTTTTCTGCTCGGACGCAACGGCCTCGTCAGCCGCGCGCTCGGGGTAGAGATCGAGATCTACGGCTTCTGGGGGTTGCTGATCGCCAACACGCTCTATGCGCTGCCGCAGGCGGTGATGATCATCGGCGCGGCGCTGGTCCTGCTGGACGCGCGCACCTACGAGGCGGCGGAGGTCATGGGCGCGTCGCCCTCCCGTCAGTTCCTCGACCTGACACTTCCCGCTGCGCGGTTCGGCATCCTCAACGCGGGCTTTGTCTGCTTCACCATCACGATCACTGATTTTGGCAATGCTGCCGTCATCGGCGGGGACTATTCCGTGCTCGCCACCGAGATTTATTCCCAGGTGGTCGGGCAACGGAATTTCAACATGGGGGCCGTCGTAGGCATCATGCTGCTGCTACCCACCGTGATCTCATATGCCATCGAGCGGCAGGCAATGAAACGCCAGCAGACCGGGTATATCACCGGCCAAGTGCCCTTTATCCCAAAATTCGCGCCGCTGCGCGACATGTCCATTGCCGTCTTCTCGCTACTGATCTGTGGAGCCATCGTGTCCGTCATCGGCATCGTAGTCTATGCAAGCTTCGTCACACTGTGGCCCTACAACATGGCCCTGTCTCCAAAGCACTACGACATCACGCTTGCGGGGGGATATTCGTCGCTCTGGATCACAATTGTGATCTCAGTGATGGCGGCGGCGGGGGGCACGCTGGCGGTGTTTTTTCTCGCGCTTGGCCTGCGCCGCTTGCCGCAGGCCGTGGCTGCACCGATTCAGCTGCTCGCGGCGATGCCAGCTGCGGTGCCGGGCATGGTGCTGGGATTGGCCTATATCCTGACGTTCAACTCTACCGCGACGCCGCTCTACCTTCTTTACGGGACGGCTGCTTTGATCGGGATCATCAACTTCTATCACTACCACACGCAAAGCTTTCTGACCCTGATGACCGGCTTTCGCCAGTTGCCGCCAGCGCTGGAGGAAGCGGCCGGCAGCCTTGGCGCCGGCCTGGGCCGGGCTGCTATAGATATCGTCGCGCCCTTTGTCGCACCGATGCTGGTATCGGTATTCTTCTTCCTCTTCATGCGGTCGATGGTAACCCTGTCAGCCGTGGTTTTTCTCACGACGCCGGATCTCAGTGTCGCGGCCGTGACCATCATGCGACTGGACGATGCCGGTCTCACTTCGCAGGCGGCGGCCTTTTCAACCTGCGTGATGGCGGTGGTCTGCGTGGCTCTACTGGGCATGAAGGGTTCTTTGGCTTGGCTGCAACGGCACAACCGGCTCAAGGGCGCGGTCTGATGTGGGCGAAGGAGCGTCATCAACGTATTCTGGCGATGCTGGCAACGAACCAGCAGGTCAACGCCAATGATCTGGCCGGGATATTGAGTGTCTCACGCGAGACGGTGCGTCGCGATCTGCTGGACCTTGAAGAAGCGGGACAGGTGAACCGCGTGCATGGCGGCGCGGTGCTGCCCGAGCCGCGATCCGAAGAGCCGTTTCGCCAACGGATGAGTGCACGAATTCGCGCCAAGAAGGAAATTGCTAGGAAGGCGGTTGACCTGATTCAACCCGGACAGACGATCATGGTCGACGCGGGCACGACAACGGCCCTCTTTGGACAGGAACTGGCCAAGTTGACGGGCGTGTCGGTCATTACAAACTCGTTGGACATTGCCATGACACTGCAAAGCGCGGGAAAAGAGGTGCTGATGCTGGGTGGTCGGATGGCGAGGGACGTGCCTGCGACGGTCGGAGAGCTCACTCTGTCCGAGATTCGGCGTTTCCACGCCGACCTCTGCTTCTCCGCGCCGGTAGCGGTGCATCCGACAAAGGGCGCCTTCTTTTATGACCTTCAGGAGGCCGAGATTGCCATGGCCATGTTCGCGCAGGTGCGCAAGGCGATCATCTTGGCGGACCACAGGAAGCTGGGAGAGACCAGCCGGGTACAGTCATGGGAAATTGGTGCCATAGGTGCCCTTGTCACGAGTCGCGGTGCGCGTCCGGAACACATTGAAGCCTTCCGCCATGCGGGTGTGCAGCTTCTCCAGTGACAGTGAAAGGCGCTTCCCGGTGCAGCCCAAGCCGGTATTCATGCGCAAGTACTAACCCAAGCGTCGGCGTTTCATCGCACGGCGACAAAGCTATCACGGCAACATGCTGGGTGCGCTCTCGACCGGGGGAAATGCGTGGCGACGCGCGCCCTTTGCCCGCTTGATGATTGAAACCAGCCATATATCGCCTTGCTATGAATACCGTGGCCGCGAACCGGGCGAGACGCCAGAAGCCTACGGTTTGCGGATGGCGGGTGAGCTTGACGCGGAGTTACAGCGCCTTGGGCCAGAAACGGCCATCGCCTTTGTGGCGGAACCGGTGGTTGGGGCCACGCTGAGTGCGCCGCTCGAAAGTCGATCATCCGGCGCTGCCGGTGACCCTGCCCGAGATCATCGAGACGGCAAAAGTTGTTAAACAGCGGGGGCTGATGGCTACACCTGCACCTGTGCGATGGCGCTGAACTCTGGCGCACGGCTGGTGTCCGTGGCGCTATGTGAGATGGTTCAGGACACCGACGATGCGGTTGCTAAGGCTTCTTACATGGAATGCCGAACGCGGAACTTCGCGGTCCAGCATATCCTGCACAATTCCGCCGATTTCGATCTCTTGGTGCGCCTTTTGTCCCTCAAGATGTTGCATAAACCGGGGAGTCAACTCATTTTTGTGCTGGAGTGCCAGGCCAACGATCAGGACAGCAGACCCAGTGACCTGCATTCGGGCCTCAATCGAATGAACGGCCTGGGCCTTAGCCGGACTGGGCCACTTGCGCTTTTGGCAGAGCGGAAACGACTGCCTGACAGAGACGCTTCGTTTGGGTAGTAAGGTGAGGTTCGGTTTCGAGAACTCGTTGTGAAATGCCGACGGCGGGGTTGCTCAGAACAATGCCAGGCGTGTTCGGGAAGTTCGACGTGCTTTAGGCTGATTGTCGCATTTGACTGAACGGTCTGAATTGATGCCGTTGATGCCCCCCTCCCAACGGCATCAACTCAGCCACTCTCCAAGGCGCAGGTTTTTCTCAAGCCACGCAGAATTTGCAACAGACCCTCGCGCTCTGGTTTTGCTGCTTTTTTACTTAAAAAGAAAATAACTTGCCTATTAGGAAAAAGACGATAACCTGAATCTCGCGTTTCCACGAGTGAAACGAAATCAGGGAGGAGAAAATGGCTCAGGATATCACGAGCCGGATTGAAACGACCTATCGCAAGGACGTGATCTTTGCCCTCGGCTTTGTCGGGGTATTATGGCTGGTCGTTCTGTTCGTGCTTTTCAGTATTGGTTCACATGTGGGCGGCGGAGGCATCCAGATGGTGCTTATCGTATCGGCTGCATTGGTTCTGTTGTTCAATACAGCCGCAATTATCGCCATGGTACGTCACTACGCTCATGACAAGGATGCGATCTATCGCATCGACATCATGCATTATGACGAGATGCAAGCCGCCAAGCGGAAAGGAAACTGAATCATGGGCAAACGTTACGATCCCCCAAAGCAAAGCGGCTTCGGTCAGCTCTTTGATTCTATTTTTCTGTTGGCATTGGTTTATCTGGTGCTTTTCATTCCGTTGATTTTCGGCCTCACCGGGGCTGACAGCACCAGCGTTTTGCCCGACACCGTCAACTGGGAAACACTTGGCCAGAACACGGTAATGCAAGAGCAGTGGGAAAAGCTTGGCTATACCCCCGAGAGCGCGGCAGAACTGATCACTCAGCGGTTCGATTACACCATCGACCCTCTGATGCTTATTCTCACCGCTCTGATCATCATCGGATATTTCGTGTTCCTCGTCCGGGTCTCGGACAAAGAGTTGCGTGAAGTCATCCGTGAAAAATTTGATACCTGAGCCAGAAGGGAACTCTGAAAATGTGGGTTGCATTTGAATATCTCGCCTGGGCTCTCTCGGCGATCATGCTGTTGTGGATGCTGGCCGATGCCATGCGCGTCAACCGCGAATTTGACGAAGATACACTGCTTTCGTCTAAGGAAGGAGTCGATGAACTCTTGGAGCACGGTGCCCTAAACGCCAAATCGGAGGGCAAGCCATGACTGATCAAACATCGACTGCCGGTGATGGTGAACGCATCGGCCTGTTGCGTGTGCTCGGCCCCGTCCATGTCTGGGCGCTTGGGGTCGGAATCGTGCTTGTGGGCGAGTTCATGGGGTGGAACTTTTCGGTCGGCAAAGGCGGCGCGTATGGGGCCCTGATTGCCTGCTGGGTGATCGGCCTGCTCTACACCTGCGTGGCCATGATCGACTCCGAGGTGACATCGACCGTTGCCGCAGCCGGAGGCCAATATGCCCAAGCTAAACATATCATGGGACCACTGATGGCCTTTAACGTGGGCCTATACCTCGTGATGGCCTACACCATGCTCGAAGCCGCTGATGCCCTCATCGTCGGAGATCTTCTGGTCATTCTGGCCGAACAGACAGGATATGATGCGCTGGACCCCAGACCCTTTGTGGTTCTGGTTATCGCCTTTCTTGCCTTTCTGAATTATCGCGGCGTTTTCATGACGCTGTCGCTCAACTTCGTGATCACCGCTGCGGCATTCGTGTCGATCATCATCCTGTTCATCGGGGTTCAGCCTTGGATACCCGGCGCGGTTCTGAAACATTCCGAGCTTTTGACTGACTTGCCTTATGGCTGGATCGGCGTCATCGCCTCGTTTCAGTTTGGCATCTGGTACTATCTTGGCATCGAAGGCACTTGCCAGGCTGCGGAAGAAGTGCGCTCGCCGTCGCGGTCGCTGCCTCTTGGGACCATGACCGGTATTATTACCTTGCTGATTGCGGCCACGTTGACATGGTATATCTGCACCGGACTGATCCCTTGGGAATATCTCGGGCAGGCCACCGTGCCGTTGTACGATGCCGCGCGTCTGACCGGGTCAAGCATGCTTCAGGTATTCTTGTTCGTGGGTACGCTCTTTGCGGCGACCGCCTCGGCCAATGGCTGCATCAACGATGCGTCGCGGGCCTGGTTCTCGATGGGGCGTGACCGGTATATGCCGCAATGGTTTGGGGCTGTGCACCCGCGCTATCGCACGCCGTACCGTTCGATCCTGTTCCTGATCCCGATTGCCGTATCCTTTGCCTTTACCGGGCTTCTGGATCAGGTCATCACCTTCTCGATCCTGTCGGGGCTTCTGGGCTATACGTTCATGCCGATCAACATGATCCTGTTCCGCCGAAAATGGCCCCTCGGGTCGATTAAGCGGGGCTATGTCCATCCCTTCCACCCCCTGCCTGCGGTCGTGCTGATGCTGCTTTGTATCACCACGTTCTTTGCCACCTATCTTGGCTTCGGGTTGCAGCTTTTGGCGATGATGGCCTTTTATGTTGTGGTTTCGGTCTGGTTTGCCAAACACCGCTACAAATACGTCCGGCGTGCGGATCAGTTCACGATGAATTGGCCCAAACCGGTCGGTTATTAAGGAAAGGACCAGATCATGTTCGACAAGGTACTCTGCGCCATTGACGGTTCCAAAGCCGCAGATCGAGCCGTCGCCTTCTCGGTCGGGCTTGCGGCCAAGTTTGGTGCCGAACTGCAGTTTGTTACGGTGACCACCGTGACCCAAAGCAGCGCCGCCAAAAGTCCGTTCTGGGATACCCGCCTGTTCAATGCGGGTGAAGACCTGATTGCAAAAGAGCTATCCGATGCGATGCGGGCCGCCCAGATTGCCGGGCTGGAAAAGGTTAGTTGCGTTACCATCTCGGGGCGCGACATCGCCGATGCCATCCTCGGCTATGCCGATGAGCAAGGCTTTGACCACATCGTGATGGGGTCGACCGGGCATTCCGCCTTTGGTCGGCTGCTGACCGGATCTGTGGTTGATGACGTACTCAACCACCGCCACCCTCCGGTGACGGTCGTATGACGGCAGGCGTGGCGGCAGCATTCGCGGTGGCAGGCACCGCCGCGCTTGGCTGGTTCTACCGCCGCGACCATCGGCGCGCTCAGGCGCGCCGACATGGTTTTTTTGATGACTGTCGCGGCTTGCTTGATCAAGCGGAGCTGGCGCAGGATGCGATAGATTACCCGAGCTTGAGTGGCTACTACCAAGGTCACAGTGTCGAACTGCGCGCACTTGCCGATACGATCCAGTTGCGCAAACTGCCAGTCCTTTGGCTGCTCGTCACCATTCATCGTCCGATTGCCGTTCACGGAATGCTCGATGTGATGATCCGCCCGGACAACACCGAATATTATTCGCACCACAACAATCTGCGCGATTGGCACGCAACCCCACCCGACTGGCCGCAAGAGGCTGTGATACGCACAGACGACCGCGCCACAACCGCGTCTCTGATACCGCCGCTTACGCCGTATGTGGCCCGCTTTACCTCGGGTCAGCGTGGCAAGGAGATCTTCCTGAGCCCCAAGGGAATCCGCCTTGTCTATCGCCTTGATGAATCCCAGCGTGGCCATTACCTCTTGATCAGGCAACCGCTGTTCGACTGCGCGACACTTGAGCGTGGCATTGCGCAGGAGTTGTTGCAACTTGGCTTTGACATTGCCCATTCCTTGGATACAGCCCAATGAGCGATAAACAGATCGACACACGCCCGCCGTATCACCCCTATCTGGTTCTTGCGGTTTCAAGCGTTCTGACTGGAATGGGCCAAGTCATGAACAATCAGGCGCATCGCGGGCTTATGCTGGCCTTTACTGCGCTCACTCTCGCTTGGGTCAGCTATAACCTTACCACCCCGGAGCATAGCTTTGTCGGCCGCTATGCCGGTGGTTTCATGATCCATGCCATCGCCTTGATGGACGCCTACAAGGTCGCACGCATTCGGCGCGCCGAATGGGAACGCGCGCGCCAGAAGTGAACATGCAGGCCCACTTACGATCCGCAGCTTCGCCATGGCGAATGAGTGCTTCACCAAAGATCATAGGGCCAAGATCGTAGAGGCCGCAGGCCGGTTGGTTCGCCCAAACAGCTTGATCTCGAAATCAAGCTCAGGATCTTGGATCACTTTTGTTGCATCGGGTTGCGAACGTCCCAGATTGCACGCAGCATTTTGGGTGTTTCCGTGTAGGCCTATCGCGACCGGCAACCTGAGTTGGAGTAATTTCAGGCAGGTCAGGGCTTGGTCAACATTGCGGGGATGATATCGGGCGCCTCAGTCTCGCCTCAGGTTGTGATAGGCGCGCAGCGGCGCTTGATCGCGGAAATGACACTCATCGCTGCAAGAGCAGAGCTGCGCGGATTGTCTGGCAGTGCCTTGCCCTCTATCCGAAAGGAAAAACTGCCGAAACTGCCCGTGGCCTGAATTTCGTGAATATTGGCGGTCACGTCAGGGTCCGCAATCAATTTGACCTTCGTCTGATCAAACCCCAGCCCTGCAATGGCCACAGCGGCGGCGACATTCGCATTTTTTGGGTATCCGCTCGCCGCCTGTCGCGCGGTGCCTTCGAAATGTGTTGCTGCGGCTGTCAGTCCCATCAAGTCAATACGATCCTCCGCCGGAGACCCCTGCCAGCCCTCAGGAGGCTTGCGGCCTGTGTATGTAACCTCGGTCAAGCCGCCAACCCGCGCTGCCTGTAGACAATCCAGTGCCCCAATGGCCCCGCTGGCCAAATGCAGCTGCGCATTACCGTCCAACGCGGCGCGCGTCAGGTCTTGCTCCAGATCCTGATCCGCAAGTGCGCCCAGCGACACCGTGATCAGATCTATCCCGCGGCGCAGGATGGCCGACCCGTGCTCGACCAGGGCCGCATGTCCGGCACAATCGACCATGAGGTCAATGTCATCAGGAATATCAGACAAGCTCGCGACGCGTGGCACCTGCCCACTATTCGCCTCGTTCAGCCGCGCAAGACGCACCAGCAAAACATGCGGACCAAGCCCAGTTGAAACAAGATGTTTTGTAACATAACGCCCGATAGCACCGTCACCAATCAATCCAATCTTCATGCGCATCTCCTTTGACAGGCCCAAGCATCGAAGCTCTGGCCACATTGGTATCGAATTTTGGATATCCCTTCAGGGTAATCGTGTTGGCTTTCTCGCCTTTGCCAGACTTAGTAGCCGCAAAACAACCGCTCAATCGCATGCCGGAGACTGTTCCTTAAAAAATGTTGAATACAATGCCAAAGCTTATGCCCGCGAAACCATGCGCGGTATCTGGGTGGCGGCACTGAACTCATTGTTGAGGATCTGGCGCTGAACGAGGCAGGACTTCGCCGCAACATCCGGCACTGGATTGATGATCGGGGCATTCAAGGCCTGTTCATTGCAGGTAAGCAGGGTGAGTTATGGTCAATGACGCTGGAAGCGCGCAAGCGTAACACGGCCAATTCTGGTCTCGACTTCGACCGAGTATGACTGGGTTGGCAGGTGTATCTGTGCTCATCGCCACCCTACAATATAGAAATTGGCGCGCAAAACTTTTTCCAGCCAGAACTGTGCGGGAGGCGAGAGAGATAGTTTTGGGGAGTAGACAAAACTTGGGGGCATGCAGGGGCCCTGCGGTATGCGCCAGTTAACCTGCCATCGAGAACAACGGCCCGGACAAGAGCGCCTCGGTGAGCCCCCTTTGGTGACCTCAGATCGGTGGCGCGGCGCGTTCGGTGATCAACTGTCTCGCGGTGACTCTCTCGCGATGGATCATATAGAGGCCTGCGCCGATGATGATGGCGATGCCCGTGAGGGTCAGCACATTGGGAAAATCGCGGAACACCAGATAGCCCAGCAAGGTGGCCACGGGCAGTTCCAGATATTGCAGCGGTGCCAGCGTGGCCGAGGGGGCCAGCGACAATGCATAGGTCATCATCATATGGCTCAGCGTCGCGAAAAACCCGACACCCAGCAGCCAGAGCCATGCAATGCCTTGCGGCCAGACCGGATCAAGCAGTTCAGCCCCCGTGCCTTGGGCCAAGATCATCACAGGCAGGCACAGCAGGCTGGCGATAAGGCCGGTGTGAAATTGCAAGGTCACGGGATGAACCCGTCGCGATAGCCCACGTGTCACAAGAATATAGAAGGCAAAGCCTACCGCCGTGCCCAGTGGAAAGAGCGCCACCGCGCCAAAGGCCGCGAAACTGGGCTGGATCACGAAAAGAACACCGACAAAGCCCACCAGTGCCGCGCCCACGCGGCGCGGGCCGACATCCTCGCCCAAATAGAACTTGCCCACCAAGAGCACGATGAACGGGGCCACGAACACAATCGCCAGCGCATCGGCCAGCGGCATGACGCGGATTGCGGCGATGAAACAGAAGGTCGAAACAAAGAGCAGCCCTGAGCGAAACAGCAGCGCCAGCCATTGCTCCCGTGGCACCCGCAACGACAGCCCCATGATCCAGACAAACGGTGCCATGAGCGCGCATTGCACGATAAACCGTGCCGCGGTGATCTGTCCCACCGGCACGCTGGTCGATGCCAGTTTGGCGGCCACATCCAGAAGGGGGGCGGTCACGCAAAACCCCAGCATCAGGGCGACACCGGCAAGTATGCGGTCGGGGGGCGGGGGGGCGGAGGTAGTGCTTGTCATGGACCCCGCATAGGGTGTCCACCCTCACGCGTCTATCCCCTTTACGACGCGTGATCGCGCTCAAAGGGCCGTACCTCCGCATCGGCAGTTTGCAGTCGTTGGCATGCAATGGAGGGATCGTTGTTTGGGGATGCCGCAAGGCCGCAGCCGCTTCTGCATCAGCTTGTGGTGCCTCAGGGCAATGCTTGGATGTAGCACGGGGGTAAACCCCAATCCTAACGAGGTGCATTCCTGGAACTTATACAACCATTTTCAGGGTCATGGCGGGTATGATGCCTATGTTTGGCTGGTCATTGCTCTTGGTCCAGAGCCATTGCCACACTACAGGATTTCCGTGCGACACGCGGCCCCAGATTGACGTGTCAGGAATGCCTTGCTGCCACGTAAACAACGGGATCAAAGCAACACAAAAAAAGGCGATGTTCCCAAATGGACAGTTTAGAAAAAGATATCCGCCAATTCGGCCTCCGCATCTTGCGAGGCGATTTCCAGGGGAAAGGAATGCTCTGGCATACCCGAGAAAACGCGGTCGTGAATTCGACGTTCGGAGTCCATCGTGTAGATCGCGTAAAGCTGGTTCAGCCGGTCCTGTTCTGATGGCAGTATGTCATAGGCGGTGCGTCCTGCGTTGGCGGAGCTAATCAGCCCTCGGAACCCTGAAATGAAGTTTCCAAGTTCTGATTTGGCCGTTTCGAGAGAGGACAGTGAGGTTTGGCTCGCGCACAGGGCGGTACTGAGCGCGTGGCCCTTGATGGCACAGCCCTGTTTGGCCGCGTGGACCGCCTGATCTGTGACGTGAAGTCGGTCGGAAATATCCTGTGCGAATGCAACCGTGCGCAACATCTTTTCCGCAGCTTGCGAGATATCGGGCATGATCGTTGCAGCCAAGGCGCCTGTCGTCGAGGCAATCTGGTCGAAGATTTCGTTGGAAGTCTTGGTTAACGACAACACTTGGCGAGAAAGTTCCTGGAGAGCCCTGGCCTCGGGTCCCATGTTGCAACACACGATGAAGGTATTGAGTCCGAGCACCCGAATATGATGATCCAGTTGCCCCATCTCGGCGGCAATGGTTTGAATCTCTTCGATATGCTTCTGTGCCGTAAGGCCGATCCGATTGAGAGTGTCCAGATTTGAATTGGAGGACTGCAAGGCGGACGACAGTCTCTTCGCGCAGTTGATCATTGCAGAGACCCGTTTTCTCTGCGTGTCGTTCGGATCGAGATAGACCTGTTCGGCGGTCTTCAGAACTTGTTCAGATTTGGCGCGTATATCCGCAAGCCGATGTAGGACGGAGCCGACATCGCGCGCAATCTCGTCCCGGCTTCCTTCGGCCTGACAGATCGCGAGATAGGCCAGAGAGTCGCTGGCGTCTGGCCGCTCTTGAGCGACTGCGGCACTCCGAGAGGCGCGTGCGATGACGTCAGTATGCTCCAGACGCTGCCGGACGGAATCGCCTGTCTGAAGTTCGCCCACAATTGCCGAGACTTCGGCGAAGATATCACGCATTCCTTTCTCGATCACGGCGTTGCCAGAAGCCAACTCATGGCGGTCATTCTGAATTTCGCAAACCTGGGTTTCCAGACCGCCAAGGGCGGGAACGATCGTGTCTGCCATGTCCCGTGAGAGATTCAGGGAAATCAGATCAAGGTCCGTCATTTCAGCCTCGATGATGTCAATATGGGTTTGCAGCGATTTGAGCTGCTCTCCGGCAGAAGCTGCGATGCGCGCCAGTTCGATCGAGAATTCGTCGATCTTTGGTTCCTGAGTCGTCAGGGATTTCCCCAAGATGCGCGAAATGGGCGCAGAGGCAGACATGGTGCGGATCACCACGGACAGATGGCTGACGTTGCTCTGGATTTTGCAGATCCCCGCGTGAAAGGTCTCGGCCATCCGAACAAACGCCAGCACGTCCTCGTTGATCTCGGAACTGTTCTCGACGGATTGGAGGCATAGCGCACTAAGCGCTTGGGTTTCGTCCGGACCCAGAACCACACTGAGGCGGGACAGCACCTCGCGCAATTGCATCAAATCCTCAACGCTCATCCCGAGTTCCCGCCCGGTTTTCAGAAAGATTGTCTCGATGTTGCAGGTCGCCTTGTGGAGCGAGAGCAGATAGTCGTTGGACAGAAGGGTAAGCACTGGAAGATGCATTGGGCCTACCTCGTGCGAAGTTGGTGGCTGCTGGCAAAAGATGCAATAGCGCCAGGAACCTCGGAGAGGGCGACAACACGCGTTGCGGCCCCCATGCGGATCGCTTCGCGCGGCATGCCGAAAACCACGCAGCTTTCTTCAGTCTGGGCGAGGGTTGTGGCACCGGCATCGCGCATTTCACGCAAACAGCGTGCTCCATCATCGCCCATGCCTGTCAGGATGACCCCGAGGGCATTTGGTCCGGCCGTCTGGGCGGCAGTGCGAAACAGGATATCGACGGAGGGGCGATGGCGACAGATATAGGGCCCCTCCACGATCTTGACAGCGTAGCCGCGCCCGTGCCGCGCAAGCATCATGTGATAATTGCCGGGTGCAATCAGAACCTCGCCGGGGGCGCAGACATCCCCATCGGACGCCTCCTTGACGTTGACTTGGCACAAGCCGTTGAGGCGGCGCGCGAAGGCAGCAGTGAACCCGGCGGGCATGTGTTGCACGATAACGACGGGCGGGCATGTCACCGGCAGGTCGACAAGGATGGATCGGATTGCCTCTGTGCCCCCGGTTGATGCACCGATACAGACGATCGGTGACGTGTGGGCAAAGTTTTTGGGTCGTGCGGGCGGGATCAGGGCATCCGCCAAAAGCTTGGTGCCGGTCTCTCTGGGAGTGGTATCTTGGCGGGTCTTATTGACGCCCGTTTCTGCGGCGGCGTGGATCGCGTCACAGATGGCGATTGCGGATTCCTGAAAATCGGTGTCGGTTTTGGGCGCCGGTTTCGAGACAACCTCGACCGCGCCGCTGGCAAGGGCTGTCAATGCAAGGTCGGATCCGGCTGCGGCATGGCTGGAGCAGATCACCACGGGAATGGGCCGTTGGGCCATGATTTTGCGCAAAAAATCGAGCCCGGACATGCGCGGCAGTTCCATATCAAGCAGCATGACATCGGGCAGGCCCGATCGCATTTTTGAGACGGCGATGAATGCATCTGCCGCCGTGCCGAAGAGTTTCAGTGTCGGATCGGTTTCCACAATTCGCATGAGCATGGCGCGCGCTGAGGCGGAATCGTCCACAATCAAGACAGAAATCTGAGGTTTGCAGGCTATGTCCAGCATCGCGGGGTCTACTCTTTTTGAAACACAGCCGTGGTTAGCTGTTTGAGGTTAGGCTGCTTCACGGACATGGATTCCGAATGCCCGACCACCAGATAACCTTTGGGCGCAAGGTGGCGTGTGAGGCGTGTGATCACCTTGGTCTTATCCTCAGGGTCGAAGTAGATGAGGACATTGCGCAGAAAGATGATGTCCACGTCCTGATCTACGGGGTAGTTTTCGTCCATCAGGTTGAGATGCGTAAAGTGTGTCTTGGCTCTGAGGGAGGGCACAATTCGTGCCATGCCACGCATGTCCTCAGTCTGACCTTGCATGGCGTAGCGCGTGCGCAGCGGTGCGGGGACTGGCGCGAGGGCCTGGGCTGAATAGATCGCGCGTCTGGCTGCTTCGACCATGCGGGTGGAAATGTCGGTGCCAAGGATGGCGTATTGAAAGGCTGGCCCGCTACGCGAGGCTTCTTCGAGCAGCATGGCTGCCGTATAGGCCTCAGAGCCGTCCGAACAGGCCGCGCTCCAGAACTTGAGCGCGATGGCCTTGTTGTTCTGTTGTTTGCGGTGGATGATGTCGGGGAGCATGTTATTGATAAGACACTGGAAATGGGACGGTTCCCGGAAGAAATCGGTCTTGTTGGTAGTGATCAAGTCAATGACATTGCTGCGTTCCGCACCAAATCCACCGTCCTCGAAGAGGTGGCGTAAATACTCCTCGAGCGAGGTGAACCCGAGCGTGTGCACGCGGCGGCGCAGACGGCTCTCGATCATCATCTTTTTGCCGGAGAGGAGTTTGATCCCGGTCTCGCGGGAAATCACCTCTGCGAAGTGGTCATAGTAGGATTTGGCGAGGGACACGCTCATGATAGGGAAAACTCTTCTGGGGCTTCAATGGGGCGTTGGGTTGCGAATTCGGGCAGTTTTCGCCGAACGCCTTCTCCAAAGAGTTTCTCGAGATTGAGAATGCAGACAAAATCACCGTTGCGGCGGCCGATGCCGGTGAGCACACTTTCATCCCAAGTGGTGATGCCGGCTTCGGAGGGGGATTTGACCCCCCCCTCGTCCAGTTCCGTCACCTCGATCACCCGTTCGGTTTTTAGGCCGACGGTCGAGGTATGCCGACCGTTAAAAAGGCTCAGGATGAGAATACGCGTCTCGGATGTGTCCTTGGTTGGCCCTCGGGACAATAACTCCGAGAGGTCGGTGACGGCGATGCTCTCGCCTCTGACGTCAATCAGCCCCAAGAGTTCCGCCGGGCTGTTCGGCAGTGCTGCGATCGGTTGGGTGTCGAGGATCTGCTGGACCCGGTTCACGGGTACAGCAAAGAGTGAGCCACTTGACTGGAAGGTGACGACCTGAGTGTTCTCATTCATCGTTCAGGCCTCACGCCGCGTCGCGCGATGAAAAGCCATGGTCGAGTTCATCCTTCTCGGCGCCTAGATTAAAGGAGAAACCACCGGAGCTTCGCGCGGCTTTGCCCGAAGTGGGTTTCACCGCACGAACAGTTGCGCGGGCCGGGGCGGGCCGTTCCTGTATTGGAACAGCGGCCTTTTCAGACAGGACAAAGTAGGAAACTACACCCTGCAACTGCTCGGATTGGCTCGAGAGCTCTTCCGCTGTTGCCGAAAGTTCCTCGGCGGCCGAGGTGTTCTCTTGCGTCACCTTGTCGAGTTGCTGGATGGCCAGATTGATCTGAGCGGCACCAGAGGAGAGTTCCTGCGAGGCTGCGGAGATTTCACTGACGAGCGCCGATGTGCGTTCGATATCCGGCACAAGACCTTGCAGCATGGTGCCTGCGTTTTCTGCTGATCGGACAGTGGTGGCTGAGAGGCCAGAGATTTCCGTCGCCGCCGTTTGGCTGCGCTCAGCCAATTTGCGCACCTCTGCGGCAACCACCGCAAAGCCGCGCCCATGTTCCCCGGCGCGCGCGGCCTCGACTGCCGCGTTAAGGGCGAGCAAGTCGGTCTGGCGCGCAATCTCTTGCACGACCATGATCCGGTTGGCGATGTCCTGCATGGCGGTAACGGCCTCGGCAACGGCCTTGCCGCTCTCGCGGGCATCCTGCGCGGATTTGACGGCCATACGCTCGGTTTCGGCGGCGTTTTCGGCGCTCTGCTTGATATTGGCGGACATCTGTTCAACCGAGGAAGATGCCTCTTCGGTTGAAGTTGCCTGTTCGGTGGCACCTTGTGACAGCTCTTCCGACGTGGCGGCCATTTGCTGACTGCCGGACGAAACATTGCGGATGGCCGAAGTGACATCTCCCACGACCTCACGCAGTTTGAGAACCATTCCGTTGACCGATTGCAAGAGATCGCTGATCTCGTCATTGCCGCGCACTACTGCGGTTTCGGTCAGGTCGCCGGAGGCGACCTTGCCGGTGATGTCAATGGCGGATTTCAGGCCCTTGGAAATTGAGAATGTCACCCAAGCGGCGGCAGCGATACCGATGACTGCTGCGGCAGACATCAGCGCGACCAGAGTGGTGCGTGACGTCGTGAACCGCGCATTGGCATCCGCAAGCATTTTGGTCATGATGTCTTCATTGAGATTAACGATCTCATACAACTTATCGCTAATCGCATCCGCCGTTTGCTTCCCTTCGGACTGGAGATAGCGAAACGCCTCTAGTTGCTGGTTCATGTCCTTCATGGACATGGCCTTGGCGGTGACTGTCAAAAAATCTTGATCAAGACGGATATAATCCTTCAGCAGCGCCTGTCCTTCGGGTTCAGCAATGGACGAGAGACGATCTAAAGGCGCCTTTCTCTCTTCCATATCCTTTTCAATCTCTGCCTTGATCTCACGCTTGGTGACAGCATTCTCGGCAAGAATATAATTAAGTGTCTCGCGTTGGAGGCGGGTTTGTGCCGAAATCAGCTTTTCAGACATATGAACCTGTTCGCCTGCTACGTTCATGATGATGTCGAGGTCACGATTGAAGTCCCCCAAGTTCCGCAGTGCAAGAGTCAAGGCAAAAGCTGCCATGACCAAAACCAGCAGGAATGTTGCGGCCAGTTTCGTTTTGATTGTCAGTCTCATGATATGATTTCCCTGAATTTAGAGAGCGTTGGCTGTCGCGATATGTGCGGCAAAGATGTTGTTGAGATCGGGCAGTATTGTGATTCCTTCGGGCCCTTGAACGAGCCCCCGGACATAGTCGGCGGGCCAGATTGTGCCGGTGGGTGGCAATGGCTCGATGCGGTCACAGTCGATAGTGATCACTTCGCGCACCTCGTCAGCGGAAACGCCTACGATGATTTGTTCGTTCTCGATCGGTATTTGCAGAACCAGAATGCGCGTGTTTTCATCGACGGGGGGTGTTGGAATGCTGAAGATCACGCGTAAATCGGCGAGTGGCACAACCCCTCCCCGGACATTGATGACGCCTTGTGCAAAGGCACCGCCATGAGGAACGCGGGTCGCGGGGATGGGCGACAGAATTTCCAGAACCGCGCTGGTTTCGATGGCGAAAATCCGTTCACCAAGACGCAGCGCAACCACTGTGAGGATCTTACCTGATCCATTGAGTTCTTTTGTCATGCGGCTTTCTCGATCTTTCTGAGGTCGGTCCGGGCAAGCTCGACGAGATTGCCAACTTCGAGCACGAGGGCGACAGAGCCGTCCCCAAGGATGGTCGCGCCAGAGATGGATTTGACGCCCGCGTGCAGCCGCGACATCTGTTTGACAACCGTTTGGTTGGTTCCAAGGATACGGTCGACCACCAACCCAACCCGCATGCTCGAGGCGGAGACGACGATCACATTCTGAAGCGTGTTGCGTTCCTCGGCACAGTCCAGAAGCGTTCTGAGACGCAGGAACGGCACCAGAGAGTCGCGTATCTGCAGAAAGCTGGAGGTGCTGTCGGCACCCGTCTGACAGGCTGGCAATTCCACGATCTCTTGCACCGCGGCCATCGGGATGATGTAATGATCGCCACCGACCTCGACGAGCAGCCCGTCGATAATCGAAAGCGTGAGCGGCAGGCGCAGGGTAAAGGTGGTGCCGTGCCCCGGTTCCGAACTGATCACAATCCGGCCCCTAAGTCCCTCGACCGTGCGTTTGACGACGTCCATGCCAACGCCGCGCCCCGAGAGTTCCGTCACCGTGCTTGCGGTTGAAAAGCCCGGCTCGAGGATGAGCGAGAAAAGCTCGGCTTCAGAGGGGGTGGCGTCCGGCGCCAAGAGACCCTGTTCGATTGCGCGTGCACGCAGTTTGCTCCGATCAAGGCCGCGCCCGTTGTCCTTGACTGAGATGACCACCTCTGCGCCCAGATGTTGGGCGCAGAGTTCGATTGTGCCGCGATCCGGCTTACCTGCGGCGGCGCGGACCTCATCCGTCTCGAGGCCGTGATCAATCGCGTTGCGGATAATATGTACGAGCGGATCGCCCAGGCGTTCAATAACCGTCTTGTCGAGCTCGGTATCCGCGCCAGTGACGACAAAGTTGACGCTTTTACCCAAGCCTTCGGAGAGGTCATGCACGAGGCGGCGAAACCGGCCGATGATCGAGCTGATGGGCACCATGCGAATACTCATCGTGGTATCGCGCATTCGTGCGGCGAGGCGCTGAATATCTTCGGCGGCGGCCATCATGGATGGATCCTTGCTGTTGTTGGCCAAGGCGCAGAGGCGGGCCTCGGCGATGACCAGTTCGCCCACCTGATCCATAAGTTCGTCCAGACGTTCGGCAGGCACGCGCATGGTGGCACTTTGCGGGGCAGGTTGGGGGCCGGTGGCTTCGGTCGGTTGGAACTGGGATGCCGGGGCGTCTGGTGCGGGCGAGGCGAGGTTGACGAGGGCGAGATCCATGTTGCCCTCATGGAACATGAAGACGCCTCTGATATCGTCCTCGCTGGCGGTATCAGGCAGCTCCATCGACCAACTCAACAAACAGGCCTGTGCATCAATCCGGTCTAGGGGGCAAATGAGACTGGTGTCCGCCGCGAGGTTGAAGGCCCCAAGATCGCGCAACTCGTCCAATAGTGCCTCGGGACGCGCGCCAAGTTTCAGGGCATCCGAGGCGAGCCGGAAGGTCAGTCGCCAGCCTGTGTCAGAGGGTGTGTCGATAGATGTCTGACTTGGTGCTTGGCTTGATGTCTGGCCCGGGCTTACGGCCAGTTCGAGATCGTTGAGAATTGCCTGACGCGCGGGCGACATTGCGGCGTCACCGTTGAGATATCTCTTTATTTCGTCGACGGCGCGCAGGGCCACGCGGATCAGCGGCGCGCCGACCTTGATTTGCCCAGAGCGGACTTTCTCGAACGCGGTTTCGAACTTGTGGATAAAGGCCGCAAGCTCGGTGAACCCGAACATGGCGCCGGACCCCTTGATCGTGTGCAGGTCACGGAAGGCCGCGTTGATCAGATCTTGATTGTGGGGGCTCGCTTCAAGCTTCAGAAGGCCTTGCTCAAGGCTCTCAAGAAGTTCGCTGGCCTCTTCGAGAAAGACCGCAGAGATGTCATTTTCCATCATCCCAGAACCTTCTGAATGACGCTGAGAAGTTGCGCCTGTGAAAAGGGTTTGACCATCCAGCCGAGGGCGCCAACCGAGCGCGCTTCTTGTTTCAGGGCATCGGCCGAGTCGGTGGACAGAAAGATGACCGGAATGCCCTGACTGCTGGGATGGGCGCGAAAGGCGCGGATAAAGCCCAGACCATCAAGGTTCGGCATGTTCTGATCAGTCAGCACCGCGTCAATCTTGAGCGTCGTGGCCTTCTCAAGGGCGTCACGCCCATCAACAGCCTCAACCACGTTATAGCCCGCACCGCGTAGGGTCAGGCCAACCATTTGCCGGATGGACGGAGAGTCGTCGACAGCAAGAACCGTTTTCATGCCGCCACCTTCACAGTCTGACCGTCCGCGACCCCGACGAGTGCGCCATTCTCGATGACAACCTGTGGCAAGAGCGCAAGACGCTCGAGCGCGGTTTCAAGAACGCCGCCCGCAGGCAAATCGACGGCAAGCGCGCGGCCAAGGCCTTGGGCTGTGCGGAAGGCTGCAAGCAAAACCTGAATACTGGCGGCATCAATATTTGCGAGTGCCTTGGTGCAGAGTGTTAGATCTCCTGACGCAAGGGCGGTATTCAATTGCCTCGAAAGGTCTTCTGCCGTGGCAATCTTTAATTCCCCTGTCAGAGGCAGTTTCTTGGTCATTGGATTCGTGGTCCGTACTTTGGGACGTATCTAAGACGGGTCGTGTCGGTGATCGCGTCTGATCCGTCAGCTGCAACAGGTATCTTTTTGAACAACGGTCGCGGCCCACCATTGTTTAAGAACGCTTAAGATCAGTCTGGACACGCTAAAGATCATGGCTGAGTGGGAGGTGAGTATCCTTGGGAGATGTCATTTGTGGCAGGCAGCCCGTGGCCCGCGCCTGTCGGCGCGTTGCCATCCAGCACATTCAGCTGGGATAACCTCAGCGCAATGCCTCTATCGAGCGCGACAATTGCACGGTCCGGCGCGAGTGGTTGGACCAACACATCTTTGAGCGTATGGGCAGTATTACACCCGCATGAGAATGACCGCGTAAGGTCTACGACCGCACCCCGTTATAAATGGGGGAGTAGCCACGCCTCAATTCTTTCCCAATCCGAACGATCTCGCGTATCAAGAGGCCGAGATCCTCATCTCGGGTGCGGTGATTGCAGATCGCGACGCGCAGGCAATGTCGTCCACGAAGTGTGGTGTCGGAGATCACCGCCAGGCCGCTTTCCTGAACACGCAACATGATCTCGGTGTTGTGCTCGCGCAGGCCCGTCTCGTCCATATTGTCCGGTTTATGACGGAAACAGACAATCGTGGTTGCTGTTGGAGCCATCAGTTCCAGTTCGGGCTCGGAATTGATGAGGTCGGTCAAGAGTCGCGCTTGCGCGATGCTGCGGTCGAGTATGCGACCAAAGGTTTCAACACCGTGGTGGCGTAGCATCATCCAGACTTTTAGCGCCCGAAAACTACGCGTTGTTTCGGGACCATAGTCGTGCAGGAACTCTGCCGCCGCGAGACCACGCGTCGCTACCTGAAGGTATTCGGCGGTTTCGGCAAAGGTCGTACGGTGCAGCCGCCTGTCGCGGATCAGCGCGCAGCCGACGTCGAAAGGCGCGTGCAGCCCTTTGTGCAGATCAAGCGCGAGGGAATCTGCACGCTCAATTCCGGCGACCAGATGCCGGTTCTGGGGGGCGATCGAAAAGAGCGCGCCAATGCAACCGTCAACATGTAACCAGACGCCTTCGTTGCGGCAGAAATCAGCGATGGCACCGAGGGGGTCGATGGCCCCGGTGTTGGTGGTCCCCGCTGTGGCGATGACACAGGCAGGCGTGACACCCTGTGCCCGATCTTGAGCGATGGCAGAGCGCAAGGCGTCAAGGTCCATGCGGAACGCGTCATCGGTTGCCACGCGGCGCAGCGCTTTGCTGCCTAAACCCAGCAGGTTCATCGCTTTGGTATGGCAGTTGTGCACCTGATCTGAGGCATAAAACCGAAGTGGCATATCCATGTCGGCTATGCTGTGTTGGTGCAGATCCACGTTGGCTGCGGCGTTTCTCGCAGCTGTCAATCCGACAATATTGGCCATGGAACCACCGCTGACCAATGTCCCGCTCGCGCCGTCTGGAAACCCCATCATTTGCCTCAGCCAATCAGTGACCTGACAGTCAACAAGATTCGCCCCGGTATCGCCGCCACCGAGGTTTGAGCCGTCGATTGCGGCGAGAAAGTCGGCCAACGCACCGGTCACGCAGCCAGAACCCATGTACCAAGCCCAGAACCGGGGGTGGCTGTTTCCCATCGCATAGGGATAAACCGCGCTGGTAACATCGCCATAGATCGCCTCTAAGGGCGTCGGGGCCAAAGGGACTGGCCCGGTGAAATCCGCACGCATTGCGTCAGGCATCGGCTGCCAGACAGGTCTGTCGCGCAGGCCCTGAACGCGATCGAGCGCATCGTCCACCATTCGGTGCGCCAACCGGCGCATCTCATCCCAGTTCTCCGGGTCGAGCGTTTCTGCGGCATCAGCGGCATGAAGTTCTGTCATGTTGTTCTCTCTTTTCCGAATTCCGGTTTTTGCCCATAAAACACGTGACTGGGCATCGGGATGCAAACGTCATGGCCGATGAGGAAGGCGCGGGCGGTGCGGTCGAATTCTGCGCGGATGGCGCGCTGAACGGTCTCTGTTTGAGGGTCATGGATTAACGCAAAGCGCACGCTGAACCGATAGAAAAAGTTGAACAGCCCATCGGCTGGAACCTTCAGAATGTTTTGCACATCCCGCACCCCAAGCGTGTCGAACCCGGCCTCGCGTAGCATGGTTTCTGCAGCTTTCGGTGCGGTGAGGGCAAAGGCATCCGGGGCCTTTGGGGCAAGCGTCATGTCGGCATGTGCGGTGAGCGTGCCGAAAATCAGATTGAACGCAGGATTCCTGTCAGGTGGCAGCCAGACGCTGAAGGTATAGAACCCGCCAGGCACCAGCACGCGGATCGCCTCGCGCATGGCCCGGCCGGGATCCGTCACATGATTTAGGCCAAAGTTACAGACCACCGCATTGAAGGATGCGTCGTCGAAGGGCAGGTTTTCGGCATCGCCTACGTCAAAAGTTGCGGCGGGAAACCGCGTCTGCGCTGCCCGTACCATGCCGGGTGCAAAGTCGATGCCCTGTGCCTCGACGCCAAGCGCCGCTGCCGCCCCGGTGGCGTAACCCGGACCGCAACAGACATCGAGCAGCCGAAGTCCGGGCGCGAGTCGTGCTGCCGCCAGAAGGTCCGGGATCGACTGAATTGTCGCTCGCGCGGTCGCCGTGTCATAATCATCGGCGCGCGCATCCCACCCCTGCAATTCACCGGTCCTGAATGCGTCGTAGGTCATCATGCTTGCGCCTTTCTTACCTGTCGGGACGCATTGCGTTGCCGGGAATCAATCCGGGTCTGGCCGCACCACGACTGTGGCACCAATGGGTATGATGTCGTCCCCCGGCATGCCGACGCAACGTGCATGGTCGCGCAGAGCTGTTTCGTCTACCGCCTCATAAATACAACAGGTACCTAACCGCCCGTCATGCTCATTGAGCACATAAGAACGTATCCAGCGCACCTTGTCCGACATCTCTTCATTGCCGATGCGGGCCGAAATTTCAGCTGTCTTTTCGAGTTCGGCCTGATTTGCCCAGGCGCTGGGTCTACGGATCATATAAAGTTGCATCGTGATGCCTCCTGTTTGAAATCGGTTGGTTCGTGACGCGTTGTTACGGTGCCTTTTTGGCCTCGACCGGGACCATGACATGCCAGAGCGGCGTATCGCTCCACATGACATAGGGTCCGCCGGCGTAGGGATCGGTTGGCAGGCTCGCTACCATGTTCTTGTCCGGGAAAAGGATCATGAGATGCGGACCTTCCTGAACCCAAAGCCCGCCATCGTTGATATCTGTTGCCGCCGGATCCGCATTGTTGACCATGGCGTCACCGGCCAGCATGTAGGATATCCCAAGAACGTCCGTCGAAAATGGCTCGTCAGAGGATACTGCCTTTATCCATTTCATCCATACGGCGTCATTGCACAGCGGATGGGTGTCGCCCGGCTTCAGCGGGACACCGGGAAAGCATACCCAGCCATTTGTGCCCTGCTGCAGAAGGGTGCCATCGAGATCCAGAAACGTTGCCTGTTCGGTGATATCTGACGGTGCTGCCGTTTTGGCTCTGGTTATCTTTTCCGCATTGGTTTCCGCATTGGCCCCGAATGCCATCAGCGCAAAAAATGATGTTGTGACCACAGATCTGATGGCCGTATCTCTTGATCCAGGCATTGTATTCGCTCCTTTTTCAGACAGGATGAACATCACTCCGCCGCGAGCCGGTATCCGGGCGTTGAATTGGACAGTGCATGCTCCTCGTCGTCCATGTCCTCGGGAATGTCTTCGAACAGCGGCGTGGACAGGTAGCGTTCGCCGGTGTCTGGCAGCATGGCGAGGATCACCGCCCCCTTGGGTGCGTGTTCGGCGATCTGCATGGCGACGGCAAAGCTCGCCCCGCCTGAGACGCCGGTGAGGATGCCCTCGCGTGCCGCAAGTTTCCTCGCCCAGGCCATACCGTCGGCACCAGTGACTGGGATCAAGTCGTCATATCCGCCGGTGTCCAGCGTTTCCTGGAGGACCAGCGGAATGAAATCCGGCGTCCAACCTTGAATGGGGTGCGGTTCGAATGCGGGGTGGCTTGCGCTTGGCTCGCCGTGTTTGCCGCGCTCCTGAGCGACTCCGCTGGTGATCAGCGCGGCATTTGCCGGTTCGCTTAGGATGATCTTGGTCTCGGGGCGTTCCTTGCGCAGAACCCGCGCAAGCCCCGTGACGGTGCCGCCAGTCCCGTATCCGGTCACCAGATAGTCCAGCCTGTCGCCGGCAAAATCATTGATGATCTCACGGGCAGTGGTGGATTCGTGGATGTTGGCATTTGCAGAGGTCTCAAACTGCCGGGCGAGGAACCATCCGTTCTTTTCAGCCAGTTCCATGGCCTTCATATACATCCCCATCCCCTTGGCGGCGCGCGGTGTCAGCACAACCTTGGCCCCGAGCATCCGCATCAACCGTCGCCGTTCGACGGAAAAGCTGTCAGCCATTGTGACGACCAATGGATAACCTTTCTGCGCACACACCATTGCAAGCCCGATACCGGTGTTGCCGCTGGTGGCCTCGACGACTGTCTGGCCGGGTTTGAGTGTGCCCGCGCGCTCGGCGGCTTCTATGATGTTCAAGGCCAGCCGGTCCTTGACGGACGCCGCAGGGTTGAAGAATTCGGCCTTGACGTAGAGCCGCACGCCCTCTGGCGCGAGGTTGTTGATACGGACAACAGGTGTGTCGCCCACCGTGTCAAGGATCGAGTCGAACAGGCGTCCACGCCCTTTGGTGGTCCGAATTGTTCCAGCAGTCATGAAATTTCTCCTTCAATTTTGATATCGGCACGACGGTGACGCCTTTGAATTCAATCAGTGTGCACCTGCCCGCAGATGTTTGCTTGAAGCAATTCTGAAGATTTCCTGCAGAAATCGAGAAAATTGCGGTATGCTGAAAACATGTCTTGGAAAATTGGTGAGTATCGACTGAATCCAGAGCGGTTCGAACTCGTCCACAGGGGCGCGTCTGTGCATGTCGAGCCACAGGTTCTCTCGTTGATCATCCACCTTGTACGTCATCGGTCTCGTATGGTTAGCAAGGAAGAACTCGCCGAGGCCATTTGGCCTGATCGTGCGGTGTCGGACGCCAGCATTTCCAGCCGGATCCGTTCCGCGCGACAGGCGCTGGGTGATACTGGAAAAAGGCAATCGGTTATTCGAACGGTCCACGGAAAGGGGTTTCGACTTGTGGCCGAGGTCGTCGATGCTCTGGCGGTTAAGTTAGAATACGCCGATCATCCGGCTGCCTCTGAAAATGCGGACCTGTCGCGTCCCTCCGTTGCCGTTCTGCCCTTCCGGCCTCTCGGTACGGAGCCTGACCTTGCAATCCTTGCTGCGGCTATCCCCCACGAGATCATTCAGGCGTTGTCCCGTCTGCGCTGGCTGGCGGTGATTGCGCGGGGATCATCCTTTCGTTTCCGAGAGTGCGCGGGGAATGACCTTAATCTGATCGGAACCGCGCTTGGGGCGGGCTATGTGCTGTCGGGGGTGATCGAGTGTCTGGCACGCACAGTTGTTGTGGTCATTGAGCTTGCCGATACCAACCGGAGCGAGGTGATCTGGGGCGACCGCCTGACGGCCCCACTGGACGGGATAGAGGATCTGCGCCAGAGGATCGTCGCGCAGGTCGTCACTGCGCTTGATCTCCATGTGCCTCAGAACGAAGTACGTCTTGCGGGTTTGGGCGGCTTTGACCAGCTTGATGCTTGGAAGACATTCCACCTTGGTTTGAACCAGCTTTATCGCTTCACACCTGAAGCAAATCAAGTCGCCAAGTTTCATTTTGAGAATGCGATCACGCTCGATCCGCGATTTGCGCGTGCACATGCGGGGCTATCGTTCACCCGCTTTATTGACGCATTTCTTCATCTCGGGCCAGATGATCATGAAGCTGCGGCGGCAGCCCGTCGTCATGCCGAGCGTGGTCTGGAATTGGACACGCTCGACCCCTTTACGCATTACACGATGGGGCGATCATACTGGCTTACAGCCGAACCCGAAATTGCCGATGGCTGGTTTGAACGCGCGATTGAACTCAACCCAAATTATGCGCAAGGCTTTTATGCAAGCGCCTTTACGGCACTGATTAATGGGGACATCGCCAAGGTCGACGCAGGGCTCGACGCGGCACTCCAACTGAGCCCGCTGGATCCGTTGCTCTATGGTATGCATGGCGTGCGTGCACAGGCGTTGATCCAGACCGGAGACATTCGAGGTGCCGCGCGCTGGGCTGACCGTGCTGCCTCTACGCCGGGCGCACACTATCTCATTGCCATGATCGCGGCGGTGGCAAATGGATTGGCTGGCCGCAATCAACAGGCCAGCCGGTGGCAACAGGATGCCCGGCGCCGCAAGCCCGATGCATCGAGTGCCCAGTATTTTGCTGCGTTCCCAATTCGCAACGGCCCGGTGCGCCGTCTGATTGCAGATGAGCTGGAACGTCAGGGGTTCTGATTTTTGACAGCCCGCTGGGCATCCAGAGAGACAATTTGCATTCCGTCGGCCACAATACGCGCCACGGTAATTCGGAAATGTTCATAGAGGGCTTCGGATTTGTCGGATGCGCCGAAACCGGACATGCCGATGAAGCGGTCCTCCGGGCGCAGCCACCTTTCCCAGCCAAACTCCATCGCGGCCTCGATTCCGAGGCGCGGGGCGGTTCCCAGAACCATATCCCGGTAGGCTTTGTCTTGTGCGCTGAACAGCTCCCAACAGGGCATGGACACCACGGCGGCGTTGATGCCGCGCGCGCTAAGGGCTGCCTGTGCCTCGATCGCAAGCCCGACCTCGGTGCCGGTTGCCAGAAGGGTCAGATCACGCACGCCTGGGGCCTCACGCACAACATAGGCACCGCGCGCGCTCAGGTTCTCGTCGGTCTTTGTCCGTATCTGTCGGGCGGGTTGTCTGGACAGCGCCAAGAGGCTGGGACCGTCAGTAGTGCGCATAGCGATATCCCACGCCTCGGCAGTTTCCACCGCATCCGCGGGGCGAAAGACGCGCATATTTGGCATGGCCCGGAAGCTGGCCAGCACCTCGACCGGCTGGTGCGTCGGCCCGTTGCTCCCTACGCCGATGCCGTCATGGCTGAACACGAAAAGTGCGGGCAGGCCCATCAGTGCGGCCATGCGCATCGCGGGGCGCTCATAATCGGCAAAGGCGAGATAGGTCACGTTGACCGGACGCAGACCGCCATGCGCGGCGATCCCGTCGCACATCGCGCCCATGAGATGCTCGCGCACGCCGCAATGCACATAGCTGCCGGCATGGTTTCCGGTATCAAAGGCCACGCGTCCGCGTTTGTGATTGGTAGGGGCCTCCAGATCGGCGCACAGCACGGTGAGTTCGGGCAGGGGAGCGCTCAACGCATCGCAGACATCTCCTGACGTGGCGATGGTCGGGCGCGGCGCGATATTGGTGGCCTGCTCATGTGTAATCCGACGCAGGATCTGGTCCCAGTCTTGCGGTAGCGTGCCACTGATCCAGCGATGGAACTCCTCGACTTCGGGATGCTGCGCCAATCTGGTCGTCCAATCTGCACACGCCTGCGCACCGCGTGTCATGGCCGTTGCCCAACCGGCGCGGATAGTGTCGGGGATGACGAAGGGCGCGTGACCCCAGCCAAGCATCGCGCGCGCGTCGGTGGCGTCCGCAGGGGTTAAGGGCGCACTATGGCCGCCGCGCTGGCCCTGAAGCCGGGGAATGCCGCGCGCAATGATGGTCCGGCAGGCGATGAGGGACGGGCGGGGATCGGCCTTGGCCGCGTCCATCGCCGCCGAGATGGCCTCAATGTCATGGCCATCGACTTCGCTCACATGCCAGTTCGCGGCGCGAAAACGGGCGGGCACGTCTTCGGAAATTGACAGCGCGGTGTCGCCATCGTCGGTGATGTGGTTGTCGTCCCACAGAAACGTCAGCTTGCCGAGGCGCAGATGCCCGGCGAGCGAAATCGCCTCTTGGCCGATACCCTCCTGCAAACAGCCATCGCCGACAAAGGCCCATGTGCGGTGGTCCACCAGACTCGTGCCAAAGTGCCCGGCCAGCCGCGCTTCGGCCACAGCCATGCCGACGGCGCAGGCAATGCCCTGCCCCAAAAGGCCTGTGGTGATTTCAATGCCTGCCGCTTGCTCGATCTCAGGATGGCCCGCGCAAACCGATCCCAAGCGACGAAAGGATTTGAGCGCATCGGTGGTGATATGCGCGTAGCCCGCTAGGTGCAGTAGCGCATAGAGCAGCATTGAGCCATGCCCGTTGGACAGGATCACGCGGTCGCGGTCGGGCCAGAGGGGCGCGCTCGGGTCAACCTTGAGGTGGCGTGCATAGAGCGTGGCGGCAATCTCCGCCATGCCGAGCGGCACGCCCTGATGCCCCTCGCCAGCGTTCAGAATAGCATCAAGCGCGGTAAAGCGGATGGCATGCGCCATGGATTGGATATCGGTCATGTGATCGCCCAATTGTCAGAGTCAGGCCCGTCCTACCCGATGTTCGGTCCGAAAGTTGTTTAGTTTTACTAACGAGGTTTTGCATATTTCGCACAATCTATCGCCACCCATCGGTGTTAGCGTTCTGTGAGGTCAACAGACCGGGAGGATTAGATGACTATTGAAACCCGACCCAATGCGCTCTCCAACACCTCGTTGGAAATGCGGGCGTGGAACATCCGCCGCAAGGCGCTGCGCATGGGCGAAGTGCAGGGGCAGGGCTATATCGGGCAGGCGTTCGGCGTCGCCGATGTGCTGGCCACCTCGTATTTTCATGCGCTGGAGTACCGCCCCGAAGATCCCGAATGGGAGGGGCGTGATCGGTTTCTTCTGTCCATTGGCCACTACGCTATCGCGCTCTATGCCGCGCTGATGGAGGCGGGTATCCTGCCCGAGGACGAGATCGACACTTACGGCATGGACGACAGCCGAATGCCAATGTCGGGCATGGCCTCTTACACGCCGGGCATGGAGATCACAGGCGGTTCGCTGGGGCAAGGGCTTGGAATTGCCGTGGGCATGGCGCTGGGCCTCAAGCGCAAGAACAATCCGGCCTTTGTCTATAACCTCATGTCGGATGGTGAATTGGGCGAAGGATCGACTTGGGAGGCGGTGATGTCGGCCACGCAGTGGCGGCTCGGCAATTTGATCTGCATCGTTGATTTCAACAATCAGCAGGCGGACGGGCCCAGCCGTGACGCCCTTGCTGTAGGGGCCGAGGCCCCGAAATGGCAGGCGTTTGGCTGGCACGCGCAAGAGGTGGACGGCAACGATCTGGGCGCGCTGGTCGCGGCCTTTGATGCCGCCCGCAGCCTGAGCGACACCAGGCCCCGCGTCATCATCTGTCACACCAAGATGTGCAAAGGCGTCGATTTTCTAGAGGCGCGCGAGAGCAATCACTTTATCCGCGTCGAGGCGGATGAATGGGCCAAGGCGCTGGCCGTGCTGGAAGAAGGAAAGCCACAATGACCCTCGCCTCCATGGCCCGCAAATACGAGCCGCGCCAAGTGCCGGAAACCAAGATCGCAACCACGGCAATGATCGCCTCATTGGCGGCTGAGGGTTATGACACCGTCAGTGCCCCCTTTGGTCATGCGCTGGTCGAACAGGCCAAGAAAGATCCGCGTATCGTCGGGCTGTCGGCGGATCTGTCAAAATACACCGATCTGCATATTTTCGCCAGCGCGATGCCGGACCGGTTCTATCAGATGGGCATGGCCGAGCAGTTGTTGTTCTCTGCCGCCGCTGGTCTGGCGCGCGAGGGGTTCATTCCCTTTGCCACCACCTATGCCGTGTTCGCCAGCCGCCGCGCCTATGATTTCATCGCCATGGCGATTGCCGAGGAAAACCTGCCGGTCAAGATAGTCTGCGCCTTGCCGGGCCTGACCACCGGCTATGGCCCCAGCCATCAGGCGACCGAGGATCTGGCGATCTTTCGCGGGCTGCCTAATATGGTGATCATTGACCCCTGCGATGCGGATGATGTGGCGGGTATGGTGCCTGCGATGATCGCCCATGACGGGCCGGTCTATGCACGGCTCTTGCGGGGCAAGGTGCCGACGGTGCTGACGCGGCACAAGCCGGATTACAAGTTTCAACTGGGCCGCGCGCAAATGATCCGCGAGGGGCGCGACGTTCTCGTGATCTCGTCTGGGATCATGACGATGCGTGCCCTTGATGCTGCCGAAAAACTGGCTGCCGACAAGGTGGATGTGGCGGTGCTGCATGTGCCGACGATCAAGCCTCTTGATATGGCGACGATCCGCACCGAGGCCGCCAAGAGTGGCCGCCTTGTCGTGACCGCTGAGAACCACACCGTGAATGGCGGGCTGGGCGAGGCGGTGGCGGGCTGCTTGATGACCGCCGGGATAGCGCCGCAGTTCCGGATGATCGGCCTGCCCGATGAATTCCTTGAGGCAGGGGCGCTGCCCACGTTGCACGACATCTACGGCCTGTCGGTGGACAAGGTCGCGGAACAGATCAAAGCCTGGCTCTGAGCCAGATCAACAGACAATCGGAGGAGGATGGGCAATGGGCCTGTTAGACGGAAAAATCGCGATCGTGACCGGGGCCGCCAGCCCGCGCGGACTGGGCAAGGCGACGGCGCAGCTCTTTGCCGAGCAGGGCGCGACGGTGGTGATCACCGATCTCGATCTGGCGCAGGCCGAGGCGGCAGCGGCGGACTTGCCGGGCAAGGGGCATCTCGGGCTGGTGGGAAATGTCGTGGACAAGGCAGCCTGCCTGACTGTTGCCAAGGCGGTGATGGACACCTTCGGGCGCATCGACATTCTGGTCAATAATGCGGGCATCACCCAACCGCTCAAGCTGATGGATATCGGCCCGGACAATTATGATGCCGTCACCGACGTGAACCTGCGCGGCACGCTCTATATGTCTCAGGCCGTCATTCCGGCGATGCGGGCCCAGAAATCGGGCAGCATCGTCAATATGTCCTCAGTCTCCGCGCAGCGCGGTGGCGGGATTTTTGGCGGGCCGCATTATTCAGCGGCCAAGGCCGGTGTTTTGGGCCTGACCAAGGCGATGGCGCGCGAACTGGCCCCCGACAATGTGCGCTCCAATGCGATCTGCCCCGGTTTTATCGCCACCGACATCACCGCGGGAAAACTCACCGACGAAATGCGCGCGCAGGTGCTCTCGGGCATTCCGATGGGACGCGCTGGCACGGCCGGGGATGTGGCGGGCTGCGCCCTCTTTCTCGCCTCTGATCTCGCGGCCTACTGCACCGGCACCGAGGTCGATGTGAACGGCGGATCGCTCATTCACTGAACCTACCCCGTTGAGGAGCGGGACAAAATCTATCAGTCTTCAAAAAGGGAGGAAACCACCATGAAGACCAATCTTCTGGCCGTTCTGGCCACGACCACCGCGCTTGCGGGCACCACGGCCAGCGCCGAGGTGATCTTTGCCCATGGCGCGAATCCGGGCAATCCGCGCTACGCGGCGGCGGAAAAATGGGCCGAACTCTATGCCGCCTGCACCGGCGACACGGTCAATCACGCGCCCTCGGCGACGATGGGCAATGACGTGGAGATGCTAACCTCGGCCAGCGCGGGGATCATTCAGGTGTCGGCCAACAGCCAAGGCGCAATGAGCCAGATCGTGCCGGAAATCGGTCTCTTGGGCCTGCCGTTCCTGTTCAAGGACCTGCCGACCGCATGGGCCGTGATGGATGGCGATGTGGGAGACATGCTGGACACCCGCGCGCAGGACGCCGGGCTGAAAATTCTTGGCTTCTGGGACAATGGCATTCGCAACGTGACGCATATGTCCAAGAATGTTTCGGAGCCTGCAGACCTGAGCGGCATGAAGATCCGCACGCCTCCAGATCAGATGACGGTGGATATTTTCGAGGCGCTTGGCGCCGCCCCTGCTCCGCTGGCATGGTCAGAGTTGCCTACGGCGTTGCAATCGGGCGTGTTCGACGGGCAGGAAAACCCGCTGACCAATATCTATAGCGCCAAGTTGCACGAGATCACGCCTTTCGTGACCATGACTGGCCATAAATACGAATCGACCCCGGTGGTTGCGGGGCTGGCGTGGTGGTCTGGGCTGGACGCGGCCACGCAGGCCTGTGCGCTGAGTGCGACCGCAGAGGCGGGCGCGCTGCAACGTCAACTGTCACTAGAGGGCGACGAGACGCTGAAACCCAAGATGGAGGCTGAAGGCGCCACCTTTGCCGATGCGGACCGCGCCGCCTATATCGCCGCCACCGCATCGGTCTATGATAAATACGCGGCCGATTTCCCGGACTTGGTGGCCGCGCTCAAGTCGGCGGTCGGTCAGTAATGTCGGGCGCGGGCGATCCCACCCCGCGCATGGAGGACAGAGCGCACGCTCTGTCCCGATCCCTGCGGGTCCCGGTCACGGTGCTGGAATGGAGCGGCAAACTGATTGCCGCGGTCACGCTGGTGTCCATGTTTGGGGCCCTTTTTGTCAACGTGGTGCTGCGGTATGCGGTCGGGTCCGGCATCCCTTGGGCCTATGAGATTCACGCCGTTCTGCTGCCTTGGCTGGTTGCGGGCGGCATCGTGATCGCTGCTGCGCGAGGGCAAAACATCTCGATCAGCCTGCTTCCCGATATGACTGGGCCTCAGGCACGGCGGATCATTCTGGTGATGGTAAATCTCATAATTCTGGTGATCGCCGTCAGCGTGCTCTGGTCTAGCCAGCCGATTCTCAGGGCGTCACAGTTTCAACGCCTCTCGACTCTGGGGATCAAACAGGTCTGGGGCTATTCCAGCCTGGTCTATGCCTTTGCCGCGATGGCGGTGATTGCTGCGCTCGATGTGGCGCAGGGGCTGATCGGCCCCGCCCCAGAGGCCCAAGACCCCACGAAATCAAGCCTGAGCTGAGGAGCGCGAATATGTCCGCGACCATGATCTGGATTTTCTTTGCCTGTCTCGCGCTGTCGGTACCGGTGGCACATGCCATGCTGGGAGGGGTCGCAGCTGCGCTCTGGCTCGACGGCAAGCCGATGGCGGTGATCGCGCAGCGGCTCTATTCACCGACGCAGAGCTTTCCGATGCTGGCTATTCCCTTCTTCATCCTTGCGGGCAATCTGATGATGTCGGGGCGCTTTGGCGTCTACCTGGTCAACATCGCCCGTCTGGTGGTGGGGCATATGAAGGGCGGTCTGGGGCAGGTGTCGATCATCGGCTCGGTGATGTTCGGCGGCGTGTCGGGTTCTGCAGTGGCCGATGCCTCGGCGCTGGGCAATGCGCTCATCCCGGTGCAACAGCAAGAGGGCTATCCCGGTGGCTTTGCGGCGGCGATCAACTCGGCCTCCTCCACCGTGTCTGTCTTGATCCCGCCGTCCATCCCGCTCATTCTCTATGGGTTGGTGTCCAACACTTCGATTGTTGATCTCTTTATCGCGGGTATCTTGCCCGGTGTTCTGCTGGGCGTGGGCATGTTTGCCGCCGTCTGGTGGGTGGCGCGTCGCCGCGATCTGCCGCGCTCGCCGCTTGCCGGGGGCTTTGCCGCCTTCAAGGGGCAAATCATCGCCGCCATTCCCGCACTTCTGATGCCGGTTTTTGTGATCGGCACGCTGCGCTTTGGCGTGGCAACCCCGACTGAAGTCAGCGTAATGGCGGTGGCCTATGCACTGATTGTCAGCGGCGGTATTTACCGCGACATCACGATCCCCTCGCTCTGGGCCGCGCTTGTCGAGACCGCGATGATGACCGGGGCGGTCATGTTCATCATCATGGCGTCTTCAACCATCCAATGGGTGCTGACCGCCGAGCGCGTGCCGCAGGATCTGGCGCTTTGGGTCGCCGAAACGATCCGAGAGCCGTGGATGGTCATACTGGCGCTCAATGTCGTGATGCTGGTGATCGGGGCGTTTCTCGACCTGCCGGCGGCGGTTCTGCTGCTGGGGCCGCTCTTTGTGACCATTGGGCAGGCGATTGGCCTTGATCCGGTGCAACTGGGGCTGATGATGGTGGTGAACCTTTCGATCGGGCTTTATACGCCGCCCGTCGGAACGACGCTTTTCATCTCGGCGGCGATTGCACGGGTAGGGCTGTTCGAGGTGGTGCGTGAGTTGCTGCCGTTCTACCTGGTGGCCTTGGCGGTCTTGATGGCGATTTCCTATATCCCGGCACTCACGATCTATTGACGGGTCTACAGCGACCAGGGTGTCACTTCCTTCATTTCCGACACTTCGCCAGGACGGAACTGACACCCTGCATCCTCCAGCACATCGCGGGTGCGCGCCTCGGTCTGCCGCGCCTCTTGCATCACCCAGTCGGAGAACCGCTTGACGATCCGCCGGTTGAGATGCCGGGGCGGGCAGACGATCCAATAGGCATCAAACGAGATCACCGGAAAGGTGGGAGCGAGCGGCACCAACTCGCCCCGCTCCAATTCCCCGAGACAGAGCACGGCGCTGTCAAGCGCGACACCGCCCCCCTGTTTGGCCATTTCCACCGACATCGACGAGCGGTCAAACCGGAAGGGATAGGACAGATCCGGCAGGTCGATCCGGTTCGCCGCAAGCCAGATATCCCAACGATAGATCGTCTTGACGCTGTCGATCAGCCGCGCATGGCGCAATTGCTCTGCCGGATCGGGGCTGATGGCGGTCAGCTTTTTTAGATAATCCGGGCTGCACATTGGCAGCGCCATGTCATTGAGGATCGGCTCTACTGTAAGACCAGCCCAGCCCCCCAATCCATAACGGAGGTCGAGATCGACCGCCTCTGTCTCAAAGGCAGTGAAATCAGGCGTCGCATCAATACGAATGTTCCAGTCTGGATTATCCGCCGCAAAGGTGGCAATGCGCGGCCCCAGCCAGCGCACGCCGAAACTGGGGCTGACGCGGATCGTCAGACTGCGCATGTCACGCTGACGGCCTATCGCGCTGCGGGCATTGCGCAACGCGCCAAATGCCTGCGTCGTGGTCTGAAACAGGCGGTCGCCATCAAGAGTAAGAATAAGACGCCGCTTTTCGCGCCGAAAGAGTTTGACCCCGAATTGCGCCTCCAGCGCGCTCAACTGCTGGCTCACGGCGGATGGCGATACCCCTAATTCCTGCGCAGCCTTGGTCACGGTGCCCAGCCGGGCCACCGCCTCGAAATACTCTGTCGCTTTGAGATTGATATCGCGCATGGACCAAGAGTAGTGGGATCGCTCAGAGGATGCTACGGTATTTCACCTTCAGAAATATTCCGGATAACGCTCCATGATCCGCCCGACCTGCGCGAGCATGCCCGAGAGATGTTCGCGCACCACCGCCTGCACGCCATCCGTATCGCCCGCAGCGATAGCGTCGAGAATGCGCCGGTGACAGTCCATGATCGAGGCGGATTTGCCGGGGTCCGGCAGGTTGAGATTGCGCAATCGGTCGATATGACCGGACCGTGCTGCGACGATCATCCAGAGGTTCTCGACACCGGCGGCCTTGTAGAGAGAGGCATGAAAGGCGCGATCAAGGGTCGCGAACTGGTCAAGATCGTTCACCGCAAGCGCGGCCTCTTGACGGGCGTAACAGACCCGCGCATCGGCAAGGCGCGTGGCGTCCTTTGCTACCGCCAGACAGCGCGTGACCTCAAGCTCGATGGAGAGGCGCAAGAACTGGGTTTCCTTTGCGTGGAGAACGTCAATCCGCGAGACCTCGGTCTTGGATTGTGGGAAAATCACCAGCAACCCCTCTTCCTCCAGCTTGATTATCGCATCGCCCGTGTCGATCCCCTTTTCCTAGGTGTTCGGCGCGCTTGAAAAGGGTATCGTCGATGCCGCTGGCGCTTCGGCCTATGTGAACAATGATGCGACCGGCTTGCATGACGTGGCAGCCTATCCGCTCTATCCCGGCATCCATTCAATGCCCGCGATGCAATTCACGGTGAGTATGGACCTCTGGAATGAACTGGACCCTGCCGATCAGGCGGCGCTGCGGACGTGGTGGTATGATGCAATGTACGCCAATGGCCGGCGAAGTCACCAAGCTCGATCAGGAACTGGCGGCACGCGACGATGCCAGCGATAAAATCGAGGTGATCGACGGGGCGCAAGAGGACCGCGATCAGTTGCGCGTCGTCGCCCGCAAGGAGTGGGAAGCCTGGCGCAGAAATCTGACCTGGCGCAACAGGCGCTGGATGCGCATATCGCCAATGTCCGCCCGGCAGGCAAGGACTACCTGATGGAGGAGTCTTACTACGCCGGTGGCTTGCGCGCGCTGATAAAGCAGATCGAAGATCGGCTTGACACTACGGCGCTGACCGTCACCGGTAAGAGCTTGGGCGAGAACCTTGAAAGAGCCGAAGTCTATAATGACGATGTGATCCGTCCCCTGTCGAACCCGATCTATCACGAGGGCCCCGCGCTGGTCTTTGACAGCTACGCAGAAATGAAAACGGCGGTCGATGACGAGAGCCTCGACATCACTTCCGATCACGTCATGATGTTGCGTAATGCCGGGCCGCAGGGCGGGACGGGGATGCGGGAATGGGGCATGTTGCCCACCGACAGCGCAAACCAGCGTTTCGGACCAAAGGAGGCGCGACGGTGCGTGTGACCGACAGTGACATGGACATGGACGACAGCGGAGCTCCTATGCGCGGCGCTCCGGGCTCAGAGTGAGTTGCCCCGGAGGCGATTACGTCGCCGTGCGCGTTCTGCCGCAGATGAAAGAGCGAACGAGCGGGACATTTCGGATCCGTCAGTTGGGCGTGCGTTCGGCTTCGGCAATAAGATGCTGCACCCAACGGGCTGCGGCCCATGTCGCAGGCAGGCCGAGCGGGATCGACCAGAGAACCGCAGCCATGGGGGTGATTGCGGTGACGCCAACCGCCTGAAATATCAGGAACAGCAGGAACAGGTTGATTGCCACCGCCGCTGCCACAAACGGATAGAGGCCGAAGAAGAGCTTCCACGAAGGGAAAGGCTTGCGCAGTTTCATGGGGTCATTTCCTCTAGTCGGGCGATCTGGCGCAAGGTGCCTTGCGCAATCAGTCCAGGGGTTTCTTCCCATTCGATGAATGGGGGCAGGACGGGGCCTTGGAACCCAGCCTCGATGAAGGCTCGGGGCAGGTCGCCGTCTACATGGCCCGAACGCAGGGCGAAGAAGGCAAGGCACAGCGCCTGTCCCAGATCGCGCGCGGCATTTGTCAGAAACGGCCCCTGTTCGACAAACCCGGTCGACACGCGGCGAAACGAAAGCATGCGTTCGAGGGTCCGGACAAAGGCCAGAGGCGCGTCGGCGCTGGTTTTTGAGCGGGCACTGCCATGGGCCGCCAGAAGCAGAGCGGTGTCATGGCTGACCCAGCCTTTGTCCCGAATGGTCGCTTCGATCCGCGCGGCGGCGCGGGCGGGCAGGGCTGGATCGACGCCGAAGGGCGCAAGCTGGAACAGGCCCAGTTCTGCGGTTTTACGGGCAAAAAAATTGTCGGTGAACCAGCCCTCAGACATGAAGAACGGATAGACTATGGGGCGCCCCATCCGCCCGACGGCGGCCTCGAATGCACCGTCCGCAGCCAGTGTCGCCCCTTCAACACGCCAGTCCGGCAAGCGCCCGGCCACGGCGCGGGCCAGCGCGCGCAGCGCCTCTTCCTGTGGCTTCGGCTCGGACGGGCTGCCATGCGCGACGATCAAAAGCGTGCGGTCAGTGGCTGGTGCCATCCGAAAATGTGATCTTGTTCCAGACATTGTATTTCCCCGACGGTTTGCGCATCGGCAGGCGGCGAACCTCTTCAAGCGTCTTTGCATCGTAAACGATCACTGCACCGTCATCTTCCCAGATCGAAACGAGGGCGTATTTGCCTTCGCGGGTAAACTCGATATGTGCCACGGTTTTTCCCGGTGCCGGGTTCAGAGTCTTGACGATTTCCAATGTATCCTTGTCGATGATGTGCATCTTGTCCTTGTTTGGACCAAAAAACACATCGGCCCAGACATAAGGCGTGTTCTCGTGGCTGCGCAGAAAAAAGCCGGGGCCAAGCGTCTCAATCGTCTTGACCAACGACCAGTCGGACGTGTCGATCACGCTCAGTCGGCCTTCACGCAAATGCGGTGTGGCCATGACCTTGCGGCCCTTGCTTTCCCACGAGATGCCCGACCCAAGGTGTGGCATCCCCGGCAGGGGCAGCGACGCAATCTCGCGGCCCACGTCGAGGTTAACCACCACCCCCTTGTCGCCTGAACGGCTGGTGCCGATCAGATTGCGGTAATCGGGGGTAAAGAAGAAATCATCCAGCGGCTCTTCCACGTCAATCCGGCGACGGGCGAAGAGGCCCTGCTCGGCACCGAGCGACTCCTTCATGCCTGCCTCGTGGCTGTGCACGAAACCGTCATAGAAAGGGCCTGCATCCTCGCGCGTGCCGATCTCCCAGATCTCGGGCGCGTCCTTGAGCGCGAGTATGAAGCTTTCGCGCTGCGGTGCCTGATAGACGGCGGAAACACGGCTTTCGTCTCCATCGCGCGCAACGACACGGCGCACCTGCGCAGGACTCAGGTCTTTGGTCGACAGAATTGCGAGCGTATGCGGCAGGTAATTCGCTACGGCCAGCCAATTGCCGTCCGCACTCATTGCTATATTGCGGGAATTGACGCCGGCGCGGGTGCGGCCCACCTCTTGCAGTGACCAGATATCGTATTTCTGCACCCAGCCATCGCGGGACATGACAAAAACATAACGCCCGTCGATCGAGAATTTGGGCCCGCCATGCACCGCGAAGGGGGTGGGAAAACGGTCAAGCACCTCAAATGTGTCGCCATTGAGCACGCTGACGTGGTGATCGCCGGTCTCCACCACGAGGGTGATGTTCATCGGATCTGCGTCAAAACGGGGCTTGTCGGCGGCGACGTAATCCGGGTTCATTTGCCGCGCGGCGAGGATGTCATCGGCTGTCCAGTCCGGGACATGGTCAAGCGGTGCCTCGATATAGGCTGCAACGGCAGAAATTTGCTCTGCTGTCAGTTGATCCGAAAAGGCCGGCATTTGGGTGGCCGTGCGGCCATGCGCGATCACCTCTTCCAGTGAGGCGCCGCGCAGGCGGGCAAGCGACTCTGGGATGAGAGCCGGACCGATCCCGCCGAGGCGGCTCTCCGCATGGCATGAAGCGCAAAGATCGCTGTAGAGCGTTTCGCCTAAATCATCGGCGGCGAGGCGGTCCACAGCGGCGGTAAGCGAGAACCCCGCCAGCGCCAACATGATCCCCCCCCGGCGCAGGCGGTCAGAAAAAGCGGTGTTCCGGATCATGTCTCTTACCTCGGAATGGTGTAACGGTCAGCCGTCCGGTGTCGGACAGGGTATCCTGATCCAAGCCAATTTCGGCGTTGGAAAGATAGCAGGCCGGATCTTCGGCCCAAGGATCGCCGGTGATCTGCAAGGCTCGGATACGGGTGTTGCCGCCACAGACATCCTTGAATGCACAGGCACCGCAGCGTCCTTTCAGCGGGCGGGGGCGCTGGCGCAGGGTGGCCAGCATCGGGTCATCGCCTGTCCACAGCTGGGTAAAGGGTGTCTGCTTGACGTTGCCCACGGTGTAATCCGACCAGTAGGTATCGGGATGCACCGCGCCGGTGGGGGCGATATTGGCCACGCCCAGCCCACTGGAATTGCCGCCCCAAGCGCGCAGGTGCTCCTCGACATGGGCGATACGGTCTTGGTCAAAGTGCTTGCGCGCCCACTGCAGGAAATAGACCGCATCGGCATCGTTGTTGCCCGTGACAATTTCCAGTGGCTCATCCTCGGCCACGGCGATCCAGGCGCGCTCGATCAGGGCATCCATGGCACGGCGGGTGCGTTTGTGATGGGTGTCTTCGCCCCGGTTCTTGTCGCCCCGTCCGGCATAGACCAAATGCGAGAGATAGAACTTGTCGACCCCTTCACTGTCGCAGAGGTCAAGCATGTCGTCGAGCATGTGCGCATTACTGTCGGTGATGGTAAAGCGCAGTCCCACTTTGATGCCGCGCGCCTTGCATTCGCGCAATCCGGCCAGCGCTTCGTCAAAGGCACCGTCCTTGCCACGGAACCAGTCGTTCTGCTTGCCGATCCCATCAAGCGAGATGCCGACGTAATCGAAGCCGATATCGGCCACGCGTGCCGCCGTGTCCCCCACCAGCTTGGTGCCATTGGTCGACAGCGCCAGGTAGCGGAAATCCAGCGCGCGCGCACGTTCCGCGATATCGAAAAAGTCAAACCGTGAAAGCGGCTCACCTCCGGACAGGATCAGCGCGGGGATGCCAAAGCCCGAGAGATCGTCGAGCACGTCCATGGACTGCTCGTGGCTCAGCTCGAACGGAAAATCCACATCGGCTGAGACGGTATAGCAATGCCGACATTTCAGGTTGCAACGGCGTGTCAGGTTCCAGATCACCACTGGCTTTACCCCGCCGGTCCCGCGTCGAACACGCACTGGGGTAGGGGTGACCAGTTGCTCCATGTATTGGGTCAGGCGAAACATGTCTCAGCCCTCCGTCTTGAGGCGCATTCCGGTCTTTTTCAGGATGCGCGTTGAATACAGAATGTCGTTGGATCGGCAGGCATCGCCCAAGATCGCGGCGATCACACTGCGGTAGGCCTCGACCGCGTCACGATCAGGCCCGTGGATCATCGCGAAAAGGTTGTAGGGCCAGCCCTCGGCCCGAGGCCGCAGGTAGCAATGGCTGACAAAATCGAGCGCGCCAACCTTTGCGCCCAGCGTTTCGGCGTCAGCATCGTCCACGTCCCAGACACTCATCCCGTTGGCGACCATGCCTAGGGCATAGTGGTTCGGGGCGATGGCGATCCGGCGCACCACGTTGTCTTTCATCATCCGCTCGAACCGGGTGATCACCTCAGCCTCGGTAAGGTCGAGCCAGCCCGCCACCTCGGCATAGGGCGCGGGAACAAGCGGTAAACCGCCCTGTGTCGCTGAAAGGATCCGTCTGTCTGTTGCGTCGATCATGCGCTCACCCGGAAGCCGATAAAGAATTCCTTCAATTTAGGAAAGCGCAGCACGGTCAGACCCGTTTCCGCCTCAATCCGGTCCGCCGTTTCATCAATCCCGTCCGGCCTGTCGCAGGCCAGGACGAACCACATGTTCAGCCGGTGGACACGGTCATAATTATGCGCCACCTCAAGATGCGCATTGACCAAAGTCATGACCTCGTCAAAACGTGCTTCGGGAACCTCCATCGCGCAGAGGCAAAAGGCCCCACCCATCGCGGCGGCGTCGAGAAACGGGCCAAAACGGGTGATCGCGCCCAGTTCCCGCAGCAGCGCGATCCGGGCCAGCACTTCGGATTCCTCTAGGCCCAGGTCTCTGGCGATTCCGGCGAATGGGCGCGGTGTCAGAGGAATACCCTCCTGCAACCGGTTGATCAGCTGTCGGTCGGTATCGTCCAGCGCATCGGGGGGCAGGGGCGCGCGTCGCATGTCAGGCTACCTTTTCCCGTGATTTCGTCAAAAGCGCGCCGGTCTGCTTGAAACAGCGCGTCGAGAACAGAACCTGATGATCCGCGCCGATCAGCGTTGGCAGGGCGCGGGCGCGGGCCAGAACCTCCTGCGCCTCATCGCGGGTCCGCGCGTGGATCATCGAGAACAGACCATATGGCCAGAGGCACGGCACGGTTTGCCGTTCGTAACACAGTGTCACGCCGGGCAAGGCCGCCAGTTCTGTGCCTGCGGCGTCCATCCGGTCCGGCGGCACGTTCCAGACGACCATGGCATTCTCTTTCCAGCCGATCCGGCGATGCCGTACGATCACGCCAAACCGCGAGATGATTCCGGCCCGTATCAGGGCTTCGGTGCGCTCCCTCACCTCTGCCTCGTCGCGGTCAAGCGTCCGGGCCACCTGTGCAAAGGGCCGGGGACAAAGCGGCAAGCCGCGCGAAAGCCGGTGCAGCAATGGGCGGTCATCTGGGTGCAGCACGCCCAGGTCGATATCCTGACGGGTTTGCGGGCGATAGCCGCCGCCGCCGATGGCAAAGCCCAGATCGATGTTGAACGGCCGCTTCAACCGCAGATCCAGAACGGCCAGCCCGGTCTCTTGCCGGATGTCGCTCAGTGTGGCCTCCAGATGCGCGGTATCGCAGGCGGTGACGACGAACCACAGGTTCCAGTCGTTTTCACGCAGGTAGGAATGATTCACCTCGTTATGCGCGCCGATCTGTGCACCGACCTCCTCCAAGCGGTCTTTGGGCACGGTCAGCGCGGCCAAGGTCGAAGCGCCTGCCGTATTGGGGCGCACCGTGGCGCCGACGCGGGTGATGGCGCCTTGGTCCCGCAGGTCACTGAGGCGGGTGATCACCTCAGCCTCGCTCAGCCCAAGCTGGCCCGCGATCCACTCGAATGGCTGGGCGACCGTCGGCAGGCCGCGTTGGAAATCGTCCAGCAGGCGGCGGTCGAGAGGGGTAAAATCGTCCAGCATCACGCTCACAGCCCCGGCTGATGCGCGCGGGCCGTAAAGAAGATGCCCGAGGGGGATTGCGCCGGAATCTCGGCTTTCTTCTCAAAGGTGCGGGTGTCGTAAACAATGATCTTGCCATCATCGCGCGAACTGACCCAAGCCTCGGCCCCGCGCGGCGCGAATTCCATGTGCAGGATCGCGCGGCCGGGTTCCAGCGTTTTGACCACCTCATGCGTGCGCGAATCCACCACCTGTACCACGCTGTTGAGCGGCGTCGCGAAATTCACCCAGACATAAGGAGAGGCGGGTTGCGCGATGACAAAGACCGGCTGGCCATGAACCTGTGTGCGACCGACTTCCTCTAGCGTTTCACGGTCTACCCAGAGAAGCTGGTGACGTCCGACCGCAGGCAGAACGAATTGACCTTCGGTAAAGGCCCAGCCCTGAAGGTGCGGCATCTTATAGACCGGCATGTCATCTTCGACCTTGCCGTAATCCTTGAGGAACTTCACCGGTTTCGGATCGTCTGACCAGAGGTCAATGGCGGTGACGCCCTTTTCGCCAAAAAGCCCGATCAGGTAGGTGTGCGCATCGTCCGTCACCACCGCGTCGAAAGGGTTCTTGCCCACCTCTCCCAGATCGGTAATCACCGGGTCCTTTCCAGAGAAATCGCCCAAGAATGCATGGCCAGTGTCCCAGACTGTCCAGACGAAACGGCGGCCCGGCAGGTCGGCCAAGCCGATGGTTTTGCCGTCGGCTGGAATATCGGCCAGCAGATCAAGGGTATCGGCATCAAACACCTTTACCCCGCCGGGGGTATAGTTCGACACCGCAACCAACTTGCCATCATCAGAGATCGCACCACCGATAGAATTGCCCGCCTGAATGGTGCGCGCGATGATTTTTTGCGTCAGCATATCCACCTTGCTGAGACCGCCGTCGCGACCGAATACATAGGCGAAGCGTTCGTCGGGCGAATAGGTCAGCGACGCGTGGCTGAGATCACCCAACCCTTCGACACGGCCAATCGCGGCATAGTCCGAGCGGTCTACCACCAATGCAGATCCCGTGGCGCGCTCAATAACCAGACCCATGTCGCCGGTAGCACGGAAATGATTGGTATCACCCCCAAGCGCGTCAATTGGCAGAAGGGCGAGGGCGGTCACGGCCAGAAGGCGTCTCATTTCTCGGTCTCTCCTTTCAAAAGGTATTCCGCGATCCAGAACGCCTCGTTTTCGGTAAGAAGCGGGCGCCATGGCGGCATTGCGGTGCCCGGCACTCCATCAAGGATGATTGAGGCCAGCGCCCCCGGGTCGGCCCCTTCAACGGCCTCTTTCGTGAGGGGCGAGCCAAGGCCACCCTTCATCGTTAACCCATGGCATGAACCGCAATCCTGGATCACCATATGTTCCAACTCGGCCGCACGCGGGCCGGGAATGCCATTGGTAATCTCGGCCCCGCCGGGGGTGGCGGCGCAGAGCGCAAAGATCAGCAGGAGGGCATGAATCCGGCCGCGATCAGGCATAGGCGACGACCTCGGCGGGCAGGGCGGCGGTCTCACAGAGCGAGACGACATGGCCCACAAAAAACAGCACGGGCGCGGCCAGGGGTGTTTTGGCAAAGTCTTCCTCAACGCGTTCCAACGTAGAGATCAGCCGCTTTTCGCGTGGTGTTGTAACCGAGGCAACGGCCATCACGGGCAGCGTCGTCGGCATGCCGTTGCGCATCAGTTCGGTTGCGATATCGCCGATGTTCATGGCACCCATGTAGATCACCAGCGTGGTATCCTCGGACGCCAGACTGGCCCAGTCGAGATCTAGGCTGGCGTCCTTGGCCCGGTGCCCGGTCACATAACGCACGCCGGTGGCCAGCCCGCGATGGGTGAGCGGCACGCCGGTCGAAGCAGCAGCGCCTTGGGCTGATGTAATGCCGGGCACATATTCGTAGGCGACACCAGCACGGCGCAGCTCTTCAGCCTCTTCGCTACCGCGCCCAAAGATCAGAGGGTCACCCCCCTTGAGACGTACGACGCGCTGGCCCTGAAACGCCAGTTTAACAAGGATGTCGTTGATCCGGTCCTGCGGAACCTTGTGGCGCTTGGGCATCTTGCCGACGTCGATCCGCTTGGTGTGCACGGGCACCAGCGCCATGATCTCAGGTGAGACAAGGCGGTCATAGACCACCACATCGGCGGCTTGCAGAGCCCTGAGCGCCTTGACCGTCAAAAGGTCGGGGTCGCCGGGACCGGCGCCGATGAGGAAGACTTTGCCGCGTGTCAGGTCTTTCATGGCTCTATCTTTCGATTTGGCTTCGAGGGAAGGTGCGGAAGGGGGAAACCCCCTTCCGCGAGAAGACGATCAGTAGACGTCTTTCTGGGTGTTCAGAACATTGAACTTGCCGGTCGGTGTGATCAGGCGCTCGTCCTTGATCACCTCTTTCAGCTCCAGCGTCTTGTCATCCACTACGACGATGGCCGATTCCTTGTCCTTCGCGTTCCAGACGCTGAACCAGACCTCGGTGCCTTGCTTGTTGAACTCCGGCTGCACCACGCGAGGTTGACCGTCGGTGATCCCGGCCCACTCGCCGATCGGCAAGGTGACGAATTCCGGTTCCACCCCGTCCTTCATATCGCTGATCTTGAACACCGCGACCGAAGATGACACCTCGGCATCCGGGTTCAGAGGTGCGTCGACATAGAGATTGTCCGAATTCGGATGCGTCTTTATGAAGAGCGACCCACCGCCAAGCGCGTAAAAGCTGGCAGCAATCTTCCAGGCTTGGTCGGGATGACCTTCCGGATCGGTACCGATCAGAGCGACCGATTCATCGCCAAGGTGCGACGTTGCCCAGACAGGACCGTAGTCGGGGTGCGTGAAGTTCGCGCCGCGACCCGGATGCGGCGTTGCACCGCCGGTCTCGGTGATGGCAACCAGCTTGCCTTCCTTGGTGTCGATCACCACCAGCTTGCCACGCGCATTGGCTGCGGTGATGAAATAGCGATGGGTGCTGTCGAGACCGCCATCGTGAAGGAAGCGTTCCGCCTCGATCTCGGTGGTTTTGAGGTTCTTCAGGTCGGTATAGTCGACCAAAAGGATCTTGCCGGTTTCCTTGATGTTGATGATGAATTCGGGCCGATAGTGGCTGGACAGGATGGCAGCCACGCGCGGTTCGGGATGGTAGGTCTGCTCGTCATAGATGTTGCCACGGGTCGAGACGATCTTCTTCGGCTCGAGCGTGTCGCCATCCATGATCACATATTGCGGAGGCCAATAGGCCCCGGCGATGGCATATTTGTCTTCCCAGCCTTCCATCTTCGATGTTTCGACCGAACGGGCCTCCATGCCGATCTTGATTTCGGCAACCGAGGCAGGATGTTCCATCCACAAGTCAATCATGTTGACCTTGGCATCGCGGCCGATCACGAACAGATAGCGACCCGAGGCCGAGATGCGGCTGATATGCACAGCATAGCCGGTCTTGATCACTTCGCGGATCTCATAGCTGTCGCCGTCGATCAACGCGATCTCGCCTGCGTCGCGCAACGTGACGGACATCAGGTTGGAGATGTCGATATCGTTCATCTTCTGGGTCGGGCGGTCTTCGGGCGCGATCAGAACCTTCCAGGACTCGCGCATTTCCGGCATGCCGAATTCGGGCGGTGCGGGCGGCTCAAGCAGGACATAGCGCGCCATCAGGTCGACATCCGCCTCGCTCAGCTCGCCCGAGGTCCCCCAGTTGGGCATCCCGGCCGGAGAGCCATATGTGATGAAGCTGTGCAGGTGGTCATATCCCAGTTCACGCGTAATATCAGGCGTCAGCGGCTTACCCGTAGCCCCCTTGCGCAGCACGCCGTGGCAACCGGCGCAGCGCTCGAAATAAATCTTGGTGCCGCGCTGAAATTCATCCTGCGTCATCACGGGATCGCCGTCCTTGCGACCGGGGATTTCGACCTGGATTTCCGCCAAAGTTGTCATTGACGGCTCATAGCTGTCAGCGGGGCTGTCACCGTGGGCGACATTCGGATCTACGGCGCTTGGCTTCTTCTCTTCTGCCCATGCCGTGCCACCGGCGAGCATCAGGGCCATGGCGGCGCTGCCGAGCAACGCGCGTCTGGCTGTGGTCATTGTGATTCTCATGGCTAACTCTCCGTTCCATGGGTGAGGCAACCGGAGTGTGCCCCGGAGACGCCGCGCGGGCCTTGACTTATGTTAAGGACATCTCGTGCCGGATCGGAAATTCTGGGATCATAGAAATTGCGATAGCGACCATGCTCAGACTCAGGCTCTCCCTCTTATTCATGCTTGCGTTTCTGGGCGTAGCTGCGACCGCACAGGTCGGCCCAAGCGCGTCTGATCCGGTGACGACGCCGGACCACGCGATGGCGCAAGAACTGTTCGACATTACCCAGCCGATCATAGTGGATCGTGTCGATGATGGCGTTCCGGGCTGGACTGTGCAGGATGCCAACGGCCTTGCCGGATATATCGGCTCGACTTGGGAAATTGCGGCTTCGGTCGGCTATTCTGGCCGCCCGCTAGAGGTGCTGGTTGCGATCAGCGCCAAAGCGGTGATCACTGGCGCAAAACTGGTGCGGCACAACGAGCCGGTGCTGACCTTGGGGATTTCGGACGAAGATATCGCGCATTACGTTTCCGGCTTTGCGGGGCATGACCTGCGCAAACCCTTCGAGCAGGTCGAAGCGGGCCTGCCAGACGTGATCAGCCGCGCCACCGTATCCACCGGCGTGATCCGTGACGGTATCCTGCGCACGGCCCGTGCGCTGGCTGTCGGACGTGGTTTGATCGACGTCGGCGGTGGGGTTGATCGGCTAACCTGGCACCCAGCGGTCTGGGGTGACCTGATCGAACAGGGCGGGTTGGCCGAGGCCGCCCTCTCCATGACCGAGGCCGCCGGTATCTTTGCCTCTGCCAAGGTGCCTGTGACGGCAGGAAAAGGCGATTTCCTGCGCCTTTGGGTCGGGTTGGCCGGGCCGCCGACAGTGGGACAGAACCTGTTGGGACAACAGGAATACACAACCGCAGTGGGTGGGATGAATCCGGGTGAATCCGCGCTGTTGGTGCTGTCATCGGGGCTTTATTCGCACCGCGGCACGTCGTGGCAGCGCGCTGGTGTTTTCGACCGGCTGAGCGTGGTACAGGGCCAGACCCGCTGGCAGCCGCTGGCCGCAGATTACCATATGGTCAAGCAGTTGCGGATCGACGGTGCCCCCGAGATGAAGGAAATAAGCCTTTTCAGGATGCCCGACACGATCGACCCATTGCTGCCCTTCACGGTCGAGGTGCGCGCCACCCGCCCGGGAAAGGACGGTCAAGAGATCGCCACTGTGATCGCCGCCGGTTACACCCTGCCCGTGGCTTTTCGCACCGCACCGGTCGCCGAACCAGAGCCGCTCTGGCGGCGAGCGTGGGCCGAGGATCGTGTTTCCATCGGCATAACCGCCGCAATGCTGGCCGCGCTGGCCTTGCTGTTTCTCGCGCAAGAATGGGTAACTCATCGCCCAAGGCTCTGGCGCGGGCTGCGGTTAGGCTTTCTTTCGGTCACGCTTTTCGTGCTGGGCTGGGGGCTGGGCGGGCAGCTTTCCATCGTTCAAGTGGTGGCCTTCCTGCATTCGCTGCTGAACGGGTTTTATTGGGAGACATTCCTGATCGAGCCGGTGATTTTCATGCTCTGGGCATTTGTCGCGCTGGGGCTCCTGTTCTGGGGCAGAGGCGTCTATTGCGGCTGGCTGTGCCCGTTCGGCGCGTTGCAGGAATTGCTGAACGCCGCCGCCACCCGCCTTGGCGTCCGCCAGATCGAGGTGCCGCAGGCTTTACACGAACGTCTCTGGATCCTGAAATACACTGCCTTCGTCGCGATCGTTGCGTTGTCGTTCTATTCAATGCACGACGCGCTGGTAGTGGCCGAAGTCGAGCCGTTCAAGACCGCGATCTCGATGCGGATGCTCCGAGCTTGGCCGTTTGTCTTGTTTGTGGTGGCCCTGCTGGCGGCGGGGTTGTTCATCGAGCGGTTCTATTGCCGCTACCTTTGCCCGCTGGGGGCGGGACTGGCGATTCCATCCAAGCTCAAGATCTTTGATTGGCTGCACCGTCGCCCGCAGTGCGGTCGTGAATGCCGGTTGTGCGAAACCAAATGCACCGTCGGGGCAATCGACAGGCTGGGGCGGATCAATTCCAACGAATGCGTGCTTTGCCTGCGCTGTCAGGTGATCATGAACGACGGCGCGCAATGTCCCGTCCTGAAACGGCGCGCACGGTCCCCCGCGGGAGAGACAAAATGACCTTTGCATTCTTCGTCGGGCTGATGTTGGCAGGCTATCGCGGGGTCTTTCTGCAGGCGGGACCGAGCGCCAGCGTCGGATCGGGTTTCCCCGCGGCCCACTATCCTGGCGGGCTTTTCACCGGGGTGCTCTGGGATGCGTTCCGGAGCGAGGGCGCGCAATCGCAAGAGGAAGCCGTCGCATGACCCTTTCACGCCGCCGATTCCTGATGATTTCCGCTTCGGCGCTGGCTCTGCCGAATCCGGGTAGGGCCAGCGCGGAGGCGGCAACATGGCAAGGCCGTGCACTGGGTGCCGATGTGCGTCTGCAGGTCGTGGGCCTGACCCGCGCGGCCAGCGCGCGCCTGTGGCATCGCGTAGAACAGACCCTTGCCGGGGTCGAGGCGCGGTTCTCGCTGTATCGCCTGTCCGAGTTGACGCGGTTGAACGCCACAGGTGTCTTGGTGAATCCGAGCGCGGATATGCTAGACCTGATCACGCTGTCCGGCACGCTGAACCAGACGACGAACGGGGCGTTCGATCCGACGGTGCAAGCGATCTGGCAGGCTTTGGCCCAAGGCCGCGATCCCGAACCGGCGCGCCGCGCAGCAGGCTGGCACCGGGTCGGGATCGCACCCGACCGTATCCGCCTGACCTCGGGAATGGCGCTGACCTTCAATGGCATTGCACAAGGTCATGCCGCTGATCGGATCGCAGGGCTGATGCGGCGCGAGGGGCTGCGCAATGTGTTGATTGATGCGGGTGAAATCGTGGCGCTGGGCCAGACCGACCGGCAGACGCCTTGGCGGGTGGGCATCGCCGCCGCCGATGGCGCGCCGCTGGCCACGCGCGCCCTGACCGACCGCGCGCTGGCAACGTCTTCGCCGCAGGCGACCCGCATCGGGCCCGCGCATTCTGCCCATATCCTGCATCCTGATGGGCGGTCGCCGTTGTGGCGAACCGTGTCCGTTTCGGCCCCCGATGCGGCGCTGGCGGATGGCCTTTCCACCGCCTTCTGCCTGATGAGCCGAGAGGAAATCGACGCGGCGCTGGCGCGCCACCCGGAGGCACGGCTGGAATACCTCGGTTAAGGCAGAGATTTCCCGACCAGTTGACTTTGGTTAAGGAGGCGAATCGCGCTTTCGGGTGACCCTTGATGCACAGACAACAATCTCGAGGGAAGGAAGAGCGCTATGCGCGAAGTCATGACCAAGAGCATGGCCCGCAATATCTTCTATGGCGGGTCCGTGTTTTTTATCCTCATATTCGTGGGCCTGTCGGTTCAATCCCACCGATATATCGTAACTACATCAACCGACAAGGCGACGCTGACCGACAGCGTGGCCCGTGGAAAGCACATCTGGGAAAAGCACTCTTGCGTCAACTGTCACACGATTCTGGGCGAGGGTGCCTATTTTGCCCCCGAACTGGGCAATGTGATGAAACGCTGGGGCGTGGAGCCGGGCGACAACGAAGCCGCCTTTGAATCTCTCAAGGCCTGGATGGATGCCATGCCCACCGGCATCGAAGGCCGCCGCCAGATGCCCAATTTCAACCTGACAGATGATGAATACCGCGCGATTGCGGATTTCCTGCTGTGGACCAACACGATCCGCACTCAGGACTGGCCGCCGAACGACGCGGGTTGAGGGGACGCAAACCATGAAATATCCGACACAGAAGATCGCGCTCGTCTACTTCGCGGTCGCCTTGGCTCTTTTCGCGGTACAGGTGACAATGGGCCTTGTCATTGGCTGGATCTATGTCAGCCCGAACTTCCTATCCGAGATCCTTCCGTTCAACATTGGCCGGATGCTGCATACCAATTCGCTGATCGTCTGGCTGTTGCTGGGCTTTTTCGGTTCAGCCTATTACCTCGTGCCCGAGGAGGCCGAGCGCGACATTCACTCACCCTTCCTCGCCTACCTGCAACTGGGTATTCTGGTGCTGGGAACGGCGGGCGTGGTAGTGACCTACCTCTTTAACATGTTCGACGGGAATTACTTCTTCGGCAACGAGGGGCGTGAGTTCATCGAACAGCCGGTGTGGGTCAAGGCGGGGATCGTCGTTGCGGCGCTGATCTTCCTCTACAATATCTCGCTGACAGTGCTCAAAGGGCGTAAGACTGCGATTTCCAACATCTTACTGCTGGGCCTGTGGCTTTTGGCGCTGCTGTTCCTGTTCGCCTTCTACAACCCGGCCAACCTGGCCCTCGACAAGCAATACTGGTGGTTCATCGTGCATCTCTGGGTCGAGGCGACCTGGGAACTGGTAATGGCCTCGATTCTTGCCTTCCTGATGCTCAAACTGACGGGCGTGGACCGTGAAGTGGTCGAAAAGTGGCTCTATGTCATTGCCGCGCTGGCGCTGTTCTCGGGGATTCTCGGGACCGGGCACCACTATTACTGGATCGGTATGCCGGGGTACTGGCAGTGGATCGGTTCGATTTTCTCGACGCTAGAGGTTGCCCCGTTCTTCGCGATGATGGCCTTCGCCTTTGTGATGGTCTGGAAGGGCCGCCGCGACCACCCGAACCGGGCTGCTCTGCTGTGGAGCCTCGGGTGCTCGGTGATGGCTTTCTTCGGCGCTGGTGTCTGGGGTTTCCTGCACACGTTGCATGGGGTGAATTACTATACCCACGGCACGCAGATCACGGCTGCGCACGGGCATCTGGCCTTCTACGGTGCCTATGTCGCGCTGAACTTGGCGATGTTCTCCTATGCGATGCCGATGTTGCGCGGGCGCGATCCGTATAACCAAGTGCTCAACATGGGCGCGTTCTGGCTGATGTCGGCGGGGATGGCCTTTATGACCTTCACGCTCACCTTCGCCGGAACGGTGCAGACCCATATGCAGCGGGTCGAAGGCATCGACTTCATGACCGTTCAGGATCAACTCTGGGTGTTCTATGTGATGCGCTTCGGCTCGGGATTCGCGGTCGTGCTGGGGGCCTTGCTGCTGATCTACGCGCTCGCCTTCCCGCGCCGAGAAGTCGTCACGCCAGGTCCGATCCAGTCCGGCAAACCTGCTGAAACCCCTGCGGAGTGAGCGAAATGAACGCGACCATCAAGATGGAGGGGGCGGCCTGCGCCCCCTTCTACCTCCCCCAAGGGGACGAGTGCGAGATTTTTGCGACCGCGGCCCATAATGACCTTCCGTTGCTGCTCAAGGGGCCGACGGGCTGTGGCAAGACGCGGTTCGTGACCCATATGGCGGCCACGCTGGGCCGATCGCTTTATACAGTCGCCTGCCACGATGACCTTTCGGCGGCCGATCTGATCGGGCGCTACCTGCTGAAGGGCGGCGAGACAGTCTGGGTCGATGGCCCGCTGACCCGTGCGGTGCGCGAAGGCGCGATCTGCTACCTCGACGAGGTGGTTGAGGCCCGCAAGGACGTGACCGTGGTGCTGCACCCGCTGACCGACGACCGGCGCATCCTGCCGATCGACCGAACCGGAGAAGAGCTTGAGGCGGCGGAGGGCTTTATGCTCGTGGCGTCCTACAATCCCGGCTACCAGAATATCCTCAAGACGCTGAAACCTTCGACCCGGCAACGATTCCTGTCGGTCGAGTTCGATTTTCCGGCACAGGCGCATGAGGTTTCCGTTGTCGCACGCGAAAGCGGGCTGGACGAGGAGCGGGTGAAACCGCTCGTGCGCCTCGCCGGAAAGCTGCGCGATCTCAAGGGGCAGGACCTCGAAGAGGGGGTCTCGACCCGCCTCGTGATCTATGCCGCGACTCTCATTCGTCAGGGGATGCCAGTCAACCGTGCAATCCTGGCCGCGATGATCGAGCCGCTGACGGACGACGCGGATGTGAAACGCGGGCTCCTCGACCTTGTCACCGCCATCTTCGGGTGAGGCACAGCGATGACAACGGTCGAAATCGAGCCATGGGAACCTGAAGAAACCGTCGGGAAACTGTGGCACGCTTATGCCAGTCGCCTGGACGCGCCAAGCGTCTACGACGGAGCCCGTGTCGGCCTTTCAGAGGTCGGCGGGCGGCTGGCAGTTCTTTTTCGCGGACTGGGTGGTGCCCATGCCGTCGAAATCAAGTCGGTGGCCGGGGAGGTCTCCCACCACCGGCTGTCTTGGTGGCGCAGGCTGGGCACTTGGGCCGAGGTCGCGCCAAGGGCTAGCTTTGACGGTGCTGCGCTGCGTCTGCCTGAATCGCTTGCGGTTTTCCCCGCGCGCGAAGCCAACGCCGCGCTCTACCTCTGGCTAGCCGCTTGCGCCGCACAGGCCGCACCGGGTGACGAGCCGCCTGAGGATCCGTTACAGGCCGATTTGCTGGCGCTGCATCATGCGCAGGTCACGGTGCGTGCCGCGCTCGCGGCTGCGCCCGGGTTCACCCGACTTTATGCCGATCTCTGCGCCGCAGTTCTTGCTTTGCGTCGGGTTCCGCACCTGCCCCCGGTCGAGGCGGCAGTAGAACAGGCCGCGCGCGCGATGCTGGGCGAGACCGACACGACACCAACCGATTTTTCCGCCCGGATCAGTACCGCAATCGACTGCGGTGATGTCTCGGGTTTCGCCGCACCGCGCCGCTATCGCCCGTTGCGTCCAGTGCCGCTTTGGCCCGATCTGCGAGCCTTGAGCGCCTCAAGCACCACCGCAGTGGAAAGCCCCGTTACCGAGGGTCCGCCAGAGGTTGCCGAGGACGGTCCCGCCCGCCGCGCTCGCCGCCGTAGGGCCGATCAGGCAGAGCGCCAGGACAGCCTCATCCTCCATAAGTTTGAATCGATCCTCAGCTTCGCCCAGTTCATGAACATCAACCGTCGTATCGACGAGGATGACGAGGACGACGCTGGCAAGGCCGCCGACGATCAGGATGAGATCGGGTTGGGTCAGATATCAAAGGCCCCCGCGACGCGGCTGAAACTGCACCTCGACCTTGCACCCGAGGACGTGGACCGCGAAGCGCTGTCCGATGTGCTGACCTATCCCGAATGGGATGTCCGCACCGGGGTCTACCTTCCGGCCCATGCCCGCGTTCTGGCTACTCGGGTCGAGACAAAGGCCGGGCTTAGCGGCTTTGCCGACGATCCGCGCGCCCGCGCCCGAATTCGGGCAGTAAAGCGGCAGTTCGAGGCGCTGCGTCCGGGCCGCATCTCGACCCCGGGCCACCCCGAAGGCGACGAGTTGGACACTGACCGCGCTGTGCGCGCGCAGGTCGATTTCGCAGCCACCGGCGAGGGCACGGATCGCGTCTGGCGCCAAACTCGCGCCGAAAAACGCGACTTGGCGGTATCAATCCTTCTCGATGTGTCGCGCTCGACCGAGGCGGCGATTCCCGGCCATGGCCACGAAGGCCGGGCGGTGATCGACGTGGAGCGCGAGGCGCTCGCCGCCTTCGCTTGGGGGTTGGATGCCTGCGGCGACGATTTCGCCGTTCATGCGTTCTCGTCGCTGCGCCGCCAACGGGTCTATGTCCAAACCGCCAAGGATTTCGGCACGCCGATGAGTCGCGCGGTCGAGGCTCGCATCGCCAGCCTGAAACCGGGGTTTTATACCCGCCTTGGCGCCGCCATGCGCCATGTCTCGGCCGAACTTTCCCGCCAACCGCGCAAGCGCCGCCTGCTGCTGGTGATCACCGACGGCAAACCCAATGACCTAGACCATTACGAAGGCCGCCACGGTATCGAGGACAGCCGCATGGCCGTGCGCGAGGCACGCCGCGCCGGACACGCGGTTTTCGGCATCACCGTAGATCGTGACGCCAAGGCGTGGTTCCCGCGCATCTTCGGACAGGGGGGGTTCGCGGTGATTCCCGATCCGGACAAGCTGACCGCGACGCTGCCACGCATCTATCGTGAATTGGTAGGGGGGGGATGACCGACGACACTCAGGCCGGCACCGGATTTTACGCTTTGCCGGGCGATCTGATGATGTGGATTCTGATCATCTCGGAACTCGCGGTGTTCGGGGCCGGACTGATGGCCTTTCTGAGCATGCGGTTAACCGATCCGGTAGGTTTTACTGCGGCGCAGGGGCATCTGGATGCGACAGCGGCGGGGATCAATACCGTCGTGCTGGTCACTTCGGGCTGGTTGGCCGCGCTTGCCCTCAGAGCGGGCGAAGCGGGCCAGATTGCCCGCGTGCGCCTGTTGCTGGTAGGGGCGGCGCTGCTGGGGGGGATTTTCCTCTGGATCAAGGCAGTGGAGTACAGTTCCAAGGCGGCTGTGGGTATCAATTTTGAGACCCACCCGTTTTTTACCTTCTATTACCTGCTGACTGGGTTTCACGCCCTGCATGTGGTGGCGGGGATCGTTATTCTTGCGCTCGTGGGCTGGAGGGCGACCCCGCGCAATCTGGAGGTTGGCACCGCCTTTTGGCATATGGTCGATTTGGTCTGGGTGCTTCTGTTCCCCGTCATCTACCTGCTGAGGTAAGACGATGACGGCAACGCAAGGATGGCTGGCGCTGGTGGCGCTCTCAGGGGGCAGCACGTTGATCGCGTGGTGGGACGGCACTGGCGCGCTCGTCGCCGTGGCAATCCTCGCATTGGCTTGGGCCAAGGCACAAATCGTTCTGAACGTCTATCTTGGTCTCGCGCAGGTGCCGGGCTGGAGCCGGGGATTCGCCATTGTCCTCGGCCTCTTCATGCTGGCTGCGATGGGTCTTGCCGTGGCGGCGGGAACGATCTGATGGGCTGGATCAAATGTGAACCGTTGCATGCGCCCTTATGGACCGGCCTCACCATCTCCTTGGCGCCCCGCGCCCCGCTCTGGCACCCGCATGACACGGTGATCGCGAACCCTCGGGCGTCCTGATCAGATGGCCGCGTCGCGAAATGCCTCGGCCAACGCTTCAGGCAGGTCAAATTCGTCCAAGACCCGCGCGCGCCCTGCAGCGGACATCTTGCGGGCCGTGCGCACAACGATCTTCTGCAACGCCTCGGGCGATTTTGTGTCCGAGAAGGGCGCGAAATACCATTTCAGGAACACGAAGCAGATCACGTCTTCCAGCGCCTGAACTTCCGCGTCGCGTTTGATCCCCTCCTTACGCAACAGAACCCCGACTCGCGCGCAATCCTCGGACGGATAGCCCGCATCGGCCATGATCCCGGCCAGACGCGCCCCATGCCGCCGACCCTGCTCGCGCCGCCAGTCTAGATAACCGGCGCGGCCTTCGGGGAATGCGGCGCGTGGCAGCAACCAGCGCTCGATATGCTGGCCCCGCACGGCAATGCGCAGCACGTCAGAGCCTTCGGGAAAGAGCCGCTCAAGCTCACCCGTCATCCGCTCGCTATAGAGTAGGGCACCGGGGCGGCCTTCTCTGGTGTCGGGATCGGCGGCATTGGCCGCGTCGATGGCGTCAAGCGCGGCTTGCAGGCGTGTTGTCATGGTTTGGTCCAAGCATTGGCCGGGTCGTCCTCGGCATAGTCGCGTAGCATGTCGAGATCGGCAATATCTGCCGTGTTCTGGGTTATGGTGACACCCACATGTTTCAACTTGGCGAAAGCGCGGCTCAGGCTTTCGGGCTTCATTCCCAAGCGACCGGCGATCAGCACTTTGTCATAGGGCAGGCGCACCGAGCATTTCCCACTGTCACAAGAGGCCAGATCAAGCAGGAATTGCGCCACCCGCTGTGCGCCTGTCCGGGCTTTCAACCCCTCGACTTGTGCGACAAGTGACTGGAGATGCGTGAAGGTGGCCGACAGGATCGACAGCGCCATCTCGGGATTGTCGCGGATGGCGTTCAGGAACTGCGCCGCCTCGATCCGGATCAACCGGCAGAAGGTGACTGCTTCTGCCGAAACCGGGTAAACATCGTTCCGAAAGGCCACCGCCTCGCCAAAGCTGCGGCCCTTTGTAAACACACCCACCACGGCCTCGGCCCCATTCGGCGCGATCCGGTGGAGTTTTACCCAGCCGTCAGCCACGATATAGATCGCCCGCGCCTGCTCGCCTTGCAGAAAGATCGTAGAACTACGATCAAATTCCAGAACGCGGGCGCTGTCCAGCAAGGAATTCTTCAACGATTCCGGCTGCTTTTGCAAAAGAAGACTTTCGCTTGCGATCTGTCTGTCCTGATCCCGCATGGTCGGCATGATCTGTCGCGCGCCCCAACGTTAAATTTTTCATTATACATGCACCGACACGTCGCCCGCGTCTAGGTCAATCCGGTCAAACTAAGCGTGGGTGCGTTGCCGTTGCTAGGTCTGGTCTCAGTGAAAACGATATCCTGCTCTAAAAATGCGCTTGTTTGTATACGAACCAGAGTACTTGTGCGTTCTGCCAGTATCCTTTTGGCAAGAAGTGTCATATTCATAGCAAGGAGACGCATTCCAAAACAAATCGAGCGGTGCGAAATCGAAAATGGGTCCAGACGGAATGAATTGCGTTAGCAATCTGCACGATCAGAATGATCGCGTAGAACCAATTGCAGGTAAGCTGGCGGAAAAGCCTGTTGGCTTGCTCGACTTCGCTCGTCTTGCAGGGCGAAACATGCTGGAGGTCATACCAATAGAAACAACCCAGCAGCTCTATCTCAGGGGTCCTCTAAACATTCACTACATCTGTGACCCCGAGATTATAACGGAGCTATTGGTCGGCAAGGGACGTGAATTTCCAAAGGCAAAGTTTACGAAAGACATCATCGGCTCTGCCGTAGGCAATGGACTCATTTTGGCCGAAGGCCAGAAATGGAAGGCGCAACGCCGCCGTTACTCTCCACTTTTTGCTGCACGCAACCTTCCGATGTTATCCCAGTATTTTGCTGAAACGGGCATTGAGGTCGCTGAATCTCTGGCTGAGGGCAACGGACTCGTCGATGCCGCTCAGATGGCCCCGGCGGCAACGCTTACGAACATTTCCCGCGTGATGTTCTCTGGCAACCAAGAGGTCAGCGCGGCCCAGATCCGTGCAGGACTTAGGAAATACTTCGAATATATCTCTGAAATATCCCTCTTCGATGTCATGGGCTTGCCATCCTGGCTTCCCCGAAGAAAATGGTTCAAAAGCAACAAGCCGGTCACAAGCATGCGGTATTTGGCAAGGCATGTCATCGAAGAGCGACGTAGCCAGAACAGGCCAGAACCCCTTGATTTTCTTGATCTGATGATTGCCGCAGTCGAGGAAGACTTTGAAGACATGGAAACGACAGTGGACAATCTGCTGACGTTTGTCGTGGCGGGTCATGAAACCTCTGCCAATGCATTGGCGTGGGGGGTGTACCTGCTGGCGCTCACTCCAGACATCCAGACCGAAATCAGACAGGAAATCAAATCCATCTCGCCCCAAGGCCCTGTCTCCTTCGAAGACATCCAGCAAATGCGCCTCTTGCGTGCCCACATCCGTGAGACGCTGCGCCTTTATCCCTCGGCAGCTTTCTTCGCCCGAGATGCCGGTGCTGAGTTGACGGTCAAGGGCATCCGGTTCGAGAAAGGCGATGCTCTCTTCTTTCCGGTCTATTCTGTGCATCGAAACGAATGCCTTTGGGACGCGCCCAATGCATATAAACCTGAGAGGTTTCTGGACACTAAGATTCCAAAAGGTCAGTTTATTCCCTTTGGCGACGGGCCAAGGGTGTGCATTGGTGCGCAATATGCGGAAACTGAATTAATGGTTTTGATGGCGTCAATCGTGCGCGACATAGAGTTTTCACTCACATCAACGCCCATTCCCCGTCCGGTACTGACATTCACGATGCGCCCCGAGGGGCCAATTATGCTCAACGCCCAAGCGATATAAACTTATCGGGACTGAACGCCATGATGTGATTGCCGTCCGAGTATTTGGACCCCAATCAGAAAAAATCTATTTGAGGTTCAGATAGTTGTTTTCGCCATACAGTTCCAAGAGCACCCGCTCGTAAACTCTGCGGCGCTTTTTCTCACCATTCTCAGGATCGGCACTGGCGATGCCTCTGATCGGTTTGACGTCGCCTTGGCGAAGCAGCGTCTCTCGATGCTTTGCGTTGCCGATCGCGCGGTTTAGTGTTGATATGGCTCCCGAGAGCGACAGCGAACGCATCGAAATTGGCTCACCAAAAACAATGTTCACCCACGAATCCGCATTATTTTTCTTAGCAAGCATTGTTTGGATGGCTCCATTAAGGTTCTCCTCAGACGGGAAAGCACGCAATGTCTCGGTATCATGGAGGATCACCAAGAATACGCCGCTGCCCCTGTAGGAAAACATGCAGTCGAGAGAAGATGTTAAAGACTTCAGACACAACGCGGTTTCGGTGACGATTTCTCGAAAATAGTCGCAACCGGTTGCGTCAAATAATGTGCGCGCATCCTGTAGCACTATCGCCAAGGCCCGTGATTGGAAGATTTTGCGCCGTGAAAGTTGTTCAACGTAGTTGTTGAACTGCGAGAACCCCAAATGCCGGTCCCCGCCTTCTATCACCAGAGGGTTGTCAAAATTGAAGTGAGAAACCTTCTTCAATTCTTCCTCAAGAAGCGTGACTTGTCGCTGGCTTGCATCGGACTTCTTTTTTTCGATCAACAACCGCCGGGCGGCATTCATCCGCCCGCGCAGGTCGATGAGATCGAAAGGTTTCGTGATGTAATCGGTTGCGCCTGCAACGAAGGCATCGTCGATATAGCTCCGATCGCTCATCGCTGTGAGCATGATGACTGGCGTATCCGCATAATCCCGGAGTTTGCGAATTTTCCGCAACAGAACGATGCCATCGGTTTCCGGCATCTGGATATCCAGCAAAAGACAGTCAAAAGGGACTTCAGATGCTTCAATCTGATCCAGGGCCTGTTTTGATGAAACCGCTGTCGACACCGTATAATTGTCGATCGCTGCAAGCGCCGTTTGCAGGAGCTGCACGATACCTTGATCGTCATCGACGACAAGAACTCGCATCGGCGGTACGTCACGCGCCCGCTGACTCAGCCTTCGCTGAAATGAGTTGGGGTCATCTTTCATGGCTGCTTTCGACATTGTGAGTATAGAGAGCGGTGCAGGAAAGATGCTTAATGAGTTTGTGGATTCTAAGGCGAAACGTGGGTCAGATTCGGCTGCGGCTGACGTGTTTCTGACACAATTTTATGTTTCGCGGTCAACGGGGAAACGAAGGCTTGAACGCGCCGGGATTGGATCGATTTTCACAACAATCGCAATAAGGGGGTACCGTTCCATACACCCGGAAATCCCGCCATTCATGACTTGAAATCGGACAGGCTATCCCCGCGATTCTAGGACCGGCTTCCGCTCAAGGACGATGTAACGGCCTTCTCTGACCGGTTCAAAGAGCCAACCTGAAACAATACCGATTGGCTACGGCTTCCATCAATGGTGAACGGTGCGCCGATTGGCGTGGCCGTAACGTTCAGCCGTCTTGCCCAACGGGCCCAAATTGCGGGCACGATCCCCAAGATGTATCTCGCGCCGTTTTCTTCCGCAATGCGGCTCATTTCTGTAAACAGCAAACTTTGGATCATCAAACGCCGCGCTCCGGGTATGCTGTCCTTGATAAAAAAACGAGACGCCTCCCATGCCTGGCTTTCGACCGGAGGATGAATAAAGAGTACATCGGTCGGGAAGTCGTCAAGAAGCCCGAGATGTGCGTCGCGAAGCATATAACTGTAGATGCCGCACGTCGCCGTTGTGGGTAAAAGCCGAACACCCCCAACAATTTCGCCAAATTCCACCAACACCACCCATTTACAGAATGGAGTATCGTATTGATCGAACTCCATCCCATCGGCCTCGCAAATGTGCCAATTGAGACGGTCTATGAAGACAGACTTTCTTGCTTTCAGATAATTCAAAAGAAGATCGCCGAACATATGCATGTTTTGAAAGGAAAGAGCAGCCGTTCGGATGTTGCCGATCGCATCGTTTCGTTGCTCAGGGATTTGCCTGCTTTGACGACTGTGGTGATATGCAATCGCGCCTTCAGGCGTCTCGCCAATAGGTTGAGGATCGCGCAGACGAAATGGCGACCTCTCCAGTGCCGCTCCAAAGTTTGTCCACGCATGTTTCATGATCTGCTCTCTTTTTTACCACATATATGCCGTTCTTTTATTTTTGCTGTCCATAGGCTTATCCCTGCGGATCGGAAAATAGGTCCGAATTGGGCGCTAAAGTCACACAACTTTTGGGGTTACTCATGTTGATGCATACGCTCATAGGGAGGTTTGCGTCAACAAGGCGGGGTTGGGTAAGAATCGCATGCATCAACCTCAACATGAAAAACACCCGGGTGATGTCTTGGGCCGCTCATGGTCTGATTAAATCCAGAAAATTTAGTCATGCCAAAATTTGAACTGATTTTGGGCGAAATCTTTGCACGAGTATGTGAGATTAATTAGCAACTAATAATTGTAGGCTTTGTAAATATGAAACTTTTAAACATTCCCCAATTCGAAAGCGAAACCGAAGACCACGGCGAGCACTTGCTCCAGAGCCTTAAAGATTACACTGCAATGGCGATTGCCTTGCTCTGGCAAAGACAAGCAATTTTCCTGTCAGCGACCATATTGACCGCCTTCTATTTCGAGCCGCTCAATGCAGCTGTCTTCTATGTCGTCATCCTGTTCTGCGAATTTCAGGACTATCTGCTTGCAAAACGGGTTGCGAACCTTCGCCCCAATCAGACCAAAGCCATTTGGCTGACTCTAACCGGAATACTTGTCAACGCTGTCCTAAGCGCGAGCGCAATCTGTATATATGCGGTCTCGGTTGCGATCAGTCAGGACGCGGGGGGGCATTTCACGCCACTTTTCTTCCTGTTCGCCGCCGCGCTTTTCGCCGCCATGAACAATCACCAATTGGCTCCGGCCCTTGCGATCCGGCTCACACTCTATGGCATTTCCTTTGTGGTCATCACCCTGAGGGACGTCTGGGTCGAAAATCCGCCCATATCGTCAGAGCTGTGGCTTCATTTCTTCACTGTGATTTTCGTTATGTATTTTCTCACCGATTGCTCTGTGGTCTTTCTCAAATTGTATCGCAAAAATAATGCCACGATGGAGACCCTCCGAAAAGAGCACGCGCGGACCAAAGCAGCCTATCTCGCAAAATCGCAGTTTGTCGCAACGGTTAGCCACGAACTGCGTACACCGCTGACGTCGATCAAGCTGGCGCTCGATCTTCTAAATGCAGGTTGTCTGGGACCAGTTCCCGAGAAAATGAAAAGCGTGCTCGAAACTGCCGGACGCAATGGCGAACGGTTATCAAAGCTGATTGACGATCTACTTGATCTGCAAAAGATCGAGGCAGGTGAGATGACGTACCGCATGGAAACTCTGGAGTTACAGTCGTTCCTGAGCGACGCCATAGATGCCAATCAACATTTTGCCGAAGGTCAACAAGTAACGTTGATCCCGGAATATCACGATAAACCTCAGACCTTTGTTGAAGCCGACGAAATGCGTCTGATGCAAGTTATGTCCAACATGATCTCGAATGCGGTGAAATTCTCTCACAAAGGCGGGGATGTTCTCGTTGGCTATCAGCACAATAACGGCACAACGACAATTTACGTCAAAGACAATGGAATCGGAATTCCTGAGGGCGCCTACGAAAAGGTATTTGGAAAGTTCAGCCAACTCGATTCATCTGACCGACGCCAGATTGGGGGCACGGGCCTTGGCATGAGTATTTCAAAAGAGATAGTCGAACATTTCAACGGCACAATCGACTACACCAGCGAATTGGGCCAGGGCACAACCTTCTTTGTTGAACTCCCCACGATGGCACACTCGAAAAGTCAGCCCGAGGCCGCGTGAGGGTATGTCGTTTGGAAACTCATCAGAATGACGTCCTGTCCCGACTTTGAACACTATTTTATAGAAAGCGCTCCAAAGGTTTCAAAATTTCACCTCATTTCCGATTTAGCGTTTAACGGACCAATGGCACCTGCGCGCGACGAAAACGCTCCATTAAAAAGGGCATCTAGAGCATGAAAATTCTTGCAATCGACGATAATGAAAGCATTCTTTCTCTTCTAGAGCATGCACTTGCTGCCTCAGATGCCCATGACGTGACACTCGCTTATTCTGCGCGGGAAGCGTTGGAAGCAATAGACCGCGCGAATGTTGCCTTCGATTGCCTCCTGATCGACATACAGATGCCCGATGTGGACGGCATTGATCTGACAAAGCTAATTCGTAAAACACCGGGTTACCAACACCAGCCTATACTGATGCTGACGGCCATGCACGAAAAGGCATATCTGGACAAGGCATTCAAGGCCGGAGCCACGGACTATGTGAGCAAACCATTCGACTTCAAAGATCTCCAATCCAGAATTTTTGACGCCCAGAGCCTCACATCGCAAAGAAGCGCGAGATTGGCTGGCCGTATTAGCATGGAACAGACTATAAAATGGTCCCGGGGTATCGCCAAAGATGAAGGATCCAATCCGGTCATAGATTACGCGGATGCCGATGGCTTTATTGAGTATGGCGAATTTGACAATTACGTGCTCGAACTGGCGCGTGGTCGTGGTCGCAAAGCGACCTTGATTGCTTTGAAAGTAGCCGACCCGACATTGAAGCACCCGGAACTCTCCTTGGCCGAGTTTTCTGCCATGCTGCGCGATGTCGCCACATGCATGAGGGCATGTTGCCCCGATCTTGTGAGCGCCATGTCCTATCGTGGCAACGGGACGTTGGTTTGTGTGATGGAAAAGCAAATGAACCTGCGACCGGAAATGATTGAGACCGAAATCAACGGTCGTTTCCTGGCGGTGTCCAGCACGGCCCGGACCTCCGATGTAAAAGTATTCCTAGGAGAGCCGGTTCCGCTACGAGCTAAAACAGACACTGGCGTTCTGGATATCCTGTGGTCAGCGATTGACAGCGTTGAACAAAGGTTCGTGGCCAAAAAAGAAACCGCCGGCATGGCAAAGCGGCTTTTAAAGCGCACCCTGCTTTCTGAAGAACAGCACCGTATTGAACGCAAAGCTTACAAGTTGGTCATGCGGGACATGCTTTCGGAAATGAATGACGGTCCTTGGAGCAAAAAGCTGTGCAACAGACTGGAGTGAGGTGATCCGGCTAATCCTGACGACGTGTCAGGGCGTTACGACCAGTAATTTCAGGATGCGCAAGGAAGCAAGTTGCGCAGTCTGTCGAAAAGGTTCAGAGCCACCGTAACGCCCGCAACTCGGTATCGTGTCTTTTCACCCTAGGCCGCGTCTTCATCTAGGCTTTGATGTGTCAGAGGATCAGAGTCCAGGTCGTGCATGAGGCGCAGAACCTCGGCTTTCCAACCGTCTTTCACCCGCCGGGCGAGTTGCGACATCGGACGTAGTCTTGGGGTAAAGATCGCGCAATCATAACGCAGGTCCTCGACCAATGGTCGAAACACCAAGGCCTTTCCATTCAGTCGCGATTGCTGCTCACTGGCGACAGACATCGGATCCACGATGGCACAGCATTGTTTTTGGGCGACGAACTGTAAAAGGGGGATGAAAAACTGGCTTTCGATGATTTGATTATAGTGCGCATTCCGTGCCTGAAACGCCATGTGAATACGCTTCTGAAGCCGATGCGCGCTGTGTAGGCCACCCATCGGCTGATTATGTAAATCTTCCCAAGATATAGCGGATTTTCGCGCCAGCCGATGGCCCGTCGGCAGGGCGCAAAAACAGCGAGAGGAAAATGTCTCGGCCGTCAGAAGATCCTTGCGCTTCTCAAGCTGGATATCCAGATCGGCAAAGCCGAAATCAATGCTCTGGGTTGCCACCAGTTCTAGGATCTGCTGCGAGCTTCGCATCGACAATGTCAGCTTGATATCCCTGAAATCACCTAAAACCTGACTGATGTAGCGGGGGAAAAGATAGCTGGACGGCCCCGGCATGGCGGCAACTTTCAAACTACCGCTGGTGGCATCGCCCAGACTTTTCATGGTTCGAGACACGGCAGAAAGACGATCAAGCACTTCATTCGCTTCGGCCAGCAGGTAATGCGCCTCGGGCATGGGGATCAGGCGGCGCCCCTCTCGCTCAAACAAGGTGATGCCAAGCGAGGCCTCAAGCTCCTTCAGCGACAGGCTGATCGCAGGTTGGGTGCGCCCCAAGCGTCTTGCCGCCTGCGAGACGGACCCGGTGGCCATAACTTCACGAAAGACAGAGAGCTGCTGGAGTTTCATATATAAGTTTCTCTTTGATTTTTAGAGTTATAACAAATTTGTATTTATGAAAGCTACCTCTAAGCTCTCCGACACGACATCCAAAAGCATCGCAAAGGCGAAGCCTATAACTATGGGGAGTTTAGAATGACATTGATGAAGAAAATGGCTGTGGCGGCTTTGGCAACGGCCTTGATGACGGGCACGGCAATGGCTCAGAACCCGACCTTTTTCCGCATCGGGACCGGGGGTGCGGGTGGCACTTACTTCCCGATTGGCGGCACGATTGCGAACGGTATCTCGTCCCCTCCCGGAGCGCGGCCCTGCGACGAAGGCGGGCAATGCGGCGTCCCCGGATTGATTGCGATTGCGCAATCCACCACCGCCTCGGTGTTTAACAACGCCGCCGTGCAGAATGGCGAGTTGGAGGCCGGCCTCGCCGCCGCTGACGTAACGCGCGAAATGTATCTCGGCATTGGCACCTTTGAGGGCAAGAAGCATGAGAAACTGCGACTTGTGGCAAACCTGTTCCCCGAAGACCTGCATCTGGTAATGCCGAAAGACGCCACACTGAACGGGTTGGGCGATTTGGCGGGCAAGCGGGTTGGTATCGCACAGGCCGGGTCCGGCACGCAGGTTGCTGTGCTCAAGATGCTGGAGCAATGGGGCGTGACTCGCGACAACATGGAAGAGGCCGAGCTTAACAATTCCCAATCCGCCGAGCGTTTGGCGGACGGGCAGTTGGATGCCTTCTTCTACGCTGCAGGCTGGCCCGTTGCCGCAATGGTGCAGCTTGCCTCGACCAAGGGCATGACGCTCTATTCCTTCAGCGATCAAGATATGAAGACGATCAACGAAGCGGTTCCTGCCTACATCCCGTCCAAGATTCCCGGCGGCGTGTATGAGGGCATTGATAATGACACCATGACGCCCGCTGTTTCGGCCTTTCTGGTTGTATCGTCTGACCTGTCAGACGATCTGGTTTACGGGATCACCAAGGCGCTGTGGAATAGTAACACCCGAAAATTGCTCGATAATGGCCATGCCAAGGGCAAGCTGATTACCCAAGAGACGGCGCTGAATGGGGTGGATAGCCTTGGGGTGCCCCTGCATCCCGGAGCAGAGCGGTTCTATCGCGAAGCCGGGATGTTGAAATAAGCACCCCGCCATTCGGGCGAATGACCCAAGCGATGCCCGGCACCGGGCATCGCCTCCTTTTTCTTATGACTGATAAGGCAGGCCCGTGACTCAAAGCAGCGATCACCTTACCGCCGAAGACATAGCCAAGCTCACACCGGAACAACTGGCCGAGATTGAACGCAAATATGACGAAGGCGTTGCCACGCGGTCGGTTGGGCCTGGCGTGGGCATGGTGTTACGGGCGGTCGCCCTGATCTTTGCGCTCTATCATTTTGTGACGGCGGGCTTTGGCCTTCCGGCTGATCATTGGCATATGGGCTGGCATCTTTCGGGGTTGTTCATTCTGACCTATGCGCTTTTCCCGGTTTTCAAGACTGACAGCGGGTTTGCGATGAAGGTCAGTCGGCTTCGGTTGGGCAATATCCCCCTTTATGATCTGGTGTTCATGGCGCTGGGCGTGGCGTCGTCTTTGTATGTGGGCCTTGCATGGCGGGGCATTCCCGCGCTGGGGATTGAGGAACAGACCTTTCGGATGGGTAATCCCAACGGCTATGACGTATTCTTTGGCGTGGCGATTATACTGCTGGTTTTGGATATCGCGCGGCGCACGCTCGGTTGGGTTTTGCCGCTGATCATCTGCGTATTCATTTCCTACGCGTTGTTCGGGCCGCAGTTTCCCGGTCTGTTGCAGCATCCGGGCGTGAATTTCAAAACTTTCGTATCGTCAATGTATTTCCCACAAGAGGGCATCTTCGGCGTTACCCTTTGGGTGGTTTCGACCATTGTATTCCACTTCGTTTTGTTTGGCGTCATCGCGCAGCGCACGGGTCTGGGGCAATTGTTCATCGACAATGCAACCATTCTTGCCGGACAGTATGTTGGCGGCCCTGCCAAGGTGTCTGTCGTGTCCTCGGCGTTTTTTGGCACGATTTCGGGATCTTCCGTCGCCAACACCGTTTCAACCGGATCACTGACGATCCCCAATATGAAACGGCTGGGCTACCCCGGCCATTTCGCGGGCGGAGTAGAAGCTGCCGCGTCGGCGGGGGGGCAGATTACGCCGCCGATCATGGGGGCCGCAGCCTTTATCATGGCAGAGTTTCTGCAACTGCCCTACACCACAATCGTTATTGCCGCGATTGTCCCCGCAACGCTGCACTACATTGGTGTGTTTGCCGTGGTGCATCTGATGGCCCTGAAACTTGGCCTCAAGGGCATGGCCAAGGAAAGTCTGCCAAAATTCGCCGCCGTCTGGCGGGAAGGCTGGGCGAATATCATTCCCCTGATCGGCCTTCTGGTGGTGCTTTTCTCTGGCTACACGCCTTATATGTCGGCATTCTGTGGCATCTCACTGGCTGTGATCGCGGGCATGGCACGGCTGCGCACCCCCTCCAGTTTGGTCTATCCGGCGGCCTTTATTGCTTTTGTTCTGTGGAAGTGGACGGGCGGCGGCTTTGACGCTCCGATGGCCTTGATCTTGGTTGTCGGGGCCATGGTCGCCACCTTGAATCCACAAGAGCGGATTCGCGTGCCTCAAATGGCCGAAGCATTGGAAACGGGCGTGAAATATGCGCTGGCCGTTGGGGCCGCCTCGGCTGCCGTAGGCATTGTCGTGGGTGTGATTAACACCACCGGCATTGGATTTCGGATGGGCTACATGGTGACACAGGGCGCGGGTTCCATGGCAATGAGCCTGAATGAGATGGTTACCTTTGGCGGATGGGAGATGATCTCAACCCCCGATCTGCAACTTTTCCTGTCGCTGGTGTTCATTGCGATTTCTTGCATCTTGATGGGCGCAGGCGTTCCGACCACGGCACTCTACATCATGCTTGCCTCGGTTGCGCAGCCCGCATTGGCACAGCTTGGCGTGCCCCCGATCGCCAGCCATATGTTCGTGCTCTATTACGGCGTGGTGTCGGAAATCACGCCGCCCGTTTGCACCTCGGCCTATGCGGCGGCGGCCATTGCCAATTCCAACCCGTTCCGAACCGGGGTTTCGGCCTTTACGCTGGGCTTGGGCAAGGTGGTTGCGCCAATGGCCTTTGTCTATGCGCCCGTGCTGCTGATCGTGTCCTCCACCGGCTTTGACTTATGGGAGTTCACCTATACCGCCACCAGTTGCGTTTTGGGGGTTCTGGCGCTCTCTACCTCGGTCGTTGGATATTGGAAGGCCCCGATGGGGGCGTTTATGCGCGTTTTGATGGCGGTATCGGGGATTGTGTTTATCGCGCCCTCGCTTCAGGCCGATTTGATGGCCGCCCTGATCGCCGCTCCCGCCATCTTGAGCCAGCTTTTCGCGCGGCGTTCCCCATCTACGGCGGCCTGACTGATGAAGAACCAAGTGACCATCATTGGTGCCGGCATCGTCGGGATTTGCACCGCGATTTCCTTGCAGGAGCGGGGATTTGATGTGCGCCTGATTGACCGGGGCGATCCGGGGCAAGAGACGTCATTCGGCAATGCGGGCGTGATCTCGCCTTGGTCGATCATTCCGCAGGCCATGCCGGGGATCTGGAAAACTTTGCCCGGTTTGTTGATGGATCGTGACAGCCCGTTGTCGGTACGCACCCGGTTTTGGCCCCGCATGATCCCTTGGGGGCTGCGGTTTTTGCGGTACGCAACAGAGGCAAAAGCGCGCGCCACGTCAGACAGTATGGAGTATCTATGCGGGCCATCGGTCAATCTGTATCGCCGCTTACTTGCCGGGACGGGGCACGAGGGGCTGCTGACCGAAAGCTACTATGTCCACGCCTTTCGCAAGGTGGACAAAGCCAGCTTGCAAAGCCTTGATTACCGTATTCGGGCGGAAAAGGGCGGAGATCTGGCGCTGATTGGTCCAGAGGAATTGCAGGCGCTGGAACCGGGGCTTTCGCCCGATTTCAAGGCAGCAGTGGTAATCAAAGGTCAGGCGCGTGCCCGCGCCCCCGGCGAGTTAGGCCGGGTTCTGGCAGCAAAGGCCCGCGGCCTTGGTGTCGATGTGGTGAGGGCCGAGGTGACCGGCCTGTCGCGCCAAGACGGCATTTGGACGATTGCGGCCAAAGGCCAAAGCTTTCGCGCGCCGCGCGTTGTGCTGGCTGCAGGGGTTTGGTCGGCTGATTTGCTGCGGCCTTTGGGGATCAACCTGCCCCTTGTGGCCGAACGCGGGTATCACGTTGAGTTTGCGGACCCCGGCGTAACTTTGAAAAATTCGGTTATGGATGTGGATGGCAAAGCCGTGGCCAGTTCGATGCTTGGTGGCGTGCGTCTGGCCGGAACGGCAGAGTTCGCGGCGATTGACGCCCCTCCTGATCCGAGAAAACAGGCCCTGCTGACGCGCCAAGCCAAGGCAATGCTGCCCGATCTGAGCACAGCGCAAGTGTCGTTCTGGATGGGGCGCAGACCGTCCTTTCCCGACAGCCTGCCAGCCCTCGGTGCATTGGACGGGCAAGAGGGGCTTTTTGCGGCCTTCGGCCACAGCCATTACGGTCTGATGATGGCCCCTAAAACCGGCGAGGTTCTGGCCGATATCCTGTCGGGTCGCACCGCAAATGCCGATCTGACCCCTCTCAACGCCAACCGCTTTCGCTAGACCGGTTGGTTCACGCAAGGTGTGGCCGTGCGGGGCCGCACCCCGCGCAATCCACCAGAGGATCGCGCCGGGCTCAGCACATGCAGACATCCGCCATGACAGGGCAATTATGTGTTGCGCCTTGTGCGCGTCAATCGAACTCGATCACCTGACGGATGGCTGTGCCATTGTCCAACTGATCCATCGCAAGATTGATCTGATCAAGCCGCAGACGGTGGGTCAGCATCTTTTCCACCGGCAGTTTGCCCTGCTGATGCAGCGAGAACATGCGCGGCAGGTCGCGTTGCGGCACGCAAGAGCCGATGTAGCTGCCCTTGAGGCTGCGTTCCTCAGCCACCAGTTTGAGAGCGTTCAGCGGCATGCGCGCATCAGGGTGCGGCAGACCCGCAGTTACGGTCATGCCGCCCCGGCAGGTGCAGTCATAGGCGGTTTCCAACGCCCGGACAGAGCCCGCCAACTCGATCGCATAATCGACCCCGCCGCCGGTGATATCGCGCACGGCCTGCACGGTATGCTCGTCTGATGTCACGGCATGGGTGGCCCCCATGCTCAGCGCGGCATCCAGCTTGGATTGAAACGGATCAATCACCACAACCTGCGCCGCCCCGGCCGCCAGCGCGCCCAACACCGCCGACAGACCAACACCGCCCAATCCCAGCACGGCGACCTTGCTGCCCGGCATCACCTGCGCGGTGTTGAACACGGCACCCGCACCAGTGAGCATGGCACAGGAAAAGAGCGCCGAGATATGGGTGGGAATATCTGCCTCGACCTTGACCAAGGATCGGCGGGCCATCACCGCATGGGTGGCAAAAGCAGACACTCCGACATGGTGATGGACCGGCTTGCCATCCATCGACAGGCGGCGGTGGCCGGTCATCAACTCACCGACCCCGTGATGCTTGGCCGCGCGGGTGCACAGCGCCGGGCGCCCTTCAGAGCAGGGCAGACAGGTGCCGCAACCGGGGGCAAAGATGCAGACAACATGATCACCGGGTGCCAGATCATCGACCCCCGCGCCAACCTCCTCGACGATGCCTGAGGCCTCGTGGCCCAGAACCATCGGCACTGGCCGTGGGCGGGTGCCATTTATCACCGAGAGGTCGGAATGACAGACGCCAGCGGCAGCAATGCGGATCAGGACCTCGTCACGACCGGGGGCTTCAAGATCGACGTCGCGGACGGTCAGCGCCTTGTTGGCTTCGAAATCGCTCTTGATATTATCGCGCTCAAGCACGGCGGCCTGTATTTTCATGGTCGTTCCTCCCCTAAGTCCCACGTGTTCGCAAATGCTGCACCGCAGCCAAGAGCTGGCGCAGCACACCGTCGCAGGGCACCGCAGCCACTCTATCGGCGTCATAAGGTGCTGTCGTCCTGATTTGTGCCGTAATAGTAAGAACCTATGGCCGGAATAGCGTCAAGGTATTGGCACAGGCTTTGGCTCTTGGTCTACCATCCCGCTCAGGCTTGATGGGAGGGGCCTCCGGATGCTGCGCCACTTAACGACATCCTTTGTCATCAAGGGCGGCGGCCGCCTGATGCGGGACGTTGGTGCCACGGACCAAGGTCTTGCCATTCTGCCGTGCACCCTGCCGGTGACCACGCTGCATCCTGATCAAAACGGCAAAAGCGCTCTGGCTGAGCACCGCTTGGCCTGTAACGACGATCTGTCTACGGGCTGGTCCGGCTGCAACGCGCAGGTCCTTGGGGGAGGCCATTCAAGAGGTGCGAAAACCGGAATGTGCCGGAACAGACCCCTGTCGCGGGCATCCTGAGATTATCATTAACCCAATCGCAATCTGCTGATTGGCCATACTAAAAAGGGAGAAATGCAAATGAAAAATCTATTCGTGACACGTGTTGCCGCCGCCATGGTGGCCGCGGCGCTGCCTCTGGCAGCCGGCGCTGCAGACAAGCCGGACAGCCTCAAGATCGGGATGACGGCCTTTCTGACCGGCCCCGCTTCGGTGTTTGGTGTGCCCGCCCGCAACGCGGCTGAAATCCTTATCGACAACATCAATGCCGCTGGCGGCATCAACGGTGTGCCCGTCGACATCTCGTTCATCGACGAGGGCGCCGGGGCCGAGGCGCTGACCTCGGAATATCGCCGCATGGTGGAATCGGGTGGCGCAGAGGTGATGTTGGCCTCGATTTCGTCGGGCAATTGCCAGACGCTTGCGCCGCTGGCCGAAGATCTGCAGGTGCCCAACCTGATGTGGGATTGCGGCACGCAGCGCATCTTTGAAGAGAACAATTATAAATACGTCTTCCGCACTCAGGCCAACGCGACGCCGGAAATGCTGGCGACGGTGCTCTACCTGCTCAAGACCAAGCCCGATTTCAAGACCATCGCCGTGGTCAATCAGGACTATGCCTGGGGCCGCGACAGCTGGGATATTTTCAGCACCGCGCTCAAGGCGATGAAACCCGATGTCGAGGTTGTGGCCGAGTTCTTCCCCAAATTCGGCTCGCCCGACTTTTCCACCGAAATCTCGCGGCTTCAGGCTATGCGGCCCGACGTTATCCTGTCGACCTCTTGGGGCGGCGATCTGGATACGTTCGTACAGCAGGCGTCACAGCGCGGGCTGATGAACACCTCGACCTTTGTCCTGCCGCTGGCGGAATCGTCGCTGGAGCGGCTGGGATCGGCGCTGCCGGACGGGCATATCATCGGTGCGCGCGGGGATCACTATTTCCTCCATCCCGAGCGTCGCAACGATGAAGACTTCAAGGCCTTCATGACGCAATACGAGGAAAAAACCGGCGACGTGTCCGTCTATCCCGTGTTCCACGCCAGTCAGGCCATCGCCGCGCTCAAGGCGGCCTATGAAAAGGCCATCGCCGACAACAGCGTCGATTGGCCGAGCGAGGATCAGTTGCTCGCGGCGCTTGAAGGTCTGACCTTTCAGGGGCTGGGACGTCCCGTTACCCTGCGCGAGGACCATCAGGGTGTCGAAGATCAGTTGATGGGAACCAGCGTACAAACTGGCGAGTATCCCTTTGCCACGATGCAGAACATCATGATCTTTGACGGCAACGAGTTGACGACCCCGGTCGGTCAGAACTCGATTGAATGGGTCGGCAAACTTGATGCGAGCTTTGCGGATAGCGTCACGGTCGATACGTTCGAGAACTGAACCACGCTTGTAAACTTGGCGGAGAGGGCAATAAATTGCCCTCTCCATGTTCTTGAAATGCCCGGGATCAGCACATGAATTTCGCGATTTTCCTTCTCGCCCTGTTCGACGGTGTGGCTTATGCCGCGCTTGTCTTCATTGTGGCGCTCGGTCTCACTCTGATCTTTGGCGTCATGCGTATCCTCAACGTCGCACATGGCTCGCTCTATGCGATTGGCGCCTATGCAACGGTCTCGTTGGTGGGATATTTTCTGGCCCTCGGCTTTGCTCCGGCCTTTGCCTTTCCGCTTATGATCGTATCGGCGATTCTTGTGGGGGTCGTGATCGGCGCGCCGCTGGAATATTTCCTGCTGCGCCGTATCTATGACAAATCCGAAGTGCTCCAACTGCTCGTGACCTTTGCGGTGTTCATGATCCTTGAGGATGTGCAGCGTCTGGTCTGGGGCACGCAACCCTATTTCAATTCCTCCGCCTTGCAGGTGCTGGGCAATGTCAGCGTGTTCGGCGTGACCTATACCGCCTATCAGTTGATCCTGCTGCCAGTGATCGCGGTGGTGCTGTTGCTGGGCATGCGGTTCTTTTTGCGTCACACGATTATAGGCAAGCTGATCACCGCCACCACAGAGGATCGCGAGGCGGCGCAATCTATCGGCATTGATGCCGACCGGGTGTTTCTCTTTACCTTCGTCATCGGCGCTGTTCTGGCCGGGCTGGGCGGCGCGCTGGCCTCTCCGACCACGTCCATCCTGCCCGGCATGGGGGCGGATATGATCGTGCTGTCCTTTGCAGTGGTGGCCACTGCAGGGCTGGGACAGATCGAGGGCGCGGCGCTCACGGCGTTGATGATCGGTCTGGGGCGGTCCTTTGCCGTCTATCTCTATCCTGAAATCTCGGTACTTGTGCCCTATCTCATCATGGTTCTGGTGCTGCTGGTGCGTCCCGAAGGGCTGTTTGGCAGTCCCGCCGCGCGCAAGATCTGAGGCCGGACATGTCCACCCAAACACAGTCAAGCAAGCCGTCAAATAAGGTGAATGCCCGCATGACATCCCCTCTTTCATGGCTCTGGATCGTTGGATTGGCAGCGATGATCGCCGTGCCCTTCCTAGCGCCCTCAACGCAGCTTCTGGTCAATTTCGCCATGGCAAAGGGATTGGCCGTTCTGGGCGTGACCGTCCTCTTGCGGGCCGGGCAGGTGTCCTTTGGCCACGCGCTCTACTTCGGGATTGCGGCCTATGCCGGGGCGTTCCTGATGACGTCGATGCCTGCAACCGATTTCTTTGTCATTCTGATTGTCGGGGTGCTGGGGGCCATTGTAGCGGGGCTCTTTGTCGGGCTCTTCGTGGTGCGTTATCGCGGCATCTTCTTTGGCATGCTCAATCTGGCGTTCTCGATGATTTTCTGGTCCATTCTCGAGAAATTCTATCACCTGACTGGCGGGGCGGATGGCCTGCGCTTCACCCGCCCGACGGTATTGGGGCACGTCCTCGATCATGCCCAGTTCAACATGGTGCTCTATTACTCGGTGCTGGTGCTTGTGGTGGCGCTAGGCTGGTTCACGCAGCGCTGGTTTGCCTCGCCAGTGGGGCAGCTCTTTCAGACCATCAAGACCAATGAAACACGGCTTGAGTATCTCGGCATTTCGCCCAAGCGTGCGCTCCTGTCCGGCTACCTCTTGTCGGCGGCGCTCTGCGGGGTTGGCGGGGTGATGATGGGCATGGCCCAAGGGGTCGTGACACCTGAATATGTCTGGTGGGTGCGCTCGGCGGAAATGGTGTTCATCGCCGTGTTGGGCGGGGCCGGATCGGTGCAGGGGGCCTTCCTTGGCGCACTGATCTACGAGGCGGTGCGGACCTATGCCTCGGTCTATGCCGGTGACATCTGGCAAATGATCCTCGGGGGCTTTTTGCTTATCATCATCCTCTTTGCCCCCGGCGGTCTGATTGGCATCCTCGAGTCCGCCTTCAAGCGCGACACGGATCGGACTTCCGCCAAGAAAGGAGACCGCAAATGACCGAGGTTCTTCTGGAAACCCGCAACCTGACGATCAAATTCGGCGGGATCACGGCGGCGGATAATGTTTCTTTGACGATCAGTGCCGGTAAAAATCTGGCGATCATCGGGCCGAACGGCGCGGGCAAGACGACGTTTCTCAACATCTGCACCGGCTGGCTCAAGCCCAGCAACGGGCAGGTGCTCTTTGAGGGGCGGGACATCACGCCGCTGCCCCCGCGCAAGATCGTGGATCGCGGTGTCGCGCGCGCCTTTCAGATCCCTCAACTCTTCACCGAGCACACGGCGCTGGAAAACCTGCTGATTGCCGTTTCGGCGCGGCAGAAGCGGCGAAATCCGCTGGTCGATATGCATGCCATCCCGGAACGCACCGAAATGCTGCATCTGCTCGATATGGTGGGCTGCGCCGATGTGGCCGATGTTCTGGTCGTCGAACTGCCCGAGGGGCAGCGCAAACTGATCGACATCGCCGTGGCACTGGCGCTCAAACCGCGCCTGCTCTTGATGGACGAACCCACCTCTGGCGTGGCTTCATCGGAAAAACACGCGATCATGGAAATCCTGATCGGTGCGTTGAAAGAGGCCAAGGTCACCTCAGTCTTTGTCGAACATGACATGGGCATCGTCGAGAAATACGCCGATGAGGTGGCGGTCTGGAACAGCGGTAATGTGCAGTTGCGCGGCACGCCTGCGGAAATTCTGGAACATCCCGACGTGATCCGGGACGTGATCGGGGAGGTGGTCTGATGCTGGAACTGCGCAATGTAAATGCCTCGATCGGGATCATTCCGATCCTGCGCGATCTGACCTTCCGGATTGGTGCCGCTGAAACCGTGGCCTTGATCGGGCGCAATGGCGCAGGCAAGACGACGCTCTTGCGCACCATCATGGGGTTCACCACCGCCAGTGGCGAAATCCTGTTTGAAGGCAAGCCCATCACCGGCATGCACCCGCCCAAGCGCCCCGGTCTCGGAATTGGCTATGCGCCCGAGGATCGGCGGCTCTTTTCGGCCTTTACCATTGAGGAAAACATCCTCTTGCCCGCGCAGGCGGCGCGACTGGACAAGGCCGAGACCAAGCGCCGTCTGGACCGCGCCTATACCGTCCTGCCCGAGTTGAGCGCCCTTGCCAACCGCCCCGGTGGCACCGTCTCTGGCGGGCAGGGCAAGATGGTGGCGCTCGCGCGCGCCCTGATGCTGGGCACCAAGCTCATTATGCTCGACGAGCCGTTTCAGGGGCTCGCCCCGGCTTTGGCGTTGCGCTATGCCGAAGCCCTGCGAACCTTGCGTGATACGGATCGTTCAATCACGCTGATCATTACCGAATCCAATCCCTCATTGCTGCGCGGCTTTGCGGATCGTACCCTCGTCATCGAGCGGGGCGAAGTCGCTGAGGGCTCTCTCGAACCGGAAGGAACCAAGGCATGAAAGACACTGACACCAACGCAAAGCTGGTTATCCCCAAGCCGTTGAACCTGATTGGCAACGATTGGGTTCCGGCACTCTCCGGCAAGGTGATGGAGGTTCTCTCACCGATTGACGGGTTGCCCTTTGCGCAAATCGCTGACAGCGATGCCGCAGATATCGACGCCGCTGTCGCGGCGGCGCGCGCGGCCTTTGACGGCGGCGAGTGGTCCAAACTGACCGCCGCAGAGCGTGGCCGCCTGATGATCCGCCTGTCAGAGCGCATCCAGGAGAATGTCGAGCCGCTGGCGCAGCTAGAGCGGCGCGACAACGGCAAGCCGATCGCACAGGCCCGCGCCGACATGAAGGTCACAGCACGCTATTTCGAATTCTACGGCGGTGCAGCGGACAAGGTGCACGGCGAGATCGTGCCCTTTCTCAACGGCTATAATGTCGAGGTGCACCGCGAACCGCATGGCGTGACCGGCCATATCATCCCGTGGAACTATCCGGCGCAAATGTTTGGCCGCTCGGTCGCCCCGGCGCTGGCCATGGGCAATGCCACGGTCCTGAAACCCGCCGAAGACGCTTGCCTCACCGCGCTTCGCATTGCGGAACTGGCGCTTGACGTGGGCTTTCCTCCCGGTGCCATCAATATCGTGACCGGACGCGGTGCGGTGGCGGGTCAGGCACTGGCCGATCACAAGGGGATCGACTTTATCTCCTTCACCGGCTCCCCCGAGGTGGGCGTGATCATCCAGACGGCTGCGGCCCGCAATTTCATCGGCTGCACGCTCGAACTCGGTGGCAAGTCACCGCAGATCGTCTTTGACGACGCCGATCTCGACGCCGCGATGCCGTTTCTGGTCAATGCCGTGATTCAGAATGGTGGCCAGACCTGTTCGGCGGGCACCCGCGTTCTGCTGCAACGCGGCATCTATGACCGGGCCGTTGCCGAATTGACCGCGCGCTTCAGCGCCGTGGCGGCTTCGGATTCGGGCGAGGATGCGGTGCTTGGGCCGCTGATCTCCGCCCGCCAGAAAAAGCGGGTCGAGACCTATATCGCTGAGGCGGACGCGCCGCTTATGGCGCGCGGCAGCATCCGCATGGATGCGCCGGAGGGCGGTTATTATGTGGCCCCCGCCGTGTTTGGTCCCTGCGATCCCAAGGCGCGGATTGCGCAAGAAGAGGTGTTTGGCCCGGTGCTCTGCATCATCCCGTTCGAGGACGAGGCCGAAGCGATCTCGATTGCGAACAACACCGAATACGGCCTTGTCGCCTCGGTCTGGACCCGCGATGGCGGACGCCAGCAACGGGTCGCCAAGGCGATGCGCTGCGGTCAGGTGTTCATCAACGGTTACGGCGCGGGCGGTGGGGTCGAATTGCCCTTTGGTGGCATCCGCAAGTCGGGCCATGGCCGCGAAAAGGGCTTTGCCGCCCTGCTCGAGTTTTCGCATATCAAGACGATCATCAACAATCACGGCTGACCCGTGCCGCGCATAGCGTAACGAGACCTGAAGGAACGAGACATGAGACTACAAGGAAAACGGACACTTGTGACCGGGGCTGCCTCCGGCTTTGGCAAGGGCATCGCCGAGACCTATATCCGCGAGGGCGCCAAGGTTGCCGTGGTCGATATGAACGAGGCCGGCGCGCGCGCCGTGGCCAAGGAACTGGGCGAGAATGCCATTGCCGTGACCTGCGATGTATCCAAGGGCGATCAGGTTCAGGCAGCGGTTGACGCGACCGTCGCGGCCTTTGGCGGCCTCGACATCGTGGTCAATAATGCCGGTTGGACCAACCCCAACAGCCCGCTGATGGAAACGGATGAAGCGACCTTTCGCAAGATCTATGACATCAACGTCCTGTCGATCTTTCACATGACCAAAACCTGCGTGCCGCTGTGGCGGACCTCCGGGGGCGGGGTGATGATCAACATCGGTTCGACCGCAGGCATCCGTCCGCGTCCCGGGCTGACATGGTATAACTCGTCCAAGGGTGCCGTGAACCTGATGACGCGCTCGTTGGCCGTGGAACTGGCCTCCGACAACATCCGCGTCTGCTGTATTGCCCCGGTGATGGGTGCGACGGGCCTGCTGGAGCAGTTCATGGGCATGCCCGACACGCCCGAAAACCGCGCACGGTTCATTTCCACCATCCCGATGGGCCGCCTGTCAGAGGCGCGCGACATCGCCAACGCAGCCCTCTACCTCGCGTCGGACGAGGCCGATTTCATCACCGGCGTCGTGCTTGAGGTTGACGGCGGGCGCACGATCTAAAGTGTTTGACGACAGATGGGGGGGCCGGACAATCCGGCCCTCTTTCATTTGACGAGTTGCGGCACCCGCGCCCATTGCTTTGGTCCGCTGCTGTGGATCGACGCCCCCTTGGTGTCGACCGCCACCGTCACGGGCATGTCCTTGACCTCGATCTCGTAAATCGCCTCCATTCCAAGATCCTGATAGGCGACGGGCCGGGCACGCTTGATCGCCTTTGAGACCAGATAGGCTGCCCCCCCCACCGCAATCAGATAGACCGCGCCATGCTGGCGGATGGCGTCGATCGCCGCAGGCCCGCGCTCGGCCTTGCCGATCATCACCTTGAGACCCGAGGCCTCCAGCAGCGGGCCTGTGAACTTGTCCATGCGGGTGGATGTTGTCGGGCCTGCCGGGCCGATCACCTCATCGCCCACGGCATCGACCGGGCCGACATAATAGATCGCGCGCCCCTTCAGATCGACAGGCAGCGGCTTGCCCTGATCCAGTTCCTCCAGCATGCGGCGATGGGCAGCATCGCGCCCGGTATAAAGACGGCCAGACAAAAGCAGCGTATCGCCGGGACTGAGCGAGGCCAGAACACCATCGTCCAGAGCATCAAGATCAATCCGGCGTCCTGTGACGCCTCCCCCTTCCAGATCCGGCCAGAGCGACAGGTCAGGTGGGGTAAACTCCGCCGCGCCGCTGCCATCCAGCGTGAAATGCACATGACGGGTCGCGGCGCAATTGGGGATCAACGCCACCGGCAAGGACGCGGCATGGGTTGGAAAGCTGCGCAGCTTGACATCCAGCACCGTGATCAGACCGCCCAGCCCCTGCGCCCCAATGCCAAGTGCGTTGATCCGCTCATATAGTTCCAGCCGCAGCGCCTCTTCGGCGTTTTGCGCGCCGCGCGCCTGCAACTCGGTCATGTCGATGGGATCGTTCAGCGCTTGCTTGGCCATCGCCATTGCCTTGTCGACGCTGCCGCCCACGCCCAGCCCGATCAGCCCCGGAGGGCACCATCCCGCCCCCAGCTTGGCCACCGTGTCCACCACCCAATCCGCCACCGAATCCGATGGGTTGAGTACGGTGAATTTCGTCTTGTTCTCAGACCCGCCGCCCTTGGCCGAGACCGTGACAGACACTTTGTCACCGGCCACCAATTCAGTCTGGATCATCGCCGGGGTATTGTCGCGCGTGTTGCGCCGTGCGCCCAGAGGGTCTGCGACAATCGAGGCGCGCAACGGATTGGCGGCAAAGGCATAGGCGCGCCGCGTCGCCTCATCAATCATGTCCTGCGGTGCGCGGTGCCAGTCGATTGGCGCCTCAACGCCCACTTCGAGCATGACATTGACGCTGCCAGTGTCCTGACAGAGCGGCCGCTTGTCAAAGGCCGACATACGCGAATTGACCAGAATTTGCCGGATTGCATTGCGCGCGGATTGGCTCTGTTCCGCCTCATAGGCGCGGGCCATGGCCGCGATGAAGTCCGGTGTGTGGTAGTATGAGATATATTGCAACGCGTCCGCGACACTGTCGATCAGATCTGCCTCAGTGATTTTACCGCTCATGCCGCACCTCCCGCGCGCGCTAGAATCTGTTGCGCACGTTTGACCACGGGCGCGTCGATCATCTGGCCATCCAGTTTGATGGCCGCTCCGGTTTCAGAGGACGCGGCCACAACACGTCGCGCCCAGTTCAATTCAGTCTCAGTCGGGGCAAACCCGCGCCGCGCCGGGTCGATCTGCGCGGGGTGAATGATCAGCTTGCCGCCAAAACCCATCTCAACACTATGCTGGCAATCGCTCAGGATCGCGGCCTCGTCATTGATACCTTGGGTAACGCCGTCCCAGGGGGCGGGGCGATGGGCCAGACGCGACGCCAGCACAAGCTCGGCACGGGCCTGCAACAGCGCCTCGCGGGTATGCGCCATCCCCAGATCAGCGGCATAGTCAATCGAGCCAAAGGCGAGCCGGACACAGGCGCGCGCCACACTCTCGGCGCGGCGCAGCCCAAGCGCGGTCTCGATCAGGCCAATCACCGGCAGGCCTGTTTGCGCGGCGAGGGCGGCGCAGGTCTCGGCATCCTCGGCCTTGGGCAGGATCAGGCCATCTATCGGCAACCCGCCAAGAGCCGCCACATCCTCGGCGTAAAACGCGCTGTCGGCGGCATTGAGGCGCACCAGCACCGGCACCGCGCCGGGTTGCCGCGCGGGCAGATCACGCAGCGCAGCACGGGCGATTGCCTTGTCCTCTTCGGCGACGGCATCCTCCAAATCGAGCAGGATCGCATCGGCACCGGCGGTCTGCGCCTTGGCAAATCGGTCCAGCCGCGTGGCGGGCAAAAACAGGGGTAGGGCAATCTGAGTGAGAGACATGTCTGGTCCTGAAGCAGTGAAAGAAATGGGAATGGCTCAGCCGTTGGCCTCTGGCATCACCAGCGGGGTGAGCAGGGCGCGCATGGCCTCGGGGATCACCACCGGGCGGCTGGTTTCGCGGTCAACATAGACATGCACGAACCGGCCCTGCGCCGCCGCAAGATCCGCGCCGGTCTGAAAAATCGCCAGTTCATAGGTGACGCTGCTATTGCCAAGCCGCGCCACCCGCAGCCCCACTTCGATCGCCTCGGGAAAGGCAATCGGGCTAAAGTAGTGGCATTCGCTATGGGCAACCAGACCGGTCACAGTGCTGCGCCGGATATCCAGAACACCGCCCCGGATCAGGTATTCATTCACGGCCGTATCAAAAAACGAATAATAGGCCACGTTATTGACATGCAGATAGGCGTCATTGTCCATCCAGCGGGTGCTGATCTGGCAAAAATGCGCAAAGGCGGCGCGGGGAAGCGGGATGGGGCGGTTGCTCATGCTCGTGTCCGATGTGAGATGGTCGCGCCACGCTTGCGCATGGGCTTGATCAACAAACCAGCATGGAACGCCCCCTCTGTCCAGTCGCGAACTGGCTTTCACAAGGATTTGGCCGAATTCTTGGCCCCATCCGATGCATGCACCGGATGGAACAGGATTATTTCACCAGCAGGTCCAGAGCAGGGCCCCGCGCCATCTCCCGTGCCTGCTCGCGCAGAACGAATTTCTGGATCTTACCGGTCGAGGTGCGCGGGATGGTCATGAAAACAAAGCGGCCCGGAACCTTGTAAGGCGCCAGATGCTCGCGACACCACGCCCTGAGCGTATCGGCATCGGCCTCTTGACCCTCTGCAAGCTCGACAAAGGCGCATGGCGTTTCGCCCCATTTGTCATGTGGCATGGCAACGACAGCGGTGACACCGACCGCGGGATGACGGTAGAGCGCTTCTTCGACCTCAATCGAGGAAATATTTTCCCCGCCCGAGATGATGACATCCTTGGACCGATCCTTGAGTTGGATATAGCCATCGGGATGCCGGACACCCAGATCACCCGAATGGAACCAGCCCCCGGCAAAGGCCTCTTGCGTGGACATGGGGTTGCGGAAATAGCCCTTCATCACGACATTGCCGCGAAACATGACTTCGCCCATGGTCTGACCGTCGCGCGGCACCGGGATCATGGTTTCGGGGTCCAGCACGTCCAGCCCTTCCAGCGCCAGATACCGCACACCCTGCCGCGCCTTGAGCGTGGCTTGCTGCACGGGCGGTAGCTCGGACCAATCCTGATGCCAGTCATTCACCACCGCCGGGCCATAGGTTTCGGTCAGCCCGTAAAGATGGGTCACGTCAAAGCCCGCGCTTTTCATATCCGCCAACAGCTTTTCAGGCGGTGGTGCGGCGGCGGTGAAAAACTGCACGTTGTGGGTCAACGCACGCTTGACCGTGTCAGGGGCCGAAATCATCAGCGACATGACGATCGGTGCACCGCACAGATGCGTCACCCGCTCTTGCGACAGCGCCTCCCAGATCGGCTCCGCCCGAACTTGGCGCAAACAGACATGGGTGCCGATGATCGCCGACATCGTCCAGGGAAAGCACCAGCCATTGCAGTGAAACATCGGCAGGGTCCACAAATAGACCGCATGCTTGCTCATCGAGGTGGTCAGCGCATTGCCCTGCGCCAAAAGATACGCGCCCCGGTGATGCGAGACCACGCCCTTGGGGTCGCCGGTGGTGCCAGAGGTGTAGTTGATCGAGATTGCGTCCCATTCATCCTCGGGCATGAGCCAATTGAATTGCGCATCTCCTCCCCCAAGGAAGGTCTCGAAATCATGCGCCTCAACGGGGACTTCGGGGCCGCTGAATTCCACATCGTCATATTGGATCAGCATCGGGTTCACCGAGGTGAGTGCCAGCGCTTCTTGCATCAACGGCATGAATTCACGGTCCACGATCACGATCCGCGAGCGGGCATGATCAAGCTGAAACGCGATAATGCTCGCGTCGAGGCGCGTATTGATCGAATGCAAGACCCCGCCGGACATCGGCACGCCGTAATGACATTCCAGCATCGCGGGCGTGTTCGCCAGCATCACCGACACCGTATCACCCCGGCCAATACCGACCTGCGCCAGCGCCGACGCCAATTGCCGAGAGCGTGCATAGAACTCCGCATAGTTGCGCCGCAATGCTCCATGCACGATGGCGGTATGACTTGGGAATACGCTGGCTGCACGCTCCAGGAATGTCAGCGGCGTCAGCGGTTGGTAATTCGCAGGGTTGCGATCAAGGCCGGTGTTATAGGGGTTCGTTTCCATGGGATCAGATATCCTGCCACTGAGGGCTGCGTTTTTCGATAAAGGCACCAATACCCTCTTCGGCATCCCGTGCGAGCATATTATCCACCATCACGGCAGAGGCATAGGCATAGGCGTCTGACAGGCCCATCTCCCGCTGCGCATAAAACGCACGTTTTCCGGTGGCCAGGGTCATGCTGGATTTTGATGCAATCTTGCGCGCCATGTCCAGAACCGCCGCGCTCAACGCCTCTGGTGCAGCCACATGATTGACCAGCCCGATTTCAGCCGCGCGCGTGGCTGATGTCATGTCGCCGGTCAGCAGCATCTCCATCGCATGTTTGCCCGCCACATTACGCGACAGCGCCACCATCGGGGTTGAGCAGAACAGCCCGATATGCACCCCCGGCGTGCTGAACTGCGCAGTCTCCGCCGCAATCGCCAGATCGCAACTTGCGACAAGCTGACAGCCAGCGGCGGTTGCAATGCCCGTAACCTCGGCAATGACGGGTTTGGGGCAATTCACAATGGATTGCATGACCCCGGAACAGAGCGCCATGACCTTGGTGAAATAGGCCCGACCACGGTCCGCATTCGCCCGCCCGGCGGTCATCTCCTTGAGATCGTGACCCGCGCAAAACGCAGGCCCGTTCGCCGCCAGAACCACCACCCGGACCGCCGGATTGGCCCCGGCCGCGGCCAAGGCCGCGCCCAGCTCCGCCAGCATCGCCTCGGATAGCGCATTGCGCCGCCCGACATCATTCAACGTCAGGCGCAAGATGCCGTCAGCATCCAGATCACGCAGCAGAATATCGCTTGTTTGCACGGGTCAGATCCCTTCTGACATTCAGAGAATGTTGATTTCCACGCTCTCGGCAAGCGTGTTGGCGATAAAGCAATAGCGATGCGCCCGGTCCTGCATTTCGGCCAGTTTCGCCTCATCCACCGAGAACCCGGTGTCAAAACGCACCACCGGATGCAGATCAATGCGCGTCACCGACATCTGGCCCTTGGTGTTCTTGCCAAGATGAGCGACGGCATAGTCGTGATAGCTTGCCACCGGCCATTTGGCTTTGGCGGCCAGTGCCAGAAATGTCATCATGTGACAGCTCGACAAGGCCGACGCGAGGGCCTGTTCGGGGTTGGTGTTGGCGGGATCACCGCCCCAATCCGGGGCGGCGTCCACTTGGACATCATAGTTGTTGTTGTATTGAACGGTATGCGCGTTCGAATATTTGGCAGCTTCCAAAACTGGTTCAGCGCGCAGCCAGTGCAGCTCGATTGAAAGGTCGGACATGTGTCAGGTCTCTTCTTGGACTGAGGCGCTCAGGCAGCCGCGATTTGCTTCTGGGGATCGTAGAACGGACGGTCAACGATAGTGGCATTTTCCGTACCGACTTCGTTGACAACACCGGATCGGTTCACAACTTTGACCCGTGCGCCCAGATTGGCGTGCTCTGTCGCGACCATCGCCAGCGCGATATTTTGTCCAAGACGTGGCGAATAGACAGCGGACGTGACTTTGCCGATGATCACCCCGTCTTTTTCAATGCGCCAGTAAGAGGTGTTCGGACCTTTCAGCGGCTCACCTTCGATCACCAGACCAATCTGTTTGCGGCTCACGCCCTCTTCCTTGATGCGGCGCAGCGCCGCCTTGCCGATGAAATCAGCCTCCATGTCAAGGTTGACCAGGCGGTCAAGGCCCAGCTCGTAGGGGTTGGTGCTGCTGTCTGCATCCGCATGATAGGACAGCATCCCACCCTCAATCCGGCGGATCGACGAGGTATGGCCGGGCTTCAGGCCGAACGGTGCGCCCGCCGCCATGATCTTTTCCCACAGCTCATCGCCGCGTGACCCATCCTGCAGGTAAAGCTCATAGCCAAGCTCGCTGGACCAGCCGGTGCGCGACACGATCAACGGAATGCCGTCCAATTCAAGCTCGCGCAGCCAGTAGTATTTCAGATCCATGATGCTATCGCCAAACAGCGCCCGCATGATCTCGCCAGATTTGGGCCCTTGCAATTGCAGCGGCGACACATCGGGCTCGCCAATGGTGACATCCAGACCGGCATGCACGGCCACGCCCTGCGCCCAGAGCAGGATGTCGCTATCGGCCAGTGAAATCCAGAAGTGGTTTTCGGCCAGACGCAGCAGGATCGGATCGTTCAGGATACCACCTTCGGCATTGGTGATCAGGATGTATTTGCACTGTCCCACCGCCATCTTGGACAGATCGCGCGAGGTCAACGTCTGGACGAACTTCGCGGCATCCGGTCCAGTGATCTCGACCTGACGCTCAACCGCCACATCGCACAGGATCGCCTCGTTCACGAGGTTCCAGAAGTTTTGCTCCGGGTTGCCAAAGTCACGCGGGATATACATGTGATTGTAAACCGAAAATCCCTTGGCGCCCCAGCGTACCGTGGCTTCGAAATAGGGGGATTTGCGGATCTGTGTGCCAAAGCCAAAGTCGTCTGCTTGTGTCATGGTGTGTGCCCTTGTTTGCCCGTCGCGCCATCCGCGGTGGACTGTCTGAAACTGGCGCTCTTCTAGCGGCGAACCATGGGCCGAGGTGGTCTGAAAAAATGCGCTGCGCAGACTGAACGGACTGTTTTTCGGGGGAAAACGGACCGCAATAGCAGATTGGCTTACTTCCCGTTTTTGGCCGCCAGATTCGCAAGGTTGGGCTGACCCGACTTGACCCTCCGGGTGGCGATATAGGTCATGTAACGGTCGATCCCCAGTTCCGCAGCCTGCATCGCCTCCATCGCGTTCTGGAACTGCGCAAGGCTGGGGCAAATGACCCGCATGACATAATCCATGCCCCCGCCGGTCGCGATGCATTCCGTGATTTCGTCCCGCCCCTTCACATAGTTTTCGAACCGGTCAAAATCCGCTTTTCGATGGTGGGTGAGCGAGACAGTCACGACCACTTCAGTAAAATCGCAGATTTTCTCCAACACGATGTCGGCGTGATAACCACGAATAAACCCCGCAGCCTTCAATCGGTCCAACCGGGCCCAGCATGGTGTTGGTGAAATATTGGCGATCTCGGCCAATCTGGTCTTGCTCAAGGGGCCATTCTGCTGAACCGCATTGAGAATGCGGATATCCGTCGCATCAAGCCCGAGCCTTTTCATCTGTCCGAAACTTTCATAGCGGCACATCCTGGTGCCACAGGACCACAGGCCATGGCCTTAGGCCACAGACTCCCTGCACCGTTTTTACTGTGCCTGTCCTGTGATAATGATCAGTTTGCGACCACTTCTGCAACAACCGCGGCGAATCCATTGCCCCATTTCGGGATAGAAGGGGCGCGGCGATTCCGTTCAGGTCAGACCCTTCAAAGGTTTCGCACACACCGCGCCCCGCTGTCAGGATCGAAAAGATAGAGGTTCTGCTTCGGCTCCGCTCTGTGGCCTTCGTAATCGCCCGCAATGCCAAAGGGCGGATCGGCAAGCCAGATGGTGCCACAAACAGCTGTCAGAGCGGTTGCTCACGCACATTTGCTATGCCCGCAACTTGCACAGGTCATGCAGCCTTCGATCATGCGCATGTCGTATTGACCGCAGGCGGGGCAGGCCGGGCCTTTGCGGCCTCCACCCTGTGCGCTGACCTGCGCGTGCGGGTCTTCCTTAAGGCCCATGCCCTCGCCTTCCAGAAACCCGATCTGCACCAGATGCTGTTCCAGAACGCCACCGATGGCGGCCAGAATGCTGGGCACATATTTGCCCTGCATCCATGCCCCGCCGCGCGGGTCGAACACGGCTTTCAGCTCTTCCACCACAAAGGATACATCGCCGCCTCGCCGGAATACCGCCGAGATCATCCGCGTCAGCGCCACAGTCCAAGCGTAATGCTCCATGTTCTTGGAGTTGATGAATACCTCAAACGGTCGCCGGTGCCCGCCCAGCACGATATCATTGACGGTGACATAGATCGCATGGTTGCTATCGGGCCATTTCAGCTTGTAGGTCGCCCCTTCCAGCTCTTTGGGCCGATCCAGCGGTTCGGACATATAGACGACTTCGCCGCCGGTCGCGGGCACGTCGCCGCGCGCTTGATCCGACGCCTCGCCCGGCACCTTGTCCGAGGTCTCCGAGACGCTCAGCACCGATCCCGTCACATCATTGGGGCGGTAGGTGGTGCAGCCCTTGCAGCCCAGATCCCAAGCCTGCAAATACACATTCTTGAACGCCTCAAAGGAAATATCCTCTGGGCAGTTGATCGTCTTGGAGATGCTGCTGTCGACCCATTTCTGCGCCGCCGCCTGCATCCGGACGTGATCCTCGGGCGGCAGGGTCTGGGCGTTGACGAAATAGGCGGGCAGGGGGGCATCGCCCATCCGGTCGCGCCACATCTGCACGGCGTAATCCACCACCTCTTCTTCACTGCGGCTGCCATCCTTTTGCAGCACCTTGCGGGTATAGCTATAGGCAAACACCGGCTCGATCCCGGATGAGACATTGCCCGCATAGAGGCTGATCGTCCCCGTCGGCGCGATACTCGTCAGCAGCGCGTTGCGAATGCCATGCTCGGCCACGGCCGCGCGCACATCCGCATCCATCGCCTGCATCGTGCCGCTCGCCAGATAGGCATCGCGATCAAATAGTGGAAACGCGCCCTTCTCCCGCGCCAGATCGACGCTCGCGAGATAGGCCGCCCGCGCGATGGCATGCAACCACTCCTCGGTCTGCTGCACGGCCTCGTCCGACCCATAGCGCAGCCCCACCATCAAGAGCGCATCCGCCAGCCCGGTAACGCCCAAACCGATCCGCCGCTTGGCCTGCGCCTCGGCGGCCTGCGCGGGCAAGGGAAAGCCGCTCACATCCACCACATTATCCATCATCCGCACCGCCACGCGCACCAGATCGTCAAGCGCGGCGGCATCCACCTGCGCACCGTCCGCGAACGGCTCTGCCACCAAACGCGCCAGGTTGATCGACCCCAGCAGACAGGCCCCATAGGGCGGCAACGGTTGTTCGCCGCACGGATTTGTGGCCGCGATCGTTTCGCAATAGCTCAGGTTGTTGGCGGCATTGATTCGGTCAATGAAAATCACCCCCGGTTCGGCATAATCATAGGTCGCCTGCATGATCCGGTTCCACAGATCACGCGCCTGCACCGTGTGATAGACGCGCCCATCAAACACCAATTCCCACGGCCCATCCGCCTTGACCGCGTCCATAAAGGCATCGGTGACCAGAACCGACAGGTTGAACATCCGCAGTCGCGCGGGATCGGATTTCGCGGCGATGAACGCCTCGATATCGGGATGATCACAGCGCATGGTGGCCATCATCGCGCCCCGACGGCTGCCAGCCGACATGATCGTGCGGCACATCGCATCCCACACATCCATGAAACTCAGCGGCCCGCTTGCATCGGCCGACACGCCCTTGACCTCGGCCCCCTTGGGCCGGATCGTGCTGAAGTCATAGCCGATGCCACCACCCTGCTGCATGGTCAGCGCGGCTTCGCGCAGGTTATCGAAAATGCCGCCCATGTCGTCGGGCACCGTGCCCATGACGAAACAGTTGAACAGTGTTACCTTGCGCGCCGTACCAGCCCCTGCAGTAATCCGGCCCGCAGGCAGGAATTTGAAATCTTCAAGAGCGGCGTAAAACCGGGCTTCCCAGACCTCCGGCTCTTGTTCGGTCACCGCCAGCGCGCGGGCGATGCGCCGCCAAGTGTCTTCGACGCTGGCATCGCCACCGTCCCCGTTCGTGAACCGGTATTTCATGTTCCAGATCTGTTCGGAAATCGGGGCGGCAAATCGGCTCACGGGATCCTCCATTGGCGGGCAGACGACCACAATAGCTTGAAGCTGCCAGCATTTCCACTACCCTATCTGCTCGGAATGGAGATTCTTTGCCGTGACCCTGCACCTGATCAAACTGAGCGTCGGCACCACCTCGGTCGAGGATCTGGACGACTGGCACAAAGACCCCCGCGCCCAAGGGCCGGACGGGCTGCCGCGCCATGTCACCCGGATGTGGCCCAAGCGTGAGGCGGAATTGCTGGATGGCGGCTCGATCTACTGGGTGATTCAAGGGATTGTGCAATGCCGCCAGCCCATCCTGCGGCTGGATGAGGTGATTGGCAGCGACGGGATTCGCCGCTGCGCCATCGTGCTTGAACCGGGTCTCATCCGCACCGCCACGGTTCAGAAACGCCCCTTTCAGGGCTGGCGCTATCTGCCAGGGCCCGATGCGCCCCCCGATCTTGGCACTGCGCGCGCCAATGACGATACCCTGCCCCCCGCGCTCTCGGCGGCGCTGGCGGATATCGGCGTGCTGTGATTTGGTCTTAAGAGGACGTTGGCCCCAAGCGCCTGCGCGCGGAATCAAGGCCCCGTTGCACAGTGCCCGTCCACCCCACCGGGCGGGTGCGTTGGCTGCGGTTCAACTCATGCGCCCAACGCCCCTCCAGCCCAGTTCCCCGCCCTCCCTCGGACGGTGGACCATCCCGGCACACGCCGCATCACCCGCTCTTGATCCGCCGCGACGGCACCTTTCATTGAAAACGCGCCCCGGACACCCGACCTAAGTTCCATCAGATCGGCACACCTGAAAGGATCAGTTCCATGCGCGTTCCCCTCCCGATTTTTGCCACAACGGCCCTTGCCCTCGCCACTCCCGCTCTCGCTCAGAGCACGGTTGACGCAGCCCGCTTTCCAAACTTGCCCGCAGCCACCGGATACGATCCGTCCCCCGCCCACAGCTTTGACAATGCGCCCACTGTATCGCGCGGCGCGGGATCAGTTTTTTCCTCTCAGGGGACCGCTATCGGCAGAAATGTCAACTGGACCGGCTTTTATATCGGTGGCCAATTGGGCGTAGCCTTTGGCGATAGTGATACCTCTGGCAATGACGAAACGGCCATTGGCGGCATCACCGCAGGCTATGATTACGATTTCGGCCGTTGGGTGCTTGGTGGTGCGCTCGATTACGACTTTACCGATTTCGACATCGCGCCGGCCAGCTCGCTCGAAGAGATTTTTCGCGTCAAGGTGCGGGGCGGTCCCAAGATCGGTCGCGGGTTGCTCTACGGCGCCGGCGGCTACGCCTATGCGGACACTGATAATCTCGGTGACGATGACGGGTGGTTCCTCGGGGCGGGGTACGAATACTTGGTCAACGACCAGTTCTCTGTCGGCGGAGAAGTGCTCTACCACGAGTTCGACAACTTCAACTCGACCGGCAACGATGTCGAGGCCACCACGGTTCAGATCCGCGCTACGTTCCGTTTTTGAACGGGCGTGACGCGGCAAACAGGCGGGTGTGTCCTCCAGCGCGCCCGCCATTTGTCATTCAAGAGGGCGCTGCAAATATTCATCAAAAGGTTGCGTTTTCCACACGATGTCTCGCAAAAATCCGCCGAAAACTGTTTTATTTCAGCAATTCCCTGCCGCTCAAGGGCGGCTGACCTGCTTGCCATGGCGCAGCACTTGTTCCGCCACAATCACGATCCGATATAGGTCAGGACGGTGCGAACCGTATGTCTATGGGTCTTTTCTCCCCTCCCCGGCCCGACCGGCATAAACTGACTGAAAGGAATACAAGATGCTGAAAACAACAACAGCGCTGATGACCGCAACCGCATTGATGGCAGCCCCGGCTTTTGCTGGCAACATTCAGGAACCCGCCGCTGAGCCGGTGATCGCAGCACCGGTTGCACCCCCCGTCCCCACCAGCCCCAACTGGACCGGTTTCTATGGTGGTGCGCAGCTTGGCTATGGCAACGTGGATACAGACCTCGCGGGCATCAACGGTGATGGTCTGATCGGCGGTCTGATCGCCGGGTACGATTATGACATGGGCAACAATTGGGTGATCGGTGCCGGTGTGGATTACGATTTTGCCGACATTGATCTTGGGCCTGCCGCAACGCTGGAGAATATCTTCCGCGCCAAGGCGCGCGCCGGTTACAAAATCGGCAACGGCTTGCTCTATGGCACTGGCGGCTACGCTTGGGCTGATACTGATAATGTGGGTGACGATGACGGCTACTTCATCGGCGCAGGCTACGAACACATGCTGACCCAAAACCTCTCTCTGGGTGCCGAGGTGCTCTATCACCAGTTTGATGATTTCGGCACGACTGGCACCGATGTCGAGGCGACCACCGTGCAGGCGCGGGCCTCGTTGCGCTTCTGAATTAGCGGTCTGAGTGGAAAGTTTAAGGGCGGTCCCGCGAGGGCCGCCCTTATGTTTAGTGTGGACACCGTGCGACCGTACGGTTTAACCGCACAAACGTACAGCCCCCTCAAACTTCAATCCAGATTGAGCCGCTCTTTCAGAGCCTTCAGCGTGTGCCGATCGGCGTCTTCCATCGGCGCGACCCGTGACTTGAATAGTGTCGCCTGCGACTTCAGGATAAGCCCGTCTTCCAATAATTTCAAATGGTTAGCCCGCAGTGTATCACCGGTTGAGGTGATGTCGGCAACCGCCTCGGCCGTTTCGTTCTTGACCGTGCCCTCGGTGGCACCCTGACTGTCCACCAATTGATAATCCGCCACCCCATTCTCGCGCAGGAAATCCCGCACAAGACGATGGTATTTTGTGGCAATTCTTAAACGAAATCCGTGCTTTAGCCGGAATGCGGCGGCAGCGGCGTCAAGGTCATCCAGATGGCTTACATCGACCCAGCAGCGTGGCACCGCCAGCACCAGATCGGCCTGCCCGAACCCCAGTTCCGCCAATTCCGCCACCTGATTTTGCCACTGCCCCAGCTTTTCGCGCACAAGGTCCGTTCCCGTGACCCCCAAATGGATGCGTCCGGCCGCAAGCTCACGCGGGATTTCCCCAGCGGATAGCAGTATTAATTCAACATTATCAATACCTTGGACAAATCCGGCATATTCGCGCTCCGATCCCGCACGCCCCAGCTCAATGCCATGCTTGCCGAACCAGTCAAAAGTCTTTTCCATCAGCCGCCCCTTGGACGGCACTCCCAGCTTCAGGGTCATTTTGCACTCCCCAGGCTCAAAACCAGCCCGGGACGGATCACCCCCCCCACAGCCGGAATTTCGCGTCCCCGACCCAACTGCCGGGTCAGTGCATCATAGCGCCCGCCGGTGGCGACAGGTGGCAGGTCAGGGCGATTTTCCGCATAAAAACCAAAGACAAAGCCGTCATAGTATTCCATTTGCGTGCGCCCGTAACTGGCTTCGAAATCCAGTTTTGTGATGTCGATCCCGCGTTCCGTCATCGCCTCCAGCCGCCGCGCCAGACGGTCCACCGCCCCCTGAATCGCGGGCATATCCACCGCAATATCGCGCAACCGTTCCAGTGCATTGTCGCTGGTTTCGCGCACGGCGAGGATCGCATCCAGCAATTGCACCTCGGACGCAGAGATAGGTCCCGCTATAGCGTCTTCGCGTAACGCATTGATACGAATTGATATTTCATCAGGGCCGCGTAGCCCGATCAGTGGTTCTGCCCCGGCCATCGGATCTGCCAAGGCCAACAACGCCCTCCGCGCCTCGGGTACGATGGAGCGCCCCGAAAACCGATCCATCAGGGCACGAAACCGCCGTGGCCGCCAGATATGCCGCCGGAGCGCTGCCTTGCGCCGATCCGTTGTGCGCAGGCCCTCAACCGCCGCCATCAATATTCCGATATCCCCGGTCGCCGCACGTAGGTCAAGCGGACGCAGGATATTGAAAAACATGGAAAAAACTTCGCTATCTGCCGCCTCTGGCGCCTCGCGCTCAAAGATCTCATAGCCGACTTGGGTGTATTCATTGGCGCGCGCGGCGTCCTCTTCCTGCCGTCGAAACACCTCGCCGGAATAGGTATACCGCGCCGGTTCCGCCCCATGCTCCATATGCATCTGCACCACTGGCACGGTGAAATCCGGGCGCAGCATCTGTTCCCCCCGCAACGCATCCGAGGTCACATAGGCGCGCGCACGAATATCCTCGCCATAGAGGTCTAGCAGTACCTCGGCGGGTTGCAGGACAGAGGTTTCAACCGGCAGCGCACCCGCCGTCTCAAACAGGGTACGCAGGCGGGTGGCTTCGGCCCGGATGGCGGCACGCTCGGGCATCAGCCTTGCTCCGTCAGAATTTCACGCACCTTTTCAATAAGTTGCGTGCGCGATACCTCATATTGGCTGGGGCGTTCTTTCCATTCTTCCAGCGTCGCATTTTCGGCAATCTGCTTGCCAAGGATCAAATCCTTGATCTGCACCACGCCGCGTGCCTTTTCGTCACCACCCTCGATGATCGCCACGGGACTGTCGCGCCGGTCGGCATATTTCATCTGGTTGCCGAAATTCTTGGGGTTGCCGAGATACACTTCGGCGCGAATACCTGCCTGACGCAATTCGCCCACCATCGCCTGATAATCGGCCATCCGGTCGCGGTCCATCACGGTCACAACCACCGGGCCACGCTCTGCGCCACTGACCTTGCCCTTGGCATGCAGCGCTGCGAGCAGGCGATCCACCCCGATGGAAACCCCCACCGCCGGCACTTGCTGCCCGGTAAAGCGCGCCACAAGGTCGTCATATCGCCCGCCCCCGGCGACGCTGCCAAACTGGCGCGGGCGGCCTTTTTCGTCCAATATTTCAAAGGTCAACTCCGCCTCGAACACCGGGCCGGTGTAGTAGCCAAGCCCGCGCACGACGGAGGGGTCGATCACGATGCGGTCGCGGCCGTAGCCTTGGGCGTCGAGAAGGGTCGCGATTTCTTCGAGCTCGTTGACGCCCTGCGCTCCCATGACCGAGGCGCCGACCGCTGCGCGCAGATTGGCAATAGTTGCCAGAGTATCGACCCCTTTGTAGGTCAGAAATGCCAGCACCGGCGCGGCTTGATCGTCGTTCAGCCCAACACCGTCGATATATGCCCCCGACGCATCGAGCCGCCCCTTGCCCAGCAATTCCCGCACGCCAGACTCACCCACCTTGTCAAACTTGTCGATGGTGCGCAGGACGGCGGCCTGTTGGTCAGGGTCAGTGACGCCCGTCGCCTCCAGCACCCCATTCAGAACTTTGCGGTTATTCACCCGCACCACGTAGTCGCCGCGCGGGATGCCGACCTCTTCCAGAGCATCCGCCAGCATCGCGCAAATCTCGGCATCGGCGGCCATCGACGCCGTGCCAACCGTATCCGCATCACATTGATAAAACTGACGAAACCGGCCCGGTCCCGGCTTTTCATTGCGCCAGACCGGACCCATGGCATAGCGCCGATAGGGCGTCGGCAGATCGTTGCGGTGCTGCGCATAAACCCGCGCGAGCGGCGCAGTCAGGTCATAGCGCAGCGCCAGCCATTTCTCGTCCTCGTCCTGCCAGGCAAAGACACCCTCGTTGGGCCGGTCCACATCTGGCAGAAACTTGCCAAGCGCCTCAACCGTCTCCACAGCACTCGATTCCAGCGCGTCAAAGCCATAGCGATGATAGACCCCGGCAATTGCGTTCAGCATCGTGGCGCGCGTCGTCACCTCTGCGCCGAAATAATCGCGGAAACCCTTGGGCGTTTCGGCCTTGGGGCGGGGCTCTTTCTTGGGCTTGGCCATGGCATGCGTCCTTGCGGCATCTGTCGTGGCGCGGTCTAGCCCAAGGGCCGCGCCGGGGCAAGGCGGCTGCGCGATTGACCACGCGAGCGTCCCGGCGTAGAGCGACACTATGAGCGATATTGAAGAAAAACTGGCCCACCTGATCCGCGCAGTCGATGACCTGTCGGACGTGGTCGCACGCCAAGACCGCGAAATCGTTAGCCTGCGCCTGCGGGTTGAGAGACTGACCGCGCGTGAGGCCGCGCGGCAAGGCGAGAGTGACGGCGGCGTAATTCTAGGCGATGAGCGCCCGCCGCATTACTAGATCTCTTCGACCATCACCACGCCAGTGAGGCTCTTGATCGCACCCTTGATCTGTGGCGTCACCGGGTATTCGGCGCCGCTGTCGATCTCGACCTCTCCGGGCAGGCCTGCGCCCATCAGGCAAAAATGGACCGGGCCGGGCTGCGCGCCGCGTGCGGATTTGCCGGCGTTTTGCAACACTATGGCAACTGATCCGATAGCCGCCGGCTGATCCACAAAAATCCGTAGGCCAACCGCCCCGGCACCTGCCACCATCCCGTCAATCGGTTGCACGGCACGGCAGAGCAGTTTCAACTGATCCGACTCCATTGTCGCCTCGGCGGTGATCACCACCTGCGCCCCGGTTTCCAGAAACTCCCGACATTTCTCAAGCGTTTCTGAGAAGATAGTTACTTCGTAGCCGCCGGTGGTATCGCTGAGTTGCGCAAAGGCAAAGCGGTTGCCACGCGCCGATTTTCGTTCCTGCCGCCCAGCCACCACACCCGCCATCTTGACCAGCGCCGGACCACGTTCGGCCTGAGCCATCACCTCGTCCAGCGTCTTGACGTCCTGCCGCCGCAGCACGGTCATGTAATCGTCAAGCGGATGCCCCGAGAGGTAAAATCCCACGGCCTTGAATTCCTCGGTCAATCGCTCGGCGGGCAGCCAGTCTTCAACCGGCGCCAGGCGCGGTTCCGGCAGGTCATCGCCCGCCTCGCCAAAGAGCGAGACCTGGTTGGAGTTTTTCTGTTCATGGATCGCCGCCGAATAGCTCATCAGCGCTTCGATGCTCTCGAACACGCGGCGGCGGTTGCGGTCGAGCGCGTCAAACGCCCCTGCACGCGCCAGCATTTCCAGCGGACGCTTGCCGACCCGCTTGAGATCAACCCGCTGCGCCACCTCAAATAGGGTCGTGAATGCTTTCTCTCCACGCCCCAGCGTGATCAGCTTCATCGCCTCGACGCCCACATTCTTGAGCGCCCCCAATGCGTAATGCAGCACGCCATCGCGCACGTCGAACGTGGCCTCGGAGCGGTTGACGCAAGGGGCGGCCCAATCCAGACCCAGCCCCTTTTTCACCTCTTGAAAATACACCGCCAGCTTGTCCGTCAGGTGTATATCGCAATTCATCACACCGGCCATGAATTCCACCGGATGGTTAGCCTTGAGCCAAGCGGTCTGATAGCTGACCACCGCATAGGCCGCCGCGTGCGATTTGTTGAAGCCGTAGTTGGCGAACTTCTCAAGCAAGTCAAAGACCTCGCTGGCCTTTTTCTTGTCGACGCCATTCTCCATCGCGCCTTTCTCGAATTTTGGGCGCTCCTTGGCCATTTCCTCGGCGATCTTCTTGCCCATGGCGCGGCGCAAGAGGTCGGCACCGCCAAGGCTATACCCCGCCATAACCTGCGCGATCTGCATCACCTGTTCCTGATAGACGATGATGCCTTGGGTTTCCTCGAGGATATGGTCAATCGACGGATGGATTGACTCAAGCTCCTTGAGGCCGTTTTTAACTTCACAATAGGTCGGGATATTCTCCATCGGACCCGGACGGTAGAGCGCGACGAGCGCCACGATGTCTTCGATGCAGGTGGGTTTCATGCGCTTGAGCGCATCCATCATGCCGCTGGATTCCACTTGGAACACCGCCACCGTCTTGGCGCTGGCATAGAGCTGATAGGCTTTCTCGTCATCGAGCGGGATCGCCCCGATGTCATACTCAAAGCCCTCGGGCGGCTGATAAAGCACCGTCCCATCCGCCGCCACGTTCAGCGGGCGGCCCGCCTTGCGGATCATGTCCACCGCGTTCTGGATCACGGTCAGGGTCTTGAGGCCGAGAAAGTCGAACTTGACCAGCCCGGCCTGTTCCACCCATTTCATGTTGAACTGCGTGGCCGGCATGTCCGAACGCGGGTCCTGATAGACCGGCACCAGCTCATCCAGAGGCCGGTCGCCAATCACCACGCCAGCGGCATGGGTCGAGGCGTTGCGCAACAGTCCCTCGACTTGTTGCGCATAGGTCAGGAGGCGGTCCACGACTTCTTCATTCTTGGCTTCTTCGCGCAGGCGCGGCTCATCGGCTAGGGCCTTTTCGATGCTCACCGGCTTGACGCCTTCGACGGGGATCATCTTGGACAACCGATCCACCTGCCCATAGGGCATTTGCAGCACGCGCCCGATGTCGCGCACGGCGGCCTTGGACAAGAGCGCCCCAAAGGTGATGATCTGCCCCACACGGTCACGACCGTATTTCTCTTGTACATACTGGATCACCTCCTCGCGGCGATCCATACAAAAGTCGATGTCAAAGTCGGGCATGCTGACCCGCTCTGGATTGAGAAAGCGCTCGAACAGAAGGCTATAGCGCAGCGGATCAAGGTCGGTGATTGTCAGCGCATAGGCCACCAGACTGCCTGCGCCCGAGCCGCGTCCCGGTCCCACCGGGATGTCGTGATCCTTGGCCCATTTGATGAAGTCTGCCACGATCAGGAAATAGCCGGGAAAGCCCATGCCTTCGATGATTCCCAGCTCGAATTCCAGTCGCTTTTCATAATCTTCCACCGGAGTGGCATGGGGGATCACGGCCAGTCTTGCTGTAAGCCCCGCCCGCGCCTGACGGCGAAGCTCCTCGACTTCGTCATCGGCGAATTTGGGCAGGATCGGATCTCGTTTGTATGCGCCAAAGGCGCAGCGTTTGGCAATTTCAACAGAGTTCTCTAGGGCTTCCGGAAGATCGGCAAAGAGCGCTGCCATCTCGTCCTGACTCTTGAAATAGTGCTGCGGGGTCAGGCGGCGACGCGGCGCGCTCTGATCGACATAGGCACCCTCAGCCACGCAGAGCATGGCGTCATGCGCCTCGTACATGTCTGATTTCGGGAAATAGACATCGTTGGTCGCTACCAGCGGCAGGTCCATCGCATAAGCCATCTCAACCAAGCCGCGCTCGGTCAGGCGCTCGGCCTCGGGTGCGCCACCCTCGCCGGGGTGACGCTGCAATTCCACATAGAGCCTGTCGCCAAACGCCTGCGCCAGCCGCTGCATCAGGGTCTCTGCCGCCGGGCGTTGACCGCTCTGCAAAAGACGGCCGACTGGACCGTCTGGCCCACCAGTCAGGCAGATAACGCCTTCGGAATGCCGCTCCAACTCCTCAACCGTCGCATGTGGCAGGCTTCCGTCGCCACGCAGGTAGAGACAAGAGTTGACCTTCATGAGGTTTTCATAACCTCGCGCATTTTGCGCTAAAAGAACCAAGGGTGCGGGCGGTTTCGCTCGCTCTCCGGGGGCTGGCGTCAGATAATTCAGATCAACTTGACAACCCATGATTGGCTGCACGCCCGCCCCTTGCGCACTGACAGAAAACTCAAGGGCGGCAAACATGTTATTGGTGTCGGTCACGGCCACGGCGGGCATGCCCGCCGCTGCGCAGAGACTGGGCAGCTTCTTGAGCCGCATTGCTCCTTCGAGCAGAGAGTATTCGGTATGCACCCGAAGGTGAATGAATCGGGGGACAGTGCTCATGCCATCTACCCTAGCCGTGGTCGCGGGCGAACAAAAGACTTGCCAAACCATACGCCCCCCGCTTTCATCGAGGAATGACTTGGCAATCCCGCCGCCTTCTACGCCGCATCGAAGGTCAGGCAGCACGGGGCGGTATCGGTAACGCGGCAGGCATCGGCTCATGAACCTCACGTTTCTTCTGAATGGAGAGACCGTGGCGCTGCGGGATGTGGCTCCGACGATGACCTTGCTCGAATGGTTGCGCGAAGAACGGGGGCTCACCGGCACCAAAGAAGGCTGCAACGAGGGCGATTGCGGTGCCTGCACGGTGATCGTGAGCGACCAGAACGGGCCGCGCGCGCTCAATGCCTGCATTCTCTTTTTGCCACAGTTGGAAGGCCGCGTGGTGCGCACCGTAGAGGGGATCAGCGGACCCGGTGGCGCATTACACCCCGTTCAACAGGCAATGATTGACCATCATGGTTCGCAATGCGGATTTTGCACGCCGGGATTCGTCACCTCAATGGCCTGCGCCCATCTCAAGGGCGAGAGGGATCACGACCGCGTTCTGGCGGGCAATCTTTGTCGCTGCACGGGATATGCGCCGATCATCCGCGCCGCTCGCGCCGCCGAGGCTGCGCCAGTCCCCGACTGGATGCAAAACGACCATGGTGTCATCTGGCCAAAAGTACCTTCAGGGGGGACCATAGGACGAGGGTCGGACAGCCCCCCTGCGTCGCTGCACCCCCGAACGGCGGATGAGGTGGCGGAGCTTTACGCCGCCAACCCGCGCGCCACGCTGATTGCCGGGGCGACCGATGTGGGTCTATGGGTGACAAAACAGTTGCGGGGCTTGGACCTGCCGATTTTTCTCGGCGGCTGCGCCGATCTGCAAGAGATTGCTGTCACAGAATCAGAGATACGCCTCGGGGCTGGTGTGACGATTGCGACCTTGATGGGGGTGATTGCTCCTTATCATCCCTCTTATGCCGCGATGTTGCGGCGCTACGGATCGGAGCAGGTGCGCAGCGCCGCCACCTTGGGTGGCAATATCGCCAATGGCTCGCCCATTGGGGACAACGCGCCCGCGCTCATCGCCCTCGGTGCAAGGCTGCATTTGCGGCACGGAAATACGCGCCGCACGATTCCGCTTGAGGATTTCTTCCTCGAGTATGGCAAACAGGACCGTGCGCGCGGCGAGTTTGTCGAGGCGGTCAGCCTACCGCGTCAAGAGGATCATTTGCGTTGCTACAAGGTTTCCAAGCGTTTTGATCAGGATATCTCGGCGGTTTTGGGGTGTTTCAACATCACTGTTGAGGCCGGTCGAGTCATCGCTGCGCGGATCGCCTTTGGTGGCATGGCTGGCATTCCAAAGCGTGCGTCTCATGTCGAGGCTGCATTGATCGGGGCTGCATGGGACAAGATCACAATCGAGGCAACCTATGACCAATGGTCGATGGATTTTGCGCCGCTCTCAGACATGCGCGCCTCTGCTGCCTATCGACTTGCAACAGCACGTCATTTGCTGATGCGCTGCTTTCTCGAGGATCAGGGGGCTATCATCTCTGTGCTAGAGGTGCGACCATGAGCGTGGCCAAGCCGCTGCCGCACGACTCCGCCCGTCTGCATGTGACGGGAGAGGCCCGCTATGTCGATGATATTCCCTGTCCGCGCAATACATTGCATCTGGCATTTGGTCTAAGCCAAATCGCTTGTGGACAGATCACCACGATGGACCTGTCTGAGGTGCGCTCTGCCCCCGGTGTCATCGCTGTGCTGACGGCCGCCGATCTTCCATACAGGGCGGATACGTCGCCTTCGGCCCGCGACGAGCCGCTCCTGAGCGAGGGAGAAATCTGCTATCATGGCCAGCCGATGTTTTTGGTTGTCGCCACAAGCCACATAGCGGCGCGTCGGGCCGCGAAACTTGGCAATGTGACCTGTTCGGAAAGGCCCCCGATACTGACCATCGACGAGGCTCTGGCCGCCAATAGCAGGTTTGAGGAGGGGCCTCGTATCTGGCAAAAAGGCGACGTTGCCGCTGCCATTGCCGCGGCCCCCCATGTGGTCGAGGGTATGATTGAGATGGGTGGGCAAGAGCATTTCTATCTAGAAGGCCAAGCCGCGATCGCCTTACCACAGGAGGGGGGCGATATGGTGATCCACGCCTCGACCCAACACCCGACCGAGGTGCAGCACAAGGTGGCTGATGCCATCGGTCGCGCCATGCATTCGGTGAGGGTCGAGACCCGGCGCATGGGAGGGGGGTTTGGTGGCAAGGAAAGTCAGGCCAACGCCCCAGCCGTCGCCTGTGCCGTGGCGTCAATGATCACGGGGCAGCCCTGCAAGATGCGCTATGACCGCGATGACGACATGGCGATCACCGGCAAGCGGCATGATTTCCGCATCTCTTATCGCGCGGGGGCCGATTCAGAGGGGCGGCTCGTAGGTGTGGATTTTATCCATTTCGTCCGATGTGGCTGGTCGCAGGATCTGTCTCTGCCGGTGGCCGATCGCGCTATGCTGCACGCAGACAATGCCTATCATCTTCCCACCGCGCGGATCGAAAGCCACCGTCTGCGCACGAATACCGCCTCTGCCACGGCGTTTCGCGGCTTTGGCGGGCCACAGGGGATGCTGGGGATCGAGCGGGTGATGGACCATGTGGCGCATCATCTGGGGCTTGATCCGCTTTTGGTGCGGCAACGCAATTACTATGCCGCCAAGGAAGGAGGGGGGCTGTCTGCCCCCCGCGCTGCGCGCCCCCCCGAAGGTGTTTCTGGCCAGATGAAAATACAGGTCACACCTTATCACCAGCCGGTTGAAGATTTTATCCTGCACGAGATGACAGAGGCGCTGGTTGTTTCGTCCGAATATCGAGAGCGGCGGGCGGCTGTGACCGAGTGGAATGCCCGAAATCCCCTGCTCAAGAGAGGACTTGCGCTGACGCCGGTCAAGTTCGGGATATCTTTCACGCTCAGTCACCTAAATCAGGCGGGCGCGCTTGTGCATGTTTATCAGGATGGTTCAGTGCATCTCAACCATGGGGGCACTGAGATGGGGCAGGGGTTGTTTCAGAAGGTAGCACAGGTCGCTGCCGCACGCTTTGGTTTGCCGCTTGAGGCGGTCAGGATTACTGCAACTGATACGGCCAAGGTCCCAAATACCTCAGCCACCGCAGCGAGTTCGGGAAGCGACCTCAATGGCATGGCGGTCAAGATGGCCTGCGATACGATCCGAGAGCGGATGGTTGGATTTCTGGCTCAGTATCATCAGGTCGCGCCAGAGCAGGTGCGGTTCGATGACGGTGCTGTGCAGGTGGGCAACCATAGCCTGAGGTTCGCAGCGGCTGCCAAGCTGTGCTATGAGCATCGCGTCAGCCTGTCCTCGACCGGATTTTACAAAACTCCAGATCTTGCTTGGGACAGGATCCGGGGTGAGGGACGACCCTTCTATTATTTCGCCTATGGCGCTGCCGTGACAGAGGTGGTGGTTGACGGGCTTACGGGCGAAAATCGCCTCTTGCGCACCGATATCCTGCATGATTGCGGGGCCTCTCTGAACCCCAGGCTTGATATCGGGCAAATTGAAGGTGGCTATGTTCAGGGCGCGGGCTGGATGACGGTTGAGGAACTGGTATGGGATACCGCCGGATGCCTGCGCACGCACGCGCCGTCCACCTACAAGATACCGGCCTGTTCGGACCGACCTGAGATTTTTAATGTGGCGCTTTGGGACGGTCGGAACGTCCAAGAGACGATCTATCGCTCCAAGGCCGTGGGCGAGCCTCCGTTCATGTTGGGGATTTCGGCGCTGATGGCGCTCAGCGATGCCGTTGCGGCATTCGGGCCGGGGTATCCGGCGCTGGACGCGCCTGCGACACCGGAACGGCTGTTCTTGGCTATTGAACGTCAAAGGAGGAGCGCCCATGCGTGACCTTGAGGACCTACGCGCGACGGTCGCGCGCGAGGGCCGAATCGTGCGCGTGATGGTGGTGGAGACGCGTGGGTCCACGCCACGTGCGGCAGGAGCTGCGATGCTGGTTTGGCAAGATGGGCAATCGGGCAGTATTGGGGGTGGACGGCTCGAACATGAGGCGACGCATGACGCGCGCGTAATGTTGGCGGGAGGCGGGCATAGGCGCGTGCTCCGGCAGGCGCTTGGGCCTGCGTTGGGTCAGTGCTGCGGCGGAGCCGTGGTGCTGGTGTTTGAGGCATTTGAGAGTTCTGACGTTGAAAGAGCGACGGAGGCACTGACGCATTCCGGATGCTGGGCGCGGCCTATCGAAAAAGGCGACGGCAACCCGCCAAACGCGGCATTGAGCGATATCGGACCACCGGTTGAGTGGTCCGATGGCTGGTTGATCGAGCGACGGTCAGCGGTGCGCCCGGTGGTGATCCATGGTGCAGGCCATGTCGGACGTGCATTGGCCCTTGTTTTGGCACCTCTGCCTGATCTGGGGATTATGCTGGCTGATGCCCGAACTGAACTGCTGCAGGGGCTGCCCATGCGGATCGAACTGAGCAACGATCCTCTGAGGGCGATAACCAAAGCCCCCGATACTGCCGCGCATGTTATCGTGACCCATGATCATGCGCTTGATCTAGAGCTGTGCCATCGCCTGCTGTCACGCCATTTTGCCGGCGCGGGGCTGATTGGCTCTGCAAGCAAATGGACCCGGTTTCGCCAGCGGCTGCTTGCGCTTGGGCATGCAGATACGCAGATTTCGAGGATTTCTTGCCCGATTGGTGATCCCGACTTGGGTAAACACCCGCAGGCCATTGCGCTTGGTGTTGCTGCCGCGATAATCAAGGGGGCGGATGCAAAGGCTACAGACCGAAGGAGAACGGCGTGACAGGCAATTTGCTGACCGTCTCGGGCTTGACCAAGGCATACCCCGGGGTTGTCGCAAATGACGCCGTGTCTTTTGCTCTGCGCGAGGGAGAGGTGCACGCCCTTCTGGGCGAGAATGGCGCGGGGAAATCGACACTCGTCAAGATGATCTATGGTCTTGTCAAACCTGACAGCGGCGCGATGATCCTGCGCGGCGCGCCTTATGCACCGTCTGATCCGCACAGCGCTCGCACGTCAGGCGTGGCCATGGTGTTTCAGCATTTCTCTCTCTTTGATGCGATGAGCGTGGCAGAGAATGTAGCGCTTGGGATGGAGAAACCGCCACGTCTACGCGACCTTGAAACCCGCATCCGTGAGGTCTCTGAGACCTATGGATTGCCGCTTGACCCGAACCGGATAGTTGGTGATCTCTCTGCGGGCGAGCGACAGCGGGTCGAGATCATCCGGTGCCTCTTGCAGGACCCGCGCCTCTTGATCATGGATGAACCTACCTCGGTGCTGACGCCGCAAGAGGTAGAGATTCTGTCTCAGACTCTGCGCAAACTGACGGCCGAAGGGGTGGCAATCCTCTATATCTCGCACAAGCTGGAAGAAATCCGGGCCCTTTGCGATCATGCTACAATCCTGCGGCAAGGTAAGAATGTGGGAACTTGTGTGCCACGCGACACCTCCGCGCGCGAAATGGCTGAAATGATGGTTGGATCGGCCTTTGCCCCGCCTGCGCGCACCTCGCGCGAACTGGGTCCTGTCGCGTTGGATGTCGAGGGGCTCTCTGTTGCAGCACCGGCGCAGTTTGGCACGTCGCTGAAATCCATTAGCTTTGCAGTGCGCGCCGGAGAAATCCTGGGGATCGGCGGCGTTGCGGGCAATGGGCAGGATGAATTGCTTGCTGCGCTGTCGGGCGAAATGCTGGCTGAGGCGGGGGCGATCCGTCTGCACGGGGACCTGATTGGACATCTTGGACCAGCGCCCCGGCGTGTCTTGGGGCTTTTGACCGCTCCCGAGGAACGGCTGGGCCATGCCGCAGCACCGGACATGAGCCTGACAGAGAACGCGATCCTGACGGCGGTGGTGCGCGAAAACCTGACGCAGAGCGGCTTTGTGAGATGGGATGCGGCAGAGGACTTTACCCGCCGCATAATCAAGGCCTTTGACGTCCGCACGCCGGGACCAGTTACTGCGGCGCGGGCGCTTTCAGGGGGTAACTTGCAGAAATTCGTTATCGGTCGCGAAGTATTGCAACGGCCCGAAGTATTGGTTGTCAATCAACCCACTTGGGGGGTCGATGCCGCCGCCGCGGCTGCGATCCGACAAGCGTTGTTGAACCTTGCCGCCGGCGGTGCCGCCGTGATTTGCATTAGCCAGGATCTTGATGAGTTGATGGAAATCTCCGACCGGTTTGGCGCACTCAACGAAGGCCGACTTTCCGAGATAAGGCCGACACATGGTCTGAGCGTAGAGGAAATCGGATTGATGATGGGCGGTGCGCACGACATGGAGGTGGCGCATGTTTGATCCCTTGTGTCTGCGTATTTCAATCCAGAAGCAGGCTGATGACGTTATTCTTGGTGGCCACGATCGCGATCAACCTCTCAAAGAGGGCATGGGATGCTAACGCTCGAGAAACGCGCCCAACCCTCGCGTATTTGGATGCTGGCAACGCCGCTTTTGGCTGTGCTTGTCACTATGATTGCCGGGGGCGCGCTCTTTGCCGCACTCGGCAAGAACCCGGTCGAGGCGATCTCAACGATCTTCTGGCAACCGCTTTTTGGCGAATTTGCCTTTTATTATCGGCCTCAACTATTGATCAAGGCGGCACCATTGGTGCTGATTGCCATCGGCCTAAGCCTCGGGTTTCGCGCGGGGATCTGGAACATCGGGGCCGAGGGGCAGTATATCATGGGAGCGCTTGCCGGTGCGGGCGTGGGGCTTGCGTTCTACCCAACCGAAAGTTGGCTGGTGTTTCCCCTTATGGTGCTGGCAGGGGCGCTCGGAGGCTGGGCTTGGGGCATGATCCCAGCGATCCTCAAGCTGCGATTTGGCACAAACGAAATCCTTGTCTCGCTGATGTTGGTCTATGTGGCTGAGCAACTTTTGGCTGCTATGGCCCTCGGGGTGATGAAGAATCCAGAAGGGCGCGGTTTTCCAGGCTCGCGCAATCTTCGCCAATATGACAGCGCGCACAATGCAGAGTTGGTCACCGGCACTGGCATGCATTGGGGGGTCGTGGCGGCGTTCATCGCGGTGATTTTAGCTTATGTTCTCTTAAATCGGCACATTTTGGGCTATCATATCCGACTCGCGGGCCAGTCACCCAAGGCCGCACGTTTCGCAGGAGTTCGACCGGCGCGACTGGTTCTATTTTGTCTGGGCACCTCGGGTGCATTGGCCGGTCTTGCTGGCATGTTTGAGGTTGCAGGGCCAGCGGGGCAGATCAGCATTGATTTCAATGTTGGCTATGGGTTTACGGCGATTATCGTTGCCTTTTTGGGGAGGCTGCATCCTTTGGGCATTCTGTTGGCAGGGCTCTTGATGGCCTTGACCTATATCGGCGGCGAGCTGGCGCAGTCGAATATGGGCCTGCCTGCGGCGGCCATTCAACTCTTTCAAGGCATGCTGCTCTTTTTCCTCTTAGCTGTTGATGTGCTGACAAATTACCGTGTCCGGTTGGCGCGGCGAGAGGTGGCGTGATGATCCTGTCCTCGATTGACCCGGTGTTGCTTCTGGCGTCGCTCATGGTTGCATCTACGCCAATCCTACTGGCGGCCTTGGGAGAATTGGTTGTCGAGCGGGCAGGCGTGCTCAATCTCGGGGTCGAGGGGATGATGATCACCGGTGCCATTTGCGGATTTGCCGTCGCGGTGAACACGGGCTCGCCGATGATGGGGTTTCTTGCATCGGCGGCCGGAGGGGCGTTGCTGGCGCTACTCTTTGCTGTTTTGACACAGTTTGCGCTGGCCAATCAGGTGGCGAGCGGTCTGGCACTGACGCTTTTTGGTTTGGGTTTTTCGTCGCTTCTGGGGCAGGGTTATGTCGGCATCAAGCCGCCGCCCACCCCAAAGCTTGATCTGCCAATCCTGAGCGATATTCCCCTGCTTGGCCGGGTACTGTTTTCGCATGATCTGATGGTGTATTTTGGTCTCGCTCTCGTTTTGGTGGTTTGGGCAATGATGAAATACACCCGGGCTGGTTTGATCTTGAGGGCGGTAGGAGAGAACCACGATGCGGCCCATGCGCTTGGCTACAAGGTGGTGCATATCCGCATTTTGGCGATCCTTTTTGGTGGCGCTTGTGCCGGTCTGGGCGGTGCCTATCTGAGCCTTGTGCGGGTGCCACAATGGACCGAAGGCATGACCTCTGGGGCGGGCTGGATCGCGCTGGCGCTGGTGGTCTTCGCGTCTTGGAAGGCGGAGCGCGTGCTGCTCGGTGCTTGGCTCTTTGGCGGGGTGTCAGTGCTGCAACTCAATCTGCAGGCCGCAGGCGTCGCCATTCCGGTCGAGTATCTTTCCATGTCACCCTACTTGATCACTATCGTCGTGCTGGTCATCATGTCAGCCGATAAATCGCGCGCGCCTGCCTCGCTCGGCCGCGTTTTCCACGCCTCGCAATGATAATGATAATGACCCACAGGGAGAACCAACTATGACATTGACCAGACTGTTAACCGGCGCGGCGCTTGCGCTTGGCCTTGCGACCACTGCGGTTGCACAGGACAAGACCAAGGTCGGCTTTATCTACGTGGGCCCCATCGGTGATGGTGGTTGGACTTATGAGCATGACAAAGGCCGTCTTGCGATCGAAGGTCATTACGGAGATGCCGTCGAGACCGTCTATCAGGAGAGTGTGCCAGAGGGTGCAGATGCCGAGCGCGCAATTACTCAGATGGCCTTGCAGGGCGCTGACCTGATCTTTACCACCTCGTTCGGTTACATGGAGGCGACGCTCGCCGTTGCCGAGAAATTCCCGAATGTGAAGTTCGAGCATGCCACGGGCTACAAGACCTTGCCCAATGTCTCTACTTATTCCGCCCGCTTCTATGAGGGGCGCGCGGTGCAGGGCCATATCGCAGGCAAGATGACCAAGTCGAATATTGTGGGGTATATCGCCTCTTATCCGATCCCTGAGGTCATTCGCGGCATCAATTCGGCCTATATTCATGCCAAAAAAGTAAACCCGGATGTCGAGTTCAAGGTCATCTGGGCCTACACGTGGTTTGATCCTGCAAAAGAGGCGGATGCAGCCACAGCCCTTATTGAGCAAGGTGCAGACGTGATCCTTCAGCACACCGATTCAACCGCGCCGCAGGCCGCTGCCGAAAAGGCTGGCAATGTCGTGACTTTCGGGCAGGCATCGGACATGGGCGAATATGCGCCCCTGCCGCGGGTCAGTTCCATCATCGACAATTGGGCCCCCTATTACATCGCCCGCACGCAGGCGGTGATTGATGGCACATGGCAGAGCACACAGACATGGGATGGCATCGGCCAAGGCATGGTGGGCATTGGAGAGATTTCCGATGCAGTGCCTGCGGATATCAAGGCCGAGGCACTCGCGCTAAAGGCCGCCATGGCAGATGGCAGCTATCATCCCTTCACCGGCCCGTTGAGCAAACAGGATGGCAGCCCGTGGTTGGCCCAAGGCGAAGTGGCCGATGACGGCACGCTTCTGGGCATGAATTTCTATGTCGAAGGGCTGACCGGCGACATCCCTAATTGATCACATCAGCTACGACTGACAGACCCGCGACAGGCCCGGCGCATCGCGCCAGTCACCTGTTGCGGGCGTGCCAGAAGAATGCGGCCCAGATCACCGTGCCTACATAAGCGAGGCAGAGCACGATCAGAGCGGCCCAAGTGAAGATCACCAATGCCGCAGCAACGCAGGCAAAGGCCAGCAGGAAGAACTTGACGTTCTCGCGCGAGATGCGGGTCTTTTTGAACGACCAGACCGGTACCGGCGAAATCATCAAAAGGCCGACGCCAGCCATATAAATGCCGGTCAAGAGCGCAGGCGGAGGCGAAATGCCCGGCACCGCAAAGGTCACAAACATCGGTAGCATTGCCAATAGCGCGCCTGCGGGAGAGGGCAGCCCTTGGAAATAGGCGCCAGATCCGCCCTTGCCGCCCTCTTCGCGTGCGCTGACGTTGAAACGGGCCAAACGCATCACGCAGCAGACGGCAAAGAAAAGTACCGCGATCCAGCCCGCTTGGCGCGTGTCCTGTAGCCCCCAATAGTAGATCACCAGCGGTGCAGCGACGCCGAAGTTGACGAAATCAGCAAGTGAATCGAGTTCCGCACCCATGGCGCTGGAGCTGCGTAGGAGACGTGCAAGACGACCGTCGAGCCCGTCAAGTACACCAGCGATGAGCAAGAGTTGGACGGCGCGAACATAATCGCCTTGAACGCCCAGCCGAATTGCCGTGACCCCTGCGCAAATCGCGGCGACAGTCAGCATATTCGGCAGAAGTTGCGCCAGTGTGACCTCTTTGCGTGGGTTTGGCCCGGGTTCTGGTGTCACTGGTCCAACTCCGCTATCACGGTTTCCCCGGCGACCATGGTCTGACCTACGCGCACGCTGGGGATCACGCCCTCTGGGAGATACACATCAAGGCGCGAACCAAAGCGGATCAGACCAAACCGTTCGCCGCGCCCGAGTTGCGCGCCCGGTTTCACGAAGCAGACGATCCGTCGCGCGACAAGGCCTGCGATCTGAACAACGGGTAAAAGGCGTCCATCGGCCATCTCAATCACCACGCCATTGCGCTCGTTATCTTCGCTTGCCTTATCCAGTGAAGCATTGAAGAACTTGCCGGGTCGGTAGGCTACCGTCTGCACGCGTCCTGCCACGGGTGCCCGGTTCACATGGCAGTTGAACACGCTCATGAACACGCTGACGCGGGTCAGAGGAGTGGCGGGGAGACCCAATTCGGCAGGGGGAACAGCAGGTTCGATCAAAGAGACGATGCCATCGGCAGGGCTGATGATCAGGCCATGGCGTTCTGGCGTGACGCGCACCGGGTCACGAAAGAAATAGTAACACCAGACGGTCAGGCCGAGGCCGATCCATCCTAGGACCTCCCAAACCATGAAGAGCGCCAACGTTATAGCGGCGAATATCGCCACGAACTTGCGCCCCTCAGGGTGCATCGGCTTGATGAAGGTTTCATGCATTTTCATGCGAGCGCGCTCCTTGCGGCGGTGTCCATCTTCTTTACCCGCCTAAGGCCCCCGTCCTCAACATGCAAGGTGACAGCTTTTCTTTGCCGCGTCCACGTGGCAATCTCCGCTCTATGAAACCGAAAATCACATCCCCCGACGGAACCCCTGCAAGCCGCTTCGCCTTTGGTACGATGCAGTTTGGCGATGCAGCAGACGAGGCCGCCTCGCGCGAAATGTTTGATGCCTGCCTCAAGGCGGGCATTACCCATTTCGACACAGCCCATCTTTACACCGATGGTGCGGCGGAAACACTTTTGGGGCAGTTTGCCGCCCCTTATCGCGACCGATTAACAATCGCCACCAAGGCAGGTTATTCCGGAGGGGCCGGACGTGAGAATATTCTCGCGCAGTTTGATATATCCCGCAGGCGTCTGCAGATGGATCAGGTCGAAATCCTCTATCTGCATCGGCATGACCCCGACACGCCCCTTGAAGAGACGCTTGAGACTTTTGCCGAACTCAAATCGCGTGGGCAGATCAAGCATGTCGGTCTGTCGAATTTCGCCGCATGGCAGGTGATGAAGGCAGCCTGTACCGCTGCCAAATTTGATCTGACGATCTCGATCCTTCAGCCGATGTACAGCCTCATCAAACGGCAGGCGGAGGTGGAGATTTTACCGATGGCGGCCTCAGAGGGGCTGGTGGTTGCAGGTTATTCCCCTCTCGCCGGCGGTCTGCTCACCGGCAAATATGCGCGGGGTGAAACCGGGCGGTTGACGGGTAATGAACGCTATGCCGTCCGCTATGGGCAGGATTGGATGCAGGACGCGGCCGTGGGCTTGACGCAGGTTGCACAAGAACTGGGCGTTGATCCCGCCACTCTTGCGGTCGCATGGGCCGCGCGTCATGTGGCCGCGCCGGTGCCAATCATTTCCGGGCGTTCCGCCGGGCAGATCGCGCCCTCGCTTGCCGCGATGGAGTTCGATATGGATGATGCGCTTTATGCACGGCTTGCCACCCTCACGCCCGCGCCCCCCTCGGCCACCGACCGCACTGAAGAGACCTGACGCGATGGAACGCCGGAGCCTGCCGCCAACGGCCTCTGTCGCCCATGTAAGCGAAGGGGCCAAGCTTCACGCCCCGTCGGCGGAACGCAATGCGGCGGCAATTACCGAAGTGCTCGTCGAGATTGCCCCACAGGCAGGCCGAGCGCTTGAAATAGCCAGCGGCACCGGACAGCATATCGTGACCTTTGCGCGTGCAATGCCCAACCTTGATTGGCAACCGACAGAGATTGATCCAGACCGGCGCTCAAGTATCGACGCGTGGGCAGCAGAGTCCGGCCTGCCCAATCTACGGCCTGCCATCGCCCTGAATGCGACCGCACCGGGGTGGGCGGCAGAGCAGGGCCATCGAGAGCTCATTGTGCTGATCAATCTGCTGCATCTCATCAGCACGCCCGAGGCACAGATACTGATCTCGGAGATGGCAAACGCCCTTGCTCCCAGTGGGCGCTTTGCGCTTTACGGGCCGTTTCTGCGTGCAGGCCAAGCCACGTCCGATGGCGACGCCCGGTTCCATGCCAGCCTAAAGGCGCAGGATCCGACCATCGGTTACAAAGATCTGGCTGAGGTCAAAGACTGGATCGAGGCAACAGGGCTTTCTGTCATAGATATCCGTTCAATGCCTGCCAATAACCTCTTGCTGGTTGCACAGGGGCCCGTCTGATCTGGATCAAGGCCGTTCGTGCCATTGCGTGTTTTCAGCGTGAGCAAAAGCATGTGTTGAAAGGCATAACCGATGAGCTGGTCAGATAAGATTGACAACACCCGACAGGAACTACGTGCTCTGCATATGCTGATGCCTGACACTGCCCGCGCCTTTGGTGGCCTGAGCAAGGCAGTAAAGGAAGGCGGACCGCTTGACTTTAAGGTCAAGGAATTCGTGGCCCTTGGCATTGCCGTGGCAACGAAATGCGAAAGCTGTATTGCCTTGCATATAGAGGCGCTAATTCGTGTCGGTGCGACGCGCGATGAGGTGGGCGATGTGTTGGCCATGTCGATCCAGATGGGCGGCGGTCCGGCGATGATGTATGCTGCAAAGGCCCTCGCTTGTTACGATGAACTTGCGGAAAAGAGCTAACTGCCGCGAAAACGGCTGACCAAACGGGGCATTCGGGTTAGGTTCGGGTCAAGTTCCCCGGCCTAAGGTATGCTCATGCTGCGCGCTCTTGTCTTCTGTCTCGCACTTATTTCCTTTTCGGCGCAGGCAACCGAGAGGTTTGGCGATTATGCCCCCGTAGATTTCGGCTTAAATGGCCCCGCAACATTTCAGGTACATGGAATCGATGTCGCGCGTTTCCAGAACGAGGTTGACTGGCGACGGGTGCGGTTGTCTGGCATTGCATTTGCGTTTTTCAAAGCCACCGAAGGCAGTGATCTGAAAGATGCCCAGTTTGATCGAAATTGGCAGTTGGCCGCGCGCGAGAACATTCCACGCGGTGCCTATCACTTTTACTATTTTTGTATGCCGCCAGAGGTGCAGGCGCAGTGGTTTATCAGCCATGTGCCGCGCCGGGGCAAGTCTCTGCCGCCCGTTCTCGATATGGAATGGAACCCGTTTTCTCCGACGTGCGTCACCCGACCACCCGGGGCAGAGGTGCGACGGCAGGCACAGGTTTTCCTTGATATTGTCGAACGTTACTATGGGCAGCGCCCGATCATCTATACGACGCCCGAATTTTACCGTGAGACCGGCATAGGTCAAATCAAAGGCGTGGAGTTCTGGTTGCGGTCCGTCGCGCAGACACCGGAAAAGACGTATCCCGGAAAACGCTGGAGCTTTTGGCAATATACCGGCACCGGAGTAGTGCCGGGTGTCGAGGGCGGCGTCGATATCAATGTCTTTGCCGGATCAAGAGAGGAGTGGCAAGACTGGCTGCGCGTACATTGGAAATAGGGGCACCTGATGGTGCCCCTGTTTTGCCTTAGCCGTCCTTGCGGATGGTTTCGTTTTTCGGGTCATAGGGGCTGTCACAGGTGACAGTTGCATCCCACAACTTATCCAGCATCTTGATCTTGAGCTTGGTGCCTTCGATCGCTTGTTCGGGTTTGACATAGCCCATGCCGATGGATTTCCCAAAGGCGACCGAATAGCCGCCCGAGGTCAAACGTCCGACGCGTTCGCCACTCTCGGTATAAAGCGCTTCGCGGCCCCAAGGATCGGCATCGTCTGGCCCATCAATCAAGAGCGTACAGCATTTCGCCCGGATGCCGGTTTCGACCATCTTGGCTTTGCCATGGAACACCTTGTCCAGATCGACAAAGCGTGGCAGATCGGCCTCGAGCGGGGTTGCATCGCGGCCCAGTTCGTTGCCGAAGGCGCGGTAGGATTTCTCCTGACGCAGCCAGTTCTGAGCGCGAGCACCGACCAGCTTCATGCCATATTTCCCACCGGCCTTTTCCAAAAGGTCGAACAGGTAGTTTTGCATTTCGATCGGATGATGCAATTCCCAACCCAGCTCGCCGGTATAGGCCACGCGGATCGCGTTTACGGGGCACATGCCCAACTCAATCCGCTGCGCCGAGAGCCACGGAAAGCGCTTGTTGCTGAGGGCCGTCGCCGGATCGGCATCCTTGATGACCTCATTGAGCACGTCACGAGACTTTGGCCCGGCGATGGCAAAAACACCCCATTGCGTAGTTACGTCCTGAATTTCGATATAGCCGAATTCGGGGGCCATATCCTCAGCGGCCTTGCGCAGATAATCGGCGTCGTATTCGGTCCAAGCCCCCGCGGAGACAAGGTAATACTCGTGCTCTTTCAGGCGCACGATGGTGTATTCCGTGCGGGTTGTGCCATGCTCGGTGAGCGCGTAGGTCAGATTGATCCGGCCTACCTTCGGCAGTTTGTTGCAGGTGAACCAGTCGAGGAAAGCAGTGGCGCCGGGCCCCTTGACCATATGCTTGCTAAAGGCGGTCGCATCGATTAACCCCACGCCTTCTCGGATGGCCTTGGCCTCTTCCACTGCATATTGCCACCAGCCGCCGCGACGGAAGCTGCGCGCGTCGTGGTCGAAGTTCTCGGGCGCATCCAGCGGCCCGTAATAGTTAGGCCGTTCCCAGCCGTTCACAAAGCCGAACTGCGCACCGCGTTTCTTTTGCCGGTCATAGGCGGGCGAGGTACGCAGCGGACGGCAAGCGGGACGCTCTTCGTCGGGGTGGTGCAGGATATAGACGTGATCATAGCACTCTTCGTTCTTGCGCGCCGCGAATTCGGTGGTCATCCAATTTGACGAGTAGCGCTTGGGATCAAGGCTCGCCATGTCGATCTCGGCCTCGCCTTGCGTCATGAGCTGCGCAAGGTAATAGCCGGTGCCGCCAGCGGCGGTGATGCCAAAGCTGAAGCCTTCGGCCAGCCACATGTTGCGCAGCCCCGGCGCGGGACCAACCAGCGGGTTGCCATCGGGCGTATAGCAGATCGGCCCGTTGAAATCATCCTTGAGGCCGCTTTCCTCGCACGAAGGAATACGGTGGATCATCGCCATGTATTGTTCTTCGATCCGCTCCAGATCGAGCGGGAAGAGGTCGGCACGGAAGCTGTCCGGCACGCCATATTCAAAGCAGGCAGGGGCGTTCTTTTCATACACACCCAGAATCCAGCCGCCGCGCTCTTCGCGTACATAGCTTTGTGCATCGGCATCACGCACGACCGGATGCTCTTTGCCGCCATTCTTGCGATACTCGACCAGCGCCGGGTCCTGATCCATCACGACGAACTGATGCTCGACCGGGATCGCGGGGATCTTGATGCCCAGTTTCTTGGCCGTGGTCTGCGCATGGTTGCCGCTGGCGGTGACGACATGCTCGGCGGTGATGACGATCTGCTCTTCGCTCGCGACGAGGTTGCCGCCCTTTTCCACCATCTTGGTGCAGGTCACTTCCCAAGCGCTGCCAGTCCAGTGGAAGGCATCCGCCTGCCACTTGCGCTCGATCATTACGCCCCGCTGGCGCGCGCCCTTGGCCATGGCTTGTGTTACATCGGCGGGGTTAATGTAGCCGTCGGTGTTGTGATAGAGCGCGCCCTTTAGGTCCGAGGTATTGATCAGCGGCCAACGCGCCTTGATTTCATCGGGTGTCAGCCATTCGTAGGGTACGCCACATGTCTCGGCAGTGGAGGCGTAGAGCATGTACTCGTCCATCCGCGCATCAGTCTGCGCCATGCGCAGATTGCCCACCACGGCGAATCCGGCGTTGAGACCTGTTTCGGCCTCCAGCGTCTTGTAGAAGTCGACGGAATATTTGTGGATATGCGTGGTGGCAAAGGACATGTTGAACAACGGCAGCAGCCCCGCTGCGTGCCATGTCGAGCCGGAGGTCAGCTCGTCCCGCTCCAAGAGCATGACATCCTCCCAACCTGCCTTGGCCAGATGATAGGCAATCGAGGTGCCAACGGCCCCACCGCCAACGACGAGGGCTTTGACCTGGGTTTTCATGACGTGCGACTCCCTTCGGGTAACATGAGTTGAGCCGATGTTTATCAATCCTGCCAAATCGCGCGCAGCCCATCCGACGCAACGCCGCACGAAAGCGACGTCGGGCCTTATCCTGCAGCAAAACAGAGAGGTGGATTTCTCTCTCAAGGATTGATAGCGTGCGCCGCAACGCAGAAATGACCGGAATTCACCCCATGAGCGCTACCTCGACCAAGACCGCCCTCCTGCCGGATGACATCCGTGCCATGAAGGGCGGCACGCCAATTGTCAGCCTTACAGCCTATACCACGCCGATGGCGCGGATGATGGACGCACATTGTGATTTTGTGCTCGTGGGGGACAGCGTTGGTATGGTGCTGCATGGACTGCCGTCCACCTTGGGGGTCACCATGGAGATGATGATCCTGCATGGCCAAGCCGTCGCGCGAGGACTTGGCAGAGCGATGTTGGTTGTTGATATGCCATTCGGCTCATACGAAGAAGGGCCAGCCCAAGCGTTTCGCAACGCGGCCCGGATTATGGCCGAAACAGGTGCGGCAGCGGTCAAGCTCGAAGGTGGTCGCCACATGGCGGACACGATAGCATTTTTGACCGCGCGCGGAGTGCCGGTGATGGCGCATATCGGTCTCACCCCGCAATCAATCAACACGCTTGGCGGCTACAAGGTTCAGGGGCGTGGCGATGCGGCAGAGGCGCTTTTGGCTGATGCGCGTGCCGTGAGCGAAGCGGGCGCTTTCTCAGTTGTGCTGGAAAAGGTCACGGCCACGCTTGCGGATCGGATTACCGCTGAAATTCCTATTCCAACCATTGGCATCGGAGCTTCGGTGGGCTGTGATGGTCAGATCCTCGTGGTGGATGACATGCTGGGTCTCTTCACCGCGTTCAAGCCGAAATTCGTAAAGCGCTATGGCAAATTGGGCGAAGATGGCGAGACCGCGATCCGCATCTATGCCGAAGAAGTACGCGCCCGCACCTTTCCCGCAACGGAACACACTTTTGCTGACAAGGCTCCGCGCGGATGAGCGCGCCCATTCTGCGCGAGCTGAGCGCATTGCGTGCCATCACACGTCCTTGGATACTTGCTGGCGAGACCATTGGTGTGGTGCCGACTATGGGCGCCCTACATGACGGCCATCTGTCGCTTGCGGAGGCTGCCAAGGCGACTTGTGATCGGGTGATCGTGACGATCTTTGTCAATCCAAAGCAATTCAACAACCCTGAAGATCTCAAGAACTATCCCCGGACAGAACAGGAAGACGCGCGCAAGTTGGAACGCTTTGGCGTGGATGCGCTTTGGGTTCCGGATGGCGATCAGATGTACCCGGCACATTTCGCCACAACGGTATCGGTCGCAGGCCTGACGGATGTCATGGAGGGGGTCTATCGTCCCGGTCATTTTGACGGAATGGCCACAGTGGTAACCAAGCTTTTTACCCAAACGGCGGCCACTGATGCCTTCTTTGGTGAAAAGGATTATCAACAACTGATGGTCGTGCGCCGCATGGCTATGGATCTGGATCTTCCGATCACCGTGCACGGGTGCCCCACCATCCGTGAAATCGATGGCCTCGCCATGTCTTCGCGCAATCTGCTCCTGTCCGACCGCGCGCGCACCACCGCACCGGTTTTGCATGAACTCATGGAAGACATCGCCGAGGGCTTGCATGCAGGTTCCGACTTTGGCGTGCTCAAGACTGAAGCTGTCGCAAGGCTGGAGCGCGCGGGCTTTACGGGCGTCGATTACCTTGAACTGCGGGCTCAGGATGATCTGGCGACGCTGGAGGCCCCAACACGCCCGGCGCGTCTCTTTGCTGCGGCATGGCTGGCAGGTGTGCGGCTTATTGACAATATCGCGATTGGGGCCTGATCGCTTTCATCTTGCCAAGAACACTCAAATCACAGCGCCAGAAAAAGGCGCAGGATTTTTCTGGGTTGGGTCGCGGTGAATTCACTCGTTGAGCAATTCAGCAAGGGCAAGTGCCATCACGAGGGCGGATTGTTCCATGTCTGCAATGCCGACATATTCATCTGGTTTATGCGCCAGATCTAGAATGCCTGGGCCATAGGCGATGCAGTTCTTGAGGCGTCCGATCCGGTCAATGTGTTTCTGGTCATAGGTGCCGGGGCTGACGACGTAATCAGCATCCCGGCCAAATACCTCTGCAACAGCCCGTGCCACCGCCCCCACCACCGGCGCATCGCGGTCGGTCATCGTGGGCAGGACACGGTGCAACTCACGGATCGTATAGTCAAAGCCAGGCCTGCTGACGCGCAGATTTTCCAACATCTCGCGGACCTCAGCTTCGACCGCACCGATATTTTCTTCAATGAGAAACCGCCGGTCGATTACCATCCGGCATCGATCTGGGACGCAAGGAGAGGGCAGTCCGGTGTAATCTGCTGCCTGTTCGGGCTCGCCCCCATGAACGGAGTTGATGTTGAGTGTGGAATGTCTGGCCCCTTCGGGGACTACCGGCATCTCAGTGCGCCGTGCCGCAAGGGCCGGGAACAGGTGCTCTTCCATCCTTGCGATCACCGCCCCCATGTGGCGAACGGCGCAATCCCCCAGAAAGGGCATGGAGCCATGCGCGATTTCGCCCAACGTTTCGATTTCTGCCCACCAAACCCCACGGTGCCCCAGACAAATGCGATCTTTGCCCAAGGGTTCCGGGATGATAACGTGATCCACTCTCGACGGGCTGAAATAGCCACGCTCTGCAAGATAGGCCACGCCGCCAAATCCGCCTGACTCCTCGTCCGCTGTGCCGCTGATCTCAATGGCTCCGACGTAATCCGCGCAAGTGGCAATGAACACCTCGGCGGCGATGATGCTGGCGGCCAGCCCACCTTTCATATCGCAGGCCCCGCGCCCGTAGATTTTGCCGTCGATCACTTCGCCACCGAACGGATCCATGCTCCAGCCATGGCCAACTTCGACCACGTCAATGTGGCTGTTGAAATGCACACAGGGGCCTGCCCTTACACCCTCGCGCCGCGCCATAATGTTCCAGCGTGGATGTTTGTCGCTATCGCCTGGTGCACCTGTCGCGCGGATGAATTCGGTATCAAATCCCGAAGCACGCAGCCGCCGGTCAAGATAGTCGCAGATTTCCCGATAATGAGCGCCTGGCGGATTCAGCGTCGGAATTCGGATCAGATCCTGGGTGAGCGCGATCAAGTCCTCGCGCCGCGCCATGATCTCGGCGCGTAATCGGTCCGCCAGGCTCATCCGGTCCAATCCGGCGCACGTTTGAGTAGCGTCTCGGCCTCATGCGCGATCCGGTCGATGATCTGCGCAACCGGTGGGCGGTCATGGATCAGCCCTGTTGCCTCTCCGACGAACGTATTTGCGCGCACCGGGTCGCCTGAGGCCCAGCCTTCTGCCCAGTCGGCCCGAGCAGCCATATCCGTGCGCAATTGATCAGGGTTATGGTGCCAGCGATCCGTCACCGCATTGCGCAGAACCCGCGCCGTGTAGCGCGTGGGCCAGTTGATGTCGCGGGCGGCATCCATCACGGTGGATCGGATGGTTTCGTCGCCAGTAGCGGCAAGAGCGGCATCGGTCATCGCCTCGCTGACCTGCGCTTCGGCAGAGGCCCATAGCCGCGAGCCAATAAGCACACCATCAGCCCCCAGCATCAGCGCCGCTGCTAGACCGCGTCCGTCGGCTATTCCCCCGGCTGCAAGCAGCAGCACATCGGGGGCTTGACCGGCGAGCCAGTCGGCCACTTCGGGAACGAGCGTGATGGTCCCGCGCCGCTCGCCATGGCCCCCTGCCTCGGATCCCTGCGCCACAATCACCTGTGCGCCACAGTGTGCGGCGTGCTGCGCGTCGCGCAGGGTTTGCACTTGACATATAAGAGGTATGCCGACTTCGGAAATTCGTCTGGCAAATGGGGCAGGATCACCGAACGAGAGGCAGAGCGCTGCGGGATTGCGCGCCAGAACCTGATCCAGAACGGCCTGGTTTTCCGCCATCTTCCAGGTGATAAAGCCGCAGCCCACCCGCGTATTCCCTGCGTCGGCAAACGCGGCTTCTAGCCATTCAGGATTGCCGTAACCGCCGCCAATAAGCCCTAGGCCGCCCGCATGGGTAACCGCCGCCGCCAGTCTGCCGCTGGCGGCAAAGGCCATTGGGGCGCAGACTATCGGGTGCGTCAGGTCAAAGGCATCTGTCAGGCGGGTTCGCATGAGGCGAGTATGCCTGTGTCACCCCCATCAGGACAAGAGGTCTGTCACCAATTTCGGCAGATTGGCAAACTCCGCAAAAGCCCGGTCATGCGCAATCTGCGCCACGGGGCCCTTGCGATACCCCTCGGTGTAGAGAATGAACGGCAGGCCGGCGCGCGCCGCAGTTTCGGCATCCACTTCGCTGTCGCCGACAAAGACCACATCCCGTGCGCCGAGCGCCGCGACAGTGGCGTGTAGCGGAGCGGGATCGGGTTTGCGCACGCTCAAGCTATCGCCGCCAATCACCACTGGGAAATGGGCGGCAAGTCCCAGATGCGCCAGAACCGCGCGCGCCGGACCTTGGGGTTTGTTGGTGCAAAGCCCAAGGTTGAGGCCCTTAGCGCCGAGTGTGGCGAGGGTTTCTGGCACACCAGGATACATTTGTGTAAGCGTTACTGCTGTTTCGTAGAGGTCAATAAATTCTTTGATCAGTCGGGCGCGTAATGCGGTGTCTCCGGTGCGCCCGCGTGCCTTCAGACAGCAGGTGATAAAGTGAGGGACGCCGCTGCCAATAAAGCTGCGGGTCTCCTCGGGTTCAAAGGGGTCAAACCCATGTCGCACCATCAGTTGATTGGCGGCAGCGTGGATGTCAGGGGCGCTGTCGATCAGTGTGCCGTCAAGATCAAAGATAACCGCGCGGGTCATGCCATCGAGCCGGTCGCGGCCTCTGCGGCGCACCTGATCGCGCGGATATTTTCGCCGTAGGGTCCGGGGTTCTCGACACTGCCGCCTTTGAAAACTGCGGAACCTGCAACCAGCACATCCGCCCCTGCTGCCGCCATCAACGGCGCGGTCTCAGTCGTGATGCCGCCGTCAATCTCGATGTGGATGGGCCGGTCGCCGATCATTGCGCGCAAGCGCTTGACCTTGTCGATCTGGCTGTGGATGAACTTTTGCCCGCCAAAGCCGGGGTTCACCGTCATCACACAGATGAGGTCGACCATATCCAAGAGATGCTCGACCGCATCAATTCCCGTTCCAGGGTTAAGCGCCAGACCGGCCTTGCAGCCTGCACCACGAATGGCCTGCAATGTGCGATGTATATGCGGTCCGGCCTCAAGATGCGCAGTCAGCACATCGGCCCCGGCCTGCGCGAAGGCGTCGATATAGGGGTCTACCGGGGCAATCATCAAATGCACGTCCATCACTGTCTTGATATGTGGCCTGATCGCGGCGCAGAGCGGCGGCCCGAAGGTCAAGTTGGGCACGAAATGCCCATCCATCACATCGACATGCACCCAGTCACAGCCTTCGGCCTCGATGGCGCGGATTTCAGCACCAAAGTTGGCGAAGTCCGCCGAGAGTATGGAAGGCGCGATTTTGATCGAACGATTGAGGCTCATGGCAGGTCTCCTCTTGGACGCATGCCCGCGACATGCGCTGCCTGCGGGCCAAGGTCAAGACCCTGAGCCGGCTTGTCGCAACCAGCCTTCGGTCTGCGATGATGCTAGCAGCAGGGTGCCGACATGCCCTAAAACCAGCCGGAGGCGGAACCAACTATCTGGTCGAGCCAGACTCTCGCCGCGTTCACTGCCTCAACATATTGCTCCAGTGGTGCCTCTGCACTGGGAACCATCTTGGCTAGGAGCGGGGCCAGAACATAAACGAGAGCGGCAAGCGCAAAGGTTACAACAGAGAGTCTAAAGCCACTACGAAACCCGCCGCGCTGCGCAGGCAATTCCATTTCCTCGGAGAGTGGGGCGATGGTCGATTCCGCGCGATCCTCTGTCGATGTGAGCGAGGAATTGATCTCTTCGATGTCAGGCAGAAGATTCCGGCGTGATGACGGGTCAATGCTCGCATGTGTGTCCGGTACTACTACGCTCTCGGGGGGCGTAGAAACACCAGACCCACCACGCAACCGTTCCATCCGCGCACGCGCCTGTCGTGTGCGCTCATCCTCTGACATCTCGGGTTCAGAAAGCCCAAGGTCTGGCTGGGTCTCTATCCCGCCTGCCGCGCTGCGGACCTGCCGCTCGCGCTCTGCCTCCTGACGCAGGATATCGGCGACAGCAGGATCGACGCCACGTCGAACCGGGCGCGCGGCAACTGGTTCTGGCGTGTCTTGTAGGAAATCGTCGTCGTCGTCGTCATCATCTTCTTCGGCATCATTGTGCTCAGCCGGAACAGCAGGCGGCGGGACATCATACTCATCATGCTCATCCGGTGATGGACCTAGGTCATCATCACTGGATGCCGCTGGTACATGCGAGTGATGACGTTGAAACCAAGTGTCTCCGCAATTAGAGCATTGCACGTCACGCCCGTTGGTCGGAATCACCTCGTCGGGTACCTCGTATTGTGCTCCACAATTCGGGCAAATCAGCCTCATTATGCCACCTGCTTCTTGCTGCCGTTGTTCGGCCCCTATCATTGGACCGGAGCATAGGCTGTTCGGGGCTTTCGGAAAAGGGCAAAGCGAATCACGTGCAGGATCATTGCACATGTGTGGCCTCTGGGGCATTTAGGAGCAGTGAGTGACAAGGGGACAGCGGTGATCGAGCTGGAGAATGTGGCCTATAGCTATGGGGGCGGTGAACTGTTGGCAGATGTGTCTCTGTCGCTCAGCCCCGGATCGTTTCATTTTTTGACCGGGCCGTCTGGATCGGGGAAAACGACGCTGCTCAAGCTGTGTTACGGAGCATTAGTGCCCACGGCAGGGCAGGTGCGTCTGTTTGGACAAGAGCGCCGCGAGATGGAGCGCGACGACATCGCCATGGTGCGGAGACGCATCGGCGTGGTGCATCAGGATTGCCAATTTCTTGATCACCTGACTGTGTCGGAAAATATCGCGCTGCCGCTGGCCGTGTCGGGGCGCGATCTCTTGGCCGAGGATGCCAATCTGCGCGAACTGACGGGTTGGGTCGGTCTCAAGGAGCGGGCGAATGCCCTGCCACCGGAGCTGTCAGGGGGCGAGCGGCAGCGCGCCGCGCTCGCCCGTGCAGTGATAATGTCGCCGGATGTGGTGCTGGCGGACGAGCCGACCGGAAATGTCGATTGGGAGATGTCACAGCGACTCTTGCGCCTGTTGATCGAGTTGAACCGGATGGGCAAGACAATCCTCATTGCCACTCACGATCTGGCCCTGATCCGTGCCGCCAAGACGCATGTCCAAGCACGGGTGCTACGGATTGCATCACGCAAGTTGCAACTGGCAGGGGCTGATCTATGAAGATTGACCTGTCGCAATTCACGGCGTTCCTGTTGACAGACGGGCAAGCCGATCGCGTGGTTCCGCCTACGGGGTTTACGGCATGGCTGACACTCTTCAGCGCGGCTGTGATGGGATTTCTGGCGGTGTTTGCACTTGCGTTGTCGCTGGCCACGGGACGTTTGGCGGATCGCTGGGGCGATGAGCTTGCGCGCACCGCCACCGTTCGGATTTCGGCGCCCGAAGGGCAAATGGCGGCGCAGACGGCGGCAGCCTTGCGGGTTCTTGAAACCACCGTTGGGGTAGACCGCGCGCGTGCTCTTACAGACGACGAACAGGCGGCGTTGTTGGCCCCGTGGTTCGGTCCCGATCTGCCGATTGCCGATTTACCGATCCCAAGGCTGATTGAGGTGGTCGAGACAGGCGATGGGTTTGATGCCGATGGCTTGCGGTTGCGCCTGAGCGCCGAAGTGCCCGGAGCTATGCTGGACGACCACACCCGCTGGCGGCAACCTCTGGTGCGTGCAGCAAGCCGACTACGCCTGTTGGGATGGATCTCGCTGATCCTGATCGGTGCGGCTATGGGGGCAATGATCACGCTGGCGGCCAATGCTGCATTGGCGGCCAATGCGCAGGTGATCAGCGTGCTGCGGCTTGTGGGGGCGCAGGATGTGTATATCGCACGCGCCTTTGTGCGCCGCTTCACGCTGCGGGCACTTGGCGGTGCGCTCATGGGCGTGGTTCTGGGTTGTGGCGCAATCCTGCTCTTGCCGCGTGCGCAGATTGAGGGCGGGTTTCTGACGGGGCTTGGCTTTCAGGGCTGGCACTGGATCTGGCCACTCATTATACCGCCGCTGGCGGCGGGTGTCGCCTTTGTGGCCACGCGCCTTGCAGCTCAGCGCACCTTGAAGGATATGCCATGAGATATGCCATTCAATGGCTCCGCTCGCTGGTGTTTGTCGGGCAGATGTATCTGATGCTACCCGTGATTGGGTTGCTTTACATGCCTGCTGCGATCGCCAGCCGCAAAGGGGCTCTGGCGGGCTGCAAGGCCTATTGCCATTGGGTGCGCTGGACCGCCCGTTGGATGGTCGGCCTGCGCACCGAAGTGCGGGGCATACCACCAGACGGGCAGGTTCTGATCGCCTCCAAGCATCAGTCCTTTCTTGATATTCTGTTACTCTTCAGTGAATTGCCCACTGGCCGATTCATCATGAAGCGGGAAATTCTGTGGGCGCCGGTGGTCGGCCTCTATGGCATGCGGATTGGCTGCGTTCCCGTGGATCGTGGCAAGCGCGGGGCTGCGATCAAGAAGATGGTCGAGGACGTGGCGCGCGGGGCAGAAACCCCCGGCCAGTTGATCATCTACGCGCAAGGTACCCGTGTGCCCCCGGGCGTCAAGATGCCCTACAAGATCGGAACCGCCGTGCTCTATGAACAGATGGGCATGCCCTGCGTGCCCGCCGCGACCAATGTCGGCGTGTTCTGGCCCAAGCGCGGCATCTATCGCAAACCGGGGCTGGCGGTGGTCGAGTTCCTGCCGCCGATCCAGCCGGGGGTGCATCGCGACGAGTTCATGACCCGCCTTGAGGCTGAGGTGGAAGAGGCGTCGGACGCGCTGATGCGCGAGGCCGGGTTTACACCGAAACGGGGGTAATCCGGGGGGCGTGGTGCCACGCCCCCGCAGGTTCTTTAGACTTGACCGATCATCAGCTGTGGATCGGGCCGTCACCGCAGGCCAGTGCCGCTTCGCGCACCGCCTCGGAATAGGTGGGATGCGCGTGGCAGGTCAGTGCCAGATCCTGGGCGGAGGCGCCGAATTCCATAGCCACACAAATTTCGTGGATCAGGTCGCCCGCGCCGGGCCCGATGATATGCGCGCCAAGGATCCGGTCGGTTTCCTTGTCGGCGAGAATTTTCACAAACCCGTCACCGGCAAAAACCGCCTTGGCGCGGCCGTTGCCCATGAAGGAGAATTTACCGACCTTATAGGCACGCCCTTGTTCTTTCAGGGTTTCTTCGGTTGCGCCGACATTTGCGACCTCGGGGTGGGTGTAGATCACTCCTGGGATGACGCCGTAGTTCACATGGCCATGCTTGCCCGCCAGAACCTCGGCCACGGCCATGCCTTCATCTTCGGCTTTATGGGCCAGCATCGGACCTTCGATGGCGTCGCCAATGGCATAGATACCCTTGACCGAGGTCTGCCAATGGGCATCGGTGGCGATCTGACCGCGCTTGGTCATTTCAACCCCAAGATCGGCCAGCCCAAGCCCGTCGGTATAGGGTTTGCGGCCCGTAGCCAGCAGAACGGTATCAGCGTCGAGCTGATGCGCACTGTCGTCCTTGCGCAGTTTATAATGCACCTTGGCTTTGGTCTTGAGCGTCTCGACCGATTGCACTGCGGCCCCCATGACGAAGTTAATTCCCTGTTTTTTCAGTATTCTCTGGAAGGTTTTCTGCACCTCCCCATCCATGCCGGGGGTGATCGCGTTGAGATATTCAACCACCGTCACCTCGGCCCCCAGACGGGCATAGACCGAACCCATTTCAAGCCCGATCACGCCCGCGCCGATCACGACCAGCGATTTCGGGATCTTGCCCAGTTCCAGCGCGCCAGTGGAGGTGACGACGATCTTTTCATCGACTTCGACACCGGGCAGCGAGGCGGGCACAGAGCCAGAGGCGATGACGATATGCTTGGCCTCGTGGGTGTCATCGCCGACCTTGACCTTGCCCGCCTCTGGGATCGCGCCCCAGCCTTTGATCCAGTCCACTTTGTTCTTTTTGAACAGAAATTCGATGCCCTTGGTGTTCTGGCCGATCACGTCATCCTTGTAGGCCAGCATCTGTTTCCAGTCGACGGAAGGAGATTTGCCCTTGAGGCCCATGGCGGCGAAATTATGCTCGGCCTCGTGCAGCATGTGGCTGGCGTGCAAGAGCGCCTTGGAGGGGATACAGCCGACATTGAGGCAGGTGCCGCCAAGGGTGTCGCGCCCCTCGACCACGGCGGTTTTCAAGCCCAGCTGCGCGCAGCGGATGGCGCAGACATAGCCGCCGGGGCCGGCGCCGATGATGATTACGTCGTAAGAGGCCATGGGTCAGATCCTTTCGTTTTTCGCGTGGGTCGCGCGTCGGTATTCTATCGGTATTCTGTCGGTGCGGGCGGTGTAGAGTGGGGGCGCTGCCCCCGCCGCGCGGGGCGCGACTCCCCCGAGGTATTTTGGGCCAAATGAAGCATCAGAAGAGGGTTGAGAGCAGCATGAGAAGTGTTGCGAAAAAGCTCACCGCCCAGATAAGCGAGCGCCACGGGCGCAGGCCGAAATAGTAGGCCGGGATATAGAGCACGCGCGCAGCGAGATAGGTAAAGGCGCAGGCGGTAGTGAAGGGACTTGATTGCGCACTGAGCGTGACGGCCACGCAGGCGATAGAGAAGAGGATCAGCCCCTCGAAATGATTGGAGAGCGCGCGGCCAAGACGGGCGGTTTTCGGCGAGAGGGGATGCGACGGCTCGCGATCCCGCGCGGACATGGTGTAGCCCGGCCCAAGCTCCAGATTGGCCGGGATGGCGTAGAGCACGAATTGCACGGCTTGCAGGAGCGCGGCCAAGATGAGGGCTGTGAGTTCGGGGGTCATTGGAGCCTCTTGCCATGAGGTGCGCAATGAATGCGTACCCTAAGGGGTTAGGATGCGCCCTCTGGGCGCACCGGTTCAGAGATCCATTAGCAGCCGGCGGGGATCCTCCAGCGCCTCTTTTACCCGGACGAGGAAGGTCACAGCCCCCTTGCCATCCACAATCCGGTGATCGTAGCTGAGCGCCAGATACATCATCGGGCGGATGACCACCTGACCGTTGATCGCCATCGGCCGGTCCTGGATCTTGTGCATGCCCAGAATACCCGATTGCGGCGGGTTCAGGATGGGGGAGGACATGAGCGAGCCATAGACGCCGCCATTCGAGATGGTGAAGGTGCCGCCCTGCATTTCCGCCATGCTGAGCTTGCCATCCCGCGCGCGGGCACCTTTTTCGGCGATGGCCTTTTCAATCGCGGCAAAGCCCATGGAATCTACGTCGCGGATCACCGGAACCACAAGGCCCGTGGGCGTGCCTGCGGCGATGCCCATATGCACGAAATTCTTGTAGACGATATCGGTGCCGTCGATTTCGGCATTGACCTCGGGTACTTCTTTCAGGGCATGCACGCAGGCCTTGGTGAAGAAGGACATGAAGCCGAGGCGCACACCGTGCTTCTTGTAGAATTCGTCCTTGTACTGGTTGCGCAGCGCCATCACCTCGGTCATGTCCACCTCGTTATAGGTGGTGAGCATGGCAGCGGTGTTCTGGCTGTCCTTGAGACGGCGCGCGATGGTCTGGCGCAGACGGGTCATCTTGACGCGCTCTTCGCGGGCCACATCCTCGGCCGGCGCGGGGGCACGGGGCGCCTGTGCCGGGGCGGCGACAGCGGCGGGGGCCTGTGTGGCGGCCGCTGCGGCGCGGGCCACATCCTCTTTCATTACGCGGCCATCGCGGCCCGATCCCGTGACCTGATCGCGGTTGATCCCGGCCTCGGCCATTGCCTTTTTGGCAGCGGGCGCATCTTCGACATCCTTGGCCGTGCTTGCCGCAGGCGCTGCGGTCTCAGCAGGTTTGGATGCAGCAGCGGGGGCGGGGGCCCCGGCGCCGGAGGAGGGGGGCGCGAGCGTGGCCCCCGCCCGCCCGGGCTCGCCCCCCGCGGGCGCCCCCAAACCCGCCCCGGCCAAGCCCGACAAGGCCGAACGCCGCGCCAAGCCCGAGCAGTCCGAGAGCGGCCCCAGCGCCGATGTGATGGTCCCGCTCTCGGACTGCCCGTACTTGGCGGGTC
>NZ_JBLXFE010000011.1:0-120925 GCF_048262375.1 Roseovarius sp.
GCCCAGCGACCGCGCGACCCCCCCCCGCTCAAACCCTCACAAACTCGGCCGCAGCACATGCCCGGCATAGGCCAGCGCCAGCTTTTCGACGGCCTGTTCGGGCGGCAGTTCTTCGCTCTCGCCGGTGCGGCGGCTGGTCAACTCGACCACGCCATTTTTCAATCCACGCGGCCCCACCGTGATCCGCCACGGCAGGCCGATCAGATCCATGGTGGCAAACTTGCCGCCCGCCCGCTCGTCGCGGTCGTCGTAAAGCGGCTCCATTCCGAGGGCGGTCAAGGACGCATAGATCGCCTCGCAGGCCGCGTCCGCCTCGGCGTCGCCCTGCTTCAAATTCACGATCCCGGCATGGAAGGGCGTTACCCCCTCGGGCCAGATGATGCCCTTGTCGTCATGGTTGGCCTCGATGATCGCGCCGATCAGACGGCTCACGCCGATGCCATGGCTGCCCATATGCACCGGCACGGATTTGCCATCCGGCCCCTGCACATTGGCCCCCATCGGCCCGGAATATTTGGTGCCGAAGTAGAAAATCTGCCCCACCTCGATGCCACGGCTGGCCTTGCGCCGGGCCTCGGGGATCGCCTCGTAGAGCGCCGCGTCATGGGTCTCGTCGGTGCGTGCATAGGGCGTGGTCCATTCCTTGACGATGGCCTCGCATTGTTCGCGGCTGGCATAATCCACCACGCGGTTGCCAAGGGTCAGATCGGTGATGGCGCTGTCGTAGAACACCTCTGATTCGCCCGTATCGGCCAGCACGAGGAATTCATGCGTGTCATCGCCGCCAATCGGGCCGGAATCCGCCCGCATCGGAATGGCCTGGAGGCCCATCCGCTCATAGGTGCGCAGGTAGCTGACCATGTGGCGGTTATAGGCATGCAGCGCGTCTTCCTTGGTCAGGTCGAAATTATACCCGTCCTTCATCAGGAATTCGCGGCCGCGCATGACGCCAAAGCGCGGGCGCACCTCGTCGCGGAATTTCCACTGGATATGATAGAGCGTCAGCGGCAGATCCTTGTAGCTGCCGACATGGGCGCGGAAGATATCGGTGATCAGCTCTTCGTTGGTGGGACCGTAGAGCATATCGCGCCCGTGCCGGTCGGTGATCCGCAGCATTTCCGCGCCGTAATCGTCGTAGCGCCCGGACTCGCGCCAGAGATCCGCCGATTGCAGCGTCGGCATCAGCACCGGAATATGGCCCGCGCGCACCTGTTCCTCATGCACGATGTTTTCCAGTTTGCGCAGGATCTTGAAGCCCAAGGGCAGCCAGGAATAAATCCCGGCGCTGGCCTGCTTGATCATCCCCGCCCGCAGCATCAGCCGATGCGAGGCAATCTGCGCCTCCGAGGGGGTTTCCTTGAGAACGGGCAGAAAATAACGGCTCAGACGCATGGGCAGGGCACCTTTGAGATGAAATGCATGGTTGCCCCCGAGTATCTCAGGGAAAGGTGCGGGGCAAGGGTGGAGGGGCGGCACCTTTCTTATAGCGGATAATCAGCGCGGCCCCCTCTTCCCCAACTCCGCCCCACCTGCTACCAGCCCGCATGCTCAGTTATCAGCACCATTATCACGCGGGCAATCCGGCGGATGTTCACAAGCACGCGGTTCTGGCGTGGGTGCTGGCGTATCTCACCCAAAAGGACAAGCCGCTCAGCTATATCGAGACCCACGCCGGGCGGGGGCTCTATGATCTGGGGGATGTGGCGGCGCTGAAAACCGGCGAGGCGGCGCAGGGCGTGGCTCGGCTCGAGGCGCGCTTTGCCGCCGATCACCCCTATCGCCAGCGTTTGAATGAGACCCGTGCTGCGCATGGTGCGCAGGCCTATCCCGGTTCGCCGCTGATTGCGGCGCAGAGCCTGCGCGGGATCGACACGCTGCATCTGGCGGAATTGCATCCGGGCGAGAATGCGCATCTGCGCGCCAATCTGGCGGGCTATCCTGCCAAGATCCGCCAGCAGGACGGGTTCGAGATGGCGCAGGAAATCTGCCCGCCGATGCCCCGGCGCGGTCTCTTGCTGGTTGATCCCAGCTATGAGGTCAAGACCGAGTATGAGAGTATCCCCCGCCACCTGACCCAGATCGCCCGCAAATGGAACGTGGGTATTCTCATGCTGTGGTATCCGATCCTCACGAGCGGCGCGCATGCGGGCATGCTCACCCATCTCGCTGCGGCCTTTCCCGAGGGCCTGCGCCACGAGGTCCGCTTTCCCCCGGTGCGCGCCGGGCACCGGATGCTGGGCTCGGGTCTTTTCGTGGTCAACCCGCCCTATGGGTTGCGCGAGGAGACGGCGCGGCTATCGGAGGTCTTTGCTTCAAGGCGGTGAGGGGGCGCCCCCGCACCCCCAATCCCCCCGTCATCCCGGTCGCAAACCGCAAGGGGGTGCGACAAAATTCTTTGATCTGTATCAAATTCGCGCATTGCCGCGCCCCCCCATACATTCTAAAACCCATAAACATCACGGGCCTGCGAGACTCAGAGGTCTCTCAAGTCGCGGCACTAACACCAGCAGGAGGCAAACAATGGCAGATGCAGCCATTCACGGCCACGAACACGAAGATCAGCGCGGGTTTTTCACCCGGTGGTTCATGTCCACGAACCACAAGGATATCGGTATCCTCTATCTGATCGTTTCGGCGCTCGTCGGCCTGATCTCGGTCATGTTCACCGTTTACATGCGGATGGAACTGATGGAACCGGGCGTTCAATACATGTGCATGGAAGGCGCGCGGTTCATCGCCTCTGACGTCGCGGACTGCACACCCAATGGCCATCTGTGGAACGTGATGATCACCTATCACGGCGTGCTGATGATGTTCTTTGTCGTCATTCCCGCGCTGTTTGGTGGTTTTGGCAACTATTTCATGCCCTTGCAGATCGGCGCGCCGGACATGGCGTTCCCGCGCATGAACAACCTGTCGTTCTGGCTCTATGTTGCGGGCACCTCGCTGGGGGTGGCCTCGCTCTTGGCGCCGGGTGGCAATGGTCAGCTTGGCTCGGGCGTGGGCTGGGTGCTTTACCCGCCGCTGTCGACGAATGAGGGCGGCATGTCGATGGATCTGGCGATCTTTGCGGTGCACGTCTCGGGGGCAAGCTCGATCCTGGGCGCGATCAACATGATCACCACCTTCCTCAACATGCGTGCACCGGGCATGACCCTGTTCAAAGTGCCGCTGTTCTCGTGGTCGATCTTTGTCACCGCATGGTTGATTCTTTTGTCACTGCCGGTTCTGGCAGGGGCGATCACCATGCTGCTCACCGACCGCAATTTTGGGACCACCTTCTTTGATCCCTCGGGCGGCGGTGATCCGATCCTCTATCAGCACATCCTGTGGTTCTTTGGTCACCCCGAGGTGTATATCATCATCCTTCCCGGTTTTGGTATCATCAGCCACGTGATCGCCACCTTCTCGCGCAAGCCGATCTTTGGCTATCTGCCGATGGTCTGGGCGCTCATCGCGATTGGGGTTCTGGGCTTTGTCGTCTGGGCGCACCATATGTACACGGTCGGTATGTCGCTGACCCAGCAGAGCTATTTCATGCTGGCGACGATGGTGATTGCGGTGCCGACAGGCGTCAAGGTGTTCTCTTGGATTGCCACCATGTGGGGCGGGTCGATCGAATTCCGCACCCCGATGCTCTGGGCGTTCGGGTTCCTGTTCCTGTTCACCACGGGCGGTGTGACCGGCATCGTGCTGAGCCAAGCCGCTGTGGATCGGGCCTATCATGACACCTACTATGTCGTGGCGCATTTCCACTATGTGATGAGCTTGGGCGCGGTCTTCGCGATCTTTGCGGGGATCTATTTCTACTTCCCCAAAATGACCGGGCGCATGATCCCTGAATGGGCGGGCAAGCTGCACTTCTGGGCGATGTTCGTCGGGGCGAATCTGACGTTCTTCCCGCAGCATTTCTTGGGTCGTCAGGGCATGCCGCGCCGCTATATCGACTATCCCGAGGCCTTTGCGGTCTGGAACTGGTGGTCGTCGGTTGGGGCGTTCATTTCCTTTGCCTCGTTCGTGTTCTTCATTGGTCTGGTGATCCACACGCTGCTTCGCGGCGCACGCGAAACCCGGCCGAATCCGTGGAACGAGTATGCCGACACGCTGGAATGGACCCTGCCGTCGCCGCCGCCGGAGCACACCTTTGAGACGCTCCCCAAGCGCGAAGACTGGGACAAGCAGCCCGCCCATTGACAGATGTGGCAAGACTGAGCAAAGGCCCCGGAGAATTCCGGGGCCTTTTTACGTTCAGTCTGCCGCGCGGCATTCCCTGACTGTCGCATTCACCCCTTCAAGGGCTTTGCCGTGCGTGCTATCCCCTTGCCCAAGTCACGCAGGAACGACACCATGACCCACGAAATCCGTCTTGCCTTTGAGCATCCGTCCGCTCGCGCGCGCGCGACCTCGCCCGATGGGCCGCTGGATCGCATTTCAGTGCGCGATCATGTGGTTGAGGTCGAGATCGGTGCCTTTCAGGCCGAGCGTGGCACCAGGCAGCGCATCTGTTTTAATGTCGTGGTCGAGGTGCGCCCGCTGGCCAATGCCATCGAGGACGACGTGGACCGCATCCTGAGCTACGACAAGGTGACGGAAGCGATTGCCACGGAACTGGCGGAGGAGCGTCTGAACCTGCTGGAGACATTGGCGGAGCGTATTGCGGAGCGTATCCTGTGGGAGCCGCAGGCGGTGCGCACATTTGTAAGGATCGAAAAGCTTGACCGGGGTCCGGGGGCGCTGGGTGTTGAGATTGTGCGCTCGGTCAATGACCTCAAGACCAAGCCGATCACGCCGCATGCCGATACCACGCCACATCCGCATGTGGTGTTTCTGACCAATACCGCGATCCGATCACCCAATCTGGCCCGCTGGCTTGACCAACTGGAGGCGCGGGCGGAGCCGGTGATCCTGTGTGTGGGCCGCGCTGATGAGGCCGCGCCGCGGACCGGGCACCGGATGACACAGCGCCGGGTCGATCTGTTGGCGATGGAGCAGAACGCGTGGGTTCTGGCCGGGCGTGACGAGCGCTGCGTTGTGGTGGCGACCCGCACCGAGCTGGACTGGTCGATGAAACATGGACAGATCAGCGTCTGGGCCCCCTCCAAGATCGTGCTCGACGCCGTGGACGGCCCGGGGCTTGCGACCGACGATCCGGTGGTGCTCGCGGCATGGTTCGCCGGTCACATCGAGGCTTCGGATCTGCTGATGATTGGTGAGGCGCCGCCGAAATCCTGCCGCGTGCCGGTGCTCTTTCAGGATGTGGCGCAATCCGGGTTATGAGGTGCGGGACCGGCTGTGCGGCCTGTGGTGCCGGGCCGGGGCCAAGGGCATGCGGCGCACCCGAGGTTGGGCGCACCAAAGCAGTTGATGCGCAGCTGTCCGCATGTGACTGTGCGATGCTCTTGCTCCTTGGGGCAAAGCCGGGGTAAGAGCAGCAAAAGCGCAAACAAGGAAAGGGCCGCATCATGAGGCGTGTCGTTGTCACGGGTCTGGGTCTTGTGACCCCGCTGGCCGATGGGGTCGAACTGACCTGGAGCCGTCTTTTGGCAGGGCAATCGGGGGCGGGGACCATTATCCGGTTCGATCCGGTCAATGTGGTGACGAAATACGCCTGCCAGATCCCCTTGGGCGATGGCAATGACGGCACGTTCAACTCCGATAAATACATGGAGCCAAAAGAACGCCGCAAGGTCGATGATTTCATCCTCTACGGGATTGCCGCCGCCCAGCAGGCGGTGGAGGATTCGGGCTGGATGCCTGAGGATGACGCCGCGCGCGAGCGTACCGGCGTGATGCTGGGATCGGGTATCGGCGGGCTGCGCTCGATCGAAGAAACCGCCGGGATCATCCGTGAAAAGGGCGTGCGGCGCGTGTCGCCGTTCTTTATTCCCGGCGCGCTGATCAACCTGATCAGCGGGCAGGTGAGCATTCGCTATGGGTTCAAGGGACCGAACCATTCGGTCGTGACCGCCTGCGCCACCGGCGCGCATGCGATTGGCGATGCCGCGCGGCTCATTCAACTGGGCGATGCCGATGTGATGGTGGCGGGCGGGGCCGAGGCCTCGATCTGCGAAATCGGGATTGCCGGGTTCAACGCCTGCAAGGCGCTCTCGACCAAGCGCGCCGACGATCCACAGGCCGCAAGCCGCCCCTATGACGTGGACCGCGACGGGTTCGTGATGGGCGAGGGCGCGGGCGTGGTGGTGCTGGAGGAATACGAGCACGCCAAGGCGCGCGGCGCCAAGATCTATGCCGAAATCCTCGGCTACGGTCTGTCGGGCGATGCCTATCACATCACTGCCCCGGCGGAGAATGGCGATGGCGGGTTCCGGGCCATGCAGGCGGCGCTGAACCGTGCAGGGCTGACCCCGTCGGATATTGATTACATCAATGCGCATGGCACCTCGACCATGGCGGATACCATCGAGTTGAAAGCGGTCGAGCGGCTCTTGGGCAATGCGGCGGCCAATGCGACGATGAGTTCCACCAAATCCTCGGTTGGGCACCTTTTGGGCGCTGCGGGCGCGGTCGAAGCGATCTTTTGCATTCTGGCGATCCGCGATCAGGTGGCTCCGCCGACGATCAATCTGGATAACCCGGCGGTCGAGACGCCGCTGGATCTGGCCCCGAATACCAAGCGTGAGCGCAAGATCGACGTGGCGTTGTCGAACAGTTTTGGCTTTGGGGGCACCAACGCGGCGCTGATCGTCGGGAAACCGCGCTGATGTGGCGACACATCGTTTCGAATTTCCTGACCCTCATGGTAGTGGTGGTGTTTCTGCTGGGGGGGGTGATCCTCTGGGGGCAGCAGCAATATTCCGCGACGGGTCCGCTGACAGAAGCGATCTGTGTCCGGGTCGAGCCGGGCAGCACCATGCGGCGCGTGTCAACCCGGCTTGAGGGTGAGGGCGCGGTCACGAGCGGTGCAATCTTTCGCATCGGGGCGGAATATTCGGACAAGGAAAGCCTGCTCAAGGCCGGAAGCTGGCTGATCCCGGAAGGGGCCAGCATGGCCGAGATCACCGATATCATCACCCGTGGCGGGGCCAGCACCTGTGGCACAGAGGTGGTCTACCGGCTGGGCGTCACCAGTGCCGAAGTGGTGGTGCGCGAGCTGGACGCCGCCAGCGGACGTTATGAAGAGCGTGCCAAGTTCGATGCCGCAGCCGAAGCGGCCGTGCCCGAGGAATTTACCCGCGTGCGCGCGCAGGCCGATACGCGCTACCGCGTGGCCTTGGCCGAGGGCGTGACAAGCTGGCAGGTGGTCGAGGGGCTGAAGGCGGTCGATGTGCTGAGCGGCGAGGTGACCGAGGTGCCCCCCGAAGGCACGCTGGCCCCCGACAGCTATGAGGTGCGCGCAGGTGACACCCGAGAGAGCGTGCTGGCGCGGATGAGCGAGGCGCAGGCGATTATTCTGGCGGCGGCTTGGCAGGGGCGGGCCGAAGGGTTGCCGCTGGCATCGGCGCAAGAGGCGTTGATCCTTGCGTCAATTATCGAGAAGGAAACCGGCGTAGCGGATGAGCGACGTCAGGTGGCCAGCGTCTTTGTCAACCGGCTCAATCGTGGCATGCGGCTCCAGACTGACCCGACGGTGATCTATGGCGTGACCGAGGGCAAGGGTGTTTTGGGCCGGGGCCTGCGGCAGAGCGAATTGCGCCGCGCAACCCCATGGAACACCTATGTGATCGAGGGGCTGCCGCCCACGCCCATCGCCAATCCGGGCCGCGCCAGCATCGAGGCGGCGGTGAACCCGGATAGCACGGATTACGTGTTCTTTGTGGCCGATGGCTCTGGGGGTCATGCCTTTGCCGAGACGTTGGACGAGCATAACCGCAACGTCGCCCGCTGGCGCGAGATCGAGGCGGAGCGCGGGAATAACTGAGGGGGGCTGCGCGGCGTTCCTGAATTGGCCGCCGTGGATCTGGCAAAGAAAACCAACGGACAGGACATTGGCGAGGCGTCTTGAGCAGCGCAACCTGTTGGCGCGAGGACTGATGCGGCTTACGCTTTCTTTTGCAGGCCGCTCGCGCGAATAGCACCGAAGGTGCCGCGCGATCGCCAGACCGCCCCCCGCGTCAACGCCCCCGGATCCTCGGATCGAGCGCGTCGCGCAACCCGTCGCCCATGTAATTGATCGACAGCACCGTGAGCGAGATGCCAAGGCCGGGCCAGAACACGCGTTCGGGGTAGTCCTGTAGATACTGCGTGGCGTCGTTCAAGAGCCGCCCCCATGTCGGGAAATCGGGCGGAAAGCCGAGGCCCAGAAACGACAGCGCGCTCTCGGTGATGATGGCATTGGCGATGCCGAGCGTGGCCGAGACCATGATCGGCGACATCACATTGGGCAGGATATGCCGGGTGATGAGGCCGAAATTGGTGGTGCCGATGGACCGGGCGGCAAGGATGAATTCGCGTTCTTTGAGCGCCAGAACATCGCCGCGCACGATCCGCGCCGTGGGCATCCAGCTTGTGACGCCGATGGCTACCACGATCAGGATGAAAATGCCGGTCTCGGGGCCAAACACACCGTTCAGCGCCTCGCGGAACAAGAGCACCATCACCAGCAGCAACGGCAGGAGCGGCAGCGACAGAAAGAGATCGGTAAGGCGCATGAGCGGCCCGTCAAGCCTGCGGAAAAACCCGGCCAGCACGCCGATGAGCGAGCCCAGCACCAGCGCCAGCAGCATCGCCGTCAGCCCCACCGCAATCGAGGTCTGCCCGCCCGCCATCATCCGCGCCAGCGTGTCGCGGCCCAGCTGATCGGTGCCAAACGGATGCGCGAAGCTTGGCCCCTGATTACGGGCGCGAATGTCGATGAAGGTGGCGTCATAGGGCCAGACCAGCGGGCCCAAGAACACGGCGGCAATGATGAACAACAGCACCATACCGCCGATGAGCGCCCCCCGGTGGCTCTTGAACTGGTCCCAGACGTCGCGCAACTGGCTGCGCGGTGGGGCGGTGGGGCCGGTGTCGGCAAGTGCCGCGATCGGTTTGGGGGTCTCAGTCATAGCGAATCCTCGGGTCGAGCACGCCGTAAAGCACGTCTGCGACAATGTTGAAGAGCACGATCAACACCGCGATGATAAAGGTCACGGTTTGGACCATCGGCAGATCATTGGCCTCGATTGCGGTGATCAGCAATTGGCCAAGCCCATTCACCTTGAAAATCTGTTCGGTGATGATCGCGCCGCCAAAGATCGAAGGCACGCCAAGCGCAATGACCGTGATCACCGGGATCATCGAATTGCGCAGCACATGCACCATGACCACCGACCATTCCGACAGCCCCTTGGCGCGGGCGGTTCGCACATAGTCCTGATTGAGATTGTCGAGCATCGAGGCACGCATGAAACGGCTGATCTGCGCCGTGGTCTGCAGCGCCAGCACCATCACCGGCATGACCATCTGCATCAATTGCAGTTTGAACGTCTGCCAATCGACCACCACCAGCGTGGTGTCATAGATTGAAGGCAACCAGCCCAGTTGCACCGAAAAGATCACGATCACCAGCACGCCGGAAAAGAACGGCGGCACCGAATAGCCCACCATGGTTACGAATGTGCCGGTTTGGTCAAAGACCGAATATTGCCGGTAGGCCGAATAGATGCCGATGGGCAGGGCAATCAGGATGCCCACGACATAGGACATCGCCACCACCCAGAGGGTTTGCGGCATGCGCTGCACGATCACATCCATCACCGGCGAGCGGAATTGCCAACTGAGCACGCGCTGCTCTCCTTCGGCCAGCAGGGTGCCAAAGAGGTGGTCGATCAGCATCATCGGCTCGACCACGAAAAACTGCCACATCCATTTCATAAAGCGGATATGGGTGGGTTCGCCCAACCCGAGCGCCAGACGCATCTTTTCCTTGACCTCGGGGGGGACGGTCAGGGGCACCTGCGCCATCGGATCACCGGGGGCAAGTTCGAGCAACATGAAAATCACAAGGCTAATGAAAAGCAGCGTCGGTATCGCGAGGACAAGCCGTCGGATCGTATAGGTCAGCATGCGCGGCGCCTTTTACGGGTCGTTCTTATTATCGCCTCATGGGCAGAGGGGCCGCTCCGATCGCGAGATCGGAGCGGTACTTGCTCGGATCGTTACTTGATCCGATACCAGTCTGCGGCATTCCACAGCTCAGTGTCCCATGTGTTCAGCTCAACCCCGCCAAGGGTGTTGGAACGCGCCGAGACGCGGCCACGGTCCACCAAGGGCACGATGGTATAGCTGTCCTTGGTCAGCATGTCGTTAAGCTTTTTGGCAATGTCGCCGCGTTTTTCCAAATCTGCGGTGCGTCCCAGTTCCTTGATCAGTTCATCATAGGCCGGATCGCAGAAGCGGTTGATATTTTCGCCCTGCCATTGGGTTTCGGGACGCGGCGCCTTGTTGCAGGTGTAACCGGCCAAGTAGGATTGTGGATCGGTGCCGTCAAAGTTGTTGGCGTACATTTCCACGTCCGAATAGAATTTCGGGAAGGTGTCCGGGCTGCCCGGATCGCTGCCGAAGAAGACCGACGCCGAGATATTGCGCAGTTCGGTTTCGACACCAATCTCGGACCACCACTGTTTGATCAGCGCCTGAAAGTCCTGACGCACGGCATTGGTCGAGGTCTGGTAGAGCAGCGACAGTTTCTTGCCGTCCTTTTCGCGGATGCCGCCTGCGCCCACGGTCCAGCCCGCCTCGTCCAGAAGCGCCTTGGCCCCTTCGATATCCTGAGTCAGACAATCGGTGTTGTCAGAGGCGAACGCCGCCGGGGCCGGCACCAGATTGCAGGTGGCGCGACCGGCCTTGCCATAGCCCACATCGACCAGCAATTCACGGTCAATGGCCATCGACAGCGCCTTGCGGACGCGGATGTCGGACAGGATCGGGTGCGGATGCTTGGCGGTGGAGCGTTCGCCCTCGGGCAGGTCCGGCGAGGGATCGGTCATGTTCATCTCGATCCGTTCAACCAGCGTGCCAAAGGCCTGCATGGCCACGCCCTTGCCCGCCGCCTCCATGTTGGCGATCACATCGGGGGCGAGTTGCAGGTTCCAGGCGTAATCGAATTCGCCGGTCTCCAGCACTGCGCGGCCTGCTGCCGTGGCATCGCCGCCGCCCTTGAAGGTCATGGTGGCAAAGCGCGGCTTGGCCGGATCGCGGTAATTCGGGTTGGCCGAGAGCGAGATCACGTCATTGGGGCGGAATTCGTCCACCTTGAACGGTCCGGTGCCGATGGGTGCGAAATTCGCATCGGCGCATTCCTGTGCCTTGGCCCCGAGGCAATCGGCAAATTGCGCCGCCTGAATGATCGGTGCCTGACCGCCCATGAAGGGGCCATAGGGCACCGGGGTGGGTTGGGAGAAGTTCACCTTGACCGTGAGGTCGTCGATCACCTCGACCGATTCCACACCTTCGTATTTGCCAAGCTGCGCGCAGCCGCCTTCGGGGTGCATGCAATATTCGGCGGTGAATTTCACGTCATTGGCGGTGAAGGGCGTGCCATCCGACCAAATGATGCCCGGCTTGATCTTCCAGGTGATCGAGGTGAGATCCTCGGCCACGCCGCCATTGCTGACGGTGGGGATTTCCTCGGCCAGATAGGGGATCATCTCGCCCTTGGTGTTGTAGCGGCCCAGCGGTTCGATCACGAGGCTTGCGGCCTCTACCTCTTTGGTGCCGCCCGAGAGATAGGGATTCATGATAGACGGTGCTTGCCAGTAAATCAGGTTTACATGGCCGTCCGCGCCGCGCTCTGCCAGCGCCACAGTGGCGAGGCTGGTGGCCGCTGTGGCACCTAGCAATAGGGATTTCAGGGTCATAGCTTTGGTATTCCTCCGATGTTGGACAGCGGTTCTAGTGCCATCTCGTTCGTTTTTTCGCGGCGCGTCAGACGTGCAGCCGCGCAGGAGCCGCAGGAAAGCTATGCCCGCATCATGAGAGCAGGACAGTCGCATCCCCAGACGACTCGGGTATCTCAGACTGGATCAGGTTAAAATGCAAGCACTCCCTTAAGGCGTGTGCCGTAAGCCGCGTCACAATTTCCGTGTTGTTTGACTCGGAGCCTGCAAAATGAGTAGCGTTTGAGCATTGTCCCACTAAATGCAGAGGTCGCGGCGCATGCTGGATACCCCGATTGTCCGGATTGAGAATCTCCGGGTTGAATTCGAGACGCGGGATGGTCCGGTGGTGGGGGTCGAGGATGTATCCTTCAGCGTGAATGCCGGTGAGACCGTTTGCATCGTCGGTGAATCCGGGTCGGGCAAGTCGGTGTCGTCGCTGTCGTTGATGCGGCTGGTGGAATATGGTGGCGGCACAATTGCGGGCGGGCAGATGATCTTTGACCGCAGGGAGGGCGGTGCCGTCGATTTGGCCAAGACGGATCAGAGCTTGATGCGCACGATTCGGGGCAATGAGATCGGGATGATCTTTCAAGAGCCGATGACGGCGCTCAACCCGGTGTTCACCGTGGGGCGGCAATTGTCCGAAGGGTTGCGGGTGCATCGCGGTCTGAGCAAGGCAGAGGCGCGGGCGCGGGCCTTGGACCTGTTGCGAGAGGTGCGGATTCCCGAGCCGGAACGGCGGCTGGAGCAATATCCGCATGAATTGTCTGGCGGCATGCGGCAACGGGTGGTGATCGCCATGGCGCTGGCCTGTGCGCCGCGCCTGTTGATCGCCGATGAGCCGACGACGGCGCTTGATGTGACGATTCAGGCCGAAATTCTGGCGCTGATTGACCGGCTCAAACGCGAGACGGGGACAGCGGTGGTGTTCATCACCCATGATATGGCCGTGGTGGCGCAGATGGCAGACCGGGTGGTCGTGATGTTTCGCGGCAACAAGGTCGAAGAGGGCACGGTCGAGCAGATATTCGAGGCCCCGACCCATGAATACACCAAGGCGCTGTTGGCTGCGGTGCCCAAACTGGGCGAGATGCGCGGCAAGGCCTACCCGGAACCGATGCGTCTTTTGGGATCGGATGCGCATGAGATCAAACCGATCAAGGGCCATGACGAAGAGCTGTTGCGCGTCAAGGGGTTGATCACGCGATTCCCGGTCAAGGGCGGGTTCTTTCGTCGGACACTGGCCAATGTGCATGCGGTCGAGGATCTGTCATTCACGTTGTCACGCGGGCGCACGCTCAGCCTTGTGGGGGAATCGGGCTGTGGCAAATCCACCGCCGGGCGCTCGATTTTGCGGCTGATTGAGCCAATGGCGGGCGAGGTGATGCTGGACGGTGTCGATATCATGGCGCTCACGCCGCCCGAATTGCGCCGTGCCCGCGTTGATATGCAGATGGTGTTTCAGGACCCGTTCGCCAGCCTCAATCCGCAGATGAAGCTGGCGGCGCAAGTGGCAGAACCGATGAAGAATTACGGGCTGGCCTCGGGATCCGAGATCGACGACCGGGTGGCGATGCTGTTTGACCGGGTGGAATTGCCCCGGTCCTTCCTGCGGCGGTTTCCGCATGAATTGAGCGGCGGACAGCGGCAACGGGTGGCAATTGCCCGCGCGCTGGCGCTCAATCCCAAGCTGATTGTCGCGGATGAGGCGGTGAGCGCGCTGGATGTCAGCGTGCAGGCGCAGGTGCTCAACCTGATGATGGAATTGCAGGCTGATCTTGGCCTCAGCTACGTCTTTATCAGTCATGACATGGCGGTGGTCGAGCGGGTGAGCCATGATGTCGGCGTGATGTATCTGGGCCGCATTGTCGAGCGGGGGCCGCGCGCCGCTGTGTTCGAGAACCCGCAGCATCCCTATACGCAGGCGTTGATGAAAGCGGTGCCTATTGCCGATCCACGGCGGCGGAAATCCGAAAAGGATCTGAATTTCAAACCGATCCCTTCGCCCATCCACCGGGTTGGGTATGAGCCGGGACCGTCGGTCTATAAAGAGGTCGATCCGGGGCATTTCGTGCTGACCTCTGAGAGTGGGTATTGATCATGGCAGACCGATTGACGCCGTTCGAGATCATGCAACGGCTGGTGGCCTTTCCCACTGTCAGCCGCGACAGCAACCTGCCGCTGGTGGATTGGGTCGAGGACTATCTGTTGAGCCATGGCATCACCGCGCATCGCCATTACGACGAGACCGGCGAAAAGGCCGCGATTTTCGCGCATGTCGGGCCGGAGGTGGCAGGCGGTGTCGTGCTCTCGGGCCATACCGATGTGGTGCCGGTGGATGGCCAGCCCTGGGCCAGCGATCCGTTCCGCGTGGTGGAGCGGGACGGCAAATATTACGGGCGCGGCTGCTGCGATATGAAGGGGTTTGACGCGCTGGCGATCTGGGCGCTGGTCGAGGCGCAGCACGCCGGCGTGGCGCGGCCCCTGCAATTAGCGCTGAGCTATGATGAGGAAGTGGGCTGTGTCGGCGCGCCGCCGATGATCGAACGGATGCTGCAGGTGCTGCCGCGTGCCGATCTGGCCATCATCGGCGAGCCGTCGATGATGCAGGCGGTCACCGGGCATAAGGGCAGTCTGGGCTATGATGTGCATGTGGTGGGCTTTGAGGTTCACAGTTCCATCATGCACCGGGGCGTCAATGCGATTATGGCCGCCGCCCCGCTGATCGATTGGGCCAACAGGCAGAACGCCGAGAACCGGGCACGCCCGCCGTTGGATATGGCCGCGCTCTTTGATCCGCCTTGGACCACGCTGCATGTGGGCCAGATCGTGGGCGGCACGGCGCATAACATCACCGCCAAGGATTGCCGGTTCGGCATGGATTTCCGGGTGGTGCCGGGGGAAGACCCCGAGGTGTGGGGCGCGCGGTTCACGGCGCGGGTGGCCGAGGCACAGGCCGATATGCAGGCGGTGCGTCCCGAGGCGCGGATCGAGTTGCAGCCCAAGTTCCGTGTGCCGGGGTTGCAGCCGGAAGAAGCGGGCAGCGCCGAGGAACTGGTTCGGCAAATCACTGGCGACAATGCTCACCATGTGGTCAGCTATGCAACCGAGGCCGGACAGTTTCAGGAGCGCGGGTATTCCGCCGTGATCTGTGGCCCCGGCGATATCGCACAGGCGCATCAGCCGGATGAATATATCACCGTGGCACAGTTCAACGCCGGGCATGATTTCATGCGTGCGCTGCTGGCGCGGTTGCGGGCTGGCTAAGCCGGGGCCTCAGGTGGGGGCCAGATGCACCACCTGTGCGCCCTTGATCGCCTTGACCGCCATGTCGATTTCTTCGGGTGACATCAGGCACATGGCCGTACTCAGGGCATCGGCCAATGCGGCGCTCTCGGCGGAGACCGAAACCAGATGCCAGCGTGGATCAGCCGGTCTGCCGGTGCGCGGGTCGAGGATATGGCCCGCTGTTCCGGCGGCGTCAAACACCGTGCCCAAGGGCGCGGACGAGGCCAGCGCGCGATCGCGCAGCCCGATCCGGGCGGGCGTGGGGCTGTCGAGTGTCACCGGCCAGTCGCCGCCTTGCGGATTGCCCCCAAGCGCGCGCAATTCGCCCGCGTCAATCAGGATGTCACTCAGCCCTTCGGCCTGCAAGAGATGGGCCACACGGTCAGCGATATAGCCCTGCGCGATCCCATTGAGGGTGAGCGCCATACCGGGGTTCAGGGTGATGGCGCTGGCGTCATAGCGCAGGTCAGCCCATGTGCCGTGGGCGCGCGCCGTTGCGATTTCGGTTTCGCTCGGGGCGTGGCCCGCGCTGTAGCTGCGGGCATAGAGATCCCAGAGCGGTTGCACGGTGGGGTCAAAAAGCCCAGCCGTGGCCCGGTGCGCGACAGAGGCAAGTGTGAGGCAATCCAGCAGTTCAAAAGGGGGCGCTTCGAGATAGCAGGCGGCGTTGAGCAAGCTCAACGCAGAGGTGCGGCGATAGAGGCTGAAGATCTGCTCCAGCCGCTCGATCTCGGCGCGGGCGGATTCGGTGATGCGCGCGGCCTCGGGGTGAGTGAGGGTGATGGTGGCACGCGCGCCCAAGGCGCTGCCCTGCCAGCGGTACAGGGATGAGGCATGACCCGGGCCCGCACAGGTCAGTGCTGCAGCGGAGATCGTCAGGAATCTGCGGCGGGAGAGGATCATGTCAGTTTTGCCTTTTGTGGGAAAGTTTCTTGAGCCGGGCCTCGAAATCGTCTTCTTCAGCGCGGTCATTTTCTGAGAGGGTGACAATAGGGACCGCCGACAGAACATCGGCATCCGCCACCTCGGTCAGTCTGATAACCCGTCCGCCGTGTTGGGCGGCAAAGGCACCGGCGTCTTTGGCGTGCAGGAACGGCACCAGTTCCGGCGCCTCCATGCCGCCGGTCGCATCCGAGCCGATCACATAATGCGCCGCAGTGGCGTCGATCCAGTTCTCGGCACCGGGCTGATCCCAACTGGCGGCGGCGGCCATGTCATTGACATAGACAGCGGTGATGGCGTGGCTTTGCTCGGGCATGCGCTGATAGGCGATGGCGTCGCGCACCTGACTGAAAAAGATGGGGTTTTCCAGCCCGTCAAGATGCACCTGCGCCTTGGGACCGGGATGCTCCAGCAGGTCCATCTGGCAATAGTAGCCAATGGCCTCGCGTGTCATGGCGACGGGTTCGGGGCGGTTGGCCACCTCTTCCTTGCAGGCGGCAAGGGTGAGCGGCAGCAGCAGGAGCACAGGCCATTTCATGGCGTGACCCTCCGCAGGGCGGCCACGGCCAGCCCAAAGGCGACCAGCGGCCAGAGCAGGACCGAAATCAGCGCATGCATTACCGGGATGGTCTGTGCCGCGCCGCCAAGGCCCGAGGCTGCCGCCGTCGCCTCAGAGGCGGCGAGGTTGTAGAGGCGGAAGGCGTCAGCGGGATTGGCCAACAAGAACCACGGCAGTGCGCGGGTGGTAAAGGCCCCGCCGCCATCTGCCACGACCGCCGCCAAGAGCCCCAGATCATAGAGCACCACGAGGGAGAGCCAGACGCCAATCGCCAGCCCCGCTGCTGCCCCCGGACGCCGGGCAATGGCCGAGAGCGCATAGCCCAAGGCCAGAAACACCGCACCCAACAGGATCGAGGACCAGAAGAGGCGCAGGAGTGCGGGCAGGCCCGTCACCGCTTCGGGGTCGGTCGCAAGGGCCGCGATGGCGGCCAACCCATAGCCCACGCCCACGGCAATCGTCAGCACCACAAGATGCGCCGCGAATTTACCCAAAAGGATGCCCGAACGCGACACCGGATAGGTCAGTGTAAGCGAGAGCGTGCCGCGCTCAACCTCGCCCGCCACGGCGTCAAAAGACATCAAAAGCGCCATCAGCGGCACGAGGTAAACGCCAAGCGAGGTGAGGCTGGCCACCGTCACCGACAGGGCATCCACGCCCACTTCGCCGGTGGGCGCGCTGCCTGCGGCCGACAGGACAAGGGCAAAGAGCGCCATCAGCGCCACGGTGATCGTCACCCACCGGTTGCGCAGTGCTATGCGGAATTCGGTGGCGCCAAGGGCGAAGACGGGACGGATGAGGGCGGTCATTGGTCGTCTCTCCGGCTGAAATGGCTATAGAGGTCTTCGAGGCTGGGCGGGATGATCTCGACATCCTCGATCAACCCTTGCAGGGCGGCGATATCGCCCAACCGGGTCAGTTTCTCGTCATGGGCGCAGGTGAGATCGACCATGACGCCATTGCGCCGCCCGCCCGCGAGATGCGCGGCCACCTGATCCGCAGCCCCCGGTCGGGCCGAGACTTGGAGCCGGATCGGCAGTGCGGCCTGACGGCGCAGGGCCGCGAGTGTGTCATTGGCCATGAGGCGGCCTTGGGACAGGATCACGATCCGGTCGGTGCGGGCCTCAACCTCGGTCAGGGCATGCGATGAGAGCAGGATCGCCGCCCCCTCTGCGGCCAGCCCATCCAGAATGGCGTAGAATTCGCGGCGCGACACCGGATCAAGCCCGCTGGTCGGCTCGTCAAGGATCAAGAGGCGCGGCTGGCCGATCAGCGCCTGCGCGAGGCCGACACGCTGACGCATGCCCTTGGAATAGGTGCCGATGCGGCGATGCGCGGCATCAGCCAGCCCGACACGGCTCAATAACTCTATCGCCTGTGCCGGGTCGCACCCGCGCAGGCGCAGGTAGAGGCGGATCTGTTCCAGCCCGGTCAGGGCGGGGTGAAAGGCCACGTTTTCCGGCAGATAGGCGGTGCCGTCGCGGGCACTCTGGCTGCCGGGGGCCGCCCCCAACACCTCGATCTGTCCCGAGCTGGCAGGGATGAGGCCGAGGATGATTTTCATCAATGTGGATTTGCCCGCGCCATTATGGCCCAAGAGCGCCACCCGTTCACCGGGGGCCACGGTAAAGCCCACAGCGTCGAGCGCGGTCACGCCATCGTAGCGCTTAGTGACTTGCGAGAGGGTCAAACTGTTCATCACTGTTCTTTCTGTTGCGCGCGTTGGCCATGGCGCGGGCCTCCATCGCGGCGATAGCATCCGGCACCGTCACGATGACGGGCCGCATCAGGGGCGCGCTGTCCAGCACGCCACCGGGCAGGGAGGCGGGAAAATGTTTCTGACCCCAGCGGATCAGTTGCACGGCAGGCGCGCCCATCAAGAGGCTGGCGGCAGGTTGCGACCACAGGATGTGATCCATCAGATCATTGGGGCGAAAGCTCGCGTCGGCGATGCCGTCACCATCCAGATCAAAGGCGGGGTGATCCGACCAATAGTTGCCGCGCCCGTCATAGCTCCATTCCACATGCTTGGTGCCGACGTATTTCACCTGCGTCCGGTTGCCGACAAAGGCATTGCCGGTGAGTGCGTTGCGTTCCGATCCGGCGGTGAAATGGATGCCGATGTCGCAGCCCTCAAAGCGGTTGTCATAGATCAGGTTGCGGTGGGCGTTGTAGATGAAGGTGCATTTCTCGGTGCCGCCGCGCACCAGATTGCCGCGAATATCGGCGTTGTTGGCATAGTTGAGCATCAGGCCATGGCTGCGGTCCGCGAGGCTGAGATTGTCGTGCACGGTGATCCGGTTCGAGAACATCAGCGCAAAGCCAAGCGTGTTGCCGATCGAGATATTGCCCGAAACTTCGGAGTTGTTGGCATACATGTAATGCACCGCAAAGCGCAGGTCGCGCATCAGGTTGCGGCGAAAGATACCATCATTCGAGGCGTTCACAAAGATGCCGTCACGACCGAGACGAATGTCGTTATCCTCGATGATCGTGCCCGGCGCGTTCCAGACATAGACGCCATTGCCGCGGCTGTTCATGTGGTGATCCGAGCGCCCGACAATGCGGTTGCCGCGCACGGTGGCATCGCGCGGGCCATGCACATCGACCCCGTAGAGATTACCGCGCAAGTCGTTGTCCTCGACCAGCACGCGGGCCGCGCTCCGGGTGATCTGCACGCCGCTGTTGATGGCGTCATGGTCGCTGCCCGATCCGGTCAGGGTGAGGCCACGGACGGTGATATCGCTGCCGGTGATGGTGATCACGCTGCCAGTGCCGCCCGCGTCGATGGTGGCTTTGCCCTGTCCGTCCAAGGTGATGGGGCGGTCGAGTGTCACCGGGCCATTGTGGCGGCCCGGTGCGAGGGTGAGCACATCGCCGGGCATTGCCCCGGCGATGGCAGTGGCAAGCGCCCCGGCCTCGGCCGGAACCTGTCGGTCCGCCGCCGCGACCAAGGTCGCCGCGCCGAAAGACAGGATCAGGCTCAGGATAAGGCGACGCATGGCTCAGGCGCCTTTCGGTTCGACGAACATGCGCCCGCGCATTTCCATGTGCAGCGCGTGGCAGAACCACTGGCAATAATACCAGTAGACCCCCGGTTTGGCCGCAACAAAGGTGGTCGAGGCGGTGGCCTGCGGGGCCACTTCCATCGCCACGCCGTGATCGCCCATGCAGAACCCGTGTGTGAGATCGTCGATATCGTCGAGATTGGTTACGATCACCGTCACCTCATCGCCCTCCTTGACGGTAAAGCTCTCGATGCTGAACGACGGTGCCACGCTCGACATGTAGACGCGCACCTTGTTGCCGTCGCGCACAACCGTATCCACCCATTCGTCGATGTTGACCCCGTCCTTGTCGGCCTGTGCACGGGTTTCGGCCCACATCGGATCGTTGCGATCCCAAGCATTGCGCGGGTTCACGATGGAACGATGCACGATGATGCTGTCATGCGGTTCGGCAAAGGTCGGGCCGTCGTGCAGCAGCGTGAGGTTGGTGCCGTCCATTGAGAAGAGTTGCTCGTTCTCAGGCTTGAGCGGCCCGACGTTGAGGAACCGGTCCTTGGAGAACTTGTTCATCGAGATGAACCATTTGCCATCCGCGTCCAGTGTCTCGCCCATCGAGGTCGAGTTGTGGCCAGGCTGGTAATGCACATCCACCTTGGTGCGGATCGGATCGACGGCTTCGCCCGCATAGGCGCGCACCGCATCTTCGATGTTCCACATCACCACTTGGCTATCGAGGAAGAGCGTGGTGAGCGCATTGCCCTTGCCGTCGAAGGCGGTGTGGAGCGGCCCGAGGCCCAGTTCCGGCTCGGCCACCACGGCAGAGCGCGGATCGGCACCCTCGTAGAACACCGCATCCAGCTTGCGCACGTCGATCACCGACACCGTGGGCGACAGCTTGCCGCCGATGCAGAGGTGGATTTTGTCGGGGGCCATGTTGCAGCCATGCGGGTTGTTGGGAATGGGGATGTAGCGGGTGTAATCCTTGTTCTGTCCCTTGCGCCCGTCCACAACCTTGACGCCGTTCAACTCGATGAAATCGCCAGCCGCGATGCCCTTTTCGATTTCCGCGAGGTTAAAGATGACGACGTGATCGCGCTCGGATTCGGTCATTTCGGGCAGCGAAATGCCCATTTCCGAGTTGTAGGAGGTCGAGAACGCGTATTTGCCGTCATAATCGGCATCGGTGTTGTCAAGGTTGCCCGACACCATCACCTGCCACGCCACTTCCATCTTGTCGGCGTCAATAGCGGTGTAGAAGTTCACATATTGCGACGGATCATCAAGGATCTGGCCATCGTTTACCATCGGGCCTTCATCCTCGCCATTGGCAAAGACATAGTTGGTACGCGGCCATTTTTGCGGACGCAGACCGTGGATCGCCTTGGCGTTGGGGATTTCAAGGATCTTGTCGGCTTTCATCACGTCAAGGCGCACACGTGCCACGCGGGTATTGGCCTTGTCGTTCATGAACAAAAAGCGGCCGTCGTATTTGCCCTCGGTAAAGGACATGTGGACGTGGTGCAAATCGCCGTTGTCATGCACTTTCTTGCCATTGGCAGCGAGGTAATTTTTGGTGCGTTCGCTCATCCCGTCGGTCAGCACCTTGAGGGATTCATTGGTCTGGCCCCAGCCAGTGGCCGAGCAGCGGTTGAACACCGGAATTCGCATGAATTCGCGCATCGACGGGATACCAAGAACACGGACCTCGCCGGTCTGGCCCGAGGACCAGAATCCGTAATATTCATCCAGCTCGCCGGGGGCGAGATGTGAAGAGGGGGTGGCGGCAGTGGCCTTGGTCGGGGCTGTTGCGGCAGCGGTCGCCACACCTGCGGCCCCGCCCAAGAGCGCCATGCGCGATGCGCCGATGGCCCCGAGCGCTGCGGCCCCACCTGCCGTGGCGCCCAAGAGGCCCCTGCGGCTGATCCCGGTCTTATTGTCATTGTTTGACATGGTTAGATCCCTTTCTTCATGTTGGGGTGGTTCTCGATCATCCGGTCCAGCGCTGCCGCGCTGTCAGAGGCGCTCTTGCGGCGCTTCAGTTGTTTGATGACGACCGGACATTTGGTCTCCGACTGGTAGAGAACCTGACAGTGCATACAGTTCAGGCACTCGTTCGGGTTGATCTCGCCAGTAGGGTGGATGGCCTGCACCATGCATTCATGGGCACAGGTCTGGCAGGGGTTGCCGCACTCGCGGTAGCGCTTGAGCCAATCGAACATGCGCAACCGGGCGGGGATCGCCAGCGCCGCGCCCAGAGGGCACAGGTAGCGACAGTAAAAGCGTTCCACAAATAGACCCGCCGCCAAGAGCGCCAAAGCATAGGCGACAAAGGGCCAGGCGCGCACGAATTTGAGCACGATGGCGGTCTTGAAGGGCTCAATCTCGGCCAGATGTTCGGCCTGTTCGATCGAGGCCAGTGAGACCCCGAAAAGCCCGAGAAAGATCATATATTTGATTGGCCAGAGGCGTTCATGCAGACCCCAGGGCAGGGTCCATTGTGGCACGCCCAGTTTGCGCGCGATGCGGTTGGTCAGCTCTTGCAGCGCACCAAACGGGCAGAGCCAGCCGCAATAGGCCCCACGCCCCCAGAAGATCAGTGAAGCGGCAACTGCGAACCACAGGATAAAGGTCAGCGGATCGAGCAGAAACGCCTGCCAGCTGAAATCTGTGGTCAGCGCGCCAAAGAGCGCCATCAGATTGACCACCGAAAGCTGCGCGTTGGCATACCAGCCCAGAAACACCAGCGTGACGGTCAGGAATCCCATGCGGAACCATGTTGTCGCGCGCTCGGAGCGGGTCAGGAAGTTCTGGAAAAAGAAGGCGAATGTCAGGGCAGAGAGCATGACGCCAAGGCCCGCGATCTCGACGGTCTTGTCACGCCAGATCCGGGACCAAAGGGCGGTTTGTGCCGCGCTTTCGGTTGCGGTCTCTTGTGCCAGAGGGACTTCTGGGGCCGGGGCCGCCACGGGGCGCAGATAGGGCGCGGGCAGCTGATAGCCCAGATCGAAGGTGGTAAAAACCCGCTCGATGGCCGCCACATCGCGCTGGACGAGGAGTTGCAGACGCCATGGCTCTGCCGGGTTGAAACCGGCATCGGCGGGGATCTTGAAGAGGTCCATTTCCGACAGAACGGGCGCGCCATCGGCCATGATTTCGCCCACGCGGCGGTGGCCCCGGTCCCGGAAACGCACCGAATTGTCGCCCTGCACCAGAATGATCCGGTCGAACATGCCGCCACGGACATAGCCCGAGCCCTTGAAGGAATAGAGCCCACGGGCCGCAACCAGCAGCGCGTGCTCTCCCTCGTCCAGCCAATCCGTAAGGTTGGCGAACTCGGTCTCGCCCAGCAATCTCTGACCTATGGCGGGCACGCTGACCAGCGTGGCGTACATATCGATATAGGTCGTGTCATCCGGATCGGTCAGGGCACGGGCGGCGGCGCGGGGATCGTCCATCGCGGCAAAGGCGCCATTGATCTGCCCCACATCCAGAGACATCCGCCGCAATGTGCCGTCCCCGGTCAGCGTGAACCAATCCTCGGCGGCCTGCGCGTCGGGATTCACCTCGTAGCGCGGACCCGTCGGGGCCAAGAGAGGTGTCAGGCCACCCAGACCAAGTGCGCGCGCCACCCGGATGCCTGACCGGGTGATGGAATCGTCGATCACCATGATGGTGACGGTCGCGCCGGAAATGATATCCAGTTCATGTGCCGATCCGCCTGCTGCCGCCTCGGCCACCAGATCAAGCCCGATGAATTCGTTGACCAGCTTGGCAACTTTCGCCTCGGGGATACCGATCAGCACGATGGGCTCGGAATGTTTGACCAGTTTGACACCGGTCAGTTTCGCATCGAGCCCGACAGCGACCATCACATGAATCGGTTTGCCGGAATAGCCAGTGGTGCCAACAAAATCGGAGGTAACAAAGGCCCAGCCGATAGTCTCGCCACCGCGCAACACCGGCGCCACCGGCAGGTCGCTGCGCATCTGGCCATAGCCATCGGCCCCCTCGACCAGCGACGCGGCGGGAACTTCGGTCAGATAGGTTGTCAGATAGGGAGTTTGCGCCTGAGCGGCCGTGACGTGGGTCAGCAAGGCGATCCAGAGGGTCACGACATGCACGAGAATGACGATGGGACGTATCGAAAAGGCGCGGGCAAAAGGCATTGAGAAGGCTTTCATGCAAGGACCAACACAGCCGGGGGTGCGCGGCTACGCGTCCGGACGCTTGTGTTGGGGCGCTGCGGGGTGTTTCCGGGCAGAACCGTCGAATCGGAAGTCAGCACCAGTGCCGGATGCTGGAAGGGAGTGCCGAGAGAGACATGCGCCCCGGCCTGTAAACAGTGCTCGCAGAGCAGTTTGGAGCAGTGCGGCAAGTCTATTGGCGTGCCGTCACGGGCCAGAAGAATCGTTTTCTGCCCCTGACCATCCGCACAGATCACCATTTCTGTAAGTGTCGCCTCAACCGCCGCATGCCCTGCCGCCCGGCCAGCGGAGATGCTGCCGAGCGCTATTGAAAGCGCCAGCAGCAAGCAGAGTAAAACAGGGGAGGTGCTCAGTTTCATGGCCCGGACGATACCAAGGCCCATTGGGGTCATCATTGATATGGATCAAGTAAAATGCCCCTTTTGTGCCGTACCATGTGCTGCATGCTCAACCTCTTGCCAAACAACGATTGTTGGACAGGGTGTAACGGTATGGGAGTTAGCAATGCGTCTTACAAAGTTTACAGATTATTCCTTGCGTGTGTTGCTCTATGCCGCGACGTTGAAGCCGAACCAATTGGCGACAATCGAAGATACCTCTAATCTGTATGATATCTCGCGTGCGCATCTGAAGAAGGTGGTGTTGCAGTTGATACACGAGGGGTTTCTTGAGGGGGTGCGCGGGCGCAGCGGCGGATTTCGGCTGGCGCGTCCGGCGGATCAGATCAATCTGGGCCAGGTTGTGCGCAAGAGCGAGCCGGATTTCGATCTGGCCGAATGTTTCCTGCCCGAAAATACCTGCCGGATCACCAAGGGTTGTCGTTTGCCGATAGTCCTGAATATGGCGCTGTCCAATTTTCTGAGCACCTTTGATGACTTCACGTTGGCGGATGTGGCCGTCATGCCATGGTGTTTCGGTATACTGGAGCTGGACAGCTGTTCGCAGCGTGGTCCCAAATCGACTAAAAAGAGCTGACGAGGCGCGGCGCTGCCTGATCCCGTCTGGCCCTCTTGGCGTCGCGGTTCTCAGCGACTATCAGTGGTCTCTCAGATCATCCGAGGGAGCCCAGAGTGACAGACACAGCCGAGCGTATCGCCCGCACCATCGCCACCGAGATCGCGGCACGCCCCGAGCAGGTTGCCGCCGCCGTTGCGCTGCTCGATGGGGGGGCGACGGTGCCCTTTGTCGCCCGCTATCGCAAGGAAGTGACAGGTGGGCTGGATGACACGCAACTGCGCAATCTGGCGGAACGGCTGACCTATCTGCGCGAGCTGGAGGCGCGGCGTCAGGTGATTCTGGGGTCGATCAAGGATCAGGGCAAGCTGACAGAGGTGCTTGCGCGTGCCATTGCCGGGGCTGACACCAAGGCCGTGCTCGAGGATATCTATCTGCCGTTCAAACCCAAGCGCCGCACCAAGGCGATGATCGCGCGCGAAAATGGGCTGGAGCCGCTGTTGCAGGCGATTCTGGCCGAGCGGACAGCGGTGCCCGAAGATCTGGCGGCGCCCTATCTTGGTGAGACCGTGGCGACGGTCAAAGATGCGTTGGAGGGCGCGCGCGACATTCTGGCCGAGGACCTGACCGAAAATGCCACGCTGTTAGGGCGGCTGCGTGATTTCATGCGGGCCGAGGCGGTGATCAGCGCACGGGTTTTGACGGGCAAGGAAGTGGCGGGGGCCAAGTTCTCCGACTATTTCGATCATCGCGAAAAATGGGCGACGATCCCGTCGCACCGCGCGCTGGCCTTGCTGCGGGCCGCAAAAGAAGAGATTGTGACCCTCGACATTGCCCCCGATCCCGACACTGGCGCGCCGCGCGCCGTGGCGATGATCGAGGCGGCGATTGGTATTCCCGGTGCCGGCCCCGGTGATGTCTGGCTGCGGGCTGCGGCCGCATGGACATGGCGGGTCAAGCTGAGCCTGTCGATGTATGTCGATCTGATGGGCGAGTTGCGAAAGAGCGCCCATGACGAGGCGATTACGGTTTTTGCGCGTAACCTTAAGGACTTGCTCTTGGCGGCACCCGCCGGGCCACGCGCCACGCTCGGGCTTGATCCGGGTATCCGGACCGGGGTCAAGGCCGCCGTGGTGGACGCCACGGGCAAGCTGCTTGTGACCGCGACGCTCTATCCGTTTCAGCCCAAGAACGACCTGCGCGGCGCACAGGCCGCTGTGCTGGATCTGATCCGGCAGCATGGGGTGGAGCTGATCGCCATCGGCAATGGCACCGCCAGCCGCGAGACCGAGCGGATGGTGGCAGACGCGTTGAAACTGTTGCCACCGGGGGCCAAGCGCCCGATGAGCGTTATCGTGTCCGAGGCGGGGGCTTCGGTCTATTCCGCGTCGGAACTGGCGGCGCAGGAATTTCCGGGACTTGATGTCAGTCTGCGCGGTGCGGTCTCGATTGCGCGGCGGTTGCAGGACCCGCTGGCCGAACTGGTCAAGATCACGCCGCAGTCGATTGGCGTGGGTCAATATCAGCATGACGTCGATCAGCGGCGGTTGGTGCAGTCGCTCGATGCTGTCGTCGAGGATGCGGTGAACGCGGTCGGTGTCGATCTCAACATGGCGTCGGCCCCGCTCTTGGCGCGGGTGGCGGGGTTGGGGGCCTCCTTGGCACAGGCGATCGTGGCGCACCGCGATGCGCAGGGCGCGTTTCCGTCGCGCAAGGCACTGCTCAAGGTTTCGGGGCTTGGCCCCAAGGCGTTCGAGCAATGCGCCGGGTTCCTGCGCATCCGCGACAGCGCCGAGCCGTTGGACGCCACCTCGGTGCATCCCGAGGCGTATGGCGTGGCGCGCCGCATCGTGCAGGCCTGTGGGCGAGACATTCGGGCCATCATGGGCGCGCCCGAGGCGCTGCGCGGTCTGCGCGCTGAGGATTTCGTTGATGACACCTTTGGTCTGCCGACGGTGCGCGACATTTTGGGCGAGTTGGAAAAGCCCGGCCGCGATCCGCGCCCCAGCTTTGTCACCGCGCGGTTTACCGATGGGGTCGATGACATCAAGGATTTGAAACCCGGCATGCTGATGGAGGGCACAGTTACCAATGTCGCCGCCTTTGGTGCCTTTGTCGATATTGGCGTGCATCAGGACGGGCTGGTGCATGTCAGCCAATTGGCCGACCGTTTTGTCAAAGACCCGCATGAGGTGGTCAAGGCGGGCGATGTGGTCAAGGTGCGCGTGACCGAGGTGGATGTGGCCCGCAAGCGCATCGGGCTCAGCATGCGCAAGGACGGGGGCGGGGCTGAGGCGCGGGGCAAAGCCCCGGCTGCGGCGAGCAATCCGCCAAAGGCTGACAAGCCGGGAAATGCCGCTGGCCCCAAGACGCCCTCTGCGGCGCGCAAGCCCAAGCCCAAGACCGACGGTCAGGCGGGGCAGGGCGCACAAGGGGCATTGGGCGAGGCCCTGCTGGCCGCGATGCGCGGCAAGTCTTAGGCTGGGTCACTGCGGGCGCTTTGGCCTGGGGCTGGCCATAGCCATTCCGACGGTCATCCGGCGGCTGTCGCGGTCATGTCGTGGTGCACGGGCTCTTGCGGGGTGATGCGCAGAGCGCGCAGGGCGTTCAGGATCACGGCCACGTCGATCACCTCTTGCAGCAATGCGCCTTGCACCGGGCTGAGATAGCCATAGGCGGCCGCGATCATGCCCAGCAGTGACAGGCCGATCCCGGCCACCACGCTTTCGAGAGCGATGCGCCGCGCGGCGCGCGCCACCGCGAGCCCGGGGTTGATCCGGTCAACCCGGTCCACGAGCAGCACGACATCCGCCGCCTCTGCCGAGGCGGCAGCCCCGCGTGCGCCCATCGCAACGCCCACATCCGCCGCCGCGAGGGCTGGCGCGTCGTTCACGCCGTCGCCCACCATCATCACCGGGCCGTTCTTGCGCTCGGTCAGAACCAGCAAGACCTTTTGATCCGGTGTCAGACCGGCCCGCACCCCATCCAGACCGAGCCCAGTGGTCACGCGCTCTGCCACGTCGAGCCGGTCACCTGTCGCGAGCAGGATGCGCTCGACCCCTGCGCGCCGCAAACCGGACAGAAAATCGAGGGTGCCCTCGCGCAGAGGGTCGGACATGACCAGATGTCCTGCCATGTGCCCGTCGACGGCCACGGCAACAAGAACGGACCCCGCTGCAAGAGCCGCATGGTCCCCGTCCGCGCGCCCCACGCGCTTGGCGACGAAACCATCGCCACCAACGATGACCTTGTGGCCATCGACATGGCCAACGACCCCTTCACCGGGGATTTCAGCCACCTCTGACGGCACGGGCAGCGCGAAGCCACGCGCCTTGGCTGCCGCGACGACGGCTTGCGCCACGGGGTGCTTGGAGGCCTGATCGAGCGCGGCCGCAAGGCGCAGAATGTCGTCCTCAGACATGCCGTCATGGCTGACAACTGACACGATTTGTGGCCGCCCATCGGTCAGGGTGCCGGTTTTGTCGAGGATCAGGGTTCGGATTCGAGCCATCGTCTCAAGCGGTCCAGCGCCCTTGATGAGCACACCGAAATGTGCTGCCCGCGAGAGACCCGCGACCAGAGCGACGGGCACCGCCAGGATCAGCGGGCAGGGGGTGGCCACAACCAGCACAGCGACGGCCCGGATTGGATCGCCGGTGATCCACCAAGCCGCGCAAGCTATGGCGACTGTGAGCAGCAGAAACCCGAGAGACCAGCGATCCGCCAGTCGTGACATCGGTGCTTTGGAGCGCTGCGCCTCTTCGACCAGACGGACGATCCCGGCATAGGTGCTGTCTTTTGCAACCTGCGTCGCGGTCAGATCAAAGGCCTCTCCGGCATTGGTTGATCCGCTCATTGCGGCCCCACCTTGCGCCACGCGCGCAGGCAGCGACTCGCCGGTCAGAGCGGATGTATCGAGAAAGGCCGTGGCGGACGCCACGTTGCCGTCAACGGGCACCACATCACCCTGCCGGATCAGCAACCGGTCGCCCGGTTCGATTTGATCCAGCGGCACATCTTCGAGCCCGCCATTCATATGGCGGGTCGCCGTTCGCGGGACCCGCGACAGCAGGGCGTGCATTTCGCGCTGGGCGCGGCCCTCAGCGAAGCTTTCGAGGAAGGTGCCACCCGAATACATCACCGCGACGACCGCTGCGGCAAGCGATTCGCCAAACACCAGTGCGGCGCTCATCGACAATGCCGCCACAATATCGAGCCCAACCTCGCCGCGCCGGATGCTGCGCAGGATTTCAATCACGAGGGCCGCCAGCGCAGGAGTGACCCCGGTGATCCAGACGAGGTTCGCCCCCTCGGTCATGCCGATAAAATAGAGCCCGAGACCGGCCAAAAGCCCTGCCGTGGCCAAGCCGAGAATTACTGTCTTAATGCGGTCCATGCTGATCGGGGCCATGCCGTTCACTTTCCTTTGGCTGACGCGTGTGCCGCTGGCGGTTCAGAAAACAGCCGCCCGACTCCTATACCTGTATCGGCACCCGCATCATTACGCAGGAGAAAGAGGGCGTCGAGTCCGTGCTTTTTGGCAAGCTGCGCGCCAGTCTTCGGCCCCAGCACCATCAGCGCCGTCGCCCAAGCGTCAGCCGTGGCACAGTTTGGGGCGACCACCGTGACCGATGCGGGAGGGGCCATCAGTGGCGCACCGCGGGCCGGGTCCATGGTATGGGACAGGCGGCGGCCCTGCACCTCGACCCAGTGACGATAATCGCCTGAGGTTGCGACGGCGGCATCTTCGAGCGCAAGGATGGAATGGGGCGCGCGGCGCGCGTCGTCGGGGGCTTCGATCGCGATGGACCAAGGCGAGCCGTCCGGTCGGAGACCGAGTGCCCGCATCTCGCCGTCGATGCCGACAAGTCCGGCCATGATACCCTGCGCACGCAGCCTGTCGGCCAGACAATCAACACCGTAACCCTTGGCGATGCCATTCAGGTCGAGCGTGATCGGCGCGGATTTGCGCAGCCGATGTCCGTCGATTTCCAGCGCCTCGGACGCGGGCAGGCGCGCGGATGTCATCGCCGCGCGAATCCGGTCGGATGCGGCGCTCTGCGGACCAAAGCCCCAAGCCGTTGTCGCGTCTCCCATGCCGATATCAAACGCCCCGCCAGAGGCGACCCCGATCTCAAGCCCGAGATGAAGGACGGTGCGCAGGTGATCCGGCACCTTCACCCATACCCCCACAGGGGCCGCGTTGAGGCGCATCAGGTCGCTGTTGGATTTCCAGGTAGACATCTGTGCATCGACAACGTCGACAGCAGATTGAAGCGCGGTTTTGACAGGGGTTGGATCAAAGCCCACGCGTGCAAAAAAGAGAGCGGACCAGCGCGTGCCCATCGTCGGACCGTTCAGGGCAAAGCTCTCTTGCTCAGTAGACATCTTCGACATATCGACCCTCCGCCCTTAGCACTGCGGGGGTGAGCCCGGTGGGTGCTAGGATCTCGGCCAGCGCATCGGCCACCCCCGCTGCCATGTCGCGCCCGCCGCAGACCATCACGCGGGCCCCGTCCCGGATCAGCCGGGCCACCTCGGCGGCGTCGCCGCGCAGGGCGTCTTGCACATAGTTGGGGCGCGCCCCGCGTGACACAGCCGTGATCAATCGGGTCAGGCGGCCCTCTTTCCGCCATGTGGGCATTTCCTCACTGTAAAAGAAATCACTGTCGGGGTGGCGCAGTCCGAAATAGAGGTGGATGGGATGCTGTCGCGCATTCCTGCGGATAAACCCCGCCAGTGGCCCGATGCCAGTGCCTGCGCCAATCAGGATGAGCGGTGCGCGGCCCCGGCCCGGTTGAAAGCCCGGGTTGCGGCGCAAAAAGGCGTTGACGGTGTCGCCGGGTTCGAGCGCGGTAAGTTGACCCGAGCACAGACCGCCCGGATGTTTCTTGACCACGATCTCGACAAACCCGTCGCGGCGCGCAGAGGCCAGTGAATAGAGGCGGGGCAGGGGGCTGCCCTCGGGCAGGATGCCGATCAGGTCACCTGCGTTGAAGCGGGCAAAGCCTGCCCCGGTCAGCCTGTGCCAGAGCGGTGCGCGCGGCAGGGCAAAGCGCAGGATTGCGGTCGGGGCCTGCACCTCTGCGCCGTAATCGCGCCGCGAGATCAAGGTCAGCGTCTCGGTTGTGGGCCGGACCGGCTGATGGACCAGATCAAGGTCGATGCCCAAAGCCTGCCCAAGGGCGCGTCCCCAACGTGCGAAATCCTGCGGCGATTGACGGTCCACAGTGTCGAGGGGCAGCAATTCTTGCCAGGCCAATGCCCCGGCTGTCGCTGCGACGGTCTGGGCAAAGGCGCAATAGGCCGGAAAGCTCTGGTCGCCAAAGCCAAGCACGGCGAGCGGTGCAAGGGCTGCGCCGTCCAGATCCTTCACCCGGTCGAGAAAGCCTTTGGCTGAGGCCGGTGCTTCCCCGTCGCCATAGGTTGCGGCCAGAACGATGATCCGCGCCGCGCGGGCATAGCTGCCGGGTGCAAATGCCGACAGGGGGGCCGTGTGGACCCTCTGTCCAGCTTGCGTGAGCGCTGCGTGCAGCGTTGCGGCAAAGCCCCAAGTGCTGCCGCCTTCGCTGCCAACGAGCAGGATCGTTTCGGCCTGGGCTGCGCGCTGATTGCCACGAATGCGGGGGCGGCCGCGTCGACCTGCCAGCCAGATCAGAACACCGCTTCCCCCCATCACGGGCACGCCGAGCGCCATTAACCCGAGCGCCAGCCCCAGCGCCGCCGCACCCTGGCCGGTGTGAAGCATGTGGATAGTTTCGGATATGCGCTCCAATCCGCTCAGATCGGCCCAAATCAAGAGCGCGCCAGTCCCCTGATCGATATACCCGGTGCCCCGGTGGGTTTTGAGGGTGAAGACGTCTGAGGCGTCACCCGGATAGGGAAAGCTGAGTTCGCGCAGGTCTGTGACCAAGGTGTCGACCAGCGTTGGCATGTCGAAAAGGGCCACATTGGTTTGGCCACTCACATCAGCCGGAAAAGCCGGTGTGCTATCCGCCCCCGGCAAGAGGCCAAAGGTCGAGGCCGTCATCCACAAGCCGGTGATGGACAACAGAAAAAGGCCCGCCACCGCAATCCGTGCAATCTCGACATGCAGCCGATGGGCAAGCGGCCCGCGCAGCGGTGCGAACCAGCGCCGCCAGCCTCCGGTGCGCCGCACAACCAGCGCCGCGCCGGTGAGCGACAGAACAAACATCGCCGCCGCCCCCGCCGCCATCGCGATGCGACCGCCGTCCCCCAGCAACAGTGATCTGTGCAGATTGGTGAGCCAGCGTTCCACTTGATTAGGGTCGGCAGAGGCGACGCCCATTCCGGTTGCGGGATCAATCACGGCGGCACCGGGCGCACCGAGATCGAACCAGTAGGCGGTGATCTGACCAGAGGGCGCGCGGCGGATCTGTTCGACGCCGGGATAGGCGGTCTGAATGCGGGTGGCGAGCGTGGCCATGTTCAGGCCCGCCTCGACCTGTGGCGCGGTCAGCCGTTCAGCGGCGGGAAAGACCGAGAGCGCCGCACCACTCAGGCTGAGCACCGTGACAAGAGCCAGGGCCAAGAGACCCGGCCAGCGATGGAATGCGCGGATCATGGCCCTCGCTCCTTACATGTCGTAGGTGAAACTAGAGATGTAACGGCGGCCGCGCACAGGTGTGCCCGCCCCTGCTGATGTCAGCGGCACAGCGATTTCGTTTGGGCTGTCGCGCATATCCTCGACGGCGGCGTCGATATGAAGCGTGTAGCCCGCGTCAAACAGGGCATCGGCGAGATCGAGCGTGATTTCAAGCGTCCGGCCCGCGCCCACGCTGGCCCCGGTGATGCCGTTGACCTGCGCCGCGTCTCCGGCTGTGGCACGGTGCCAGTCGGTCAGGTGTTTGTAATATTTAGATTTTCCACCGGCCATCCACAGGCTGCCGGCATAGGCGCCAGAGGCATCGGTGACATAAAGCGCGAGGTATGCTCCGTCGCCGCCATAGCTGTTGAGGGTCGTGGTCAGTGTGACTGGCCGCGCCATGGCGAGGCTGGGAAGGGTTAGCGCCGTTGTCAGCGCGAGGGATGCAAGAAGCGGTTTCATTGCGTGGTCCTTTGAAGTCACGGATAAAGATTGAACGCGGGCGCAGCGGTTTTCGCCGCACCGCAGCGGTATTTAGTTCATCTTGACCTGCGGAGGGGTTCCGGTTCCGAAAAGTCCGTTCTGCGGAGGTGCGACCGTTCCGGCGGGCGCGGGATTGCGAGCGCCACCACGGCCAGTGTCGTCTTCGTCGTCTTCGTCATCGTCGTCGTCTTCATCATCGTTGTACCCGCGCCGTGCGCCGTCGTGCTTATCATCGTCGCTTGCGAGGATGACGGGGAGCGCCTGTTTGGCGTCCTCGAAGATCGCTGCGAAGGGACGGTGGTTTGTGCTCTCGGACGTATGCACCGCACTCAGCGCAGGCAGGCCAATGACGGATGTCAGCGCGGTAGAAGCGACAAGAAGGGTGAGAATCTTTTTCATGCAGTGTCTCCTTTTCATCTGCTGAAGCCAATCTGGCGGCTCGACCTGAGGGCTCCCTGAAGGGGTGGCGATTCCCTCGTCAGCTTGGCGTCAGGAAGAAAAAAAGACCCCGCATGGAGTGCGGGGCCAAGGGGGCCGAAGGGACCGTCGGCCTTGGGGAGACAGCAGGGTCCGGTCAGACGATGTCGTCTGGACCGGGCGCACGTTTGTCGCCGGTCACCATGGAACGGGCGAGGTTTTCTTCATGTCGAAACGAGGCAAGGACGACGCCGCCCACATGCAGCGCCACCAGAAGAAGCGTGAGATTGGCAAAAACCTCGTGCATCTCTTCGAGCATGTCCTCGCCGCCATAGCCGTATTCATTGTCCTCGTCGGCAAAGGCAGGTGCCACGATCTGCGGCAGCTCCGGCAGCATCGCCCTGCGATCCGGTTCATCAAGAAGCCAGCCGCTGAACGCCGTGCCCGACAGCGCCACGAGCAGCGCCACAATCATCGCCGCACCCGCAGGGTTGTGACCCAGATAGCGCCGCTCTTTGCCGCGCACCATGTCGCCCACATAGGCCATTATTGCGCTGGGGCGTTTCAGAAACTGAGCAAAGCGCGCATATCTGCCACCGACAAATCCCCACACAAGGCGAAACGCAACAAGCCCTGCAACCACGTAACCCGCGATTTCATGCAGGGTCGAAAGCTCTTCGGCGCTGAGCCATGCAATCGTAAAGGCGGCCACGAGCGTCCAGTGAAAGATCCGCACCAGCGGATCCCAGACACGTACGGCGCGCTCCTTTGACAGTTGCGATCCAAATTCAGTCATCCTCGCGATCCTTTCCCTTGCGTTCCTGACGATCCTTGTCCTCGTATTCAAGCTCGATCACCTGAAGCGTTGCCGGATGAACTGTCACTTCGATGCGGCGGTCATTGGCGTCGCGGCCGTCAATTTCGTAACAGCCGTCGTCGATCTTGATACGGCGCACGGTCCAGCCGTTCTCTTGGGCGAGCCGCGCCACGGCATCGCGCGGCTGCCACTCGGCCATCGGCACAAAGCAGTCGTCACTTGCCACTGCGACCCCGGCTGGAAATACCGCGAGAACGCTGAGAATTGTCAATGTCGGTTTCATGGGCCAAACTCCTCGTTGCGGCCATCTTGAAGAGACCATGACGGTCGAACCTTACGGGTTCCTGACGGATCGTTGCTGAGTTGTGTCAGCTTCGCGTCAGGCTGAGGGGGCAAGACAGGTCTGCAAGAGTAGGAATCGAGCCCAATATGCGTATTCTGCTGATCGAGGATGATACAGTTCTGGGCGCCGCCGTGCGCGACCAGATCGCCAGTGACGGTCACACCGTGGACTGGGTCATGCGGCTGGATGCGGCGGGCGATGCGGTGCATGCCGCGGCGTTTGACCTGATCCTGCTGGATCTGATGCTGCCGGATGGTCGCGGCATCGGGTTCTTGAGAGGATTGCGTGGGCGCGGCGATGTGACGCCGGTCATCATTCTGACCGCGCTTGACCAGATATCGGACCGCATCGACGGGCTGAATGCGGGGGCTGATGACTATCTGGTCAAGCCGTTCGATCTGTCCGAGCTTTCGGCGCGGATAGGGTCTGTCGCGCGGCGCTACAGCGGCAATCCCAACCCGATTGTCACGCATGGGCCGCTGGACATTGATCTTGCGGCCCGCAGCGTTCACCGCGCGGGCAAACCCGTGTCTCTGACGGCGCGGGAGTGGGCGCTGTTCGAGGCCTTTCTGGCGCGGCCCGGTCAGCTTTTGTCCAAGGCGCAACTGGAGGACAAACTCTACGCCTTTGGCGCTGAGGTGGAGAGCAATACCATCGAGGTGCATGTCAGCCGCCTGCGCAAGAAGCTGGGCGCAGGGATTATCGAGACCGAACGCGGTATGGGTTATCGTCTGGGTAAGCCATGATGAGGCCCCGCAGCCTTCAGGCCCATCTGGCGCTGTCCGTTGGGGCACTGTTGACGTTGCTCTGGATTGCCGCGGCCTCGGTGACCGCCGTGATCCTGCGCACTGAAATGGACGAGGTCTTTGACGCGGCGTTACAGGAGATGGCGCAGCGCCTGTTGCCGCTGGCCGTGGTGGATATCGTCGGGCGTGACGATGACGGTGTCACCCAGCGCCTTGCGGCGATCCGCGCCCATGATGAGTTTTTTACCTATATTGTCCGCGATGACATGGGGCGCATCCTGTTGCAATCGCATGCGGCGGACCCGGACGTGTTTCCGAACTGGGACGGGTCCGGTTTTCGCCAGACCGCGACCCACAGGCTCTATAACGAAGACGCGTTGCAAGGCACGGTGCGGATATCGGTCGCGGAACCGCTAGATCACCGCGCCTCCGTGGCGCGCGAGATTCAGATGGGTCTTGGATTGCCTCTGATGATCGTGGTTCCGGTCGCTCTGCTTGCCATCATTCTTGCGGTGCGGGCAAGCCTCGCGTCGCTGCGCCGCTTTCGGGAACTGCTCGAGTCCCGTAATGCCAGAGATATGTCGCCCGTTCCCGCGCATGACATTCCCTCGGAGATCCGCCCCATCGCAGCCACCTTGAACGGGCTGCTTGACCGTCTGAAAGAGGCATTCGAGGCCGAACGCAGTTTTGCGGCCAATGCGGCGCACGAGTTGAGAACGCCGCTGGCCGGGGCGATAGCGCAGGCGCAGCGTCTGAGCGCGGAAACCTCGGATCCGCGGGCCAAGTTGCGGGCGGTCGAAATCGAGTCAACGTTGAAACGGCTGACCCGCCTGTCCGAACGCCTCATACAACTGGCGAGGGCCGAAGGCGGGCGGCTGCGGCTGGACCGGGCGTCAGATCTGCGCCCCGTCGCGCGGATCATAATCGAGGATCTGGCCAGAACGGTCCCGCCGGGCCGTATTGTGCTCAACATGCCGGACGCCCCTGTGATGTCGGATCTTGATCCCGACGCATTCGGGATACTGTGTCGAAACCTTGTAGAGAATGCCTTGCGCCACGGCATGGATGCCTCCCCGGTTGAGGTGACGCTCACGCGCGAGGGGCTGTTGCGCGTTGCAAATGAGGGTCCCGTGGTGCCGCCCGAGACATTGAGCCGCCTTATGGGACGGTTCGAACGCGGCACGGCAGATGCCGGCGGAAGCGGTCTCGGGCTTGCGATTGTCTCGGCTATGGCCGAACGTATTGAGGCCCCGCTGACCCTCAGTTCGCCCCGACCGGGCAGGACATCAGGTTTTGAGGCCTCTATCCAGCTACCGACAGGCTGACCCGACGAAAACAGGCCCGCGCGCGCGAAGCCCGGTGTGCGCCTTGCCTGTGCGCGTCAAGTAACTGATTTTATTGGCGGAAGCTCAGGGATTCGAACCCTGGGTACCTCTCGGTACGCTGGTTTTCAAGACCAGTGCAATCGACCACTCTGCCAAGCTTCCTAAACTTTACCTACATTAAACTTCAAGACCGGTGCAATCGACCGCTCTTTCATTCCTTCGGTTTGCAGGTGCCTACATAGGTCTTGGCGATTCTGAAAGAGGTGTTTCGCGGGGAAATTCGCGCATGCAGCGCCTGCGCACTTTTCACGCGGGGGGCAAGACGCTAGAGTACGCGCGCGGGATCATGCCGGGGCGAGAACAAGCCCGACCGGAAAACCGGCGGCTCACGCCGGATGGCTGCACGCAGAGGCAAGGGCAAGGGGCAAGACATGACGTTTCGGAAACAGGGTAAACAGGCACAACTTTCGCGGTTGGTGCTGGTGAGCGCGGCGATCGCAATGCTGGCAGGCTGCGACGAGAGTGGCAAATTTTCTCTCAAGCCCGATAGCGCCGGGCAGGTGTCCGAGCAGAGCGGGGCTGCGGCGCACACCTCGGTCAAATTGGTGGAGCGCGATGTCGAGGCGCCGGATGTGTTTCAGGTCACCGACATGGGGCTCTGGGATGGGCGGCCGTCGTTGGGGGGGGTCTGGGTGGCACATCCGGACGTCAAAGAACCGGAACGGGTGATCATCCGTAACACCTCGGACTCGAAATTTGTCATCGGAGCGCTCTTCCGGCGCGCGCGTGACGTGCCCGGCCCGGCCTTGCAGGTGTCGTCGGATGCAGCAGCGGCGCTGGGCATGCTGGCCGGTGCACCGGCTCAGCTCAATGTGACCGCCCTGCGCCGGGAAGCGGCGCAAGAAACCCAAGACGCGGCCCCTGAGGCTGAGATGCCGTCGCAAGAGGCCACGGCCCTTGCAGTCCCCGCTGAGATCGAGTCCACGGCTCTGGAACCTGTGGCCGGGGCCGCAGCCGCGATCGAGGCTGCCGAGGCGGCACTGGCCGCAACGCCAACCCCGGATGCTGCGGCCACGGCGGCGCCCACACCTGTGGCGCGTCCCGCCCCGTCAGGTGCGTCTGGTCTTGAAAAGCCCTATCTCCAGATCGGGATATTCAGTGTGGAAGAGAACGCCCGCAACACCGCAACCGCGATGCGGCAGGCCGGGATGGTGCCGACGGTGCTGGAACAAAATACCCAAGGCAAGGCATTCTGGCGCGTGATTGTCGGCCCGGCGACCAGCGCCTCGGAGCGGGCAACGCTGCTCAAGAAGATCAAGGGAATTGGCTTTGACGATGCCTATGCCGTCACCAACTAAGAGGAGTGGGTCCAGATGAACCTTATCCGCCATATCGCCGCCGCAGCGCTGAGCCTTGGGCTTGCGCTGCCCGCGCAAGCCTTTGAAACCAGCGCCAAGGCCGCGTTTGTCTTGGATGTGACAACCGGAACGGTGCTGCTGAACAAGAACGCCGACACGCCCCTGCCGCCGGCCTCGATGTCCAAGCTGATGACGTTGTATGTGGCCTTTGAGGCGGTGCGCAGTGGTCGTCTTACGCTGGATGAACGTTTGCCGGTATCGCAGCACGCGATGAGCTATGGCGGCTCGACCATGTTTCTCGACACCACTGACCGGGTGAGGGTCGAGGATCTGTTGCGCGGCATCATCGTGCTGTCGGGCAATGACGCCTGCGCGGTGATCGCTGAGGCGCTGAGCCCCGATGGCACCGAGGCGGGGTTTGCCCGCTTTCTGACGCAGCGCGCGCAGCAGCTGGGCATGACCAATTCGATGTTCCGCAATGCCAGCGGCTGGCCCGCCGAGGGCCATGTCATGAGCATGCGTGATCTGGCGCTTCTGGGGCGTCACATCATTGAGGACTTCCCCGAGTTCTACACGATGTTTTCCGAGACCGAATTTCGGTTTGACGGCCGCGCGCCCAGCAATATCAGCAACCGCAATCCTTTGCTGGGGTTGGGGATTGGCGCGGATGGACTCAAGACAGGGCACACCGAGCAGGCAGGCTTTGGCCTGACCGGATCGGCCAAACAAGGCGACCGACGGGTGGTTTTTGCGATCTCGGGGCTGGCGACTGCACAGGACCGGGCCCGCGAATCCGAGGCAATCGTGAATTGGGCCTTTCGTCAATTTGCGCAGAAATCCGTACTCAAGGCTGGGGACGAGGTGGCGCGCGCCGATGTCTGGATGGGAGAGGCGGCAAGCGTCGGTCTGACACCCGCCGAGGATGTCAACACGCTCTTGCCGGTGATGGATGGGGGCGAACTCAAGGCTGAGGTGGTCTATACCGGACCCGTGCGCGCGCCGGTGGCCAAGGGTGATGTTTTGGCCGAGCTGGTCTTTGCCCCTGAAGGTCTGCCGCCAACGCGCGTGCCTTTGGTTGCTGCCGAGGATGTGGCGCAGGGCGGGTTCATGACCCGGATGCGCACGGTTTCAGGCTTGCTTCTGACGCGGTTGCAGCAGGGCCCCGAGGGGGCGCTTTGAGCGGGCAGGGGCTGTTTATCAGCTTTGAGGGGATCGACGGGTCGGGCAAGTCTACGCAGGCGCGGCGGCTGGCCGAGACGCTGCGTGCCGAGGGCCGAGATGTCGTGCTGACGCGCGAGCCGGGCGGCAGCCCCGGTGCCGAAGAAATTCGGCGTCTGGTGCTGGAGGGCGACAAGGACCGCTGGTCGGCAGAGACCGAGATCCTGCTCTTTACCGCTGCGCGGCGTGATCATCTGGAGCGGGTGATCGATCCGGCGCTGGCCAGTGGGGCAGTGGTGATCTGCGATCGGTTTGCCGATAGCACGCGGATGTATCAGGGGCTGAGCCGGGGCGACCTGCGCGCCACAGTGGATCAGTTGCATACGCTGATGATCGGACGAGAGCCGGATCTGACGGTGCTGATTGATATCGACCCCGGTGTCGGCTTGGGGCGGGCGCTGTCGCGCGGCGGGACCGAGGAACGGTTCGAATCCTTCGGCGAGGGGATGCAGGCGCAGATGCGAGCCGGTTTTCTGGCGCTCGCGCAGGAATTCGCAAACCGTTTCGTGGTGATCAATGGCGCGCGCGATATGGATGCTGTGGCCGAGGACGTGGCCCGCATAGTCAGGGCGCAGCTGCCATGAGCGACGATGTGCTGCTGCCGGAACCTGACCGGACCGAGGGTGCGCCGCACCCGCGTGAGACGCGCCGGATCTTTGGTCAGGACGCGGCAGAGGCGGAATTTCTTGATGCTTTCAACACCGGGCGGCTGCATCATGGCTGGCTTATCACCGGGCCGCGCGGCGTGGGCAAGGCAACACTGGCATGGCGCATTGCGCGGTTCCTGCTGGCCACGCCGCTGGCGCAGGACGACGGGCTCTTTGGCGCACCGCCGCCGCCCGTGACGCTGGATGTGGACCCCGAGCATCCGGTGTCGCGGCGCATGCTGGCGTTGTCTGATCCGGGGTTGTTTCTGCTGCGACGCGGGCCCACCGACAAGGGTGACCGGCTGGCCGCCGAAATCCGCGTGTCAGAGGTGCGCAAACTGGGCAATTTCTTTGCTCTCTCGTCGGCCGATGGCGGGCGGCGGGTGGTGATCGTCGATGCGGCCGATGATCTCAACACCCAAGCGGCCAATGCAATCCTCAAGATGCTTGAGGAACCGCCCGCGCGCACGGTGCTGCTGCTCATCTCGCACCAGCCTTCTGGCCTTTTACCCACGATCCGCTCGCGCTGTCGCACGTTGCGGCTGGCGCCGCTTGGCCCGCGCGACATTGCGCTGGCTCTCGATCAGGCCGGAATTGCGTCCGAGGGCGATCCGGCGGCGCTGGCAGAATTATCCGGCGGCTCTGTCGGGGCTGCGGTGCGGTTGCTCAATCTGGGCGGGCTCAGCCTCTATGCCGAACTGATTGCGCTGATGCAGAGCCTGCCACGGCTCGATCGGCCCCGCGCCTTGCGGCTGGCCGAGGCGGCAGCGACGCGCGGTGCCGAAGAGCGGCTCGATCTCCTCTTTTCCCTGACGGATCTCATGCTGGTGCGGCTGGCCCGTGCCGGAGCCACGGGACACGCCCCAAGGGCCGAGGCCGCGCCGGGCGAGGCCGAGATGCTGGCGCGGCTGGCCCCCGATGCCCGCAAGGGCCGTGACTGGGCCGATTGCGCCGAGGCAATCGGAGCGCGGGCGCGTCATGGGCGGGCGGTGAACCTTGACCCTGCCAGCTTGGTCCTAGATACGGTGTTCAGGATTCAGCAAACCGCCGGGGCCTGAGGCCCCCGCCCGAGGACAGGCATGAGCACCGACATTCGCATCACCGACAGCCATTGCCATCTCGATTTCCCCGATTTCGACAACGAATTGGATCAAGTCATTGCCCGCGCCGTTGCGGCGGGCGTGCACCGTATGGTAACGATCTGCACCCGACTGGATCAAGAACCGCGCGTGCGCGCGATCGTAGAGACGCATGCGCCGGTGTTTTATGCGGCCGGCATTCACCCGATGCGCGCGGCAGAGGGCCCGCTTGTCTCGGTCGATGATCTCCTGACCCTCGCACTGCATCCCAAGTTTGTCGGCATCGGCGAAACGGGTCTGGATTATCATTACACTGCCGAAAGCGCCGAGGTGCAGAAAGCCAGCCTGCGCGTGCATATCGAGGCCGCACGGCGCACGGGCCTACCGCTGATCATCCACGCGCGCAGCGCGGATGACGACATGGCACGTATTCTGGCCGAGGAATATCGCAACGGTGCCTATACCTGCGTCATGCATTGCTTTTCCTCCAGTGCTGAACTGGCCCGCGCCGCACTTGATCTCGGGTTCTACCTGTCGATGTCGGGCATCACGGCGTTCCCCAAGAGCCAGGATCTGCGCGATATCTTTGCTAGCGTGCCGGTGGACCGGATCCTGTTGGAAACCGACGCGCCCTATCTTGCGCCCCCCCCCTATCGCGGACGCCGCAACGAGCCTGCCTATACGCTGCATACCGCGCAAAAGGGGGCCGAGGTCTTTGGCATGGACTGGCCCGCCTTTGCCGCACAAACCGAGGCTAACTTTGAGCGGCTCTTTACCAAGGCGGTGCTGTGATGGCCGAGTTGCGCTTTACCATCCTTGGTTGTGGATCATCCGGCGGCGTGCCGCGCCTTGGCGGGCATTGGGGTGAGTGTGATCCGGGCAATCCGCGCAATACGCGCCGCCGCTGCTCTATGCTGATCGAGCGCGAGACCGAGAGCGGCACCACCCGCGTCCTGATCGACAGCTCACCCGACCTGCGTGCGCAACTGCTCGACGCCGGTATTGGCGCGCTGGATGCAGTGGTTTATACCCATTCTCATGCCGATCATGTGCATGGCATCGACGACCTGCGGATGATCGTGTTCAACATGCGCCAGCGCTTGGCGGTATGGGCCGACGGCGATACGCAAAACGCGCTTTATGCGCGGTTCGGCTATGCCTTTGTCCAACCCGAGGACAGCCCCTATCCCCCCATTCTCGATATGCACACGATTGACGGCCCGTTCGAAATTGACGGTGCGGGTGGTTCGATCCGGCTGATCCCGTTTCAGGTCAACCACGGCTCGATTGACGCGCTCGGCTTTCGGGTGAATGATCTGGCCTATCTGCCGGATGTGGCCGCCATCCCCGAGGACGTCTGGCCAGTGCTGAGCGGTCTGGATTGCTGGATCGTCGATGCGCTGCGGCGCACGCCGCACCCGACCCATGCCCATCTGGCGTTGACGCTCGACTGGATCAAACGCGTAGCCCCGCGCCGGGCGGTGCTGACCAATATGCATATCGATCTGGATTATCGAACCGTGGACGAGGAGACTCCGGCGCATGTGACCCCCGCCTATGACGGGATGATTTTGCGCTACACGGTCTGAGCGCGATGCAGGCGCTGTTTGAAATCATTCTGCCGGTTTTTCTGGTCATCGGCTTTGGCTATCTGGCGGTCTGGCGGCGTTGGTTCAGTCAGGCGGGCGTGGATGGTCTGATGAGTTTCACCCAGAAATTCGCCATTCCCTGCCTGCTCTTTACTGCCATTTCCCGGCTTGATCTGGGACAGAGCTTTGACTGGCGGTTGCTATTGAGTTTTTATATCGGGGCCAGCTCGGGCTTTTTGCTTGGTCTGTTTGGCGCGCGGTTGATCTTTGGCCGGACTTGGGAAGATGCGGTCGCCATCGGGTTTTGCTGCCTGTTTTCCAATTCGCTGCTTCTGGGCCTGCCGATCATGGAGCGCGCCTATGGCACTGATGCTCTGGCCGCGAATTTCGCTATCATCGCGGTGCATTCGCCGTTTTGCTACGGGCTTGGCATCACTGTGATGGAGATCGTCAAGGCGCGTGGCACCGCCGGACCGCGCGTGGTGGTCAAGGTGCTCAGGGCGATGTTTTCTAACACGCTGATCATGGGGGTGGCGGCCGGGTTTGTCGTCAATCTTTCGGGCCTGGTACTGCCCGCACCGGTCGAGGACGGGCTTGATCTCATGGCGCGCGCGGCGCTGCCTGCGGCACTCTTTGGATTGGGCGGCGTGCTGGTGCAATACCGCCCCGAGGGCGATTTGCGGGTGATCCTTTACGTTTGTCTGATTTCGCTGGTGGCGCATCCGGCGATCACCTTTGGTCTTGGTCTCGGGCTCGGGTTGCCGGTCGAGGGGGTGCGGTCGGCGGTGGTGACGGCGGCGATGGCGCCGGGGGTCAATGCCTATGTCTTTGCCAATATCTATGGCCATGCCAAGCGGGTGGCAGCCTCCAGCGTGCTCTTGTCCACCGGGCTGACCATTGTCACGGCTTGGGTCTGGTTGCAGGTGCTGCCGTAAGGCGGCGTTTGGTCTCTAGTTGATGTCGGTCCCAAATGCCCAAACGCGGAAACGAGGCGCCGAACGCACCGCCGCGCGCGCCCGTCCGCCCCACCGGTTAGGCGGTTTGGCGAGGATAAAGTGCCGGCCGATGATACTGTAACGCCCACCCGGCGGACGGAAGCCGCGCGGCTCCTCATTTGGGCCCAAAGTCTCCTTCAGGCCAAATGCCTCACTCCGCTTCTGCCGGTGCTCCTCCGCCAAAGTTGTTGCCATTGACATAATCGCAAGGCGCTTCCTGCATCTCCAAGTGTAGCCCATTGCCATTATAGGGGTTGGCGCGCGCCAGAGCCTCATCCACCTCGATCCCCAGACCGGGGCCGTCGGGCGGGGTGATATAGCCGCCTTCAACCCGGATGCCACCCTTGATCAGCCGGTCATGGAATGGGGTCTCGATGCTCTCGCACATCAGGATATTGGGGATAGAGGCGGCAAAATGCACATTCGCCGCCCATTCCACTGGCCCAGCATAGAGATGCGGGGCCATCTGAGCGTTATAGACCTCGGCCATGGCGGCCACTTTCTTCATTTCCCAAATGCCGCCTGCGCGCCCCAGCGCCGGTTGCAGGATTGCCGCCGCGCCCTCGCGCAGCACCGGCGCAAATTCGGCCTTGGTGGTCAGTCGCTCGCCGGTGGCCACTGGAATACGCACCGCCCGCGCCACCTGCGCCATGGCGGCCACATTGTCGGGCGGCACGGGTTCCTCATACCACAGCGGCGAATACGGTTCGAGCGCTTGCCCCAGGCGGATCGCCCCCGCCGTGGTGAACTGGCCATGCGTACCAAAGAGCAAGTCGGCGCGGTCGCCCACTGCTTCACGGATCGCCTTGCAGAACGCGACCGAGACCGAAATATCAGTCATTGCGGGCATATGGCCCCCGCGCAATGTATAGGGGCCTGCGGGATCAAATTTGACCGCCGTATACCCCCGCGCCACACAGTCCCGCGCGCTCTCGGCGGCCATGTCGGGTGAAGTCCAGAATTCGGCGATGGGATGGTCGGGGAGGGGGTAGAGATAGGTATAGGCGCGGATGCGAGGGTTCATCTTGCCGCCCAAGAGCGCCCAGACGGGGCGGCCGCGTGCCTTGCCCAAGATATCCCAACAGGCGATTTCCAGCCCCGAAAACGCCCCCATCACGGTCAAATCCGGGCGCTGGGTGAAGCCCGAAGAAAACACGCGGCGGAACATAAGTTCAATGTTTTCAGGATTTTCGCCGGCCATGTGGCGGGCAAACACATCCTCGATCACAGCGCGCATTGCTGTTGGTCCAACGCTCGCGGCATAGCATTCACCCCAGCCGGTGATGCCGTCATCGGTGGTCAGCTTGACCAAAATCCAATAGCGCCCCCCCCAGCCCGGTGCCGGTGGAGAGGTCACGATGATGTCAAGGTCTGTAAGTTTCATGGGGGCATCCTGTAAGGTGTCAAGAGTGCGGGAGGGAGGTGAGGTCAGCGGTTTGGGGTAGGGCCCTTGGGCCGTTTAGACCAGTGAGAGGGGGTCAGTCGAACACGATCACATTGCGCCCGGCGACCCCAGATTTGGTATCGGCAATCGCCGCATTGATCTGATCAAACCGCCAGCGGGCTGAAATGAGCTCGTCAAGTTTCAGCCGCCCTTGGGTGTAGAGATCGACCATCCAGGGGATGTCGCGGCGAATGACCACCTCGCCCACCTTTGAGCCGATCATGGATTGCCCCATGGCCGCGAAATTCACCGCTTCATAGGTCGAGCTGGCCCCGGAATGCGGCATGCCAACCATGATCACCTTGCCCCCACCGGCCAGATAGCGCGGAGCCTCGTCATAGGCGCGGGCAGAGCCAACGGTCACCAGCACCACATCGGCACCGCGCCCCAGCGCCGCCTTGGCTGCGCGCCACGGCTTGTCCCCGGTGGCCAAAACCCCATCGGTCGCGCCAAACTCTCGGGCGGTTTCGAGTTTTTCGTGGCTCATATCCACCGCAACGATCCGCCGAGCACCGGCAATGCGCGCGCCTTGGATGGCGTTTAGTCCGACGCCACCTGCGCCGATCACCACCACGTCCTGTCCGGCCCGCAGCGCTGCGGCATTGACCACGGCACCCATCCCGGTGATCACGCCACAGGCCAGAAGGCTGGCCGCTGCCAAATCGATCCCTTGGGGAATTTTCACGATCTGGCTGTGATGTACCACCACCTTTTCAGCAAAGGCCCCACAGGCCATTGCCTGATGCAACACACCGCCCGAAAGTGTCGAAAGCGGACCATGATCGCCGTTCTGCGGTGTCTCACAGCCGGTGGGGCGACCTGTGGCGCAGGGCGTGCAGTGTCCACAGGCGCGGATCAGCGTCACCACCACCGGATCACCTATGGCAAACCCGCTGACCCCGGACCCGAGTGCGCTCACGCGGCCTGCGGCCTCATGGCCGTAGACCGCAGGCAATGTGCCGCCCCAGCCGCCCTCGGCATAGGAAATGTCCGAATGACAAATTGCGACCGCTGCAATGTCGATCTGCACCTCGCCTGCCTCTGGCGCGCGCAGATGCACCTCTTCGATCACCAAGGGCGCGCCGAATTCGTGGCACACGGCGGCTGTGATGGTTTGCATGCGGCCTCCCTTTCGATCCTTGGAGCAGGTGATCTGGATTCGGCCGTCACTGCAAGCGGGTTTCTGTCAGGCAGAGGCGATATGCCCGGTGCTGTGCAGGAAATCCGTCAGCAGGCGGGCATAGGCCTCGGGCTGATCTATCGGTGGAACATGGCCGGTTCTGCGCATCAGCTCAAACCGCGAGCCGGGAATGAGGTTGACGGTTTCACGGACCAGATCCGGCGGTGTCGATCCATCCTCGGCCCCGGCAATGCCCAGCGTGGGGATGCGCAACCCCGAGGTGGGCGTGTAAAAATCCGTGCCCGATATGGCGGCAGCACAGCCGGCGTACCCTTCGGGATCATGCCGACAGAGGCGCTCGAACCAAGGCAGATGCCGGTTTTCCTTGAGGTAACTGCGCGTGAACCACCGCTCGCAAGAGCCGCGCGCCAGCTCTTGCATGCCGTTGGGGTGGCGTGCCGTGGCAATCCGCTCTGCCCAGAGCTTGGGCGTGCCGATCTTGGCCCCGGTGTTGGACAGCACCAGCGCGCGAATGAGGTCGGGGCGTTTCACTGCCAGCCCCTGCGCCACCATGCCACCAATGGACAATCCCACGAACATCGCGTCGCGCAGGCCCAGATGATCCATCAGCCGTTCGGCGTCGCGCACCAGCGCACCCATGGAATAGGGGGCAGGGGGGCAGGACGATTGCCCATGCCCGCGTGCGTCATAGCGGATGATCCGCAGGCCTTTGGGCAAGAGCGGCACCACCGCATCCCAGAGAAACGTGCCGGTGCCAAGCGCATGGGCAAAAACGAGGGGCGCGCCATTTGGATCGCCTTCGTCCAGGTAATGCAGGGTTACATCATCCAGTTCCAGAACGGCCATGCTTCCTCCACTCAGGCAAAACGCGCCAGCGCATCGCGGAACACATCCGCATCGACATTGCCGCCCGAGATGGTGACAAAGACCGCGTCGCCGTCGATCTGATCCCGTCGAAAGAGGGCGGCGGCCAGCGCCACAGCACCGCCCGGTTCCGCCACCAGCTTGAGCCGTGCAAACGCCAGCGCCATGGTGTGCAGCGCCTCATCGTCGCTGACCACAAGGCCCGGACCGCAGAGCCGCTGCATGATCGGAAAGGTGATATTGCCCGGCTGCGGTGTCACGATAGCATCGCAGAGCCCGCCTGAGGTCTGTGTGTTGCGCATGATCTGGCCCGCCGCGAGTGAGCGGGTGGCATCATCAAAGCCTTCTGGCTCGCAGGGGCGCGCGCGCAGCCCCGGCGCGTCCGCCTCAAGCGCAAGGGCGACGCCCGAAGTCAGCCCCCCTCCGCCGCAACAGGCCAGCACATCGGCGCGGTCGATGCCCAGGGCCGCTGCATCCTCGGCAATCTCCAGCCCGATGCTGCCTTGACCTGCGATCACCTGCGGCTCGTCATAGGGTTTGATCAGCGTCAGACCGCGCTCAGAACTCAGCGCCGCGCCGATGGCGTCGCGATCCTCGGTCGCGCGGTCATAGAGCACCACCTCGGCCCCAAGAGCGCGGGTGTTGTCGATCTTCATCCGGGGCGCGTCAGAGGGCATGATGATGACACTCGGCACGCCGAATTGCCGCGCCGCAAGCGCCACACCCTGCGCATGGTTTCCGCTGGAAAAGGCGATCACGCCATGCGCGCGGGTCTCAGGCTCCAGCGCTGAAACGGCAGAGCGCGCGCCGCGATATTTGAAGCTGCCGGTGTGTTGCAGGCATTCCGGTTTGACGAACACACGCCGCCCGGCGATCTCGTCCAGAAAGGGTGAAGAGAGCAGCGGCGTGCGCCTTGCATGGCCCGCCAGTCGGCTGGCGGCGGCGCGGATCATGGTGATGTCGGTCATTCGGTCAGGTCCAATAGGGCGCGGATGGCGCTGAGGGATTGCGGTTCGTCGAGAAACGGTACATGGCCACGATCCGGGACGGTGGCCGTGATCAGGCCGGGGTGACGGTCGTCCATTTTAGCAAAGGTTTCAAGGCTCAGCAGATCAGAATTGGCACCGCGAATGGCGGCTGTCGGAATATCTTTGAGCGCGTCGAAGAGCACCCACAGATCGACCGCCTCACCGGCACCGGCCTGACCCACCAGCGCATCGCGCAGCCGTGCGTCATAGCGCAGGCCAAGCCCGCCTTCGGGCTTCTGGTAGAACATGAACTCTGCCTGTTGCCGCCAACGGCTGAGCGGCACGCCGGGAAAGCCCGTGGCGTGGACATGGGCGAGCGCGGCGGCGGCGCTGTCCAGATCCGGCAGGTCGGGTTCACGGCCAACGTAATCCATGATCCGTTCAATGCCGATGGGGGTGACCTCGGGTCCGATGTCGTTGAGCACGACCCCGGCCAGACGGTGCGGCTGACCATAGGCCAGCGCCATCGCGATCAGTCCGCCGCGCGAGGTGCCGATCAGCGTCACGCGCGGCAGGCCGAGGTGATCCATGAGTTCGATCGCGTCCTGCCCCTCGCGCAGGATGTTGTAAGACATGAAATCGGCGGCGTGATCCGATCCGCCGCGCCCCCGGTAATCCATGCAGATCAGGCGGTGCCCGGTTAGATGGGGCGCGACAAAGCTGAAATCCGCGCTGTTGCGGGTGAGACCCGCGAGGCAAAGGATCGGCGTGCCTTCCCCTGCATCGGTGTAATAGAGCGAGAGCCCGTCCGAAGTGGTAAAGCGCGCCATTAGCCGCGCGCCAGCTCGGGAATGCCTGTGAGGTCGCGCAACTGGTGGTGCGGGGTGGCTGGCAGACGGTCCACCGGATCACCCGCGCGGTTGACCCAAGCGGTGGTGAACCCATAGCCCGAGGCGGCGCTGGCGTCCCAGCCATTCGAGGACACAAAGAGCACCTCGTCTGGCGCGCAGTTGAACCGTGCGCCCACGAGGTCATAGACCACGCGCGCCGGTTTGAAGATGCCCACGCTCTCGACCGAGAGCACATCGTCGAGCACAGCACCGATGCCCGCCGATTTAACCGCGCCGTTCAGCATGTCGGGCGCGCCATTCGACAGGATCGCGGTATTCATGCCCGCCGTCTTGAGCGCTTGCAGCATCGCGGGCACCTCGGGATAGGCCTCAAGTTCCCAGTAGAGTTGCAACAGCCGGTCGCGCAGGGCGGTATCGTCCTGCAACCCTTCGGATTCGAGCGCCCAGTCGAGCCCGTCCTGAGTCACTTGCCAGAATCCGGTATGCTGTCCCATGACCGCGCGCAGCCATGTGTATTGCAGTTGTTTCAGCCGCCATTTCTCGGCAATCGCTGGCCAGTGCCGGGCAAAATTCTCGCGTCCCGGCTCGGACGCGGCATTGCGCGCGGCGGCGGCCACGTCAAACAGTGTTCCATAGGCATCGAAAATGCAGGTGGTGATCGGCATGGTGTCCCCCTCATTGTGCGCGCGCAGACTTGCACGGAACGCAGAGAGGCGAAAGACCCACCGGCACACGGGCGCGTGAAGTGCTGAAGATGAGTTCAGGAGTCGGTTTGCAAATCGCGCCAGCCGTGGTTAAATTCATCGGCAGTCGCACCAAGTACCCGCGCAAATCCTGCGTGGCCTTGCAAACTCATCCCCTTCCCGAACAGATTGGAAAACCTATGACGCAGGTCAAACCGGGCGATACCGTCCGCATTCACTATACCGGAACGCTGACCGATGGCGCCACCTTTGATTCGAGCGCCGGGCGTGACCCGCTCGAATTCACCGTAGGCTCTGGCCAGATCATCCCGGGTCTCGATGCCGCGATTCCGGGCATGACCGTGGGCGACAAGAAAACCGTCCAAGTGCCCGCCGATCTGGCCTATGGCCAGCCCGACCCCAACGCCCAGCAGGCGGTGCCGCGTGCGGATATTCCGGCCGAGATACCGCTTGATCTGGGCACACAGTTGCAGATGCAGACGCCGCAAGGTCAGGTTCTGCCGGTGACCGTGGTCGAGGTGACGGATGAGCAGGTTGTGCTTGACGCCAATCATCCGCTGGCAGGCAAGGATCTGACCTTTGCCATTGAACTGGTGGCGATCGCCTGAGATTACACTCTGACGCCATGTCTGCGCGCCGGGCCATTGTGTCCGGCGCGTTGCGTTTCCGGTTGTTAACGATAGGGTGTTGAGAACCTGACCCGCTCTGGAGAGCCCGCGATGAATGCGACCGATAAGCTGTTGACACGAATCCGGGAATTGCAGGACGAGATGGAGGAGGAATTCGCCCGCCGCCGCGCCGCCTTTCGCTATCAGTATCGGAACGGTCGCGTGGTGTTCGAGGCCGAAGTGCGCCGCCGACACCGGGAGATGCGCGTGCGGCTGCTCACTTTCTTGCGGCGCACCCGACCTCTGACGGTCATTACCGCGCCGGTGATTTATAGCCTGATCGTGCCATTCGTGCTGCTTGACCTCTGCGTGACGCTCTATCAGGCGATCTGTTTCCCGGTGTATGGAATTGACAAGGTACGGCGTGCCGATTTCATTCGGGTGGACCGTCACCATCTGGCCTATCTCAACGCCTTGCAGAAATTGAACTGTGTCTACTGCGGTTATTGCAACGGGCTGATCGGCTATGTGCAGGAAATCGCGGGCCGCACCGAGGCCTATTGGTGCCCGATCAAGCACGCCGCCCGGATTGGCGCGCATCACAGTTATTACGCTCAATTCGTGGATTATGGTGACGCCGAAGGGTTCGAGGCCGGTCTGGCCACCGCGCGGAACAGGATCACCAAATCCGGGTTATCCGGGGTTGCCGGTAAGGAAATCGGGTAAAGCAGATTGCTCTGGCCCGTGCCTGAGAGCCGCGCATACGGAAACCGTTGCTCCGGGCAGGCCCGAGTGCAGCGCGAGAGAGACCACCCACCTGCGCATCCTCAGTCGATATCGAGCAGCACTGCCCCCGCGCGGCCCGGCGTCATCACTGCCTCATGAGCCGCCGCGCATTCTGCCAGCGGATAACGCGCTGCGATCTCGGGGCGCAGCGCACCTGTCTCCAGCGCGTGATGCAGCCGTGCGATGGCGGCCTCGCGCGCCGCATCGGGCAAAATGTAGATCAGCGTGATGTCGATCTTGAGCGCCTTAAAAAGACAGGGACCAAAGGGCAGGGTCGGGCTCATGTCCTTGGCCGACCCATAGGCGGCGATGGTGCCGTTCGGGGCCATGACCTCGGTCAAAAGGCCGATGTTCTGGCCAAATTCCACCTCGATTGCGCGGGCGACACCCTGTCCGCCCGTGGCGTCGAGGATCTGTGTCGCCAGATCCGGATCAGCATAATCGAAGACATGCGCGGCCCCCGCCGCGCGCACCCGGTCCATCGCAGAGGCGGAACAGGTGGCGATCACATCTGCCCCTGCTGCATGCGCCAGTTGCACGGCATTATGCCCCACCGCCCCGGCCCCGCCCGAAACCAGCAGGGTCTGACCGGCCACATCCCCACCACCGAACACGGTCTGCGCGGCGGTCAGCCCCGGAATGCCCAAGGTGGCCCCGACCTCGAAGGAAACCCCCTCGGGCAAAGGCACCGCTTGGGTGGCAGGAAGGGCGATATATTCGGCGGCGGTGCCGTGGGCGCGTTGCCATTGGCCGTTCCAGATCCAGACACGCTGACCGATGCGACCGGGGTTCACACCCTCGCCCACCGCATCAATGATCCCGGCGCCGTCAGAATGGGGGATGATTCGCTCATAGGCCGGTTTGGTCACGCCGGGTCTGTTGCCCGCCCGCGCCTTGGCATCCGACGGGTTGACGCCCGAGACCCGCAACCGAACCAGCACCTCACCCGCGCCCGGCGCGGGAACCGGCACTTCGCTCAGGTTCAGAACGTCCCCCGGTGTCCCGAATTTGGAATAGCTGATGGCACGCATGGCGCGTGGTGTCATTTGGTTCGACGCAAACGGATCACGACCTCTACTGCGGTGATCTCTGCCCCGTCCGGAGCCGTGGGCAGGCGCGCAATCTCCAACTCGCTTGCCGGGGCATCGCTCAGCCGGTTCTCGTCTTCCCAATAAAAATGCGGGTGATCGACGGTGTTGGTATCAAAATAGCTCTTGGAGCCGTCTACCGTCACCTCTTGGAGCAATCCCGCATCGCAAAATGCACGCAGCGTGTTGTAAACGGTGGCTAAGGATACCGCGTCCTCGCCGTTCTGGGCGTCGGCATAGAGGCTCTCTGCGGTGACATGACGATGCTGTCCGTCGCCGATGAGCAACGTGGCCAAGGTCACACGCTGCCGGGTGGGGCGCAATCCTGCGTCTGAGAGCCATTTCGCGGCAACCGAACCTGCCGTTGTGGTCATCGTAGCATACGCTGTCATTGTCTCACTCATCCCATGTTTCGACCAATATAGGGCCTCTGAGGGGGCGGTTTCAAATAAATTCCATATGGCAGCAAAAGGTGGTGCGGTGATGTCGCAGGCTTGCATGGGCCTTTTGCCGGATGCTAGAGGGGGTAAAAGCAATATTTACAATGAAAGGGGCCGCCTGAATGGCCGATTATCCAAGCAGCTTCGATCGTGACGATCTGCTTAAATGCGCCCGTGGCGAATTGTTCGGCCCTGGGAACGCGCAATTGCCCGAACCGCCGATGCTGATGATGGATCGGATCACCGAGATTTCCAGCGATGGGGGATCGCATGGCAAAGGGCATGTGGTCGCGGAATTCGACATCACACCCGATCTTTGGTTTTTCAAATGTCATTTTCCGGGCAACCCGATCATGCCGGGCTGTCTTGGGCTGGATGGTTTGTGGCAACTTACAGGCTTTAATCTTGGCTGGCGCGGCTGGCTGGGGCGCGGCTATGCCTTGGGCGTGGGCGAGGTCAAGCTGACCGGCATGGTGCGGCCCGACCGCAAGATGCTGACCTATTATGTCGATTTCACCAAGGCGGTGCAGACCCGTCGTTTGACCATGGGCGTGGCCAATGGCCGGGTCGAGGCCGATGGCGAGGTGATCTATCAGGTCACGGATATGAAGGTGGCCCTGTCGGAAAACTGAGCAGGCACAAGGGCAGGAGGTGGCAGATGCGCGGATGGCTTGCAGCACTCCTGAGCATCATCGCCTTGCCCGCTGCCGCCTGTCCCGAGGGCCAGACGCTCTTTCTTGGCTGCGACATGGAGCGGGGCGGCAAGGCGCTGCGTGTCTGCCGGAGCGAGACCCATGTGAGCTACAGCTTTGGTCCCAAGATGGGCGCGCCGGAACTGGCGCTGTCGCGGCCTGTGGGGCAGGGGGCCGAGAACGTGCCGTGGCCCGGCATCGGTCGGACAATCTGGGAGGCGGTGCGCCTGCGCAACGCTGATGTGATCTACGAAGTCTATGCTGGCTTTGACAGGTTCGACGCCGCAGACCCCGACAAACCCGATAGCCGGTTTGGGGGTGTGGTGGTGATGCAGGACGGCAAAGGCGAGATTGCGCATCTCAAATGCCGCGCCGGAACGGTTGTCTACAGCTATTGAGCCCGTTTTGCCCCATGATATGGGGCGGTAAAATCCCCTCTACCCAAAACCTTGCGGCTGTCCTATAGTGGCTGTGGATAACTGGGCATCAGACCCATGATCCAAGAGGCAAGGACAGAAAAGGGGGACGGCCAATGCGCTGCCCGTTTTGCGGAAATATCGATACACAGGTCAAGGATTCACGCCCTGCGGAAGAGCATGTCTCGATCCGCAGACGCAGGTTTTGCCCCGGCTGCGGCGGGCGTTTTACCACCTATGAACGCGTGCAGTTGCGTGATCTGGTGGTGGTGAAATCCAATGGTCGCCGCGAGGATTTCGACCGTGACAAGCTTGAGCGCTCGATCCGGATCGCGCTTCAGAAACGACCTATCGAACCGGAACGGATCGAACAGATGATTTCCGGCATCGTGCGGCGGCTGGAAAGCATGGGCGAGACCGACATCCCCTCGAAAACCGTGGGCGAGATTGTGATGGAGAGCTTGGCCCGGATCGACACCGTCGCCTATGTGCGCTTTGCCAGCGTCTACAAGAATTTTCAGGAAGCGGATGATTTCGACCGCTTCGTCAGCGAATTGCGGCCCGAAGACGCGGCCCTCAATCCCAAACCGGACGCGTGACCGGCGCCGACGCCCGCTTTATGGCACTGGCCCTGTCGCTGGGGCGGCGGGGCATGGGGCAATGCGCGCCCAATCCGGCGGTGGGCTGCGTCATCGTGCAGGGCCGGCGTATCGTCGGGCGCGGCTGGACCGCCCCCGGTGGCCGCCCGCATGCCGAGACGCAGGCGCTGGCACAAGCCGGCGCACAGGCGCGCGGGGCTACGGCCTATGTCTCGCTCGAACCTTGCGCGCATCACGGGCACACCCCGCCCTGCGCCGAGGCCCTGATCGCGGCAGGGATCACGCGGGTGGTGGCGCCCTTTGACGACAATGACCCGCGCGTCGCGGGCCGTGGCTTTGCCATGTTGCGCGCCGCAGGTATCGAGGTGCGCACCGGGGTTCTGGCCGACGTGGCCGGGCGCGATCTTGCAGGGTTCCTCATGCGCAACGAGATCGGGCGTCCCTTGGTGACGCTCAAACTCGCCTCAAGCTTTGACGGGCGCATCGCCACCGCCACCGGGCACAGCCAGTGGATCACCGGACCTCAGGCGCGGCGCGTTGTGCACGGTATGCGCGCGCGCCATGATGCGGTGATGGTGGGGGCGGGCACGGCGCGGGCCGATGATCCCGCCCTGACCGTGCGCGACATGGGCGCGCGCCGCCAGCCGGTGCGCGTTGTGGTCTCGCGCCGCCTTGATCTGCCGCTACTGTCCAACCTTGCGCGTACCGCCAAGGATGTACCGCTCTGGCTCTGTCATGGGCCAAATGTCGATCCGTCGCTGGCCGAGGCCTGGCGCGGCATCGGCGCGCGGCTCTTTCCCTGCGAGGTGACACTGGGGCAGGTCGATCCCGTTTCGGTCCTGCAGGCGTTGGGCGCAGAAGGACTGACGCGGGTATTTTGCGAGGGGGGCGGGGCACTTGCCGCCTCGCTTCTGTCTGCGGGGTTGGTGGATGAGTTGGTGGGGTTTACCGCCGGGCTCGCCATCGGGGCCGAAGGTCTGCCGGGGATCGGCGCGCTTGGTCTGGCGCGGCTCGACGAGGCCGCCCGCTACCGCCTGATCGAAACCCGCGCCGTGGGTGTCGATGTGATGCACCGCTGGACGCGCATCTGAGTGCACGCGGGTATTTGAGTGTTTTTGCAGAGGACGCGCTTCTGCTTGGCGCAAATACCCCGCCGGGGAGTATCGTTATCGTGTCAGGCGTCTTTTCCGCCCATCGCCGGATTTAATTCCCCTTAAATTACCGTTATTTAATGCGTCACGTCACCCCGAGGCACCTCGGGCAGTGTTGTGTCACATTATCTGATGCCCCGGAGGACAGTCTTACGACAAAGTAACATGCTTTTACGGTCGCAAAACTCACATCTCTATCCGTGGACAAGCAGATGACGGATCGCTGCCCGGTCTGGGCTATCCTGAATGACGGCCGGGGTCATCGGTTCCGCCTTGTTTTCGCATGGCCATCCAGATCAGCGGCACTCCGGTCACAAGTCCGAGGCCGAGAACGGCCCATGTTGTCCGCTCGATGTCCCCGCTGACGGCCTCACCTCCAAAATGCGCGAGGAGGAAACTTGCCGGGATGATGCCAGCGAAAGTCGCCAAAGCGAACCGCCAAGCCTGCAGGCGGCTGAGACCTGCGGCGTAGCTGATCATGTCGAAGGAGACGAAGGGCATCAGGCGGGACGCAAAGACCGTCGCCGTCAACGCAGTTTGCGACCCGAGCAATCCGGCATCGACGCGGTCGCCAAACACCCGCCGCAGGGCGTCATGACCCAGAACCCGTGCGAGGCCGAACGCGATCAATGCCCCAAGTTCGGCACCGATCACAACCTGTACCGTCCCCCAGAGATGCCCGTAGGCCGCCCCGGCCGCCAAGGCGATTGGCGCACTCGGGATCGGGCTGGCAACGACAGCAAGGGTCATGAGCGCAATGATAAACACAGGCCCCCAAGGCCCGGCACGCGCCACCGCTGTTTCAAGATGCTGCCGATCCAGCATGGTGCTGGCCTCGATCAGTACCGAAGGCGCGAAAAGCCAGATACCCAGCATAACCAGCCCCAAAATGGCAAGACCCGTGAGTATGGAGGCGCGCAGGCTCATCTCACATCGCCTTTCAGGCTTTCGCCAGATGGGGGTATTGCGCGTCCATGCCAACCCTCGTTGATTCGACCTCGGTCGTCAGGGGCAATCGCAACGATCCCCCTGACGCGCCATTTCATTTCAAACTGGTGACGGTCAGTTTACCATTCACCCGCTCAACGATGAACTCGATCTCCTTGCCCGCGTCGAGACGGTCGAACATGGCATCATCAGACACGCGAAACACCATGGTCATTGCAGGCATTTCGAGGTCGACAAGCTCTTCGTGAATGATGGTGACTTTGCCCTCTTCGGGTTTGACATTCTTGACGACTCCCTTCGTGTAAACCGGCTCGGCCCATGCCGATGAGACGGCGAAAAGAACGGCAATCAGGGCGGCGATGGTGGTCTTGATCGGTTTCATGGTGATCTCCTGAATTAAGGCGCTCAATTTTTCGCAACACGGATGGGGCCATGCATACCGGCCTCCATATGGCCGGGGATCAGGCAGGCAAACTGGAATTTCCCCGCATTTGCAAAGCTCCAGACAATTTCCCCCGACCCGCCTCGGGCCAGACGGATGGCGTTTGGATCGTCATGCTCCATTTCAGGGAACTTCTGCATTAACTTGCGATGCTTTTCGTTGTTTTCAAGGGTATCCATGACAAACTCGTGCTCCACATTTCCTGCGTTGACGATCCGAAAACGCACGGTCTCACCGGGCTCGAATTCAAGCTCTCCGGGTTCGAAAAGCATCTCTCCGTCATTCGTCTCGCGCATCGTGATTTCGATTGTCCGGGTTACCTCTTCTGGCGCGCCGGGTCGGCCGACCTGCATCATTTCGGCGTGACCATGCCCCGCCATGTGGCCGTCGTCATGGTCATGTCCGCCCGCGTGCGATCCGGCGGCCAGGGCCGCGCCAGCACCCGCAAGGACGAAGAATGTAGTGAATGTAGCGATCTTCATAGAAGGTATCCTCTTTCGTTTCGTACCATCAGCCCCGGGTCGGGGTGTATTTTGTGCGTGGGTTGTCGTTTCGGGTGAAATCCGGCAACGCGCCGGTCCATTCCCAGGCTTCGGTTCCGGGAGGGTTTTCGTACCAGCCGGGATCGGAATAATCGCCCGGTGCGATGCCCTCGCGGACCTTCACCACAGAGAACATTCCGCCCATTTCAATCGGCCCATGCGGCCCCCAGCCGGTCATCATCGGCACGGTGTTATCTGGGATCTCCATCGACATCATGCCCATTTCTGCCATGCCGTTAGAGCCCATCGGCATGAATTCTGGCTGATGCTTGCGGATCATCCCCGTTACGCGCCGTTTGTCCGCACCGATGAAGTTGGGCACGTCATGACCCATGGCATTCATCGTATGGTGCGATTTGTGGCAGTGAATGGCCCAGTCACCGGGATGGATGGCATCGAATTCATAGGCGCGCATCGCCCCCACGGGAATATCGATGCTGACTTCGGGCCAGCGTGCTGCCTTGGGCACCCAACCGCCATCGGTGCATGTGACCTCGAAATCATAGCCATGCATGTGGATGGGATGGTTGGTCATCGTCAGGTTGCCGACGCGAACGCGGACGCGGTCCCCCAAGCCCACCACAAGCGGGTCGATATCGGGAAACAGGCGGCTGTTCCAACACCACAAGTTGAAATCCGTCATGGTCATCACCCTTGGCGTATAGCTGCCAGGCACGATGTCGAAGGCATTGAGCAGGAAACAGAAGTCGCGGTCCACTGGCATGAAAGTGGGATCCTTGGGGTGCACGATGAACATCCCCATCATCCCCATGGCCATCTGCACCATCTCATCGGCATGAGGGTGGTACATGAAGGTGCCGGACTTCACGAGGTCGAACTCGTAAACATAGGTCTTGCCGGGCGGAATTCCCTTGTGGGACAGACCGGCCACCCCGTCCATACCCGAGGGCAGGATCATGCCATGCCAGTGGACCGAAGTATGCTCCGGCAATTTGTTGGTCACGAAGATACGCACGCGGTCGCCTTCAACCGCCTCGATCGTCGGACCTGTGGACTGGCCGTTATATCCCCAAAGATTGGCAATCATGCCGTCGGCCAATTCACGCTCTACCGGCTCTGCCACCAGATGGAATTCCTTGACGTTACCATTCATGCGAAATGGCAGGGTCCATCCATTGAGCGTGACCACGGGGTTATAATCCGGCCCGACCACCGGGCGCGGCGTGATCTGGGTGGCGGCGGTCTCCATCACCGGGGCCTCGGGCAGGCCCATGTTCTGCGCCCGTGCGGCGGCACCGGTGACCATGAGGCCCGCCCCGGCGGTGAGCATTTGACGTCGGTTCATCATCTCTTGTCTCCCTGTTCTCAATGGCCTGCGCCGGCATCTCCGGCGATCTCTGCGCCCCCGCCAACGCCAGAGGACTGCATGCCCCCGCCGCCGCCATGGATCGCTGCCAGAAGATTGGCATCGGCCAGCCAGAAATCTCGCCGGGCTTGGGCCTCGGTCAGGTTGGCGTTCGTCCGCGCGCGGGTGTCGGCCAACAGTTCGAACGTGCTGGTGATCATTCCGTTATAACTGAGCAGCGCTTCTTCCTCGACGGTCTTGCGCAACGGTAAAACGGCATCGCGATAGTGCCGCGCGATCCGGTGGCTACCCACGAGCGCCGCCTGTGCCGAACGTGCCTCGGACCGAACATTGACCGCTCGCTGCGCCAGATCATGAGCGGCGATCATATAAGCGGCTTCGGCTTTCTTCAGTCGCGCCTTGCCGCTGTCAAAGATCGGGATCGCGAATTCCAGCTCAAGCTGGGGAGTGGTCTCGGATTGCAGACTGCCCCCGTCATTCTCGCGTTCGGCCTCGGCGCCCACGATCAGCTCCAGATCGCTCACGAAACGTGTGGCGTTCGTCATCCCACGCGCCTGCGCCAGATCTTGCAGCTCCAATCTGGCAATGAGCAGATCGACACGGTTTCCCAGCGCTTGGGCTTCTATGTCGGACCGGTCCGCCACGCGGGCAGGCAAACGCGGCAGGGCATTGGGCACATAGTAATCCACCTCGCCCCCCCACAGACCGAGTTGACGTGTCAGGGCCTCCTTGGTCAGCTGCGCGTCGAGCCGGGCCTTGGCAAGCTGTCCGGAAAGTTCGGCGTGGAACGCGTGTTCTCTCGCCTGCTCTGCCTTGTTGAGATACCCGGTATCCCCAAGACGCGCCGCGAGCTCAGATCCGGCATCTGCGGTTTCCTGCGCCTGTCGTATCAGTCCCGCCGTCTCAAAGGCGGATACTGCCTCGACCCAGGCGCGCCGCGTGTCCACCGCGACCCGGAGGGTTTCTTCTACCGCCTGTAACTGGCTCTGAGAGAAGCGCAGTTCTGCCTGCCGGGTGCGATCCTGTTGTGTGAACGCAGCAAAGAGGTTGAACGCGATCATTCCCTCCAGAGTGCCATAGCCATTCAGGCCATCGGCCCCGATCTGGAACACCCCCAATGAGGCAACGGGATTGGGCTGCATGATGCTCTGCCACACATCCGCGGAGGATACCCCAAGCCGCGCATACGCCGATTGCAGACCACGATTATTGAGAAGCGCCACCTGAACGGCTGTATCGGCATCAATGGTCTTTCCATGCACCAGAGCATGGACACGTTTGGCATTGGCCTCGATGTCAGCCGCAGACGTGAGCATCACTGTGTCCTTGCCAAGGATTGTACGCGCCGGGTTCCTGACTTCAGCAAACCCCGCTTTGGGATCGGACAGGCGGGCAACCTGGTCCGGTGGTGCGCAGGCCGCGAGCGCCACGGACGCCAAAAGCGCAAGGCCGGGTTTCGACATCTGTCGCATCATTGCCCCTCCCCGCCAGCAGGCGATTGCTGTTGGTTCAGGCGGCGCCAGTCCTCGGGCCCTTTGACGGGCCGAGGGGTATAGCCCGCAAGAGGATCGGGAAAGGACGCGGGGCGTATGCCAACATCGTTTCGTGCCGCAGGGGCGAGCACGTCCTGTGCCGGCAGGTCGGGGGCATTCACACAGGCCAAAAGCGCCGTGGACATACCCAGCAAGAGTAAGGTTTTCAATGGAAACTCCAAGATCCGTTAGACAGCAGTCGTCGGGCCAGTTTCTAGCCCGGTGCATTCCAGAGGGCCCGCCAGGCGAGCGGGATTAGAATCTTGGGGGTCTTTGCAGATCGTCCGTTTGAGCAGGTCCGATCATTGAAATCTCGGGCCAAACAAGAGTGGTCAGCAGAACACTATGCGGCTCACCGGTATTACATATCGCGGGGAAAAGGGCCGAACAGGCATGCACCGTGCAGGTTTCATGATCATGATTCGGCAAAGAGTGGCGCGGTGCAACATCGCCGTCACCATGCATGTGATCATCCGCAGCAGACAACACTTGCGTCTGCTCGCTGTGCGGAAAGACGCAATGATCATGTGCTCCGAACTTGCTCGAAGCCGCGGCAAATCCGCTAAAGCCTGTCACGATGACAAGCGCGGTCAAAATCACTGCGATCATGTGTGGAATATTCGGCATGCCCAAACCGTATCTTGAAAAGATTGGTCGAACAATTGCTTTTTTGCCCGCGCGATCTGAGGTTTCCGTTACCAGACCGGATTCCGGATTACTATATCCGTTTCATGCGACGCGAGCGTGCGGGCCGCCAAGTGTTGGTCGCAATCCGCGGCCTGACCGCATCAAGTAGATCGGCAACGGTCGCCTCGGCGGGGTAGCCTGATCTGACTGGCCCAACTTGATTGTTGGTGCATTATCAGTCTGATTTCCATCTGGATGATGGTTTCTGGTGCTGGCGGTCGATATCCCAATGCACGGAGGGGCCGCTTGGTGTTGTGTGGTGTTTTATCCAACCTTCAGATGATGATCTGAACCTCGCTCAGCGAATAGAAGAGCACGCGGTTTCGCACCTCATCCTGAAACCTGGTGTTGAAGCTCTCAACATAGCCGTTTTGCAGGGCTTCGGTCAAACCGGGGCGGTTCAGGTCGCATCATCGCTGCGAAGTTTGGACTGTTCCGGTAAACCATTGCACAAACCTGTCGTTGTGACTCTTGTGGCACCAAAGTGCGCTGTGGTGCTGTCCAAAGGAAAAGGTTGATCCAAATGTCATAAATCTGTTGCAATCCTGATCGCCGGTGAAATTATGATGTTCATGAACGGTTCTTACATTGAGAGACACTCACCGCCCGTTCAGTTTACCAGTGCTCTGATTAATCCCCGAAATTTTGAGAAGAAGATACATCCACATGGGTCAGGACGTTTACAAAGTTGCTTTCGACTCGTCTCCCATCGGTGTTTTCGTCGTTGGTGAAACCGGGAACATTCTCGAAGCCAATGATGAGATCAACCGCATCTTCGGATATGAACCTAGTGAACTCATCGGGATGAAAGTCGAAGATTTGGTGCCGTGTGATCACAAGGCGCGGCATGTTGATTTAAGAGGGGCGTTTTTCAAGAATCCGATGCGCCGTAAAATGGGCGGAGATCAAGCCTTTCCTGGCGTTCGAAAAGATGGCGGCGCGATCCATGTGGAAGTCGGCTTTGAGGCGGCACAACTCGGCGGTGCAGATGTCGTCGTGGCAAGCGTGGTCGACGTCTCCGAGCGTGTGCTGATGAACCAGCGCCTTAAGGCGCATCAAGATGACCTTGAGAAACTCGTCGCAGAGCGCACTGAATCCTATCTGAAAGCAAAGGAAGAAGCAGAGCATAACGCACGCGTCAAGGCTGACTTCCTGTCTAATATGAGCCATGACATCCGCACGCCCCTCAACACACTCATGGGATTGGCGCATCTTATGTCGGACACAGAGCTGACAGATGAGCAGGCATGCTACGTGAGCCAGCAGAGCATGGCGTGCAACCTGCTATTGGGCATCGTGGATGACATTCTCGATTTCTCAAGGCTGGAGGCCGGGAAGATCCCAATCAACGCCAATCCGGTGTCCCTAATCGAAATTCTCGAAAACATTGCCACCAACATTCGGATTTCGTTCGCGGACAAGCTAGTTGAGTTTATCATTGTTCCAGATCCACAGATCGAGCAAATTGTGGTGGACCCTGTCCATCTGATCCGGGTTCTCATGAACCTGCTTAGCAATGCGGCCAAGTTCACACATAAAGGCAGCGTCGTACTATCTGTGAAAGCGACCGGTGGCCGGAACCTGAGATTTGAAGTCCGGGACACAGGCATAGGCATTTCAAAAGACGATCAGAAACGGATTTTTACGCCTTTTGAGCAGGCGACAAACACCGTCGAAGGCCGCCGCCGTGGTGCAGGGTTGGGGCTTTCGATCTGTGAGAGGCTCCTGTCCATGATGGGGTCAAAGCTTTACCTTGAGTCCGACCTCGGGAAAGGCAGTTGCTTCTCGTTTGACCTTGATGCCCAAGTGGAGTTGAAGCCCGTTGCCGACAAGAAAATCAGCGGATCACACAGCGTCCTGATCGTCGACGAAAACCTTGACGCTCTGGAAGCTACGGCGAGATCCGTCGAGTTTCTACACTGTCAGCCACTGACAGCATCTTCGGGGGACGCGGCCATCCTGAGGGTAATGAATCTTAAGAACCGCCAAGAGCCGTTTCCAGACGTCATCCTGCTCAGCGGTGGGCTGACAAATCCGGATGTGAAGCAGGTTGCTAAAAGAATACGCGCTTTTCTGGGTGAAGACTGCCCGCCACTCTGCATGATGCGATTGCCTGCGGAAAAAGATAAAGCGAAAGACCTGATGGTTCGCAATATCATCAGTGCCGATGTGACCAAGCCCATTCTTCCGAATTCACTTCAACGGCTGGCCGCAAAATTTGAACGCAAGACGTGTGCTGACATGTTGCCTGAAAAACGTGTTGAAGTGCCGTCTCCCGCTGCCACTTCGATCAAGGAAGTGAAACTGCTTTTGGTAGATGATAATGAGGTGAACCTAGTAATTGCCTCTGCGATCATGGCCAAAGCTGGGGCACATGTTACCAGCGCACTCAGCGGGGCTCAGGCTCTGCAAGAATTGGAAAATGCCTCTGCGCGGGGGTTTGATATCATCCTGCTTGATCTGCACATGCCGGGCATGGATGGGTATGAGACCTGTCGGAGGATCCGCAATGATCTCAAACTCACCAGCATTCCCATCCTAGCCTTCACGGCCGGTGTTCTTGAAGAGCAAAAACAGGCGGCTTTTGATGCCGGCATGAATGGGTTTATTCGCAAGCCTTTCAATGTCGCCAAGGCTGTAGCGTTGATCGCTGAACTGACACTTTGGTCCAAGGAAGACAGGGCTGGAGGCAAGCAGATTAATATCGCCTGAGTGTGTCCGCAGAAGATGTCTCAGCGCTTTATCTGGCTATCGAACCCTGTATCTCTTTAAGAGAGGGGTGAAACCGATTGCGTCACATCTGTCGGACCATACGCTGGCTGCGCGGAATTCAGAACTCATGACTTAGGCCATCGTAAGGTGTCGGTTCGGCCAAGGCGCTCTGACGGCAGGTCAGAGCGCATCAGCCAGACGGATACGAAACGAGTTGGGCCTGATCCTGAGAAACGCTGTGCCCTTCAAATGTCACATTGAAGCGAGTCCCGCGTGCGTCACGGTAAAGCGTGCTTGAAGGCATAGAGGCTTTTGGGCCTCTTTTTATGCTGGGATATCCGTCTTCTTGAAATGACAGCTCTTAGTGCGTTTCTGAACACTGAGGTGCGTTTTGCGTGCTGATAACACTTTCAGCGGAATTTCAAATGGCGATAAAAGGCAGCGCTCGCTGTGTGGGAAAAATGCGGATATAAAACAGCTTGAAGACTATCACGCTGTAAGGAATGAATTTTTCCTTGATCATACCCCGCCGGAGGCATCGACCTTTTCGGGTGCAACGCCTCCGGTCTGACCGCAAGCTGCGGCTCAGCCCAGTTCTGCCAGCCGGGCGAGGGCCGCGCGCAGTTTGCCTTCTTCTTCTTCGCGCAGCGCCAGATTTTCGCGCGCTTCGGTCACGACATCCTCAGGCGCGGAGGCCACGAAATTGGGGTTGTTCAGCCGCCCGCGCAGCCCGCCCAGTTCTTTTTCCAGCTTGCCCAGGGTCTTTTCCAGCCGCGCCTTTTCCTCGGCCACGTCGATGATATCCGCGAGCGGCAGACCAAAGCTGCCGCCCTCGACCGCCACCGTGACACAGCCCTTGGGGAAGCTGCCCACATCGGTCAGGCTCTCGACCCGCGCCAGTCGCTTGATCATCACTTCGTTGCGCGCCCATGCGCCGCGTCCGGCCTCGCCCAGTTCCGTGACCAGAAGCGGCACATAGAGACCGGCTGGCACATGCATCTGCGCGCGCGCCGAGCGGATTTGCTCGATCAGTGCGATCACCCAGTTCATTTCACGGTCGGCGGCGGGGTCGATCAACTCGGAGCCATAGGTCGGCCAATCCGTATGCACCAGCATCTTGGGCCGCGCCGCGCTCAGCGTGCCCCAAAGCTCTTCGGTCACAAAGGGCATGATCGGATGCAAGAGGATCAGACATTGATCTATGACCCAGGCCATCGTCGCCTGCGTCTCGGCCTTGGTGGCCGCATCGCCATCCAAGAGCAGCGGCTTGGAAAACTCGACATACCAGTCGCAGACCGTGCCCCAGACAAAGGCATATAGCGCGTTGGCCGCATCGTTGAAGCGGAAGTTTTCCAGCGCCTCATCGACGGCGGCCCGCGTCTTGGCGGTCTCGCCGATGATCCATTGGTTGACCGTCGCGGTGGGGCTGGGCACCGTGCCGGTCGAGCCGACCGCGCCATTCATCTCGGCAAAGCGGGCGGCATTCCACAGCTTGGTGGTGAAATTGCGATAGCCCGCAATGCGCTCTTTCGACAGTTTCAGATCGCGCCCCATGGCCGCCATTGCCGTTAGGGTAAAGCGCACGGCATCGGTGCCGTAATCCGCGATCAGGTCGAGCGGGTCGAGCACATTGCCCAAGGATTTGGACATCTTCTTGCCCTTCTCGTCGCGCACGAGGGCATGCACATAGACATGAGAGAACGGCTTTTGCCCAACCACGGCATATTGCATCATCATCATCCGGGCGACCCAGAAAAAGATGATGTCAAACCCGGTGATCAGCACTGAGGTCGGGAAATACCGCTTGAGTTCTTCGGTGTCCTCGGGCCAACCCAGCGTGCCGATGGGCCAGAGACCCGACGAGAACCATGTGTCAAGGACGTCGGGGTCGCGCCAGACCGGATAGACCAGATGCGTGGGGTCCTGCGTGGCCGTATACTCCGCCAGTGCGCTGGCCAGCCGGTGCAGCGCCGCTTCGCGGTTCTCGACCTCGACCACCTGCATCGCGGCCAGAGGCAGCGGCAGGCTGGCAAGATTGTCGTGAAACCTGTCGGAAATCGTCCCGAAATCCGCGCCGCATTGCATCAGGGGGCTCAGATGCCCCTCGTTCAGAAGCTGCAGCATTTCCACCAGATCGAGCGTGCCGTCGCCCTCTTCATCGTGGAAATCCGGCGCGCTCAGGTCAAACCCATACCACACCGGAATCTGATGGCCCCACCAGAGTTGCCGGGAAATGCACCACGGCTCGATATTCTCCAGCCAGTGGAAATAGACCTTGCGATCGCTCTCGGGCAGGATCGTCACCTCGCCCGAGTGCACGGCATCGAGCGCGGGGCCGACGATTTTGGCCGTGTCCACGAACCACTGATCGGTGAGCATCGGTTCGATCACCACCTTGGAGCGGTCGCCAAAGGGCTGCATGATCGGTTTGGCCTCGACCAGCGGCACCGCTTCGCCGTCCTCATGTGTCACCATCACAGCCAGACCTTCGGCGGTGATCTCTTCGACCACCCGAGCGCGCGCGTCGAACCGGTCCAGACCGCGCAGGTGATCCGGGATCAGGTTGAGTGTGTCGACTTCCTCGATCGTGAAATCGGCGCCTTCCGCGATTTCCTGCGCGCGTTTGGCGGTCTCGGCGTAGGGCGCGCCATCGGCCCGCATCTGCGCGCGGGTGTCCATCAGGCGGTACATCGGGATGCCGCCGCGCTGTGCCACGCCATAGTCGTTGAAATCATGTGCGCCAGTGATCTTGACCGCACCGCTTCCGAAATTCGGATCGGGATAGTCGTCGGTGATGATCGGAATGAGGCGGCGATGTTCCTTTGGTCCCACCGGAATTTCGCAGAGTTTTCCGACAATTGGCGCGTAACGTTCATCTGATGGATGAACGGCGACCGCGCCATCGCCCAGCATGGTTTCGGGTCGTGTCGTGGCGATGGAAATGTAGTCACGGGTTTCGCGCAGGGTTACATTGCCGTCAGCGTCTTTCTCGACATACTCATAGGTCTGACCCCCGGCCAGCGGGTATTTGAAATGCCACATATGGCCTGCGACCTCGATATTCTCGACCTCAAGATCTGAAATCGCGGTCTCGAAATGCGGGTCCCAATTGACCAGCCGCTTGCCGCGATAGATCAGGCCCTTATTGTGCATATCGACAAAGACCTTGATCACCGCGTCATGGAAATTGCCCTCTTCGCCCGCAGGCGCCCCCGGCGCACCGGACATGGTAAAGGCGTTGCGTGACCAGTCGCAGGAGGCGCCAAGCCGCTTCAGCTGATTGATGATCGTACCGCCGGATTGCGTTTTCCACTCCCAGACCTTGTTGAGAAACGCCTCGCGCCCCATTTCGCGGCGCGAGGGCGCGCCCTCAGCCGCCAGCTTGCGCTCGACCACCATCTGCGTGGCGATGCCTGCGTGATCCTGCCCCGGTTGCCACAGCGTGTCATGCCCGCGCATCCGGTGCCAGCGGATCAGAATATCCTGAAGCGTGTTGTTGAACGCATGGCCCATGTGCAGGCTGCCGGTCACGTTGGGGGGCGGGATCATGATGCTGAAGGTCTCGGCCCCCGGTGCCGCATTGGCCCCGGCCCGGAACGCGCCTGCGTCCTCCCACGCCTGATAGAGCCGCGTCTCGGCCTCGGCCGCGTCGAATGTTTTTTCCATCGCCATGACGTATTGATCCTGCAAAAACCGGGTTTTCATCTGCTCTACCTAATGTGGGATCAGAGGAAAAGCCAAAGCACGGATTTTCTTGACCCATCTGCGTGACAAGAGGGGGTGAAATGACGCAGACTGCCCGCAACAGATTGGCAGGGAGAACAGGGATATGGAGGGGGTCCGGCAATGGCGGATGCGCCGGGATGGCAACGCCAGCAAGATTGATCTCAGCGGCACGGCCCCTGCGGACTGGTCTGTGCCTGAGGCGCTGACATGGGTGCATGTCAATTGCGCCCAACCCGGCGCGCGTGAATGGCTCGAGGCGACGGCGCTGGAGCCTTTGGTGCTGCGTGCCCTGCTGGCCCCCGAAACCCGGCCACGCGCAACCGTGCATGGGTCCGGCGTGCTCATCAATCTGCGCGGTGTCAATCTCAACCCCGGGGACGAGGTCGAAGATATGGTGTCCCTGCGGATGTGGGTTACCGAAGGGGTGGTGGTCAGCGTGCAACTGCGCCGTCTGATGGCGGTGAGCGATGTCATGGAGGGGATCGCGAGCAATCAGGGGCCGGATGGGGCGGCGGAACTGGTGGCGCGTCTGGCGCTGCGGCTTGCGGACCGGGCAGAGCCTGTGGTGGCCGGGTTGAATGAAAAGCTGGATTTGCTCGAAGATCAGGTGATCGACAACCTGAGTGTGCTGGACCGGCGCGAACTGGCGGAGGTGCGGCGCATGGCCATTGTGTTGCGGCGACATATGGCACCGCAACGCGATGCGCTCAGCACCTTTGAGATCGAGGACATGCCGTGGATTCGCAGCCATGATCGCAGCCGCTTGCGTGAGGCAACAGAGCGGGTGACGCGGCTGGCCGAGGAACTCGACGCACTCCGCGACCGCGCACAGGTGGTGCATGATCAGATCATGGACGCCCGCGCCGAAACGATGAATCGTCAGATGCTGCTCTTATCCGTGGTGGCCGCAATTTTCCTGCCGCTGGGGCTGATCACCGGGCTGTTGGGGATCAACGTGGGCGGCATTCCCGGCGCGGATGATGCGCGCGCGTTCTGGGCGGTCTGCATCGGGCTGGTGGTGTTGGGGCTGGTCTTGATGACACTATTCTGGCGCATTGGGCTTTTGGGGCGGCGTTAGCCACGGTTCTGTCGTGCCTCTGCCATGGCGGCATCGGTCAGCGGCATGCGCGCGCCCGTGCGGATCACCGCCGGATCATAAGGCTTGCGCGCAAACACCTCTTCGACCAGCGGGGCAAAGAATGCCAGCGGCAGGTCGTCGTAATCGGGATCAAAGCTGGCCTGATCCCAGCGTTCGCAGAACTCGGCGCAATCGTCGAAATAGGCGTGGCCCCGGTGACGCTCGCGCTTGTGCTGGTCAAACCCCTCAAGGTGGTGGCCGTAATACAGCATCTGGAAATCGCCATGGGTGGCCACACACCAAGTGCATTGTTCGCGCAAAAAGGGCTTGAGGATCGTCGCGGCGTATTCGTCATGATTGTAGGGCGCATAGATATCGCCGATGTCGTGCAAGAGTGCCGCGACCACCCAATCGATATCCGCACCGTCGCGCCAAGCCCGCGTGGCCGACTGAACAGAATGCCCCAGCCGGGTGATCTGATAGCCTGACAGGCTCTGATCCAGTTCGACCAGCGCGCTCAGCAGCCGTTTTGCGGTGTGTCGGGTATGGTCAATCTCATGCGCGGTGAGGAATTCGTATTCCTCTTTGGTGCCGTCCTTCATTTGTCTGAAACTGACCGTGTCCATGCCCGCGACTCCGCTTGTGTGGTTACGGTCAGACTGCTGCACTCAGTCACCCCGGTCAAGTTTGGTCGAGAGGTGAATAAGGCTTTCCGAGCCTTTGACGCCTTTTGCCTCGCCAATCCGGTCCAGCGTCTCATCCAGCGCCTCGGTGGTGTTGGCCTCGATCATCACGATCAGATCGAACCGCCCCGAGGTGGTGTGCACCCGGCGCACCTGTGGCAGCGATTTCAACCGTGCCAGCACAGCAGGGCCAGAGCGCGGTTCGATGCTGACAAGGGCGGTGGCGCGCAGGGCAGGTTGGGCTTTGGCGCTCAGCCGCAGCGTGTAACCCGCGATCACGCCAGAGGATTCGAGCCGCTCCAGCCGCGCTTGGACGGTGGTGCGCGCCAGCCCCAGCCGGCGCGCCAATGTGGCCACTGGCAATCGGGCGTTTTCCTGCAAAAGCGTGATCAAGGCGCGATCTGTGTCGTCGGTTTGCATGTAATCCTCATCATTATGACGAAAGTTTACGGCGATTTATACGAAATGACATCTCGAATCGACGAGATTTCGCGGCACACTCAAAGAAAATTCGCAGCAGATTGAGGTTTCCCAATGAAAAACGCCGCCCCTTGGGCCAATCCCCGCGCCCATCTGATGCGTCAGACCCCTGATGCGGCGCTGCTCTATTTTGCGCCGGATCAACTGCATGCTACGGCGCGCGCCTTTCAGGCCGGGTTTCCCGGCCTTGTGACCTATGCGGTCAAGGCCAATCCGGGGGCCGAGGTGCTGGCCAATCTGGTGGCAGCGGGGATCACGGCCTTTGACGTGGCCAGCCCCGAGGAAATGCGCGCCGTGCGCAGCGTTTGTCCGAATGCGGTGCTGCATTACAACAACCCGGTGCGCTCGGTTTCGGAGATTGAGGTTGCCGCTCTGATGGGCGTGCGCTCCTATTCCATCGACTGCCTGCGCGAATTGGACAAGCTGACCGGCCGCGTGGACACTGGTTCTGAAATCACGGTGCGCCTTGCGCTGCCGGTGCGCGGCGCGGCTTATGATTTCGGGGCCAAATTCGGTGTTGGACCGGATCGTGCGGCAGAGTTGCTGCGCGCTGTGGCAGAGCGTGGCTTTACCCCTTCGATGACCTTTCATCCCGGCACCCAATGCGCCGACCCCGCTGCTTGGGGGGCCTATATCGGCGTTGTCGCGGATGTGGCGCGCGCAGCGGGCGTGCGTCTGGCGCGGATCAACGTGGGCGGCGGCTTTGCCGCGCATCGGACCGGACCCACGCCGGACCTGACCGCGATTTTCGACCATATCGGGGCCGAGGTGGCACGGGTCTTTGGGGCGGATGCGCCCGCTCTGGTCTGTGAGCCGGGCCGCGCCATGGTGGCCGAGGCGTTCAGCATGCTGGTGCGCGTCAAGACGTTGCGCGATACAGGCGCGGTGTTCGTCAATGACGGGGTTTATGGCGGGCTGACCGAGATTCGTGACATCGGCGCACCCGACCGGATCACCGTTATGTCCCCTGACGGCATGCCGCGCACCGGCGCACCGCTGCCGCGTGTGGTGTTTGGTCCGACCTGTGACAGCATTGATCGGCTGCCTGATCCTCTGCCCTTGCCCGCAGATCTGGACGAGGGCGATTACCTGCTGATTGCGGGCATGGGGGCCTATACCCGCAGCCTCAGCACCGATTTCAACGGCTATGGCCTGCGCGAGATTGTGACCGTGGCGCAACTGTAACAGCGCGCTCACGCCGAATTTCATGGAATCGTAACGGATTTCTGCGCAAGCTTAAGTCATGGCTCGGACGTGCCCGTAAACCTGCGGATGCTTCTCCGGGCGTCAAAGGCAGGTGTTGCATGTCGTGGCGGGGATGGACCAAGAGCATTTTCGACTGGCTGCGGCCGGGCCCGCGTGAGGGGCATCCGCCCTTTGGCCATCGGCGCGGGCCGGTCAACCATGTTCTGATCCTTGATGGCACCATGTCCAGCCTGACACCGGGGTATGAGACCAACGCCGGTCTGACCTATAAATTGCTGCGCGAGATGTCGGGGGCGTCTCTCTCGGTCTATTATGAGGCGGGAATACAATGGCGCGACTGGCGCGCCACCGGCGATATCATCCTTGGCCGGGGCATCAACCGCCAGATCCGTCGGGCCTATGGCTATCTTTCCAACCGCTACCGTCCCGGTGACCGGATTTTTCTGCTGGGCTATTCGCGCGGCGCCTATGCGGTGCGCTCTCTGGCGGGGGTGATCGACCGTATCGGCCTCTTGCGCGCTGAGGCGGCGACCGAACGCAATGTGCATCAGGCGTTTCGGCATTACCGCTGCACGCCATCGGGCCGCGCGGCACAGGCCTTTGCCCGTGCCAATTGTCATGCCGATACCCATGTCGAGATGATCGGCGTCTGGGATACGGTCAAGGCGCTTGGCTTGCGCGTCCCCATTCTCTGGCGGTTCCGTGTTGATGCGCATGGCTTTCACAATCACCATCTGGGGCGGACCACCCGGCACGGGTATCATGCGCTGGCGCTGGATGAGACCCGCAATGCCTATACGCCCGTGCTCTGGGAATGCCCGCCGGAATTTGATGGTCATGTCGAACAGGTCTGGTTCCGGGGGTGTCATTCCGATGTGGGCGGGCAGCTTTGCGGTGTCGATGCGGCCCGCCCCCTCGCCAATATCCCGCTCGTGTGGATGCTTGAGCGGATAGAGGGCTGCGGGCTGCCCTTGCCCGAGGGATGGCGCGCGCGCTTTCCGCAGGATGTGAATGCACCCTCGGTGGGCACATGGGCGGGTTGGGGTAAGATCCTTGTGCTGCGTCGCGCCCGTGTGGTGGGGCGTGACCGCTCAGAGCGGCTGCACGACAGCGTGGGCGTGGCGGTGCGGCGCGGCTGGCGTGGTCCGCGTCTGACCGGGGGGCTCAAGCAACAGGGCGGGATATGACCCGCACCCGCCCGGATCACTGTTTCGGCTTGCCTACGCCCGTGGGCGTGCCGGTCTCTTCCAGTTGGGACAAGAGCATGGTTTGCAACTCTTCCTCCAACGCGCGGGCGCGGGTGATATAGGCCTCGTTCTCGACCGTCGGCTTGTCCGGGTCCCAGAGCGCCGCCAGTTCACGCACTGAATGGCGGTCGTGATGGTAAAAGGTTTTTTCCAGTTCCGCCGCCTCGAACTCTGTCAAACCCATGTTTTCCAACACATAGCGTCCCGCCCGCAATGAGCTGTCAAAAAGCTCTCGCACGATGTCATTGGCCCCCGCCTGATAGAGCCGGAAGACATGCGTGCGATCATAGGCGCGGGCAATGATATGCAGGTCGGGCCGCTCGCGCCGGGCAAAACTCACTAGCTGCACCGTGGCATCAGGATTGTCCAGCGCTGCCACCAGTATCCGCGCCTGTCCCAGCCCTGCCGCGTGCAAGAGGTCAGGCCGCGTCGGGTCGCCAAAGAAACCCTTGACCCCAAACCGGCGCATCCGCTGGATCGCAAGCAGGTCATGATCCAGAACCACGGTTTCAAACCCGCTTGAGCGCACCAGCCGGTTGACCACCTGCCCAAACCGCCCGATCCCCGCGATGATCACTGGCCCGGTCTGGTCGATGGTGTCCGCTTCGGGGGTCTCGGCACTGTCCCGCAAGCGCCGTGACAGGATGTCGTAGAGGATGAATAACAGCGGCGTGATCAGCATGGTAAGGGCGATCACCAGCAAGATCACCTCGCTCAGCGCGATGGGCAGCACATGCTGCTGCACGGAAAATCCGACAAGGACAAAACCAAACTCGCCCGCCTGTGCCAGCGACAGGGTAAAGAGCCACAGATCGCGCCCGCGCAGGGCAAAGAGCCGACCAAGGATATAGAGCACCGCCCCCTTGGTCAGGATCACCACGACGGCCAGACCGACAATAAGCACGGGCGCGCCAAACAGCACGGTGAAATTGATCCCCGCCCCCACGGTGATAAAGAAGAGACCCAAGAGCAGCCCCTTGAACGGCGCCAGATCGCTTTCCAGTTCGTGACGGAATTCGCTGTTGGCCAGAACCACCCCGGCCAGAAATGCGCCCAGAGCGGGCGAGAGCCCCACCAGCATCATCAAAAAGGAAATGCCGACCACGATCAAAAGGGCGATGGCTGTGTACATTTCACGCAGGCGGGCGGAATGGATGAACCGGAATACAGGCCGGGTCAGATAAATGCCGGTCAGGATGATCGCCGCCACCGCCGCAATCGTTACCAGCGTCGCCCCCCATCCGGGCAAGGAGGCGATAAAGCTCTGCGCTGCCTGATGCGGGGCGCTGGTGTCACCATGCTCCAAAGGTTCGGTGCCGCGCGACAGAATCTCGCCCATGATCATATCCGGCGTCTTGGGCAGGGCAAGCAGGGGTAAAAAGGCCAGCATCGGAATGACCGCGATATCCTGCGTCAACAGCACCGAGAACGCCGAGCGTCCGCCGCCTGTCTGCATCAACCCCTTTTCCGACAGGGTTTGCAGCACGATGGCGGTTGACGAGAGCGCAAAGATCAGCCCCACCGCCAAGGCCACGCTCCACCCCAGCCCCAAGAGGTGCATGCCTGCCCACATCACCGCCAGCGTTGTCAGGGTGATCTGCAATCCGCCAAGGCCCAACAGCCGGTGGCGCATATCCCAGAGCGCGCGCGGCTCAAGCTCGAGCCCGATGAGAAACAGCATCATGACCACGCCGAACTCGGCGACATGCTGCAACTCGGCGGTCTCGTGCCCCCCCACCAGACCAAAAACCGGGCCGATCAAGATACCCGCCGCCAGATAGCCCAGCACAGAGCCAAACCCCAGACGCGCCGCCAGCGGCACCGCGATCACAGTGGCTGCAAGATAGATCGTGGCCTGAAAAAGAAACCCTTCCATCAGCCGCGCGCAACGTGGTTCTGTGACATGGCGTTACCCTTTGGGCATGCGCAGCACTACATCACGGCCGCGTTTGTTGTAGCGCAATTCGGTGTCGCCAATCGCAGACACCCGCCCACCATCCAGCTTGTCGCCGATCTGCACCTTTTGGTAGCGGCCATTCGCCAGACGCACCAGCGCGCGGCGGCTCTGCGGGCCACCATAGACGCCGATCAGGTTGACGTTGCGCAGGTTGATGGCATTGACGTCTGTCGCAGAGCGGGCAACAGAGGCCGTGGTGGGAATGTTGGGGGTCGCGCGCGCGGCGGCGGTTTGCACCTCGGGTTCGTCATCCTCGCCCGGGGTGGCCTGATCCCGCGCGGGGGCGCGCGCGGCACGTTCCAGAACCTGCGGCCGCAGCTTGGGCTTGATCGAACTGGCCACGGCCTGCGGCAGGCTGTCTGTGCCGTCCACCGCCCCCCGATTGGCCTCGATCAATGCCGCAGCAAGCGAGGCGGAGCTGACATCGGCAGGCATCACTTCGGGGGCGTCGGGCTGGGCGGTGGCGGCCTCAATAACCGATTGAGGGCGCGTGCGCGGACGCAGCGCCGCCAGCTCTGAGCGTGTAAGACCCGACAGTGCGCCGCGTTCTTGCTGCTCGATCAGGTTCTCGGGCCGGGTGCGTGGCCGGATACCGCCAAGCCGTGCAGCTTCGGCCGCGGTTTCGGCGCTCTGTTCCAGACCGGGAACGGGCAGGGCCCGCACCGGGGTTTCGGGCGGGCGCAGGGGCGGCGGACCTGCGCGCACCAGCACACCGTCCGGTGTCAGAGCGCCCTCTGGTGTCGCCTGCACAAGCCCGCGCGCATCAAGTGTGAATTCGGTGCCCGGCGGGGCCGGAGAGGCGGGCGTTTCGGGGCGCTGGTCCCGCCCGACATCCGGGTGCGGCGGAAGCGCCACCGCATCCTGAAAGTTCACCGCCTCATCGATTGAGGTCAGATAAAACTCTCCCTGATCGGTCGACTCGGCCTGCGCGGGCGGTTCGGGGGCCATCTGCCAGATGCCGGTCGCGGCATAGCGGGTCAGCGCCTGCTCTGGCGTTAACTCTTCCGGCAGGGCCGGGGCCACAACGATGGCGTCGGTCTCTGGGGTATCCGGCTCTGCGATAGGGTCTGCTGCGGTCTCGAGCGGCGCAGGCGGCGTCAGGACCTCCTCAGGCGCGCTCGTGGTCTCGGTTGTCGCCTCGGTCTGGGTGACCTCATCCGGCTTCAGATCGAAGGCTGGCGTTACTGCAACCTGCGGCTCTGAGCCTTTCAAAAGACCGGACAGCCCGTCTTGGCTAAAGATCGTGGACCACGCCGCGACCCCGATCAGAAAGAGCAGCAAGAGCGCGGTCAGGATCAGCCCCAGAAAGCGCGGCTTGCCGCGCGTCTCGGGCTGGCTGCGTGCGCCAAAAATTGTCATGCGCTGCGCCTCATCGGCGGGCGTTGCAAGGGCGATTGCAGGCGCGGCTGCCGCTGTCTCGCGCCGCGACAACAGACCGGACAAACCCGGTGATTTCTCGGCCTTGGGCGCAAGGCTGGCAGCAGCCAAGTCTGTCAGGGCCGGGTTCGCCCCCCCGGTCAAGAGCGGGGTGGCACCCGGTCTCGGCACGTCCGGGGCCGGATCGGTATCCGGCAACGGTAGGGACCGCGCCGCGCCCGAGAGCTTGGGCGCACCCTCGACCGGGGCTGTACGCTCGGCGCGGATGCTGGAAAACGACAAGGCGGGCAATTCAGGTTCAGCCTTTGGGGCTGGGGGCACGGGCTTGGGCGCTGTCTCGGATTTTGGCGCGTCGGGTTTGGCGACTTGCGGTTCTGCGGGGGGTGTCACTTCGGGCAGTCGCGCGCTGCCGATGATGCGCACCGGCGCGTCATCGCGGTCCACGCCCTTGGCCTGCGCCGCAGATCCAAAGAACGGCTCGCCCGCAAAGTGATCCGACCGTGGCCGCGCGACAAAGCTGACCGGGTTGAACCGATGCTCAAGCGCAAACGCCTCAGCCTCGTTCAATGTCTCGCTGGCGACGGCGGCGATATAAAGACGGCCCTTGTCCACGCTCCAGTCATAGACCAGATCGTTGATGTGATAGGGCGTGGCCCCCTCCAGCGCCTCGGCTGCGGTCTGGTCGTAATCCCCCTCATGCGCGCTCGCGGCGGGCAGGTTGAGGTATTTGATCTGCTCGTCGGGGATGATCAGTTTGGTCGCAAGCCCCGAAGGGTCAAGACGCGCCGCCTTTGCGCGCAGCGCCGCCAATTCGCCTGTCAGATCGGCCGCATCAATCGCCACCTCGCCAACCAAATGCCATCCCGCGCTGCCCGCGCGGTGCAAAAGGCCAATGCCTTCAAAGGACAGGGACAAGGCGAAATTCGGTTTCATAAGTAACGCTTTAACACTGGTCCAGCGTCAGCGGGAGTCTTTGCTATCATCCTCACCATTTTACAGCAGCTTCGCGCCGAGGCCAACCATCAGACCGGCCCCGGCGCCATCGCGTGTCAGGCAGTAGCCTTGGCCAACGCCTGATCCAGATCAGCAATGATGTCCTTGGCATCCTCGATCCCGATCGAGATTCGCACCACATTGGGCGCGGCCCCGGCGGCGGTTTGTTGCTCTGGCGTCAACTGCCGGTGGGTGGTCGAGGCCGAATGGATGATCAGCGAACGGGTATCGCCCAGATTGGCCACATGGCTGAAAAGATTGAGATTATCCACCAGCTTGAGGCAGGCGTCATAGCCGCCCTTGAGCGCCACGGTGAACAACCCGCCCGCCCCCTTGGGACAGATCCGCGCCACCCGGTCATGCCAAGGCGAGGATTTGAGGCCTGCATAGGTCACCGCCTCAACCGCCGGATGACCTTCCAGCCAGCTTGCCACCTTTTCCGCGTTCTCAACATGCCGCGCCATGCGCAAGGACAGGGTTTCGATCCCCATCAGCGTGTAATGCGCCGCCTGCGGATTGAGCGTCATGCCCAGATCGCGCAGCCCGATGGCAATGCCGTGAAAGGTGAAGGCCAGCGGGCCAAAGGTCTCGTGGAACTTCAGCCCGTGATAGGCGGGTTCGGGGGCCGAGAGCGAGGGGAACTTGTCCGAGGCCGACCAGTCGAAATTCCCCGAGTCCACCACAACGCCGCCGGTGACCGTGCCATTCCCTGTCAGGAACTTGGTCATCGAGTGCACCACCAGCGTCGCGCCATGCTCGATGGGGCGGCAGAGATAGGGCGTGGCCGAGGTGTTATCGACGATAAGCGGCAGGCCCGCCTTGTCTGCAACCGCCGCAATCGCATCAAGATCGGCGATGTGACCCCCCGGATTGGCGATGGATTCGCAAAAGATCGCGCGCGTATTGTCATCAATCGCGGCATTGATCGCGTCGGCGTCGTCGATATCGACAAACTTGGCCGACCAGCCAAAGCGTTTGATGGTCTGGCTGAACTGCGTGATTGACCCGCCATAAAGCCGGGTAGAGACCACCACATTCAGCCCCGGACCCATCAGCGGGAACAGCGCCATGATCTGCGCCGCATGCCCCGACGAACAGCACACCGCACCTGCGCCGCCCTCCAGCGTCGCCACCCGCTCTTGCAGCGCGGCCACGGTCGGGTTGGTCAGGCGCGAATAGATGTACCCCACCTCTTGCAGGTTAAACAGGGCGGCGGCGTGATCGGCATCGCGAAACACATAGGCCGTGGTCTGGTAAATCGGCACCTGCCGTGCGCCGGTGGCCGGATCGGGGCGCGCGCCCGCATGAACTTGCAACGTATCAAAGCCATAGGTCATTTATCTGTCCTTCCGCGTCATAAATCTTGCAAACCCGGTTAAGGCATCGCTAGGTGCCATGCAACGGGCATGAGGAGTAAGTTATGGCACATCCCTTTCATCTGGCAATCAATGTCACCGATCTTGATGCCGCGCGTGGCTTTTATGGGGCCCTTCTGGGCGGGGTCGAGGGGCGCTCGACCCAGACTTGGGTGGATTTCGATTTCTTTGGCCACCAACTCAGCCTGCACCTTGGCACGCCCTTCGCCACGCAGGCCACTGGCAAGGTCGGCGATCACATGGTGCCGATGCCGCATTTCGGTGTGGTGCTGCCACTCGAAACATGGCGCAGCGTGGCCGAGCGCCTGACGTCGGCGGGGGTCGTTTTCGTGATCCCGCCTTCGGTGCGCTTTGAGGGAGAACCCGGAGAGCAGTGGACTATGTTCTTTCGCGACCCCTCGGGCAATCCGGTCGAGGTCAAGGGATTTGCCAATATGGACGCGGTCTTCGCGGCCTGAAGCAATGCCAAGACATTGGGACGCGGGCGCTGCGCGCCTTTAGTCCGCGCTGTGGGAAATGGGTCGAATGGCCGCTCTAGGCCAATCATGCAGCTCTCAGGAGCCGCGCGCCTAAACCACCTCTGGCCGCATCACGATGCAGGTGGTTGACCCCGTGGCATAGAGCCGCCCATCCGCCACGCCGCGTAATTCGCCCCGGGCGACGGCGGTCGAACGTCCCTTGTGCTCTAGCGTGCCGATGGCGTGAACCGGCGTATCCAAGGGCAGGGCACGGGTGATATTCACCTTGTATTCCAACGTGGTATAGGTCTCGCCGCGCTCCAGTGCCGTCATCACAGCGCAGCCCATGCAACTGTCAAGAATTGCGCCATACCAGCCACCATGCAGGCCGCGCATCGGGTTGGTGGCGTCAAATTGGGGCCGTCCCTCAAACACCACATGACCGCGCGTGGCTTCGATGGGTACAAAACCCAGCGTCACACCAATCGGCGGCGCGGGCAGGCGGCCTGCAATCAGGTCTTCGATGAACGCCAACCCGGACCGCGCAAGAATTGCCTGCAAATCTGGCAATTCCTCCAGCGATGTGGCGTGTTTTATCGGCATGTCGGCCCCTCCTGTCCCTACTCCTCACAGGGTAGGCGGGGCCGACGCGGGCGGCAAGTGCTCAGGCGACGTTGCGCAGGGCCACATTGGGTGTCACACCCAATGCATGACAGACATCGCGGGTCAGTTCGGGACGGTTCAGCGTGTAGAAATGCAGATCCTCAGCCCCGCCTTCAATTAGATCGCTGCATAGCTCTGTCGCCAGCGCGGTTGCCAGCAGGTCCTGACGGTTGTCGCGGATTGCTTTGTCAAACGCCTCATCCAGCCATGCCGGGATCTGCGTGCCGCAAGAGGCCGCGAATTTGCGCGCGCCAACCCAGTTTTCAATCGGCAGGACGCCCGGAATGATCGGCGCGTTGATACCGGCCGCGGCACAGGCGTCACGGAAGCGAAAGAAGGTCTCAGCCTCAAAAAAGAACTGCGTGATCGCCTCGGATGCGCCCGCGTCAATCTTGCGCTTGAGCCAGTCGATATCGGCCTTTTGATCCGCGGCCTCGGGGTGCTTCTCAGGGTATGCGCCGACACGGATGGTGAACTTCCCGGTATCCGCCAGCGCCGAGATCAGCTCGCAGCTGTTGGCAAAGCCTTCGGGGTGGGGAACAAACCCGTTCGATCCCTTGGGCGGGTCGCCCCGCAGCGCCACGATCTCGGACACGCCAGCGGCAGCGAACTGTTCGGCAATCTCAAGTGTCTCGGCGCGGCTGGCATCAACACAGGTCAGATGCGCCGCCACGTTGAGGCCGCTGGCCTTGTGCAGCGTGCCCACCGCCTCGCGGGTCAATTCGCGGGTGGTGCCACCTGCGCCATAGGTCACAGACACAAAGCGCGGATCAAGCGGGGACAGCGTGTTGACCGTGTCCCAAAGGCGAAAAGAGGCTTCCAGCGTTTTGGGTGGAAAGAATTCGAACGAGATACGTGGTGTTTTCATCTGGGAGCATCCTGTTGAGGAGTGAAATCTGTTGACCCACTTGTTGCAGGTGCAGCAATGTGAGACAACTTCATTAAATTCATGGTTTGAATGAGGTTCGCTAATATATGCACATTGAGTTTCGGCACCTGAAAACCATCCGCGCCATTCATCAGGCGGGCGGTTTGGCCCGCGCGGCGGACCTGCTGCACATCACCCAATCTGCCCTCAGCCATCAGATCAAGGGGCTGGAGGATCAGGCGGGCGTCGAGCTTTTTGTGAGGCGGTCCAAGCCTTTGCGCCTCTCGGCCGCAGGTCAACGCCTGCTCCGGCTGGCTGAGCGGATTCTGCCGGAAATCGAGGCGCTTGAGGCCGAATTCGAAGGGCTGCGCGAAGGCAGCGCCGGGCGGCTTCATATTGCCATCGAATGCCACGCCTGTTTCGAATGGCTCTTTCCGGTGCTGGAGCGGTTTCGCAAGACCTGGGGTGAAGTTGATGTCGATATCCGCCCCGGCCTCGCCTTTGACGCGCTGCCCGCCCTGCAAAAGGAAGAGGTGGATCTTGTGGTCTCGTCGGATCCCGAAGACCTGCCCGGCATCAGCTTCAAGCCGCTGTTTGATTACGAGCCGGTGTTCGTCGCCTCAAGCCAGCATCCGCTGGCGCAGAAACCCTATGTCGAGGCGGCGGATTTCCGCGACGAGGTGCTGATCACCTATCCGGTGGACCGCTCGCGGCTGGATGTCTTTACCGAATTGCTGACCCCGGCCAAGGTCGAACCCAAGAGCATCCGGCAGGTGGAACTGACGGCGGTGATCCTGCTCTTGGTGGCGTCCAATCGCGGCGTGGCGGTGCTGCCCGATTGGGTGGTGCGCGAGGTCAAGACCAGCTCGGATTATGTGACCCGCCCCCTGACTGCCAAGGGCAAGACCAAGCGCCTCTATGCTGCGATCCGTGATGAGGATGCTGACAAACCCTATATGGCGCATCTGCTGAAACTGGCGCGGGAAATCCCGGTGCGCCTGCAACGCGGCGAGAGTCCGACGGCCTGAATCACCGGATGATTGCCCCGTCGCCCCAATTCAAAGGGCCGGGTTCCTCTCAGCCATTGGCGCAGGGCACACGGCGCGTGGCGGCGGGATCAATGTCCAACCGCCCAAGGGCAATATCTGCGCCCGAAACCGCGCCTGATCCCTCTCATTCATTTTGGTGATCCCTTGTCCCACCCCTTTGCATTTTACCTGCTCTGCCTATCTGGTATAGTTACCCCGATCCACAGGAGCATAGCCCATGGCGCATACAAGACGAAAGCTGGCCGAACTTGATCCGGTTTGGGCGCAAATCGCCCAAGAGGCTAAGACCGCAATCGCAGATGAGCCGCTGTTGGGCGGGCTCATCCATTCCAGTGTTTTGCACCACGACACCTTCGAATCGGCATTGGCCTATCGCATCTCGCTCAAGCTCACCTCGAACGAGATGCCCGAGCAGATCCTGCGCGAGATCTGCGACAAGGCGCTCGCCTCTGATTCCGAAATCGGTCTCGCGGCGCGCGCCGATATCGTTGCGGTTAATGAACGTGATCCGGCCTGCGATCGGTTTTTGCTGCCGCTGCTGTTTTTCAAAGGGTTTCAGGCGATTCAGGCTTACCGCATTGCGCATTGGCTCTGGACCACGGGCCGCCGCGATCTCGCGCGCTTTTTCCAGATGCGCGCGTCAGAGGTGTTCGGCGTCGATATTCACCCCGCCGCACGGATCGGCAAGGGCATCATGATCGACCATGCCCATTCCATAGTGATCGGTGAAACCGCCGTAGTGGGCGACAATGTCTCCATGCTGCATTCCGTCACCTTGGGCGGCACCGGCAAGGAAGAAGAGGACCGTCATCCCAAGATCGGCAATGGTGTTCTGATCGGGGCCGGGGCCAAGGTGCTGGGCAATATCCGCGTGGGCAACTGCTCGCGCATTGCGGCAGGTTCTGTCGTGCTGCAAGAGGTGCCGCCCTGCAAAACGGTCGCCGGTGTGCCCGCTAGAATCGTGGGCGAGGCGGGTTGTGATCAGCCCTCGGTCAAGATGGATCAGCTTTTGGGTGTGCGGGGCACTGACGACGACGCGAGCGACTGACGATCATGCACGGCCTCTGGCTGTGGCTGGCGCCGGTGGTGCTCCTGAGCCTGTCCAACATCTTCATGACTTTCGCGTGGTATGGGCATCTCAGGTTTCCCCATGCCGCGCTGTGGCTTGTGGTGCTGATCAGCTGGGGTATCGCGCTTATCGAATACATGCTCGCAGTGCCCGCCAATCGGCTAGGGCACCGGGTTTATTCGGCGGCTGAACTCAAGACCATGCAAGAGGTGATCACGCTGGTGATCTTTGCTGGTTTTTCCGTGCTCTACCTGAAAGAGCCGATCACTTGGAATCACGCCGTCGGGTTTTCATTGATCGCGGCCGGGGCGTTTGTGATTTTTCGCGCACCGCTCTGAGGGGCTCAGGGCCTGAAGATGACGCAGGCCCCAAGCGCCTAGGCGCGGCTCATCTTTCTGGGCCAGGCTCAGCAAAAGGCCAGCCCTCGACCCCGACCCCGACCAAGAGGCCGGGGCAGGGGCCTTGTCGCGCTCAGGCCAGCATGACCATCGGGTTTTCGAGGTTCTCGACGATCTGCGTCAGCAGCTCCGCGCCAAGTGCGCCGTCAATCACCCGGTGATCCACCGACAGCGTCACCGACATGACCGTGGCCACGGTCAATTCGCCATCCTTGCCCACCACCGGCTTTTTCAGGCCTGCACCCACGGCGAGAATCGCGCCATGCGGTGGGTTGATCACCGCGTCGAAATTCTCAATCCCGAACATGCCGAGGTTGGAAATCGCAAACGTGCCGCCCTGATATTCCTGTGGCGCCAGCTTGCGGTCGCGCGCGCGCTTGGCCAGATCCTTCATTTCCGCCGACAGCGCCGAGAGCGATTTCATCTCGGCATCTTTCAGCACCGGTGTAAACAGCCCGCCTTCGATCGCCACAGCCACGGCCACATCCGACGGCTTCAACCGCAGCACCTTGTCCCCGGCCCAAACGGCATTGGCATCCGGCACTGCCTGCAACGCCAGCGCACAGGCCTTGATGATGAAATCGTTGACCGACAGCTTGACGCCACGCGCCTCAAGCTGCTTGTTGAGGTCGGCGCGGAATTTCATCAGCGCATCCAGACGGATTTCGCGGCGCAGATAGAAATGCGGCACGGTTTGTTTGGCCTCGGTCAGACGCGCGGCGATGGTCTTGCGCATCCCGTCGAGCTTGACCTCCTCATACTCGCGGCCCTGATACATGGCCACGACCGCATCCGAGGACGAACCAGCCGGGGCTGCGGCGACCGGGGCCGGGGCCTTGGCGGCGGGCGCCGCTGCTGCGGCCTCTGCGGGCGCAGCCGAGGGTTTTGCTCCTTCCACATCCGCCTTGACGATCCGGCCATACGGGCCAGAGCCGGTGATTTGTGACAGGTCCAGACCCTTGTCCGCCGCGATCCGCCGTGCCAGCGGCGACGCAAAGACCCGGCTGCCATCGCCGGTCGTCGGCGCGGCGGGCGCGGATTTGGCCTCTGCCGCCTTTTGCGGCGCGGCCTCGGTCGTCTTGGTTGACGGGGCTTCGGCGGGCTTGGCCGGGGGGCTGCCGATGTCATCGACGCTCTCGCCCTCGTCCAGCATCACCGCGATTGGGGTGTTGACCTTGACCCCTTCGGTGCCTTCGGCCACGAGGATCTTGCCGACGATGCCCTCATCCACCGCCTCGAATTCCATCGTGGCCTTGTCGGTCTCGATCTCGGCCAAGAGATCGCCCGCAGACACGGTGTCACCCTCCTTGACCAGCCATTTCGCCAATGTGCCCTCTTCCATGGTGGGCGAGAGGGCGGGCATCAGAATTTCGGTTGCCATCTTATGGTCTCCCTCAACGATAGGTCACTTGGCGCACGGCGTCGATCACCTCTTGGGTGGACGTCAAGGCCAGCTTTTCCAGATTGGCGGCATAGGGCATCGGCACATCCTTGCCGGTGCAGTTGATCACCGGCGCATCGAGATAATCGAACGCCCTTTGCATCAGCACCGCCGAAATATGGTTGCCAATCGAGGCCACCGGCCAGCCCTCTTCCACCGTCACGCAACGGTTGGTTTTCATCACGCTCGCAATCACTGTATCCGTATCCATCGGACGCAGGGTGCGCAGGTCGATCACCTCGGCGCTGATCCCGTCCTCGGCCAATTTATCCGCGGCCTCCAGCGCATAGGTCATGCCAATGCCGAAACTGACGATGGTCACATCCGTGCCTTCACGCCAGATCCGGGCCTTGCCAAAGGGAATGGTGAAATCGTCGATCTTGGGCACCTCAAAGGAACGGCCATAGAGGATTTCATTTTCCAAAAACACCACCGGATTCGGGTCACGAATGGCGGTTTTCAACAGACCCTTGGCATCCGCCGCCGAATAGGGCTGTACCACCCGCAAGCCGGGCACCTGTGCATACCATGCGGCATAGTCCTGACTGTGCTGCGCGCCCACGCGCGCCGCCGCACCATTGGTGCCCCGGAATACGATCGGGCTGCCCATCTGGCCGCCGGACATATAAAGCGTCTTGGCGGCAGAGTTGATGATCTGGTCAATCGCCTGCATGGCAAAGTTCCAGGTCATGAATTCCACGATAGGCCGCAGCCCACCCCAAGAGGCACCAACCCCGATTCCGGCAAAGCCATGCTCGGTGATCGGCGTGTCGATCACCCGCTTGGCGCCGAACTCATCCAGCAGGTTCTGGGTGATCTTATAAGCGCCCTGATATTCGGCCACCTCTTCGCCCATGACAAACACCGTGTCATCACGGCGCATTTCCTCTGCCATGGCGGAATTGAGCGCCTCGCGCACCGTCATGGTCTGCATTTCGGTGCCCTCGGGCCAGTCGGGGCTGGTGTTGGCCTTGGGGGCCTCCGGCGCTTTGGCGACCGCAGGGGCGGATTTGGGCGCCTCAGCGGGCTTGTTCTCGGGGGCCTTGGCGGCGGCGGGGGCACTCTGGGCGTCCTCGGCGCTCTCGCCATCCTCCAAGAGCGTGGCGATCGGCGTGTTGACCTTGACGCCTTCGGTGCCCTCGGCAATCAGGATCTTGCCAATCGTGCCCTCATCGACCGCTTCAAACTCCATCGTTGCCTTGTCTGTCTCAATCTCGGCCATGATGTCACCGGCCTTGACGGTGTCGCCTTCCTTGACCAGCCACTTGGCCAGCGTGCCTTCTTCCATGGTGGGCGAGAGGGCGGGCATCAGGATTTCGGTTGCCATTGTCGTCTCTCCTCCTCAGGCGTTCTGCGGCGCCGCATCGGCAATAATATCGGTCCAGAGCTCTTCAAGCGCAGGCTCGGGGCTTTCCTTGGCGAATTCGGCACTGGCGTTCACCACTTCCTTGATCTCCTTGTCGATCGCCTTGAGATCGTCTTCAGAGGCATGGCCACCGGAAATCAGCAATTCGCGCACATGCTCGATGGCGTCTTTTTCCTCGCGCATTTTCTGCACTTCCTCACGGGTGCGGTATTTGGCTGGATCAGACATCGAATGGCCGCGATACCGATAGGTCTTGATCTCTAGAATGTAGGGCCCGGCACCAGAGCGGCAGTGTGCCACGGCCTTGTCGCCGGCTTCCTTGACGGCCAGCACATCCATGCCATCAACCATTTCGCCGGGAATGCCAAAGGCCTGCCCACGCGTGTAGATATCGGGACTGGAGGTCGAGCGTTTCTGCGAGGTGCCCATCGCATACTGGTTGTTCTCGATCACAAAGATCACCGGCAGGCTCCACAGCGCCGCCATGTTGAAGGTCTCATAAACCTGTCCCTGATTGGCCGCGCCATCGCCAAAATAGGTAAAGGTCACCCGGTCATTGCCAAGGTATTTGTCAGCAAAGGCCAGACCCGCACCCAAGGGCACATTCGCCCCCACGATGCCATGCCCGCCATAAAACCGCTTTTCGGTCGAAAACATATGCATTGAGCCGCCCTTGCCGCGGCTGTAGCCACCCTCGCGGCCTGTCAACTCGGCCATAACGCCGTTCGGCTCCATGCCGCAGGCGAGCATGTGGCCGTGATCGCGGTAAGTGGTTATGCGCCGATCACCCTCGTCCGCTGCGGCCTCAAGGCCCACAACCACCGCTTCTTGCCCGATATAGAGGTGGCAGAACCCGCCAATCAGACCCATTCCATAGAGCTGGCCCGCCTTTTCCTCGAATCGCCGGATAAGCAGCATGTCGCGGTAGTATTTTTTGAGATTTTCGGCAGAAACGTTTGATTTCTTAGTGCTTTTTCGGGCAACCATGGGCTGGCGACTCCTTGTTGGCAAAGATAGTTTAGCATTAAACTATCTAATACACCAATCGCGCTTCGGTTGCGAGAGGGAATTTTACCTTGGGGAAGTTGGGGGCATGGCCTAAAGGGGACGGTAGTCTCCCTTGCCCGCGCGGATTATTCCTGCGGCCAGCGACCGCTCAGGGCCAAACCCCTCACGCCTCATCCCCACCCGGCATGCGCCGCGCCAGCGCGCAAAACTGCTCAAGGCTCACGGTTTCGGCCCGGTCGGTGGGTTGAATACCCGCCGCCAACAATCGGTCCTCTATATCCGGGGCTGCCCCCTTGAGCGCGGCGCGCAGCATCTTGCGCCGTTGGTTAAAGGCGCGGGCCACCACGCGCTCCAATATCTTGGGATCGGCAGGATAGCGCGGCGCGGGCAGGGCGGTCAGATGTACCACCGCGCTCGACACCTTGGGCGGCGGGGTAAACGCACCCGGCGGCAAATGCATCACGATGCGCGGGGTCGCGCGCCACTGCGCCAACAGGGCCAGACGACCATAAGCTTTGCCGCCCGGCTGTGCCACGATCCGCTCGGCCACCTCGCGCTGAAACATCAGCGTCAGAGATTGCCAGAACGGCGGCCAGTCCGGCGGGGTCAGCCAGCGAATGAGCAATTCGGTGCCGACATTATAGGGCAGGTTCGATACCACCCGGATTGGCGGCGTCAGATACGCCAATGGGTCGAGCTCCAGCGCATCGGCGTTCAGGACCGTCAAACGCCCCGGCGCGGCCTCGGCGATTTCGGCCAATGCAGGCAAACAGCGGGTGTCTTTCTCGATGGCCAGCACATGCCGCGCGCCCTCCATGAGCAACCCGCGTGTCAACCCACCTGGACCGGGGCCGATTTCCAGCACGTCACAGCCGGTCAGATCCCCGGCCTGCCGGGCGATCTTGGCGGTCAGGTTCAGATCCAACAGAAAATTCTGCCCCAAGGATTTGCGCGCCGAGAGACCATGCGCGGCAATAACCTTGGCCAGCGGCGGGAGACTGTCGAGCGCGCTCATCTGCGGCGTGCCTCGCCCATGAGCTGCGCCATTTTCAACGCCTCGATCAGCGAGGTGGGATTGGCGCGGTCCTGCCCTGCGATGTCCAGCGCGGTACCGTGATCCGGCGACGTGCGGATGAACGGCAGCCCGAGAGTGACATTGACGCCCCGGTCGAAATCAAGCGTCTTGATCGGGATAAGGGCCTGATCGTGATACATGCAAATCGCGGCATCATAGGTGGCCCGCGCGGCGGCGTGAAACATTGTGTCCGCAGACATCGGCCCGCGCAGGTCCAGCCCTTCTGCGCGCAACCGGGCCAGCACCGGTGCAATCACTTCAATCTCTTCGCGCCCCATCTTGCCACCTTCACCCGCATGTGGATTAAGCCCGGCAATAGCCATCCGTGGTGCGCTGAGGCCAAAGTCACGGATCAGGGCAGCCTGAGTGATGCGGAGGGTCTCTTCCAGAAGATCGGGCGTCAGCGCCTGCGGAACCTCCTTGAGCGGAATGTGAATGGTCGTGGGCACGACGCGCAAGCGATCCGAGGCCAGCATCATCACCACGCGGTCAACCCCCGCCAGATGCGCCAGAAACTCGGTATGGCCCGGAAAGACAAACCCCGCCCCATCCTGAAGCGCCTGTTTGTGAATGGGCGCGGTGCAGAGCGCAAGCGCGGCACCAGATTGCACCAGATCCACCCCCCGCGCGATCACGTCGATCACCGATGTCGCATGCGCGGGATTAGGGACGCCGGGGGTTAATGGCCCGTCAAACGCATGCACCAGCACCGGCAGGGCATGAGCCGAGGCGGCGATGGCCGCCGCAGGGTCGGTGATGCAGGCGATGGGTGTGCCCTTGGGCAGATGCGCGGGGTCTCCGATGAAAAAGAACGGCAACCCCCCGCGCAGGCGCTCCCACGCAGCGGCGGCTGTTTCCGGTCCGATGCCTGCCGGTTCCCCACAACTCAGCGCAATCGGCGCGCTCACCGCTCTACGATCCGCGCCTCGGCACGCAACTGTTCGAGATACCCATTGGCAAAGGATTCGATCCGCTGATTGCGAATGAAATTCGACAGATCCTCGACCGTGGGCGCCTCACCATCCAGCTTGGGCGCACGACCACACAGCATGAGGAACACCAGCGTTTGCCCATTGGCACGGGTCACGCTGGTCGTGGATTCGCCGGGATCGAGCTGGGCCAGCGCCACGGCGATATCCTGCGGAATTTCCTCAGGCGCCTTAGAGCCACGCTCCAGCACCTCGGGCGGCTGGCCTTGGGCGACGCCATAGAGATCGTCACAGGTATCGACGGCCGCGCGCACCTGCGCCGCACGCTGCAGCGCAGCCTCGCTGCGTCCGCCGGGAATGTAATAGGCGGCATATTCAATGGCGGAATATTCTGGTGCGGGCACTGAGGTTTCCTCGATGTCACGCATGTAAAACAGCGCCAATGCGCCGTCGATCGGCAGCGGGTCAGACACCTCGCCGGGTGCAAGGCCCAGAACGATCGGGCGCAAACCGGCAGGCAGGTCCGAGAGCGCCACCCAATTCATTCGCCCGCCACGCCCGGCTGAGGGGGCGGCGGAATACTGGCGTGCAGCGGCTGCGAACGCCCCTTCGCTGCCAGATTCGGCGATCGACGACGCCAACGCTTGCTTGGCCTCGGAATCCTCCAACCCGGTGACAGGCAGAATGATTTCCGACAACAGCACCCGCACGGCAGCGCCCCCCGTCAGCGCGCGCGTCGCGCGCTCCAGATCGTCTTCGCTCACCGATACGCGTGAGGCAAAGCGTGCGCGCGTCAACTCCCGCCAAGTGATCCCGGCGCGGACAAATTCCCGAAACGATTGCTGCGACACCCCAGCGCTTTCAAGCGCGGCGATCAGTTGATCGGCGCTCATATTCGCGCGTCCGGCGAATTCCTCCATGCCGGATCGCACCATGTCATCTTCGATCACCAGCCCGGCGGCTTTGGCGGCATCCAGCTTGATGCGTTCTTCAATCAGCTGCTCGCGGGCCAACCGCTGCGCATCGCCCGGTGCACGAAACAGCGTCAGCATGCGCGCGCGCTGTTGAAGCTCATATCCGGTGATGGCCTGATCGTTGACGTGGATCTGTGGCGAAAACAGGTTTTGCGCCTGCGCCATGCCCACCCCTCCGGGCAAACCCCATCCCGTCAGGCCAATCGCGGCAAGGGTAAGGGCGGCAATCGGGTGGCGTAGGATCGGTATCATTCTGGTCAGTTCCTGCATGTCCGGGTAAAGCTCTTGTCACGGGTCGCGGACGAAAACCCCGTAAACCCTACCGTAAAGCCGATGTTGGTTTCCGGTTCAAGGATAGTCGAAGAGGTAAAGCGGCGCGAGACCGAAAGCGTGATGTCAACGCATTCGTTGGAATAGGTCAGCCCGGCACCCGCGCGCACGCTGCGATTCGCCACCGCGTCAAAGCGCCAGTCAGCATGGCCGGTCCAATGTTTGGCAAAGCGGTAGCTGCCGTCAATGGCCCATTCCGACACGTTCGAAGGCCGGTTTTCCGCCGGATCAGCCGATAGCCAGACATAGGTCGCCCCGATGTTCGTATAGTCGTTGCGCCAACTGGCGCGGGCCTCGGCCCGGGTGGTGTCGAATACAGAGTCAAACAGGCTGCGCGCCGTGACGGTCAATCCGGTGGCATTGCGAAACTGCCCGGCGATAAGCAGATCCGAGTTGTGATCGCTCAGACCCGACGACTTGCTGAAAGTGGGGGTAATACCATCGCGCTCGATCAACCGTTCGTTACGCCAGACCTGCCCCAAAGCAAGGCTGCCTTGCCAGCCTGCAGGATCAATCCGCGTCCAGTTGACCCCATAAGCCGCCCGATAGCCGCGTTCGCGCCGGTCCGGCGCATTGAACCGTGACGGGTTAAAGAGATTGCCCTCGTCAAATTCGATCAGCGTCGCCTCATCAAGCGGAACATCGGGATTGGACCCGCCAGCCCATGCCAGTTGCGCCACGGGTTCAACCACATGGGTCACGGCATAGTGGGTTGATTTCAGCAGCGGCCAGCGCACTTCAAACGACAAAGTGGGGGTCAGTTCGGTCGCATCCGCAGCCGAGGTGATCCCGGCCTGAGAAATTTCAAAATGATCGAGGATCAACCCGGTCTGGAAACTGGCCAGCACGCCCAAAGGCAGGGTCCAGCCGCGATACCAGTCAACCCGGCTGGTGAACCGGGTCACATCGCGCCCATCGGCATAGCGGTCCAGCGTGGCAACCGTTGAATCAGAACTGCGATAATGGCTGTGCAGGGCTGCCCCAAACCGCAGCTCGCCGCCAAGACGTGTCGGAAAGAACCGGCGCTCGTATTCGGCATTGCCCGCCACGGTTGGCAAGGTGGTGTTGCTTTCACCCACCCTTAGCGACTGAAACTGAGACAGCGCAATCCGGGCGTATTCGTCGCGCCGGGCGCGTTCGATCGAAATCTCGTTGGTCAGGCGGTCCTTATCCGAGAAATCATGATCCAGAAGAAAGGTGTCGTCGCTGGTCAGCTCGATGTTGAACCGCAGGATGAAATCACGAGGCAGTTCGAACCGCCCCTGGCCAAACAGATAGCCGCGCGTCGGATCGCGGCTGAAATCATCCTCGGCCACGGCCCCGTTGAATTCAATCTCGCCCGTGCGAAAGGCCTGCCGATAACGGAACTCCAGCCGTTTGGAATTGGTCGCAAGGAACGGCGCCAGCGTCAGGTCTCGGCTCTCGCCGATGGGAATGAAATAGGGCACGCGGATGCCGGTGCCCAAGAGCGACGAATTCACCAGCGACGGGGTCAGAAATCCTCGGGCGCGGTCCAGTGTGGCATCGGGCAGGCGCAGGCGCGGCAGGTAGAGCACGGTCGTATTCAGAATGCGGAATTGCGCATTGTCGAAATAAAGTTGCCGCGCTTGCTCGTCATGGATCACCCGCTGCGCCCGAATCTGCCAGAGCGGGGGACGCCCGGTATCACAGACCCGGCAAGAGGTGACAGCCGCCTTGTAAAGCTGGTTAAAGCGGGCATCGGTGCGGCGCATCTCGACCGCCGCAAGTTGCAATTGGTCCTGCATGACGACCCGCGCACTGCGCAGGATGCCATTGGTCAGGTCGCGGTCCAGTTCGGCGCTCTGCGCCACGACCACGGTGCCCTCGCCATCCGTAAGGGTCAGTGGCCCGCTGATCACCAAATGTTCGGTGGCGCGGTCGTAGGTGATTTCCCGCGCTTTCAGGCGCCGGCCCTGATACAACGCCTCGACATTGCCCGAGGCGATCAGTCGGTTGTCTGCAGTGACCCGCACATCGTCGGCCACCAGCACCGCGGTGTCGCCGGTGCTGTCCTGCGCGCCAAGCGGCGTCGCCACCAGCAGCAGCAATCCTAAAATGAGGCGCAGGTGCCGTATCATCCGTCCTCCAGATGCAAAAGAATGCCAAGACCGATAAAGAGCGAGGCCAAGGGCGGCGCCCAAGCTGCCAGCAGGATCGGAATCTGGCCATTTTCCCCAAGGATATGCGCGAAATTTCGAATGTAATGCAGGCCAAACCCCAAGAGCACCGCCGTCAACACCGACAGCCCGACATTTGCCCCGCGCGTGTGCTGCATGGTGAACGCGGCCGAGATCAGCACGAGAGCCACCAAAAAGACCGGCTGCGCCAATTCGCTCTGAAACCAGACGGTGTAGCGACGAGCAGAAAATCCTGCCTCTTCCAATTGACCAATGAACCGTGGCAATTCCCAGATCGGCACATATTCAGGGCTGCCGAAACCATCGAGAATGCGGTCTTGTGTCAGATCCGAGGGAACCCGCATCACCGCCTCTTCGCGCGCCGAGGCCTCCGGGTTGACCTCTTGGGCAAGCTCCCAGATCTTGGCTTCGGTCAGCACCCAAGCGCCCGCCTCAAGCTGTGCCGTGCTGGCGCTGATGCGGCGCAACGGCTGGCCGTTTTGCGCAAAGTCGTAAAAGCTGGGCGCATAAAGCGTGCCCAGATCAGAGCTGGCACGGGCGGCATAAATCACCGTCTGGCCCGTCGCCCCGCCCTGACGCAGCCACAACCCCTCCGAGGCGATCGCCAGATCCGATGACGCCCCGCCGGAATAACTGTTGACCAGATCGTGATGGCGTTTTGACGTGGCCGCCACCAGCGGGTTGCCCACCGCAAGCCCCAAAAGACCGATGCCCAAAGCCACCGCCGCCGGTGCCAGAAGCCCGCGCACCGCAGAGCGTCCCGATGCCCGCAGCACCACCAGTTCCGATGTCCGCGCCAGCCGTAAAAAAAGCGCGACCGAGGCGAGGATCATCACCAGCGGAATGATCTCGTAATAGGCTTCCGGCAGTTTCAACAGCACAATACCCAGCACCTGACCGAACGCCAGTTCGGGAAAATTCTCCAACTCGTCCACCAGATCAATCAGTCCCAGCATCACCACAAGCGTGACGGTGACCCCGAAGAAATTCATGAAAAACCGGCGTCCGAAATATCGCTCGAGAATCATGCCTGCACCTCTGCCGCACGGCGTCCACGCCCGGTCAGCCGCCGCCAGACGCCCGGATGGCTGGCGATTGACAGCAGCAGGCCCGAAAGACCCAACCCAAGCAGCACCGGCAGATAAAGAAGCGGCCAGAGCGCACCATTGACAAGTACCGGGCCCACCACAATGCCCTCGACGATCTTGATCCCTACCAGCAGACCAAAGGCCAAGAGCACCTGACGCCAGACGCCAAAGCGGCTGTGGGCGCCCACCAAAAGGGTGCAGAACCCCACCAGCGCCGCAATCACACAAAGCAGCGCCGCGGTGATGCGGCCATGGGTCTGTGACATGACGATGCCATAGCTTGTGCCGGTGCGCGCCGCCACAGCCTCGGGGTCGCGCAGCATCTCGAGCGTGTTGGCAAAGGCCACCTCATCGAGATTAACCACATCGCGGCTGATAAGGCTGCTGATATCATAGGAAAAATCATCGAAATAGGTTGTGAACAGCCGGTTCTGATCGGCGCGGATATTCTGCGCCAACCCAGAGACCATCACCAACCGCGTGCCACCGCCCTCTTGCACCAGATAGGCACGCGACGAGGTATAGGTGATCGGCGCTTGGGGGGTGCGACGGTCCGACAGGAACACGTCGCGCAATTCCCCCGAGAGGGTGATTTCGCGAATATAAAAGGTAACGCCGGGAGCAGGGTGCAGGAATTCTCCTTCGCTCAGCAGCTTGGCCGTAATATTGCGTGATACCTCATCCTGACGCAGCCGCAATTGGCTCAGGCTGTTGGGAATGAGAAAATGCGCCAGCAGAGACATCATCACAGCAACCATCACACCAAAAACCAAAACCGGACGGACGAGGCGCAGCGGCGAATAGCCGGTGGCCTGCATCACGGTCAGCTCGCTTTCGCTGGACAGGCGATTGACCACATAGACAGTGGCCGCAAAGGCCGCAATCGGCAACACAACACCAATCACCCCCGGCAGGGTCAGTGCCGTGAACTCCACAAAAACCCAAGCGGGCTGGCCATCCCCGATCAGCCGGTCAAACATCCGCACGGCCTTGTTGATCCAAAAGATCGACACCAGAACGAGCGAAAAAAAACCGAACAGAACCATGAATTGCGACAGCATGTATCTGTCGAATCTGGTCACTTATATCCCCCGTGGCAGCAGTATTGTCGGGCAACCTAGCCGAATTGATTGCGGGGGAAAACTGCTAACTGGTCTTTGGCGGCAAGCCGCGCTAGGTCTTGGAAAAGCAGAACCCTGAGGAGCCCCCGATGACCCGACCTTTGCCCGTAGTCTTCGCCGAGACCGACCTTGATGTACTTGCCACTGCGCCCGGTCGGATCGCCGTGATCATTCCACCCGAAGGCAAGCTTGACGCGGGCGCGCGCCGGATCAACCGGCTGACACGCGGGACCTTGGCGCGGCTGATCGAGGCGGCGGCGCTTGGCGAAAAGAAACCCGGCGATGTGATCACGATCAACTGGCCCACTGGCATGGCCGCCGAGGCGGTGGATGTGGTGATCCTGCCGCGCAGCGCCAGCCCCGCCGAGAGCCGCCGTGCCGGGGTCGCCCTTGGCCGCCTCAAGAACGGCAAGCCGTTGCTCATTCTGGGGGCGTCGCTACGCCGCCCGGTGGATGTGATCCTTGGCGCGGTGCTGCGTGCCTATGAGTTCACCACCCACAAGACAAAGGCCAAGACCGATAAAACCCCAGAAGAGCCGGGGGCCATCACCCTGATGTCCGGCAAGCCCGACGAGATCGAGTCCGAGGCCGCCCCGGCGCTGGCCGTGGCAGAGGGCGTGTTCTTCACCCGCGATCTGGTCAACGAGCCTGCAAATCACCTGACCACCACGGAATTTGCCAACCGCATTACCGCGATGCAGGATTTGGGGCTGAAAATCACCGTTCTAGAAGAATCCGACATGGAAAAGTTCGGCATGGGTGCGATTCTGTCTGTGGGCCAAGGCAGCGCCAGCCCCTCGAAACTGGCGGTGATGGAATGGCAGGGGGGCGCGGCAGACGAGGCCCCGCTGGCACTGATCGGCAAGGGTGTGGTGTTCGACACCGGCGGCATCAGCATCAAACCGGCGGCGGGCATGGAAGAGATGACTATGGATATGGGCGGCGCGGGCGTGGTCGCGGGCGTCATGCGCACACTGGCGCTGCGCAAGGCGCGCGCGAATGTGGTGGGTTTGGTCGGGTTGGTGGAAAACATGCCCTCGGACCGCGCCACCCGCCCCGGCGATGTTGTGACCTCGATGAAGGGTGACACCATCGAAGTCATCAACACCGATGCCGAGGGGCGGCTCGTGCTGGCGGATGTGATGTGGTACGCCCAAGAGACCTATAAACCGCGTGGCATGGTTGATCTGGCAACCCTCACCGGGGCGTGTATCGTGGCGCTTGGCCATGAGAATGCCGCCGTGCTGAGCAATAATGACGGCCTCTGCAATGCCGTTCTGCGCGCGGCCAAGGTCGAGGGCGAAGGCGCATGGCGTCTGCCGCTGGGGCAGGGCTATGCCGACATCATGAAAAGCCAGATCGCCGATGTGAAAAACTCGGGCGGGCGGCCTGCTGGCACGATCACGGCAGCAGAGTTTCTGCACCGCTTTGTGCAGGATGGCATGCCTTGGGTGCATCTCGACATCGCGGGCGTCGCCAGCGTCAAGGCGGATACGACCTATGCGCCCAAAGGCGCGACCGGCTGGGGTGTGATGGCGCTCAACCGGCTGGTGGCGGATCTGTTTGAGCAGAGCTGATGGGCGCTGCCTATTTCTATCACCTCACGCGCCAGCCGCTTGAGGCAACCTTGCCCATGCTTTTGGAGAAATCCTTGGGCGCGGGTTGGCGGGTGGCGGTGCGGGGGCAGGACGCGGCGCGGCTTGCCGCGCTCGACGAGCGGCTCTGGTTGGGGCCGGAGGACGGGTTTCTGCCGCATGGCATCGCGGGCGGCGCGCAGGACGCCGATCAGCCGGTCTTGCTGACCACAGGCACCGAGCGGCCTAATGGTGCCGTGTGTCTCATGGCCATCGACGGGGCCGAGGTCAGCGCGGCAGAGGTGCAGGCGCTGGAACGGGTCTGCATTCTCTTTGACGGCAATGACGATGCGGCGGTTCAGGTGGCGCGTGGACAGTGGAAGGCGCTGACCGGGGCTGGTTGCGCCGCGCAATACTGGTCCGAGGCGGCGGGCCGCTGGGAGAAGAAAGCCGAGGCGTGAAGCCGGCGCTTGTGGTCTAGAGCGGCCGTTCGGCCCAATCCCCACAACGCGGTCTAACGCCGCGCAGCGCGCCTCCGCCCCACCGGGCGGGGGTTTTGGTTACCGCTCAACGCATTGACAACGCACAAGCGTTTGGCAGGCATTAAGTGCCCGCCAACTATGCTGCAGCACCAACCCGGTAGACGGGCACCGCGCCGCCCATCATTTGCGGCCAACATCAGCTTGAGGTTAAAACCCCCTTTTATAGTGGGCCGCCTCACAAGATCGTTCCGCTCTAAACCAGAACACTCGTTACATCGGATGAGGATGAGAGGCGGCCCCGCGGATCATGCCCTAGGAGGACATGATCCGCGTTTCCTGTGCCAGAAGGCGCGCGGCCACGGCAGACGGTTTCGCAGCTGCGGTGGTTTTACGCATGATGTCCTCTTTTTGACAAAGATGAATTAAAGATCTTTGTTTTGTCGGGGCACCATTAGCCGCGCGCGCAGACGCGAACCTTGATCTGGATCAACTGTATTCCGTATTCTGAATTTAACGAACTCCATCGCCCAGCCGCGCCAGAATGGGCGCGGTGTCGAGCGTGCCGACAGCCCCCGCCACACGCCCGCGCGGATCGCTCAGCCGTGTGGCGATATAGGCCCCCGCAACCGCATCCGGTGCATGCCGCATCAGCACCGAGGCGGTCAAAAGCGTGGCAAGGCTTTCGGCATACCAGCGCGCCTGTGCCTCGTCCGGTAATTTAGGAAAGGTCTGCATATGCGCGGTCATCGCCGCGTCAAACCGGCGATCCTGCCCGGCCACCTGCGCCAACTCCGCGCTCAGCGCCTCACCGGCCAGGGGCTCTTTACGCAGGGTGCGCAGGATATCCAGACAGATGACATTGCCCGACCCTTCCCAGATCGAATTGAGCGGCGCCTCGCGGTAGAGCAGGGGCAGGGGGGTATCCTCGACATATCCCATGCCGCCCATCGCCTCCATTGCCTCATAGACCACACCGGGACAGAGCTTGTTGCCGAGGAATTTGGCCAGGGCCACCCCAAGCCGGGCAAATGCCCGGTCTTGTGCGGTGCGCCCGTCAAACGCCCGCGCCACACAAAGGCCAAGCGCCAGCGTGCCCTCCCAGTCCAGCGCCAGATCGGCCAGAACGGCGCGCATCAGCGGCTGATCAATGAGCTGTTTCTGGAACGCTGACCGATGACAGGCCCAGTGATGTGCCGAATCGAGTGCGGCCCGCATCAGCCCCGCCGGGGCCATGGCGGTATCGAGCCGGGTATGATGCACCATCTCCAGAATGGTGCGCAGCCCCGCGCCCTCTTCACCCAGCCGATAGGCAAGGGCCCCGTGATACTCGATCTCAGCCGAGGCATTGGCCCGATTGCCCAGCTTGTCCTTGAGCCTCTGGATACGGATAGGGTTGCGCGCCCCCTCCAGCCAGCGCGGCACCAGAAAGCAGGTGAGCCCGCCATGCGCCTGCGCCAGCGTCAGAAATCCATCTGACATCGGTGCAGAGCAGAACCATTTATGACCCAAGAGGCGGTAGTGATCGCCCTCCGGCGTGGCCGTGGTGGCATTGGCACGGATATCCGATCCGCCCTGCTTTTCGGTCATCGCCATGCCCAGCGTCGCGGCGGGCTTGCGCGCCAGCGGCTTGGTACTCGGGTCATAGGTGCGCGCGGTCAGCTTTGGCACCCATTCGGAAAAGAGCGCCTTGTCGGCCTTGAGGGCTGGCACCGCGGCATAGGTCATGGTCATCGGACAGCAGACGCCCGGCTCTACCTGAGAGGTAAGATAGACCATCGCGGCATGGGTGGCGTGCCCACCCGGCGCCCCCTCCCATGGCAGGGCGGCATAGCCCGCGCCAATGCCCACCCGCATCAGTTCGTGATAGGCCGGGTGAAACATCACCTCGTCGCGCCTGCGGCCGCCCGCATCAAAGAGCAACAGTTCGGGCGGATGGCGGTTGGCGGCGCGCCCGGCCGCGCGCAACGCCTCGCTGCCCAGTCGCGCACCGTAAACCGCGAGACTTTCAGGATCGGCCCCGGCGGCCTGAACATGCGTCCGCAACGCCGGATCGCCTGCCCAGAGATCGAGATCCCCGCGCGCTGCAGGCTGGTTCACGACCTGATGACTGTCAAACATATCCTCAGCCGGGCTTTCGTGCATCGGGCTCTCCTTTTGCGAGTATGCTAGAGCGGGTCGTGCCGTGGTGAAAGGGGATTCACAAAGCAAATCTCCTGTGGCATGGTGCAACCAACGCCCGGCACGAGGCGGAATGACGAGGCAGAGCACAGCATGATACCCCGCAGCCGCCCTTGGGGCCTGTTGATCTTTTTCATGATCGCCTTCTTTCTGGGGGCTTATTTCACCTTTGCCGCTGTGCAGGGGGATTACGGCCTGTTCCGCCGTGCCGAAATCGTGGCGCAGAGTGTGGAATTGCAGGCGCAGCTAGAGGCGCTCAACGCGCGGGTTGCGCGGATGGAGAACCTGACGCGGCGGTTGTCGGACAGCTATCTTGATCTTGATCTTCTGGACCAACAGGCGCGCGAAGTTCTGGGCCTGCTGCGCAGCGACGAAATCGTCATTCGGTAAAGGCGATCGAGAGAAGTTCAAGAGAAAGTCGATAGACTTTTTAGGTGTGAAACCGCGACCAATCAAAGATTTAAAGCATTTCGCTATGTCAACGAAAGACCGAAATGCTTTGTTGCGGCTTTAGCCTTGGGGTGACCATTGGCCTTAATCTGCCATGTGCGGCCTAGCGGGTCAAAACCAGCGTGCCCCCTGTGATCTCAATGCTGGAAAACCGCTGCAAATACTCCATTCCCAACAGGGATTGTCCCATGTCGCCCTCGTTCACCACCGCGCGTACATCGGCATGGCGCACCGGGCCCACCGCCACGCTCTCCAACCGCACGGATGCGGTGCGCACCGCGCCATTGGCGGTGAACGCCCGCCCCATATAGGCCAGCGCCCCGGTGTCGATCCCGATCCGCTCGGCGTCGGCTTGGTTCAGCACGATCTGGCTTGCGCCGGTATCGACGACAAAGCGCACGGGCACACCGCTGACCTCTGCGGTCAGGTAATAATGTCCATCCGGTGCACGCGGCAGCTCGATCCGGTCGCCTGACACCACGCTCTGCATCGGGCGCACCGTCTGACGAATATCCTCCCACAGCCCGACCGCGGCCAACACCCCGAGGAAAATCAACCCCCAGATCAGCGCCTGCTGCATCAACTTTCCCAGCGACGCGCGGTTTTGAACCACGAACCACAGCAGGATCACCGACCCTAGAATGACAAGATAGGTCAATTGTGAGTAATTAATCTGTTCCATGGCTCGGATATAGGCGCTCAGCCCGCAAGGCCAAAGCCGCGCAAGCCATCTAGGACGAATTGCACCGCAAGCGCCGCCAGCAACATGCCCAAAAGCCGTGTCACCACATTGATCCCAACATTGCCAAGCGCGCGCTCTAACAGCCCTGAGGTCAGGAACATCACAAACACCAGTGCGATCACCGACAGCATGACACCAATCACCCAGATCAGCCCTTCTGCCCCCGGGTTCTGCCCGGCCAAGAGGATCACCGTGGCAATCGACCCGGGCCCGGCAATCAGTGGAATGGCGATGGGAAAGATCGACGGATCGTCGCCATCTTCCTCTTCCGCCGCATCGGCCTGTCCCTTGCGGCGCTGACCACGCCGCTCAAACAGCATGTCGAGCGCGGTCAAAAACAACAGCAGCCCGCCCGCGATGCGAAACGCAGGCATGGAAATGCCGATAAAGCCCAGAACCGCCTCGCCAAGCGCGGCAAAGAGAATGAGCAGCAGCGCCGAGGTGACGCAGGCACGAATGGCAATCGCCCGCCGCCGCTCCGTGCGCATGCCTTGGGTCAGTGCCACGAAAAGCGGCGTCATGCCGATAGGATCAATGATCACAAAGAGCGTGACAAAGGCGGTGATCAGAAATGCGGTATCCATACAGGTCAGCCTAGCGCGGTTTTGTGCGCCTTGCACCATGTTGCGTGACCCTTGCCAAGCGCAATCTCACTCCGGCAGGGACAGCGCCATGATTTCAGCCGCCCGGCGTAGGGTATCGGCCTCTGCTAGCAGTTCGGTATCCCACTCCGCCAGCTTGGCGCGGCAGAGCGCCATCAGCCGCGTGCCGTCATCGGTAAAGGTGATCCGGCTCTGGTTGCGCCGCACCGGATCGGGCATGACTTCAAGATATCCCAGATTGGCCAGCGCCGTCGCCTGTCGCTGTGTCGCCTGTCTGCTGACCCCCATCCGCCTTGCCACATCCGAGGCGGTATTCTCGCCACAGATCAGCGCGGCCAGGAACCCAAGCTGCGCCGGACTGAGCGCGATACCGTGCTGTGCGCTGAGTGCCGCCGCCAGATGCCGCGTTAGCCGCTCCTCAAAGCCCCGCGCCGCATGGTAGAGGTCGAGCGTCAGGCTGTCCGACATGGAGGTTGTCAACTTTGTTGACATCTTGGATGGCTCCAGTATCTTGTCAATTACGTTGACAACAATGGAGGACTCTCATGCACCTTGCAACCGTCTTACGTCTGAACGCCGCCTCCTGCCTTGGATTTGGCCTTCTCTTTGTCGTCGCGCCGGGGGGTGTGGCGGGCATTCTTGGCTCGCCCCCGGTCTGGCTCGTTGCGGCGCTTGGCGCGGGACTGCTCGGCAACGGCGTTCTGCTCTGGCTCAGCCAGGCTCGTGGCCGAACCCCCCAACGATCCGAGGTGCTGTTCTTCTGTCTCGGTGATTTCGCTTGGGTGGCGATGACTGTTGGCCTTATCGGCTCGGGTCTCTGGATCACCAATCCCGTCGGACAGATCGCGGCGGGGATCGTTGCCCTCGTCGTCGGCACAATGGGAGGGATGCAGTGGCGCGCCCTGCCGCGACCCACAGCGTCATCGAGATAAGCATCGTACGGCCGTACGGTTTAACCGCACAACCGTACGGCGCACCTCAGCGCTCCGCTGTCTCTAGCCGCTCCAGCGACTCCATCCAGAGCGTTTCGGCAAGTGCCAGACCATCCTTGATCTCGGCATATTTCTTTTGCCATTGGGTCAGCCCGTGGATGTCGTCATAGATCGCCGGGTCGCCCAGTTTGTCGGCCACCTTGCGCTCCATATCCTGCAGCTTTGCAATGCGCTCCTCGCAGCGTTTGACATCCTGCCGCAGCTTGAGGATCGCATCTCGAGATGGCCGTTTCACTTTGATTTCTTTTGGTTTTTCGGCGGGCTTCTCTGTGTCGGAGCCGCTCAGCAGCATGGCGCGATAACTCTCCAGATCGCCCTCATAGGGGGCGACTTCGCCGCCGCGTACCAGCCACAACCGATCCGCCACCAGACCGAGGAGATGCATGTCGTGACTGACCAGAATGATCGCCCCGGAATAGGCGGTCAACGCTTCTACCAGCGCTTCGCGGCTCTCGATATCAAGGTGGTTTGTCGGCTCGTCCAGAATCAGCATATGCGGCGCATCCAACGTCGCCAGCATCAAAGACAACCGCGCCTTCTGTCCCCCCGACAGTTTGCCCACCAGCGTTTCCGCCTGTTCCGCTCCAATACCAAAGCCCCCTAAACGAGCTCTTAACTTGGCGGGCGTTTCGGTTGGGCGCATGCGGCGAATATGGTCGATTGGGGTCTCATCAAGGTGCAGTTCTTCGACCTGATGCTGCGCAAAATAGCCAACGCGCAGCTTGGATGCTTTGTGAATTTGCCCTTCAAGAGGTTGAAGTTTTCCCGCCAAAAGCTTGGAAAGAGTAGATTTTCCTTCTCCGTTTCGACCCAATAGGGCGATCCGGTCATCCTGATCAATCCGCAGGTTGAGCCGCCGCAGTACTGGCACGCCGTCATAGCCAACTGATCCGCTTTCGATCCGCAAGATGGGGGGCGAGAGTTCTTCAGGCGTGGGAAAGGTAAAGCGTTTCAGCGCTGCCTCTTGCGGTGTCGTGATCGGCTTGAGCTTGGCGATCATCTTGAGGCGGGATTGCGCCTGCACCGCCTTGCTTGCCTTGGCGCGGAAACGGTCCACAAAGCTCTGGAGATGCGCGCGCCGCGCATCCTGCTTTTTGGCCTCAGAGGCCGCGGCTGCCAGACGCGCGGCACGGGTTTCGGCGAATGTCTCGTAACCCCCTTGATAAAGCGTAAGTTTTTTGTCCTCAAGATGTAGGATTGAACCTACAGCCCGGTTCAAAAGCCCACGATCATGGCTAACGATCAACACGGTATGCGGATACCGCGCCAGATAGGTTTCCAGCCACAGCGCGCCCTCAAGGTCGAGATAGTTGGTTGGTTCGTCCAAGAGCAGCAGATCGGGTTGCGAAAAGAGCACCCCCGCCAAGGCCACGCGCATGCGCCAGCCACCTGAAAAGGCAGAACAGGGCATGAGCTGTTCGTCGTCGTTAAATCCCAGCCCTTTGAGAATGGAAGCTGCCCGTGCCTCGGCGGACCAAGCGTCAATATCCGCGAGCCTTGTCTGAATTTCAGCAATCCGTGCGCCATCGGTCGATCGCTCAGATTCTTCCATTAATTCAGTGCGTTCGGTGTCATAGCTCAACACGGTTTGCAGCAACGACACCTCGTTTCCCGGCACCTCTTGTGCCACGCCTCCGATCCGTGCGCGCGGTGGCAGGTTGATGCTGCCGCCTTCCAGTGCCAACTCGCCCCGGATCAACCGAAAGAGGGTGGTTTTGCCCGTGCCGTTGCGGCCCACGATGCCAACCTTGTGGCCGTCGGGGATGCTGGCAGAGGCGTTCTCGATCAGGGTGCGCCCGGCGACCGAATAGGTGATATCATCAATATGTAACATGGCCCCCGCATGCCGCATGCGCGCGCCGCCGTCAATCGCGGCTTTTCAAGGGGCGGCGCGCATGCTATCGGACCCGCGATCAAACGCGGTCGGGCAAGGGGCCGGGCCGGTAAAACCTACGGAAAAGAGGCTGAAATGGCTGTTGAACGCACGCTGAGCATCATTAAACCCGACGCAACCAAGCGCAACCTGACCGGCAAGATCAATGCCAAGTTCGAAGATGCCGGTCTGCGCATCGTCGCGCAGAAGCGTATCCAGTTGACCCCGGAACAGGCGGGAGTCTTCTATGAAGTGCACAAAGAGCGCCCGTTTTACGGCGAGCTGTGCGAATTTATGGCATCTGGCCCGGTTGTCGTTCAGGTTCTCGAAGGCGAAGGTGCTGTTGCCAAGAATCGCGAAGTGATGGGCGCGACCAATCCCACCGATGCAGCCGCCGGCACCGTCCGCGCGGAATTTGCCGAGTCGGTTGGTGAAAACTCTGTTCACGGTTCTGATGCAGCCGAGACCGCTGCAGTTGAAATCGCCTATTTCTTCTCGGGTCTCGAGTTGGTCGGTTAATCTTAAAGCGATACCTAAAGAAAAGGCCGTATCCCTTTGGGATACGGCCTTTTTTATTGCTCAGATACTGGCGTAATCCTGATAGACGGGCGCTGTGCCGGCCTTGGGCTGTGGGTTTTGGACTGGGTGCGGAGGCGCTGATTTGGCCCCGCTTGACGGGGGGATGGCCTGTGGCATGGGACTGCTCCGTTCATGGGTGGCAAGCCTTGGTGGCTTAGCTATTGTTCTTGTTAAAGTATCGGTAATTTTGAGGGCGCGGTTAGGGAGCGATTGTGGCAAAACTATGACGAATCAGGCGCTTAACTGATCCACCACGGTGACGCCATACCCCTGAAAACTATCCATCGCGTGGAGCGCTTCATTCAGCCCCGATAATCCGATGCGTTTGGTGATCAGGCGCTCTGGGTCAAGACGCCCGGCACTGATCATGTCGAAGAGGGCGGCAAAGCGATCCGCGCCAATGCCTCGGGTGCCGTGGAGGGTGATTTGCCGTGAATAAACCAGTTCCAGCAGTGGCAGTTCGGGCGTGGCATGGCGACCAAGGGGCATGCCAATTTGCACATGTCTCCCCATTTTTCGTAGGCTTTTCAGAGAGTTGTGGAAGGTTTCCGTGATCCCGAGCGCGTCGAGCGAAACATGAGAGCCGCCATCCGTGAGATCGCGCACTGCGGCCCCAACATCTGATGTTTGGCTGGCATTGAGGATCACGTTTGCGCCGAGCGATTGCGCGATCTGGAGCGCCTTGGGGTTAACGTCCACGGCGAGCACGCGGGCACCAATAGCAGCCCCGATCATGATCGCCGAGAGCCCCACGCCACCGCAGCCATGCACGGTAAGCCATTCATCTTGTTTGGTTTTTGCCCGGTCAACTACCGCACGAAAGGCGGTGGTGACGCGGCATCCCATGCCAGCGGCGGCGGCGTAATCCATCGCGTCCGGCAGGCGCACGAGGTTGAAATCGGCGCGTGAAATTGCCAACCGCTCAGCAAAGGCACCCCAGCCGGTAAAGCCGATTACCTGTTGATGGTTGCAGATCGTGGGTTCGCCGCCCCGGCAATCGGGACAGATGCCACAGCCCAGAATGAACGGTGCCGTGACCCGGTCGCCAACGGCGAAACTTTTACATTCTTCTCCGATTTCAATGACTTCACCTGCAAACTCATGCCCCATGACATGCGGCAGGATGACATCGGGATCGGCCCCTTTCCATGCATGATGGTCAGAGCGGCACACGCCACAGGCCCGCACGGCGATCACCGCGCCGTCGCGTGGACATTCGGGATCGGGGACGTCGGTAATTTCGGTGGGAGTGTTATAGCGGGTCAGGAGGGCTGCGCGCATCAGGCACCTATGGCTAGAGTTTCGGGCAACCTAGGGCGGGGTGCAGGGCGGGGCAAGTGTGTACAGAGTGTCCATTCTGTACGCGATTTGTGTACACAAGGCCCGGTGGGGCCGCCCGCAGGGACAGGCGACCCCGGAGGGACGGGTTTCAGGCGACCATGCGCTCAACCACGTCGCCAAACGATGAGGGGGTCGGCACGATGGTCACGCCCGCCTCGGAGAGGATCTCGACCTTTTCCTGTGCCGATTCGCCAAAGGCAGACACGATCGCCCCGGCATGGCCCATGCGCCGCCCCTTGGGGGCCGACAGACCGGCGATATAGGCGGCGACCGGCTTGGTCATGTGGTCGCGGATATAGGCGGCGGCCTCGGCCTCTTGCGGGCCGCCGATTTCGCCGACCATGACCACGGCGTCGGTTCCTTCGTCATTCTCGAACAGTTCGAGAATGTCGCGGAAGGAGGAGCCGTTGATCGGATCGCCGCCGATGCCCACCGAGGTCGAGACACCGATGCCGCGTTCTTTCATCTGGGATGCGGCCTCATAGCCAAGCGTGCCCGAGCGCCCGATGATGCCCACGCGGCCGGGTTTGTAGATATGCGGCGGCATGAGACCGGCAAAGGCCTGTCCGGGGGTGATGATACCGGCGCAGTTGGGGCCAATCAGGCGCATGCGCTTTTCCGCCTTGTAGCGGCGCATGTAGCGCTTGACCTTGATCATGTCGCTCGCCGGGATGCCATCCGCGATGCAAACGCATGTCTGAATACCAGCATCCGCCGCCTCCATGATCGAATCGGCGGCGAAAGGGGGCGGCACAAAGCAGATCACCAGATCGGCGCCGGTCTCGGCCACGGCCCCCTTGACAGTGTTGAAGACAGGCAGGCCGTTATGCTTGGTGCCGCCCTTGCCCGGGGTCACGCCGCCCACGACATTGGTGCCGTGGTTGATCATGTCCTGCGTATGAAAGCTGCCGATGCGACCGGTAAGGCCGGTCACCAGTACGCGGCTCGACTTGTCGATGAGAATGGCCATCATGCGGCTCCTTTTGCAGCGGGTTTCGTATCAGACCAGGCGCGCACCACCAGATCGGCGGCGTCGGCCAAGGTTTCGGCAGTCAGGATAGGCAGGCCGCTTTCCGCGATCAGTTTGCGGCCCTCTTCGACATTGGTGCCCGACAGGCGCACGACGAGGGGCAGGGTGAGGTTCAATTCGCGCACCGCGCGAATGACGCCCTCGGCAATCCAGTCGCAACGGTTGATGCCTGCAAAGATATTGACGAGAATCGCCTCGACGTTGCGGTCGTTGAGCACGGCATTGAAGGACATCAACACCCGTTCCGGGCTGGCCCCGCCGCCCACGTCGAGAAAGTTGGCAGGCTCGCCGCCCGCCATCTTGATCATGTCGAGCGTCGCCATCGCAAGGCCCGCGCCGTTGACGATACAGCCGATTTCACCATCGAGACCAATGTAGTTGAGGCCCCGGTCGCCCGCGAAGGTTTCGCGCGGGTCTTCTTGGCTCTTGTCGCGCAGTTCCGAGATTTCGGGGCGACGGAAAAGTGCGTTGTCGTCAAAGCTGACCTTGGCGTCCAGCGCCATGATCTCGCCCGAGGTGGTGACGACGAGCGGGTTGATTTCCACCATATTGGCGTCGGTTTCCTCCATCATGCGGTAACAGCCGATGATGGTCTTGACCGCCTGCGGGATGAGGGCGGCGTCAAGCCCGAGGGAAAAGGCGATCTCGCGCGCCTGAAACGCCTGCATGCCGACCGCCGGATCAACCACAGAGCGGATGATCGATTCGGGTTCCTGCGCGGAAATCTCTTCGATTTCCATCCCACCTTGACCGGAGGCCACAACGACGACGCGCTCTTCCTTGCGGTCCATCACGAAGGCCAGATAGATTTCCTGCGCGATGCTGGTGGCTTCTTCGACATAGAGGCGGCTCACCAGTTTGCCCTGTGGCCCGGTCTGATGGGTGACGAGCATGCGGCCCAGCATCCATTGCGCGGCCTCGGAAATCTCGGCCTCGTTCTTGCAGATTCGTACTCCGCCTGCCTTGCCGCGTGCGCCAGAGTGGATCTGAGCCTTGACCACCCAGCGGTCGCCCGACAGTTCCGAGGCGCGGTAGACCGCCTGTTCGGGGCTATAGGCGATGCCGCCGCGCGGCACTTGCACGCCAAAGCGTTTCAAGAGTTCCTTGGCTTGGAATTCATGGATATCCATTTGGTAGTCCTCCCTTTTCTGGTTGGGCTTTTCTGGTTGGCCTTCAGCCTTTGGCGGCGATGGCGTCGGCGACGCTGATCACGTTATTGGCCATGCGCTCGGATGCGGCGTCGATCATCTTGCCATCGAGGCTGGCGGCGCCTTTGCCCTGTGCTTCGGCCTTGCGCAGTTCCTCGATGATGCGGCGGGCGCGGGTGACTTCGGCCTCGGGAGGCGAAAACACCTCATTGGCGAGCGCGATCTGGCTGGGGTGAATGGCCCATTTCCCTTCGATCCCCAAGGCGGCGGCGCGTTTGGCGCTGAGCGTATAGCCGTCTGGATCAGAGAAATCGCCGAACGGCCCGTCGATCGCGCGCAGCCCGTAGGCGCGGCAGGCGACGGTCATGCGCGACAGGGCGAAGTGCCACTGGTCGCCGGGGTAATCGGGGTTGAGCCCGCCGATGACCACGGTACGGGCGCGGTTGGAGGCGGCGTAATCCGCCACGCCGAAATGCAGCGCCTCAAGCCGTCCGGGGGCCGCGGCAATCGCCTCGACATTGGCCATGCCGAGGGCGGTTTCGATCAGGGCCTCAAGGCCGATGCGGTGGGTAAAGCCCATCGCCGTCTCGATCTGGCTGACCATGGTTTCCACGGTGTAGAGATCGGCAGGCACGCCCACCTTGGGGACGAGGATGGTATCAAGGTGCTGGCCTGCCTGTTCCACGATCTCGACCACGTCGCGATACATGTAATGGGTATCCAGCCCGTTGATGCGGATCGAGATGGTCTTGCCCTTGGCCTTCCAGTCGATGTCATTGAGCGCCTGAATGATATTGGCGCGGGCCTGCACCTTGTCCGGGGGGGCGACGGCATCCTCTAGGTCGAAAAAGATGTAATCAACGTCAGAGTCTGCCGCCTTGTCGATCATCGCGGGATTGGAGCCGGGAACAGCGAGTTCCGAGCGTTGCAGGCGTTGTTTTTTCAGCGGGTGAAGTGTGTAGCTCATGGTGTTCCCCGATCAGGCGGCACGGGCGGGCGCGGTGCGCGCCTGCAGGGTGGGGGTGGAGGCGCGGAAATGTTCCTGCGCGGCGGCAATGCCGCAGCCCGGTTCAATCGCGGCGCCTGCATCGCGCAGTGCCATTTCTGCGGCGGAAATGGCACCGCAGAGCATCACCGGGTTGAGCGAGCCCAGATGCCCGATGCGGAACGCGCGACCGGCCAGCTTGGCGAGGCCCGAGCCGAGCGAGGTCTGGTATTTGTGATAGGCGGTTGCGATCACGTCGCGGGCATCAACGCCGTCGGGGGCATAGATCGCTGAGACGGTATCGGATTGCCATACCGGGCCATGTGCGACGAGGCGGCAGCCCTGCCATTCGGCCACGGCAGCGCGCACGCCGGAGGCGAGGCGGTGGTGACGGTCCCACACGCTCTCCATTCCCGCGGCCAGCAGCATGTCGAGCGAGCAGCGCAAGCCGCGCAGGAGCTGCGTGGCGGGGGTATAGGGGAAATAGCCGGTGTCGTTCAGTTTGATCATATCGGCAAAGCTGAAGTAGCAGCGCGGCATTTGCGCGCGCTCATGGGCGTCAAGCGCCTTGTTGCTGACCCCGAGCAGGCCCAGACCGGCGGGGAGCATGAAGCCCTTTTGCGAGCCTGCGACGGCGAGATCGACGCCCCAATCCTCCATCTCGAATTCGATCGAGCCGATGGAGCTGACGCCATCGACGAAGAGCAGGGCGGGATGGTTCACAGCATCCATGGCGGCGCGAATGGCGGCAATATTTGAGGTGACGCCGGTTGCGGTTTCATTATGGGTGGCAAAGACCGCCTTGATCTTGTGCTCCTTATCGGCGGCGAGTTTGGCGGCGTAGTCCTCGACCGGCACGCCTTTGCCCCACTCGACCTCGCAGAGGTCCACATCGAGACCAAGCCGTTCGGCCATATCGACCCAAAGCGTTGAAAACTGGCCGAAACGTGACATGAGCACGCGATCGCCGGTGTTGAGTGTGTTGGAAATCGCCGCCTCCCACGCGCCGGTGCCGGAGGTCGGATAGACAAAGACGCGGCCATGCGTCAGGCGGAACACCTTTTTCAGATCCGCGAGCAGCGGCAGGATGAAGTCGCCGAAATCGGGGGCGCGCATATCCTCCATGGGAATGTTCATGGCGCGACGCACCTCGTCAGGCACATTTGTGGGTCCGGGAATGAAAAGATGGGAATGGCCGTTCATGTCTGTCCTCCTTCAGGCTGGCCTTCTTTATGCGGCCGGCGGGGACGTGGCGTAATGCCCGCGCGCATGGAAAAGCGCGGCCATGCGGGGCGCGCATAGCCCTGGCGGGTAGGCGGGGGCTACCCGGTGGGGGCGCGGCGGTATGCCGTTGCATTCTGAAAAATCGTTTGATTTCAGGACGTTCCTTGGTCTTGTATAAGGGGGCAGGAGGAGGAGACTGTGCGAGATATGATTAACGCGACCGTTGAGGACGCAGGATTGGACCTGCCCGAGGTGATCGTTGCCGACCGGCAGGCGATTGTCTGTCAGGGGCTGGGATCGCTGGTGGCGCAGATCGAGGCCGTGCGACTTGGTCCCTTTGCCACCGATCTGGCGAGCCTGCGCAAGGCGCTGGGCGAGCGGTCGGGTCGGGTGATCCTCGTGTTGGGAGTGCGTTTGGCGGATGCCGATCTGGGTCGGGTGCTTGATATGCTGCGGCGCGATCATCCGCGCGTGATGGTGGTGGTGGTCGCCGAAGAGGCAGAGTTTGCGTTTATCCGCACGGCCGTCAAAGCGGGGGCGCATTCGGTCTGCATGATGGGACAGGTTCTGACCAGTCTGCCGCGCGTGCTGGGTCATCTGGTCGAGGGGCATAGCATCCTGCCGGTGGAAATCCTCAAACGGTTGATGGGCGAGCAAGGCGACAGCCTGACCCGGCGCGAGCATGAAATTCTGGGGCTTTTGGTCGATGGGCTGACGAATTTCCAGATTTCGGCGCGGCTGGGGCTGTCGGAGAATACGGTCAAATATTACCTCAAGGCGATCTATCAGAAGCTCGACGTGAACTCGCGCGGCGGGGCCATCGCGAAATATGTGGCGGGGACGTATTGAGGGGGGCTTTGAACGGACATTCGCCCCAATCACCATAGCGCGGAATCAAGGCACCGCAGGTGCCGCCGCGCAGCGCCCGACGGCCCCCTCAGGCGGGCGCTTTTGCAAGGTTTCCTGCGATTGAAAACGCGAAAGACTTGGCAGGCATAAAGTGCCCATTACTTGTGTTGCGACGCCCACCCGGCGGTCGGGCCCGGCGCGGCTATGCTCCCGCGACTTGTTTTTCTCTCTACCCCCTCAATCCACCACCGTCACCAGATGCCAGCGCAGCGCGTCGTTGGGCACGGGGTCGAAATGCGTCACGCGATTCGAGAGCACCACCAATTGTGTGACGTGAAAGGGAATCAGTGTGCCCGAGTTCATCGCCAGATATTCCTGCGCTTCGACATAGAGCGCGCGGCGGCGTTTGAAATCCAGTTCGGCGCGGGCGGTTTCGATCAGCCGGTCGAAGTCTGGGCTGGTGTAATGGGTCTCGTTCCATTTGGCGGTGGAATGAAACGCCTCATTCAGCGCCTGATCGGCGGGGCGTTCACCCCAACTGGTGCTGAAGGCGTCCTTTTTCATCCAGATATTTGACCAATAGCCATCGGCGGCGGCGTTGATCAGGTTGACGCGGATGCCTGCCCGCGCTGCCTGTTCCTGAAATGTGACACCGATCACCGGCCAACTGGGATCAAGCACCGAGACATGCACATCGACATCAATCCCGTCAGGGTAGCCCGCCTCGGTCAGCAGGGCGCGGGCCCGCTCTGGATCGGGGGGGCAGTCCATCTCGGCGCGGTATTGGTCATTGGGGGCCACGGGCGTGTCACAGGAAATCACCCCGCCGCCATCCAGTGCCAGTTGCAGCATCTCGTCACGGTCCACCGCGAGGCGCAGCGCCTGCCGGACCCGCGGGTCATCGAACGGTGGCACATCTGTGCGAAACGCCAGCCCCATCCAGTTGCCGGTTGGAATCTCCAGCAGTTGATAACGCAACGATTTATCCAGCGCCCGGCGCAGCATCGGTACGATGCCGCGTTCCATGTCCAACTGCCCGCTAAGAAAGGCCTGAAGCCGCGCCTGCGCGTCGGGCACACCGATCACCTCGATCCGGGCGAGGGCGGGGGGGCCTTCCCAATACTCCTCATTGGCGGTCAGCACGGTGATGCCATCGGGGTCAAATTTCTCGACCCGGAACGGTCCGGTGCCGATGCCGGTCTGATCTATGGTCTCACCCGAGCCTTCGGGGATGATGCGCAGGCGGGGGTCCATCAATTGCAGCGGCAGATCGGCAAATGGCGAATCGAGGCGCATTTCAACGCTGAGCGGCCCGGTGGCGGTGATGCTGGTGATCATCTTGACGGCGGCGCGGGCGGGGCTGCCGTAATCGGGATCGATCACGCGGGCAATGGAATAGACCACGTCCTCCGCATCAAGCACGCGGCCGTCGTGAAAGCGCACGCCGTCGCGGATTTGAAAGGTCCAGACGGTGCCATCGGCATTGGGCGTCCAGGAGGTGGCAAGATCGGGGGCAGGTTTGCCGCCGCGACCGGGGCGCACGAGGCGGCTCTGGATTTTCTCGATGATTTGCAGGACCCGTCCCTTGGAGGCGGGATCGAGACTCGAATGTGCGCCAAAGCCCACGTTATGGGCATGCCGAAAGGTGCCGGACGGTGCCGCGCCGACGGGCGCCGCGAACATAAGGCACAGGATCGACAGCAGGATGGGCCGCATTGACATCTCTCCCCGAGGCTTGGGCGGAGTGTGGCAAGGCTGACGCGGAAAATCAAACCTTTCGGGCGGGCCGCGGATCACGATTTGCCTGTGGTGCGATGCGGTGACTGAAAGTTGAAATTTTCCGCAACCGGGCGCTTGACGGGCGCGTGGCCCCGGCATAGAAGCGCCACACGTCGGGGGGTGACCCCCGGTGTTGCTGCGGGCGGTTGTAGCTCAGTTGGTTAGAGTACCGGCCTGTCACGCCGGGGGTCGCGGGTTCGAGCCCCGTCAACCGCGCCATTTTCCCTCACATGCATGACAGACCGGCCCGGTTGGGTTATTCCGCTGCGGCGATGCTTTGCCCGGCGAACTGCGGCATTACCTTGTCGATGAAGAGTTGCAGCGAGCGTTTCTGGCGCTCCATATCAAGGCCCATCGAGGCGTAATAGATGAAGGCATCGACGCCCAAAGCCTCGTATTGGCGCACCTTTTCGGCCACGGTTTCGGGGCTGCCGAAGGCGAGATTTTCCTCGAGCATGGCGGGGTCGGTGCGGGCGTTGCCCTCCAGTTCTGCCAGCGGGACGGGATCGGGGAAGCCGTTGACCACCTCGCCGCGTTTCATCATCAGATTGCCGAATTGCCCCAGCACGCGGCGGAGTGCGGCCAAGGCCGCCTGCCGGTCCTCCTCGGTTTCATAGACAGCCGTGTGCCGCATCAGCGCCCAGCGTCCGTCATAACGCCCGCCGTTTTTGGCAATCGCCGCGTCGAGCCGGGCGCGGTAAGACTCGGCCTCGGAGAAGGGCATGGTGAGCGGCCAGCTCATGATGTCGCAACCATGTTCCACAGCGTAGTCAAAGGTGATGGGCGCGCGGGCGGCGACCCAGATCGGCACCTCCGTCTGCACCGGCTTGGGGCAGGAGGTGGCGGTGGGAAACTGCCAGTATTCGCCGTCATGGGCATAGTCGCCTTCCCAGAGGCGTTGCACCACGGGCAACGATTCCTGCATGTAGCGCCAGCTGTCGGGCTGCGCGAGTCCGGGCATCATGCGGTCAAATTCGCGCTGATAGGCGCCCGAGCCGATGCCGAATTCGAGGCGTCCGTCGCTCAGAAGATCGAGCATCGCCGCCTCACCGGCCAGACGGATGGGATGCCAATAGGCGGCGTTGACCACGCCCACGCCCAGCCGGATGCGGCTGGTGTGTTCGCCCCACCATGTCAGGATCTGAAACGGGTTGGGGGCGATGGTCATTTCCAGCGCGTGATGCTCTGCCGCCCATGCGATTTCAAAGCCTGCCGCTTCGGCCATCTGCACCATTTCGAGGGTGTGATCGCGCAGCGCCTTCATATCTGCGGTGGGATCGAGCCGCTCAAGGTTGATTGCGAGGTGGAATTTCATGTCTGTCTCCTATGATCAGCGCATCTGAAAGGGGTTGGCCATGGGAGCGTCGGACATGTTCATCCAAACGGTCTTGGGCCGGGTGTAGTCATAGAGCGCCTGAAAGCCGCTCTCGCGGCCATAGCCGCTGGATTTCGTGCCGCCGAATTCCGCAATAGGGCTGATGGCGCGGTAGGTGTTGACCCAGACGATGCCTGCGCGCACGGCGCGCGACATCCGCAGCGCGCGGGCGCTGTCGCGGGTAAAGATGCCGGCGGCAAGACCATGCTCTGACCCATTTGCGAGGGTCAGGGCCTCGGCCTCGGTCTTGAACCGCAGGACCGACAGGACCGGGCCGAAAAGCTCGGTGTCGAGGATGCGCAGATCGGGTGAGGGACAGTCGAGAATCGTCGGTTCAAAGAACATCTCGCCTGCCGCCGCCCGTTTGCCGCCACAGATCAGCCGTGCGCCCTGGGATTGAGCATGGGCGACCTCGCGCTCGATATGATCCAGTTGCGCGCGGGTGCAGAGCGGGCCCATTTGCGTGTCCTCGTCCATCGGGTCGCCAATGCGGATGGCGCTGGTGATGGCGCTGAGGCGGGCGAGGAAGTCATCGGCAATGTCCGCATGCACGATGAGGCGCGAACCTGCGACGCAGCTTTGGCCCGAAGCCCCAAAGATACCCGCGATGGCGCCGTTTACGGCGCTCTCGATATCGGCGTCGGCAAAGACAATGAAAGGGGATTTTCCGCCCAACTCAAGGCTGACCTGCGCGAAGTTCTGGGTGGAATTCATCAGCACATGGCGCGCGGCGTTGGGGCCGCCGGTAAAGCTGATCCGGGCGATGAGCGGATGCGAGGTCAGCACCCGTCCGCAGGGGTCGCCGTGGCCGGTGACGATATTGACCACGCCGTCGGGGATGCCCGCCTGCGCGATGAGCCGCCCGAATTCGAGGATCACGGCGGGGGCGTGTTCCGAGGTCTTGAGCACGAGCGTATTGCCCGCCGCCAGCGCCGGGCCGAGTTTGACCGCCGTCAGGAAAAGCTGGGAATTCCACGGCACGATGGCCGCCACCACACCCAAGGGTTCGCGGTTGGTAAAGACGAACATGTCGGGCTTGTCGATGGGCAGGGTTTCGCCGGTGATCTTGTCGGCGGCCCCGCCGTAGAAATGCAGGAATTCGGCGATATACTTGGCCTGCCAGCGGGTTTCCTTGAACATCTTGCCGGAATCGCGGGTCTCTACCTCGCCCAAGCGTTCCGAGTGGTCGGCCAGAAGATCACCCAGACGGCGCAGGCACTGACCGCGCGCAGTGGGGGTCATGCGCGCCCAAGGACCGTCGTAACAGGCGCGATGCGCGGCCTCGATGGCGCGGGTCACATCCGCCTCGGTGGCCTCTGGGGCCGTGGCCCAGACCGTGCCTGTGGCGGGATTGAATGTTTCGAACCGTCCGCCATCCGAGGCATCGACCCATGCGCCGTCGATCAGCATTTGATAGTCTGTGGTCATGGTTTGCCCTTCATTCAGCCGCACATTGGGGGATGTCCTTGGGCACGACCCGGTGATAGCCGCCGTCGCGCCACGCCAGAGGGGCGGCACCTGCGTCAAACACGCTGCTGACTTGGCCGATCACAATGAGATGGCTGCCAGAGGGTACGCTCTGCGTCAGATCGCAGGCAAATCCCGTGGCCCCTTCGATCAGGGGGGCAGTGCCGGGCGTGCCGTAGCAATCAATGCCAGAGAAGCGATCCGTGATCCAGCCGTCATGCCGTCCGGCAAAGCGGTCGGCGATGTCTGTGCTGCCTTCGGGCAGAACGTTGACGCAGAACCGGCCATTTGCGGCGACGGCCTTTGCGATGCGGCTCTGGCCGTGCAGGCAGACAAGAACCGTGGGCGGATCAGCGGAAACCGAGGAAAAGGCGCTGACCGTGGCCCCGAACCGGCCCATTGGCCCGTCGGTTGTCACAACCGTCACCGAGGCTGCGACCTGGCGCATCGCGTTAACAAAGCGGGCTCTGTCCCCCGAAGAAGGGCTATCGTGCTGCATGGTCCTGTCCTTTACCTCTGATTGGCGCCTCGTCAGGCTGACATGAATAAAGAGTTTTTGAAAACGAATTGTTTTGCGGTATATGTTCGATAAAGTCGAATTGAGGCGGGGATGATCCCGTTTGCACCTGCAGCATTGGCAAAACATGCCAAGTGATTGCGCTAACTTGGAAAAACCGCCGCGTTTGCGGGTTGCGAATCCATGTTAGGCTGGAATACCAGATACCAATGCGCCGCTGTGGCGGGGTTCGGACAGGGTAGGGCACCCACGCCCAAAAGGGAGAGAGACATGACGGCAGGACGGGTCAATCCGCGGTTTCGGCTGGAAGATCAGGGGATTTCGGGGCTGGGTCAGGTGCATTACAACCTGATGGAGCCTGCCTTGGTCGCGGCCTCGGTACAGCGCGGCGAGGGTGAATTGGGTCAGGGTGGCACGCTCTTGGTCAGCACCGGCGAATTCACCGGCCGCTCACCCAAGGACAAGTTCACCGTGCGCACGCCGACCACGGAAAACACCATCTGGTGGGACAACAACCTGCCGATGACGCCAGAGCATTTCGATCAGTTGCACAAGGATATGTTGGCCTATCTGGCGGGACGCGAAGTCTTTGTGCAGGATCTGGTCGCGGGGGCGGACCCCGAGCACAGCATCAATGTGCGGCTGGTCAACGAACTGGCGTGGCACAACCTGTTCATCCGCCACATGCTGCGCCGTCCGGAGCGCGATGCGCTGGATCATTTCGTGGCGGATTACACCGTGATCAACTGCACCGGGTTCAAGGCTGACCCGGCGCGGCATGGCTGTCGCTCAGAGACGGTGATCGCGGTCAATATCGACGCCAAGCTGATCCTGATCGGTAACACCGAATATGCGGGCGAGAACAAGAAATCCATCTTTGGCCTGATGAATTACCTGCTGCCCGAAAAGGGCGTGATGCCGATGCATTGCTCGGCCAACCATGCCAAGGACGACCCTGAGGATGCGGCCGTGTTCTTTGGCCTGTCGGGCACCGGCAAGACCACGCTCTCGGCCGATCCCAACCGCACGCTGCTGGGCGATGACGAGCATGGCTGGTCCGACAAGGGCACGTTCAATTTCGAGGGTGGCTGCTATGCCAAGACGATCCACCTGAGCCCTGAGGCAGAGCCAGAGATTTTCGCCACCTGCTCGATGTTCGGCACGGTGATCGAGAACATGGTCTATGACGCTGACACGCGCGAGCTGGACTATGAAGATTCGAGCCTGACCGAGAACATGCGTTGCGCTTATCCGCTGGATTATATTCCCAATGCGTCCGCTACGGGGATGGCAGGGCATCCGCGCAACGTGGTGATGCTGACCTGCGATGCCTTTGGCGTGCTGCCCCCCATTGCGCGGCTGACGCCCGCACAGGCGATGTATCACTTCCTGTCCGGTTTCACCGCCAAGATGGCCGGGACGGAGCGGGGTCTGACCGAGCCGCAGCCGGTGTTCTCGACCTGCTTTGGCGCGCCCTTCATGCCGCGCCGCCCCGAGGTCTATGGCAACCTGCTGCGCGCTAAGATCGAGAGCCATGGTGCATCCTGCTGGCTGGTCAACTCGGGCTGGACGGGTGGGGCCTATGGCACTGGCTCGCGTATGCCGATCAAGGCGACGCGCTCGCTGTTGACTGCCGCGTTGGACGGGTCACTGAACGGGGTTGAATTCCGCAAGGATCCGAACTTTGGCTTTGAGGTGCCGGTTTCGGTGCCGGGTGTGGCCGATGTGCTGCTTGATCCGCGCCGGACATGGCATGATCCGGCGGCTTATGATGCGCAGGCGGCAAAACTGGTGGCGATGTTCGCAGAGAACTTTGCGCAATATCTGCCGCATGTGGACGACGAACTGCGGGCGGTGGCGCTGGGCTGAGGGGCAGGGGTGGTTTTGGCCTGTTGCTGACATCGGCCTTAATCCCCCCCCCGCACGGCCAAGAGCGCGCCGCGAGATTGCCGGGCCGTGCCGCGGCCTGGCGATTGTGAGGTGGCGCGCACGCTTTTGAGGTTATAGGAGCTTTTCCGGCAGCAAGCGGCATTTACGAATGCCGCTTTGCGCGTTCTCGGCCCAGCGACCGCGCGGTTTATTGCTCGGGCTCAAAGCTTCCTCAAGCCCAAGCTGTGTCCCTTGGCTGGCTGTCTCACGTCTGGCCCTCAGGGGCGCAGCAGGATTTTGCCGTGATGTACCGCTGCTTCCATCAGACGATGCGCCTCTGCCGCCTCGTCCATGGGCAGAACCCGGTGCGTGACAGTGCGCAATTTTCCGGCGGCAAACAGCGGCCAGACCGTTTCGCGCAGTTCCTTGGCCACCTGGCTTTTGAATTCCTCGGGGCGGGAACGCAAGGTTGATCCGGTATAGCTCAGGCGTTTGAGCATCACCGGCATCAGATCAATCTCGACCTTTGACCCCATGTTGAAGGCCAGTTGGATGATCCGTGCATCGTGGCGTGCCGCCTTGATGTTGCGCGCCACATACGCGCCGCCGATGATGTCCAGAATGATGTCGGCCCCGCCTGCTTCGCGGGAGAGTGCGACAAAATCTTCGTCACGGAAATTGATGGCGCGATCGGCCCCCAGAGAGGTCACAAATTCAGCCGCCTGTGCATCGCCCACGGTGGTCAGCACGGTAAGCCCCATGGCCTTGCCCAACTGGATCGCCGTTGACCCGATGCCCCCCGCACCACCATGCACAAGGAAAACCCCATTCTTGGGCAGGGTATGGCCCAGAAACACATTGCTCCAGACGGTAAAGAAGGTTTCGGGCAGGCCTGCGGCCTCGACCTCGTCCACACCTTGCGGGATGGGCAGGCAGTGGGTGGCATCAACCGCCACGAATTCCGCATAACCGCCGCCATTGGTCAACGCGCAGATGCGGTCGCCGGGGTGCCATTGGGTGACATTTTCACCGCAGGCCACCACCTCGCCCGAGACCTCGAGCCCGAGCAGGTCGGATGCGCCTTTGGGCGGGGGGTAGTGCCCGCGCCGTTGCACCAGATCGGGGCCGTTTATGCCTGCGGCGGTCACGCGGATCAAAACCTCACCTGCGCGACAGTTGGGTAGGGGGCGGGTGCCGGGGATCAGCACCTCGGGACCGCCGGGAGCGGACATTTCAATCACGCGCATGGTGCCGGGGAGAGCGCTCATCGGGCCACCGCCGCTTTGGGGGCCTTGGCCATAGCGCGCGCCACGGCGGCGACCACGTCATCGGCGTGGGCTGCAATCTCGACCCCTGCGGCGCGCAGGCGGGCGATTTTGTCCGCAGCCGTGCCGCCACCCAGAACCGAGAGCGTGCCGGCATGGCCCATCCGGCGGCCGCGCGGTGCGTGCCGTCCGACCACAAGGGCCACGACGGGTTTGCCATAATCGACCGATTCCAGATAGGCAGCGGCCTCTTCCTCGGCGCGTCCGCCGATCTCGCCGATCAGTACCACCGCCTCGGTTTCAGGATCATCGCGGAAACGTTTGAGGCAGTCGACAAAGCCCACGCCATGCAGCGTATCGCCGCCAATGCCGACGGTGGTCGATTGCCCGAGCCCCGCCGTGCTGCATTGCGCCAGAATTTCCGAGGTGAGTGACGCCGAACGCGAGGCGATGCCGATATGACCCGGCTTGGCGTTGCCGGTGGGCATGACGCCGATCTTGCATTGTCCCGGAGTCAGGATGCCTTGGGAGTTGGGGCCGATCAGCACCGTATCCGTGCCTTGGAGCGCCTGTTTGACGCGGCTCATGTCATGTTGTGGCACGCGTTCGGTCACGCAGACGACGGTGCCGATGCCGGCCTCGATCGCCTCGATCATTGCCGCGCCCGCCTGTGGGGCGGGCACGATCACGAGGCTGGCATTGGCCTGTGTGGCCTCCACCGCTTCGCGCACGGTGTTAAAGAGCGGTAGGCCCAGATGCCGGTTGCCGCCCTTGCCAGGGCGCACACCGCCAACGCATGTCGTGCCATAGCGCATGGCCTCATCGGTATAGAACGTGCCGGATCGCCCGGTCATGCCCTGCACGATGAGCCGTGTATCGGAATTGACAAAGATCGCCATCAGCGTGCCCTCCTCTGGCCTGTCAGCTCTACCACCCGCCCGACAGCGGCCGACAGCGTGTTGCAGCTCTCGACCGGAACCTTGCGTTCGCGCAGGATGCGGTGGCCCCAATCGGCATGCTTGCCCGAGATATAGGCAACGATCGGCAATTTGCGCGTGGCCTTAGCATAGGCGAAATTTATTCCCTCGGCCACTGTGTCGGCAGAGGTCATGCCGCCGCCGTGGATCGTGAGCAGGATCGCGGATACACGGTCGTCCCCCAAGAGGATCTCGACCCCGCGTGCAACATCCATGCTGCTGGCAGTGGTGCGGATGTCCATGAAATTGGCGGGCTGGCCACCGGCGTCCATGATCATGTCATTGGTGGCAAGGCCAAGCCCCGCACCATTGGCCACCACGCCGATATTCCCCTCAAGCCGAACGAGGTTGATGTTGTGTTTCTGGGCTGCCAACTCATCGGCGGGGGCGGGGCGATCCGCCACCATCGACGCAAACTCGGGGCGGCGAAACCCTGCGTTGGGATCAATCGCCACCTTGGCATCAATGGCCATCCAGCGGCCATCGGCGCTGCGGGCGAAGGGGTTGATCTCGATCAGCGTCATGTCGTTTTCGGTAAAGGCGAGGCGCGCGGCAAATATCGCGTCGATCGCTGCGTCTTGCGAGTCTGCGATGCCGACGCCGGTGAGAAATGTTGCAAGCTTGGCGCGCGCATCGGGGCTATCCGGGGGCAGCGCACAGCTTTGGGCGGTTTCCTCGTCCATGCGTGTGCGCTGTTCAAACTCCACGCCGCCTGCGCTGGAGGCCAGCAGCATCGGTTGGCCGGATTCGGGATCAAAGGCGATCGCGATAAAGCAGCTTTGAGCGATGTCGATCGCGGCCTCGACATGCACGAGGCTCACGGTTTCGCCCGCAGGTCCGGTTTGATCGGTGATCAATGTTGAGCCGAGCAGGCGGCGGGCCTCGTCGGCCACGGCAGAGGGGGTGGCGGCAAAGCGGATGCCTCCGGCAAGGCCACGCCCGCCCGCGCCGATCTGCGCCTTGACCACATATTTGCGGGCGTCAATCTCCTTGCAGAGGCGATGTGCCTCATCCGCGCTGCGGGCCGGGCGACCATCGGGAATGTTGATCCGGTACTGGGCGAGCAGTTCCTTGGATTGATATTCAGCGAGAAACATGAGAGGTGCCTCCTCTGGGGTGTTTGGTTTCTGGTATACCAAGAACCAAGTTGAGTCAACGCCAGCCGTACCGTTAATCGGGTGGGGGCGACGGCATGGTCGGGCTGTAAGCTATCCTATCTGCATCATGCGGTAGGTCGGATCACTTGGCAATTTCCTTCAATGCCAATTGTTCCACGGTGCGCTGCAGTTGATCAAAACCGTGGCTGGCCCCTTTGACCGGCACATAGGCGGCGGGCAAACCGCGCGCCTTTGCTGCGAGGACAAACGCCTCAGACAATTCGGGATAGGTGTTTGTGTCCTTGTCGCCGACGACAGCAAAAATGCGCGTGCCACGGGCCATTGCCGCGATATGGTCATGGGGTGACAGGCTGTTGGTCCACGCAGATTTCCCACGCTTGGCCCGCCATTCCGGGATGTTGCAAGGGCAAGACACGAGGATCACGCTGTCCAAGAGACCCGGATATATCCCGGCGATAGCCCCCAGTTGCGCAGCCCCGCCCGAATGGCCGATACCAATCACCTTTGATGCGCCAATGCTCTTGGCTAAATTCTGGATTGTTTTTGCGACCAGAGCATTGTTTTCCTTGGTGTAATGATCTCTGCGTCCGGTGTTCGATCCGGGGGAATTCTGACCTTTTTTTCCAGTATATCCGGGCCTCACGAGGGCAAATACGCTCACGTCCTTGCTCTGCTCGGCGATCTGCTTGGCGAGGTCGTAATGATAGGTGGCTGGCCCGCCCTTGCTGACATCGCCATGAACGACAACCACCAAGGCGCGGTTGCCCGCACCAAAAATCTGACCGTTTAAAGGGCCGGGAGACTGGGCCTGCGCCATATTGGCGAGGCCCAGAAAGAATATTGCGGCAAGATGGAACAATGAGAGCGGTAGCGGCATGGTGAATTCCCTTCACATTGTGCATTCGCTCTCATTGTTACTTGGATTGCACGTGTCAGCCAATCGCCTTGAGCACGGCCTCGCCGAGGCCAGCGGGGCTCTCAGCGACGGTGATGCCGGCGGATTTCATGGCTTCGATCTTGGACTCGGCGTCGCCCTTGCCGCCCGCGACG